>JACJNX010000061.1 GCA_014695255.1 Cyanobacteria bacterium FACHB-63
AAAGCCAAGAGTATCTTCCGCACAGGGTTTGATCATCTCAGACAAATCTTGCTCAATCTAGAAAGCCGCAATCAGCAGTATCTACAGGTTCTAAAACTTTTGTCCTGTACTTAGATGGCGCGCATATAACGCTTCAGCCATCGCACATTTCAGCCAATCTTCTAGGTATTCCATATACAGCGGGAACAAGTCTTTCACGCCCTCGATGTTGCAGGGCATCGTGTACTCCGGTGACTCATTCTCTATTTTTTGATAATTGCGAAGAGCGTGTCGGATGGCCAGCAAGTCCGGGGTCGTTTTGAACTGACGACTCTGCCGGATCAACTTGGCGAGTTTATTCACGCCGTTTCTACCCGCTGTACTACTGATTCTCGATCCGTCCTCATCTTTAGCGGTGATGAGATTGGTTAAGTAACCCAAATCGAGAATGACGTGCGGCGTGCCGGGTTTAGCAATGACAAACTCACCTTCTTGCAGCACGCCATCTGTTGGCATATGAATCACAACCTGGTAATTCACGCCTTGATATTCAATCTCATGCGCCCCGACCATCGAGTTTCTCAACTCTTCCGCCGCACCCATCGGATCATGATGCGTCATCCGTAATCGGATTCTAGTCTCACCTGGTTCGATCAACTTATGAATAATCAAACCAGACAAGTATAGGGGCAGCGCATTTGAAATCTTCAAGGAGTCATTCATCCCTACTTCTTCGTAGCGCTGCTCAGAGAACAGAATGGGTGAGGTCTTTACCGTCCAGAACTTTTTATCGATTGTCTTACAAGTCGATCTGTGACACTTGAAAACGCTATTTGATAATACCAGATGCCCGGAGTAGGCATTCTCGTTACGAATAAACTGAATCGTCGAAGGCATGCAAACCGGCTTGCTTCTGCGCTTAGCTAAAATCTTTAGCTGATCCGCGCCAGCATCAACAACTGAAGCTTTCTTATCCATGCGGCTCCTCGGTTACAATAACTAATTTTTAGGGATTATTTCAGTCACTCAAAAACTCACCGATCCACTAAGTACTTGCTTAGTAACTACTGGGTGACTACTTAGTAAATTGTAGCGAACCTAGATCTTTTCGTGTGAAGAATCGATTGAAAATTCTTACGCAAAATTGATCGATCAATTTTGCGTAAGAATTTTCAACTTGAGTCACAAAATTGATCGATCAAGTGTGATTAATACAGATCGTACTCGTTAGCCGAAGCGAGTGGGCCGGGGTCGAGTGATTTAGCTAGTGGGTCATTTGGCATAAATATCGCCATTACTGAAAAGGTAAGTTGCCATGACAATCGCGGATAGAGTGATTGAAGAATGGCTATATTCGAGGCAAATGACCCACTAGTCGCTTCAGCAATCTGAGTCCCAGAACCGGGTCAGTGCCGTGCAGGTCCTTCAAGAACGAACTGACACCTGGCGTTAGTTTTGCTTCTGCATACGGCGATCGGTCGAAGAGGATCGCGCCTTGGCGTGTGGGATTATGCATTGCAGAACGAGCGTATGAATCATGCTGGTTCTGCACGTCCCAGAATTTGAGATAGTGCAGTAACGATCGTATCGAATGTCTCAGGATTTCTTCGAACTTCGACTAGCACAACGTTTTGCGATGCAACCGAGCGAGATCATGTCGTAGCCGCATGTTTTCCGATTCCACTCGTGTCATGTAGGTCTTGCTGACAATTTGATCTGCCTCAGTAACGTGAGTTCGACAGATTAGAAAATGGCAGGAGGCAAAGCAGGTAAACCCTTCGGCTGCAAGTCGAGCGAGGGTAGCTTGGGCTGGTAGGTGTAGGCAATCAGCCCTGCCAACAGATTGACGAGGAAGTTCCAGCCACTGCGATGCCGCGAATGTTCGATCTGACAAATGTTCTTCAGTTGGTCGTTGACCGATTCAATGATGGAACGCTTTCTGAGCAGGATTTTGTCGATGAGCTTGACCAGTCGCTGCTTCATGTTCTTCTTGGCTTTGGTGACCAGTTGAAGTCCACGCTGATAGAGTTGCTCGAACAACTTCTGTGAGATGTAGCCTCGGTCTCCGAACAGTTGCCCAAAGATGCCCTGGGTCATTTCCGGCACCGGCTTGCGGTCGTCGGTGTTCGCAGGCGTGAGTTTGAAGGCAAGCAATTCACTGCGCTCGTTGATGATCAGGTGCAACTTGAAGCCGAACTTCCATCCGGTCGAGCTTCTGCCCCAACCCACTTGATGCTGGAACACTCGATGAGCATGGGCACGAGCAGGATGACAGACTTCAATTGGAGTCGAATCCACAAAAGCAATGCCTGTGACCTCGCCTTTGCGTGTGTTCAGGAAGCAGCACAACAGCATCAAGCACCACGGCATCAGTTCCACAAAGCGGTTGTAGCTCACCAAGTTGGCAAACGCTTTGCGCCAGTGCGGTAGAACTACGAGCGTGTAGAAGTCCTTGAACGTTTTCATCCCAGACCCATGAAAGGCTATCACAATGGTCATCACCTCGCTCAGGCGCATCCGCGACCCACTCCGTTTCTCACCGGGTATCGACGGCAGTTGCGGCTGATTTGACCACGCTTGCTCGAACCGTTGGCAGAAGTCATCCACGTCCCAGAAGATTGCCGTCACATCCAGGCGCGATACGATCGGTTCCATAGCTGAGGCTCGAAAGAAGTTACATCTCTTTCAAACGTAGTCTCAGCTTTCCTTTCGCGCTACCTTGTCTGTCGAACTCACGTTAAACTAAGATCAAACCGCGCCCGCCAATAGCCCTATGACTGTCAAAGATTTAATCATTCAAGAACTCGATCGTGTTCCTGAAGACCGCCTGCCGGAATTGCTTGAAATGATTCGACAACTGAATGCAGGTTCTGTCAGTCGCAAAGAACGATTTACGAGCGCGCTACAAGATTCCCTGAAAGAAAACGCAGAGCTGTATACGCGACTGGCCGATGCCTGAATTTCTGACGCTAGAAGAAGTAATTCAGACCCATGAGGCGATCCTTGAGCAGTTTGGCGGTGCATCTGGTATCCGCGATCAAGGTCTACTCGAATCCGCGCTGGCTCAGCCCCAGGCAACCTTTGCCGGTGAACTACTTCACGTAACAGTGTGGGAACAAGGCGCAGCCTACTTATTTCACTTGGCAATGAATCACCCGTTCCTTGATGGCAATAAACGCACTGCCTTTGCTGCCGCGGATATCTTTCTACGATTAAACGGATTCATTCTGAATCTCAGCCAGGATGAGAAGTTCGAATTCGTCATTCGTGTTGTAACCGGCGGGCTCGATAAAGAAGCCATCGCCGCTTACCTTGAACAAGTGTCTGTACCTCGCGCCTAGCCCCGCTCCAACCATAGAGGATATCATGACAATTCGAGAACAACTTCACGAGCTGGTCGATCGTATACCCGAAGACCTCTTGCCTCGCGCCCTTGAGTGGATTCGGCGGTTAATCGCAACAGGTGATGCGATTGGTCAGGTGATTTGCTAGATGATTCCGATTACCTAGCCGAGGATGAATACGACTTCCTAGACGACAACTGACCGCGCCTGATCGCACACAAATCAATCCTGCTAAACCAGTACAAATAGAGCCGCCCACCAATCATTGGGGCGGCTTTTTAGTATTCGTCCAGAAATTATGTCAAAGAAAATCGTTCGCCCGGCCGAATATCAAATCTGGGCTCAAATGAAAGCACGCTGTAGCAATCAAAGACATCCGAAGTTTACCCTGTATGGTGCCCGTGGCATAAAAGTCTGCGATCGTTGGTCAAAGTTCGAGAGCTTTATTGAGGATATGGGCCCGCGTCCTTCTGCCGAATACTCAATTGATCGCATCGATGTTGATGGAAACTACGAACCACGAAATTGCCGCTGGGCAACTCCAAAAGAGCAAAATCGGAACAAGCGATCGAATCGATTCCTGACTTATCAGGGGCAGACCTTAACCGTACAGGGTTGGAGCGATCAGCTTGGATTCTCGCGGGGCAAGCTCCGCCAGCGTCTTGAGCGAGGCTGGGACATCGAACGCGCACTAACGACTCCCTAGAATCAGTCGACAATATTCGTCCGCTGTAATTTGAATCCAAACCAAGCGACTACGGTTGAGGGGCATCCAACTTTTCTGTTCAGGGTCGAGCCGCCGCGTCACTTCCTCAACCCGAATCGCTTTAGAAAGGTCTCCCTCAAACAGAGAACCATCCCTGCCCCCTAGCTGACAGAGCCGCGCCTTCAAGCTGGGACTCCCGCCCAGACGCTCAACTAATTTATCCAAAGATATTTGTTCGTGACTCGATTGAACGACTGGCTCTGCGCTCTGCTTGAACGTTTGAGGAAAGAGTTCAGCTTGAACCCGCTTTTGACCCTTCGTCGGTGCAGCTTCTGAGTTTTCATCTCGTCCCACACTCGTCTCAAGTGTCCGCAGCTTCCGTTCGAGCGCGGCTAATCGCGTTGTATCGCTCACACGACCACCCAGGTACGTTTTCACCGCCGCATTTAGAAAAAGACCACTCAGGCTGTAACCTTGCTCATGAGCAACGCTTCGCAGAGCCTCCAACGTCGACTCCCGGATATAAATCTTCACACACTTGGTGCCTTCTGGTAACGCCATGCCAATCTCCTCGTAGGCCCACCCCGGTCAGAATTCTCAGTCCAGATTTAGTCCAAAAGAGTTGGGCCCGTTGATTTCAGCGCTTACCCAAAAAAGGTGAAAACAAGTGACAGAGATCGCGCTATAATGGCAGAGCTTGGTTACGGGATGTAGCGCAGCTTGGTAGCGCGCCTGCTTTGGGAGCAGGATGCCGCAGGTTCAAATCCTGTCATCCCGATAGGTTTCAGGGGTTGAGTTTAAAGGCAGAATGAAGCAACATTCTGACAGTAGGTTATGAGCAAGAAACACCGGACTGAAATGCTCAATCCGGTGACTTGATAGATCGATGGAAACTAAGGAGTAGGGATTAGGGATCAGTTTGCAACACTTGAGGGTGAAGCAATCCCACCATTTGTTGGATGCCGCGATGAATGCGACGAGTCACCGTCATCGGACTGACTCCGATTTGCTCAGCCACTTCTTTACGCGACAAATCATGCAGGAAAACATATTCGATCGCTTGGCGCGTTTTATCTTCAAGCTGGTTGAGCGCCCTTTGCAACTGCTGACGGTCTTCTTCCAGCACTTGTAAGGCTTGATATCGTGCATCAGGCAGCGTGTCTCCTAGCGTCATCGGCGAATCTAACTGTTGGCAAACGGTTGCATCCAAACTGAGCGGTAAGCGATTCTTCGCCGCTAGTTTGCTTTCTCGCCATTCGTTAACGGACACTTTCAGAACATCTGCAATTTCTTCGTCACTCGGTTGACGACCGAAGGCTTCCATCAATTGTTCGCGGACTCTTTGCCCCTCTTTGTTGAGTTGCTGCCAGCGGCGGGGAATCTTGACTGTGCCTGCACGATCGCGCAGGAAGTGCAGCATTTCACCGCGAATATAAGGAACCGCAAATGAGCTAAAAGCGCAGCCTTGGTTTGGGTTGAACCGTTCGATCGCTCGAATCAATCCTAAATAGCCGATTTGTTCAAGGTCTTCGTAGGGTTCTGCGCATTGATGACTTACCCGATGAGCAATTTTACGAACCAAACCTGCATTCATTTGTACCAACTGATTGCGGAGTCTCACCGAGGGATTTTGGTGATACGAAACCAGTAATTCCATCCCGCGAGAACGTAAAGAAGATTGAGTTGCCATCATCCACCACAAGATCAAGGTTCACATCAGCGTTGAATCTATTTTCTGTAGAGAGGCATTCTAAAACCATCGTCGATCTACGGTACTGATCGAATTTATGCTGGTACGAATTCGGCAAAATTACGCAGATCTTCAGCCTTTGTATGGACGGCATTTGAATTAGTTTTTCGCTGTGATCTCCGTCATGTTTTTAATGTGATTGTGCTCTATCTAGAGTGTGATCGAGATCGCTTCTTTTGACGGAGGGAAATCGATGTAACGAATTTTATTGTGATGCTATATCTCAATGAAATTTAGAAGGAATCGAATTTATGGCAGCCAAAGACGAAAAAACAATGCAACAAGAAGCGCATTCTTCTGAAGTTGAAAAAGAGCCGAAAACTGTAAAACAATCAGAAGTTGCTGAAGCGGAGAACGCACCTGATATTGAATCTTTGACTGAAATTTTGCATAGCGATCCGGCTGAAATTGAGTCCGAAGAAGCGATCGATTCGATCGACGAATGGGTGGATTTTCTCAAGGGTCACAAGGAAGAAAACATCAAAGAATTGTCAGCATCCCTGAAGGAATTGAAAAAACTTCTGAAGGGTAAAAAGACCGAAGCAAGCCAAATTGTAGAAGTGCTGGCGAAACTGGGCGAGCAAACCAATGCGATCGGTGACGAAGCTGGTCGTGGTGTGAAAGGCCCGACGCATACGCTGGGTAAAGCGTTGATTACGTTTAGCCACAAGATTGAGCGGGCTGCGACAAAGGCAGAGAAAGAAGCATAAGCTTAGATTTCGAGTCAATAAAGAGGGGCGATCGAGGCTTTTGAATTTCGATCGCCCCTTGCTTTTGAATAAAGTTAGTCTTCGCTTTCTAAAAGTTTTTTGACTTCAAGTAGGTCTAATCGATGCTGTTCGCTGATTTCGGGATAGGACAAATTCAGCGATTTAAGTTTACCGACGATGATGTTGGAGACTGCGAGACGAGTAAACCACTTATGATCGGCTGGAATGATATACCAAGGCGCGTGTTCTGTGCTGGTGTGGCTGAACATCTCTTCGTAAGCCTCCATATACTCGTCCCAATGTTGCCGCTCTTTTGCATCCGTAGCGGAAAATTTCCAGTTCTTTTCGGGCTGCTCAATTCGATCGAGAAATCTCTTTTTCTGCTGGTCTTTTGAGACATTTAGGAAGAACTTTAGAACAATGATTCCGTTGTTAACTAAGTATTCCTCAAAGTGATTAATTTGCTTAAATCGCTTCTCCCAAAAATCTTTGCCTAGTGCTTCTTTGGGCAGCTTTTGTTTTGCTAGGAACTCTGGATGAACCCGCACGACTAGAACTTCTTCATAATAAGAGCGATTGAAAATTCCAATGCGCCCGCGTTCGGGTAAAGCTTTCGTCGATCGCCACAAATAATCATGATCTAAATCCTCTGATGAGGGTGCTTTGAAGCTGTAAACTTGGCAGCCTTGCGGATTTACACCCGACATCACATGCTTAATAGTGCTGTCTTTTCCGGCCGCATCCATCGCTTGAAATAGAATGAGCAGGGCATAAGAATCTTGAGCATAGAGAATGTCTTGATATTTTGCCAGCTTCTGAACGCCTGTCTGAAGCTCGGCTTGAGCCGCAACTTTATCTTTCAAGCCATCTGTATAACCTGGATCGTAATCCTTGAGCTTAATTTTCTGATTGGGCGGCACTGTGAATTGATCGTGTTTCATAAGACTTCTCATGGAGGCTATTCCCCAATTATGGTTAGCCTGCTGAAGATGAGGACGCGATCGCAACGTTCTTTAAAAAATTTAGTGGGCGCAATTGTTTTAGCGTTTCGAGTTGCTCGGAGTTTCGGACTAAAAGCGCACCTGCAAATGCAAGAGAATTCACGGCGATCGCACTATACTCGGCTTGCGATCGTGGCACAATCATCATCCATTCTCGCGTTGCTAAAAAGTTATAGGGAGCAGATTGCATAATTTGATTAGAATTGATTTCTACGGCTTCTAATAATTCCCAGTAGCGTTTTAGAAGTTGTTCCGCAGTATCAATTCGATCGAGTTTTGTGAACGCATGAACAAAGGGAAATTCGGGAATTGTGGTAATGCGATCAGTAGAATTTACAGCATTAACCAAGGGATCGATTGGCAAGCGAATTCCCTCGACAAATGGAAATGGAACCAGTTGTAGATGCTTGTGACGCTGGCTTGCCCCTGCTACTGATCCGGCATTATAAAACGCTAATCCATCCACTTCGGCTAAACATGCCCCTAGTGCTGCAAAATCGCCCAGCGTTAATAAAGCTTCTTGTTCTTCAAAGGCACGAGTGATAATTAACAGATGATGATCAGCAACGTTGAATTTATTCAAAAGACAAACGTGAGTGTCAGAAATATCAACGACAAACAAATCGCGATCGTAAGGAAGAAACGGATTAATCGGTTTTCCAGTTGCAATCTCTTCTTGTTTTTGTTTCAGATCCGAGACTTCTTTGCGAATCAGATTGGTGACAGTGCGGACAAGAAATTTAGCGCCCGCTTGCTCGATAAATTCGTGAGTCGTTGGAATTGAAAGGAGTGCGCCACAAGAAAGCGCGTGTTGCGTTTGCGCAATCGCGCGTTGCCACAGAATTCCGGGGTTTTCTAACAGCCGAAGATGCACAGGGTCAGATACAAATTCAGACACAAATTCAGACATAGTAAAGCGCAAGGATTAACACCTTTCACTATTTCACATCTTCGTAGCGTTGACGATGCGCGGTTAGTTGTGCGATGTAGTCGGAGTCAAGTTTTGCAAGCTGCCACTTTTCGTAGAAGATCTTGGCAGATTCGGCTTTAATCGGGTCTTCTTCGCGGGGTAATATGGTTTTGTCTGTGGCGTATTTGCGGCCGGATTTGTGATTGGCGTAACGGCGCGATCGCGTGTATCCCATCTGCAAAAATTTTCGCGCCATGTCCATCCCGACAAAATCACCCTGCGCTTTGTAGTCTTGAAAAAGCTGATAGATTTTATCGGCTGAAACTCGTGCAATCTCTGGAGTCTTGAATCTCCAGTGCGGCAGAATCTCGCTTTTGTAAGGCTCGACTAACAGAACGCCTTGTTCGCCTTTTCCGACACGGTAGAGTTCCGGGTGTTCTCTGAAGTTGACTTGAGTAAAATCAATCGAGTAATCAAATGCCATCAGTGAAAATTCGACTCTAACCCGATTCAAACAGGTGCAAACTTTCTAGTCATGCCCCGCGGGAACGATTTTTAGAAATAAACAGCAGAACCAACGCGATCGCGCTACCAATTGCCGCGACTGAAATGGCAAATTGAGCAAACTGACGAACGGCGATCGCTAACAGCGCCCAAACAATCACACCTGTAAATGCAATATCTCGATATCGAATTACGATCGCGGCTGTAATCGCTGCGGCAATCAAAATCATGATCACGGTCGCGATCGTGCCATCAACGCCCGATCCAGTCCAGCCCGAAGCATACAAAGCAGAGGCAACATTCACGATCGATGCCACACTGATCCAACCGAGGTAAATACTAATCGGAACCTGAGCTAACCATTTTTCCTCACGCGGAACGCGGCTATCAGGGAACCTAGACCACAAATAGGCAGCAATCAGGTTAATCAGAATTCCGAACATCACCGCAACAGATAACCAAAACTGCTGCAACTGAAACGCATACACCCAAACAATTTGAAACAGAGATGCCCAAATGATTGGAGCGCGTAACTTCAGCAAATGGGAATTAAAACGCTGAGACGGTAATGCCTGATAAATTCCGAAACCAATCAGCCCCAGATAAATCACACCCCAAATCGCAAAAGCGTAATTTGCTGGCGTAATCCGTACACCGCCTAGAATCGTGTTCGCTACCGCCCCAATGCTCAATCCTCCCAACGGAAAGAAATTAGAGAGCGCGTTGATGACGATCGCAGCCAAAATTGCGGCAACGGTTCCAAATTGAAGCGCAACCGTAACCGAAGAATTTCGCCCAGATTCCTGCATATCACCTCTCGGAACTCGCTCTTATACGGTAGCGATATTTTGGGCTACGATCCTCTTTCTGATTGTTTAAGATTTCTCACTCGGTTCAATCCACTTCCACAGCGGGTGGCTTTGCCCTTGTTGACGAATTTTTAAGACGGTTTGTTCGAGCTTTTGCTGCTCCTCGATCGGCAACCCAAACAGAATATTTCGGCTCTGCCAAATCAAAACGCTCAGCGTCATTCCGATACAGAGTCCGAGTCCGACAGTCGCAGGCAAATTCGAGATTAGCCCATGTCTTAGGGCTGCCCAAGTGAAATAGTCCCGCATGAGTGAAATCGGGTAGCGCAGTTCCCAAAGGCTCCACACCCCGATCGTTAACCACAACCCAATCGCCACAAGCCACCGCCCGATCACCGTTGATCGATGCAGACGTTGAACTGCCGCTTGAAATTTTGGATCAAGTTCGATTTCAGGTGAGTCAGGAGGTGTCATATTCTTCAATCTAATCGCTAGTCGCCTCAGCCGTCACAGGCGCAAATGCGCGTCCCCGCTTTTCCCGCCACAGTGCTAACAATGTACTCGCAATAAAGATGCTTGAATACGCTCCCATAGTAAATCCGATAATCAACGCGAGCGCAAAGTTCTTTAGCGTTTCTCCTCCGAAGAAAAAGAGCGCAAACAGCGTTAACAAGACGGTTAATGTTGTGTTGATCGATCGCGTTAAGGTTTGATTCACGGCATCGTCCACAATCTCGTTAATATGCCGACCCGGATTAAGTTGGATTGTTTCACGGACGCGATCGTAAATCACCACCGTATCGTTGACCGAGAAACCGACGATCGTTAACAGCGCCACGACGAATAAGCTATCGACTTCAGTTTTCAGTGGAGTAAGTCCGAGAATCGCGAAGAAGCCGATCGTGATCAAAACGTCGTGGAACAGCGCGACGATGGCAAAAAGCGCGTAATCCAATTCAAAGCGGAACGTCATGTAGAGCGTAATTCCGGCAAAGGAAACGATCAGTGCAATCAGGGCAGCTTGAAAGAGTTGTCGTCCGATCGTGGGTCCAACCGTATCAATCTGCGTTTTTTTGGCATCGAACTTACCGAGCTTTGATTCGAGTTCTGCTTGCAGTCGGGTGCGCTGATCCACACTGAGCGTATTCGTCCGAATCAATGCAGCGCGTTGATCTTGGCCGACAAGTTGCAAACTGGCATCTCCTAGATTCTCAGCGCGCAGCACTTCACGGATCGCATCAAGGCTGATCGGTTTGTCGCAGTTTCCAGGCTGGCTGCAATCGAGTTCCACCTGAAGCCGCGTTCCGCCTTTGAAGTCAAGTCCCGGACGCAACGGCGTACCAATTTGAGTTTGCAGAATCACCATTGCAATGATGCCTGCAAGAATACAGACGGCAGAAATCGTCCACCACAATCCCCGTTGGCGAATGACATTCAGTTTCATCAAGTGGTCTCCGAGATCGATTGTTTAGCTTTATGAAGATTGGGACAGAACCATTCCGGCTTGCGGAGTCCCGGAAACGTAATTGCATACATCATCAATGTGCGGCTGCAAGTAACGGCGGTGAACATACTGATCGCAACTCCTAACAGCAGCGTTACGCCAAATCCTTTGACTAGTCCTGAACCGAACCAAATCAAGGCAATACAAGCGATCGCAGTGGTCACGTTACTGTCAAGAATGCTGGAGAAGGCTCGGAAAAAGCCAGATTCGACCGATCGATACAGCGTTTTCCCAGCAAGCAACTCTTCACGAGTCCGCTCAAAAATCAGAATGTTCGCATCAACCGCCATCCCAATACTAAGAATGAATCCCGCAATTCCAGGCAGCGTTAGAGTGACTCCCAGCAGCTTGAATCCGGCGTAAGTTAACAGTGCGTAGATGATTAAAGAAATCGCGCTGATCACACCCGGCAATCGGTAATACACAATCATGAAGCCGAGAACCAGCAGCAATCCACCAATTCCCGCATAAATACTGCTCTGAATACTATCGCGTCCCAGAGTTGCGCCAACAGTGCGGTTTTCAACGACTTCGACTGGGAATGGTAACGCACCCCCACGTAGTTGCACTGCTAAATCGGTTGCTTCTTGAGCGGTAAAACGTCCGGTAATCGTCGCTCCTCCACCTGTAATCCCAGTTTGAGCGAACTCTGCACCTACAGACGGGTAGCTGATTAAGCCGTTATCGAGGAAGATTCCTAGCGATCGACCCGTTCCCGCTAAACTCTTGGTCAGTTGGGCAAATTTATCGCCGCCTTCCTGGTCGAATTTGAGACCGACGCTAAACGCATCTGAGCCAGGGGCGGATTCTGCAAAAGCGTTCTGTAAATTCTTACCAACTAGCGCGGGCGGCTCAAACAGGGTCGCGATCGCTTCGTTGCTGCGTTTGATGGCGGCTTGATTTTCTTCGATCGCTTTTGTGTCGCCGGATTTACGCAGTTCGTTCTGCTTTCTGAGGAGTTCTTGGCGGATGGATTGTTCGATCGGGAGTCGGGCTTCGGTTCCGGCTTTTTGTGCTCGGAAGTCAAGCTGTGCGGTTCCGCCTAAAACGCGCTCGGCTTGTTCCGGGTCGTTGACTCCGGGCAATTGGACTAAAATTTGATCTTCGCCAGCGGTTTGAACGAGCGGTTCGGACACGCCCAATCCGTTAATCCGACCTTCGATTACGCGCTGCACGTCTTCAAGTTGCTGCTGCGTGATTCTTTGCACATCGCCGGTTGGCTTGACCTGAATCGTAATTTGCGATCCGCCACGCAAATCCAAGCCGAGCAATGCTGGAAAGTGGCGCTGATCAAAGACGATATAGAGCGAGCCAAGCACCAGCACCAAAATCAGTAACAATAATCCTCGTTGCCGTCCCATAGCCAGTCTTTATTATGACAAAGGCTATGATAGCGCTTTCTTTGCAGGACGTTGCATTCGATACGGTTTCAGCAACAAAAACGCCGAACTAGAAAAATGAGCGATCGCGCTTTGTGTTGGCATTTCTAGAGAGCAAGGAAAAGAATCTGAGAAAATGCAATCCTCCACTAAGATCGGGGAGCGATTTTTCTCAACAGTATGATGAGTGGTATTGATCGTGAAATTTTCCTTGATTCTAGACACACCGCAAAACATTTACCCGGAACTGCTCAAGTGCAACGATTGTTGAGGAGAGGAAGATCGGCTCACGTCTTTCATGATGCAGCAACAATGGAGCGAGTGGCTCAAGCGGTGATTTCGGGTGGAGAATTCATAGGTATCATTCGAGAATATGAGCGTTATGGGCTGTTATTTTCAGAGTCGATCGGAGATCGAATTGATCCAGATGGCTCAACCATTCCTTTGTTCTACGGAGAGGTGAAGATTGATGCAGAAAACCGATATCACGTTATTCCCCGTACCGGACGCAGTGAAGGATAAGTGGCAGTTTGCTGAAGTCTGGATTGAGCCGATGCTTTCTCCGCCCTATATTCTCCTGTTACTGGGAGATGTGTCGGGCAGTTGTCATATTTTTGATCCCGCAAAGGGCTATGCAGTTATTTTCAAGAGTTCGAGCTATGAGGAAGCGCAACACTGGTTGCTAGAAGATGAGTATGAACCGATCGAAGGTCGGCTTTCGTCTTCTGAGTTGTAGGCTGCGATCGCGTTTCTATTCATTAACTGGGAATCTGTACAAGCCGAGCAATCTCTGTTCCCAGTCCGATGAAATGACGAGCATTGAACGTCAAGAGTGAATCCACATTTGCTTTGAGCGCAGCTTGAGCAATGAGCGCATCATAAATTCCACCGCCTGAAATATTCAGTTGAACCACCTTCTGAATGACGGCTTGATAATCTTCAGCCGTTAAGCTGATTTTGGTGAATTGGGCTAAGTTTTCGATTAGAAGATAATTAGCAGTCGCTGGACTAATTCGATAAGGAGGCGGTAGTCGCGTGAGAATGCTGTAGGATTCCGCCAAACTGTGAGTTGAGATGAAGCCTTCGATCGTTCGCTCCACCGCGACGCGATCCAACCAAGCTCGACAACGGGAGTACATTTCATGACCCTGAGTGAGAGAAGCGACAATGATATTTGTATCAAATAACACTCTCACCATCCACCGAGTTCCCGAATCCTTTCTTCTCGCATATCGTCCACAATGGGTGCCGGAATTTTAACGCCATAAGATTTGATAACGGGTAGACCGTTCACGTATTCCAGTTCTGCTTCTGGTTGATCTGATTCAAACTCGTCTTGTGATGTCTCCTGTGCGGCTTCGGGTGGTTGAGTTTCCGAAGCAGTGCCAAGAAGTTGCTCAATCTGCTCAAATTGGTCGATCGGAATCTGCACGGCGATCGTTTCACCTTGCTCGTTAAAGATGTATTTCTTATTGATGTCTAGCATCTTGCAAGCTCCAGGATGATTGTGAATTAATCCTATCTCGCGATCGCAAACTTGTACTGGCAGTGCTTCTCGATCGATTTGATCTAGGTCAATAGAGGTCGATTAGTCGGGGTTGAGGAGTGCTTGGAATCGCTCGTCTTGCCGAATCAGATCGAAGTCTGCGTCTGTCTTTGCCTTTTCTCGGTATTTGGAATCTAAGAGAATTGCTTGTTGCAGGGTGGCGATGGATAAATCAACCTGCTCCTGCAATCCATAACAACGGGCTTTGTTGTACCAGGCTTCATGTAAGTCTGGTTTGTATTTTAGCGCTTGGTCATAACTAGCGAGCGCTTCTTCGTTGCGTCCTAATAAAGACAGAACAACTCCGCGGTGGAGCCAAGCTTGGTGATGATCGGGTTTGATTTCTATAGCTTTGTCATAACTCTTAATTGCCTCTTCATAGCGTCCTAGTGCAAGCAGCACCGCACCGCGGGCATACCAAGCCCCATGATTGTCTGCTTTGATTTCCAAGGCTTTGTCATAACTTTCGATCGCCTCTTCATAGTGTCCTAGCATAAACAGCCCAGCACCGCGGGCATACCAGGCTTCGTGATTGTCTACCTTAATTTCCAGTGCTTTGTCATAACTTTCGATCGCTTCTTCGTAGCGCTTCAACGCAAATAGCGCCCTACCATATTTATTCCAAGCTCTGTAATAGTCCGGTTTGATTTCCACAGTTTTGTCCCAACTCTCGATCGCCTCTTCGTAGCGCCCCAGGTTAGACAGCGCATCACTGCGGACGTACCAAGCTTCGTGATTGTCCACTTCAACTTCCAGAGCTTTGTCACAGCTCTCGATCACCTCTTCGTAGCGCTTTAATATAAGCAGCGCCGCACCGCGGCAGAGCCAAGCTTCGTGGTGGTCGGGTTTGATTTCTACAGCTTTGTCATAACTCTTGATCGCGTCTTCATATCGCTTTAATGTAAGCAGCGCCACACCGCGGTAGAGCCAAGCTTCGTGGTGGTCGGGTTTGATTTCTACAGCTTTGTCATAACTCTTGATCGCGTCTTCATATCGCTTTAGTTCATGTAGCGCAATACCACAATCAAAACATTCATCGACCACAGGATAGGTAGAATCTTGTTTTGCTATGTGATCCAGTTGCTTCAAGATTGCAGGCAGATAGCGCTCCACATCCACCGCACCTGTTTTCTTCCCTTCAATCTGCCCATCCTTCGGCTCCAGAATCTTCTCCGTCGTCACCAAATAGCCCAGCACCCGCCGCAACTGCCGTTCTTGCCACCACTTCCGCACCCCGCGCCCCAGCAACAATCGCTTCGTTGTCGCTTCAAGCATCGGAACCGTCAACGCCAAATTCAAAGTTCGCAACAACTCCACCGCATCATACGCATACACCGCCAGCGGATAGAGCCGCACCACCCGGTTATATTTCTGCCGCCACGTCTCATCCAACTTGGGCGAAAACTCCTGAACATTTACCGCCTGCCCGCGACTCTGGGCACTCTCCAAGTTCAGCGTAATATTCCGAAACGTCCGATCGTTGCGCCGCGCAATCTGCCCATACTCCTCTGGAACGCCCCGCCACCCCGCCTCACCCACACACTCGGTGAGCAATTTTACGATCGCCCCTTCAAACGGTTCAACCAACTCATAGCAGTGAAACTGCTGCCAAAACGAGTTGTACTTCTCCCATTGCAGCTTGTCCCACGGTGCGGTGTACCCTGGCTTATCCGGTTCTTTCTCGTTCCGCGCTGTCGCAATCACCCGCACATAACCCGCCCTGCACTGCGTCTCGAAGTAGCGCAAAAGTCGCTCTAACCGTTCCTGTACTGGCTCCCGGAGCGGTCGCGCCAAATCTTCTGCTGCGGTCGGATGAATTTCGTGCAGATTGCCTGGTTCCACCCAGCGATTCAAATCATCCAAGAAAAACAGCAACTTATCATCGGGGCGAATCTCACTCGGAAATTCCTTCGGGATATCCAACCATTCCCCCACTTGCTCTACCAGCTTCAGGACTGTCCACCCTTCCTGGTTCAGCAAATTCGCCAGGTGCGCCGCTTCTCGCGTTTTGCCCAATCCCGACTTACCCAAAATCAAGACCCAGTTCTTTTCGGTAAAGGCACGC
Organism: Cyanobacteria bacterium FACHB-63; assembly: GCA_014695255.1. Lineage (GTDB taxonomy): Bacteria > Cyanobacteriota > Cyanobacteriia > Leptolyngbyales > Leptolyngbyaceae > Leptolyngbya. Next base: position 16,208 of record JACJNX010000061.1, read on the forward strand.
TCTAACTCGTTGCGAATATTGCGATCGGGCTGCCGCTCTTGGTACGGAATCTTGTAATCCGCCAACGGGTTATTCTCATCACCGCCCATGATTTGCTTCAACAGATCAGGGCTGCGGGGCTGGATCACCTCGAATGGAAAGCCACCTCTAGGAATGTGGCGAAGGCGATCGATTTTGCGGCGGTTTTGCCATTCCACATATATTACGCCGCCGATTCCGCTGCCACCGAGGATTACAACGATCGCCAGCAGGAGTTCCCATTTTTCCGTAATGAGCTTGGCAACTTCATCAAGATTCGGCATTGCGGCAGGGATCGAGAACGCTTGTACACAATCTTATCGTGAAATATTAGTTGGGCATGGGCACTCTCAAGCTATGTAATCCGCTGCCTTGCTCGCAGGCAAACAGATTGCATTCACCCAGCAAACATTCGTAAAAGGAACTCTAATCCTGTGCCCTACCAAAATAGTTCTGCCCAACTCACAGAAGCCGATCTCCAAGAAATCAAAGCCGCCCTTACTACGATCGAAACCAACCTGCCGTTTCTAGTGCATCTCACTACCGAAGAACGCCGCAAGCTGTTCAAGATGGGCAACAAAAGCCTCTCGTTTGTCAACAACAGCCTAATCGCCGCTCAATCCAATCCCGATATTCTCCCTGCCAGCTTCGACCTCGACAAGTTCAGCAGCAACTACGAACTTGCGACCACCCTGACCGAAGTGCTTCTGAGACTGCAACAACTCACCGAAAAAGTAGATGATACCTTAATGTCTGTGAGCAGCGAAGCGATGACCGATAGCCTCACTGTCTACGACTACATCAAAACCGCCTCCAAAAAAACTCCGGGACTCAAAGCGGTTGCCGATCAATTAGGCGAACGCTTCAAAGCCACTCGCTCCAAAGCATCGAAAGAAGCTCCGACTCCTGCATCCGTTTCTTAATCAAGCTCCAATACTCGCTGATGAATCATTTAATCTCGTTGGCGAGTCTTGATCACTCATTCACGAGTCTTTATGACTCACGCACGAGTGTTTGATCCTCGTTGGCGAGTGATCAAGACTCATTCACGAGTTTTAGATCGTCGTTCACGAGTGTTGATCACTCATTCACGAGTCTTTGCAACTCACGCACGAGTGTTTGATTCTCATCAATGAGTCTTTACTCCTCGCGCATGAGTCTTTGAGGCTCACTGTTCTATCTCTTCACCAGACTAGACTTTCAGCGGAACCATATTCCGAACCGCTTCCACAATCTGCGGCGGTTGCACGATCGTTAACGCCTCAAGCGTTCCATTATAAGGAGTCGGAATATCTTGAGACGACATCCGCAGCACCGGGGCATCGAGTTCATCGAAAAAGCGATCGTTAATCGAAGCCGTCAATTCCGCACCAATTCCACCCGTTCGCATACACTCTTCAACGATAATCACGCGATGGGTCTTGCGGATTGATTCGCCGATCGTGTCAAAATCCAACGGTTTGAGCGAAAGCAGATCGATCACCTCGCAGTCATAGCCTTCTTTGTCTAAAGTCTTCATCGCTTGCATCACATGGTGACGCATTCTCGAATAGGTGAGAATCGTAACATCTTTTCCTTTGCGAACAACTTCCGCTTTATCCAACGGCAAGTAATATTCCTCGCTGGGCAAATCTTCTTTCAGGTTGTAAAGCAGTACGTGCTCAAAGAACAGAACCGGATTATTGTCTCGAATCGCCGATTTCAGCAATCCTTTCGCATTGTAAGGAGTTGAACACGTAACGATCTTCAATCCGGGAACGGCTTGGAAATAAGCTTCAAGGCGTTGAGAGTGTTCTGCACCTAAGCGACTGCCAACTCCACCAGGACCACGAATCACGATCGGAATCTTGAAGTTCCCACCCGACGTATAGCGCAACATCCCCGCATTATTCGAGATCTGATTGAACGCCAGCAGCAAAAAGCCCATGTTCATGCCTTCGATAATCGGGCGCAACCCGGTCATTGCCGCTCCGATCGCCATTCCGGTAAAGCTGTTTTCAGCGATCGGCGTATCGAGCAGCCGCAGATCCCCGTACTTCTTATATAAATCCTTCGTGACTTTGTAGGAGCCGCCATAATGACCGATATCTTCTCCCATCACCAAAACCGTCGGGTCTTTTGCCATTTCTTCGTCGATCGCTTCCCGAAGGGCATTAAAGAAGAGTGTCTCTGCCATTGCGTCTCAATCTAAATAAAGTACGTGCAAGGTCTCATTTTATAAGGAGCGAGGACATTCCGTATAGTGATCTCGCAACAAACAGGATTTCCCGCGAATGCCAGCCTTCCCATAAAATTGAAGATCTGTCGTGAATGGGTAAAAAGCTGTGGCGTTTAAAGTCGGTTTGTTGGGATTGGGAACGGTCGGGACTGGAACAGTTGAAATTCTCCGTGATCCGGCTCAACGTCACCCGTTACTGCAAGATCTTGTGATTCATAAAGTGGGAGTACGCTCAATTGACAAACCCCGCATCGTTCCGTCAGAACTGCTCACGACCGATTTAGAGTCGATCGTCACTGACCCAGAGATCGATATCGTGGTCGAAGTGATGGGCGGTTTAGAACCTGCTCGATCGCTGATGCTCAAAGCAATCGCCCACAAAAAGCACGTCGTTACGGCAAATAAAGCTGCGATCGCCCGATTTGGCGATGAAATTTTTACAGCCGCATCGGAAGCGGGCGTTTACGTCCTGCTAGAAGCAGCAGTCGGCGGTGGAATTCCAGTAATAGAACCGCTCAAACAATCACTCTGCGCGAATCGAATCAACACCGTAACAGGAATCGTCAACGGCACGACAAACTATATCCTCACCCGGATGCAGCTAGAAGGCGGCGACTTTGCCGAAATTCTTGCCGATGCTCAAAAGCTCGGATATGCCGAAGCCGATCCCACTGCCGATGTCGAAGGATTAGATGCTGCCGATAAAATTGCAATTCTGGCATCCCTCGCATTTGGCGGACGGATCAAACTGCCAGAAGTCTACTGTGAAGGAATTCGGAACGTGAGCGCGATCGAAATCGCCTATGCCGAGAAACTCGGATTCGTGATCAAACTGCTGGCGATCGCGAATCGCAAATCCAGCGATGAACTCGAAGTCAGAGTCCACCCTACGCTAGTTCCAAAAGCCCACCCATTAGCGAGCGTCAACGATGTTTACAATGCAATCTTGATCGAAGGCGATCCGATCGGTCAGGTCATGTTTTTTGGACGGGGAGCGGGCGCAGGACCCACCGCCAGCGCTGTGGTTGCAGATGTCCTTAATATCGCAGCATTGCTGAAAGTCGAGCGCACCACTCAGCGTGGCGAATCTGCTGTGCTTGATCCGCTCTTAGCGTGCTCACATCAGCATTACTGCACGATCGCGCCCATGAAAGAACTCTCAACCCGCTTTTATGCAAGGTTCTTAACGCGAGATTATCCGGGAGTTATTGGAAAACTTGGCACCTGTTTTGGAGATCATGAGGTCAGCCTAGAATCTGTCGTTCAGGCGGGAATTCGAGATGGAGCCGCCGAAATCGTGGTCGTGACCCATGAAGTTCAGGAAGGAAATTTCCGCGCAGCACTTAGCCAAATTGAGCAGATGGACACGGTTGAAAAAGTAGCGAGCGTTTTACGAGTGCTGTAGATTAACTTTTGAAAGCGAATCTTGGGTAAACGCCCCACACCCCTGCTTCTTTCTAAGCCTTCAGAATCAAGCAAAAGTTCGAGGTCGCCCGCAAGATTAGAAACAGACTTAGATTGTCGACGAATCGGGTTCCAGGCCCCACTGCTGTTTGAGGAAGTGACGATACATCGTCTCACGCATCAGCATCTGCTCGTAGAGTTTCACAAGAAATTCTTGCGCTTGCTCACGGCTCATTTGCTGAACCTGAGTTTCAAACGATCGAATGCTGAATTGTTGTTCCAAGGAAAGTTCAACAGGTTGACTCATAGCAATTACGCTCCAGATAAAGAGAGAGTAGACCAATTACAGGATTCAATGACTTAAAAGTCAATGGGGTTTACCCTGAACAAACTCGGTTGATTCTTTTGAGGATTCCCTAAAATAAATCTAAATTCCGAACTTGATATTAAAAAAGATAACAAGCATTTGACAAAACAACCATCCGCCACTGGGGTAATAACGTGGGGGATACCCGTACATCCGAGGGGAGACAATGATTATCTTTTGGGTGATGCTCGCCTGGATTGGCGGCACAGCGGCGATTCTGGGGAGTTTGATGACGATCGCAAGCCTGCTGCTTTGGACGATCAAGGGAAATTGGCAAGGACGGTTAAAAGTGCTGGGATTCTCGATCGGCTGTGCGATCGTGGGATTTTTGCTGTTGCGGCTGATTCCGTTCTCTGTGCTGTGACAATCTTGCAACAGAACACGCACAAGTCTGAGCCGAACCAGTTCAAATTCAAGTCCGACAAATTGCTGGAAATTTAGCACAAAAATTTAGCACAAATGGAAATGAGTGTTGAGCAGATCGCTCAGATTGCAGGATAGTCGATCGACCCAGTGCGATCGCTTATTCAATAAATGCCTGCGATTTCTGCTTCATTTTCGCAAGGATGTTATAAAACCCGTTTGCCCGCGAAGGAGTCAAACTCACATCCAGTCCCGTCGCTTTGATGAATTCCGGCGAGAGATCGACGACTTCCTGCGGGGTCAATCCGCTGAGTCCCTCAACCAATAGCGCTACTAATCCTTTCACCAACTGCGAATCCGAATCGCCCTCAAACTGCACTTTTCCATCTTCCAGATTCGCCACCACAAAGACCTGCGACGCACAGCCTGAAACTTTGTTTTCTGGCATTTTTTCGGACTCTGGAAACGGCTTAAGACGCTGAGCCAGGGTGATGAGGAGTTCGTACTTGCGTTTAGGTTCGGTCGATCGCGCTAAGCGTTGCACGATGCGATCGAGCGCGGGGGGAAGTTGCGTGGATGACAATGACATAACTCTTAGCTGATTCGGGTTAGACGACTCAGTTGAATTTCAACAAGCTCTCATGTTCCATTGTAGTATGTGGGGCTGAGCCGTTCAGCGCGGGTTTTGCAAAGATAAGAAAACTCTGACTCATGAAGCGTCAGAGTTTTGCAAAAGAACTAGCGATTCAATTTGAATGAATTAAGCTAATTGCATTGCTGTACCAAAGTTTTGCGTCCAGTATCCGTTATAGTATCCCACACCAATCTCCTTCAGATTGGAATTAAGGATGTTCTGCCTATGTCCGGGACTATTCATCCAACCAGTCACAACATCTTGCGGTGTCGGTTGTCCAAATGCAATATTTTCGGCAGCTCTAGAATAGTTGTAGCCCTCAGCCCGCATTCGATCCCAAGGCTGGGAACCATCGAGTCCTTGATGACTAAAATAGTTGCGCGTTGCCATGTCTTGACTGTGCTTTTCAGCTACGTCATTCAAGGTCAGATTGAGCGTCAGGGGTGGCAATCCTTGCTGAATCCGTTGCTGATTGGTGAGATCAAAAACCTGCTGCTCAAAGGTACCAAATGCTGGCTCTGGAACGGCTTGAACGGGGCTAGGCGGCGGTGCAGCTTCAAGCGGTGCAGGACTGCTAGATTGAGGCTGCACGGGCAGTACGTTGGGCTGCATTCCGAAATTGAATTGACTGAGAATTCGTCTTCCTTGAAGGGTTGGGTCGCTTTGCAGAAATCCATTCGATTGATTCATTGAGCGAAATATCATGCTGATTTCCCTTTAACAACAATATGCAGAAATCGCCATGCCAAATTTGACCCCAAAGCGGGATCTAAATGAGGAGAGGCATTCTGAACGATGCGACTAACTAAGCGCGATCGCAGTCTTAAACAACTAAAAAACTGAGCGAAGTCTTGAGATTGACTCTGCGCAAACCCTGATTTCTGTGCAAACCCTGATTAGAGTGGCGCTCGATCGCAGCCTAATTTGGAATGGAAGCGATCGTTGCCTGAGCCTTGGAGTAGTAATGTGGCGGATGCACGGGGGTTAATGTAAAGGGAAAGTAAATTTGTCGTGCTTGGGATTGTGCCACTTCTATTGTCGTAATAAGTTCGTTCACGAAGGGAAATCTTTCGCTGTGGTGTAGGTTGAGCGAGGTTTAATCCTTTCGGTAGTGGCACTAGAGGATGCAATGCCGCCTACCGTTGAACCCATACAGTTAAGTGCAAGGTAGTTGTATTGCTGCAAGTTCTTACGCTTAAACATTCACTAAAATCAAGTTTGTTTGTGCCGCTTCATTGAGTGTCCACCTTAGTTAGAGAAAGCTTAGTATCATCGCTGCGAAACTCTGGAGAAATTCGATCGCTCCCTCAGAGAACGAATTAAAAAAATGAGGGACGGTGTTTCCATCCCTCAAAACTTCAGATTGAGACTGAACTAGACGGCGATCGCTGCCGTTTCCAGTTCAATTACCTTAGAGTCTGGCGCAGAATGCCAAACTTTCCCATCTAGCGCCATCTGCTCGATTAAGCTTGCCAGTCTTAGAGCTTTGAGCGCTTGAATTCCTCCAACCGAAGGCGCAATCCCGCCGCGAACGCATTGTACAAAATGTTCTAACTCAGCATGAAGCGGCTCAATGTTGCTCGTCTTCACCTTTTCGATTAATCCATCCTGGCAATACAACACCTGACCATAATCGGTCTTATAGTTGGCGGTCGTTTGACGATGAATCAGAATTTCGTTGTTGAGAAAATCTGCTTCAGTCAAAGAGCTTCTGCAATGGGCTGAAATCCGTCGAATCTTACGATGGGTGACTTTGCTAGCGGTCAGCGTTGCCACCATCCCATTCGCAAATCCCAATGTCGCAGTCACATAGTCAAGCTGACCGGAATTCGAGGCGCGACTTCCACTCGCAGTCAGCTTAATTACCTTAGAATTGGCTAATTCCAACAGCAAATCAATATCGTGAATCATCAAGTCCAACACAACCGAGACATCATTCGCCCGATCGCTATACGGACTCATCCGGTGTGCTTCTAGCGCGAGCACTTCCTCGGTTTTCAGAACCTTGCAAAGTTCTTGGAACGCTGGATTAAACCGCTCGATATGACCCACTTGCAGAATTCGCTGGCAATCTGCGGCGGCATTCACTAATGATTCTGCTTCTGCAATACTTGCGGCGATCGGCTTTTCAATCAGCACATGAACTCCGGCTTTCAGAGCCGCCATTCCTACTGAGTGATGCAAACGAGTGGGTACGGCGATACAAACCGCGTCAACTCGCTCCAGCAAATCATGATAATTTTCAAAAAATCGAACCCGATATTTGCTGGCTGTGTCCAATCCACGCTCTACATTAATGTCAGATACGCCAACCAGCTCTACATCCTTTAACAGACTTAAGACCCGTGTATGGTGCTGCCCCATGTTGCCGACACCGATCACGCCAATACGTAGCGGGTCTGGCTGACTCCGGGGCATACCAAACTGGGGATACCCAATTGGGATGTTATTTTGCACTCTTACTACTCCTCCACCACCGAACTTGTGCTGATATACAGCCGTAAAATCTCCTCAGACATCCAGATACTATCACAGCGACATTATTTATGAAGAATTCCAAAGGGCGTAGCAAGTTCCCTCCTACAATAAGAGGTTCGATTTTTGATGTTTTACCTCTGGAGACGGAGTTTCACAGGGTTTCTCGATTTAACCCCCTCGGTGATTGGATTCAAGCCGTTAGTGCGCGATTTCGGTTGGTTGTGCGATCGTTTGTTCCCAACAGCGGCACAGATTTAATTTCTAGAGTGTATCCGTGAAACCACTGTATATTCTCTACAAAATTGCTAGATGTTTTATGAAGTTTCCGATAAAATCACGGAGAACAAAGATGACTCTATTGCTATAGAGAATTAGAGTGGCTAAGATTTGGGGATCAAGTCATTCTGTTGTCAAAGTTGGCATGAAATCACCCGCGCAGCCCGTTCCTCTCGAAGTCGTACAACAAGTTTCTGATTATTTCAGTGTGTTGGGCGAACCGATGCGTCTTCGCATCCTCAATTTATTACGTGATGGAGAGAAATGTGTTCAAGATTTGGTGGAGGCGACGGATACGAGTCAAGCGAACGTCTCAAAGCATTTGAAAGTGATGCTCCAGGCGGGAATCTTGACTCGTCGATCGAAAGGAACGCTGGCGTATTACAGCGTCGAGGATGATTTGATATTTGAGCTGTGTAATTTGGTGTGCGATCGTTTAGCCAGTCGCATCGAACAACAGGCGCAGCATTTCCGCGCTTTTAGCTTAGCCAGCCGTCGCTAGAAGGGAAGTCTTATTCTTGCTTGGTGCCTGTTTCTTGCTCAAACTGCGATCGGGTGAGCGGTTGATCGATCATCAGCCCTTCCCCGCCTAATACCGTGAGCGGCTTTCCTTCAACTGACAGGAATACTTTGGCTTTGGGATTGAGGCTGGTTGCCGTGTAGAGAACTTGAGCAAGGCGACCGATCATTGATGAACTGCCACCGCCAGAAGTGAATGCTTTAGAGAGATCAACATAGATAGAATCTGATTTTACTTTGAGGCTGCGGAGCGTTGTGCCTTTGGGAATGCCACTGCTTAAATCTTTGCTTGGTGCGGTGCTGAGCAGGGTATTGAAGGCGGCGGTGAGTCGAGCTTCATCTCGATCGACAGATTTGACCTTGACCGTAACCGGAGCGAGTTCGAGATCAGTGGCGCTATCTTTGAGCCAATAAACTTGAGCAGTTTTCTCGGTTGTGGGGGCTTGAAGCGGATTTTGTGAGGCTGGAGCGTTAGGGACTGATTCAGGAGCGTTTGCTTGAGGGGATTTGACGCCAACCGGAGTTGGCTGGCTGTTATGCGTGTTTTGCCAAGTGAAAAAGGCGGTGGCACCTCCCGTTGCGACGACGAGTGTAGAGAGTCCGACTACGATTCCAAGGGGAAAGCGGCGTTGATCCTTTTGCATGAGGAAGACCTCGGCGTAAAACTGGTGGATAAGATTTGCGATAAGTGGGGTAGAGCAACATCCAGATTCTATAAAGCTACAGAGTGTTGTAGCGTCATTTCGGAATTCTTCAGAAATTGATAGATTTGCGATCGCTTGAAACTGTCAGTTGAATTCGCTTGAATGGGGGTAGCTAGGGAATTAAGTATGACGCAGTATCAGAAGATTCTTAGAATTGCAACGCAGGGAAAATCGCTGCATAAAATTACTTCGCAAGTGAGCGCGATCGTGGTGGAGTCGGGCATTAAAACGGGCTTGTGCAATTTATTTTTGCGGCACACTTCTGCGAGTCTGATTATTCAAGAGAATGCTGATCCAGATGTGCTGCGAGATTTAGAGAACTTTTTCGCGAAGCTGGTTCCAGAGTGGGAGAACTATATTCACTGTGCGGAAGGGGCGGATGATATGCCTGCTCATATTCGGACGGTGCTGACTCACTCTTCTGAGCAGATTCCGATTTCTCAGGGGCGATTAGTGTTGGGAACGTGGCAGGGTATTTATCTGTGGGAGCATCGCCAAGCGCGTCACACACGGGAATTAGTAGTGCATTTGATGGGTGAGTGACGACGATCGTTGTTGAGTTGACTTTGTTTAGCTGAGTTTCGCGATGGCACTTTGTTCCACTAGCACCTTCTGAGTTAGTAAATCTCGAATCGTTGCCCTTAAGATTCGCTGTTCTGTAACCTGCAATTCTACTGAAATGCGATCGACTCCAAGTTCTCCGGGTGGATCAAGTCGAGCAACACAGATTTGATCGAGATCGAGCGATCGATAGGTTTCTTGGGAACGCAACGGTGTACTGCTCATTCGTCCCTGGGCATCATAGGTTACTTCTGCTTCGGTCACTTGCGCCACTTCACCAATATCTAATCGAATTTCAGTTTGTCCTTCTAAGGCGGCTTGTAAGGTCAAGGGTTCTTTGCGTTTGCAAGGGTACTTTGTGCCGGGCTCAAACAAAGGAAAGTAGGTATACGATCGAGAATAAGGCTCCCACAATCGAATCGCATAACCATGTCGGAGATAGTCTTCGAGTCCAGCGATCTGTGTGAGGAAGAGCGCTCCATGCGCTACAGCTTCAAAGGGTTTATGCATCTGAACTTTTTGCCGTCCAAAATACGATATGAACAATTGTTGGATGGCTCGAATTTGACAGCTTCCCCCGACTAATAACACTTGCTCAATGTCAGACTTCTGAACTCCTTTTCGCAAGCCTAACTGCAAGGTTTCGTCGATCGCTTGTCGCATTTGCTCCAAGAGTTGCCGAGCTTCTAGCAGGTTCTCAAACTGCGATCGCGTTAACACCAAATCGTGATAGATAAGATTCTCCTCGTCAAGCCAGCTTTCTTTCGCTTCCTCTGCACTGGATAGCCGAATTTTTAACTGTTCTGCGATCGACAATAAATTTTGCCAACCCATCTCGCCGACTGCTTCTCGCGGGGTGTTCATTTGTTGCAGATAGTATTCAGCAATCCAACGATCGAGATCTTCACCTCCAATGTAAGCATCTGATTTCGCCAACACTTCAGCCTGTAAAACTTTCTGACCGCTCGCTATCGTCGAAGTTCGCACCAAGCTTAGATCTAATGTTCCTCCGCCAAAATCAGCCACCAGCACTGTTGATCCGGGTCGATCGACTGCATATCCCAATGCTGCGGCAGTTGACTCATCAACGAACTTCACATCGGGAAACCCAAACTTTAGTGCAGCATCCTGAAACCAGTTGAGGTATCTTTCAAATGCTCCGACCGGAACTGTGAAAATTAACAATGAAGGTTGAATCTGCGCGGCTTTAATTGCTTGCCAAATCTCACTCAAGAATTGAGCTGCGATTGCTTCCGCATCATAAACTTGTCCGTCTAATGTTCTAGCTGGAGGCTGAAAGTCTGCCGCTAAATCTCGTTTAAATGAGTGAAAGAATCGCTGGGGTTGCGATAGTCCAAGACGCTGCGATCGCACAGGTTCCCCAACCACAAACTCTCCTTGCCCTCGCACAAACACCAAACTAGGTACAACGGCAACACCATCGAACCATTGAGAAATCTCAGGAACTCTAAATGTCATTGGAGCTTGTGTGTCAGGGTCTAAGACACTAATCACAGTGTTACTGGTACCAAAATCGATCGCAACTACAGTCATGATGTTGCTCCAGCAGATACAGTTCGGCTGACTTTAGCAGGAACTAAGATTTGATAGCTCGATCGATAGCTCAGTTCCACACGCAACAGCTTCGACCAACAAACCATCCCGTAAGAAATTGTCCGCAATTTCTCTTGTTTCCTCATGTTCTTCTGGACTAATCGATAAATCCCGTCTTCTTCTAATCGTAACCCAGCTAGAATTGCTGAGGCTGCCATCAAATTCGCTTTGTGGTTGCGTCTTCAAGCTGATCCACGATTCGAGCTGCTTGCCGCAAGATCCCTGCTGAATTGCCGCTCTGTCATTGAAGCGTGCTCTATCTCTAATCCAGCATTCGATCGACCCGATCGCGCAACATCAACCGAATTAGAGAGCGGAGCAAAAGCACTCCTGTAACTGCCGCGATCGTAAAGGCAAAAACTGCGCCGCCGCTGATCTGACCGACCAGTAAAATTGCTCCAGTCAATCCCGCAAATCCCGACATACACGCATACAGCAGCGCTCTCACCGAAAGATTGAGCGTCTTCAAGGCACGATCGTGCTTCAGAGAATCAACCTGAATGCGGAATTCTCCTTCTTGAAGGCGGGCTTCGATCCGCTCGATCGCGCCTTGAGTTGGGTTCGGCTTACTCAATTGATACGCGAGAAAACTCTTCGCCTGCCGCGCTAACTCACCGACCCCACTCCCCTGCCGCGCTGGAAGTGTCGCTAAACTCTTAACAAACGGCTTCGCCGCAGACAGCAAGTTATATTGCGGATCAAGATCCCGCGCTACCCCGTCTAGCGTAGTCAACGCCTTGATAATAAAAGTCATTCTTGCAGGCAGTCGGAATGGCTGCTGCTCAAACACGGTGTAAAGCTCATTTCGTAAGCTCTTAAAGGCTTGCATTTCAACAGGCTTATCTGCAAAGCGCTCTACCAGCACATTCACAATCCGCTTCACCGGAGTCATATCCGCCATCGGCTCAACCAAGCCCATATCGACCAGCGTACTCACCACCTGATCTGTATCTTTCTTCAAGACAGCAAAAAAGGTCTGTACCATCTGATTACGATTGATCGGTTGCACTTCCGCCATCATACCGAAATCGTAAAAGATCAGCTTGCCATCGTGACTCACTGCCATATTTCCAGGATGCGGATCGGCTTGGAAAAAGCCATCTTGCAGCAATTGTTTCAAGTAGGCGCAAATGCCCAAATGATTAATCTCACGCGGATCAAGCCCAACTGCAAGCAATCCTTGGCGATCGTTCACCTTAATCCCCGGCACATATTCCATCGTCAACACGCGCCGAGTCGTGTACTTCGGATAGATTTTTGGAACGACAATGCGATCGTGAGTCGCAAAATTATGCCGGAAGCGATCGGCGTTCATCGCTTCTTGAACGTAGTCGATTTCCCGACCGAGAATTTCTGAAAACTCTGCATGAATCGCCTGAACATCGTAATGTCGCGCACTGGGCGAGATGCGATCGATCCAGCGAATGAGCCGCCCGACAATTTGAAAGTCCATCGCGAATAGCTGATCTAAGCCTGGTCGCTGTACTTTAACCACGACTTCTTCGCCGGTATGCAGTCGCGCCCGATGCACTTGTCCTAAGCTAGCAGCCGCGATCGGAGCGCGATCGAACTCCTGATATAGCAGATGCAACGGATAACCGAGTTCGGATTCGATAATCGCGATCGCCTGATTCGAGTCAAACTCAGGCACTCGGTCTTGAAGCTGTCCCAATGCCTTGACATACTCCAACGGCAGCAAGTCTGCCCGTGTCGAGAGCGACTGTCCAATTTTAATAAAGGTGGGTCCTAAATCTAACAGCGTACCCACCAGCCACTGAGCGCGGCGATTGCGGTGATGCGCGGACTGCTGAGCAACTTGTCGATCCCACCACAGGTAAAACGTCAACTTTGCGGCCGACACGGAAATATCCACTTGTCGCGCCAGTGGAGAAGAAAGTTGCCGTTGCCAGCGCAGGGATTTGGGAGGGACAGCAGTTTGTAACATAACTCCAAGCCATTATACCCATTGTGCCCACACAAGCAGAAAAGCAATTCTGCCCGCTTTTCCAGATTCTAGACAGGAACGTGAAGAAAAGCTACGCTCCAGCGATTTCTAAATTCTGCGGCAGCATCACTGTAAAGCAGGTTTCGTAAGATTGAGAGTCTGGAGTCGCAACGCTGATTGCCTCGATCGTGCCATTGAGATGCTGTACCAGACTTTTGACCAGCGCTAGCCCCAATCCAGTTCCCGGCACAGCGTTTTGAGTCATACCCTGACACCGACGAAACTTATCAAAAATGTGCGGCAGTTCTTCCTCGGAAATTGGCGAACCCATATTCGATAGGGAGAGCTTAATCTGCTGACCCGGCTCCAGCGTCACCTCTAGCCCAACTGTGCTATTTGGCTCGGCGTATTTGCCTGCATTCGTCAGTAATTCCAGCAGAATTCGCTGAAAACTTGCCAAATCCGTATTAAAAACGGGCGATCGCAGAGGTAATTTCACGTCCAGCGTTAATCCTTTTGCTGCCCAGCGCTGACTGAACGACTGCGATAACTCTTTGATCGCATGGGGTAATTCGACCCGCTGAAGCTGAAAGGCAACCTGTTTAGTCTCTAGTTCCTGTAGCGCCAGTAGATCGTTGATCAAGCTAGTCTCTTGGGCACATTGCTGCTCCAGAATATTGAGGTACTGATCACGCCGCTCAGGAGTCAGCGTCGCCTGCCGCAACATCCGAATCGCCAGCATCATGCTGGTTAAGGGTGTCCGTAGCTCGTGGCTGAGAGTGCTGATGAACTCGTCCATCCGCTGATTCATTTCCCGTAGCTTTTCGATTTGCCTGCGGGTAATCTCGTACAGTCGCGCTTGTAGCTCTAAACTTTGCTGAAGCTGCGCCGTTCGCTCTTCGACTAGCGATTCTACCTGGCGCAGTGTTTCGGTCTGAATAATTGCGGCACTAATTTGAGCGCTCAAGAGTTCAACCAGCTCAATCTCTTCCGGGAGCCAATTGCGCGATCGACTCTGCTGGACGGCAATAAATCCAAGCAAGCGGTTTTTGCTTTCCAAGGGTACAAGCAGCAGTGCAGGCATTTTTGCTGGATCGAAAATTGCTGCAACGCCCGCCGCTTCTTCCGTCGCGATCGGAAACGCTGCGACATCTCTAAACACAAATGATTTTGCTGTACTGCAAAGCGCGGCTTGGCAAACACCGCAATCGTTCACCCAAAACGACTGACTCAAGGGTATCTCGGCTTCTGAGTCCAGCGGCAGTCGCCACTCGCTGTCGATCATGACGCGCACTTTCGGCACTCGATTGCTGTTCGATCGCAAACTCTGGCGAGGGTCCCAGAACTTCGCCCTTAGCACAAACGCTTGATCGATTTCAAGCGATTCGGCTAATCCTTCCAACGCCAATTGCTGAACTTGAGGCAGATCCAAAGAATTCTGAATTGCCATTGTCACTCGGCGGAGCAGCGCTTGATATTGTGCTTGCTTTGCGACTTTTTGTTGCAGCAGAATTTGTGAAATCGCGATCGCAACTTGGTCAGTAATCTGGGTCAAGGTGTCGATCTCAAGATCGCTCCACTGATGTGGCTGAGTCCGCATCAAGCTGACAACGCCATTGATTCGCCCTTGAAACCGAGTTGGCAGGCTGATTACCGATCGAATTGGCAACGCTCTTACAGCGTAATTAATTTCGCTCAGGGTCAAGTCGGAAATCAATAGTCCTGCGCGTTCTAGGGCCGCAGACTCAAGGATTATAGAGTTTGATACAATCTCTTTTTGCTGGTTGGCTGTGAACTGCGAGTGGGCAAACCAAGCCGTGAGCGATCGATCCAAAGATTCAGACTGAATTGAAATCAAGCAGGCTTGTGCGCCATAGGCTTCACCCAATAGCGCCGCTACTTCAGATAAAACGGCATCGGGCTGAGTTGCACGGCTGAGCGCCTGAACTAGCTTTCGCCCGATCGCGGCTTCTAATGTGGCGAGAGTCGATTGAAGGGCATGAGAATGCGACACAGTTTCGAGAGAATGGGTAGACGCTGAGGCAAGCCGATCCGAATCAATCCGAATCATCTCATCTCTTCTTGTAGTGTTGACAACATCCATGACCTGCCCCACAATTTCCTGCGATTTTACTGTGTCCGATCGCGAAACTTTTGCTTGCATCTTGTCACATGCCTGCTTGCGTCACGTTAGAGAAGCTTCCTTCACTAAGTTACCGTTGCTTAGTAAGGGAAACAGTGTTGCCCTGCATTGAAAAGAGAGATGGTCGTTTACCCCTGCCTCAATTCGCTTACTGCTTTGTTGCACCATTGCTTTCAGATTACAATCTGAAGACTTTAAGAGTATCCGTAAATTCCCCTGATTGCTCCTTCTAAATTGTCAAGTTCTCAAAATTCTATGCGTGATGAAATCAAGAATAGATGAAGTGTGGAAGGTATTGTACCTGATAAATTGTGGATTTACGATTGATCTTCTCATTTTTAGTAGTACACTTGAACGAAATTCGCGCTGAGTTTCTTCCCAACTATGAGCCTTAAGCCTGCTTCAAATCCGACGAGCGTTGTAGGTACAGTCAAGGGACCCGGTGAGAACGGCAACCAGTACGTTTTCATTACTTCTGATAATCGCTATGTCCGGATTGGTGAATATGTATATTACGAAGTTCGCGAGGCGGGAGCAGTCCGTAAGATCTTGGGGAAGATCTCCGATCGACGACTGACCGACCATTTGCCTGATCGCATTTTTGCGGATACCGAGATTAGCCCAGAGGCGATCGCGGCTTTGGTTGGATTTACCTATGACAACCCGGAGATTTATGAAGTGAGCGTGGATGTGATCGGATATTTCGATCCGTCACTTGGCTTTATGAATCCGCGAAAAAGTCCTGACCCTGGTGCAAAGGTGGTATTGGCAGACGATGCCATGCTGCAGCAAATTCTCAATCGTCGGCAACCGCAAACCGTGGGGTCAGCGCATATTGGGTCGCTGCTGCTGCGGGAAATGGGGGCAGTTCCGATCGCGCTTGATGTGAAAGAGTTGGTCAGTACCCACATGGCAATTCTGGCAGGAACAGGATCAGGAAAGTCTTATACAGCAGGCGTTCTCATCGAAGAGTTGCTGTTACCGCACAATCGCGCTGCGGTTTTGATTTTCGATCCTCACGGAGAGTACGGAACCCTAGCAGAAATGCGGGGACATCCTGCGTTTGAGGCGGCAGATGGATACTCGCCAAAAGTCAAAGTCATGACTCCAGAGGAGGTGAGAATTCGCATCTCTTCGCTCGATTATTACGATATTTTGGCGCTGCTGCCAGAAATGAGCGATCGTCAACAAGCGATGCTGAGTAAAGCGTTTCGGATTTTGCAGCGCCATAGGCGCGGCGACTACCGCTGGGGAATTCAGGATTTGATCGCCGCCGTGCGAGAGGCAGATGTCCAAGTGGATGACGACGGCAACGAGAAAACCGGATCGTCGGCTCCTGCGCTGGAGTGGAAATTAGAGAAGATTGAGCGATCGAGCTACTTTCATACACTAGAGCATACGGTTAGTCCAAAGGAGCTATTTGAACCGGGACAAGTCACCGTTCTTCAGATGAACGAGATTAGCCAAGAGGAACAACAGGTCATTTGTGCCGCAGTGCTGCGGCAAGTCAACCACGCTCGAATGAGTACCGAAAAAGAGCTGATTTCACCTCAAGATGAGAATTATCTGCCTTATCCCGTGTTTATCCTGGTTGAAGAAGCGCATCGTTTTGCGCCTGCCCATGAACCGTCTCGCTGTAAATCAGTGCTGCGGACGATTTTGAGCGAGGGGCGTAAATTTGGGGTAGGCATGGGACTGATTACACAGCGCCCCGGAAAACTGGATGCAGATGTGTTGTCTCAGTGTATGAGCCAGTTTTTGATGCGAATTGTGAATCCGGTCGATCAGGAAAGTTTGAAGTATGGCGTAGAAGCAGCGGGAAGAGATTTGCTCAAAGAATTACCTGCCTTGACCAAGGGACAAATTATTATTTCTGGGGCTTGTGTGAACACGCCTGTGCTGTGTAAAGTGCGTCAGCGTTTAACCAAGCACGGTGGGGAAACGTTGGATGCTCCCGCACTTTGGCAAAAGCACTTTGAGAGTCATCGGGTTCAAGAACGTCAAATCGAGCTTGCGCCTGTTGTAGTTCCACGCCGATCGCAGACCGTTCGCGGTAGAAGCATTGATTAAGCGGCGATCGCAGCTCTACTTCACGTTCTTTAACGCAATCTGTTGATTCTTGCGGTACAGGTCTGCACGATTTCGCGCCACATCGACGCGCGGATGATTGTTTGGCACCTGAGACATCAGCAAAGATGCACTTCCCCACATCTCTGCGACCTGCTGCCATTGAGCCGGAGTTTTTGCCTCTTTCGCGCTGGTTGCGGCTCGTTCTGCGACTCGCACCGCTGTTGCAAAGGAGTCACCATCCTGCTTCACGTTTGCTGCCCACTGGGGCGGCTTCGGCGAGGCTTGCAGTTGCATCTGGGGGGTGGCAAAGAACTTACCTTGGCTCCAAGCATAAACTCCCCAGCCTGTGAGCAAAATGCCTGCACTGATCACGACACCGCCGAAGATGCCTTTGGTGAACTGGCGTTTCTCGCGCACGGCTTGGGGTGAAAGCGTTCTGGGTAAGTCATCACGATCGCTGAAGGCTTCTCGTAAGTCTTGCAGCATTCCCCGAATGAGATTTGGTCGTTTTAGAGAAATCTCTTGCGACCAGAGTAATTGTCCATCGGGATCACGATTGATTTCTTCAAACCAAAGCAGTTGCTGTTCTCTGACAATTCGACTATTGATGTTTACTCGTCGAATATTGCGCGGTGAAATCGATTCGAGAATTTTGCGGACGCGCTCAGTGAGAAAGGCGCGATCGAGTTGGTCGGAGGTGGCTGCCTCGCACAAAAGTTGCAGCACTCCGTTGGCAAAAATAGCGCGAGTTCTCACGCCAGAATCAGCCAACTTATCATTCAGAATTTGAATGATCGCTGCGACGCTGCCTTGGTGGGCTTGCTTATAGATATCGTTGACCGCATTCACAATCATGAGTAGTTAACGAGAAACCCTGATTTGGAATTTACTCCGTTAATATATCGCTTGTTTTGCATCTCAGAGCAAGTTTAACTGTTAAAAAAGAGGAATTTCTTGGCAAAAATTTGCTTTTTTACGAGAAATTAACCTCAGAATTTCTAATGTAAATGCCGAGAATCATTAAATCTACGAATCTGCCACAAATCGGTATTAAAACGATTTTGATTTTGCAGTTCCCAACGCGATCGATCGACCCAGAATTCAAACAGGGCGGTATTGTGAGCGCGTAATCTCCAGGATCTATCGCTTCCAAGTAATTGAGCGATTAAATGTTGCAAAATCCAACTGTGGCTAACAATCCAAAGCTGGTCTCCGTCGCGGTGGCGCTGCATAATTCGAGCGATAAATCGATGGGCGCGATCGCGAGCATCGTGTAGGGTTTCGGCTTCGGGGATCGGAATCCAATCGGGAGAAGTTTCTAATTTTCGGCAAAGATCGGGATAGCGGGATTGCGCTTCTGCCCAGGTTAATCCCTGAAAAATTCCGTTCTGAAATTCTTTTAATTCTTCGGCATATTCAAGCGGGATTTTTCGCGGGGTGGGTTCATCTTCGATCGGGTTTTCTAGATCGGAATCGATCAAATCGCTCACCGCAGCAGGTAAATGCGGTTCTTGAAAATAAGACAGCAGAATTTCAGTCGTCTGGGCAGCGCGCCTGAGTGGGCTAGAGTAAATGTGGGAAGGTCGCCAAGACTCAGCCCGCAGGTGTTTTGCCAATTTTTCGCACTGTTGGCGACCGAGGGGAGACAATTCGTAATCCCCGTGACCTTGCATTCGTTTTTGGATGTTGCCGACCGACTGAGCGTGCCGGATAAAAAGGAGTTTGAGGACTTTAGACATGAGAAAATCAATCTTAGGGATGGGAAAGGATTGATAGGTGAATTGGGCGCGATCGAGAAATTTGGCGACCGAGTACAATTACAATTTCAAAAGTAAGCTACGGAATCCAGGTCAGTTTATGTTACTCAAATCTACAACTCGCCACATTCATATTTTCTCGGCAGAAGTACAAAATAATGAGTTGATCGAAAGTGATAAGGTTCTGACGCTGGATGTTGATCCAGATAATGAATTGGTCTGGAACCAAGATGCACTGCAAAAGGTGTACAGCAAGTTTGATGAGTTGGTTGAGTCTTACAGCGGGCAAGCGCTGACGGACTACAATTTACGGCGGATCGGATCGGATTTAGAGCATTTGGTGCGATCGTTGCTTCAGAAAGGTGAGATTTCTTACAATCTGGAGAGTCGGGTCTTGAACTATAGTATGGGATTGCCGCAGGTGAAGCCGGAGTAGAGCGATCGACATTGAGGGGTTCGCTTCGGTTCAGTCGTGTTGCAGCCCCCTAAATCCCCCATTCTGGGGGACTTTTAGTTTATGGGAACGGAGACGACACTAGACCGTTTTGAAGAATTTGGAACTTCTCACATAGAGCCGATCTAAATTCCTTAAACTAGAGACAGCGTGTATTACCAGTAATCTGATGACGTTACCGCCCGGATTGCGTTCTCCTGCTCTTGTTCAAACTCTGTCGCTCGTTGCTGATCCGATCGCGTTTTTCGATCGTGCGTCGGCTCGATATGGAGATATCTTTACCACGCGAGTTTTGGGGCTGAATTCCCCGCCTGTGGTCTTTCTTAGCAATCCTGATGCGATTCAAGCGGTGTTTACGACACTGGCGGATGCGTTTGAGTTTGGTAAGGTTACGCACGTTTTTCGACCGTTGGTGGGCAATGAGTCGCTGATTATGCAGGAAGGTGCGCGACATCAGCGACAAAGACAGTTATTGATGCCCGCTTTGCATCGAGAACAACTGCACAGTCAGGGGCACTTGATTTGTCAGTTGACGCAGAAACGCATGATCGAATGGAGCGTGGGAGAGACGATCGCGATTCGCTCTGAAATGTCGGAAATCTCGCTGCAAGTGATTCTTCAAGTGGTGTTTGGTTTGGTGCCCGGAGCTCGCTATGAGCGTCTGAAGCAGCTTTTGGCGCAATTGTTAGAAGCCATCACATCGCCACTGTATTCGACGCAATTCTTTTTCCCGATGCTTCAGCAGAATTTGGGGCGCTGGAGTCCTTGGGGACAGTTTTTAGAGCAAATGGCGCAAATTGATGCGCTGATTTATGCGGAAATTGCCGATCGACGATCGCAATCGCTGCAAAATCGTACCGATATTCTCTCGGTGCTGATGATGGCGCGGGATGAACAGGGCGAGTCGATGAGCGATCAGGAGTTGCGCGATCAGTTGATGACGCTGCTGCTGTTGGGACATGAAACCACGGCATCGGGTTTGACGTGGGTGTTTTACTGGCTGCATCGGTATCGGGGATCGCTCGATCACTTGCGTCAAGAATTAGAAAGCTTGGGCGAGAATCCCGATCCGGTCGCACTCTCACAAGCACCTTATCTCACCGCAGTTTGTAAGGAAGCGCTGCGGGTTTATCCGATCGCGCTGATTTCACAACCCCGTAAGGTGAAACGAACGATCGAGATTGAAGGCTACACCTACGAGCCGGGAACGATTCTGATTCCGTGTATTTATCTGGCGCATCGGCGCGAGAAAACCTACGAACACGCCGATCAATTTAATCCCGATCGATTCATCAATCAGAAGTTTTCGGCGTATGAATACTTGCCGTTTGGCGGTGGGAGTCGCAGTTGTGTTGGAATGGCGCTCTCCATGTTTGAAATGAAGCTTGTATTGGCTACCGTGCTATCTTGGTACGATTTTGAAACGACGCTCGATCGTCCAGTTCATCCAGCACGGCGGGGAATTACTTTTGTGCCACCGGATGCGTTTCGATTGAAAGTGGTACGCGATCGGGCAACGATCCCTGAATTGATTCACAATCCGTAATAAACGAGGCGGAAATGCTTCACTTCATTACAAATTACAAAGGATGAATCCCCAAGTGCTTTAAGATCGGCTTAATGGTTGCCGACGTTTGGGACAATTGTTATGCCTGCGATCCAGTATCAGCTTCAGTCACAGCTTGATCCTCAAGGTCTCTATCAGTTTCTTCTCAGGTGTAAACAATCTATCTCTCAAACGCTTAATTGTTGCATTGCTAGTATTTCTCTGAGCGTTGAAGAGATTGATTTGCTTGCGGTTCTAGAAGCATTGGTCAAGCCGGATCAAAAGCATTTTTATTTTGAGAACACAGAGGCAGTTTTAGCATTTGATCCGGTTTTAGAATTTCAGGCTGAGGGGTGCGATCGATTCACCCAAGTTAAAAAGTTCATTCAAGCGACGTTAGATCAAACTCACCAAATTGGAGCGCTCAATACCGAATTTGCTGGAGCGCATTTTTTTTGTAACTTCTCTTTTTTTGAGCAAACAGCCGATCCATTATTTCCAGCAGCGAGTGTGTTTCTCCCTGGATGGCAAATTTCACGCGCTCAGGATCGATCGACGATTACAGCAAACCTAAAAATCTCAAAGACTTCCGACTTAAAGGCAACCGTAGACCAAACATTTGAAACGATTCAGCGCATTCGATCGATTAAACATAATGTGATTCGATTAGCGATCGACGCACCGAAATCTTTTTTCAAACAACAATCCGTTTCACAGTCCGGGCACTATCAAAAATCTGTTACTGCAGCGTTAAAACTGATTCAGCAAGAGCGATTTAACAAAATTGTTTTAGCCGATGCTTTAGATGTCATCTCACCATTACCGTTTAATTTAGTTAGATCGTTGAGCAACTTACGATCGCGCTATCCCAACTGCTATATTTTCTCGGCAAGTAACGGCAAAAATGCAGCCTTTATCGGTGCAAGCCCAGAGCGGTTGGTTAAAATTCAGCACGATCGATTACTGACTGAGGCTCTAGCAGGTTCGGCTCCACGGGGTAAAACTCGGGCTGAAGATGCTCGACTGGCAGCTGCACTCCTCAACAGTCAGAAGGAAAAACGAGAACATCAAGTTGTGATTGATTCGATCGCTCAACACCTCAGAAATCTGAATCTCACACCGCAATTTTCGCCGCCACGATTGCTGCAACTCCCAAACATTCAGCATTTACAAACTCCGATTCGGGCTGTAATTAAATCCGATGTACATCTGCTCGATGCAGTCGCAGAACTTCATCCGACACCCGCCGTTGCAGGTGCGCCCAAATTAACCACCTGTGAACATCTGCGCTCGTTTGAGGCATTCGAGCGATCGTGGTATGCGGCTCCGATCGGTTGGATCGATGCTCAAGGCAATGGTGAATTTGCAGTTGGAATTCGCTCTTGTATCTTGCAGGGGAATCGGGCGCGATTGTTCGCAGGCGCGGGAATTGTGTCAGGATCAGATCCAGAGAAGGAATTCGCTGAAGTTCAACTCAAACTCAAAGCTCTGTTAAATGCTCTTGTATGAACACTCCTGTAAGCCAAATTCCGCCGCTTGAGAATGGCGATCACTTAACTCGCGCAGAGTTCGAGCGCCGATATGCTGCTTCTGACATCAAAAAAGCTGAATTAATCGAAGGAATTGTTTACGTGGCTTCTGCCTTACGCTTTGAACCTCATGCTGAACCGCACAGTAATCTTAATGGTTGGTTGCTTATCTACAAAACATTTACTCCTGGGGTTCGACTAGGCGATACTCCGACATTACGGCTTGATCTCGATAATGAGCCTCAACCTGATTTGGTGATGTTTCTTGACCAAGAAGCAGGGGGACGAGTGACGATTAGTGCAGACGGGTATCTAGAAGGTGCGCCAGAATTGATTGTTGAAGTTGCGGCAAGTAGTGCAGCGATCGATAGTGGCGCGAAGAAGCGAACTTATCGACGCAATGGTGTTCAAGAGTACATTATTTGGCAGTCTTACGAGCAGCGTTTGGATTGGTTTCAGTTAGTTGAAGGTGAATATCAATTACTGCTGCCTGATGAAACAGGGATTATTCGATCGCGCATTTTTCCCGGTCTTTGGCTCAGCGTCGATGCCTTGTTGCGGGGAGATATGATCACAGTATTGGAAACCGTTCAGGCAGGAGTGCGATCGCCAGAACATCAAGCTTTTATCAATCGGCAATGACTTTAGATTTTCGCAATGTAAATACGCTTTGGGCTTCGGTTTTAGTCGAAACTTTAGCCAGATCAGGCTTAAAAACCGCAATTATCTGTCCGGGATCGCGATCGACCCCTCTAACCATTGCATTTGCGCGTCATCCTCAAATCGAAGCGATCCCGATTTTAGATGAACGATCGGCTTCCTTTTTTGCGCTGGGAATTGCTCGAAGAACTCATAATCCTGTAGTTTTAGTCTGCACCTCCGGATCAGCAGGAGCAAACTTTTATCCCGCAGTGGTCGAAGCGCGAGAAAGTCGAGTCCCGTTGTTAATTCTGACCGCAGATCGCCCACTGGAGTTGAGAAATTGCAACGCAGGACAAGCGATCGATCAGCAAAAACTATTCGGTTCATACGTCAATTTCTATACAGAGATGGCAATTCCTTCAACGGAATTATCAATGCTGCGATATTTGCGCCAGACAATGCTAAACGCAATGCAGCAAACACAATATCCGATTCCAGGAGTTGTCCATCTTAACTTGCCGTTTCGTGAGCCTTTAGCTCCGATCGAGCAACCGGGAATGTCGATCGAGATTCCCAATGATTTCTTCGATCACATTCACCCTAAAGTTTTAGCACAATCAAAGTCCTCCATTCATGGGGGATTTAGGGGGCCAATCAACCCTGCCACCCAACGCGGAATCATTATTGCTGGAGTTGCCCAACCAGAGTCACCAAAACAGTATTCTGAAGCGATCGCCCATCTCGCCAAGTCGCTCTCGATGCCTGTTCTGGCTGAAGCACTTTCACCTGTACGGAACTATGCCAGCCTCAATCCCTATCTGATTTCAACTTACGACACAATTCTAAGAAACAAAACGCTGGCTAAAAACCTTGCGCCTGAAGTTGTGATCCGAATCGGAGAAATGCCGACTAGCAAGGAATTACGGCTATGGCTGGATGCAGTTCAACCGATGCAGATTGTGATTGATCCGAGCGATCGTAGTCTCGATCCCCTTCACGGCAAAACTATTCATCTTCAATGCCCGATCGAATTTCTCGGCTCAATTCCAAGCATTGAGCCATCTGACTTTCTGCATGATTGGCTCAGTGCTGAATCGAAAATGCGAGGAACGATCGATCAGTTCCTCACAAAAGAAACTGCATTATTTGAAGGCAAAGCGGCGTGGATATTGTCACAATTTCTTCCTGCTGAAACGCCGCTATTCATTGCAAGCAGTATGCCTGTGCGCGATGTGGAATTCTTCTGGAAGCCTGGAAATTCGTGGATTCAGCCGTTTTTTAATCGCGGCGCAAACGGCATTGATGGAACACTTTCAACCGCTTTAGGAATCGCGCAGCATCAGCAGGCAGTCATGCTTACAGGAGATTTAGCCCTCTTGCATGACACCAATGGATTTTTGATCCGATCGCACTTCAAAGGGCATTTAACCATTGTTTTAATCAACAACAACGGTGGCGGAATTTTTGGAATGTTACCGATTGCACCCTTCGACCCCCCGTTTGAAGAATTCTTTGCCACCCCGCAAAACATTGATTTCTCCAAACTTTGTCAAACATACGACATAAAACATGAAATCATCGAGAATTGGGAGCAATTGCGCGATCGCATTCAATCGCTTCCTGATCATGGCATTCGGGTACTTGAACTAAGAACCGATCGCCATCATGATGCCAACTGGCGCAAAACCAACTTCAGAACATTCGCGGACTCGATAGAACTATGACGATTGAATGGCATAGCGTAAAAACCTACGAAGATATCCTTTATCACAAAGCCGACGGCATCGCCAAAATTACAATCAACCGTCCGCACAAGCGAAATGCCTTTCGCCCGAAAACGATTGTTGAACTGTATGATGCTTTCGCCAACGCCCGCGAAGATAGCCGCATCGGAGTTATTCTCCTTACAGGGGCAGGACCTCACACCGATGGTAAATATGCCTTCTGCTCAGGCGGGGATCAAAGCGTTCGGGGTCATGCAGGCTATGTCGATGAAGCAGGAGTGCCGCGATTAAATGTACTCGATTTGCAGCGATTGATCCGATCGATGCCGAAAGCCATTATTGCTCTGGTTGCGGGATATGCGATCGGGGGTGGTCATGTATTGCATTTACTGTGTGATCTAACGATCGCGGCTGATAACGCCATCTTTGGTCAAACAGGTCCGAAAGTGGGCAGCTTTGATGGTGGCTTTGGGGCAAGCTACATGGCACGAATCGTTGGACAAAAAAAGGCGAGAGAAATTTGGTATCTTTGCCGCCAGTACAATGCTCAGGAAGCCTTAGAGATGGGATTGGTGAATACTGTGGTTCCGATCGATCAACTCGAAGCAGAAGGCATTCAGTGGGCGCAAGAAATTTTGGAAAAAAGCCCGATCGCAATTCGATGCCTCAAGGCTGCATTAAATGCTGACTGCGATGGACAAGCTGGACTTCAAGAACTCGCAGGAAACGCCACTATGCTTTATTACATGACCGAAGAAGGCTCAGAAGGCAAACAAGCCTTTCTGGAAAAGCGCAAACCCGACTTTCGCAAATATCCCTGGTTGCCTTAACTTTTCTCTGAGCTATCACAATCTAGGGTTGTAACAGTTCTGAACATTTAAGGGTTTCTTCACAGTCTTTCATAGCTCTGATTTCTTCCTATTCTTTTACTTCAGGTAACTATACGGCGGTAAAAGTAATCACCTTGTAGCAGGATGTGAAACGACTAGGATGAGGTTGTTGAGCAATTCAACCTGAATCAGTCAAGACTGGCAGATTCAGCAAGTGAGTTTGTTGGGAGACTGTGAGAATGATTCGTTTATTAGTTGGCATTTTGGCGTTCGTGATCAATCAGGTTTATCGAGATCGACCCATGCCGCGCTTTTATGTCCTAGAAACAGTAGCAAGAGTTCCTTACTTCTCCTATTTGTCTGTGCTGCACCTCTATGAAACATTAGGTCTTTGGCGCAAAGCAGATTGGCTGAAAGTACACTTCGCCGAATCCTGGAACGAACTCCATCACCTGTTAATCATGGAAGAATTAGGAGGAAGTCGAAACTGGGTCGATCGAGTGCTTGCCCGTAGTACTGCATTAATTTACTACTGGATTGTGGTTGGACTGTACGTGGTTCATCCAAAAGCGGCTTACAACTTTATGGAGCTTGTCGAGCGCCATGCGTATCACAGCTATGACAAGTACCTTAAAGAAAATGCACAATACCTGAAAGGACAACCTGCACCACAAGTCGCGGTGAACTACTACCGAGATGGCGATCTGTATATGTTTGATGAGTTCCAAGCCAGCAGAAAGCCTGAAGAACGTCGTCCGAAGATCGACAGCTTGTATGATGTTTTCGTGGCAATTCGAGACGATGAATCAGAGCACGTCAAAACGATGATTGCCTGCCAGCACCCTAATGCACAACTGACGCTTCAAAGTCCGCATACGGCTTGCGCGATCGAGGACACCACAGACGGCACTGCTCAAAACGACGAGGCGTTTGCTGCTTAACTTCAAAGCAGAGCTTCGCTGACACTAGCAGACTTTGAATAGGCTATTTTCTTAACGATCGTCTGCATTGCTGCTAGTGTTACCTTTCGGCTTTTGAGTGTGTTGATCAACACCTTAAGTTTTTGAAATTGTTAGCCAATGATACAGAAATAAGCGATATCGTGCGGAAGGATTTAGAGGCTTGCTGTCCAGTAATCTAGTGTCCAGTCATCTAGTGTGTGATAGCTCCTTTTCCGGAACTGAACCAACTTAAGCTTTAGAGGTATCTCTGTGATTGTTTAGGCCTATGTGATAGCGAACATACTAAATTGAGCCAGTCGATCGCTACAGAGTGCCCTCTCTTCCGTTCAGAAACCCTGCACGTTGCACACAGAATCACCATTTACAAGAGGTCAGATCAGTATGGTGGAACAATGGAAAGGCTTTAACTCAGGAAAATGGATCACAGAGATTGATATCCGCGATTTCATTCAAACGAATTACACTCCTTATGTTGGAGATGCTTCGTTTCTAACAGGCACAACAGAGGCAACCGATGCCCTCTGGAGCCAAGTCAAAGATCTGATGAAGTTAGAGCGCGAAAGAAACATTCTGGATGCAGACACCTCGGTTGTTTCAACAATTACGTCTCATGCTCCAGGCTATATTGATCGCACCTTAGAGAAGATTGTCGGACTACAAACCGACTACCCTCTCAAACGATCGATCATGCCGTTTGGTGGAGTTCGTGTGGTGAAAGCTGCCCTCAAAGCTTATGGCTATCAGCTTGATCCCAGCACTGAAGCAATTTTCACTAAATATCGGAAAACGCACAATGATGGTGTGTTTGATGCTTACACACAGGAAATGCGCTTAGCGCGGCATTCGGGGATTATTACAGGTTTACCAGATGCCTACGGTCGGGGTCGAATTATTGGGGACTATCGGCGAGTTGCCCTTTATGGAGTCGATCGCTTAATTGATGACAAGAAAGCACAACTGAAGTCGCTGGAATTGGACACCATCGACGAGACTGTGATTCGATCGCGTGAGGAACTGTCTGAACAGATTCGCGCCCTGTTTGAACTCAAAGAAATGGCAGGAATATACGGCTTTGATATTAGCCAGCCTGCACAAACAACTCAAGAAGCCGTTCAGTGGCTCTATTTTGGCTATTTGGCAGCCGTTAAGGAGCAAAATGGAGCGGCAATGTCGATCGGGCGAATCTCAACGTTTCTCGACATCTACTGTGAGCGCGATTTAGCACAGGGAATTGCAACCGAAACCGAACTTCAAGAACTGATCGATCATTTCGTCATGAAGCTGCGAATGGTGCGCTTCTTGAGAACTCCAGACTATAACGAACTATTTTCAGGTGATCCCACTTGGGTAACAGAAAGTATCGGTGGTATGGGCGAGGATGGTCGTCCATTGGTGACAAAAAATAGTTTCCGGTTCCTGCACACATTGCACAATTTGGGACCTGCACCAGAACCGAATCTGACAGTTTTATGGTCGGAACAGTTACCGAGAGGATTCAAAGAATTCTGTGCGAAGACCTCGATCGTCACCAGCGCCATTCAGTACGAGAACGATGATTTAATGCGTCCGGATTGGGGAGATGACTATGCGATCGCATGTTGTGTTTCAGCCATGCGAGTCGGCAAGCAGATGCAGTTTTTCGGCGCACGGGCAAATTTAGCGAAATGTCTGCTTTATGCCATTAACGGCGGTAAGGATGAAAAATCGGGTGAACAGATTGCCCCCGCAGTTGCGTCGATTACCTCTGATCAACTGGATTACGAGGAAGTGATCCGCAAATTTGAGTCAATGATGGCATGGTTAGCAAAAGCCTACATCAATACGCTTAATGTCATTCACTTCATGCACGATCGATACTGTTACGAACGTCTAGAAATGGCGTTGCATGACAGAGATATTCTCCGAACGATGGCTTGTGGCATTGCAGGCTTATCGGTGGCAACAGATGCGCTATCGGCAATTAAATATGCCAAGGTGAATGTCATCCGCAATGCTGAAGGTTTGGCGGTTGATTACAACATCGAAGGTGATTTTCCAAAGTACGGCAACAATGACGATCGTGCTGATGATATTGCAGTGAATCTCGTTACTCAGTTCATGCGGGAACTGCGGAAACACAAAACTTATAGAGATGCTGTACCCACGCAATCGGTGTTAACCATCACCTCAAATGTGGTTTACGGTAAGAAAACAGGCAGCACTCCGGACGGTCGAAAAGCAGGTGAGCCATTCGCTCCGGGCGCAAATCCGATGCACGGTCGGGATACCAAGGGAGCCATTGCTTCACTTGCTTCAGTGACGAAAATTCCGTACTCAGAAGCCCAAGACGGTATCTCTAATACATTCTCGATCCTACCAACGGCACTGGGTAGAAGTGATGTCGATCAGGTTAACAATCTGACTGGGATGATTGATGGGTATTTCAATCAGGGCGGACATCACATCAATGTCAACGTCCTCGATCGAGAAATGCTGTTAGATGCAATGCAGCATCCAGAATTCTACCCGCAACTCACCATTCGGGTTTCTGGATATGCGGTGAACTTCATTAAGCTGACGCGAGAACAGCAGTTAGATGTGTTAGAGCGAACATTCCACGATCGCTTCTAGGGTGAGTTTTAGAACCTTCTGGGGGCGGGAGTGAACGAAGCGAGGAACTTTAAAGCACGCCCTGAGCTATAGAGATTGATTAATATTTCAGTATTGTCATAGTTCTGCAAAGCTTCAACTGAGTGAAGAGGTACAACAGATGGTTAGCAATCTTTCCACGGCAACAGGCTATATTCACTCGGTCGAAACTTGTGGCACAGTGGACGGCCCCGGTATTCGGTTTATTGTGTTTACTGCGGGTTGTCCGCTGCGCTGCTTGTGCTGCTGCAATCCCGATTGTCGCCATTTAGAAGATGGTCATCCGGTGAGCGTAGATGAATTAATCAATGAAATTCAGAAGTACACCCCTTACATGAAAGCCTCTGGCGGTGGAGTTACAGTCTGTGGGGGTGAACCTTTGTTTCAGCCTCAATTTGTGCGGGAGATTTTTAAACAATGCAAAGCACTGAATATCCATACTGCTCTTGATACTTCTGGCTTTTGTGAACTATCGAATGCAATTCCTGTCCTCGAATTCACAGATCTTGTGTTGCTAGATATTAAATCATTCGATGCAAACACTTACCACAAAGTAACAGGTGTTAGCATTGAGCCAACCCTAACGCTTGCACGCTACCTCAATCAAATTCACAAGCCTGTTTGGATTCGATTCGTTCTCGTACCAGGATTAACTGACGACCCACAAAATATTGCTGATTTGGCAGATTTTCTTGCCACATTCACCAATGTTGAAAAAATTGATGTTTTACCGTTTCACAAGCTGGGCGAATACAAATGGGAGCAATTGGGATACGAGTATTTGTTAAAAGATACATCTCCCCCAACCCCGGAGCAAGTTAAAGCGGCAATAGAGATCTTTAGAAGTCGCAATCTCAATGCAATGTAGCCGCTCATGATCGATTGTTTAGACGCTACTCTCAAGGGATAAGATTTATGAACGTTGTAGTCGAGAAAAAACAAGACCTCGAAGCGCTAATCCAGAAGGTCAAAGCTGCACAAGCAGTTTACGCGACCTACACTCAAGAACAGGTCGATCGCATTTTCAAAAAAGCGGCTCAAGCTGCGAATGAAGCTCGAATTCCGTTAGCAAAGCTAGCGGTTGCTGAAACAGGAATGGGCGTTGTGGAAGATAAAGTGATCAAAAATCACTTTGCTTCAGAGTTTATCTACAACAAGTACAAACACGAACAAACCTGCGGCATTCTGGAAGATGATCCCGCTTTTGGCTATCAACGTATTGCTGAGCCTGTGGGCATTCTTGCGGGCATTGTGCCTGTTACAAATCCAACCTCTACCACGATCTTCAAGGCGTTGCTGGCACTCAAAACCCGTAACGCCATTATTTTCTCACCGCACCCCAGAGCAAAACAATGTACGGCAGCAGCAGCAAAGATTGTTCTAGATGCGGCGATCGCAGCAGGTGCGCCTGCGGATTTAATCGGCTGGATTGAAGACCCAACCATTGATCGATCGCAAGCTTTAATGCAGCACCCAGATATTAAGTTGATCATCGCGACAGGTGGTCCCAACATGGTGAAGGCTGCTTATTCATCGGGACATCCTTCGCTAGGAGTTGGCGCAGGCAATACTCCAGCAATCATTGATGAAACCGCAAACATTAAGATGGCAGTTTCCTCGATTCTGCTGAGCAAAACCTTTGATAACGGCATGATCTGTGCCAGCGAACAATCGATCGTGATTGTCGATGCGGTGTATGAAGCCGTGAAGCAGGAATTTATCGATCGCGGAGCCTATTTTCTCGATGGCGAGGAGCGCGATCGCTTGCGTCTGTGTGTGCTCAAGGATGGGCATCTCAATGCAAACATTGTTGGACAATCTGTAGAACGCATTGCCCAGCTTGCCGATCTGCACCTTGAGCAGGCTTCTCCAAAAGTCTTGATGGCAGAAGTTGAAGCAGTCGGAGTTCAAGAGCCGTTATCTTACGAAAAACTTTCTCCGATTTTGGCAGTCTATCGAGCTACAACCTTTGAAGATGCAGTTCTGCAAGCTGAGCAAATCGTTGAGTTTGGCGGCTTAGGGCATACTTCGGTACTTTATACTCAACCAGGAAACACAGCGCACATTCATCAGTTTGAGAGTGTGCTGAGAACATCGCGAGTTTTGATTAACACGCCTGCATCTCAAGGTGCGATCGGAGATCTGTACAACTTCCGGCTTGATCCCTCCCTCACTTTGGGCTGTGGTAGCTGGGGCGGTAATACGGTGTCTGAAAACGTCGCTCCGCACCATCTACTCAACGTCAAAACAGTCTCGCAGCGACGAGAAAATATGTTGTGGTTCCGCGTGCCACCGAAGGTTTACTTCCGCGATGGATGCTTACCTGTGGCATTAAAAGAGCTAACGGGTAGAAAGCGGGCGTTTGTCGTGACCGATAAGCCACTGTTTGATCTGGGTGTTTCAGAGAAAGTGACGCATATCTTAGAGGGGATCGGCATTACTCATCAAACCTTCTATGATGTTGAACCTGATCCGTCGCTTGATACGATCGAGAAGGGATTAGCCCAAATCAAGCTATTTGAACCGGATGTGATTATCGCGATCGGCGGCGGTTCTCCGATGGATGCAGCGAAAGTGATGTGGTTGATGTATGAACAACCCGAAACTGAGTTCGAGGGCTTGGCAACTCGATTTATGGACATTCGCAAGCGAGTTTATGAAGTGCAGCCCCTGGGACAAAAAGCAGATATGATCTGTGTTCCGACAACTTCGGGTACAGGTTCGGAAGTAACACCGTTTGCGGTTGTGACTGATCAGAAGACGGGAATTAAATATCCCTTAGCAGACTATGCGCTGACTCCAAACATGGCGATCGTTGATCCCGATTTGGTGATGAATATGCCGAAGCGATTGACGGCGTATGGTGGATTAGATGCTTTAACTCATGCGATCGAAGCTTATGTTTCTGTGTTCGCGTCTGAGTTCACAAACGGACTCGCTTTAGAAGCCATTCGATTGTTAATGAAGTATCTGCCTGCGGCATACCAAGAAGGTGCAAACAATCCCAAAGCGCGGGAAAAAGTCCATTACGCTGCAACAATGGCAGGAATGGCATTTGCAAACGCATTTTTGGGCATCTGTCACTCGCTGGCACACAAACTCGGTTCAACCTTCCATGTGCCCCACGGACTCGCAAACGCATTGTTAATTCCTTATGTGATTCGCTACAACGCCACTGATATTCCGTTTAAGCAAGCGATCTTCCCGCAGTACAAGTATCCGAATGCAAAATGGCGATATGCCCAGATCGCGGACTATGTGGGACTGACAGGAGCGAATGACGACGAGAAGGTTGAACAGTTGATCGGTGCGATCGAGGCGCTCAAGGCTCAACTCGATGTTCCCAAAACAATCAAAGAAGCGCTATCGGAAGGTGAGCAAACGTTCTACACTCAGGTTGAATGGATGGCAGAACAAGCCTTTGATGATCAGTGTACAGGGGCAAATCCCCGCTACCCGCTGATTGAGGATCTAAAATCGCTTTACATTCAAGCGTATGAGGGCGATCTAGCTCCTCGTTCTAGCCAAGACAATGTTTTGGTGACGCAGTGAGGCAGAGGGTAGGAATATTGTTTCCTTTGCAAACCATCAGAACAATTCTGTTCATGATATTTGGCGCACTGAACGTCATCCGCTCGATGCGATCTTCACGCCTAAAACGATCGCAGTCATTGGTGCAACTGAGCGAGAAGGCAGCGTTGGCAGAACGGTTCTTTGGAATCTGATCAGTCATCCATTTGGCGGCACAATCTTTCCAGTCAATCAAAAACGATCGAGTGTGTTAGGCATCAAAGCTTATCCGTCGATCGCTGAAGTTCCCGAAGCGCTTGATCTTGCAACCATTGCAACGCCGGCGCCGACTGTTCCTGATTTAGTCGGTGAGTGTGTAGATGCGGGGGTGAAGGGTGCGATTATCCTTTCTGCTGGCTTTCGGGAAGTGGGAGTGATCGGCGCGGAACTCGAACAGCAAATTCGCGCTCATCTTCAACGAGGACAGCTTAGACTAATTGGTCCAAACTGCTTGGGCGTGATGAACCCTCATCTCGGCTTGAATGCCACCTTTGCAAACTCAATCGCACATCCTGGAAAAGTCGGATTCATTAGTCAAAGTGGTGCATTGTGTAGTGCGATTCTCGATTGGAGCTTGCATGAGAATGTTGGCTTTAGTTCGTTTATCTCGATCGGCTCAATGCTTGATGTCGATTGGGGCGATCTCATCTACTATCTCGGTGATGATCCCCGCACTGAGAGCATTGTGATTTACATGGAATCGATCGGAGATGCACGATCGTTTCTCTCGGCAGCGCGAGAAGTCGCACTCACAAAACCAATCATTCTAATCAAGGCTGGACGCACTGAAGCCGCCGCACAAGCCGCAACCTCTCATACAGGGGCGATGGCAGGAAGTGATGCAGTGTTTAATGCGGCACTGCGGCGCTGTGGTGTGCTACGGGTCGATAGCATTTCTGATCTATTTGACATGGCGGAAGTGTTAGCAAAACAACCCCGCCCGAAAGGATCACGACTCACCATTATTACCAATGCAGGCGGGCCTGGTGTTTTAGCGACGGATGCTTTAGTGGCAAACGGTGGAACTTTAGCAGAACTATCGCCAGAAACAATTGCAGCGCTTGATCAACACCTCCCCGCTCACTGGAGCCACCACAACCCGATCGATATCCTTGGAGATGCTGATCCCGATCGCTATGCGAAAGCGTTAGAAATTGCTGCAAATGATCCCAATAGCGATGGATTGTTAGTGATTCTCACACCGCAAGCGATGAGCGATCCAACCAAAACGGCTCAACAGTTACAGCGTTATGCTCAATCTGGAAAGCCGATTCTTGCAAGCTGGATGGGCAATGGTGAAGTTGCAGCAGGCGCAGAAATTCTCAACCAAGCAGACATTCCGACCTTTGCTTATCCCGACACTGCGGCGCGATTGTTTAACTATATGTGGCGTTATAGCTACAATCTGCGCGGCATCTATGAAACACCAACTCTAGCCGAAGCTGAAACCGTCGATCATGATGCGATCGCAACGCTAATCAACACTGCAAGAACCGCAGGACGCACTCTTTTAACTGAGTTTGAATCTAAGCAAATTCTTGCGGCTTATGGCATTCCCACCGTTGAAACTCATGTTGCTCGGAGTGCTGATGAAGCGGTGCATATTGCTGAAAAACTCGGTTATCCAGTTGTTCTCAAACTCTACTCAGAAACCATCACCCATAAAACCGATGTGGGCGGAGTGCAGTTAAATCTATTGAATGCGGACGCAGTTCAAGAGGCTTACAGCACGATCGCAACCACAGTCACACAGCGAACCCAGGATCCCGATGCTTTCCTTGGTGTTACCGTTCAACCGATGATTCGGCGTGAAGGATATGAGTTAATTGTGGGTAGCAGTCTGGATGCTCAATTTGGCTCAGTCATGCTATTCGGTTCTGGGGGTCAGCTAGTCGAAGTATATCAAGACCGGGCGATCGCGCTTCCACCCTTGAATACAACTTTGGCGCGACGCATGATGGAGCAAACCCTCATTTATCAAGCCCTTCAGGGTGTGCGAGGACGTAAAGCCGTTGACATCGCTGCGCTTGAAAAGCTATTGGTGCGATTTAGTCAGTTAGTGGTTGAACAGCGCTGGATCAAAGAAATCGAAATCAATCCGTTACTTGCTTCGGCGAACAATCTAACGGCTCTAGATGCGCGAGTTGTTCTTCATGATCCAGAGGTTACAGAACTGCCAACCTTAGCCATCCGACCTTACCCCAGCCAATTCACTTGGCATTACACTTTACCGAATGGCAAAGAGATCACGGTACGCCCGATTCGTCCAGAAGATGAACCCCTGATGATTCAGTTTCACAGAACTTTGTCAGAAGAAAGCGTTTATTTCCGGTATTTTCATCTCATTGCCCTAAAACAGCGTATTGCTCACGATCGTCTGACTCGCCTTTGCTTTATTGACTACGATCGCGAACTTGCGCTCGTTGCAGAACACACAGACCCCGAAACTGGGCACTCGGAAATTATGGCGGTCGCTCGACTGAGCAAATTACATGCCGCGAATGAAGCTGAATTTGCTTTGCTGGTAAGCGATCGACATCAACACCAAGGGTTAGGAACACTCCTGCTGAAGTGTTTATTAACGGTGGGACGACAGGAGCGATTAGAGCGGATTCGGGCTGAAATTCTGTTTGAGAACGGAGCGATGCAGCGAGTTTGCGAAAAGCTAGGCTTTCAGTTACATCGCAGCCCGGATGTAGTGAAAGCTGAGATTTCGCTGTAATTATGTCCCTACAAAGCTCAACTGGACACGCGCTCCAGATTACTAGAGCACCCCCTAGAAGCGCGAGACAATCATGAATCACTCAACTTAGGAGAAGCACTATGCGGCACTCAAAACCAGATGCTTACCAAGAACTGCTAGAGATTCCCCCTGGCTATCTCAACATCATGGGCTATGTGGATGAGTCCGAAGTTAATGGACCTGGATGTCGGGCTGTGATTTGGGTACAGGGATGCTTGAGAGAGTGTCCGGGGTGCTTTAATCCTGCCTCTTGGTCGTTTGAAGCCAATCAGCTAGTGACGGTTGAAAGCTTAGTTGAGAAGATTTTGAGCAACGATCGCAACGAAGGCGTAACCTTCTCTGGTGGAGAACCGTTCTGGCAAGCCCCAGCACTGGCAAGCTTAGCGCGTCAAGTGAAAGCGGCTGGACTGAATGTGATGTCTTTCACGGGCTTTACGCTGGAACAACTGCAATCGGAGTATGCACCCGCAGGTAGCCAGGATCTACTCGCACAACTCGATCTATTGATTGATGGTGCTTACATTGAATCGTTAGCAATCCATAGTCCTGAGTCTCTTGTTTCTTCTAGTAATCAACGGGTACATATCTTTAATCCTGAGTTTCAGGATCGTCTCACCTGGGCAAGCGATCAAGTCGAAGTTCACATTTTCAAGAACGGCAATCGCATCATCACAGGGTATCAAGGTCAGATGTCTTTAGCCTAAGTTCGCCGAGTTTTCCCGGAAGGCAACCCGGATTCAATAGATTGCTTGCATGAATACAAGATTGCCCTCATCCCCAACCCTTCTCCCTGAGGGTTCACGCACTAAGTTCAATATCGCAGCGATCGCTTTCTATCAAACTTTCGTATCTTTCAAGTTGAGGAGTAAGAATTATGGTAGCGACCCCGAACAGACCCACAGTAGAGAATTCGATTAGTCCGTATGGTGAAGCGCGATCGACCGTAAAAGGATCGCCGCTCAGCCAAGAAGAAGCCCGCAAAATTCATGCCTTCTGGCAAGCCTGTAACTATCTTGCAGCAGGCATGATTTATCTACGCGCCAATCCCCTTCTAAAAGAGCCGCTCCAGCCCGCACACATCAAGAATCGCTTGTTAGGGCATTGGGGATCAAGTCCAGGTCTGAGCTTTATCTACACCCACTGCAATCGACTGATCAAAAAGCTTGACCTGAACATGATCTTTCTAGCAGGCCCTGGACATGGTGCGCCTGGGGTACTTGCTCCTATTTACCTGGAGGGAACCTATTCAGAAGTCTTTCCCGACAAAAGCGAAGATACAGAAGGACTATTGCGATTTTTCAAACAGTTCTCCTTCCCAGGCGGCATTGGTAGCCATTGCACACCCGAAACACCCGGATCAATTCATGAAGGCGGAGAGTTAGGCTACAGTGTCTCTCACGCCTATGGAACTGTCTTTGACAATCCGGATCTGATCAGTGTTGTCGTCGTTGGAGATGGGGAATCAGAAACAGGACCATTAGCCACGGCATGGCACTCGAATAAATTCATCAATCCGGCACGAGACGGCGCAGTACTGCCGATTCTGCATCTCAATGGCTACAAAATCAATAACCCGACTATTCTTTCTCGCGTCACGCACGAAGAACTTGCAGACCTCTTCAGAGGCTATGGCTACAAGCCCTACTTTGTAGAAGGGAGTGACCCAGAAACAATGCACCAAGCAATGGCGGCGACACTAGAACATTGCATCAGTGAAATCAAAGCCATTCAGTCTGAAGCCCGCAGCGGTGGTGTTGTTCAACGTCCTCGCTTTCCGATGATTGTTCTTCGCACTCCGAAGGGCTGGACAGGACCAAAAGAAGTGGACGGACATAAAGTAGAAGGATTTTGGCGATCGCACCAAGTCCCTCTCACCAAAATGCACCAAAATCCTGAGCAGCTACAACAGTTAGAAGCCTGGATGAAAAGCTACAAACCCGAAGAACTGTTTGATCAAAACGGTTGTCTGATTCCCGAACTCAAAGATATCGCTCCCACAGGCACCTATCGCATGAGTGCCAATCCTCATGCCAATGGGGGAGCATTGCGACGATCGCTGAAAATGCCAGACTTCCGCGACTATGGCATCGACATTCCCAAACCGGGTCAGCTTGAAGTCGAAAACACCAAGCCGCTTGGAAGGTTTCTGCGGGACATCATGCAGCTCAATCCAACGAACTTCCGAGTCTTTGGTCCTGATGAAACCACATCAAACAAGCTTGATGCAATCTACGAGGTCAGTAAAAAGCTTTGGCTTGCTGAGTATCTGCCGGAAGACGAAGACGGTGGCGAGCTTTCTCCAGACGGTCGAGTGCTGGAAATGCTGAGCGAACACACTTTAGAAGGCTGGCTAGAAGGCTACCTACTCACAGGACGACATGGATTCTTCTCAACCTATGAAGCATTCGTTCACGTGATTGATTCCATGTTCAACCAGCACGCAAAATGGTTAGAGATCTGCAACCATCTTTCGTGGCGTGAGGACATTGCATCTCTGAATTTACTGATTACCTCTACCGTATGGCGACAAGATCACAACGGCTTCACTCACCAAGATCCAGGCTTTCTTGATCTAGTTGTCAACAAAAGCCCCGCCGTAACCCGAATCTATCTACCCCCTGATGTCAACTCGCTGCTATCTGTTGCCGATCACTGTTTGCAGAGTACAAACTACATCAATGTAATTGTGTCTGACAAACAACTCCATTTCCAATACATGGATATGGATACTGCAATCAAGCATTGTACAAAAGGGATCGGGATTTGGAATTGGGCAAGTAATGATCAAGGGACAGAACCCGATGTCGTCATGGCAACAGCAGGGGATATTCCAACCCAAGAAGCATTAGCCGCAACAGCAATGCTGCGCGAGGAGTTCCCGGACTTGAAGATTCGGTTTATCAACGTAGTTGATTTGTTTAAGCTGCAACCGGATACCGAGCATCCCCATGGAATGAGCGATCGTGATTTTGACAGTCTTTTTACGATCGATAAGCCCATTATCTTTAACTTCCACGGTTATCCTTGGCTGATTCACCGTCTTGCCTACCGCCGCACCAATCATGCCAATATGCACGTCCGGGGCTACAAAGAAAAAGGCAACATCAACACACCGCTAGAACTCGCGATTAATAACAATATCGATCGCTTTAGCCTAGCAATGGATGTGATCGATCGAGTTCCAAAGCTAAGGGTTGCGGGTGCTCATGCTAAAGAGAAGTTCAAGAATATGCAGATTCAATGTCGTCACTATGC
This sequence comes from Cyanobacteria bacterium FACHB-63, assembly GCA_014695255.1. Lineage (GTDB taxonomy): Bacteria > Cyanobacteriota > Cyanobacteriia > Leptolyngbyales > Leptolyngbyaceae > Leptolyngbya. The sequence goes on from JACJNX010000061.1 coordinate 55,162, forward strand.
TTATGAGCATGGCGTTGATCTCCCAGAAGTGATCAACTGGCGATGGGATCTCTAAGTTGAAATGATGGCAGCCTTGCACCATCTCTAAATACTCACTACAGAGCCGGGTAAAGGCGCTCCTCGTAAAGATGCAATTAACCGCGTCTTTACGAGGATGCTGATGTGTGGCAGGGCTTTTAGGGACTGGTATTAGGGGCTTTTATTCATCAATACAGCCTAAGTGACTAATTTAACGTGAGCTTCACGTCTTCAGTTAAGTCCTCAGTTTTGCCTGTGGTTGCCGCTTTTACAAAGCCATAAGCTTTCGCAACGATGCCAGCAGGAGCATCCCAGTATTCTGCTTTCGTTGCATTCACTTTTAGTAAGGCGATATCAGGTTCATCAAGTTCTTTGGGAAACCAGGCTTTTAATTCTGGTGTCCAAAGTTCTTCCATTTTGGCGCGATCGCGCACCAGTTCCGCTGTTCCTGAGAGCGACACATAGTGCTGTTTATTTGGAGCAGAAAAGCTAACATTCACCTGATGATGGTGATTCACTTCGGTCACTTTGTGCGAACTCGCGTAGGTAAAAAACCAGAGATCGCCATTGGCTTCGACCTCACTATTGACAGACATGGGGCGACTGCGAAGGCTGCCATCGTCCTCGATCGTGGTTAGCATACAGAAGTTAATGTCCTTGATGATGTTGCGTAGCTTTTGTAAGGATTGATCAGAGTCGGTTGCAAGCGTCATTTTGTGGATTCCTTCTTAGCATCATTTCTCACGATGCCGTAATCGAAAGAATTTTTCTCAAGCCTTTAGAAAGGAGTTCGGCTCTATCAATGGACAGAGGTTGTTTGAAATGTGCAGTTCGCATCGCGGTCTGCAACAGTACCCGGTTGGGCACTGTCAGAACAAATCTCAATCAGCCATCTTAGATGCAGTTGAAGCAAGCGAACTGCTTGACATTGACCGAATCCCTGTCATGAGGTCACTGGAATGGAAACCACAATTCCTATTTCCATCACGATCGTGGGGCATCCATTGATTGAATCAGTAACGGTAGCATGGTCGGCGGACACTGGCATGGTTCCTAAAGCGCTTTCTTTCCCATCCACAGGAGGAACGGCGGAAGCTGAACTAACAAGCGAGAATCCCGCGATCGCCAGAATTCATGGTCAAGCTCAAGTGAACTTTGCCATGTCAAATTGGGAGATCATTGACTGGGACGTGATCCAATCGGTGCAACAGGGAGGCGATCGCATTGTGATCGATCCGGGACAGTGGATTCAGTCTCTCAATCTGCAATTTGAAATTGCAGCCGATGAACGCGAGGAAAAGACGAATCGCAGCGATTTGGTAATTAACCTCAATTGGCAAGCTCCTCATCTTTCCCGTCCGGTCAAGCTCTCGCACCGCCTCGCACCCAATCAGAACTGGAAAGTGCCGTATCTGCTATTCCCTGAAGAACAGACGGTCTTTAGCATTACTGCATTTGGTGTGGTCAATCAACAACTGATCAAGATGCCACCTCAGTCGCTTGAATTGGACCGATCGCAAAAGCTCCCTTCAACATTGATCTTGCTTGCCAAAGATCAAGAGCTTCAGCTGTTCGATGCAATGTCTGTATAAAGTCGCTTCGTTTTTAGATACTTTACTTACCACAAACCCAGGAGGTTTTATGGTTTCTAGCCTGTCTTCTCAATATTGCGTTGCTTTGTCTGGTCAGAAATGGGATGTCGGTAACTTCACGCTTTGGCAAAGCTCAGATGATGATGTCATTCTGTTTAGTCCCAAACAAGCAACTCTGGCACGAGACTTTAAAACGGGACGCTATCAAGCTGCGATTAGCCAATTTCGAGTGCAGAAAGATGGAGCTTACAAAACCGTTGGTGGTGGCGCACTCTTCACTCTCTCTACAGGAATTGAATTTGATGCAGACACCTACAAGCAAATCGAACAGCAATGGCGCGATGAGATCCTCAAATCAGGACGCGCAAAATCAAAAAATCCCCGCTTTGTTCCCTTGATCACTCGCAAAGGAACAGTCGAGTTATTGATTCCCGAAGTGATTGGTAAACCGAGCCAATCGACGATCGACAATAAAGAATTCGGCGTGATTGGGTCTAAGGTGTCTTTGCTGGCAAACTTAACCGCTGAAGGGGCACAAGCACTAGCGCAGGCCGTTCGGAATCGGGAGAACACACCGATCGGAGTCATGGTGCGGTATGAATATCTGCAATCGATTCCGCAATGTATTGTCGAAGTGGAAGTGAATGGAAGCCGCGTGTTTAAGCATCTATCGGCTCAGCTAAAAGCGAGCTATGACGGATGGTTCTACGGTGCCAGCTTGGATCTGCAAGCACAATGGGAAAGCATGGTGCGGAATGGTGCCATTTCTGTAAAAGTGCAAGGCTTGGATAAGCTGCCAGACGGGATGGAGGAAGTTAAGCAAAACCTGCTGACGACCTTTATCGATCAGGCATTCAAGAACTTCTTCCCGATGCTGTTTGAGAAAAAGCCAGATGTTAAACCCGCTGAAGCAGGCAACACTTCTGGATGGTATGGCGGTGCAAATTTCGCGCTGAAATGGCGGAAAGAGTCTGATGTGACCAATCTTTCCTTGAAGATGGAGTTTAACGGATTCTCCTGGCTCAAAGGTGCAATGGACACAGGTGCAACGTTCCTCTCTGAGTTGGATGCAAGCTATCTCAATGAGGTGAACACAGAGCTAACCTTCCCGTTACTCATGAGTGTTTCTCCTGATGAGATGGTGAAGTCGGTTGCACTGTCTTGTTCTGCCATGGAAGATGGTCGCCCTGTGATGATTCCAGCTTCTGATCTGTTTGGTGCAGATGTGACATCCAAGCAGTATCTGCTCACCAGCCAGAAGCCCGATAAAGTCCGGATTAACTATCAGGCGCAAATTGACTTCAACAATGCGAAGTTCCCAATCATTAACGAAAAGGGTTCTACCACTGGGGCACAGCCTTCTGTCACTATCAAACCTTCTGCTCGTCTGGGTCGAGTGAATATCTATCTCTACACCTTCGACAGCGACAATCAGCTTAACCTGATGCCGGGTGACAAGGATGAGTTAGTCGTGAATGTTTCGGTTGGAGGAACACATCTGAAGAATCCGATCAAAGAATCTGCTCGGATTAAGCCGTTCCCGAATGGAGAACCGATTACTTTCACCTATCCAATGCCGATCGATGGCACTCAACCGATCGTCACTTTCAGCGCAATGGGAGTCATTGGCACTAAGTTAGTCCGCGCCAAAGAACAGCCGATTACTTTAACCGAAGAATCAGTGTTTATCGTGGTGGATAAGAACGGGGTGCGACTGATTTCTAAAGAAGCTGATCTTCCCGAAAGCGATCCGATCGCAGATCGCCTGCTTACCGCAGGAACCAATCCGGTGATCAATCTCAGCGAATCTGAAAACAAGCAGCCTGAATCTGAAAAGACTGAGCCTAACGGCAATGGTAACGGAACTAAAGGCAAAAAAGCGATCGCTGGAACATTAACCGCAGTGGAATACGGCAAATTTGGTCCGGCACTGTGGATTGAGGAACTCAGTGGCAGCAAGCAGCGAGTCATGCTGCATGATGTGGAAGAAGCTGATCCGTTTGATGATGAAGGTCGCAAGAAGGTCAAAGTTCTGATCGATGAAACAGGCTACGCAGAATCGATCGTGGTTGAACTGTAATCCATGACTTGTGAGGATGAGAGCTATTCTTTCATCCTCACACTTGAGAATAGAATGGTGAGCAATCTATGTCTGATACTGAACGAACAATCTTAGTTCCTGCAAACTGCGAAATTCTCAGTCATGCTACCACCGAGATTTTGCATACCTATCGCAACGGTGAAGTTTTAGTCCGAACTGCCGCACCGATTGAGCCAACGGAAACACTAATTAATCCGGGAATTTGTTTAGAGAGTCCAACCAATCGGCTCCTCGAATCTAACCGATCGCGCTTAGACTCATTTAGCGATCGTGACATCATTACTGCCTATCTCGAACTAATTGGCCCGCTTGATCCAGACTGGTTATTGATTCTTCAACAATTAGAAATCGAATTACTACAATTTCAGCCTGAGCATAGCTTTTTGAGTCGGGGTTCTGTCCAAGCGTTTCGGCAGGCATTAAAGCAGTCTTTTGTGATTGATGTGGTGCCGATCGGAGCTGAAACGAAGCCTCAACCGCCAGCACCCGAAAGCGGAGTAGAAGAGGTCTGGATTATTGTGCAGGATCAGCCCGATCGCACTGCTCTAATTCAAGAACTCAATTCGATTCCTGAAGTTTCCATTGATCCAAATCAACCAATTGAGACAGTTGGATTTTATCTGCGGTTGCGAGGTCAGGTTTCCGCTCAAGGACAAGCCGCTCTGCTACATCATCCTCATGTGTTAGCCGTAGAACCCTACAGCCCCGTACAGCCCGAAGATGAAGTTGCAGGACTGATCTTAGCTGGACAATACAATAGTTCGGGACAACCTCAAGGATCATATTTACGATGGCTTGAGGATCATGGCATTAATGGTGCGGGAGTCACGATCGGAATTGTAGATGCAGGGGTTGAAACAAACCATTCAGCCTTTACTGGACGAATTAAGCAACTGAATCCTGAGCGTAGATCCTGGCACGGTACGTTTGTGGCGGGTCATGCAGCAGGGTGCTATCTACAAGAAAAAGATAGCAACCAATTCATCTATGGATTAGGCATAGCTCCCAAAGCGGAATTACTGATTCAAGATAACCAATCAACCCCGATCGCACTCTGCCGCGAAACCGTCACCGAGAAAAGCCCATCCGGTCAAACCGGGAGCGTCCAGAATAACTCTTGGGGAGCGGGAACTAAAAACCCAATGGACTATGGATCACAAGAGGCAACCTACGATCGTTTAGTTCGCAATGCCGATCCAGATGGCGCGATCGCAAAGCCCTTAACCATTTGCTTTTCGGCGGGTAACTCTGGTGTCAATGGTTTAACACGCCCAAAAGCTGCAAAAAATATTATTGTCACCGGAAATTCAGAAAACTATCGTCCTACGATCGGCAAAGACCAAAGTGATAGCATCGATCAGCTTTATCAAGGCCCGCGAGGCAGCAGTCATGGTAACTGTGGGGATGGTCGCATTGCACCTCATCTTGTCGCACCCGGAGAATGGACAGCTTCTGCAAACTATGATTCTAATCCGGGAGATCGTGAATATATTAGTTCACAGTTGACTTGGGGAAGCGGCACATCTGCGGCAAGTCCCAAGACGGCTGGAGCATGTGCCCTCTTGATTCAATGGTGGCGACACCATCACTACAATCAAGACCCATCGCCTGCACTGCTGAAAGCAATGTTAGTCAATGGGGCTGAACCCTTGAAAGCAAGCGGATTTATCCCCAATATGCAGCAAGGCTGGGGCAGACTTAACTTAGAGAATGTTCTGCGCCCAGATGTGCAACGCATTCACGTAGATCAATCCATCCGACTAAAGCAGCGCGGCGACAATCAAACCTGGAAAATTCGAGTTGCAAATCCGAATCAGCCTGTGAAAGTGACTCTGTGCTGGAGCGATCCACCGGGAGCATTGGGAACTGGAACCAGCACTGCCTCTGCGATCGTCAATAAGTTAGCGTTACGCTTAGAAGCAAACGGCGAAACTCATCGAGGCAACCAATTCCAAAATGGATGGTCTTATCAGAATGGAAGCCGCGATCGTGAAGGCTGGGATAATCTACAAAATATTTTTCTAGCACCCGGAACTGCAACAGGCACGTTACAGGTAACAGTCACCGCACTGGAAATTACGACGAATTGCTTGACTGGAAAGATTGATATTCCGCAGCAGGACTTTGCTTTAGTCATTAGCAATGCAGCGATCGAAACCGAGCAGACCAGTGTATTTGTGAGTGTCGATCCAGCGACTCAGACCAAGCCCAGTGCTTCAGGGGACTATTGGGCAGGAGGAAACCAGGATCGTCAAACTCTAGACTATGACTGGTGGCAGAAAATTGATACAAACCCCACAAAACCCAATCAAAAGCCCGCAACTCAACAGCAGGTCGATGCTTGGTGGATGAGAGAGGATATCGGATTCTCTAAGCCGGAAAGCGATCGCGCACTTCCGCCTGCGATCGTTCAATCTCTAGAAGCCAGCATCACAGCCATTACAGCAGGACAATCACACCAGATTGTCATGGCAAATAGAACCGAATCAGAAAGCAGTCGATCGAACCGATCAGAAGGACTCATCACGATTGGGGGTGAAAAAATTGCTGAAAGCACAAAGAATATCACTCCGCTCCTTCAATATCCAGTCGATCTCAGTCGTGCACTGCTGCAATTGATGCAAAATTGGACTCAGTTCGGATCGCTTCAGCAGAAGCGAGTTGCAGTCCTACTTGTCGGAGCAGGAACACGAGTAACAGCAGAGGATCTTCTCGCATTGCGACGACTCGCACAGTTGGGACAACTGTATCTGATTTCAAGCGATGCTGCGTTGCTATCGTTTTTGGTGCAACGGGTGCATTGCTCTCCCAATTTATTCTGTCGTTTAGCAAAAGATGTGAATGCTTTACCGACTTTATTGCGCGATACGATCGTCGAAGCTAGTGGGGGACAGCAATGTGCGATCGACGCGAACTCTATAGTTATTGAGGACAAACGACTCAGTTATTACAGCTTCAACGTCACACACCTCGATCGTCATTTAACTATTCGACTGCAATTCTCACCTCAGCAAGCGCTACCTAAAATCGCGCTATATCGATCTGGACAAGAAACGATCGACCTTTCTTCCAGCACTTCAGGAATTCAGATGACATCGGGCGAGGACTTTTTACAGATAGATTGCGAGCAACAATCGATCAGTGCAGGCGCGTGGAAACTACTGTTCCAACAGGCAACACCCGATGATACTTACCGGATCAGAGTGTGGGCATGGACTGATCTCTGTATTTCCGTCAACCAAAAAACGCTCAGCGTCTCTGATCAAGAATTGAATTTTCTCATGACTGTGCAGGGTGGAGAGGGCATTACATTTCAGCGACTACAAGGGCAGCCGCGCCTGATTCAGGAAACTACAAGCGCCAATGAAGCAGAGTCCGATCGCTCCATCGAAGTCACTGCGATCGCGCCACGGGAGGGACAGCGACAGCCTGAATCAAGCCGCACAGTTGATGCAGCAGAATTGGGAACTGTGATTCGGGTGATGCCTTCTCAGACAGGAGCAATTGCCTTAGATGTGCCCCTGTGGGTTGAGGGTACTGATCCGCAGGGTGCTCCGTTCACGCGATTGATTCGGCAGAGTTTGATTCAGCTTGAACCCCGATCGCAGTGGCGACAACGCCTTGTAGAAGAAGCGGAACTTTTTTTCACGCCAGCCCAAATCCTGGGCGTAGAGCGAGAAGCGGGAGAAATTGTTCGCTTAAAGCTCCAACGCGGCGATCGCACTCGATGGGTTTCTATTGCCTCACCTTCTCTGAGAACTCAACTGGAGTGGATTTTGCAGCAATCTTGGTCTACTCAGGAATGCTTAGTTGGCATTACAGGAGATGAAGTGTACGGACTCTATCGATCGCTGAAATAAAACGTTCATGCTACTTTTGGATGAAACCTATGTTAAAGAACGGCTCACTTACAGAATCAGACTGGATTGCTTATCTTTCAGAAAATCTAAGTTCTTCGGATGCTGTTCCGACTGTCGAAGGCGATCGCCCGTCTTTGATTCGAGATCGAATTGCTGTCGATAGAATCTCTCCGGTTCTAAGCAAACCGATTACTGAAGTTGTCACATCTCCCATTTCAGTCATACCTATCAAAGACCAGTTCCGTGAAGGAATGATCGATCGATCTGTGTTGACTGACTTAACGACAGCAAATCTAGCAAAGTCTAATTTAGCAATTCAAGCGAAGCCAGAGTGGACGGTGACGGCTCAGCAAGTCTATCGGCAGATTCCACCTGTTCCAATGCTTGGTGATCCGATCAAAGTCGGAAATTTCTGGCTCTGGGCTGATCCGCAAGCGGATACCATTGAGGTCAAATTACCGGAGCGATTTGCTCAAATTGATCAACGCTATGTTAAGCCTTTACCAAAGCCAATCTTAATCGATCAGCGAATCAATCCCGTCGATCGCATCATTACCCGCCCAATACTTGCTGCTAATCTAACAACAAGAGTCGATCGAGTAACCGACGATCGAATAATCGACGATCGAGTCATTCTCAAGCGCCCTGATTTAATTGATGCACTTAGGGTTCAGCAAATTAGAGTTCCAGTTCGTCGTGCTTTTTTCACAACTGTTGCACCAGAAATCCAATCCTTTCGATTGATTGTGCAACAAGGTCAACCCGGACAAGCCACTGTCGGCACAGCGTTATTAACTGTCAGTCTATACACTAAAGATTCAGCAGAACTCTTAGAAACACATCGATTAGAGTGGACAGATGCTTTGGCTCAGGCAGGATATGGTGCTCGGATCTGGAAGTTCTTGCCAGTTAATTTACAGCAACTACAGCCCTTTCTTGACATTGATGCTCAGCAGTTACGATCGCCCGTACAAGTTTCCACCAATGCAGGCGCAGGCACCGCAACCTTTTTGCTAGAACTTTCTGAGATTGGCACTCAGATTTGGAGACAAGCGCTAGAACGCCGTCAGCCTGAGCAAATCACCGGAATTGCAAGATTTACGGCTAAATTCTATGCTCGTACCGACGATCGTTTGCAAATTCGCGAACAAAACTTTTCTGCGACTTTAGCAACCCTACTGTCCAGTTGCGGTTCAGAACATATCGAAGTCCTCAATCCGACCTTAGCCCTAACGACTTCAATTCTTGCCCAGCGTCACGCCTTTGTAGACTCAACCACTGTGATTTGGGATGTCGATCCGGGTAAACACAGTTTTTCAGGCAGCGAAGATGGTGTTTTAACAGGTGTGATTTCAACAGACAATTTAGAAGGGGTACAGGTCAACTGGAAAGCACAAGTAAAGTATCGTTTCTCTAGCTGGTCAGTCGGAGTTCAGCAAGGAACACTGTCTTTGCGAAATTCGATCGCAATCATTAAACCCGGCTCAAATGAATGGATTCGAGAATACACGGTCTACACTGTGATGATGGCAAGCCCGACGCAAGTTGCAACAAATCTCATCGACTTTGAAGACCTCGAAGTAGAGGCAGTTCTAACCTTTAATGCTGACTATCTCACGCTGCCACTCGCTACAACGTTCAAACCCCGACATCTAGATGTCACAGAAATTCCTTTCCCCCTCCAACCCGGACAGGAACCCAAACAAGTTGGAATTACAGTCGTAGTGCGCTCAAAATCTAGCGATCGCATCCTAGCCGCTCCGCCGCCCCGACTCTTGCCCCCTTCGTCCTCCTTGATCAATCTCAGGGTTTTCCGGGATGGAACGATCGAGGTAATCACAAACATCGATCCGATTTCAGAAAGCTCGATCGATGGCGATCTATTCGACTTGGTTCGCAACTTCAAAGCATCCGCTACCTAAAAGGGCTTCGCTGCGATGCTGCATCCAGAGATCCTGCTACCTATCAGTCGCCCGTAAAGACGCGAACACCATAGGTGCAGCGAAGCACCGAATCGCGTCTCGATTTCAAACCTTACCGCTTCTCGTCTTTATCCTGATGTGAAATCGTTGCACTCACCGAATCCACAAAATCAGTCACTGCCTGCACCAGTGGCTTGGGCAAGTGATTGCGGAACCATTGATACAGATACAGCAAGGTTAAACCATTCACTTTCTTCTGAGTAAATAGCTCTTCTTGCAAATCATTCAAGTGTTCTAGAGCGCGATGTCTCACTTCTTTTGGAGCTTCTGCACTCACTTGAGCGCGGAGTTGCTTAAAGTTCTGCTGCAATGAAGAAAGATCCGATTGATCCGGAGAGAGTTCTGCCATTGAGGAGATATAGCTCCCATTCATGCTCGTAATCGGAAGCACTCTCAGACGTTCAACGAACTGTTCTTCCCGGCGAATCTGATCGAGCGATCGCTTCACTTGAGCATTGTCTGGCTCGATCGCATACGCTTCCTCAAGCTGCGCGATCGCTTCATTGTTGTCTCCTAAGTTGTGCAGTTCTTCAGCATAGTCATACAACGCTTCAACATAGTTATCTTGCACTCGCACCGCATCGACTAGATAAGCTCTGCGATAATGCTTTAGAGCTTGGGGAAACTCCCGCAGTTCTATCAAGCTATCTGCAAGTTCAAACAATGCCTCAAAGTGATTTGGATTGTGTCTAAGGGCTTCATTCAACAAGCCAACAATCTTGGGCGTTGTGCCCCGACGACGCGCCACTTTTGCCGTTTCGTACAAGGTTTTTGCTTTGACATCTAGATCTTCCAGTTCGCGTAATTCACGGCGGATCGAATGACGTTGCAAGAGCCAACGGCGTACCAGTTCGATCGAGACTCGATAGGTTGCAACGCTAGGCGGCATCGAAGTGCGACGGACTCCCATACTAGAACGACTTCCAGTCGCCCGAAGGAATCGCCAATCAACTAAATTACTCACCCCATTGCGAATCGATTCAGTGAGTTCAACTCCGCACTCGCGTAAGAGTTCTAGCACCTCGACTTCGCTAAAATCTAAGCTTGAGATTTCAGGGTACTCTGCTTGACGAGCGCGAGGTACTTCCGCCGCCGCAGAAAATACCACTCGTTCCGGTAGGGGAATCCCTTCCCAAAACCAGCCCAAGCCGCCTTCTCCAAGCTCGATTGCTCGATCGATATTGGCTCTTACATCCGATCGCGTCACTCGCCAGCGATTTTCACTCCGAGCATGAGTGAACAGCGTAAAACAGATCACCTGAGTAAAGTAGGGATGCCCCGCAGATAGCTCCAGAATGGCATCGATCGCGTCTAAGTCATACTCCAAAATCCCTTTTGCTGGAACTGTGACCAATTGTTCTGCACTTTGGCGATCGAGTAATCCCACTTCCTGGTTTGGTGCTTCTCGGAACAAACTCAGCATTGCAGGTAAATCATCTAACTGCCGCCCAACCACCGGAATGAGATAGAGATGCGGATAGTTATACACCCCGGCTTGCAGAAAGTGAAACAGGTTTCCCGCTGCTTGATCAACGGTTCGATTGTAAAGCGCGTCAAATTCGTCTAAGAGCAGCACGATATTCTCAACGGCTAACTCTCGTCGCAAATCCGGGATAAACTGCCGCAAGAATAGACTTGGATCACGCTGAAACTCTTCGATCGTCGGGATTGCCATGTGTCCCTTCAGACAATCAAACTGCTGCACTGCATCCCGCGCTAACTCATAAACTACTTCACCGATCGATTTACGGCTATCTCCTTCAAGCGACAACGGCACAAACGCAAACTGGGGCAGGTCAACCGATCGCGGAATTTGCGCCAAGACCGACGACTTGCCGATCCGTCGCTGTCCGTGCAGCAAGATCACCTGCGCTCCCTGGAGCAGATTGTCTGTGATGAACTCAAATAAACGATCGCGCCCAAAAAAGCAGTTGGGTTCGGCGATCGGGCGGCCGATGATGTATGGATTTCTGCGTTGCTCGATCAAGTAGCTCATATCAGCAATTCGCTTAACCCGCTTTTGATTATTACAAGATCAATCCCGTGGATAGGGCAGCGGTAATTTTTCCTAACCAGGTCAGAATGGTCGGCACCTCGTCTTTGTTTTCCCACAGCCAGCGAATCGCGTTTGTGACCGTTTCCGCTTGCCGACGGCTCATCAGATTGAGAAAGGTGCGCTGTCTCGCTTGCAGTGCTTCCTCGTCACTGTTTTCGATCTCTTTGATCACCCACCATTCCATCAGAGAAGACGCAAAGCGATAATGCTTTTTGCCTTCTTGCAATTGGCAGAGGACGATCCCACGTTCTTCGAGATCCCTTAATTCTCGCTCTTTTTGACTGAAGATTACATCCGTATCCCCCAAGTCATAGCGTTTCTTCAGTAACCGCCCTTTCAGTTGAGTCAGAGCGAGCAGCATCATTAAGCCTTGTTCGGTTTCACTGGAGAAGTTCCAGTTGTCCTCGAAGTAGTGTTCGGTAGCGCGACGAAATTCCGCGACAAAGACATTGGGATCGGGTAGGCGGTTGGCGCGAAATTCTCGAAATAAAAGGTAGCCTGCCACTTGCAGAAGAGTTGGACTGCCATCGGCAATGTCTCGAATGCCTTCTTTGATCGCAGGCGTGAGCGGCAATCCGCCTAAAAGTGCGGCTGCTTCTGTTTCACTAAACGGTTTGAGCGGCTGAAAGAGGTAATGGTTGTACCAGGGAGATTCATTCGGCTTGAGTCTAATCCCGGCTTCGTTCAGGCGACGCAGTGAGGTGACAATGCTGGCAAAATGCTGGCTTTCTTTTGAGTGGGAGGCAAGATTGCGACAATCATTGAGGAAGTCAGCCGTATCTTGTTCGCTGTAGTCCTCGGTCGGCTGAAGCGCAACATCATAATCATCAATCAACAGCAGCAAAAATTTCTCTTTCTTGCCCAGCAGCCGCAGAATCGATCGCAGCGCATCTTTGCTTACTGTCTGTTGCGCCAGGTGGCGATCGACTTCGGTTTGAATCTCCGGCTCATCGGTCAGAGCATCTTTCAGAATTAGAAACACTTCCTGCCAGAAGTTTGCCGCCGTAAATGGCGTAACCCCCAAGCAACTGAGCAGCACAATCACCGCTTTTGTTGGGTCGTGCCCCCGAAATGCCCAAGTTTGCGGAGCCGCGATCATTTCGAGAAACGAGGTTTTGCCGATGCCAGACCCGCCCCAAATTGCGAGATGCCCCCGACTGAAGATTTGATCGAATGCAGTTTCGATCTCATTTCCTCGCCCAATGAAGAACAACGGCGAGACGGGTTTACCCGGCACATAAGGATTTCGCAGGAAAATAGATTCGGTCATGGCAGCATCGTGAACAATCGTCTAGCTTGATCGTAGCGACGATCCCCAAAATCTGCGACCTATACGTTAACCACTTCAACCAGGGGCTTCTCGATCGCTTTAATTCCTGCCAGATCGAGAATCTCTGGGATCAAGTCTTCGCGCTTAACTGCCATCATGTGAACGCCATCACATAGCTCTTTCGCTAGTTTCACCTGTTCAGCCGCGATCAGCATTCCTTCTCGGAGGGGATCAGCCGCTTTTTCTAAGCGATCGATAATATGCTCTGGAATATTCACACCCGGAACGGCGCGATTGATAAATCTGGCATTTTTCGCAGACTTCAATAAGAAGATTCCCGCCAGCACGGGCTTACCGCAATTCGCGGCAATCTGGCTCATGAACTTTTCTAGGCGATCGAAATCAGTAATCAACTGACTTTGGAAAAACTGCGCACCGGCTTCGACTTTACGCTCAAACCGCTTCTGCAAGCCCGACCAACTGCCACACTGCGGATCAACTGCCGCACCAACGAATAAATCGGTTTCACCATCGGTTAGGGTGCGATCGTTCCAATCCATTCCGCCATTCAGCTTGCCGATCATCTGCAACAATCGCACCGATTCAAGCTCAAACACCGCTTTTGCGTCCGGATGATCGCCTGCTTTGACCGGATCGCCTGTCAGCGCTAGCACATTCCGAATGCCCAACGCATGAGCACCGAGTAAATCCGCTTGTAACCCGATCGCGTTGCGATCGCGGCAAGCGACTTGATAAATCGGCTCAATGCCCTGCTGTAACAGAAGTGCTGCCGAAACCAGCGACGACATCCGCATCACTGCCCGACTGCCATCGGTAATATTCACGCTATGCACCCGCCCTCTCAGTACCTGCGCCATTTGCAGCATATGAGTCGGATCAGTGCCTTTCGGGGGCGCGACTTCTGCGGTGACGAGGAATTCGCCTTTGCGAGCGGCAGTGCGGAGAGCGGACAGGGGGGCGTGACCGAGGAAATTCGAGAATTGCGGATAGGGCATGAGCGATCGTGGTGGGTGCGACTTCTTGATTTAGCGTATCGGGTAAGATTGAGGATTTTGAAGTCACTTGCCGAAACCTTTAGAAAAAGCAGCGAATTCAGAAGAGATTCGTAAAGTTACGGTTGATCTTCTAACCAGGTAGGGTGTACCCCATCGCTTTTTTCGCCTTGGTTAACGTTTGGTTCGCGACTTCGGAGGCTTTTTCTCGACCCGATCGCAGTACGGATTCAAGATAACCTTGGTCGGCTCGAATGGCGTGATATTTTTCCTGAATCGGCTTGAGGGCTGTGATCGTGGTTTCAGTCAGCAATGGCTTGAATTGACCCCAGCCCATATCTTGACATTCGGCAGCAACTTCATCTTTTGTTTTACCCGACAACAGCAGATAAAGCGTCAGTAAATTGGTACATTCTGGACGCTGGGGATCACCAAAGGTTAAGCCACGAACCGGATCAGTTTTACAGCGCTTGATTTTGTTTTGAATCACATCGGGCGGGTCGAGCAGATTAATCCGGCTCAGTTCCGATGGGTCAGATTTCGACATCTTTTTTGTGCCGTCGGTCAAGCTCATGACTCGCGCACCATCAGCCCGAATGAGAGCATCAGGACGTTTGAGAACGGGAGCTTCGGGAGTCGTGAATTTAAAGTTGAAGCGATCGACCAAATCCCGCGTTAGTTCTAAATGCTGCTTTTGGTCTTCTCCGACGGGGACTTTATCGGGTTCGTACAGCAGAATATCCGATGCCATCAGAACCGGATAGGTGAGCAAGCCTGTGCCGACATCTTGACCCTGCTTGATCCGTTTTTCTTTGAATTGGATCATGTCTTCGAGCCAGTTGAGCGGCGTAATACAGCTCAATAACCAAGCAAACTCAGCATGAGCCGGGACGTGAGATTGGACAAAGATGGTGGTGTGTTCTAAGTTGAGTCCACAAGCGAGATAGAGTGCGGCAACTTCGTAGGTGTTTTCTGCCAGCGTCGCGCGATCGTGCGGTACGGTGATCGCGTGGAGGTCGGCAAGAAAGAAATAGTTGTCGTACTGGTCTTGTCCTTCGACCCAGTTGCGAATTGCGCCTAAATAGTTGCCGAGATGAAGATTTCCGGTGGTTTGAACGCCAGAAAGAACTCGCTGCTTAGTCATACCGTTTGTCAAATCGCCTGTGATTTTCTCTTTTGCCCATCATAGATGAGAGGCGACTATCTCGCTCTGCCGATTTGTCGAAAGAATTTTTGCACAGGAGCGCGAAATCCAGGGAGTAGAGGCGATGTGATCTCGTCTTGGGCTTTGTAATGCGACTTGCATAAGCGCAGCATTTTCGCGGCGATAGACCTCAATCTGCTGAAGTTCACGGCTGACGATCCAGTATTTCTCAACGCCCTGAGTAGAATAAAGTTTGAGTTTGGCTTCGCGATCGCGTCTTTCGTTGATTGCACCCGGAGACAGAACTTCGACGATGAGTTCAGGTGCAGCAAAATATTGCGGATAACAGATTGATGTCTAAGATGCGACGCTCTCGTCACAAATAATTCTCCATCAATGATTTCGTAGCGTTTCCATTCATCGTTGGAAAGCAGTTCAAGATCGGCAGTTGTCCAGCGAACGCGCTCAGGCAGAGATTCATGAGAATTCTCACAGCCTTTATTTTTCTTATTTTTGCGCACTTTTCGTTAACCTGAATTGGACGATCGTTAAGACGCTTTTAACAGGATTCATAGACATTAACAATTCTCCATTGTGCGAGTTGAGACGGTTTTGCAGGGACGCGCTAGTGTAAAAGAACAAGATATGGAGACAACGGTAAAAATGGCAACGAAACAGCAATTCAACACCTTTGAAGACCTACTTTCTGGCTCGGAAATGCCAATTCTGGTAGACTTTTACGCGACTTGGTGCGGACCTTGCCAAATGATGTCTGGATTTCTTGATCTTGCGGCTGACAGCCTCAGAGATAAACTCAAAATTGTCAAAATCGACGTAGACAAATATCCCGAAATTGCTAGTCAATACGGAATCTCAGCCCTACCTACGATGGTTCTGTTCAAAGAAGCCAAACCTGTGGATACGATCGAGGGTGTCATCCGACCGCAGCAATTGATCGATCGCGTTCAGCCGTTTCTCTAAAACCGGAATTCGTATTCAAATACGCCTTGGGTGTCGCCGGAGAAATCTGTTGAACCTCGGAACAATAGACGGTCACTAAATCGGTAGCGCACTCCAAATTGAGTCGGTTGATCCGCCGTTAACACTCGCAACACGGATGCAGAGAGGTTGCGAGTGATATCGACCCCAACTTCTGCGGCTAATCCCAGCGTTGAACCGCGCTGCTGACCTCGATCAAGCAAAGTCGGAAATAGGCGGAAATCACTCAGACCGAGCGCGTTACCAATAAATCCTTGAATGTTGGTGAGCAACGCCGACCCCGCTAGGTTAGCAATGCCTAGAGCACTATCGCCTCGACCTAGCGTGTTGACAAATCCACCGCCGATTAGGGAAACGATTTCACTCCGGCTGCGGCTCGGACTGCTGGTGAGTTCTAAGTTTTGCAGCAGTTGGCTTGCAGGACCCGTTGCTTTTGCCTGAATTCGCACGGTTCGGAGTGAGCCTAAGTTCGCGACCGAGGCAGCAGAAACCGGACTATCTGACACTTCTGCGGTTCCGGGAGTCGCAATCCGACTGCCTGTAACTTCTGGAACAGAAGCAATCAAGCGGACATCTAGCACTGGATCAAGTCCGCGATCGCGCACAAAGGTTGCAGTTTGTGGATATCCTCTTTCCAATACAAACTGGGTTGTAAATAGGTTCACCTGCCCGCTTCTGAGGCGAATCGTTCCTTCGGGACGAAGCGCGTCAATTTTTCCATTCACAGTTAGAGTACCAGAAGCGACAAAGTTAATCAGCGGTGCGCGGACAATCTGAACCCGATTGCCTAAGACGAGTTTCAGATCGTTCAAGCTGGCGCTGAGTTGAGAAGCCTGGGGATTGGTACTACCTGATGCAGCAGAAGGCGTTGTTTCACCTGTAGCTTCTGGATTGGGCAATTGAATTTGTCCGTCTGCGAGTTCGACCTGTCCTCCGATTTCGGGTGCAAATGCCGTTCCTAATACTGTAATATTGCCTGTCACGCCTCCTTGATACAAGCCTTTGCGGTTAATTGCGAGACGATCGAGCGTAATTTGTAGGGGATTGTTTGGATCAGCGTCCGCCGCAACCAGAATTGGTAGCGTTCCTTTAGCGATCACCTGTCCGCGATTGAACTGTCCTTGAAGGCTCTCAACCGAGATGAGATCGCGGTTAAACAAGATGGTGCCTGTGATATTGGTCAGGGGTTCTTGTAAGGCAGTGGATTCGATCGTCGCACCGGCAAGAACGATCGAGCCTGTGACTTCTGGGCGCAGTAGGGTGCCTGCGACGTTGAGCTTGACTGCACCTTGTCCGCTGCGCCACGCGAGTTGAGGCACTAGCACGGTTAACACGGATAGTCCTTCGTTCTTCACGTCAAGATTCAGGCTAATTTGATTGCTCTCTGGGCGAACGCTGTCGGGTAGGAGTTGGTAGGGAATGCTGCCTTCGATCGTGATCGGTTCGTTGGTGGAGAGGGCGATGTTGCTGCCGAAGTTGAGCCGCGAATTGACGTAAGTGAAGTTACCTGTGGCGGAGTTGATTGCTTTACCATTCAAAAAGCCATCAATGACTCGGATTTGCCCTACGGCAGATGGATTCGTGCGTGTACCGCTAATCGTGACGGTGGTGTTGAGTTTGCCATCGATGCCCAGGGGGAGGGGGTAAAAGCGCTCAATTTCGGCGATCGATAAGTTCTGCACTTCTAGCTGTCCAAATTGAGTTTCGCCGCCAAACTGTCCGGTGAGGTTAATCTGGGATTCACCGGATTGAATTCTGAGGGGTTCGAGGGAAACTACACCATTGTTGAGGCTACCAAGGGCAATCACCTGCTGAGCGGTGAGGACACGATCGTTCACAGGTTGGAGTTTGCCGTCGCGCAATCGAATTTGGGATTGATAAGGACGATATTCCACATCTTGTGCGCGTAAATCAAAGTTCGCTTGAACGCCTTGAGCGGCGGAAGCAGTAAGCGTAATTTCACCGCCAAAGTTACCTCGAATATCAGCAGTTTGAGGAATGCGATTGTTGGCGATCGCTTGATTATTCAGTCGCAGTAACGCATTGATTTCGGCAAAGCGACGGAGTTGATCAAACAGTGGAGTTTGAGGATTGCCGACTGCGACTGGGTTCAGCGCGTCGGCACGGTTGTAGGTCGGTGGTTTTGATCCACGGGTGAAGTCTTGCAGATCAAAGAACTGTAATCCGCCTAAGACATCTTCGATTCTGCCTTGAGCGATCGCGATTTTGCCGTTGAACTTTGGCTGCGATCGCAAATCGACATTGCCTGAAAGGGTGTATTTGCTTTGTCCCTTGGTCAGCACTGTATCGCCAAATTCAAAGACGTTATTGCGATTCACAAAGCTGGTCGAAGCAACATCGGTGCGGAATGCTCCGATGCGGAAGTTTTGCACCGTTGCGTTTCCATCAATCACTCGCAGTCGATCGAGATCAATGTCAATGTTGCCAGCCAGTGTGCCACCAATGCCACCGTAACGAGAGATATCGACACCGGGAAGAATAAACCCATCGATCGGGAACTGTTGCACCGAAACCTGGAAAATATTGCCTCTGGTTTGTCCAATTAAGCTGGCTTCTCCGCGTTGAACATTCAGCGATCGGGGTCTGAAGTTGGGCGCGAGATCGAGCGCAATTCGATCCTGAATGCCTGCCACTTTCAGATCAAAGCCTTGCGGTAGTAGATTTAGGGTTCCATTTAGCACTGGATCGAAGGTGATGCCATTCAGCGAGAGTCCGCGCACCGAAACGGTACTAACGACTTTTGGACGATCGGGCGTTCCGGTAATGCGTCCGACGAGATCCACGGCACCGGAAAGTTGAGTCACAGGGGGACGAGGAATCGGCAGATTCGAGAGCGCGTATCCGTTGGCTTGAATGGCTAAATTCAGTCCAGTGATTTGGGGTGTTCCGCTCAGGTTTGCCAAAATTGTGCCATTTGCCCGGAAGCCCGAAGAGGTTGCCTGCGGAATGTTGAGTTTCTGACCGTCCCAGTTAATCTGCGCGACTAAGGGCGTAGTGATCAGCGAGATTCCCTGAGACAGTCTCACTTGTCCATTGGCTCGAACCGTTTCTGGACGTAACGCATTTAACGCCCCTGTCAATCTCACATTACCGCTCAAGTCTCCGCGTAGTTGTTGAGAGAACTGATTCAGTGCAATTCCAGCGATTTGTGTATCGGCTTGCCAACGTCCTGCGATCGCATTAAAGTTTGCGTTCACAAAACTGTTTCCGTTTGTGAGTCTGGCTTGTCCGCTTGCCTGTATATTTTCTAGTTGCGGTGAACTTAATGATCCGGCTACTTGAGCATTGCCGTTAATGAGTCCTTGTACTTGTGATGAGAATCGACTGGCTTGAACATTGGAAGCTTGAACCGTGCCACGGAATCGATCGCCGATCGTTTGTCCTTGTGCGGTAACAGTTCCGCCTGCGACCTGAAATACCGCATTTCTCAGCGCCACGTTTCGACCCGTCACTACAACTTCGCCTGTTCCTGGATAGGTGGCTTCGGGTGCTTGAAATTGGGCGATCGTTTGGACGCGATCGAGTCGTCCGATTACTTGTCCTGTTGCATTGACGCGCCCCACGGTGACGGGTAATGTTCCATTGTTGTAGAGGGCTGCGATCGCATCTCCTGGAATGTTCCGGGCTTGATAGTTCACTGCGATCGATTGCGGCGCATTCAGATTGAGATTGCCACTGGCGACGACGGTTCCACCGACTTCAGGAACGGCGCGAGCATTTGATAAGGCTAAGTTAAGCGTTTTTGTATCGAGGCGAAAATCGCTGCTGACTTGGGACAAATTGATGCGATCGACTCGCGCCGTTTTGGTATTGCGAACGCTGCCACTGACGATCGGGCTTTGGGTTGCACCTGTGACCTTAATATTGGCTGTAGCTTCTCCGGTGACAGCAAACGGGAGATTGACTTTGAAGGTACTGAAGAAATCTTCGACTTTGACCGCTCGAACATTTGCCGTAAGGTTAAAGCCTTTCTCGGTGTCGATCGTTCCGTTAGCCGTGAGTGGAATCTTTCCGAGTTGCGAAGTGGCTTTCTCTAATGTAATTAAAGTGTCATCAATTTGTAAATTTCCCGATGACTTTGCAAATGTCTGAGGGAATCGCGGAACTTCTACTGTGGCATCTCTAAAGCTTGCGGTTCCTCGGACAACTGCACGCTGATCTGGTCTAATCCGAACATTGACGTTTCCACTCGTGCGACCTTGCTTTAAATTAATCGGTAGCTTGACTAAACGATCGATTTCCGCGACTAAAAATTCTTGTCCTCGGATATTAAGGTTAGAATTCAAGCCGTTGTTAATAAGGGTTTCGCCTTGAAGGTCAAATTTGCCGCCTTTAGTGGATTCAGCATCGAGCGTGTAATCAATCCGACGATTGTTATCAAAAAAGTTTGCTTCACCTGTACCTTGTCGTAACGTCACTGGAATGCGTTTTTGGTTCGGTTTTGGAAACGCATCAAGTTCGATATTGGCATCTTTGAATCGAATTCTCTGAAGCTCAGTTTTGATTAATCCTTCTTGTTCCTGCGCTTTGATCTGCGTTTTCACCCAAACGCCGTCTTTTTCCTGATCTAAATACACATCCGGCTGCAGCAGCGTCACATCTAGGTTTAATCGGCGCGTTAACAGCAATTGCAGCAAATTAAATCCGACTTCAACACCTCCCACTGAAGCCCGATCGCGATCGTTCGGGGTTGCGGGGATCGCACTCTTACCAAATCGCAATCCAGTTAGCGAGACATTTTCAACCTTGCCGAGTTCCACAGGTCGATCGAGCAGTTCGCTTAAGTTTCGCTCAATTAAGGGGGCAAGATCTTGCTGGACAAATTTTGATCCGTACCAAATTCCCCCTGCAATGCCCAAGGCACCCAGCACCGCGATCGGGAGTCCGACACGACCGAGCAGCATCAGCCACAAGCGCCGACGAGTCGGGGTTTCAGGGCGATTGTTGGGATCAGGAGATTGGGTCATCGGCGGGGGAACACATACAAAGACAATCTATAGTTACCACACCCACGAATCTCTAGTGCAAAGAATTTGACAGAATCTCTCAATCGATCGCCGTAATTCCATTGATGCTGCTAACAAAAAATCGCGATCGCTCAAATGAACGAGCGATCGCGATTCAGAACTTCTCAAGCCAATTTACGCTTCAGCGGTGCCTTTCGCTTGGCGCGATTTGCTTCTTGCCCGCTTCACTCCACCAATAATGCCCGAAACAATTAGTCCAGGAATCGGCGAGAACGCAAATGGGACAGGGGTGATCTCAGTAGCATCAATGGTAAAAGCATTCTTAACACTGTTACCAATTCCCCAGTCTGGCGAACCATTGCCAGTGAATTTGTAGTCTAAAAACGTCCAACCTGAACCATTGGAAGCAGTAGGGTTAGCGTCAATATTCTGCGTCCAACTGTAGCTCGTTCCAGTGGCGACTAGCCAATAGGTTGTGTTGGGAGCTAACGTAGTATTCCCGCCAGTAGGAGTGAACGTAAAGTTTCCTGGTGCTCCAAATGTAGGCGTGGGATTAGAGTTACCTAGGATCGTGTGAGTAGCACCTGGTTGCCCTCCGTTAATGGGATTGTTAGATCGAATCTCAAAAACCCCAAAAGGAATATCAGCGGTGTCATACGATAGTAACGACAACGTGACCGAATTAAGCGTCCATTCCTGATTATCAGTGGTAAAGCCTACGGCCTTTTGCTGAGGAGGGGAGTTCTGGTCGTTAATTACCGAAGCATTGGTAATATTGAAAGGATTCAGAGGAGTGCCAAATACAGTCAGTGCATAAGTTGGAGTAGCCCAACTCATAGACACCATCGTCGCTCCCACCGCACCGAGCGGCAGGAATCTTGTTGCATTCTTTATCATCGTCTTGATTTTCTCAGAGAGATTGCTTGCATCGTACAAGTAAAGTTTTCCCTGGTCGCTCGAAAAAATGCTTAATTCGATCGATAAATCTCCCTAGTTCTCAGTAGAAACACGAATAAGGCGCGATCGTTTTTGATAAAATCCTCATTTCTACGCAGAAGTCGAGCTAATGCCCTCTTCGTCACGCAGACACAGGTTATTGGTTAACTCGCAGTGCGCGAATTGCATCCTCAGCGGCTCGCTGTCCTTGTGGGTTGTTCTGTTGGCGATACAGTCGGACGGCGGCGCGATAGTCTCTAATTGCACCTGAACGATCGCCGCGCTTTGCCGCAAGATTTGCCCGATTGAAGTAGGCATCTGCTAAGGCTGGATCAAGTCGAATCGCTTCCGTGTAATCAGACATTGCTTGCTCAACATTGCCATTGTTCGCGTATTCGATGCCGCGATTGTAGTAGAGATTTGCCGCTCGATTCGCTGGAGTTGGGCTCAGATTTAGCCCTTGAGTGTAAGCCTCGATCGCCGCATTGCGATCGCCCGCCTGCGCTTTACGGATGCCTTCATTAAACCAACCCTCTGCATCGGCAATCTGAGGACGCGATCCGGGAAGCGGTTGGAACAATGACCAGAGAATGGCACCAAGCAGCCCCAAAGCCAATAAACCTCCAAGTCCAAGCACCAACGGCAGGGGAATGTTGCGCTCTTGCAGATATTGTGTAATTCGATCGTTCGCAGGCTCAAACTCTGAATCCGGCGATCGCATCAATCGCCGATTTCTCAGAAACTGACTCAACCGATTGCCTGAAGTTTCAAGCTGAGTCTCCGTCTCGACTTGCGGCTCGACTGGAACGATTTCAACCGGAGGCATTGTCTCTGGTGCTGTATTTTGTGCCTCCTGCTCCATCACGGTTGCGGGTAGAGGGGCAGTCGCAAAGAGATTTTCTGGCAGTCCCAATACTTGCCGAAGCTGCAATAACTCTGCTCGCATATTATCGTCAATCGGCGACTGACTAACTTGTTCGAGAATGCGATCGTACTGTCGCTGTTTCTCCATCTGCTGACGATGCGGCAAGAGTGCATCTTCTCGAATTACGTTAGCGATGTCTTGAGAAATTCCCTGTCTGATGCGTTGTTCTTCCAGGATGTTGTGTCCGACTAGGGAAATCTCGCCCTGTTCCGCTAAGCTCCTGACTTGTCTACGAAAGTCTAGATACGGGGCATACACGATCACAATTCGATAGCCGTCTGCTGTGCTGTAAAGGTTTGGAGTCAGTGCAGGCAATGTATCTTGCAGATGAGCAGTGACATAGGCATGAAGTTCAGTCACATCCACCGTGCCATCTAAAGGACGGTTGGCGCTTCCATCTGCCATTCCAGTTTCCAAAGCATCGAGTAAAAGCTGACTGTAGGTCGATCGCGTTTTAGCTTTGTGCTCGGTTGAATAGTCGATCGAGGCAGGGGAAGTCAGCAAGGCACGACGACTGCTGCTAAAGTCCTGAGCGATCGCATCAAAGTCCTGAGCGGCAATCATGCCCTGAGCAAAAGTGCCGCTAAAACAGCAATCGAGAATCACGACTTGTTTTTGCGATCGGCAAGCTTCGAGTTCGGCTTTGAGTTCGCTCAATGGGTAGGCAGTGCGTTCTAAGTGCGATCGCTGAGTGTCGCGGCAGGGAAAAAATAGCGCACCTCGGTCATCCACGAGCGCATGACCCGAAAGATAAATCAGAGTCGTTTCATCCGGAGCGCGTAGAGTGCAAAAGGTTTCGATCGTTTCTCTCAGTTGCTTTAGCGTCGGATGCTGAAGCTGCATTACATCACTCGTCCGGCTTGCACCAATGTCGGGACGGCGCAGCAGTTCTTGGAGTGCTTCCGTATCTTGTGAAGGTGCTGTGAGTGAGGGAAAGCTGGGGTCATCGTACTGCCCCATTCCAATCAGTAATGCTTCTGTCATCTCCGCCTCTCCAACTCAGTGCAATCGTGCCTGCTTATTAATCAGCAATTATCCGTAAGCAAAGACAACTTTTCAAGCAATCTTACCCGTTTTTGGAGGTGGGGCTCATTCCAGCACTAAGAAACAGCTTCAGAGTTAGTTGGCTCTGGAATGCTATCGATCGCATCCTCATCGCCCGGATGAAAATAGCGATAAATCTGCTTTGCAATTTGCATTCCAATCCCGGAAACTGTCGCTAATTGCTCTGGGGTTGCTTCACGAATGTAATCGATCGACCGAAATTCCGCTAAGAGTAGCTTTTGGCGATGCAACCCCAAACCAGGAATCTCATCTAAGCTGGATCGGCGCATCCGAGTGGTACGTTGTTGACGATGGAACGTAACCGCAAATCGGTGTGCTTCATCACGTAAACGGCGCAGTAATTGAACTCCAGGCTGTTCGGCATCAGTTTCAAGCGGAAAAGACTCACCCGGTAAGAAAATCTCTTCACGCTGTTTTGCCAAGCTCACAACCTTAATCTCTTCGAGCAAGTTCATCTCGCGCAGCACATTCACCACTGCAGAAAGCTGACCCTTACCCCCGTCGATCATCACCACATCAGGAAAATCTGAAGACTTTCCAGCAACTAACGGCTCTCCTTTCGCTTTCGCGGCGGCATACTTGCGGAATCGACGCGAGATCACTTCTGCCATACTTGCAAAGTCATCCGATCGTCCCGATCGCACCTCTGGATTCTTGATCTTATAGTGCCGATAATGCTGCTTTGCAGGCAATCCATCAACAAACACAACCTGAGAAGCCACCGCATCCGAACCCTGAATATGCGAAATGTCATAGCCTTCAATCCGACGCGGCAACTCTGGTAAATCGAGAATCTCAGCCAGATCCTGCATCGCTGCCGCATTACGATCGGCAAACTTCTGCGTCCGCGCTAACTCAATCCCTGCATTGCGCTCGACCATCTCGATCAATTCGGCTTTCGTCTGACGCTGGGGAGCGACGATCGACACCTTCCGCCCTTTCGCCTGACTGAGAAATTCCGCCAGCATTTCACCATCGGGTAACTCATGCTGTACTAAAATCTCTGCCGGAATCTCGACCGGATCAACCGTCTGATAATGCTCTTCTAAAACGCGCTGAAGAATCGCACCATACTCACCCGATTGAGCATCCGCGATAAATCCCAAGCGTCCGACCAAGCGACCTGCGCGAATTTGGAACAACTGTACACAGGCATGATGTTCATCGGCAGCAAGCGCGATCGCATCCCGCGAAATCGTATCATCCGGCAATGCCACCTTTTGATCGGCGCTCAAGCTCTTAAGTCCAGCAATTTGATCACGCAACCGGGCAGCGTGTTCAAAGTTGAGGTCTTCAGCCGCTTTCTCCATCTGTGCCGCTAACGATTCCTCTAATTCTCGCGTCCGTCCCTGAAAAATCATTGCCACCTTTTGCACCGTCTTGCGATAGTCCTCTGGTGAAATCATCGCCTGACAAACCCCCGGACAGCGCCCAATATCGTAATTCAAACAAGGACGATCCTTAAATAATGGCTGTGGACGCTGACGCAAGGGAAAGATGCGCTTGACTAAATGCAGCGTTGTGCGAAGGGTACGGCTATCGACATACGGGCCGTAATAGCGATCGCGCTCCTTTGCCATCCGCCGCTTGCGAGTAATGAAAATCCGAGGATATGGCTCCGACCAAGTAATGCACAGATACGGATACTTCTTATCGTCTTTCAGCAACACATTAAAGTGCGGCTGATGCTGCCGGATCAGATTCGCTTCGAGCGCCAATGCCTCAGCTTCGGTATCGGTCACAATCACTTCAATTTCGACTACCTGACGCATCATCAGCGTGATTCGGGGTCGAGTATCATGTCCGTTGAAATACGATCGTAAGCGCGATCGCAAACGCTTCGACTTGCCAATGTAGAGGATTTGATCCGTACGATCGCGCATATAGTACACGCCTGGCTCTTGGGGAATTTCCTTAAGCCGAGCTTCTAAGCGCTCTGGATCATCAATTAGCGACAAAGTTTGAGGAGCAGTCACTTAAAACTTTATGTAAAAGGCGGATATTTAAATCTTAAATCAATCTCCACAGACAGGGGTGACGATCACCGAACTGGAGTGACTATAGTGCTAAATATTCAGTACCAGACTTGTCTAAATCTATGAATCTACAAGAGTTTGAGAGCCAAACTCGCACCAGTATCGAACGAGCGCTCAATCAACTTCAAACCGCAACCCTATTACTTTCCGCGCTCGAAATTCAGATTCAAGAGTCTGGTGATACCGTCAAGAGCCTGAGTCTGACGATCGAGCAATTCATCAATACACATCCAGACTATGACTCGATTAGATCTAGACGTTAAGGTCGGCAGGATTGAGGTTTAGCGAATCATAGTTTTCTTTGAAGGGTGTTTGAAAAGTCTTTGTCTGTGGCCACAGGTCGCCCTGAACTGGAAGTTCGGGCTAATCGGCGCAAGTCCATTGGAAATGGACTGAGAACTCGAAACTCGCTCCTAGTCTACGTTAGTAGACTTTCCCCTGTTAGCCCGAACTTCCAGTTCAAGACGGGAGCACAACGAGAGCTAAGAGACTTTCTATAGTGTTCAAACACCCTTCTACTCGCTCAGTTCGGCTTGAATTGCCTGAAGCAACTCAGCGAGGCGAATCGGCTTTACCAAATAACGCCGCGCACCGAGGCTGAGCGCATTTTGTTGGTCAGTCATAAATGCGCGAGCCGACACCACAATCACAGGAACCCTGCACCACTCCGGATGGCGTTGCATCTGCTCTAGAATCTCGCATCCGTCAATATCTGGCAACCTGAGATCGAGCAGTACGACTTGAGGTTGAAACGTTTCTAAGGCTTGATCGAACCCTATGCCCACTCCCAAAGCCAACACGTTGTAGCCTTGATAGATTAGATAATCTTCAAGCAGACTTCGGTTTGCCTCATTGTCTTCAATTAGTAGTATTCGGATCGGGGGCTCCGATCCTGTCTCTTGATCACTTGTCATTACATCTGCACCCTTGTTGACTTCTATTTTCCGGTCAACGTGGAGAAATTGCGAGAGGAGTCTTACATCTAATCTCGCGGATGTCTCGGCTGGACTTTGAAGCCGCCTTTATGTGACAAATTTCACACGGTTATCTGCGTAAAGCAAGTAAATCTCAAAAACTTTGCGTATGTTAAGTATTCGTTTACGAAGAGGACGACGATAAAACCGAACGATCAACCGATTGCGGTTCACCCAGCAGCACGATCGAGCATTGAATCTGCGGCAAAATCTGAGCCGTGCGACTATTCAGCGCCAGTCCTCCTGCACTAAGCAAGCGCTCCGGCGATCGTAAAACCAATAAATCAGAGGATTTTGCTGCCATCGCGATCGTCCGAACCACATCTTCATCTGGGACGATTTGAATATCAGTCTTGAGGGGGGGCAACTTTGCAGCGAGGAGACCAATCTGGGATTTGATCCAAGCAATCTTACTGGGAGAAGTCGTTCGACTACAGACATGTAGGATTGTAACTTGTCCTCCTGTCGCAGTGGCAATGTTATGAGCGAGCTGTAAGGTTGAGATCGATCGCGGGGTGAGGTTTTCGATCGGGAGCAAAATCTGCTGGAATTCGCTTGGAGATTTCACTAATCGTGCAACCGCAACCGGACAAGAAGCCGCATATAAAACGCTGTTGACGACATTTCTAAACAAACGCTCTCTAATCGCGCTTCTGCGTCCCCAACCCATCACAATCAGGTCAGCGCCATATTCTCGACTGGTGCGAGCGATTCCTTGAGCAACGTTGTCATCAATTCGCAGCAGGGGGGTCACTTTCACCCCAAATCCTTCGGTCAGTTCTGTTGCCCGCGCTAACCGAGATTCGCCCTCCTCGATGCGTTCTTGCATTTGCGGTGAGTTCAAATGGGCTTGAGACAGGGCGATCGCTAACGGAATTAATTGACCGGCGTGAGATCGGGCAATGAGGGAGGCAAGCTCAAGGAGATTCGCTTCGGTGTTGGGATTGTAGATTGGAACAACGATCGTGGTCTGATGTGTCCAGGTGGAATCGGGGATCGTCGGTGCGATCGTGTCGGGAGTTTCAGGTCGAAGTTCATTCGCAAATCGCGCCGTTAAGATAGGCCCTAATGTCGAAGTCACTAGCATCAGCACAATCACGCTATTGAGAACGCCTTCGGTGAGCAATCCTGCCCGATAGCCGACCAGAGTTGCCGCTAAAGTTGCAGCAACTTGAGGCAGGGAAAGCGATCCCATCACCATCATTTCTTGCCAACTATAGCGATAGGTCAGTTTTGCTAGCACAGCCGCCCCAAACTTACTAGCGATCAGACCGAGAACGATCGCAGTGGTCAATCCCAATAATTTCGGATCGGTCAAACTCTGAATAAACGCCGGAACCCGAATTAGCAATCCCATATCCACAAAGAAGATGGGAATAAACAAAACGCTGCCGATAAATACGACTTTCTCTTTAACAGGGCTATCTCCCATAACGCGATTTACTGCAAGCCCAGAGAGGAACGCACCCACGATCTTTTCAACCCCGATTAACTGCGCTCCAACCGAAGCCAGAAACACCGCTAATAGAACGAACAGAAATTGATTGCCTTCATCGTCTCCCGATCGTCGAAAAAATTCCCGCCCCGCTCTGTCAAACCCAAAGAGAACCACGATCGTATAAACAACCAGCGATCCCAGCAGCGTAATCAGTTTGACAAGCGTGAAATCCCCCGCATGAATCCCAACACAAATCGCTAAGACTAGCAGTGCTCCAATATCAGTAAAGATTGTTGCGCCGATCGTCACTGTAACGGCTTCGTTTCCCACAACTCCTAAGCGACTAACGATCGGATAGGCCAAGAGCGTGTGAGACGCGAATAGTGAACCGATCAAAATAGCGGGATTCCAATCAAACCCAAACATTCGCCCGACGATCGTTCCAGTAATTAATGGCACTAGAAACGTATAGGTTCCAAAGCCGATCGAGCGATTTCGTGTCCGAGTAAATTGGTCAATATCAATTTCCAAACCTGCCACAAACATCAGATACACCAGTCCAATGTCCGAGAGCAAATTCATGGTTTCAGACTCATTCTGAATGATCCCCAGTCCATTCGAGCCAAGCGCGACTCCTGATGCTAGCAATCCTACCAATCCCGGTAGCTTTAACCGCTCGAATACGATCGGGACAATCAAGATGACCGCTAGCAGAATCACAAAAGAAACGATTGGTTCTTGAAACAAGCCAGCGGTTAACAACATGAAGCAGCGCCACTCAATGCAACCTAACAATTACCAGGTCAAATTGAGCACGAAATCCACCTAGAGATGAATTTGGCTCAGAATCACTCGTAGACGATCGTAGTCATCTTTCAGCAGCAAACTCAGCATGCGACCCGCCTGCACCAACCAAGCGCGATCAGCTTTCCTCAGTTGATAAATTTCCCGAATTGCAGCCGCTGTCAGTGCATCAACCGGAGCACTTCCCACTTGCAGTAAGGTTCTCAAAAAATCAAGCTGATCGCTAAACTGGACAATTTCTTCGGCATCACAAGCGTAAACGGCTTGGTGAATTTGGGGCGGACGGGGCGGTAAATGTTGATAAAGGGTGCCCCCTGTCGAGCCATTCTTTTTATTTCCGCCTGCACGATAGCCCACGATCGCCGATCGAAATTCTGTTCTCAGCATCGCGAAAATTTGCGGCTGCTGTTCGCGCAGTTCTAGCAGCGACATTCCTAATGCTCTTGCCCGATGCACCGTATCGATCGGGCTAGTCGTCGCGTGGTAAACGACCGCATAGATTAAGTTTCCCGATTCTTCGTCGAGCGCTTTGACCCAGCTTCCAAACGGCGGCATCACCGGAAACGACAGATCGTCCGGCTCTAGACATTGTGAAAGAAATTCCGTCGTCGCTGTTTCGATCACCTCAGCAATATGATTAGCAGGGCGATTTTGAGCAGAAAACTGAGGGAGTGGGAGGCGCATAAGCAAACTCGTAGATCAACTCGACGATCGCACCGTTGCAATGTCGTACAGACGTTCCGTGAAAACGTCTCCACCCCACAATCTACCGCATTCAAACCTTGAACGTGCCTATTTTGCTGCCTTTTTCTTAGCGGTTTCGACAATTTCAAGCTCAGACATTCTGAATGTCACTAACTTATCCCAGTTGCCACCCTCAAATAGAACGGCAACTTTTCCATCAGTGATGCGCTGTACGAGTCCTTGGAACCCGTAGTAAGTATCATTCACATTCGTCACGCGGACGGCTGAACCTGGTAAAAACATATTTGCTGCAAGATAGCTTCCCTATCAGTTTACAGGCGGTGTTGAACACTCTGTTATTGATTCTGCTCGATAGCGCGATCGCACCTTTCCAATCGTTTAGAATTTCGGTCTCTGGCGGACATTTGCCACAGACTGAACCAAGCCGATCGCGATAAAGTTCATCAACAGTGCCGCATTTCCATGACTCAGCCACGGCAAAGGAATTCCGGTCACAGGCGATAGATTAATCGTCATGCCGATATTAACTGCCATCTGAAACAGAATCATCGAAAATACACCCACTGTGATCAGTGCGCCAAATTCATCCTTGGCGTTTTGGGCAATAATCAGCAATCGGTAGCAAATCAGCAGATAAGCGGCAAGCACAAAGATTGCGCCGATAAATCCTAATTCTTCGCCGATCGCAGTAAAAATAAAGTCTGTATTCTGCTCAGGAATAAAGTCGAGCTGCGTCTGAGTGCCCCGAAATAATCCGCGTCCTGCGAGTTCTCCCGCCCCGATCGCAATTCGCGATTGAATCAGGTGATAACCCGCTCCGAGCGGATCTTGGTCAGGATCGATAAACATCAGAATTCGCGCCTTCTGATAATCGTGCAGCACAAATTGCCACAGCACTTGTCCCAATCCACCCGCAACTAAATTAATCACGACTGGAACCAGCGCTCCATAAGTACGCCAAGGCAGTGTTCTCCAGGCAATTAGTCCGATCGTCACAATCCACAGGCCGAGCGCCGAAATGCCGAACGCTCCCTTGCTGATTAGCGTTGTAAATAAAATCGCGGAAAACACCGGAGACAAGAGCAGCAGCAGCCATCCTGGGTTCGCATTCCCCCAGTACAGCATCCCGATCGTAATTGCCCCAAACACCAGAGAAGTCCCTAAGTTCGGCTGTAAAAACACCAGCGCCCAAGGCAAGGCCGCAACTGCGAGAACCTTCATCATCATTGCGATCGTTGATGCCGATCGCTGATGCAGCATTCCCGCTAGCACAACAATGATGCCAAGCTTGGCAAACTCTGATGGTTGAATTCCAAACCCGAAAAATCCTAGCCAGCGCTGTGCACCCTTTGCCTCTAGCCCCATGACCATCACGAGCAGCAGCGAGGCATTGGTCACCCCGTAAATCCACCACTTCCACCGCAGCAGGACATCGTAGCGCATTCGTGCCAGCACCAGCATCAGAAACGTTCCTACCCCACCGATACAGAGGTGATAGATCCAGTCTTCGCGCTCAGTATGCGTCAGTTGAACGCTGAACAGCATCACGGTGCCCAAGAGCGTCAGCGCGAGCACTGCCCCGAACAAGTACCAGTCCATCCCTTGCCAGGGTTGGAGCCACGGTCTGAGGGGAGGAGATTTTTTGCGAAACATAGATTTGAGAAAGGCGTTAAGCGAGAGCTGCCACGGATACTTTAGCAGCAATTTGCTGAGCGATCCGAGTTAGAGCTTTTGCCGAAGCGGAATCGGGTTCACCCACAACGATCGGTACTCCCCGATCGCCCCCCTCACGCAACGGAATTTCTAACGGCACACAGCCCAAGAGCGGCACGTTTAACTCTGCTGCGGTTTTTTCGCCGCCTGCTGATCCGAAAATATCGTACTGACGATCGGGCATATCCGGGGGAATAAAGTAGCTCATGTTCTCGACAATGCCTAACACCGGAACATTTAGCTGCTGGAACATTTTTAAGCCGCGTCGAGAATCAAGCAATGCGACCGATTGAGGTGTGGTGACGATGACGGCTCCTGCCATCGGAACGGCTTGTGCCAGCGTCAATTGAGCATCTCCGGTTCCGGGCGGCATATCAACGAGGAGATAATCTAAATCACCCCATTGCACCTGATAGAGAAATTGGCGAATTACACCGTTCAGCATCGGGCCTCGCCAGATTACAGGCTGATCTTTGTCGATTAAAAATCCCATCGAGACAAGCTTGACCCCGTGATTGAAGGCAGGTTCTAGGATCTCGCCTTGAGCCGTTTGGCGCACCGCAACGCCTGAACCTTCCAGACCCAACATCATAGGAGCATTAGGTCCGTAGATGTCAGCATCGATCAAACCCACTTTTGCGCCTGCTTGTGCGAGTGCCACCGCCACATTTACTGCAACCGAGCTTTTGCCAACTCCCCCTTTACCGCTCGAAATCGCAATAATATTTTTCACGCCATCGATTCCGGTGCGATCGGGCAATCCTTTCTGCTGCGGTGTTTCTGCCGTAACTTCAACCTCTACCAATTCCACGCCAGGGAGGGTCTTGACAGCGCGTTCACAGTCTTCGACGATAAACTGGCGCAATGGGCAAGCAGGAGTCGTTAAAACCAGAGTGAAGCGCACCTTGCCGCCGGAGATCGACACATTCCGAATCATGTTCAATGCCACCAAACTTTTCTGCAGTTCGGGGTCTTGAACAGGCTTAAGGACTTCTAAAACAGATTCTGCACTGAGGGTTTCTAACATGAGGGTTCTAGAACGATCGCTTGGGTTATCCGTTTGATCTTACCGCTCCGAGCCGATCGCTTGTTAGAAATCGAAACAGCTAGCTTGAGTAGATTTCGGGTCGATCGGCTGTTCGGCTGCATGAGCCAAATCTTCTGCCACTCGCGCCGCATATGGTTTGATGATCGACCAGATTAACGGCGATAACCAGCCTTGCAGCGTCACCGAATAAGCAATACTGGTTCCCGAAACCATCGATTTCACTTCATATCGAATTCGTTCTTCGATACCTGGAATCGCCATGATTCTGACGCTGAGCAACTCTCTCGGCTCGACCCGCTCGACAAAAATCCGAATCGGAAAGGGGCCGAGTCGCGTCACTGCTTCGTAAATTAATCCTGGTTTTGCCACCTGTCCACGCGGCACATTCGTTTTAGAAATGAGCGGATGCCACGATACATCTGCTAAATCAATCACTTTTTTCCACAAGTCGTCCACAGAGGCTGAACTAATCGCTTGATAGGTTCGAGCTAGGGTGGATTGCACCCGTCGCCGCCTGCGATTGACAAATCTCCAAGGGAAGTTCAGCATCAGTACGTCTCCTAATAAGGGAATCGGTTTGACCCGCACCCTGAATC
The DNA here is from genome assembly GCA_014695255.1 of Cyanobacteria bacterium FACHB-63. Taxonomy (GTDB): domain Bacteria; phylum Cyanobacteriota; class Cyanobacteriia; order Leptolyngbyales; family Leptolyngbyaceae; genus Leptolyngbya. The sequence continues at coordinate 88,425 of JACJNX010000061.1, forward strand.
CGGGGTGTTCGATCTTAGCCAGATTTGTGCCGCAATTGTCATCTTTCTTGAGACGGCTAACCAGATTGCACCCCAATCGTTACAGCACGTTATAAACATTTACGATCGCGCTTTTCCGCTCAGGATGCCCCATCCTGGACTTGACAACCGAGCAAGTCATCTTACTAGCTGCCGTTTCGCGATAGTCTAAATGAACCGTCTAGTTTCAGCAATTCTAATGCCTGAAGCTAGACGGAAACTTTAAACTCCTCCACCGCGTAGTAAGACGACTCGTTCCAGGAATCGACGTTTATGACTGCTTTCTTTACCTCTAACTCCACCGAAACGACACAACCGCTTCCTCCCAGTGATTCTCGTGAGCGGGTCAGCCAATGGTTAAAATCTTTTCAAGATCAAGTTTGTGAAGGACTAGAAGCCGCAGACGGAGCATCGCAGTTTCGCGAAGATAGCTGGACACGAGAAGAAGGCGGCGGCGGTCGATCGCGGGTGGTTCGCGAAGGTCGAGTGTTCGAGCAAGGCGGCGTGAATTTCTCAGAAGTTTGGGGCAAGGATTTGCCGCCTTCGATTTTGGTACAGCGTCCTGAAGCCGCAGGTCATAGCTTCTATGCCACTGGAACTTCGATGGTGCTGCATCCTCGCAATCCCTTCATTCCAACGGTGCATTTAAACTATCGCTATTTTGAAGCAGGTCCCGTGTGGTGGTTTGGTGGTGGAATTGATTTAACGCCGTATTACCCATTTGAAGAAGATGTAATCCACTTTCATCAAACTTTGAAGGAAGCGTGCGATCGTCATCACCCCGAATACTATCCCACGTTCAAACTCTGGTGCGATGAGTATTTCTATCTGAAGCACCGTAAAGAAACTCGTGGAGTCGGCGGTATCTTCTTTGATTATCAAGATACCCGCGGTGATTTGTATCCGATTTCCTATCCTGGATCTCAGAGTGACACTCCGGCAGCACTGCGGAGCAAAGAAGTTGGAACCGTACAAAACCGCAATTGGGAAGAGCTATTCGCGTTTGTGCAATCTTGTGGAGATGCGTTCTTACCTGCTTATCTGCCGATCGTAGAGCGTCGTCAGAATACTGAGTATGGCGATCATCAGCGGCAGTTCCAGCTTTATCGGCGGGGGCGCTATGTGGAATTTAACTTGGTGTACGATCGTGGCACGATCTTCGGGTTGCAAACGAATGGGCGAACTGAATCGATTCTAATGTCGTTGCCGCCGCTGGTGCGCTGGGAGTATGGCTATGAGCCAGAAGCAGGAAGTCCAGAGGCGCGATTGTACGAAATTTTCTTAAAACCACAAGATTGGATCAATTGGTCAAAAAACGGGGCACACTAAGCCCAATGGTGATGAACCATTGACATCCATTTGTTAAGCCTTGCACTTCGGGGGAAGCGTTATTGAATGCTTCCCTTTTTTGATCTTTAATTCTTAAGAAATCGTTATCTCCCTCTATCTTTGGGCATAATTTAGAAAGGTGATCACCAAAAGACTGCATGAGGCAAGTCATGGTTTACATGGAGCAAAGGACTTTCAACACCCTAGACGGCACGACGATCGTCGTGTTCAGTCCAAGTGGGCGGCTAGATATTACGACAGCATGGCAATTTCGCACCAAATTACAGGACTGCATCGCTAAACAGGGTAATCATGTTGTTGTGAATTTAGGACAGGTGAATTTCATTGATAGCTCTGGCTTAACTTCATTAGTTGCGGGGATGCGGGATGCAGATAAGGCAAAAGGTAGCTTCAAGTTGTGTAATGTTCATCCGGAGGCGAAGCTGGTCTTTGAAGTAACGATGATGGATTCTGTTTTTGAAATTTTTGAGAGTGAGGAAGCAGCTTTATTAAGCAGTAAAGCGACTTTGCAAAATTCTGTCCCCCAAAGTTTAGCGAGTTAGCTTGAGAGAAGGACAATTGAAGAGTTTGTGCCAGCAGCGATCGGAGCCAGGTTTCGATCGCTTTTTAATTGTTTAAGACTGCCGTAACAAAATCTATCCCAGGATGCTTTGGGAGGGATGAAGCAAAGGCTTAAGGTATCCAAGGACGATCGAGGTGACTTATGGTAGATGCAATTTTGGCGCGATCGAAAGAGCTAAAGCAGGCGCTAACAGATTTTGTATACGATGCGGAAGGGGAATTAGCAACGGCTTTTGAGAAGTTTGTCGCAGAGAAGTTAGCGCAATCGCAGTCAAAAGAGAGTAAGCATCGAGATACGATCGTTGATATATTTCTGACTCATGGACAAGTTGGAACGAAAACGCCGTTAGAGTTATTCATTGAAAGCAAACCAGAATTGTCAGAGGACGATCGACAATTAATTCTGAACTGGAAGCGTAGTTTTTCAGGATTGTTTGCCATTCAGGAAATCTTACCCGACGGTTTCAAACTGATCAATTGGCTGACCACGAAACTGTACATTGTGAAGCCGAATGATTCAGAAACACTAGAGGCAATGTCGCGATTAAAGCTTGGGGAAATGCTCGTCACGCGAATTGCACCTGTTGAGGATTACTGGACAGTCTTTAGCCCGTATGTGCAGTTAGGTAATTTAGGTAAGCCAAAGTTAGCAGTTGCGATCGGAAATTTTAGACAGAACTATAAATCTGATTTGTACGGCGATGCTCCAGAATTACTCGAAGAAGCCTGGAAATCGGTTGAGCGCTATCACCAAGATTTTCTCGACTTTTTTGGCACCGATCAGATGACCTTATCTGGTTATCATCTGGGCAAAAAGATTGCAGAATTTCAGGACTTTCTCACTCAGCGTCGAATGGATGAAGTAGGACTTGATCCGAATAAATCCCTTGCAGAAATGGCGCAAGAAGCAGGCGTGAGCGATGAAGAACTCACTGAAATGGCGGAAGCAATGGGACTCGACGAAGAATCGGCAGCAAAAATGATGCAAAACAAAGCAGCCGCAAAAATGGTGACACCCCAAATCGAGTTACCACCCGATTTGAAAAAAGCAGAAGAGGTAACAATTCTGGCGCATCCACGCTGGGGGCAAATGTTACTGACAACCTACACTCAGTTTGAAGCACTGCTGAAAGCAGAAGATTTGCAGTCGGTCAAAGGTGCGGATAAATTAGTGCGGAAGTACCTGACCGATGCTGAGGTGAATCCATTTGTGTGGCATCGACTTACAGAACAGTATCCCACTCAGTTAGAGACTGTGTTGCGATCGTTCCTTCAACGTCCAGATTTTGATCTGAAAACAGACCTCGATCCACTGTTGCAAGAGCATCATAAACCGCTAGAGCCAGAACTACCAGACATCGCCAGTGTGCCACTCCATTTGCACAATCTATTTCAGGAAGCCTTGGCAGAAGTGAGCAAAACGAAAGCAAAAGAAAAAGCGGATAAGAAGCCAACGAAAGGATTCAAACGGAGCTAGATTGTGCGATCGAAGCCGCGTTCTCGATTGAACGATCGATTGTGGATTGGTGTCGCTCTAATCTTTTATTCGTTTGTTGCGATTGGAATTGCAGAAGGCGGATTGGGTGTGATTCTGCCGTCGATTCTCGAAACTTACAGTCTCACGCCTGCAACAGTAACATTTTTGTTTATTAGTCAGGTGTCAGGGTATGCGATCGCAGCCACAACTAGCAGTTTTCTAACTCATCGATTCGGCTTAGCAAAAACAATTCTGCTCGGCTTAATCTTACTGACCAGTGCATTAAGCCTTTATGCTTCCACAACGCACTGGATTGTAATGATTGCGACAGGATCACTGTTAGGATTTGGGATTGGATTGGTTGATGCAGGCGGTAATACGTTTATTGCACATGAGCAACAGAATCCCAACTTAATGGGATTGCTTCACGCGTTTTATGGAATTGGGGCGCTCTCAGGACCCGCGATCGCAACCGCATTTCTCACGTTTGGAGTGCATTGGCGGCAGATTTATACTGTGATTGCAGGGATTGTGAGCGTGTCAATTGTAGGAATGCTTTGGGCAGTTCTACACCGATATTCCCCCTTACAGCAACGCTTTACAGGTGAGGCGACTGCACGATCGAACTTTGCCGCAGCAATCAAAAATCCGATCGTGCTTGTTTCTGCCTTGTTGTTACTAATCTATGTGGGAACTGAGGTGTCGATCGGGAACTGGGCATACACTGTTCAACACGTCGGTCGAGGCATTTCAACACAGATTGCAGGATACAGCGTGTCGGGCTATTGGGTAGGACTGACGATCGGGCGATTGAGCTTTGGTCAATTGATGAATCGCCTGGGCGCAAATCGCACGATTGTTTATTCGCTTCTATTGCTGATTGTGGGTTTGCTGATTTGGTGGCAGATACCGAGTGCATGGTTTATCCTGCCCGTTCTAGGGTTTGGGCTGGCAATCATCTTTCCTGCAATGATTTGGTTGACACCGCAGCGAGTCGATCGAGCAATGGTTCCTACCGCGATCGGTTTACTTGCCAGTATGGGCAGTGTTGGAGCGGCAACGATTCCTACAGGAGTCGGTTGGATTGCAAATCGAGCGGGAATTGGAATCATTCCTGCATTGATGTTGCCGTTAGCGATCGTCATGTTGGGTTTGCACAGTTGGCTGATGTCCCGTTTGGCTCGACGCTAACACTTTCCTAAAATCGCCTACGAGTTCATGTGAAACGGCATTTCCTGATTCAGCCGTTGCACCGACTGATCGATTTGGCGTTTCTCCTCACAGGCTTGAGCGATCGCCGCAATCACCCGTGCTGTCACCTGCTCTGGAGTTTCATCGGGCATAACCTGAATGTGAATATCCGCTTGGGCATAGCGCGATCGGCGTTCATCCGCAAGCTGCGTTAATCGAGCTATGAGATCCTGATTTTGCAGCAAAGGTCGTGTTGTATCTTGGCTGAGTCGTTCCCGCAACTGTTCTACCGGAACATCGAGCCAGATAATCACCCCATGCTTCAGATAGCTCCAATTTTCCTGCGCCAGCACAATTCCGCCGCCTGTTGCCACGACTCGCCGCAACCGTGCCGAAACTTCCGCCAAGGTTGCTGTTTCAAGTTGACGAAAAATTGCTTCTCCTGATTCAGCAAAAATCGCACTCACTGTCTGTCCGGTTGCTTGCTCGATAAACTGATCGACATCGAGAAACTCATAACCGAGCTGTTTTGCCAGCAGTTGTCCGATCGTGGTTTTGCCAACCCCCATCATGCCGACCAGAAACACACTCACCCCATTTAGCATTACTATTCATCCTCATCTAACTTTCGTACCGGAGGGCGAATCACACGGTAGTCTGCGTCCACAACATCCGGCTTTTTCGGTTCTGGTGCTTCGCGATAGGTGTAGGAATACGTCGAACCCGATCGCGTGGTTGAGGTGGGTTCCTGTCTGGTTTCAAAGTCTCGATCCGATCGATTTTTGGGTTCAGTTGCCCAATCGTCGCCATCGTCGCTAAACCAATCGTCCGCATCAGTAGTGCGGGGTGCCGTGTTACGCGGCGCTTCCGTGTAGGCAAAGCCGGTTGATTGAGGTCGGACACTTTTACGTTCAGAGCGCCGCGCCGTAAATCCAGTGAGTCCAAACAGTGTCGTAATAATCAGTGTTGTCGCAGCCCCTAGCACGATCGCACCGACGATCCAGACGGGCAACGGCAAACTAGGCGACGAAACACCGAGGAATACAAGCGACATCGACACGCCCCAATTCGAGAGCGCGAAGATTACACCAAACCCAACGATCGCAATAATCAGAACAAGACGCAGAAGAGCCATGATAAATCACCCGATCGGGTACGTTCCTTCAGCTTAGCGTATTGCTCAACCGCATAGACAAGCAACGTTACTTCCATACCGCCTGATCGTTGCAATTTATTAACCCTTGGATTTCTCAGCCTTCAGACAGTCGAGAGCTAAGAACATCGCCCAGTAGTGTATCTCTAGCTAGGGATTTAAACGACTCATAACTCCCGCTTCTCAGGACTTGAGCTTCAGCTTTAGTGATTTTTGAGCTTCAGTGTTTTGGCTTCGTAGCGATGCGAGGTCTGCATCTATAAATATTGATAGTGAGGAATGACGAATGAAATTCGCTTCATTTACCTGTTTGGCGACGATCGCGGCAAGCTCTGTACTGCTTGCACCTTTGAGCGCTCGTGCGGTTGAACCTGAAATTGTTCCTGCAAATCCACAAATTCAAAATAGTTTAGATCAAGTCACTTCTGTCTCACAGCTTTCGGATGTGCGCCCGACCGATTGGGCATTTCAGGCACTTCAATCTTTAGTAGAACGATATGGATGTATTGCTGGGTATCCCGATCGTACCTATCGCGGCAATCGGGCATTAACCCGCTTTGAGTTTGCAGCCGGATTGAATGCTTGTCTCAATCGAGTCAATGAACTGATTGCCGCTTCTACGGCTGATTTAGTTAAAAAAGAAGACCTTGCCACACTGCAAAAATTACAAGAACAATTTGCGGTAGAGCTTGCAACCATTCGGGGACGTGTGGATGCTTTGGAGGCTCGCACAACGACTTTAGAACGGCAGCAATTCTCAGTCACAACGAAGCTGCAAGGTGAAGCGATCGTCGCTGCAATCAGTGTCTTGGCAGGCGATAATGCGATTACGAGTACCAGAGCTGAACGCAATCCCACGCTATCTTATCGGGTGCGATTAAACCTTAATACCAGCTTTACGGGTCGAGATTTGCTCACAACTCGACTTCAAGCGAACAATGTGATCCCGCTTGGTCAAACCGCCCAAGACCCAACTAGCCCGACAGGAATTCGCGGTTTAGGCGTGTTAGGCACGAATATGGGACGGGTTGAGTTTGATGGAGATAGCGGCGGACAGGTTGGACTTGCACTGCTGCGCTATCGATTTCCTTTGGGCGACAATACCGATGCGTTTCTTGCAGGGACAGGAAACGGATTTGTTGATTTAGATGCGTCGTCTCAGCTTAATCCTTATTTTGACGGGGGTGCTGTTTCTCTGTTTGGGCTGCGGAATCCTATTTATAACTATTCGTTTGGTGCAGGGTTTGGGATTCGGCATCGGATTGGAACGGCGGCTGAGGTGAATTTAGGTTATCTCGTGCCAAATGCTGCCAATCCAGCAAATAAGAGTGGTTTATTCAATGGTCAATATGGAGCTTTAGCGCAAGTTATCTTGAACCTGAGTCCGAGTTCTCGCATTGGTTTTACTTACATTAATGCGTATGCTCCGTTTGGGGCAGATCTTCAACCGGATGATCCGTTTAACCTCAGTGCGACGGGTAGTAATTTAGCCAATAGTAACTTCGGCGGCCCCGTTAGCATTAATGCATATGGGATTTCTGGAACCTTCCAGGTTTCTCCGAAGTTTGCGCTGGGCGGTTGGGTTGGCTATGCGAATCATAACTACATCGGGCAAGGTAGAGGGGATGTCTGGAACTGGGCGGTGACGCTGGCGTTTCCTGATTTGTTTAAGAAGGGTAATTTGGGCGGATTGTTTGTGGGACAAGAGCCGAAATTAACGCGCAGTGATCTAGGGTTTCGCGATCGCAATAACTCCTTGCACTTAGAAGCGTTTTATCGCCATCGCATCAATGACAACATTTCAATTACACCGGGAGTCATTTGGATTACGAATCCTGACTTCAATACCAACAACGAAGACGTTGTGGTGGGTGTGATTCGGACGGTGTTCTCGTTCTAGCAGGCTGAAGGCTCTGAGCAGTTGAGAAACGTCAGCAAGGTCGCTAAGGTGAATGGAATCAGTATGAACTTTTTCTTATGCCAAATCGTTTAATTCAAGCTCAGAGTCTTTATTTGCGGAAGCACGCTCATAATCCGATCGAGTGGTGGGCGTGGGGCGATGACGCGATCGAGCAAGCCCGCCGCGACAATAAGATTATCTTTTTATCAATCGGTTACTCCTCTTGTCACTGGTGTACGGTGATGGAAGGAGAAGCATTTTCTGATCTGACGATCGCGCAGTATCTCAATCAGAACTATCTGCCGATTAAAGTCGATCGTGAGGAACGTCCGGATATTGATAGCATTTATATGCAGGCGCTTCAGATGATGACGGGGCAAGGGGGCTGGCCTTTAAACATCTTTTTGACACCGGATGATCTTGCGCCGTTTTATGGTGGAACTTACTTTCCAATTGATGCAAAGTACGGCAAGCCTGGATTTCTTCATGTATTGCAGACTTTGCGGCGATTGTATGATGACGATCGTGCTCGGTTGGATGCGGTGAAAGCTGAGATTTTAACGAACTTACAAAACTCGGTGCTGCTTCCGACTCAAACACTCAGCGACGCATTGTTAAAAGAGGGGTTGGAATACAGTACCGGAATTCTGACAGCCCAGATGCCAGGAACGCGATTTCCGATGATTCCCTACGCAGATGCGGCGCTTCATGCAGTGCGGTTTGGGTTTGAGCGATACAATGCCCGTGAAGCAACCACACAGCGTGGTTTGGATCTTGCCTTGGGTGGCATCTTTGATCAGGTTGCAGGGGGCTTTCATCGCTATACGGTTGATCCGACTTGGACAGTGCCGCACTTTGAAAAGATGCTGTATGACAATGGGCAAATTGTCGAGTATCTAGCAAATCTCTGGGCATCGGGAGTACAAGAGCCAGCGTTTGAAAGAGTGATCGTTAAAACCGTTCAATGGCTCAAACGCGAGATGACTGCACCTGAAGGCTATTTTTATGCAGCACAGGATGCAGATAGCTTTGTCACGCCTGAAGATGCAGAACCCGAAGAAGGGGCGTTTTATGTTTGGAGCTATGACGAATTGCAGCGATCGCTCTCTTCTGAAGAATTAACCGTACTTTCAGAACAATTCACGATCGAGCCTAGAGGCAATTTTGAAGGAAAAATCGTACTTCAGCGTAAGCATTCCGGTAGACTTTCGGAGACTGTAGAGACTGCATTAGATAAGTTATTTGAACTCCGATATGGTGCTTGTATCGGTGAAACTTTTCCGCCTGCGCGAGATGCTGAAGAAGCTAAATTGATTGCTTGGTCAGGTCGAATTCCAGCCGTTACCGATACGAAAATGATTGCTGCTTGGAATAGCTTGATGATTTCGGGATTGGCTCGATCGTATGCAGTCTTTCGAGATTTAGAAGCTCTAGAATTAGCCAGTCAAGCTGCAACATTTATTCTGCAAAATCAATGGATCAATCAGCGCTTTCATCGTATTAACTACAACGGAGCAGTTGAAGTTCTCGCGCAGTCCGAAGATTTTGCATTGTTCATCAAAGCATTGTTAGATTTGCATCAAGTCACCCGCAGCATTCAATCTGATGCCCCAGAGAGTCAAATTGATTGGTTATCTGAAGCTGTCCGGATTCAAGCTGAGTTTGATCAGTATCTTTGGAGTGATGGATTAAGTGGCTATTACAACACCGCTAAAGATGCAAGTCGGGACTTATTGATTCGAGAAAGAAGCTATGTAGATAGTGCAACACCCTCCGCAAATGGAATTGCGATCGCAAACTTAGTTCGTCTATCTTTGCTAACTGAGAATTTAGACTACTTCGATCGTGCCGAGCAAACCTTACAAGCTTTTGCCAGTGTGATGGAACAATCGCCCTCTGCTTGTCCAACCTTGTTTACTGCACTCGACTGGTTCCGCAATCAAACCTTAATTCGGAGTACAGTCGATCGAATTGCAGCCTTAGAGACTCAGTATCTACCCACAACTACATTTAGGGTGATGGACACCTTACCGGAGGATGCGATCGCACTTGTGTGTCAGGGTTTAAGCTGCAAAGAACCTGCTCGGACTCAGGAACAGTTCATTCAGCAAATCCAGCAAAGCCAAACTAGATCCTCTACCGCAGTGGGATAAACGGAAAGACAGTTTTGATGAATCTCCGCAGGCGCAGAAGTCCGATCGTTCTTCTCACTTGCGGCGAAACCTGATCGCGTGGATTCACAGGCTGACCTTCTTGCAGTTGAGCTTGCAGCGTGGCATATTCCGCTGCATTTAAGGGCTTGTTATCAATCGGCGATCGTGCTTCTGTGATAATTTCTGTCCGTGCTACTTCTTCGGGCTGGTCTTCCGGGGGTGGAAGCGCGATTGCAGGTACAGCAACAGTCAGAGCGAGAAAGGCAATAAACGGAGATTTCCAGGTCATGGTGTTTGATAGAACGTGAGTGCAGTGTTACCGTATCGCTTTTGGCGAACAATCGTTAACGGAATGTCAAAGGTAGCACCCGGACGATGTTCAGCGGCAAGTTCACCGTCTGGAGCAAGTAAATCGAGTGTTGCGATCGCACTTAGTACCGGAACATACAATTGACTATCGTAGGGCGGATCGAAATAGATGAGATCGAACTGTTGCCCGGATAAATTAGCTAACCGTTTGACCACATCTCCACGCAACACTTGATAAGACTGATCCGATTGAGCGACTTGTTTCCAGTTTTGCTCAATGATCCGACAAGCGGGTGCAGATTGTTCAATGCCAATGACCCGTGACGCTCCTCGACATAAAGCTTCGGCTGCCATTGATCCGCTTCCTGTGCAAAGGTCTAGCCAGCGACACTGTTCGATCGACCCTTGCCAGATGTTAAACACGGCTTCGCGCACTCGTGCTAAAGTCGGGCGCGTCTCTTGACCTGGAAGCGTTTTCAGGGGTCGATTGCCGTAGATTCGTAGGCTCATAACTTTAGTAGCTGACGTTGATTTACCAACTGCACAAAGTTCGATAAAAGCTGCAATCCAGCCGTGGAGGATTTTTCTGGGTGGAATTGAACAGCCATTAAATTCTCACGAGCGATCGCGGCTGTAACGGTCTGTGTTCCGTGTGTGATGGTTGCTGCACGAACGCTAGGATTGCTCGGTTCAACATAGTAAGAATGCACAAAATACACCCAAGGATCTGCGCCTAAGTTCTGCCACAGCGAACAATCCGGCTGTGTGAATTGAAGCTGATTCCAGCCCATGTGCGGAATGGTTAATCCAGGTTCAGGCTTGAAGCGTTTAACAGTTCCAGGAACAATGCCTAATCCAGGTTCTTTGCCTTCTTCGCTCGATTCAAACAGAATTTGCAATCCTAAACAAATGCCTAGAAAGGGTTTGCCGCTGTCGATCGCATCTTTGATCGGTTGTACGAGATCTCGCGATCGCAGATGCTGAACTGCTGGATCAAAAGAACCGACACCGGGAAGCACCACCGCATCGGCTTGCTCAATTTCTTTTGCAGAATCCGTAATCAGCGTGGTTGCGCCTGCGTTGTCTAATCCTTTGCAAGCAGAGTGCAAATTCCCCATGTCATAATCGACAACAGCGATCGTCGGCATCTCTCAATCCTCTAGTCTGGTTTCTAAATTCTAGATGAAAATTCTACTGACTTCGTTTACAACCTGGATGGAACATCAGCGATCGAATGCGTCTGATGATCTAATTCAAGCAATTCTCGATCGCGATAGCTTTCCCCTGAATTGTCATTTTCTTAGACAGCTTCCAGTTGATTTTGAACTTGCACCGCAGCAAACGATCGCGAAAATCAATGAGATTCAACCGGACATCACGATCTGCTGTGGAATGGCAGAATCTCGACACCATTTATCGCTGGAATCAAATGGTAAGTTTCAAAGCGAAATTCTACGATCGCGATTTGATTTAAACAACTTAATAAAGCCGACGATCGCCACCGAAATCAGTCACGATGCTGGAAACTTTGTGTGTAATTATCTGTATTACTGTGTTCTTAAACATTTAGAGAGCCTAAATCAACACTGCATCTTCGTTCATGTTCCAGTTTTGACCCCTGAGAATACAGAAATCCTTGTTCAGGATTTTTTGAACATTCTCGATCGAATTTACATCCAATAATCCATAACAAAATGCGAAAAAACTGCCCAATCGCGCTGCACAAATGCGATGGTATTTGACGGGCATTACGAGGTGAGTTATGCGACGCGCTTGGATTCTTGGATTGTTGATTGTTGTGTTAACGATCGCACCTTCAGCTTTCTCTCAGACAAAATTAACCGACATTCAAAATCATTGGGCGCGATCGTGCATCGAATCTCTAACGCAAAAATCAATTATTCGTGGATTTCCGAACAATCAGTTCCGACCAAATGATCCAGTCACTCGATCGCAGTTTGCTGCAATGGTCGTGAATGCTTTTCCCGATCAGATGAGTTCTCCCACTCGCGCACCGCTTCAATTTCGAGATGTGCCCACCAATTTCTGGGCGCAAGATGCAATTCAAAAAGCTTATCGATCGAACTTTTTCTCTGGCTTTGAAGATGGAACCTTTCGACCGAATTTAGAGATTCCGAGAGTACAAGCCTTAACCGCATTAGCCAACGGACTAAAGCTTAAACCCACCAACGAAATCGAGCTGACAAACAAGACGTTTGCAGATCTTCGAGACATTCCAAACTATGCCAAAAGCGCGATCGCAGCCACAACCGAGCGCAAGATCGTAGTTAATTTTCCTACTGTTCAACGCCTAAACCCAAATCGAGCTGCAACTCGTGGCGAAATCGCGGCGTTTCTTTGCCAAGCACGACCCGACACCAAAGGCTTGATTAGCGATCGCTACCTTCCCAACCCTGAGTTACAAGCGAGAGAAATTCGCGGCGTTTGGTTAACCAACATCGATAGTGATGTGCTGTTTGAGAAGGATAAACTGAGCAATGCAGTGAACGAACTTGCACGATTGAACTTCAATACCCTGTATCCAACAGTCTGGAACTGGGGCTACACCCTTTATCCCAGCCAAGTCATGAAACAGGATGTTGGACTTGCGATCGATCCGCGCCCAATCGCAGCAGGGCTGCAAAACCGAGACATGCTGAAGGAAATGATCACCGAAGCACACCAAAAAGGAATGGCTGTAATTCCCTGGTTTGAGTTCGGATTCATGGCTCCCAAAGCTTCGGAACTGGCGCAAAAACATCGCGACTGGTGGACACAAAAGCGTGATGGCTCAACCGATTATGAATCCGCAGCGCTCGATCGGGTTCAAATTCCCGTCTGGTTTAATCCCTTTAAACCAGACGTTCAACAATTTATTCTCAATCTCGTCTCCGAAGTTGTTGATAATTACGATGTCGATGGTATTCAGTTTGATGATCACTTTGGTTTACCTGTTGCATTCGGTTACGACGATTACACGGTGAATCTTTACAAGCAAGAACACAACGGAAAAGCACCACCCGACAATGCTCAAGACCCAGAATGGTCGAGATGGCGATCGGACAAACTCCAATCTTTCCTAGCGAAACTGTTTCAAACCGTGAAAGCCCGGAAAAACAACGTTCTGATCTCACTTTCACCGCTCGATTTGCCTTACGCCTACGAAAACTTTTTAGTCGATTGGGATAAGTGGCGAGAAGCAGGACTGATCGAAGAAGTGATTCCACAAATCTATTTTCAGGGACAGAAATTCGACGATCGCATCAATCCCAACACCTGGCAGACTTTACGCGCCGCCCGCGACCACATTCCAACCGCGATTGGTATCTTAAGCGGATTGTCCAGTACTCCACGCCCGATCGACGAACTGCAACGACAAGTCAAAGCCGTTCGAGATCAAGGCTATGCGGGAATGTCGTTCTTCTTCTACGAAACGCTCTGGAACAAATCGCCTGAACCGATCGACCAGCGAAAATCAGGCTGGCAGAGCATCTTCAAACAGAAAGTGCAGCGAGTGAGTCTCGTTAATCCCTAGTACCAGTCCTCAAAACTCCTGCTCCATATCAGCATCCGTCGTAAAGACGCGATTAATCGCGTCTCCGCCAGATCTGGCGCGAGTATTGAGAGATTTGATATCACTTCTCGTATTCCGTTTTCTTAAGAAACACCCGCAGATCGTTGAAAAACTTCTCTCGATCGCTCTCCTGATACGCCGCTCTCAAACGCTTCCAGCCATCCTCCTGCTGCCCAAGCAGATATTTATCCGCCAAATACGCCGCCAGAATCCCTTTGACCTCCGCTTCTTGATAGAGTCTCACTCTTTGATAACCCTGCCACAGTTTGTAAGCATCACTGTAAATCAGCTTCGGATATTGCCGCGTCACATCAACCATTTCTCCCTTATCAAACCGCCAAATCTGAATCGGAAACGCCGAAGCCGCATAGCTCGTAAACGCATAAGCAAACCGATCGTCTGCGCTATAAAACTCCGTTTTGCCATCCTGATCGAGATCCCGCAGTTCGTAGCCCAAATTGCCCCAATACGCCTGCGATTCCACATACTGCTTCTGATCGGCATCGTACTGGTAAATCAGCGAATACTCACAGCAATGCGCTCCACCTGTATACATATCTGCAATCACTTCAGGGTCTTTATCACCGTTCAAATCCCGAACGACAAACCCGCGATCGTCATCATTCCTCCCAAACGAAACAATCGGACGATCGTATTCAGAAATCTTCGGCGCTTGATCAAACACCGTTTGTCCCGATCTCTGAATCCTCAATCGCACATTTTTTGTTTGCGGCAATCCACTCGTTGAAACCTGTTCATACGACAATTCAGCTTTCACATTTCCTTGCTGCGCTGTCTTTGTCAACACTTCCGCTCGAACTGGCAACGCCACAAATCCCAACACTCCCAACCCCATCAAAGCAATCGTCCGAACGCTCATCATCGCAGTATTCCATCACTGCATCTAACTACGCTTCAGGAGTGCGGAATTACGAAGTCTTGTCGCTCCCGCTTCGGACGAAATTTCCAGTAGTTCGACAATGCGAGATGAACGGGTTTTAGCAACGCATAAAGCACCGTGAAAATGATAAGCGTGAGCGCGATCGTCAATAACGGCTCTTTCGCCAGCACCGCCTCAAAAACGCTATTCGTCACATCAGTCCAGTGTGTTAACAAATTCCAGCTATTAAACCGTAGAAATCGTCCTAAATAAACCCCGATCGCGCTCAGCAGATGAATCGAGAGTTCAACCGGAAAAATATATCGTCTCAGTCCTCGCTGCTTCAGGTAGTACCCCACATTCAGCAGCGACATCACATACGCCTCGAACCCCGCAAAAAGAAACAAAAAGAAGAGCGGTACATAAACCAATGCCACCGTCCAAATCGACGCACCCTCCTGCACCCATCTGACAAAATGAATAATATCTGTGAGAATATAAGGCGCATTCGGCAGAAAGGCAATGAACACTGCAACCCCCAACCACCACAGGGGAGAACGATGCCGACGCTCGATCGCGCCACCCAGCAAAGCCAGGGTCGAATTACCAAGCTGCACCTGCCGAAATAACAACACACTTAGCACTAGCGGAATGACGGCGAGAAACAAATTCCAGCCCATCCAATCGACATTGTGATAGAGCGTGTGCAGCGCTTGCGCGACAAGAGACTTAAGCGGCAAGTCCAACATTTTAGACACTCCTCTAAAAAATACTTTCCTGCAATCTACTCAGCCCGTTTGTCGATCGTATGACAATGCCGTCTAAAAAAATTGCCCCAGAAAATACTTTCCAGGGCAATTCACCATCAAAATCAGCAAAATTAGAGGTTTAGCTGATTGCCGCGACGATATTGCGTGTAAGCAGCAACAAACAGACCTGCTAAGGTAACGGGCACAAGTCCCAACACAATACCCAGCAAAATTGGTTCAACCATGTTTGAATCTCCTCGGTTCGTAAGATTTTGAAACTTAAATCATGAAGGTCTCGTTATCTATTATCTTAGCTGTTCTTGTCCGCTCCACGTAGAGCAACCCTTGTACATCAACCGAATCACAAGAATTTTTTGGCAAGATTACAGAATTTGCTGCGGCAAGAGGAGCTGAAATTTGTTAAAGTCTGTTTAGTATATGAGTGAACAAATTTTACAGTCCTTTTATAGAATCCTCTTTTGAACCAGCAGCTTGTCAAATCTGAAGGGTCGCCCCAAAAACTACTCACGATCGCGCTCGTCGTGTGTTTTGCGATCGTGCTGTCGCTTCTGGGTGCAAGCCAACTTCATCGGACTGATCCGTACGTGCAGGAAGTCCTCTCGATTCCAGGGGATGCTATCCAGGGTCATGCCATCTTTCAAATTAACTGTGCAGGCTGCCACGGAATCATGGCAGATGGCAAAGTGGGACCGAGTTTGAAAAATGTCTCTAGCCGCAAGTCGCGGAATCGCTTGATCGAGCAGGTGATCAGCGGACAAACACCTCCAATGCCCAAATTCCAGCCCAGCCCCCAAGAGATGGCAGACCTGCTGGAATATCTAGAAAGTTTATGACCCGATCCGGAGTCTGCGCGCCTCGGCATCGATTCGACTGCGGACAGCTAAGCTAGCAATTCCGTTTACTCTCAAACCGTAACGAGACTGAAATTGTTCAACTGCGGCACGAGTCGCAGCATCATAATATTGAGCGATCGCAAAGTTACTTCTCAGAATTAGCTTCAGATTGTTGCGTAGATTTCGCATGACTCTAGACAACTGCTCTTCAGTGTCGCGATTAATTGCACCCGTTTCAGAAAGCCCATACAGTCTCTGAAGATCTCGGATTGCACGCACCGTTGCGGGATCACTGAGCAGTGCTTGTGGATTAATGTCATATCCAAACCCAGCCAAAATTGCTTTGATTTGCGGCTCGGTGTAGATGCTCAATTGAGATTGTTCAGTAGGAATCGTAGGAGTCGTAGGTCTTGAGGGAGTGGTCGGAGGGGTGAGAGGGTCTTCGTCGTTGAGAATGGCATTTAATCGCCGCCGTGTTTCTAGCGTTGCAGTTCCCGTGATCGGTAAGCGATTTTGCTGCTGAAATTGTTTGACTGCTGCTTCAGTTTGCCTGCCGTAGAACTGACTTGCCGGAAGTTGAGGAGAGGGTTTTACAGTACGATTTAAGCCAGATTGCAGCGATCGCACAATCTCCGCTGCTTTGTCTTGCGTGGGATTGTTTAACGTTCCATCCACAGGTAAATCGTATTGAACCTGAAAATCTCGAATCGCCTGCTGAACCCGTGGATCAGTGATCGGAGCATCTAACGGCACCGCATAGCCCAATCCATTCAGCACAGAGATGAACTGTGCCGGAGAATAATCTTGCGATCGCGCTGCATTCGCGGCTTGAGCATAGGTGACGATCGCGACACTTCCACACACCACACTAGAAATTAACCTTGCGTTCCACATATCCAATTTGTGATTTTATCTGAGCAAATTATCGCGTGTTCTGCGATGTTGCGCTGCATTTGCTAGAAGGGATTAATTGAGAAAGGAACAATTTTTTCTCGTTGTATGACTTACTCGCTCCGCATTGCTGATCTTCCAGAGAGTGAACGTCCCCGCGAACGCCTGATCGCCCAAGGTGCAAGAATCCTCTCAACGGCAGAGCTTTTAGCTATCTTGCTCAGCACGGGTTCAGGAAAGCTTTCAGCCGTTGGATTGGGGCAGTACATCCTCAAGGATCTGAGTCAGCATGAGCGCGATCCCCTGAGTGCGTTGCGCGAGGTGAACATTGCAGAACTGACCAAAGTTCCAGGAGTGGGAACGGCAAAGGCGACGACGATTTTAGCGGCGATCGAGCTTGGCAAGCGAGTGTATCAATCCCGCCCACCGGAAAAAACTGTGATTGATGATCCGAATGTTGCTGCTGCTGCTCTGAGTCACGAATTGATGTGGCAAACTACGGAGCGATTTGCAGTTTTGATTCTAGACGTAAAAAATCGGCTGATTGCAACGCAGGTAATTACGATCGGGACTGCAACCGAGACATTAGCTCATCCGCGTGAGATTTTTCGAGAAATTATTCGGCAAGGCGGAACAAGAGCAATCCTTGCTCATAACCATCCATCGGGAAATGTTGAACCGAGTGCAGAAGATATCAATCTAACTCGCCAATTACTCGAAGGTGCTCGATTGTTAGGGATTCCATTGCTCGACCATCTAATTCTTGGCAACGGAAATCATCTAAGTCTCAGACAAACCACAGCGCTTTGGGACGATGCACCGCAAGCGATTTAATCGTTCTCAACTTACCGTACAAAGGTTATCGTACAAAGGAAAATTGGTGTTGCTGAATGCAAGTATGGTTGTCCCTCATCCCCAACTCTTCTTCCTGGGGAGAAGAGAGACCTCTTGTTTCCTCTCTTTAGGAGAAGGGTTAGGGTGAGGGCAAATCCAAGGTTCATACTGAGATTTAGCAACGCCAGAAAATTTCTCAACACTCCTTTTAGGATGTATCTTCAATTCAAACTTATTAGCCGCAGTACTTTTTAAGTGAATTTAAACTAAGGCGAAAATCCTCACTCTTGGGAGAGATATATAGAAAAGAGTAATTCGGATTTAATAAGATGTCTCGTTTACGCATACGGTTAACTCTTTTATGAAGCGCGATGCCACAGGTAAGTTTGTTCAAAATTGGAATTCAGAAGCCAAACAACGCGTTAGCATCTCGCTTACCTACACAGCCTGGCGATCGCTCGACAAAGAGGCACAAAAACGGGGAATTTCTCGCTCTGAAGTGATTGAACACTTTGCTCGCAATCTTGAGGCGGAGCGTTCTAACGAATCCAGTGGCGCAGATGCTCCAGTTGCATTGATTCAAAACCAAATTCTTGAGCAACAGCAGGAAATTGCAGCCCTACAAGGTCAAAAACAGGAGCTAGAGGCACGGTTAGAACAGGCGCTAAATACGATCGCCCAAACGGCTGAGCGCAAAGTAACAACCATTCTAGAAAGTATCACCGATGCTTTTGTTGCCTTTGATCGAAACTGGCACTACACCTATGTCAATCAGGCTGCTGCTCAAATTTTGCACAAAACTCCCGAAGAATTGCTGAGTAAACACGTTTGGAACGACGTTTTTCCTGAACTAGTAGGTGGAGTCGCCTATCAAGCGATGCATCAAGCCGTGGCAGAACAAGTTCCGGTGACCTGGGAAGAATTTGGGCAACCCGTTCAATGTTGGCTGGAAGCCAACGCTTATCCTTCTGCCGAAGGGATCGCCGTTTATTTTCGCAATGTGACAGAACGCAAGCAAGCAGAGGCGGAACGGGAACAATTACTCCAAGCGTTGGAAACGGAAAGGGCAAAATTTGAAGCAGTTCTGCATCAGATGCCCGCAGGAGTTTTCATCGCAGATGTTTCTGGCAAGTTGCTGCTTGCAAACGAACAAGCCAGACAAATTGTCAAATATGGCTTTGAAGATTCCCGCGAGCTAGAGGAGTATGCACCCGTTACCCCGTTTGAAGCCTTTCGCTCGAATGGAGAGATTTACGCATCGGATGAGTATCCCTTGGCACGATCGCTCAGAAGCGGGGAAATCATTATCCGAGAGGAAATGGAGCTACGTCAGGAAGATGGCAGTTATACCGTTATTTCAGTCAATTCAAGCCCAATCCTAGATAAGCAGGAGCGAATTCTGGCAGCCGTCGCGGTGTTTCAAGATATTACGGAGCGCAAGCAAACTGAGACGCTACTGAGGCAGCAGACGGAAGCATTGGAAAATCAGCAGAAATGGTTGGAAGCAGTGCTGGATTTAATGCCAACGCCAACCGTATTTATCGAACCCGAAACCGCACGAGTTACTTTTTCCAACCGAATTGCGAATGAATTAGCAGGGGGTGACTTACCAAAAGACAAATCCCTGGATGAGTATAGCGACGCTTATTACTGTACCGACGCGACTGGCAATCGCATTCCGGCCGAAAGAATGCCCGCCGTTCTAATTGCTCGGGGAAAACGGTTAGAAAACTATGAGATGAACTGGTACACACCCGGTGGCATTCGCTCAACTCTATGCTGGGGAGAAACCCTGCCAGCCATGCATGGGCATCCCACGATCGGCATTGGGATGTTTCAGGATGTAACTCGCCTCAAACAGACTGAAGAACACCTGCGACAGACTGAAGAACGCTTACAGCTTGCCCTTGCATCTGCCGAAATGATTGCTTGGGACATCGATTTCAAAACCAATCAAGTGGTCTGTTCTCCAAACGCGCTAGAGATTTTCGGCATGGACGTGGGCACCGCAGACGCGTTTCGTGCGATGATCCATCCCGACGATCGACCACCCGTTAGGCAGGCGCTGGAACAAGCGATTGCGAGTGACCACTCCTTTTCTCAGGAATACCGAGTGATGAGATCCGATGACACGATACTGTGGCTGAAAAGTCAGGGGCGCGTCTATCTCGATGAGGCTGGACACGCTACGCGAATGCTGGGTGTTTCGGTCAATATCACGGAGCGCAAGCAAATCGAAGCTGAACGCGATCGTCTGCTAGAGCAGGAACAGGCGAGCCGCCGATTGGCTGAAAAAGAACGTCAGCGGCTGCGAGACATTCTGATACAAGTGCCTGCTATGTTTGCCGTGCTGTCGGGTCCTGATCACGTCTTTGAACTCGCGAACTCCAAGTTTCTTACCATATCTGGACGTACTGAAGACATTCTTGGTAAGACAGCGCGTGAAGTATTTCCCGAAATGGAAGGTCAGGGATATTTTGAAATTCACGATCGAGTCTATCAGACTGGGGAAATTATTCGAGAAGATGAATGCTTATCTCGTTGGGAGCCGGATAGGAATGGCAATCTCGTTGAAGGCTTTTTCAATCTTGTGTTTCTGCCGCTCAGAGACATTGATGGTTGCATCGACAGCATCTTGATTCATGGCATTGAGGTCACTGCCCAAGTTCAAGCTCGTGAGCAAGCGGAAGTCTTACTCCAAGAACTTCAGCACAAAGAAAGACAACAACAGTTCTTGATCGAATTGAATGATGCCATTCGTGCCCTTCAACACTCCGAAGAAATTATGTGGCAAGTGGTGAGTTCCACAGGACAACATTTCAATGTCACGCGC
The DNA here is from genome assembly GCA_014695255.1 of Cyanobacteria bacterium FACHB-63. Taxonomy (GTDB): domain Bacteria; phylum Cyanobacteriota; class Cyanobacteriia; order Leptolyngbyales; family Leptolyngbyaceae; genus Leptolyngbya. The sequence continues at coordinate 109,152 of JACJNX010000061.1, forward strand.
TGTACCTACGGTGAAATTGATCCAACCCAGGAATACGTCATTGTTGATCGCGACTACTGCAATGGTGTGATTAGCGTTGTGGGGAGTCACCCCATGAATTCCTTCGGTTCAGACATCATCGCAGCATTGAAGCAGGGCAAAACCGTTGTGGTTGAGGATGTCGATCACGATCCTCGCACAATTGGCTCAGGGGCAGCGGCTTTTGATGCAATTCAGACTAAATCGCTGCTGTGTGTTCCCCTCGTCAAAGCAGGACGATTTGAGGCATTGTTAGTCTTACACCATGTTGCTCCTCGTCAGTGGACAGCAGAAGAGGTGGCATTGCTAGAGCGCATTGCTGAAAAAACTTGGCTTGCGGTGGAGCGATCGCGAGCAGAAGCGGAATTACGAGAAAGTGAAGCCCACCTGCAACTTGCGCTTAAAGTGGGACGAATGGGCACCTGGGACTGGGATATGCAAACAGGGACGCTCCTCTGGTCAGCAGGACAGTTCACCATTTTGGGACTACAGCCTGATGAGGATAAGCCTAGCTACGAACTTTGGGCAAGCCGGGTTTATCCAGATGACTTGGCAGAAGCGGAGACAAAGTGGCAACAAGCGATCGAGGAGCGAACAGAGTACCATCACGAATATCGCTTGCGCTTGCCAGATGGCTCGGTTCACTGGGTCGAAGCGAGAGGGCAGTTCTCTTATGATGCTCAAGGACAGCCTAAGCACTCGATTGGCGTTGTGATTGACATTACAGAGCGCAAGCAAGCAGAAGAAACCTTGCATCAAACTCTACAAAAGCTCAATTTCCATGTCGAAAACACTCCCATGGCAGTCGTGGAATGGGACTATAACTTTCGAGTCATTCGGTGGTCTGCTGGTGCAGAACGCATTTTGGGTTGGAAAGCTGAAGAAATACTGGGTAAATCTTTAACTGAGATTCCGTTTGTCTTTGAAGAAGACCTAGAACCAGTTGCCGATGTGTGTCAACGGTTGGTTTATGGTGAGGAACCACATATTTTCTCGTATAACCGCAATTACACAAAAGATCGCAACGTGGTGCATTGCGAGTGGTATAACTCCAGCCTGAGAGACAAATCGGGACGGATGCTTTCGGTATTGTCGCTGGTGTTGGATGTTACGCAGCGGAAGCAAGCCGAGCAGGAACGGGAGCAATTGTTAGAGCGCGAACGCCTTGCTCGCTCCCAATCCGAAGCGGCACAACAGCAATTGGCGGTGATCTTTGAAACATCTCCGGTTGGCTTAGCCTTATTAGATGCCGAGCAACGATTTAGTGCGATTAATGAAGCCTTAGCTGAAATTAATGGACTAACCCGTGAACAGCATTTAGGCTATTCAGTCCCAGATCTGTTTGGTCAGTCCGATGCCAGATTAGTCGAAGTCTTTCACCAAATCTACTCAACCGGAGATCCCTTCATTTCACCGAACTTTGCAGTGAATGTTCCTGGACGGAACGATCGTCGTCCCGGTTACTACAACGTTTACTATTTGCCAACCGTCAACGCGAATCACCAGGTGGAAAGTGTTCTCATCTATGTGGTCGATGTGACGGAACGCGTTAGGTTAGAACGTGCCCAACAGTTTCTCTCCGAAGCCAGTGCAGTACTCGCCTCTTCTCTAGACTATCAAACAACCCTAGAGCGCGTTGCTCAGTTGACTGTCCCAGAACTTGCCGATTGGTGTACCGTTCACATCGTTGAGGAAGATGGCACCATAGACCAGATTGCCGTTGCCCACATCGACCCTGCCAAACTGGAGTGGGCGCATCAGCTGCAAGAGAAGTATCCACTAGACCCGAACGCTGCTCGTGGTGCAGCCTTAACTCTGAGAACGGGACTACCGGATTTCGTGGCGGAGATTCCGGATGAACTGCTCGTTCAAGCCGCCCGCGATCCTGAGCATTTAGAGATCCTACGACAGGTCGGCTTCAGTTCCGTCATGGCTGTACCCTTGCGAACTCAGGCACGAATTATTGGAGTCATTTCCTTTATCTCGGCTGAATCTGGACGACGGTACACTGCGGTAGATCTGCAATTTGCTGAGGAATTGGCGCATCGTGCCTCGTTAGCGATCGACAATGCCCAGCTCTATGAAGCCGCTCAACGCGATCGTGCCAAAGCCGAAGCTGCTAACCGAATCAAAGACGAGTTTCTGGCAGTCCTGTCCCATGAATTGCGAACACCGCTCAATCCCATTCTGGGTTGGACAAGGATGTTACGCACGAAGCACCTGAACGCGACCAAAACTGACCAAGCGTTGGACACGATCGAACGCAATGCGAAATTGCAAGCGCAATTGATCGAAGACTTGCTCGATGTTTCCCGCATCCTCCAAGGAAAAATGTCCTTAAACATTGCGCCCGTGAATCTAGCAACCACTATTGAAGCGGCTCTAGAAACCGTCCGCCTAGCGGCTGAAGCGAAACAGCTTCAGATTCAAACTACCCTGTCCCCTTCAGGCAGCATCTTAGGCGACACAAACCGGCTTCAACAGGTTGTTTGGAATCTCCTGTCTAATGCCGTGAAGTTCACGTCCTCTGGCGGGAGGGTCGAGGTGTGCTTAGAGCAAGTTGGTACTTATGCTCAAATTCAAGTGAAAGATACGGGAAAAGGCATTCATCCAGAGTTTCTCCCCCACGTATTTGACTACTTCCGCCAGGAAGACGGCGGCACCACCCGACAATTTGGGGGTTTGGGTTTGGGGCTGGCGATCGTGCGTCAGTTGGTGGAGCTGCATGGAGGAAGCGTTTGGGCAGAGAGCCTAGGACCTGATCTAGGCGCAACTTTTGTCGTCCGTCTGCCCTTAAACCGGATGGAGCAGGCACCCGCTTCGGAGATTGAGAATCCAGAAGCTGCGGTAGATTTGACCGGAATTCGCGTATTGGTGGTAGATGATGAAGCGGACATGCGCGAGTTGGCATCATTCATCTTGACCGAAGCAGGTGCACAAGTGACAACAGCAAGTTCGGCAACAGAGACACTGTTTCTCTTGAATCAATCAGTTCCCGACCTCCTGTTATGTGATATTGGTATGCCAGAGATGAATGGCTATTCTCTAATTCAGCAAATTAGAAAGGGGTCACCGGAGCAAGGAGGCACCCTCAAAGCGATCGCTCTAACTGCTTACGCTGGAGAGGTCAATCAGCAACAAGCCTTAGCCGCAGGGTTTCAAATGCACCTCTCGAAGCCCGTTGAACCGGAGGAATTGGTAAAAGCAGTCTCATCACTCATTGCGACAAATTCGTCGCGCATAATATCCCTCTAGAAACACTGAACCGAGTGCCGAAGACATTGCCTGATCCGTCAATTACTCGAAGACGCTCGATTTCTTAGCATCTCGATTTTAGATCGCCTAATTTTGGCAATGGTACACACTTAAGTTTGAGGCAAGCCACTGCACTCTGGAATGATGTGCAGCAAACCAGATGAACCGTGTATACACAGCTTTTGCATACACGGTTCCCCTCTACCTACAAAACGCCAGCGTTACTAAGTCCAAGAATTACACCTGCGCCAATCACATGTCCCAAGCTCATTGTTCCAAGCAGTTCGGGAAATCCAAAGCCTTCAAACAAGGCGGGCGACTCTAACGGTAATTTCGGACCCACGCCGCGATTTTTGATCGCAAAACGTCCGATCGCAACCGAAAACAAACAGCACAGCGTCATGACCAAGCCAACCATCGGTGTCCATTCAACGGTTCGGGGCATTACGGCAAGTAGTGTTGAGTAAAGCAACGTTTTTCTCCTGAATCTTGCTAAGTCGAAACAATTCACAAGATCCATAGATACCCGTTCGCTGAATTCTCTGATCAAGATTGTTGAAAGAGTTAACGATCGACCACCGGAGCCTCAACGATTCCCTTCGCCTCTAACTCTGCCGCAACCCGCAACACTCGCGCTTCTTGATAGGGAGCCGCGATGATCTGTACGCCGATCGGGAGTCCCGATCGCTTGACCGGAACCGAAACGATCGGCAATCCGATAAACGACAGCGGTTGAGTAAACATTCCTAAATTCGGACGCACTAACATTTCTTGCCCGTCTAAGGTCATGGTTTGCTGTCCGATGCGGGGTGCAACACAGGGAGTCGCCGGAGCCAAAATAATATCGACTTCTTGAAAAATTTCTCGCACTTGCTCGCGAAACCACTGCCGGAATCGCTGCGCTTGTACGTACCAGTGTCCCGGCACTAATGCCCCTGCAAGCAGTCGATCGCGCACGGCAAAGTCAAAATCCTGCGGTCGGGTGCGTAGCTCCTCAAAATGCAAGTTTGCGCCTTCCGTTGCCGTAATCACGAAGGCTGCGGCTCGTGCTTGCCCGGGTGCGGATAAGGTGACACGACGAGTCACACCTAACGCTTGTGCAACTTGTTCGACAGCAGCAAACACCTCTGGCTCGGCACCTTTAGCAAAATAGTCATCCGCGATCGCAATTCTCAATCCGTCGCTACCTTTATTAAGTTCCGGCAAGCAAAATTCTGGCGATCGCACTGTACAAACCGGATCGCTCGGATCAGGCCCTTGCATCACGTCAAAGAGTAGGGCAATATCTCGCACTGATCGGGCAAACGGCCCGACATGATCCAAACTGCTCACAAATGGATAGGCTCCCGCTCTCGATAGCCGTCCATACGTTGGCTTCAGCCCAAAGATGCCACAAAACGATGCAGGAACCCGGATCGAACCGTTCGTATCCGACCCCAAGCTAAAGGGAACTAATCCGGCAGCGATCGCGGCGGCTGATCCGCCGGATGATCCGCCTGCGCTGCGATCGAGATCGTGCGGATTGCGAGTTGCGCCATAATGCGCGTTCTCAGTGGTGAAACCGTAAGCAAATTCATCCATGTTGAGCGCCCCAACCAAGACGGCCCCCGCTTCCTTCAGGCGTTTAATCAAGGTGGCATCTTGAGTGGCTGGAGGCTTCTCTGCATTAATTTTGGAGCCTGCAAAGGTTGGAATCCCTGCAACATCGAACAGATCTTTCACTGCAAAAGGAACCCCTGCCAGTGCACCGGGATCTTCTCCTGCGGCAATTTTCTGATCGATGCGATCGGCAGCTTCCAACGCCGATTCGGATAAAACCGTCGTAAAGCAGTTGTAGGTTTGGTTGTGTTCTGCAATTTGAGCGAGGGCTGCTGCTGTCACCGATTTAGCGGTGACTTCTCGATTGCGGACGACGATCGCGGTTTGAGTCGCGTCAGGAATGTTCATGGTTCAAATACCGGAGCGGCTTCGATTTCTTCGGGTAACGAAAACTCTAGCACCAACTGCGCGACCGTGTGAATGCGTTCCATATTTGCGATCACATTTTCGCGGTACTCCGATGGAATCGGCAGACCAACTGCTTCAGCCATGATTTCGACAAATTCGCTTGCATTGTTCATTTACTTGCTCTCGATATAAGCTCTCCAACCACCGTACTGGGTGATTTCGACCTGACCTTCGCACAAAAACGGCTCGCCCAGTACCCCTAGAACTTCTGTACCGTCTGCGAGCCGAACTTTTCCAATACACAATCCGGGTGGCTCTTGCGCCAATAAAGTCGCCAATCCACTTGCCGGAACCGCCCACACTTCAACCGAGATCGCGACTCCGCCTTCTTTCACTTTCAGCATCGCCGGATGACGATCGTGAATTGACCAAATCCGATAGCTCGGTTCCGTCTGATCCTCACGCAAAAACTGAGCGTTCAGCACCAATAAATTTGGATTCAGTTCTAAGCCGCGCATCAATGTTCCATTGACTGCCAACTGTACCGCGCCTTCCATAGAGTCATACTAAGCTTGTCTCAAATAGTGTACAAGCGCGTGTAACCCCAAACGGTAGCTATCGGCTCCAAATCCGCTAATCTGTCCGATCGCAACGGGTGCAATGTAGGAATGTTGCCGAAATTCTTCTCGTTTATGAATATTGCTTAGGTGGATCTCAACCGTCGGGAGATTGACCGCCGCGATCGCATCCCGAATTGCCACGCTAGTATGAGTATACGCGCCTGGATTGATTAAAATTCCTTGGTGTTCCCCAAGCGCTGCTTGAATCGCGTCCACTAGAACACCTTCATGATTAGATTGCAGGACCGCAAGTTCAACCTGTAGTGATCGAGCTTCTTGCTTCAGGCGCTGATTAATTTCTTCCAACGTAACCACACCGTAAACTCCAGGCTCTCTTTTACCTAGAAGATTAAGGTTTGGTCCGTGGAGAACCAAAATACTGCTCAAACTGTTTGCCCCGACGTGGATGTAGGACTAACGGTGACGATCGCGGACTGGAACTGGAATTGGAATGAGTTCCGCTTCTGGCTCTTCATCAGGACCCATCAGAGTTTCGATCACACGTCGCGCCCATTCTTTGAGCTTTTCCAATACCTTTTCAATATAATCCATCGGTCAGACGGCTCCTTTGATTGGGTTTAAGGGTACTAAAGTCAGAAGTACCTAAGCACTCTCTAATTTTAGCAAGGAGTTTTTCCAAACCATGACTCCCAAGTTAGGAAGTCAGTATTCATTCATCATACCGAAAGATAGATTAAAATCAAGCGACAAAACTTAGGCTCGTGTAAAGAAGGGTTGGAACGGGCATTGCGCCACGCTTCGCAAGGCGGGCAATCCGATCTACTGCGATTCTAGAAGTGATTTAATCTACGACACTTAAGCACGGTTTAACAGTTTGCGTCGAAGCTGATCGAGCGCACTGCAAGCACTCACTTGACGCACCCAATCGCGCCCACGATCGCCAAACAGATAGCGCTGACTGGTTGCACCTTCTGAGTTTGCCAAGCCAATATAAACAAGCCCTACAGGTTTTTCGTCGCTGCCACCTCCAGGTCCGGCAACGCCTGTAATGCTAACGCCCCAGGTTGTGCCAAGGCACGATCGCACTCCGGCTGCCATTTGTTCTGCCACGATCGCGCTCACGGCTCCTTCAGTGGCGATCGCCTTTGAATCAACGCCTAAAATCCGTTCTTTAACGGAGTTATCGTAAGAAATCACACCGCCCCAGAAGTACGCTGAACTCCCAGAAACGCGGGTCAGCATTTGCCCTAAACCGCCTCCGGTACAGGATTCTGCAACGCCCAAAGTGGCTTGACGCTCTTTCAGAAGTTCACCCACCACCGATGCCAGCGAATCTTCATCGGCTCCATAACAATCAATGCCTGCGATCGCCCGCAATTGCTGTTCAACAGGTGCAATTAAATCTTGAGCGGCTTGCTCTGAGGCTGCTTTGGCTGAAATTCGGAGTTTGACTTCACCGTAGTTCGCGTAAGGTGCAACGGTCGGATTCTGTAAATCGAAGAATGTACCGACTTTCTCAGCCAGAGCCGATTCCGAAATTCCCCAAAAGCGCAAAGTGCGGCTGACAATCGTCTCTTTTCCCCAGCCTTGCTGTCTGAGATACGGAACCGCAATTTCATGCCACATCCGCTTCATTTCAGTGGGTACGCCCGGAAAGGTAAGGATTGTCAGGTTCGGGCGTGGCTGCCAAATCATGCCGGGAGCGCTGCCGATCGGGTTATACAAAATCTCCGCGCCTTCGGGAATGAGCGCTTGCTTGCGGTTGTTGTCGGTCATCATGCGACCGCGTTGAGCGAATTTTGCGGCAATGTCTTCAACAATCTCGGCTTTTTCAATCAGCGGCACTGAGAAAAAGTCTGCGATCGTTTCGGTCGTCAAATCGTCCGGGGTGGGACCTAATCCGCCTGTAAACACCAGCAAATTGGCGCGATCGCTGGCAATTTGAATCGCTTGCTTTAAGCGCTCCGGGTTATCCCCAACCACGGTTTGAAAATAGTGAGGAATTCCGAGTTCAGCAAACTGTTGAGCGAGAAACTGAGCATTCGAGTTGAGAATATTCCCTAACAGTAGTTCAGTTCCAACGCTGATAATTTCCGCATTCATCTTGCTGTCCGCCATACTTGCCAACTGGTTACGCTCAAGATGACAGTCGCGGCGATCGCATATCCCACTCCGCTCGGCATCCCGGAGACTGCCATCGCTAAACTTCCCGCCCACAAAGTCAGCGAATAGATAAACAGCACCGCTAAACGCTGTGACAACCCAGCTTTCAGCAATCGGTGATGCAGGTGACGCTTATCGGCAACAAACGGGGATTTGCCGCGACGAATACGATCAAAGATCACGGCTGACATATCCAAAATGGGCACTGCCAAAATCACATACGGAAGCAGGACGGCAACGGTAGTCACGCTCTTCACTAAACCAATCACGCCCACGCCCGCTAGCATAAAGCCGATAAAATACGCACCTCCATCACCCATAAAAATCTGAGCCGGGTTGAAGTTGTAGCGCAAAAATCCGAAGGTCGCTCCTGCAAGTGCCGCCGCAAATAGCGCTGCTTGGGGCTGCTGCATAAATAAGCAAGTCCAGAACATGACAAAGGCAGCGATTCCTGAAACGCCTGCTGCGAGTCCATCGAGTCCATCAATCCAGTTAATCGCGTTTGCCATGCCGACGAGCCAGATGACGGTAATTGGCAAACTTGCCCATTCTGGAAGTGAAACCAGTCCAGCGATCGGATTGGTTAAGAAATCAATCTGCACTCCCGACTCCCAAGCTAAGCCCGCAACCACTACCTGCAAAACTAATCGAGTTTTGGGAGACAGATTGAACAAATCATCCGCCAGTCCAATCAAAAAGAAGGCAATCCCGCCGATCGCCAAGCCCCAAACTTCTGATTCTTTCGTTGGTTTGAGCAGTCCAAATCCACCTGCCCACCAAACGATTAATAGAGCAATCACCACTCCCAGAAACATCGCCACGCCGCCGAGTCGAACCATCGGTCGTTGATGAACTTTGCGGTGATTTGGCTGATCCACCAATCCTACGCGCTTACCAAAACGGTTAATGATTGGGGTTGCAACGAGAACAACCAGGAATGAAATCAGAAATGCGGCAAAAAACGGCATTAGAAATCGCAGGTAGGAAGGACAAAAGCTTCAGGCAGAGTTTACTACAGATTCGAGAATCCTCAGCAAAGAATTATGAACCATATTTTCTGTTTCATTCAGAAATTTATTGTCAAAATCCTCATCTGTCTGAGGTTAGCTCTATGTCATTTCCAAAAATAAAGGCATCCATCAGTGGATGCCCTTATATCAATAGTTTGCGCCTTGAAAACGAATCAAGGAAATTACTGAGGCTTTACACTAGCGCCGGAACTTGAGCGCTGAGATGGGGGTAAAGCGGGAAACGATCGCACAATGCAGCAACACGACGACGGCAATCTTGAGCAACGCTCTCGTCTTCGGGATTGAGTAAGCGATCGGCGATGATATTCGCAATCTCCGCGAATTCTGCTGTACCCATGCCGCGTGTGGTCATCGCGGGCGAACCCAGTCTCAGACCGCTCGTGACAAATGGAGAAGCGGGATCAAACGGAACCGTGTTCTTGTTCGCGGTAATATTCACACCGCTTACGAGCTGATCTGCCACTTTTCCGGTCATGTTGATCGATCGCAAGTCCACCAGCATCAAATGGTTATCAGTGCCATCAGAAACTAGCTTAAAGCCGCGGTTTTGAAGCTGAGCTGCCATTGCTCTTGCGTTCTCAATCACTTGACCTGAGTAGGTCTTAAATTCAGGCTTTAGGGCTTCTCCGAAGGCGGCTGCTTTGCCCGCAATCACGTGCTCTAAGGGACCGCCTTGGCTACCGGGGAAGACCGCTTTATCCAACTGCTTACCGAGTTCGGCATCGCGGGTGAGAATCAATCCACCTCTAGGCCCGCGTAGGGTTTTGTGCGTGGTAGTTGTGACGACATCGCAATAGGGGATTGGATTCGGATGATGTCCCGTTGCGACTAATCCGGCAATATGAGCGATGTCGGCTAACAAATAAGCTCCGACTTCATCGGCGATCGCTCTAAATTTCTCGAACTCAATCATACGCGGATAGGCCGAGTAGCCGCAAATCAGCAGTTTCGGGCGGTGTTCCAGCGCTAGCTCCCGAATTTGGTCATAGTCTAAGCGCTCGGTGGTTTGACTCACGCCGTAATGTTTGACGTTAAACCACTTACCAGAGACGTTCACAGGCGATCCGTGGGTCAAGTGTCCGCCGTGGGACAGATCCATGCCCATGATCGTGTCTCCGGGCTGGAGTAGCGTCAGAAACACAGCAAAGTTTGCTTGTGCGCCAGAGTGGGGTTGCACGTTTGCGTGTGCGGCTCCGAATAGTTCTTTTGCCCGATCGATCGCGAGTTGTTCAACGCGATCGACAAATTCACAGCCGCCGTAATAGCGTTTTGAAGGTAAACCTTCGGCGTACTTATTGGTCAAGACTGATCCTTGAGCTTCCATCACCGCAGCAGAGGTGAAGTTTTCGCTGGCAATCAGTTCTAGGTGATCTCGCTGGCGTTGCAGTTCTTGTTGCAGCATTTCAGCAAGAGCGGGATCGGACTGAGCAAGAAAATTTGAATGCGTCACAGTGCTTGTTCCTTTAATTCGTCGATCGGAGTTTCGTAATTTTCAGTCGGGGATTGAGCTAAAGACGGAACCGCATAGCTAGGGTAAGGCAATCTGAGACGACTCAATCACGAATTACGAATGGGCTATCCGGGATTTTCGATCATAACGCTGTTCGATCGAGACTTTGATTGAATCTCTGGATTTTCGGAGAAACTTTGAATCCCGATGCAGAACCGAGGACAAAAATCTAACGCAATTATATGTATTCAATAAAGTGCTTCAGCGGAATTCGATCGAGGGGTGAACGATGAAACCGACTCAAGGTATACTCCCTCTCGTATTGAGAGATTGAAAAACCTATGGTAGCGGTTGCAATTCTGGCGGCAGGTCGTGGAACGCGGATGAAATCGGATTTACCCAAGGTGTTGCACCGCTTGGGAAGTCGATCACTCCTTGAGCGAGTTTTAGGCAGCACAAGCGCGATCGTGCCATCACGTCGATTGGTGATTGTGGGCTACCAATCAGAGTTAGTCCGGCAGTCATTGGCAGAGTATCCGGAGTCGATCGAGTTTGTTGAACAAGCTGAGCAATTGGGAACAGGACACGCCATTCAGCAGTTGATCCCGTTTCTTGAGGGATTCGATGACGATTTGATTGTGATAAACGGCGATTTGCCGCTATTGCGTTCTGAAACGCTGACTTTGCTGCTCGAAACTCATCGATCAAAAGGCAATGCTGCAACGCTGCTCGCCGCTCACATTCCTGATCCAACTGGATATGGGCGCGTGTTTTGTGATGAGAATCAAATTCTGTCTGAAATTATTGAGGATCGCGACTGCACGATCGAGCAGAAACAAAATCGCCGGATTAATGCGGGGGCTTACTGTTTCCGCTGGAAAGATCTCGCTCAAGTGCTACCCAAACTGACCTCGAACAATCAGCAGAAGGAGTATTACATCACTGATGCAGTGAACCATTTCGATAAAGTTACAGTAGTCGATATCGCGAATTATCAAGAAGTTTTGGGCATCAACGATCGCGTTCAACTGGCTCAGGCTTACTCGATTTTGCAAACGCGGATTCGTGATCGCTGGATGAAGGAAGGCGTGACGATCATCGACCCAGCTAGCGTCACGATCGATGATACGGTCGAGCTTGAAGCGAATGTCACGATCGAGCCGCAAACTCACTTACGTGGAAACACTGTGATACGAGCAGGGAGTCAGATTGGCCCAGGCAGCTTAATCGAAGACAGCCAGATCGGGGAAAACGTCACCGTGTTGTTCTCTGTTATCAGAGGCAGTGTGATCCACTCGAACGCCCAAATCGGCCCCTACTCGCATCTACGATCGCCCGTTGAAATCGGTGAAGGCTGCCGAGTCGGAAATTTTGTCGAAGTAAAAAACTCGAAGCTGGGTGAACGAACGAATGCAGCGCATTTGTCATATTTGGGCAATGCCACGATCGGCAACCGCGTCAATATCGGAGCAGGCACAATCACCGTCAACTACGATGGCGTGAAAAAATATCCGACGACGATCGGCGATCGCACAAAAATTGGCTCCAACAATTGTTTGGTTGCTCCGATTACGATCGGTGAAGATGTCACCACTGCCGCAGGTTCAACGATTACCGAAGATTTACCAAATGATTGTCTGGCGATCGCTCGTGCTCGCCAAGTTGTCAAACCGGGATGGCGCAGAAAGGAAACTCCAGAGCAGTAATGTCATCTAGAGAGAATTTAGCTAAGCAAAAGCGCTACGGTAGCAGGTGTTTCTGCTGCTGTAGCGCTTCAAATCGCTTGCTTGATCGGAAACTGTCTCAATACCAGATCCCAAATCTGTAGCAAGTATTTAAAGCTTTGGGATTACTTCAACTTCTGCTTCACAAAGGTCAAGAGCTGACCCATCTGCTTCTTCAAGCCATCAATCTCAGCCTGCATTTTTGCAACTTTCTGAGTCAGCGCTTCAATTTGGGCCGCCTCTGAAGCGGTCGCAACCGGAGCCGCTTGTGCCGAAGGCAACGGCGCTGGACGACGTTTCGCCTTTGCCATTGCAGCTTTGATTGCCTCAATTAGACCCTTCTGGTCAAACGGCTTCTGCACAAACTCAAAATACTCAAACGGCTCTTGTAGCTTCTCTGCTAGTTCTTCTTTGCGCCCGGACATCATTACCAAAGGAATCGTTTGCAGTTCAGCAGTATCCTGGATTTGCTGATAAACTTCCCAGCCGCTCATTCGAGGAAGCAAGAAATCCAGCATGATCAGCGTCGGACGCTCCTGCCGGATTAAGTTAATTCCTTGCAAACCATCCTTGGCTTCCAATACTTCAAAGTTACCTTTCGGCAACATATCTCGCACCATGTTCCGAATCACGGCGCTATCATCAATGACTATGACTTTGTGACTTGCCACAACTGAACTCCTCTAGGGTGATCTAGAAAATCGCAATTGAATCGGGGAGGATTCGCCGGAAGACGATGCAATAGAAACCTCACTGCACTCCTAATCAAATCCTTAGGGAAAGAAGCAGGGTCGCAATCTTGCGAATTCCGTGCTAAATGTTACTCGATTTAGTGAAATACGGACGGCTTTAGTACCCGACTCCGCTGAATTGCTCCCTTATAATGGCGATAGGTCAAAAAACTTCATATTTTTTGTGGGTGGCTTGCACCAACCTTAAATCGAACTGACCCTTAGCATTCCCTTGTTTATGTCATCCCAAACGAATCGACCTGCAATTTCTGAGCGTCGCGCGATCGTCTCTGCCCTACCTGATTGGCTACGCCGTTCGATCGGGAATGCCAGTGAAATTTCGACGGTGCAGCAAATTATTAAACAGCGGCAGATTCACACGATTTGTGAGGAAGGGCGCTGCCCCAATCGGGGAGAATGCTACGCCCAAAAGACCGCCACGTTTTTACTGATGGGGCCTACCTGTACGCGATCGTGCGCGTTTTGCCAGGTCGATAAAGGACACGCACCGATGCCACTCGACACTGAGGAACCCCGGAAAGTTGCAGAATCGGTACAGCTTTTGGGATTGCGATATGTCGTGCTGACCTCAGTAGCGCGAGATGATTTAGCCGATCAAGGCGCGGGGTGGTTTGCTGAAACAATGCGGCAGATTCGCATGATCAATCCCGGAACTCAGATCGAGGTCTTGACTCCGGATTTCTGGGGTGGACGGCAGGACGACACTCCACCCGAAACGCTACAACAGCAGAGAATTGCGACGATCGTGGCTGAAAAGCCTGCTTGCTACAATCACAACATCGAAACGGTCAAGCGGCTACAGGCTCCAGTACGGCGCGGTGCCAAGTACGATCGCACCCTCCGAGTCTTGCAAGCAGTGAAAGAACTCGATTCTACGATCCCGACAAAATCTGGCTTGATGCTGGGACATGGAGAAACGGAAGCAGAAGTGATTGAAACGCTGCAAGATTTAAGAACGGTCGGCTGCGATCGCGTCACGATAGGGCAATATATGCGCCCATCGCTGGAGCATCTTCCGGTGCAGAAATATTGGCATCCTGACGAGTTTGAGCGCTTAGGCAAGATTGCACAAGACATGGGATTTTCTCATGTGCGATCGGCTCCGTTAGTTCGCAGTTCCTATCATGCAGGCGAGGAAGCTTAACCTGCTGTTTAACCCCGGTAGATACCTATCCTTCGACAGAGGTTAAGAGGGATGTATCAGTTCTAACTTAGGAGACTATCGGGACTCCAGTAAGCGCGGAAAATGCAGGGTGCAAAGATTAGCCGCGTGAGGAGTAACCAAACACAGGATTGCTGATTAGCCGCATATTTTCGACCAACATTTACAGCAGTGGTAAAGCTGATCTAATCAGATCGAGCACCGCTTGCAGAGTTGGAGTGCTGCACAAAAGCGATCCGCTTCAACTAAAACAAATTGCATGGGTCAAACGACCTATTCTTTTGACGTGCCCAGTTCTATTTAGCTACTCAGATTGACTTGGATGTTTCTAGCGACATAATTTCCGCCAAAACTTCGCTCCTTCGCAGGGGTGATGTTGTTATTACACAAACGTTTTTACACTGAGCGGAAGTTAAAGTCGCGCTCCTCATGACTCCTTGGCAGATTTAGCTTGCAGTGAGAATTGCAGTGAGCGCTCCCAGGGCGTTGATTATAGTCCTTTCATAGAGTCAGCTTTAGATGGTGTCAGAACAAAGTCCTACTTCAAGGCAGTGTGTGAGGAGGCAGCCTTTATCCCGCTGTACTCCACCTGAAAATCCGGATCAGCGTAGAAATCGTCTCGCCACGATCGCATTTACGCTCTCACTGGGGTGGTTGACCAGCAGTTTAGTGCTGCCTGCAAGGGCTGCGGATCTGTCGATCGGCAACCAGGGCATTCGCGTCAATCGAAATGCAACTTTAGAAACCGATTTTGTCGAGTCTCACGGCGCATATCAATCCACGTTTGGCGTGATCAACTTGACCACGAATGAGAAAACGCCCTTACTGACAGAAACCAAACCCTCGGATAACTCAGAAACGATTTTCCGACCGTCTACCAAAATTGATGATGTCGGCACTCCGCAAGACTTCGTCGGAACTCCTGGAAATGCTGTCCCCCAACCAAAAGGGAAGTACACATTCCAGCCAAATAACGATTACGTTTTCTACCTAGAGTCTTCATTTAACGGCAGACCTACAGGTATTCTTTATTCCACCGATCGCTTAAATCCCAACGCCGAACAGCACGTTCGGTTCACAGGAAATATCACGGAGTTATGCCAAACCGGAGGAATGCAGATTGGATGGGATGATACGGGGTCAAGAATTGTGCGAAATCGTCCAGCCCAAGACCGCGACTATGATGACTTTATCGTAAGGCTACGAGATACTGCCTGTCCCGTTGGAGGGGGTGAACCCCCGCCTGTGGTATCAGGTGCTGAGACACCTCCCGTAGCTCAAATTCCTACCGTTGCGCCCATCGCTGGCGGCGGTGGCGGCGGTTTCCTGTTGCCGCTCTTGGCGGCAGGGGGGATTGCGGGATTAGCCCTTGGGCTGAGCGGCGATAGCGACAGCGGTGATTCCTCGATTGGCGGTGGCGAAATTGGCGGCGGTGGTGGTACCGGCGGCGGTGGCGGCGGCGGTGGCGGCGGTGGCGGCGGCGAACCAATTCCGGAGCCGATGACGATTCTTGGATCAGGGGCAGCGATCGGATTTGCAACCCTAATGCAGCGTCGCCGCGCTAAGAAAAAGAAAAAAGACTAACAATCAATTCAATGGTAGATGTCCCTTCAATTAGGGACATTTTTTTGCTTAAATTCAGCCATCGAGAAAACGGCGTATTTCCGTGAATATTCCCATGCACATTTGAAGCTTTCATCAAGAAAGTGGAATCCTACTCGATCGCACGAGCGCACTGTGCTAGAAATTAGCCATGTCCTCAGCTAGGGAAGGTGCAATGTTTGGCTTAACAAGATTGTGCGCGATCGTTGGTGGAGTGTCCGGAGTTGTTCTAAGTAGTGTCCTGTTTCCGATCGTCACTCAAGCAAAAGAAGATTGGCTAATCGCTCAAGCACCGCTTCCGGCACCGGAACCCCTTGCTGCACCTAACCCGGTGATTGTGGCTCCGGCGGTTCCTCCTGTCCCGCTTCCAAGAAGACCTGTCACTCGAACTCCAAGAACTCCGGTTCGCCCAAGTCAGGTTATGCCTGTTGCACCACCTGACGGGACGTTTAGAATTCCTGCTCGCCCGACTCGACGGATTCCGATTGAGCCATTTCCTATGCCGGGAGATTATCGCCGTCCGCTTCCTGATCTACCTGCGCCGCCCGATATTCGCACCATGCCGCAATCAAGCGCCACTCTGCTGAGTGGAATTTCTGGCAGAGTTTCTTTCACGCCGATTTGCTCAGTGACAGCTCCCGCAAGCACTTGTGCGACTCGTCCCTATACAGGAGCATTAAAGATTTCCACAACTTCTCGCGATCGATCCTTCCGCGTCACGCCTGATGCACAAGGCACCTTCCGCGTTCGTCTCGCACCTGGTCTGTATGTAATTGAACCGGACGCACCGAATTTTCCGATCGGCACCGGACAAACCTTTAATGTGGTTAGCAGTATGGTGCGGCAAATGGAATTCGATTTCCAGGGTACATTACCCCCGCTAAGGGTTGACAGCTTCAACCAACCAGCCCCCTGACTTTAAGTGATACTGACAACGATTCTGGGGGTCGCCGCGCAACTCTAGATGATCCACATCGGTCGGATCAAGCAAAAGTAGACAAAACTGCTGGAGTGGATCAGTTTGGCTTGGTGCTGGAGGTGAAAACGTTTCATCTCCAGCACGGGGTTGTCCTGGATGCGCCCAAGCGAACTGAGTTCTAGCGCTATCAGAGAGTTCTTGCCATATCTGTTGCCGTGCTGCTTGTAGTTGCTGATCCGGATTTGTATGGTCAATCAGACTCAATTTTCCAGCGATCCGAAACTGTTCACGAGTATTTGGAAAGTACCAGCAGACCTCAGCCCAAGGGCAGTATTCAATGTGCTTCGGCTTTTCGCTGCGATCGTCGCTGACAAATTTAAGCTGATTCGTGTCATCGAGGAAGCCGCGAAAGACGATCGTGCGATTTGCAGGTCTGCCATCGGGTCGAACTGTTGCGAGTTGAACATACCGAGCATAAGGCAGAGAACGATTGCGATGAAGCGCACCCGCCAGAATAGAACGCCAAGGAGCTAAGGACATAGGGGAGTCAAATAAATGCCTTAAGATCCTACATGAAGCGTTTCTATTGATGAATCTATGGCACTGCCGACTGTGATTTTACCGGGGTATCTTGCAGGTGCAAACGATTACCGCGAGATGCAGCAAACATTGATTGACCTGGGAATTTCAGCCGTGACGGTTCCACTGGTCAAGCGCGATTGGCTGCCAACGTTGGGGGGTCGATCGGTGCTGCCGATTCTAGAAGCGCTCGATCGTACTGTTCAACAAGTCCGGCAAACTTACGAAACCGAGAAAATCAATCTGGTTGGACATTCAGCAGGGGGCTGGATCTCGCGCATTTATCTGGGTGAGAACGCCTATGATGTGCATGGAGTGAGCAGCGATCGCACGTATGTCTGGCAGGCGCATCAGTTTGTTTCAACTCTAGTGACACTCGGTACACCGCAAACTAGCTACGAGCGCTGGACGTTGAAGAATCTGAATTTCGTTAATTTCACTTATCCTGGTGCATTTTACCCGCAGGTGAAATATGTCTGTGTCGCGGGTAAGTCCATCTTTGGAGCGCGGCGGTTGGGCAGTTGGCTTGCCTATAGCAGCTATCAGTTAACTGGAGGACGGGGCGATACTTGGGGCGATGGCATTACCCCGATCGAAGCCGCTCACCTTGAAGGTGCAGAGAATCTGACTTATGAAGGTGTGAGCCATTCACCGCGATCGTCCGGACGCTGGTATGGCACTGCGGAAATTGTGAAACAGTGGGCAACGCATCTCGACTGACGCAAAAAAGAGGGATGCGTTGAACATCCCTCCTTGGAAAATTACCGCAATCTACCAGAGGGCGCGAACTCCACTAGGGTTGCCGTCATCAGTTGTGCCAGACGGAGTGCTGTTCTCTGGAGTGGTGCTTGGAGTCGTGGTTGCCGGTGCTGACGAGTCAGGAGTGGTGGGACTCGGTGTGGTTTGAGTTGAGCCAGGAGTGGTGGTAGGAGTCGTTTCCGTCGTGCCGTCGGGAGTGGTTGGCACGACCACATCGCCGGATGAACCCGCGGGAGTGCTGCTGGGTGAAGTTGGGCTAGTCGTCTCAGGTGTTAGAGGGGTTTGAGTCGTACCTGAAGGCGAATTTGGCGCAGTTTGAGCGGCACCGTCCGAAGAAGGGTTACCCGATCCGCTAGGACTAGCTTCGGTTGGAACAGTCGAGGGATTCGATCGTGGCGAAATCTGCTGCTGCGTTGTCGAACTGCCCGAAGTCGAACCGCCCGTTGTTGAGTTTTGAATCGTTGAATCTTGAGTTGTCGAATTTTGCGTCGTCGAACCGCCACTCGGAGACATTATGGGAGTTGAAGACTGAGAGGCAGCCCGATTGTACGGGGCTTCGTTAAAGATACTGGGATTTGGATTTAGTGGAGATTGTGCCATTACAGGCAGCGACATTAACGAACTGAAGCTGGCAATGCCGATCGTACTTGCTAATTTCTTGATCTTTCCGTTCATCGGTACTCTCCCTTTTGCTTGATGTTGACAAGTTCGGTTGACTGATTGGAACTCACCGAATGGGCGGAAGCGAGAATCTAGAGTTAGACTCACAACCACAGATTGCAGTTTAGGCACTATGAGGGATCAAGGCTCTCTGCCTGTGGTTCGATTTGTCCGTAGGCAAGATTTCCTAACCGGCTTAGTTTTTGACAACTACTTCTGTCCCCAGGCTGACTTTACCGAAGAGTTCTTCAACATCGCGGTTGTACATCCGGATGCAGCCGTGAGAAGCCGCAGTGCCGACCGATTCAGGATTGGGAGTCCCGTGAAAGCCAATCCAGTTTTTTCCATCTGTCCAGAATCCAATCCAGTAACGCCCTAATGGATTCTCTGAATCGCCTCCCGGAACTCTTGAGCCGTTTAAGGGATGAATCCATTCGGGATTGCGAATTTTTTGCTTGATGGTGTAGTTACCGATCGGGGTTTCCCATCCTGGACGACCGACAGCGATCGGATAAGTTTTGACTCGACGATCGCCTTGATAAACATTCACCCGCCGTTGTTTCAGCCGAATTTCTAATCTTAAAGGTTGCGCGATCGATTGGGATTCTGGAAGGGTTTCAGCGACAGGGCTTGCGAAACTGGGTTGGGGACAAAATAGCGCTGCACAGGTTAGCAAGATTCCTACACACCAGACTGTTTTTCGCTGCATCAGTTGTTAGGGCAGAACTACACTCAAGACGAAACCAGATTGCGAAACACCGGCTCATCTGTCGCAAGTGAGAAGTTTGAAAATTTCTCAAACCGCAGGATTGGGTCGAATCGTAACAGAGTATTTGAAGAGAACTCCGATCGTCAGTTTCCCAATCACGAGGTTGATGGCTCCGAGAATCCGTCCACAAGTCTCGCTTTTAGGGCGGGAGTGCAATGAGAGCGAAGAAACTTTCTATCCGTTTCAAGCACTCTCTTAAAACTTCTCTCCAAAGCCAAACTGAATTCGACTTTCACCCTGATTATTGATTCCGTATCCCGCTCGAATTGTCCCCAGAGGCGACTTCAGCCGAATCCCAACCCCGAATCCAAATCCCGTTCCCGGCAGTCCCCGCACTTCTCCTGGCGCTCCTAACACCGAATTCGCTGAACCCAAATCCGACCCAAAATCCGCAAATACCGCCCCGCCAATAATGCTGTAAATCGGAAAACGGTACTCCGCAGAAGCCAACACGAAACTGCGACCAATCCCCAGTTTGGAAATATCATATCCCCGCACCGAATTCGCGCCCCCCAGCGAAAACGCATTGTACGGCGGCAGATCTCCGATCGTCGTTCCCGCCTGCACATTAAACGCCAACACTTCCGGCTGGTTCTGCGTTTTCTCTAAATTAAAGAAGTTCACCGGAATATACTGCGAATAGTTCGCTTGCAGACGATTGGAAAGAATGCTGCCCCGCCCGATCGGAATCGATTGCTCGGTCGTCAGCGATAAGATCGAACCACTTGAAGGATCGACGGGATTATTTCGCTGATCGCGCACCGCCGTAAAATTCACTGTGGTCAAATCATCAATTCCCGTGCCACTAAACGACAGTGGCGCACCGTTGCGATCGCGCCTGACCACATTCCCCCCCTGATCTCGCAGACTCACCCGCGTATAGTTCACGCCTAACGTCCCGTTCCAACCCTCCCCGATCGGACGATTCACCGCCACAGTTCCACCGAAGCGACCTTCCCGGACGCGATCGCCGTTCGCCAATCGGCTGGTTTCGTCGTCAAACACTCGCGAAATTCCCCGTCGCCGAAACCCACTAACGCTATAGCCTAATTTGTCTGGCTCAGTTGCACGATAAGGACTGACAAACCGTCCATCAAACTGAACATCACGAGTTCCAACCGAGACATTGCCGCCGAGTTGCTGTCCGACTCCGTTAAAGTTGTTATCGCTGTAGCTGAAACTGCCAAATACACCTAAGTCATCGTTAATTCCACCGCTAACGTTCAGGGCACGGCTACGGGCTTCGGTAAGGTTATAGACAACCGTTGTGCGACGGGCATCACCTTCAAGAGAAATGCGTCCGTTGGTAAATAATCCAGTTTGAAAAATGCGTTGCAAGTCTTGACGAGCGACAGACTCTTGGAAAATTTGCCCCGGTTTTAGTTGAATCTGGGTTTGCAAAAAGCTTTCTCTAGTTCTGCCGCGAATCGGTTCGCCTTTGTCGTTGGTTGGTCTGCCTTGTTCATCGGTAAAGCGAATTTGAATGTTTGAGACTGTCCCTTCTGCCACTTCTACGGTCAGCACCCCTTCACGATTGGGAACTACACCAATCACTCGCGCTAAGCTATATCCGTTTTGGCGATACCAGGTGTTGATTTGACGAATGCTTTCGTTGATGGCGGTTGGACTAACGGGTGCGCCAAACTGAGACTGAAAGAATTGATTGGCGATCGTCGGAGTCAGCGCCTGAGCATTCACCAGATTTAGAGCACGAACGATCGCGGGTTGCACCTGAAATGTGACGCTTAACCCGTTGGGATTGGTGCGAGTGGTAAAGCTGGCGGTACTAAACAAGCCCGTGCCTAAAATCG
This sequence comes from Cyanobacteria bacterium FACHB-63, assembly GCA_014695255.1. Lineage (GTDB taxonomy): Bacteria > Cyanobacteriota > Cyanobacteriia > Leptolyngbyales > Leptolyngbyaceae > Leptolyngbya. The sequence continues at coordinate 130,334 of JACJNX010000061.1, forward strand.
TGGCGATGTCTCGCTGAAGTTGGGCAGTGCTGACGTTGCCTCCGGGCTGCGTTTGAATCTGAACGCGGACAAGTTGCTGAAGTTCGGGAGATGCACCAACAATTTGCACATCGGTTGCAGTCAGCACGACATCCGGTGGGGTTGGGGAGGCAGGATTGGGGGATCGAGGCGGCGTTTGCTGCGATCGTGGAGTTTGGGCTTGAACGGGCACAATCGGCTGAGCGATTTGGCTCGATTTGACAGAAAATTCTGGAGTCGAGCGAGGGGCTTCAACGACGACAGAAGGAACCGTTTGAGAAGAGGCGACCGAAGGCTGAGTTGCAATCGGGGTGGTTGCTGCTGGCACAATGACATCTTGAGCTACTGCTTTTTGTGCCAAATTTGAGGCAGAAATTAACCCGATCGTGCAGGCTGTTAATGTAGAAAAACGCATTGCTAAATTCACAAAATTAGAGTTTTGATTTAATCGAACAAGCCCAAGAATTAAGAATAGTTGTATCAGAAAACTCAACCAATCGAACCTACAACAAACCTACAACAAATGATGTCGCTCTTTAAATTCGTAATCTGATAAACAGCCTGATATGAAACTGTTGTAGTACCTATAGAAGAACGATTTGTAATTAGAGTTCCCCGCCTTATGAACCCATCCCTGCACCCACTCGGTGTCCCTCCAAATGCCTGGTACGTCGATGAATCGATCGCCGATCTGACGCGCCCCCCGCTTCCACCTCAACCGATTACACTTCAAACTGCAACGAAAACACTACGGCTTGATCTGACGAAATCAGCATTGATCATTATCGATATGCAGAATGATTTTTGTCACCCAGATGGCTGGCTTTCGCATATTGGAGTCGATGTCACTCCGGCTCGATCGCCCATTGCACCGATTCAACAATTGCTTCCAATTTTGCGTCAAGTTGGGGTGTCGATCGTTTGGATTAATTGGGGAAATCGCCCTGATTTACTCAACATTAGTCCCGCAACTCGTCATGTGTATAACCCTACTGGAACTGGAGTCGGACTCGGTGATCCCTTGCCAAAAAACCAGGCTCCAGTCTTGGAAAAGGATAGCTGGGCAGCCGCAATCGTCGATGAACTCAAACCGATCGAAACAGACATCAAAATCGATAAATATCGCATGAGTGGATTTTGGGATACGCCTCTGGATAGTATTCTGCGAAATTTGGGGAAAACGACACTGTTTTTTGCTGGTGTAAATGCGGATCAGTGTGTGATGGCAACTCTACAAGATGCAAATTTTCTCGGATATGATTGCATCTTGCTCGAAGACTGCACCGCTACCACTTCTCCAGAATTCTGCCTTCAAGCAACGCTGTATAACGTAAAGCAATGTTTCGGATTCGTAAGTGATTCGATCCAGCTTTTGAGCGGGATTAAGACAGCGTAACCTTGGTAACGACAGGTTAATCGCCATAGTGCTATATGCCTATGAAACCACTCTCTTGTTGCACGAATCTTAGAATGCAGACATATTAAGGTGTCGCAGTTTCCGATAAGAGAATGCAGTATGGCGATTCCTAATACTTTAAATCCTCTAAAAATTCCTGATTTTAATGGTGATGGTCGCACAGACCTCTTTAGTTTTAATCCGAATACGGGTGTCGCGCAAATTACATTGAAGGATGGGGTACGATCGCTCGGCTCAAGCTCTTTGCCGGCGAGTTCTCGTGATTGGCAGCCCTCGAATTTTGGTGATTTTAACGGCGATCGCAAAACAGATTTAGTTTGGCGCAACACAAAAACTGGAGGCACCGAAATCTGGCTAATCAATGGCACTTCGATTCAAACCAAATCTCGCCCCGAAACCCTACAAGGCAACTGGACAGAAAAGATCGGAGACTTTGATGCCGACGGCAAAAGCGATTTTTTTTGGTACAACTCCACGACTGGAGACTACAAAGTTTGGTTAATGAATGGCGTTCAGCGCGTTAAGCAATCTAGTGGTGAGATTGGTGCAGGTTGGGAAGTCGCGATCGCGGATTTCAATAACGACCAACAAACTGATTTGTTTTTGCGTAATCCTCTAACTGGAGAGAATGCCGTTGCTACGATTGATTTGGAAACTTTAGCGATTAAAGTCGAAAGCACTCGCTCCAAGTCTCCCACTTCGATCTCAGAAATCATCGATTTCAACGGCGACGGGCGCAGCGATGTATTTTGGCGCGATCGTCTGACAGGACAAAATCAGCTTTGGGTTTGGTCAACCGACTTGCAGCCACTGTCGCTTCAGTTCTCGCTTCCCGGTCGGAGCCGTGATTTTGTTATCAAGACGGCTGATTTTGATGGCAATGGCAAAACTGATTTTCTCGTTCGCAATCCCAGCAGCGGAGTTAATCAGGTGTGGCTTTCTGGGACAGCCTTGGAGATTTCATCGATCGCCACCCAGCCGCCGGGATTTCAACCGACGATCGGCGACTACAACGGCGATGGTTTCTCTGATATTCGCTGGACGAGTACCGACGCAACCCAGAGTACCGTCTGGTTTAGCAATGGCACCCTTCCTCAAGCGCAGTGAAGAGTTATCGTTCATGATCCGTAATAAATAAACAGAAATTACGAATTGCGAACTATAAATTACGAATGACCTTCACACTGAGGATGATTCGATGGAAGAGTCTTGTGTTATTCCAGTCGTCAAATCTCCGACTGAGTATCAGGCGTATCGGATTAGTCCCAACGATACCAACCGTCTCGCGATCGTGTTCGATCCGGCGATCGCGAATTTTTCTCTAACGCTCTGTGTTGAAATCTTTGATGTGGGTGGAAAAACCCCACCAAACCGTCATCAACTGGCGGTCGAGATGTTCTTTGTGCTTAAAGGCGAAGGCATCGCAATTTGTGACGGGAAAGAAGTGCCGATTCGAGCAGGTGATAGTTTGCTTGTGCCTCCGACTGGAATTCACGAAGTTTGCAATACCGGATCTGAGCGACTGTACGCCTTGTGTATCATGATTCCGAACGAGGATTTTGCAGAACTGATTCGCAGTGGCACCCCTGCTGAACTGGATGAAGAAGATTTCGCGGTGCTGCGGCGATCGCCTGTTGCTCAATTATCGTATGGGTAAAGTAAATCGATGAAGGTATTGCCGAAGCAATCCGTTTCGATGTACACCCGCGATCGCATCCGCCTTGATGCTGATGTGTACTATCCGGATGCAGAAGGGACATTTCCGGTGTTGTTGATGCGGCAGCCGTATGGACGAGCGATCGCGTCTACAGTTGTCTACGCGCATCCGGTCTGGTACGCCTCACAAGGGTATATTGTAGTGATTCAAGATGTGCGGGGGCGAGGCACGTCAGAGGGCGAATTTAAGCTATTTGAGAACGAAATTGAGGATGGTTTCGAGACGGTAAATTGGGCAGCAAGTTTGCCCCGCAGTAATGGCAAGGTTGGAATGTACGGCTTCTCTTATCAGGGAATGACGCAACTCTATGCCGCAGTAAAGCGCCCGGAAGCACTGAAAGCCATTTGTCCAGCCATGTTAGCGCCAGATGTGTATCAGGACTGGGCGTATGAGAATGGCGCATTTTGCTTGTTTGCGAACTTAGGTTGGGCGATTCAACTTGCAGCAGAAACAGCGCGATTAAAGGGAGATGAATCTGCATTTTTAGAACTGTCTAGAGCTGCGAAAAATATGCCATTGGGCGATCGTATTCCCGCTCGTCCAGACCTGATGCAAAAATTCGCTGATTATGATGCTTACTATCAAACTTGGCTCGATCGTTCTGATCCCACTGATTCTTATTGGCAGAAGTTAATGGTTGATGTGAGCGCAATTGATATTCCAATGCTCTACATCGGCGGTTGGTTTGATACTTACATGCGGGGAACCCTGCGATCGTATCGATCATCGAAGCAAGCACAGTTGATTGTTGGAGTGTGGGCGCATTTACCTTGGGGTCGCAAAGTTGGAGCGATCGACTATGGCGCAGATGCAGTGAGTTTTTGCGATCGCGCTCAGATTCGCTGGTTTGATCATTGGCTGAAAGATCAAGAGCTAAACGATCCCCCGGTGCAATTGTTTGAAATGGGCAGCAATGAATGGCGATCGTTCTCTGAATTTCCAAAGGGGAAGCAAATAGCGCTACATCTCACTAGCACTGGACTCGCAGGAATGGACGATCGCGACGGACAGTTAAAGGATCAACCTTCCGAAGCTGCGATCGATGTAATCGTTCATGATCCTTGGCGACCTGTTCCGGCTTTGGGTGGTCATGTGGTTTACCCTTGTGGATCGCTCGATCGTTCCGGGATTGATGCTCGCAGCGATGTTCTCACCTACACAACTGCGCCTTTAGAAGCTGATTTGCATTTAGTTGGTGAGATTGTTGCCGAAATCTATGCAAGTTCTGATTCACCGAGCTTTGATCTGTGTGCTGTGTTGTCTGAAGTTAAGCCGAATGGCAGTATAATGAACTTTACGCAAGGATATTTGAGCATCGATCGTTCTGAACCATCGATGCACCGCATATCATTGCAACCAACTTGTATTTGCATTCCAAAAGGCAGTGCAATTCGCTTGAGTTTAAGCGGCGCTTGTTTTCCAGCCTACTCAGTGAATGCGGGAACTGGGACAAAACCAGGGGAAGCAAGTGCGATCGATTTTCAGATTATTACAATCATGATTCACACTGGAAACGCTTACCCTTCTAAGCTATCTCTAAACCGACAATAATGCTTTCAGCATCAATCGAGGGTGAAACAATAGACTGGGAGACTTTAACATATGACCGATTTGCAGAAATTGTAGATGCAGGTCAACATCATTTTGAGCGCGAACAGCGAGACGATCGCCATAAGCTTGAAACAATTTCCCTGCCCAAGTCGGAGGAATCGCGCCCTTCGTCGTCGGGAACTTAGAATCGGAGCTCGTCGCAATTGACCAAGGAAACGCATTACTCTGAGCAAGTTGTTTCTGAAAGCTCATGCCATTGAACGTTGAGTTTCGTGACTGTTGAAGCCAACGACGCAACACCAGTGACGACATCGCACTGACAGTCATTCCTTGACCATAGATCGGACAAAGCGCACACACAGCATCACCGATTGCAACTAAACCATCCGGTAATTTGATCTTCTCATAGTGATACAGCCGATTGACTGTGGCTCGATGTGCCTGAATTTCAGAAAGTGGCTCTGCGTGAACGATCGCTTCATAAAACAAAGGATCTGACAAACTTTGAGCAAATTGCAGAAAGTCGCGATCGTCGATCGGGGGATAGTCCCGCCCATAACCACCCAAGGTGGCAATCCATTGATCCGCTTCTACCTGTGCTAAGTACCCCAAACGCGGCTGATTCGGAGCTTCTTGACTAATCAATACAATCTTTGCATTCGGTTGAGCCTCAGCAGGAATGCGATAACGACGAGTTGCATAGCCCAATCCAGGATCAACGACGGTCATCGGCGGCGGAGTTAAACCCAGATCTTGCAACCACTCCGGCAAGTGGGTACTCCGACCGCTCGCATCTACCACTAGCTGAGCCGATAGACTTCCTTGTTGCAGTTTGATGCCCTGAATCGAAGTCGCATTGCCCCACAATCCAATCACTCGCTGATTTTGTAAAAACTCAACATTCGGAAGACTGCTGACTCGTTGGCGCACCGTACTTTCAAGCAGGGGACGAGTACAAGTGTAAGATTTTAGCCCGATCGCTGCTTCGGTTGTGGGTGCCCAGTTGCCCTTTTGAAAGTACAGAAAATCTTTACCCCAATCGAATGCAACTGCGCCACGAGCCGCAAGCGTTTCTCCAATGCCCGGAAACAATTCTTCTAGAATTTGGTAGCCTTTGCTGAACAGCACATGAGGCTGAACGGACTGCGGAACGCCTCGACGCGGTTCTGCGGTGAAGGGAAGCTGATCGCGATCGACGATCGTCACCCGCTCAAACTGTTCTGATAAAACACGAGCGGCAAGAAGACCCGCCATGCTGCCCCCGATCACGATTGCGTGTTGATGCCGTTGAGTAGACATAAGGTTCACCAAGGACACTCCACCCAGACGATAATCGAACAATGACTTGAATTTCAAGTTTCACTGATCGCACTTTGATTGTAATCGCTTTACGATTGAATGCTTGTAATCGCCTTATGATTGAATGCTTCTTTGCAGCGTTGCGGTGAAGTCAGGATAGGAAATTGCTGCCGCTTCTGCTCGATGAATTGTAGTTGTACCCGCAGCATTCAAAGCCGCGATCGCTAAACTCATTGCAATTCGATGATCGGTATAGCTATCCACTTCGGTTCCTTTAAGTGTGGTTCCTCCAGTGATTTCCATGCCGTCGGGAAGTTCGCGAACTGAGGCACCCATTTGATTCAGTTGGGTTGCCATGACGGTGATGCGATCGCTTTCCTTCACCCGTAGTTCTTCGGCATCTTTGACGATCGTGGTTCCTTCCGCAAACACCGCAGCCACCGCAAGAATGGGAATCTCATCGATCAATCTTGGAATCACATCGCCAGAGATTTCACAAGCTTTCAATTTGCTGTATCTCACTCGTAAATCTGCAACGGGTTCGCCTGCAACTTCGCGGGAATTCTCGATCGTAATGTCGGCTCCCATGCGCTCAAGAATTTCCAGAACTCCGGTGCGGGTGGGATTGATGCCTACATTCTCGATCGTCAAATCAGAGCCGGGAACGATCGCGCCTGCAACCAGCCAAAATGCAGCCGAACTAATGTCACCCGGAACAATCACGGTTTGTCCGGTGAGCTTTGCTTGTCCGGTCACAGTTACACTGTTTGTTTCAGGATCAACCGTGAGATCGGCTCCGAATGCCCGTAACATTCGCTCGCTGTGATCCCGCGATAAAGCTGGCTCTGTAACTGTGGTTTGTCTCTCGGTCATGAGTCCTGCTAGAAGAATGCAGGACTTCACCTGAGCAGATGCGATCGGCGAATGATAGTGAATCGGTTTCAGAGCTTGTCCGCGTACCGCTAATGGTGCTAGTGAATCTTGTTTGCGTCCCCAGATTTGTGCGCCCATTTGCTGAAGCGGTTTGACCACGCGGGACATGGGGCGCGATCGTAGTGAACTATCTCCGGTGACAGTGAAGAAGCGATCGGGATGAGATGCCAGAATTCCGAGCATTAATCGCAACGTTGTCCCAGAATTACCCGCATTCAGAACCTCTACAGGTTCAATTAAATTCCCCAATCCGATGCCTTTGACTCGGACTTCTTCGGTGTTCAATTCTGAGATTTCCGCTCCCATTGCGCGAAAACATTCGGCTGTACTGCGCGGATCTTCGCCTAACAACAAGCCTCGAATGACAGTTTCTCCTCCTGCCAATGCTCCCAACATCAATGCACGATGCGAAATTGATTTATCTCCAGGAATGCGAATTCGACCTTGCAGCGAGACACCTCCAGCCGGACGCTGGATCACTAAATCATGATGGGCATCAGTGACACGAAGCTCGATCGCAGAAGACATAACAGCCGCAAAGAAAAAGTACGAGGTTAATCCTACCACTGTGCGAGTCTGCTAAAAGAAATCTGGCATCCATGGTGTAGGGCTGGCAAAGATTTGAGTCGCAGTTTGGATTGCTTCGGGTGTTCCAGTCAGCAGGGATGCGCGGGCTAATTGGTCTGCGGTGAAGAGTCCGGTGTAGAGGGGTGAAAGCGATCGGATCTCAAGCTGTAGCTCTCCCCGTCCACCCGATGTTACAGTCCCACGACCCTTTTCTACGCTTAGAATGAACTTGCCCTGATTGTTTGGCAGAATCGAATCTTGAATGTCTAAGTGAAGTTCAGCATTGATGTTTGGATAGTTCCTGAGTTGTAGCGCTTTTTGTAAATGAACAATCCGGAGCATCCAGGGCTTGATCCATTTAATTTTTGCCGTTTGATCCGGTAAACATAAGTTCAAAGCATCAACCGGAGCGCTTTTCCACTCAATACGATCGATCTGGGATGAATGATTTGATAAGAATGTCCAGAACTGTCTGACAGCCGCAGCCGTCAATAACACCCAATCTCTAATGACTAAACAATCCTGTTTCTGCTGAAAAATGACATATCCTTCATTCTCAAATTGATACGTATACATTGGAGACTCAGAATGCTTAATCATTTCCCAAATGACAGCATTGCGATCGAGAAATCCTTGGTTCAAACAAGCCTGCTGATTGTACAATTTGGCGAATATCTCAGAGTCTAAACTGAGCGATCGCACCTCTAACGTATGTTTTTTGCTCAGAATACTAGCCGTTGGAACCTCCCATTCACAAAGCGTTCCGGCTTGCTCATAACCTAGTTTACGATACAGGGGTTGAGCCGCCGAAAATAGGACTGAGATCGGAGTTTCTTTGATGTAGAGTTCTTGCAGGACAGATTGCAGGAGCGCGATCGCAGTTCCTTTGCCGCGATATTCCGGTGCTATACCAACCGCAGCCACACCCACCATTGGAATGTTCGCACCGTTGTACCACTGTCCCAGATGCAATAATCCTAAACCACCTCCAATCTGATCATCAATGCGTAAGATGCGGGTGTTCTCGATGCCAATTCGCTTGAGGTAGACTGGTTCAGCGAGTGCAGGCGCATTAAAACATTGAGTCAGAATCTTGCCTAATTGCTGGATCTCATCATTGTCTTGGGGAGTGTGGTAAGTGAATTGCATAGTTATCTGGCTGCAAGAAGTTGCTGGGCAGTTTTGATTTGTTCTGAACTAAAACCTGCTCTTGCAAGATAGGTTAGAGAACTACGATCGCCATATCTCGAATCAACATTGAGCGCTTGCTGAAAAATCTGTTGAGCAGAAACCTTATCGCCCTGACCTTGATAAGCGATCGCGAGTGCAATCCAGGGATGCGGATTGTTCGGCTCTAGTTCTGCTGCACGTTTTGCACATTCAACCGACCAATCATAGAGCGCTAATCGCTCATAGGATAAGCTCAGATTGTAGTAAGGAATTTCATTGTTTGGATTGAGCATGGTTGCCCAGGTGTGTGTTGCCACAGCCTGAGAAAGATCACCATTTACCAGATAGGCAATCCCCAGTGCATTAAAGGTTTCAATGTTGAACGGATTGTAGAGAATTGCGCTTTGTAACATATCAATTGCTTCTGGGCGACGATTCGCTAAATGCAATGTCCAACCTAGACCAATCCGACCTGCAAGGTTTTTGGGATCGAGTTCGACTGCTTTCTTAAAGGCTGCGATCGCGCTCTCGAATTGTTCTTGATTGCGGTACTGGATTCCGCGTTGGCGATAGTCTGCGGCAGATTGAGCGACTGAGCTTTGAGCGGTTCCAACTAGAACGGCAAGGGAGAGTAGAGCAGCGCAGAAAGGACTCGCTTCGATGTTGAATCCGGGTAGCCGACTGAAACGAAGCGAACAACGTCGAACTAATGTTAAACAACTAAAAATACGCATAAGCTCAACGGGAAAGGGCTGCAATTTGAGCAGAAATCGCAGCAGGGGTGTTGGGTGATTCTACAACGATTAGATAGCCGGTTGGCTTTGTCCCAAGCTTATTTAACAATCCAGGCATATGAGCGGTTCGGACTCGTCCAGTGCTGTCGTAAAGCTCCAAGGCAGAAAGACAGCCGATCGCAGGATTCCACCCCTGACTTTGCGGATAGCGCTGATTGTTTGTAAAAAAGCCTGGATCTTCGCCGCTCCCGTGAATTCTAAACAAGTTGCGTCCGACCATTCCCGCCCAATAACTCGCCTGAATTGGGAAATAGTTGCGCCAGCTTGGAGGCAGTAATGCGTTATATCCATCCAGCTTGCCAGTGAGAGTTCCTTTGCGTCCGGGAATGAATTCTTTGACTCCAGGTTCAAGCGGTGCAAATAGCTGGACTAAAGAATAAAAGCCATAGGCACGAAAAAAGTCTGTATCAGGCTGTGGAATGGTTCCTTCGATGCGGTAAATGCCTTGTGGTGTATAGCCGCGTGAGAAATTCCAGGAGAGGTTATGCAGCGATCGCGTCAACAACGGCACTGTCCACAGTCGCCCATTTTCCCGCACAAATCGCCCTTGTCGGTCGCGCAAAAAAGCAGAACACAGTTGAGCACGATCACGATTACAAAACACATAAAGCTGCTGTTGATTCGGAACGATCGTCCAGGTCAGTAAATCTCGAATTGGTGGTGTGCGGGTCGGTGTTGTGAGTTCTGTAATCGTTGTGTAAAGGCTTACATTCTCAGACCAGCGTGGAAAGCGTTGTGCAATGGAATTAATCCACTGTTGCTGTTGTGAGACGTTCGCGCCTGATTTTGCCAGTGCAGATAGCGACATGGCAACCCAACGCGGATTTGGGCTTTGAGCGATCGTTTGAATAAACTGCTGTTGTAAGTTGGGAGTCGGCTTGCTGAGATAAAGCTGTGTCCCAACCTGTAGAGCCATTTCGACGGTGCGAGCTTGAGCAGGGGTGAGATTTTGTGGCGTGAGCGTGAGAATTTGGGCGATCGTGTCTCGGGTGTAAGCATCTTGCGGCTCAATTACTGCCGTTGCCCAGAGGAGTTTGCGCCAGTGAGTTTCGTTTGCATCTGCGATCGGGTAGCGACTCAAATCGTAAGCTTCAGGTGAAATCAGGCTTAATTGTTCTTGTCGCTGGCGAATTCGCGCTTCGGAGGTGGCAAGCGGAACCGTGAGGCTGTATGCAGGCGCGATCGTAGCTGCGAGAGTGAGAAGCAGGCTTGCAAGCGGTGCGAAGATGCGACGAGTCATATCGGGTAGAGAAGAATTGCGTTTGGGCGACATTTAGGTTGCTGTCGCTGCGTTCAGGTTCTTTCTAGCCCCCTAAATCCCCCACTTGTGGGGGACTAAGAGAAACAAGAAATTCCCAAACTGAAGAAATTCTCCGACCTTCAAAGTCCCCCAGAATGGGGGATTTAGGGGGCGAAGATCCATCGGATCAACGATCAAGTAATCACCGTCGGCTTATCCATTCCGGTCAGCGACTTAATCTGAGCCACCGAATCCGCAATTTGAATCAAATCTGAGAGCGCATCCTGTGGATCAGCATTATGTTTTGCCGGATCAGCCTCATACCGCTCTACATACAGTCGCAAAGTTGCGCCCTGAGTTCCCGTTCCGGAGAGTCGAAACACAATCCGCGAACCATCGGTAAAGCCAATGCGAACCCCTTGTTTCTGGCTCACACTGCCATCGATCGGGTCAGTATAGCTAAAGTCGTCACTGTAGGCGACTTCATAACTACTGAATTTCTGACCTTTTAGCGTTGGCAACTGATCGCGCAGTTGAGTAATTAATGTGTTCGCTCGATTGCTATCGATCGCTTCATAATCATGACGAGAATAATAGTTCCGTCCATAAGTCTGCCAGTGTTCGCGCATCAATTCTTCCACCGACTGCTGCTTCACTGCCAAAATGTTTAACCAAAACAATACCGCCCACAATCCATCTTTTTCGCGAATGTGATTCGATCCGGTTCCAAAACTTTCTTCGCCGCAAAGTGTAACTTTACCCGCATCGAGCAGATTTCCGAAAAACTTCCATCCAGTCGGGGTTTCATAGCAATCGACTCCGAGCTTTTCCGCCACGCGATCAGGCGCTTGCGAAGTTGGCATCGATCGCGCAATTCCCGCAATTCCGTTCCGATATCCCGGCACTAAGGTTGCATTTGCGGCTAGAACTGCCAAACTATCGCTCGGTGTGACGAAAAAGCGACGACCCAAAATCATATTGCGATCGCCATCTCCATCCGAAGCCGCCCCGAAATCTGGTGCATTCTCTCCGAACATCACTTTGACTAAATCATGCGCGTACACCAAGTTTGGATCAGGATGTCCCCCGCCAAAATCTTCGAGCGGTATGCCATTTTGTACGGTTCCTTTGGGTGCGCCTAATCGCTGCTCGAAAATCGCGTGAGCATACGAACCTGTCACCGCATGAAGCGAATCCATGCACATCCGAAACCTGCCACCTGTGAACAATTGACGGATACGATCGAAATCAAACAGCGATTCCATTAGTGCTGCATAATCAATCACCGAATCAATCACTTCAACGGTCATTTTTTCGAGTTGAGTGGTTCCAAGAATGTCTAAATTGACATCCGGCGCGTCGAAGATTTTGTACTCGGCGATGGTTTTGCTGCGATCGTAAATCGCTTCGGTGACTTTCTCTGGAGCAGGACCTCCATTTCCGGTGTTGTATTTAATCCCAAAATCGCCATCCGCACCGCCAGGATTGTGGCTGGCTGAGAGAATGATGCCACCGAACGCATTGTATTTACGAATCACAGCCGAAGTCGCAGGGGTCGAAAGAATTCCGCCCTGACCGACTTTCACCCGTCCAAATCCGTTGGCAGCCGCCATTTTGAGAATAATTTGAATCGCTTGACGGTTATAAAAGCGACCATCGCCCCCTAGAACCAGTGTTTGTCCGGCAAAATCACCAATGCTATCGAAGATCGCCTGAACGAAATTTTCGAGATAGTGGGGTTGTTGAAAGACCGTTACGAGTTTCCGCAAGCCAGAAGTTCCAGGCTTTTGGTCGGAAAACGGCTGTGTTGTCACGGTTTTAAGGGTCATTTCAATAGCTCTCTTTTCTCACGTCGAAGTTTTAGCTGGCAAGTTTATTGTCCACTACTTTCGCAACGGTGGAGTAAATCTCTCAGTTCAAACCTTTGCTGATTGTGGATTGGGCAGCTTGCCCGACTACTCCGACTTAAGAATGATTTAGGGTTTGAACATCAGCTTTTTTTGCTACCGTATCGGCAGTCTGTTCTTGTGAAACTAAGTTTTTATCCGATCGTTACTATTACCGTGTCAAATTTATGCAAGCCGAAGATATTCAACTTCCAACCACAGACGAGCTACTTCGCGACGATCGTACTGGACTCGATGTTGAAACGCTCAAACGATCGATTCTGAATAACTTGTTTTACGTCCAAGGAAAGTTTCCAGAAATCGCGGCGCTAAATGATTACTACATGGCGTTAGCCTATACGGTACGCGATCGCTTACTCCGAAGCTGGCTAATCACCACGCAAACCTACACGAAAGTACAGCCGCGCCAAGTGTGCTACCTCTCGGCAGAATTCTTGTTAGGACCGCACTTGGGCAACAATCTGATCAACTTAGATATCTATGATCAAATGCGGCAAGCCACGCAAGAATTAGGATTGAACTTTGATGAACTGCTAGCGCAAGAAGAAGAACCGGGATTAGGCAATGGTGGCTTGGGACGATTAGCGGCGTGTTATCTCGATTCGATGGCGACGTTAGAAATTCCTGCGATCGGCTATGGAATTCGATATGAGTTTGGCATTTTTGATCAAGATATCCACGATGGTTGGCAAGTTGAAATTACCGACAAATGGCTCAAGAACGGCAACCCGTGGGAACTGGCGCGACCAGAATGGGCAGTCGAAATTCAACTTGGTGGACGGACTGAACGCTACACCGATGAGCAGGGGCGCAACCGTGTCAGATGGATACCCGATCGTGTCTTAAAGGGAGTCCCCTACGATACCCCGATTCTCGGCTACAAAACGGATACTGCAAACACCTTACGGCTCTGGTCAGCCCAAGCGGTCGAGTCTTTTGATTTCGCAGCGTTTAACTCCGGGAACTACTACGGTGCAGTGGGCAGCAAAGTCGTGTCCGAGAATGTATCGAAAGTGCTTTACCCGAACGATGAACAAACTCAAGGCAAGCAATTGCGGCTAGAGCAGCAGTTCTTTTTCGTGTCTTGTTCGCTGCAAGATGCGATCCGGACTCACTGTGAACACAGGGGAATGCCGATCGCAACGCTGCACGAATACTTCACGTTTCAGTTAAACGACACGCATCCAGCGATCGCGGTTGCTGAATTAATGCGATTGTTGATGGATGTGCATGGTGTGGACTGGGATGCTGCTTGGCACGTGACCTGCAATACGTTTGCCTACACGAATCATACGCTGCTGCCTGAAGCCCTAGAGCGCTGGTCGATCGGTCTATTTGGGTCATTGCTGCCGCGCCACCTAGAAATTATTTATGACATCAACGCACGATTCTTAGATGAAGTGCGGCAGCAATTCCCGAATGATTCCGATCGTATCCGGCGGATGTCTTTGATTGATGAATCGGGCGATCGGGCTGTCCGCATGGCGAATTTGGCAACCGTTGGGAGCTATTCGATCAATGGGGTGGCTGAATTGCATACTCAGCTTCTCAAGCAAGATGTGCTGCGCGATTTTGCTGAGATGTATCCGGAGCGATTCAACAATAAAACGAATGGAGTTACGCCCAGACGATTTATGGTGCTGAGTAATCCCAGACTCGCACACTTGATTACCAGTAAAATCGGTGAAAACTGGATTAAGAATCTAGAAGAACTCCGCAAGCTAGAATCGTTTGTTGATGATCCGCAGTTCTGCGATGAATGGAGGCAAATTAAGCAAGCGATTAAGCAAGACCTTGCAAACTATATTCAACGTGAGAATGGAATTGAAGTCGATGTAAACTCAATTTTTGACATTCAATCGAAGCGCTTTCATGAATACAAACGTCAGCATTTGAATGTATTGCACATTATTACTTTGTACAATCGCATCAAAGCCAATCCTGATCTAGAAGTGACTCCACGCACCTTTATCTTCGCTGGTAAAGCTGCACCCGGTTACAAGATGGCGAAGTTGATTATTAAATTAATTAACTCGATCGCCGATGTCATCAACCCCGATCCAGACGTGCGAGGACGAATCAAAGTCATTTTCCTCAAGGATTACAACGTCAAATTTGCTCAACGAGTCTATCCGGCTGCCGATTTGTCTGAACAGATTTCAACTGCCGGAAAAGAAGCATCGGGCACCGGAAATATGAAGTTCTCGATGAATGGGGCACTCACGATCGGCACGCTCGACGGTGCAAACATCGAAATCCGCGAAGAAGTCGGTGCAGAAAATTTCTTTCTATTCGGGCTAACCGCTTCCGAAGTAGCGGCGCTCAAAGCAGAAGGCTATCAACCGATGAAGTATTACAACGAGAACCCGGAATTGAAGCAGGCGATCGATCAAATTGCATCGGGCTTTTTCTCGAAGGGCGATTCTACGCTGTTCAAGCCGCTCATTGATTCACTCTGGTCACCAGATCCCTTTATGCTTCTGGCAGATTATCAAGCGTATGTCGAAGCGCAAGAGCGGGTTGGCGAAGCCTATCGCGATCAGGAACACTGGGTACGAATGTCGATTTTGAACACGGCACGCATGGGCAAATTCTCATCCGATCGATCAATTCGCGAATACACCCAAACGATTTGGAACGTTCCGCCGCTCAAAGTCTGTCCGCCGGGAGAGCCTTGTTCGATTCATTGCCCCGAATCACTGATGTAAGTTCTGTTCAATTGTTGCAACCTGAAGAAGTTCACCGACTCTCCTGAACTTCTTCGATTCCTATGGCTTTAACGCTTTATTTTCTGCGTCACGGCGAAACCATCTACAGTCAAACCGGGGGCTTCTGTGGCTCACTTGATCCTGATCTCACCGACGAAGGCTTACAAATGGCGATCGCCTTCGGAAAAGCCTACTCCAAGCTCGATTGGAAAGCCGCCTATGTCAGCCCGATGAGACGCACGATCGCAACAGCAAAACCCCTGTGTGATGCAATTGGACTAGAAATGCAATTGCGAGATGGATTACGAGAGATTGAATATGGCGAATGGGAAGGAAAGACGCAAGATTATGTCAAAGAACACGATGCAGAACACTATATTGACTGGATGACGGAACCTGCCTGGAATGCTCCACCGGGAGGAGAAACCGCCGTTCAAATCGCAAGTCGTTCTGAATTAGTGATTGCTGAAATTGAAGAAAAATACTCAGATGGCAACGTGCTAGTCGTCTCGCATAAAGCAACGATTCGGATTGTGCTCTGTGGATTACTAGGAATTGATTTAGGACGATACCGCGATCGTATTGATACCCCTGCTGCGTCGGTCAGCATCGTCGAGTTTGGCAAGTACGGACCAAAATTGAAGATTTTAGGCGATCGGTCATTTATGAATGAAGAACTGCGATCACGTCCCGGCACATAACGTATCAACTGATTCCTTGGGTAGTGAAACCTATCTTTCGGCAGATGTTCAGTATGGGTGAACATCACGATCGCAAAGTCGAAAATCTCTAACCCTCTATCCTTCCTCTGACTAGCCTGTATAACCCCTAAAGTCAACAATCCTCGACCTTAGATAGTTATCTCTACTGTGACAATATGTGACCTTCAGTCTTGACGGATTAAAACTGCTGTTCAGCGATCGTGTTTCTGTACAATCTGAATCAGGCTTGTTAAGTCTTTAGGAGTAATGTTCATGGTCGGACCAATTGTTCCACCAAAACAATATCGACGGCAGTTTGCCGAATGGTTGCTAGATGCTAATCGTAGCGAAGCAGAAAAGCATCACGTGAGAAAACCTTGGTGGCAAGTGATGTGTCTGACTGGGGTGGATTACTTCTCAACCCTGGGTTATCAGCCAGGAATTGCAGCACTCGCCGCCGGAGCTTTATCTCCGATCGCAACGCTGATCCTGGTGCTATTAACGCTTTTTGGAGCGCTCCCTATCTATCGTCGCGTTGCTAGCATCAGCCCGCATGGAGAAGGCTCGATCGCGATGCTCGAAAAGCTTTTACCGGGATGGCAAGGCAAATTGTTTGTGCTATGTTTGCTTGGCTTTGTTGCCACCGATTTTATTATTACGATTACCCTTTCTGCTGCGGATGCCACGGCTCACATCATTGAAAATCCGTTTGTTCCAGAATTCCTGCATGGGCAAAGCGTTACGATTACGCTGATATTAGTTGCCCTGTTAGGAGCCGTTTTTCTTAGAGGCTTCCAGGAAGCAATCGGCATTGCTGTCTTTTTAGTCAGTGTTTATTTGTTTCTGAATTTGATCACTATCGGTGTGGGTGGTTATCAAGTATTGAACAATTTATCAGTTGTGGCAAATTGGCGACAAGCATTGTTCGCACAACACTCCAATCCATTGCTAATTGTGGGGGTTGCCGCATTACTGTTTCCTAAGTTAGCTCTAGGACTATCTGGATTTGAAACCGGGGTCGCTGTGATGCCGCTCGTGCGAGGACAGCGAACGGATACCGAACAAGCCCCCAAAGGACGGATTCGCAATACTCATAAGTTGTTAGCGACCGCTGCAATTATTATGAGCTTTTTCCTCATTACCAGTAGTCTTGTTACGACATTATTAATCCCAGCCGCAGAATTTCAAGCAGGCGGAAAAGCAAACGGACGCGCACTAGCATATCTAGCACACCTATATCTAGGAGATGCGTTTGGAACAGTTTATGACTTAAGCACGATCGCGATTCTCTGGTTTGCAGGTGCTTCTGCAATGGCAGGACTGTTGAACATTGTGCCGCGCTATCTGCCCCGCTATGGGATGGCTCCAAGTTGGACATTGATGATTCGTCCATTAGTGCTAATCTACACCTTTGTTGCCTTTGCCGTAACTATCATTTTCAAGGCGAATGTTGAGGCACAGGGGGGAGCTTATGCTACAGGTGTTTTAGTTCTAATGAGTTCAGCCGCGATCGCAGTCACGCTCTCAACGCGCAATCGAGGAAAACTTTCTAGAACGATCGCGTTCGGCATCATTACCTTAGTGTTTGTCTACACGACGATCGTTAATATTATTGAGCGACCTGAAGGAATTCGGATTGCATCCCTGTTTATCGGAGCGATCATTGTTACGTCGATGATTTCACGAGTTTGGCGATCGACTGAGCTGCGAGCTGAGCACGTCGAGTTTGATGAAGCTGCACGTGGATTTCTTGCTCAAGAAAATCATCATGCCGTGCGATTGATTGCAAATCGGATCAATACAGGCGATGAACGAGAGTATTTCCTCAAAGAACAAGAGGTACGCGAAGATACTCACATTCCACCGGATGAAACCATTCTGTTTCTAGAAATCCAGATTTCAGATGCGTCGCAATTTGCTCATACGATTCAAGTCCGAGGAGTGCAAGTTGGGAACTATCGCATCTTGAGAGCAAGAAGCGCTGCTGTACCGAATGCGATCGCAGCGATTGCCCTAGCCATTCGGGATGAAACGGGTCGGCTTCCTCATGTTTACTTTGGTTGGATCGAAGGCAATCCCATTCAATATTTGATGCGGTTTATCTTACTGGGTGAAGGAGATATCGCAGTTTTGACTCGCGAAGTTTTGCGAAAAGCTGAAAGAATTCCGCAGCGCCGTCCCCGCATCCATGTGGGTGGATAGTTCTACCTGGGGATACAGGTTGCGCCTGTAGCAATCTCGCTATGTTCAAAGCACAGAATTAGGAACAGTTCATTGAAACCCTGGATGATCATTGCGATCGTAACTTTATTAGTATCGTTTGGAAGCTTCCTGTTTCATCCCAAAGAAGACATTCGCTGGGTGAAACGGCTGAATCTTCCACGATGGTTAGAGATCGTTGAGCCTCTAATTCCGGTGATTTGGACTGTAATTTTTACCTCTGGCGCGATTTCGGCGCTGCTTGTGTGGAGAGCTGAGCCAGGCAGCCTTAAAACCTGGTTAATCATGGGCTTTTATCTGCTTGTGGAAGTCGTGACGGTCGCTTATATTCCGCTCACGTTAAGACTTCGCAGCTTAGCAATCGGAACGGTAATCGGTGGTTTTGGTGGGGTTTTAGGGTTTGTCTTAGCTTTCGCTGTGCTGCCGATTTCCCCGCTTGCAGCCCTGTTTCTTGTGCCTTACTTGCTCTGGAGTCCGATCGGAACCTATGCGACTCGTGAGCTAATCGACTTTAATCCCGAAGCAATTTAAGCAGTAAATTCATTTCGCCCTTCCGACAGTGCGCCTTTGGAGGCTCCCGTTAAAAAGCTTGCGCTCTTAAGTGACTGATGCAGGGCATTCTGAAATAGAAATCGCTCGATCGCAAGTCTATCCTCCTCTACGGCTATGTCTCTTTCTCCGATCGCTCAATATCACATTCGTAAACTTCTCAGGCAAAATCTTGAATACCTCGATCGATCGTTTGTTTCCACTTCAAATTGCTTTAATCTGAGTGACGATAAGCTCGATCGCATTGTGCAAAAATTGCCACTTGCTTCTCCTGAGAACCGCAGTCTGAAAATTCAAGAGCTTGAGTTGCTAACGAAGCTTTACCGGCAGCTTGAACAAAACCCAGCCAACGCGACTGCACTCATAGAAATTAAGCGCCGCATTTTTCAGACTCTTGGCTTTGAGATCAGGAGCACTGCACCTAACCAGTACCCCCCAATTTTGCGGGAATCCGCAATCAACAAATTTTTCTTCTTTTTCCAAGATCAACTTCGAGAAGGAATGCGGTATGCCGATGCTCTCTATGGTGCAGCTTACCAATTTGATTTGAGATGCCGTCTTCAGGCGTACCAAATGGCATGGGTGCTGGCTGAAGCAAAAATCCCACTCGTGGTCACTCTGTCTCCGACTCGATTTGTGATTTGGCTCAATCTACAATCCCCCTCGTATAGCGTTTTGGCTCGACAAGATGTCAGCCTTCTAAAGACCCTATCGTTAGTCAGCCTTGCTTTACGAAAAGGAAAACCGAAGCAGCTTGAGTTGAATCTCCCCAAACAAAAATTATCACTACATTCGCGCAACTGACAGTTTCAGGGATGATGAAATCAGACATGATTAAAAGACAGGTCTGAGCGTTCCTTTCTCGATCGAAACAATGCTAAAACTGCGGTTCTTATCGAAGCTAATGATCGGTTGTGCGGTTGGAGTCACATTATTGACCTCCGGTTGCTCTCGATCGCCTAAACAAGTTGCGCTTTCGAGTGGAACCAGTCAGGGCTATTACAGTCGATTGGCAGAGCAAATTCGCTCCGTAACCGATAACACCGTACACCTCAAGGTCGAAAACCGCGAATCTCAAGGCTCGATTGAGAATCTGAAGCGTTTACTCGACGGTCAAGTAGACTTTGCTCTGGTGCAGCTTGATGTCGTCAGCGATGCCATGAGCCGAGGGAAGGTTCAAGCCGTGGCAATTCTGGCAAACGAACCAATTCACATCATCGCCTCCAAAGATGCCAAAATTCGATCGTTCTCCGACTTGAACAATAAGCGGGTCGGAGTTGGCTCTTCAGGCAGCGGCATCCGTTACACCTCGGAATATCTCATTCGAGCCTTCAACCTCAAGCTTCAAAAAGACAGTTCTAGCTTTGATGAAACCTTTCGCAAGCTCAGCATCCGTCAGCTTGATGCTGCATTCTATGTCGGAACGCTAGGTGCAAGCGAACGACTGCGCCAGGAGTTAATCGCAAATTCCTCGCTTCAACTGGTGTCGATCGAGCCTGAGCGCATCAACTACCTAATCAACCGTGATCCCGGCGCGTATCAGTCCACAACGATTCCGCAGGGTGTGTACAATCCGCGCCCTGTGATTCCCAGTCGCGATATTTCTACTCTCGCCACTGCAACTGTTCTGGTGACTCGCCCCGATGTTAGGAACGAAACGGTTGGCTTACTCACCTGGTCGATTTTGTACAATTCCCGCCGGTTTTCGCTCTTTTATCCCGATTTGCAAACCGGGGAAGCGCGATCGCTGCTGCAAAGAAACTTGCTCTACGTCCATCCCGGCGCTCAGAATGTTTATGCTGAAAATGCTGATCCGCGCAGTGCATGGCTGCGATATCTAGAAGCCAATAGCGACCTCCAAGCAGGACTTGTGATTCTGTTTGGCACAAGTGGAATTGGATTAATTATTCAGCGCTGGAGACGCGATCGCAGCAAAAAGTTCCTCATGGCGACCATCACTCGCACCAATGAACTGAAGCAGTTTCTTCCGCACAACCCCCAGCAAGCTCTAGAGGGCATTGAGGATCTGAGCCAGGAGCACCGCTTGATGTTCATCGATGGCTCGATTACATCGGATGCCTATGAGCAAGTACAGCACAAAACGCAGACTTTCGCGGTTCAATGCCGCACTATTCTAGAGCAGCAGCGAAAACAGTTCGTTCTGAATACGCTACTGGTTTTAGATGACTGGCAAGCCACGCTGCAAACCGATCCGCAAGCCGCTCTACAGAAATTAAGCTACCTCAAGCAGCAATACCGCGAGATGTTGATCACGGATCAAGTTGAAGTTCAGGCATACATCGAGCTAATGGAGCTAACCTTACTATCTGTGATGACTTTGAGCGGAACCGCCACTCTGCCTGGAATGGCAAGCCCGACTTTAGAGGAGCGATCGGAGAGCTCATCAACTCCTGTTTAATCCCAATTTGAAGAATTGTGGGAGATCACCAATTTTTTACGGGGTCGTAGCGACGCGATTGAGTGCGTCGCTACGATCCCGTAAAGGAAAATCGCTTGTATTCTGAATGCTTAGGTTTCCGAAGTGGATGATCGCGCAAAAGATGGAGCTAGGAATGCAACTAGCGCTCCGATCGCAAATCCTGCCACATTGCGAAACAGAGGGAGCCATTCCGAAGTGCGAGTCACGACCGGGCCAACACCGAACGCCAAAAACAAAATGCCCCACAGCGGCGAGAAAATCAGCGCCCACTGCCAAGCAAAAATCTGTCCTTCTTTACGAGGCTGTGCCGCAAACCCAAAAACCAATCCACCGACCGTAGAGGTGATTAACGTCAATACCCACTGCTCACGTGGTAGTCCCGGAACCACGTTGCAGCCGCCCTGCAACAAGCATCCTTTCACCGACTCCAACGCTTGCAAAATTGCCTGATCCCCGCCGTTATCTCTCACAAAAAACTGATTGCCAAATCGAGTCTGAAGCTCAATCCAGAATGTCCGAGACAGCAGCGGATACAACTCATCACCAACGCTGAAATTTAACAAATTACCACCACGGGGATCAGCAACAAGCAAAACGCTTTTATCGTCTAAACCCCAAAATTGTTTTACCGCAGTTCCGGGCGTGCGATCGCTCTGAGTCAGAACGCGCAGTTTCCAGCCCGTCTTCGCCTCAAAGTTGGTTAAATCTTCGGAGAGCGTCTCTTCCTGGATCGTCGTTAATTCGTTCGCGAGATCAATTACATTCGTTGGATGATCGGGCAACAGGTCAGGATTGTTATAAGCCTGAGCCGCAGGTGCGATCGTCCATACAGAGAGAACAACCATCAGCGCCATCAGTCCTTGTAACAGACGGCGAACTCGAAGAGTGTGCATGAGCAGTTTCACAGGTTTATGGCTAAAGAACATAGAAGCGATCGTAAAATGAGACGTTCAGGGATTAACGTTCATTTTTATTTACATTTGTTTAACTAATTCTAATATAAGAACGCGATCCCTGAGGAATCGCGCTAATCTGGCTCACGTCGAACCGGTTGTCTTGGAGATTCGGTTGGCTGCACGTCCGATCGCTCAGTCGGTAAATCCTCAGTTTGGCGCTCATAATGTGGGTCTGCGCTTAAAGGATCTTCGTGATGATTGCCGTCAAAAGGGTCGCGATAAGCAGTAGGACGAAAAAACGATCGCGGATCTGAACCTGTCGTTAACCGGGACGATCGCCGCGATTTATTCGGTTGGGTCAAGGTGCGCCATGCCGCTTTCACACCCACAAACACGCTTCGACTCGTCGTTTGCGCTTTTTGAACCTGCTGCTTTACTCCAGTAATGCTTTGATCGACTTGCTTCACCACTTGCGTTGCACTCTGAACGCCCTGCGTCACGTCATCGGTGAGGTCGGTGACTTCCAGACCCGTAATTCGCAATGCCTCTAACGTTGGCGGCAGTTCGCGATTCAGCGTATCAAATAGCTTTTCCGCACTGCGAGCGGCACGTCCCATCTCGTTAAATGCTGGGATTGCAACCGTAAGCAGTGCGGTCAAACTGATCGCCACCAATAAAATTGATAAACCTAACCAAAAAATAGGATCAGCCACACTTCACTCGCCTATCGCAAACGATCGCGTACCGGAGGATTTGGGTCATTCCCTGATTCAGTATTAAGGAGCTGATGCTCGCGCTGAGTCGCTTCAAGACCCGCCGAGATCGCTTCTTTCAATCGAGTCAGGGTACCATCCCAGTTTCGCAAAGCTGTCTCAGAAAATCGATCTGCCTGAAGTTGGACACTAGTGGAAAGATCTTCCGCAAGTTCAGGTAGAGCATCGGCTGATTTTTTGATCAGTTGTCGGGTTTCTCGCCCAGTGCGCGGTGCCATCAGTAACCCTGCGATCGTTCCCATCGCCGCTCCGATAACCATGCCGCCTAAAAATGATCCAGACCGATTAGACATAATACTCGGCTTTTCCCCTTGATAGTATTTCGATCAACACCGTACCCCCATTTTGCCAGACGAAGAGAGCTATCTAGCGGTTCATTCGTTTTGTAGCAGATTTTCCTAAGCGTTGGGGGAGTCTAGGACTCAAGAACATCGATCGTCCCATGCCGAGAAGCGCCATCGCTTTCTGGGCTTGCTGGAGTTTTGGCTGGAGTTGTCGGTAGTTTTGCCGAAGCTGCCGGACAGTGAGTTCTCGTCGCTCAATTCCTTCAGGTGCGCCGCTGAGTAGATTGTGTGTATTTTGTTCTGCAAGAACCAGGGCATCTGCTGCCTGCGAGAATGTCCGACGCAGGTTCCACATTTGCCAGGTCAGGTAGAACCCGTAAAGTGCCAGTAGAAGATTCAGAACAATAACGGCGATTAACATGGTGCGATCGAGAATTTATCTTAATAATAGCCATGTCTTTACAAAATTCCGCGTTTTCCGTTGGGTCTGACAGTCAGCCAATTCATTTTTGCGGTGGTTAACTGTTCTTCAGTGATTTTTGCACCTGTGAGGTTCGCACCGCAGAGGTTCGCTCCCCGGAGGTTGGCATTGAGCAGATACGCCTGAGTGAGATCGGCTCCCCGCAAATCTGCCCCTTGTAAATCTGCATTGCTCAGATAAGACTGCGCCATATTGGTATCGCGTAAATTTGCGCGGTTTAAGTTGGCTCGCCCAAAATCTGCGTTAAATAAGTTTGCGCCTTGTAAATTAATTTGCTTGAGATTTGATTGATGAAAGACGGCACCGGATAGATTAATTTTTGGAGCTACGACAGCACCCAGATCTACAGAAGCAAAATCGCGTTTTCCTTTGGCATACAAGTTAGCGAGGGTAATGGCATCCAGTTTTGTGGTCTGATTGATTTTGCCCTCGGTCATGCCGCCAGTGCGTCCACCCGAATCACGGGGACGAGCTGCCATCAGCCGATTTCGGGCGGCTCCGGTTTGAGTGTGGGTCGAGTCCGATCGCGTATTCCTAGCGCGAATCGCCATTGCTGCACGGGCGGCGGGGGAGCTGGGCTGGGAATCGGATTCGCGTTTCGGCAGGGTTGATCGGGCGGTGACGCTATTCATGCTGTTCGCCAAACTGTCAAGATAGGGTTCTAAGTCGAGCGCTCGGAGAATTTCATTAGCCGACTGAAACCGATGCCGCACGGACACTTCCAGCATTTTCTTCAAGACACCCGCAAAGTGCTCGCTGACATGGACTTGCTTTTGCCAAAGGAGTTCGCCTGTTGCCGGGTCGTAGTCTAGATCTTTAGGAGATTTCCCCGATAAGAGATAAATGCAGGTGACTCCGAGTGCATACAAGTCACTGGCATACACTGGACGCATCGCCATTTGCTCTGGTGGGGCAAACCCTGGTGTCCCAATGGCGTAAGCCGTTAATGCAGTTTGATCCGATAAGCTCGCAGACATCGAACTGACCTGATTCTTCACAGCTCCAAAGTCGATTAGCACAAGCTTGCAGTCTTGAGATCGGCGGATCAGATTGGCAGGCTTGATGTCCCGGTGAATCACTTGATGGCTATGCACATACTGCATGATCGGCAGAATTTCACTGAGAAACTGTTTCACTCCAGCTTCACTAAATGCGCCCGATCGTTTGATTTCCTGTTGCAGCGTTGATCCGCTAATATATTCTTGGACTAGATAAAATTCCTGATTTGCCTCAAAATAATCAAGCAAGCGTGGCACCTGTGGATGATTGCCAATTCGTCCCAGCGTCTGGGCTTCTCGCTCAAACAAATCTCGCGCCATCTGCATGACATGAGGAGCCGTTGCGGTGGGGCGGAGTTGTTTAATCACACAATGAGGCTGGCCGGGAAGCGATTCATCCCTAGCTAGAAATGTTGCACCAAAGCCACCCTGACCCAGCGCGTGAAACACCTGATATCGATCGCGCAACAGTAGAGAAGCGCCACAAGCTTGACACCGCTCAACGTTCGCCAGGTTTTCGGGATTGGAACAGACTGGATTTAAGCAATAGCTCATGAGGACATCGATCGCACTACAGAACGTTTGACCCTGAACTGCCCAGAACTGTAAGAATCTCTAAGGCAATCAGGTAGAGTATTCCCTAAAAGCCTCTATAAAGTTCATGGTTTCTGGGTATCCAAGCGGGATCAATAGCGTTGACTATTCCAAGCACTGCGATTGGATGCGGCGATCGCTCGAACTGGCACAGCAAGCCGGAGATGCAGGAGAAGTTCCGGTCGGTGCGATCGTGGTTCGGTCTAACACGATTATTGCGGAGGCTGAGAACCGCCGAGAACGCGATCGCGATCCGACGGCTCATGCAGAAGTGTTGGCACTCCGACAAGCGGGGCAAGCTTTACAGTCTTGGCATTTGAATGACTGTACGCTGTACGTAACGCTGGAACCTTGCCCGATGTGTGCGGGTGCGATCGTGCTGGCGCGATTAGGAATGCTGGTATATGGAGCCGATGACCCGAAAGCAGGAGCGGTTCGGACAGTGTTGAATCTCCCGGATAGTCCAGCCTCGAATCATCGCTTAACGGTGTTTGGGGGAATTTTGGAAGCGCCTTGTCGAGAACAATTACAGCAGTGGTTTCGACAGCGACGTGAGCATAAGAACTGACATAGATTCGGCAGACTACGTTTCGATGCTGACTCCAAATCTTTCTCTAATCGTCATCGTCATCGTCAGATGTTTCTGAAGGTCGGTTTGCTTTTGGTTGGTCTTGCTTTGGCGGGTTCCGCTTCTGATTACCGCCTCGGTTCAGTTTTTGATCGATTTGTCGTCGCAGACTGAGCGCATCTTGATAATCGGGTCGAAGCTGTATGGCTTTGTCGATCGACGCGATCGATTCATCAATCCGCTCCAAACGCCACAATACAGCACCCCGACTGTTCCAAGCTTCTGCTAGATCTGGTTTGAGGGTGGTTGCTTTATCCAGGGCGGCGATCGCTTCAGGGAAACGACCGAACCGGAACAGTAGCGTTCCTTGATTGCTCCACGCCTCGGCAAAATCAGGCTTCAGGGCGATAGCGCGTTGATAAAGCGGCAAGGCTTGCTCGTACTGTTGCTGTTGCTCCAGAGCGTACCCTTTACTCCATAGGGCTTCTGGATAATTCGGGCGCAGCGCTAATGCAGCATCACATGCCGTGATCGCATCTTTACTGCGCTGTAAATAATTCAAGCTGTAGCACCGTCCCCAATGCGCTTCAGCAGACTTGGCATCGATCGCGAGCATCCGATCGTAGGTGTTTACGGCTTGCTGATACTGCTTTGCCGTCCGCTGCTGTTCTGCTTCGTCGAGAAGTTTTGCAGCTTGAGTCGCCGGATTCGGGGAAGGAGCAGGTGTGGAAATGCTCAGGTTTCTTTGAGGGGGACGAGTGGCATTCCAACCGAAAAAAGTAGCGCCCAGTATCGTGAGTCCGATCGCGGGACGCACCATCCGACGGCGAGAAATCTTAGCAAGCGGTTCGCGCCATCCGACCGTTGCGATTTGCTTAAGTGTGCTGACTCGCATTAAGGATGTCGCCGCTAAGACGGTGGGACGGAACGACGCGAGAAACGGAAAGATTTTCCGCACCCGCACCCGCATCGCTGCATTGCCTAAATTGCGTGGAGGATTGACGGCTAAGGCTGCTGTGGGTACCGGAACCGCTTCGGTTCCGGTAGAGTTTGACGCGACAGGTGAATGCGAAGGCAGGGTGATCGGTGCAGCGCCGAGATCTGCGGAAATCGCTTGAATAGCGGTCAAAGCTTGTACAGCAGTGGCATAGCGATCGTGAAAGTCAGTACAGATCATCTTCTCTAGCACAGCAGCGATCGCAGGGCTAAGATCGAGTAAATGATCGCGCCACTGAAGCTCTCCGGTATTCGGATTTTGATTGAGGTGGGAAGGCGGAAGTCCGGTGAGAGCTTCGATCGCAATCACACCAACCGCATAAATATCACTACTAAAGCGGGGCATTCCTGCCATTTGTTCGATCGCCATATACCCTGGAGTGCCGATCGGGATCGTATGAGTTGGCGCAGTGTGACTGAATCCGGTACTGACTTGCTTCACGGCTCCAAAATCGATCAGCACGATTTTGCCATCTGATCGACGACGCATCAGATTTGAGGGCTTGATGTCGCGATGAATCACGTTCTGCTGATGCACAAAGCTCAGTCCGTCAAGCAAGCTGCGGAGCGTCCAGAGGACTTGCGCTTCTGACCAGGGTTTCCCGGCAATCAGTTCTTCGCCCAAAGGGTGTCCGTCAATCCACTCCTGAACCAGGTAGAATTCTGAATTCTCCTGAAAATGAGCCAGCAGGCGCGGAATTTGATCGTGATGTCCCAAGCGATAAAGCACTTGCGCCTCCGTATCAAACAGGCGGGCAGCGACCTTTAAGCTCTGGGGATGAGTAGACTGGGGTTTCAGTTGTTTCACAACACAGCGAGGCTGACCGGGAAGGTGCAAATCCGCAGCAAGAAAAGTTTGACCAAATCCACCCGCGCTCAATTCCTGAATAACTTGATAGCGACCTCCCAATGGGTGATTGGACGAATTAGACTGAAATCGCTGTAAAACACTCACGAATTGTTCTCACTCCTGGGGCAATGACGATTTTGGATAGGAGTTCGATCAAGTTTTTTCGC
Source organism: Cyanobacteria bacterium FACHB-63 (assembly GCA_014695255.1). GTDB lineage: Bacteria > Cyanobacteriota > Cyanobacteriia > Leptolyngbyales > Leptolyngbyaceae > Leptolyngbya. The sequence goes on from JACJNX010000061.1 coordinate 158,172, forward strand.
TCTGCTTGAGTCATCAGGCAGTCCCTCCATCTTCTACCCGAATCTTTTACACGGGGGCGACTTCAAGCCGGAAATTTAGAATCAAGTAGGCGCTCAAGCCAAAGCAGAGAACCCGATCGAAATTATGTCTTCTTACCCTACTTTCAGGGATTAAGGCAGGGGTCAGGCAAAGTTTCTGACTTCGGTTCTTGCTCAATTTTTTCAAACAAAGTTTAGGATTATGACCTCCCAGGGAGAGAAGTCGGCGCTGCGAGTCGATCTCAATCTGCAAAAAACTAAAAAGGCGGGAGTACTCCCGCCTTTTTGTTATTCTGCGTCGTCTTCGAGATCCATAATTCCGGCTTCCTCTGCACTCGGAGGAACAAGCGCGACGGCTGCGATCGCGTCATCTTCATCTAATCGCTGCACTCTCACGCCAGTTGCTGCCCGCGACTGCGATGAAATTGCATCCACCGACTGACGAATAATAATGCCACGATTAGTAATTAGCATCATTTCATCGCCTTCGTTGACAATGTGCAGCGAGGACAACGTATCACCTGGCTTGCGGAATTTCGTCACCACAATTCCCATCCCTGCTCGGTTTTGCAGGCGGAATTGTTTGACCGGAACTCGCTTACCATAGCCTCCGGTCGTGACGACAAGCGCCCACGGACCGGATTGCGGCGGCAGTTCTGTGTTCTCGTCCAAGCTTGCCTCATCTTCAACGCCTGCGGGATCTTCGGCTTGCGCTTGGGCAACATCTGCCACAATCTGACCCGGTAAGATCGCCATACCAACCAAGCTATCGCCTTCTCTCAAAGACATCGCTCTTACACCACGAGTTGCACGACCGAGGGGGCGCAACTGCTCATGGTTGACGCGGAAGTGAATCGATCGACCCAGGCTCGATCCAATGATGATACTGTCATCCACTCGCGACAGTCTTACCCATCGCAGTTGATCGCCTTCTTCGAGCGAGATTGCAATCAAGCCGTTGGTGCGAATGTTGCTAAAGGCTGAGAGTGCCGTTTTCTTGATGTAGCCCTTGTTGGTTAACATCACCAGGTACTCATCATCGGAGAACTCACTCACAGAGATGACTGAAGTAATCTTTTCTTCGTGCGGCACTGTAAGAAGCTGAACGATCGGCGTTCCTCGCGAGGTTCTTGATCCGATTGGAATTTGATAAGCTCTCAGCGCGTAGACGACTCCACGATCGCTAAAGAACAATACGCTGTCATGGTCGCAGCAACTAATGAAGTGTTCAACGGCATCGTCTTCCTTCATTCGCGCTCCAGACTTTCCGCGAGTAGCGCGATTTTGGGCTTCAAACGTGCTGATTGGCATTCGTTTGATGTAGCCTTGCTCGGTGACAAGCACGATCGACTTTTCATTCGCAATCAGATCAATATCACCGAGATCATCTTCGGATTGTTCGATGATGGTTCGACGCGGTGTAGCGTGACTCGCTTTAAGCTGCGTCACTTCTTGAGTAATGATGTCTAAAACGCGATCGCGTCTTGCCAAAATATCTAGCAAGTCTTGAATTTGAGCTTGCAGATCTTGGTGTTCTTGCTCGATCTTTTCGGCTTCGAGTGCGGTCAACCGTCGAAGCTGCATTTGCAGAATGGCATCGGCTTGCTGTTCTGAAAGCGAATAGGTTTCAATCAGTTGTTGTTTTGCCGTTGCGGTATCAGCCGCATGACGAATCAGTGCAATAATGCGATCGAGATTCGCCAGCGCAATTAACAATCCTTGCAGGAGATGATCGCGTTCTTGGGCTTTGCGGAGTTGATACTGAGTCCGGCGGGTGATTGCTTCGACTCGGAACTCTAGGAACACGCTCAAGAAATGCTTCAAAGTCAGCAACTGCGGTTCGCCGTTCACGAGCGCCAGCATATTCGCGCCAAAGTTCGCCTGAATCGGAGTCTGCTTGTAGAGATTGTTCAACACGACACGCGGGTAAGCATCACGCCGTAGTTCGATGACGACTCGCATTCCGTCACGATCGCTCTCATCGCGCACATCGGAGATGCCTTCGATCTTACGATCGTTCACCAATTCTGCAATGCGTTCGATCAGTGCCGCTTTGTTTGTTTGATAGGGCAGAGCGGTGATGATGATTGCTTCTTTGTCGGGTCGTCCGCGCTGTTCGATCGTCTCGATCGAAGCCACACCTCGCATCGTGATCGAACCGCGTCCCGTTGTGTAAGCTTCTCGAATTCCAGTCCGTCCTAAAATCTGTGCGCCTGTAGGGAAGTCAGGACCTGGAATGTACTGCATCAAGTCCAAATCGGTCAGGTCTGGATTTTGAATCAGTGCGACTAAGCCATCGATCAGTTCCCCTAAATTGTGCGGTGGAATGTTCGTTGCCATCCCGACTGCAATTCCGGCTGAACCATTGAGCAGAAGCTGTGGAATGCGTGCCGGGAGAACGGTCGGTTCTTGTACCGAACCATCGAAGTTATCGATAAAATCGACGGTTTCTGATTCGATGTCTTGCAGCAGTGCGTTGCCAGTCAATGAAGTTAAACGACACTCGGTATATCGCATCGCTGCGGCAGGATCGTTATCGATCGATCCGAAGTTTCCATGCCCATCGATCAAGAGCGATCGCATCGAAAAGTCCTGCGCCATCCGCACCAAGGCATCGTACACGGCGGTATCTCCGTGCGGATGGTATTTACCCAGCACTTCCCCGACCACACGGGCGCACTTTCTAAAGGGTCGATCGTGCGTCAGTCCTAATTCGTGCATGGCATAAAGAATACGGCGATGCACAGGTTTCAGTCCGTCCCGCGCATCGGGCAGCGCCCGCCCTACGATGACGCTCATCGCGTATTCCAGGTAAGACCGCTGCATTTCGTTGCGTAAATCGGTTGGAATAATCCGATCTTGGGGCGGTTCCTGGGAGAAGGTCATAGAAGACTCCGAGATACTTTTGTACTATCAGAAAGCGAAAAAATATGAGCGGGAAAAGATGCCTAGAAAGTATAGCTGCTTCGGCTCATATTGGATAAATTTTAGCACAAATTTAGCTTTGGGATCAGGGCTGAAATCCTTATGAAATCTAGGGTTTACTGGGATTATTTCAGAATTGCGGCAAGGGCTTGGTTTACGGTTGGATACTCGTACTCAAATCCGGTGGTCAGGGTACGTTTTGGCAAAACTTGCTGTCCTTCAAGAACGACGATCGCGCCATCGCCCAATAATGCTTCTAGCGCAAATGCCGGAACAGGCAACCAAGACGGACGATTCATTACTTGTCCGAGCGTGTCGGTGAGTTCTGCCATTTTCACGGGATTCGGAGCCGTTGCGTTGTAAGTGCCTTCCAGGTTGGAATCGGTCAGCGCTTTGAGAATCAAATTGACTAAATCCTCGCGATGAATCCAGGAGAACCACTGTTTACCTGAACCGATCGGACCTCCCGCAAACATCCGAAACGGAGTCAACATTTTGCCTAATGCACCACCGTTTTCGAGCACAATTCCAATTCGCAAAGTCACTAATCGAGTGCCGTTGTCTTTGACTTTGCTGGCTTCTGCTTCCCAAGCCTGACACACCTCAGCTAAGAAATCTTGTCCTGCTGCACTGGTTTCATCGAATGCTGCCGTTTCACTGGTGCCGTAAAAGCCGATCGCTGAGGCATTCACTAAGACAGAAGGTTTTGGATTGGCTTGAGCGATCGCACTCACCACATTTTGAGTGGTCAAAGTCCGGCTTTCTAACAGAGATTTCTTGATCTCAGGAGTCCAGCGATTTTCCGCGATCGGTTCTCCAGCTAAATTCACCACTGCATCGCAGCCTGAGATTTTTGCTTGCCAGTCTCCTGCTTGTTTGGGATTATATGCAACGATTTCTAAGTTTGAGGAGCGTGGCAGTTTTCGTTCTGCACTAGCACGATCGCGACTGAACGCAACCACCGAATTATCTTCTGCTAACAATCGTTCCACTAACCGTGATCCGACAAATCCTGTTGCCCCAGTCACCGCGACTTTCATAATCTTCAAGACGAAACGCCATCTGCAAGTATAGATCGCGCTTAATTCGGATTGAGTTCGTCGATCGACTTAAACTGATTCTGCGTGTCAAGTTGTACGACGATCGCTTCACCCTGACTTGGAACAACCCCTGTAATCGCAGTAATGTTCACTTGATGCGTCACCATGATCACGACTTGCTTTGCAGCTTTGTTTTTGATCATGAATTGGCGGAGTTGCTCGGTTTGAACAGATTCGGTGGAGCGATCGCGAAAAAAAGAATTCAGTGCGGGAAACTGTTCAACTTTTCCCAGATTCATTAGTCGAGCCGTTTCTAAACAGCGACACCATTGACTTGATAGCACTCGTCCGACTGGAATCTGACGTTGACGAAACACTTGACCAATTCGTTTGGCTTGGTTTCTGCCTTCTTGTGACAAGTTGCGCTGAGTTGAACAATCGTTTAAGCGAAAGTTGCTCGGATCACCTGTGCCGGGAGCTAGCGCGTGACGCATCAGAATCACTGTGAATGTTTCTACTTGCCGCAATTGTCCCCAAATTGAGCGATCGATAGGCAATTGAGGAGCCTGAGAGACAGACTGATTTGAAGCGGGTCGATCGCTCACTATTGATTTGGGAGACAGTGAGCGATCGTACCCGCATCCAATCAATAACAATGGCAACAGCCAAACCGCCCACTTCATCATTAAGACAGCAAGTAAGTATAGCCGCTTAAGCTGCGCTCATAGTTCTGAAGCAGCAATTGTGACTCTTGCAGCGTAATGCGATCGTCTTCCAGTGCGTGTTCGGTTTGCAATCGAATGCTTTCGATCATGTCTTCCACGTCATATTGCACATAGCCCAACACTTCCTTGATTGTGTCACCCCGAACAACGTGCTGAATCTGATAGCCTTTAGGTGTGAGTTGAATGTGAACCGTATTAGTGTCCCCAAACAAGTTATGCAGGTTTCCCATGATCTCTTGGTATGCACCACTGAGGAACATTCCCAAATAGTAAGGCTCACCAGGCTTGAGAGAATGTAGTTCTAACACTGATTTCACATCGCGTAAATCAATGAATTGATCAATCTTGCCATCACTATCACAAGTCAAGTCTGCCAGAGTTGCCCGCCTTGTTGGTTCTTCGTTCAGTCGATGAATGGGCATGATCGGGAAGAGTTGATCGATCGCCCAACTATCCGGAGCCGACTGAAACACCGAAAGGTTCATGTAGTACATCGAAGCCATGATCTTTTCAAGGTCTTCGAGGTCATCAGGAATGTACTCAAGCTGGCGTGAAAATGTAATGATTTTGTTGCAGCAAGACCAATACAATCGCTCTGCTCTGGCTCGTTCAGTCAAACTGAGATAGCCAAAGCCAAATAGATTCACTGCCTCTTCTTTGAATTGAGTTGCATCGTGATACATCTCTAGAAAATTTTCACTGTTGATCGAGGTGTAAGTTTCGTAGAGATTTTGGATGATTAGATGTTCCTCTTCCTGAAGAGGTTCGGGTGTTTCAACCGCGACATCACTCGTTCCTAGAATGTCAAACACTAGCACTGATTGATGGGATGCGATCGCTCGTCCACTTTCGCTAATTAAGGTTGGAACCGGAAGATTGGCGATCGCGCAAGCATCTCTTACTGCTGCAACTACATCATTCGCATAGTTCTGAGTGCTGTAGTTTTTCGAGGCGTGAAAGTTCGTTTGCGATCCGTCGTAGTCCACGCCTAAACCGCCACCCACATCGAGGTACTGCATATTTGCACCGAGTCTGCATAGTTCAATGTAGATGCGACTGGCTTCGCGCATGGCTTCTTTCAGCACACTGATTGCTGAAATCTGAGAACCAATGTGGAAATGCAGCAATTGGAGACAGTCCAACATATCGGCTGCTTTCAACTGGTTCACGGTATCAATGATTTCGGGAACTGTTAAACCGAATTTTGCCCGATCGCCTGCCGAAGTTCCCCAGCGTCCGATGCCTTTCGCGCTCAGTTTTGCTCGAACCCCTAGAATCGGTTGAATGCCGAGTTTTTTGCTGGCTTCGATCGCCAGTCCAACTTCTTCGATCTGCTCTAGAACAATGATCGGCGTTTGTCCCAATCGTCTCGCTAACATTGCAGTCTCAATGTATTCGCGATCTTTATATCCGTTGCAAATCAGCAAGGCTCCAGGAGTTTTGAGCGATGCGAGAGCGATCATCAATTCCGGTTTTGATCCCGCCTCTAGCCCGAACTGATGCGGTTGACCGAAGCGCACCAAATCTTCGACCAGATGGCGTTGTTGGTTGCACTTAACGGGAAAGACTCCTTTGTAAACTCCGGGATAGCTGTAACGAGCGATCGCTTTTGCAAAGGCAGAATTAATCCGCTCGACGCGATCCTCCAAAATATCCGAAAACCGAATCAGCAACGGTAAACCGAGATTTCGGTGCTTTAGTGCACTTACCAAGTCAAACAAATCTAATGATCCGCCACGGTTGCCTTTCGGTGAAACGGTGACATGTCCTGCTGCATTAATTGAAAAGTACGGATCGCCCCAGCCCTGAATCCGATAAAGTTCTTCGCTATCCTCGATCGTCCAGTTTTTCCGAGCGGCTTCGGGTTGAGATTTTCCGTTTAATTTCCCATTAGACTTGCCGTTCGTAACTTCCAAACCTTCATCTGGCACTTGTTTTTCCGGCTTGGCAGTAGCGGAGCGTCCTCCCATCGTGGTTTTTCCTCATTGCAACGAATCTTCAAGCATCCAGTCTACCGCGCTCACCCGAAAACAGAAGTCTTTCACATCACCGGATTAACCGTTCTAAGATAATCTAGGTTTTGTAAATTTCACTTCATTCTTGGGAGTCCAGCTTGGAACGCACATTTTTAGCCATCAAGCCCGATGGCGTACAGCGCAAACTCATCGGTGAAATCATTCGCCGCTTTGAAACGAAGGGCTTTACCCTTGTCGGTTTGAAGTTCATGAACGTGAGCCGTGAACTAGCAGAAAGCCATTACGGAGTTCACCGGGAACGTCCGTTTTTCAGAAGTTTGGTTGAATTCATCACTTCTGGTCCTGTTGTTGCAATGGTTTGGGAAGGTGATGGTGTGATTGCAGCCGCGCGGAAAGTGATCGGCGCAACCAATCCACTCACTGCTGAGCCGGGAACGATTCGGGGTGATTTCGGTGCAAATATTGGACGCAACCTGATCCATGGATCGGATGCGCCGGAAACTGCTCAAAGCGAGATTGCGCTTTGGTTTAAGGACGAAGAATTGGTGAATTGGCAGCCCACCGTGTTGTCTTGGATTTACGAATAATCGCAATTGTTGGATCGGCGGCAAATTGTCGATCGTTAACCCGACGAACCCGTAGAGACGCAATTAATCGCGTCTCTACGTCGTTGATCATTAAACCGGGTCTTTTTCCGAAATGGGTTCGATTTCGGGTATGGCTTCGCTTTGGGATTGGGCGATCGCTTCAATCTCCGCGATATCATTCCGCTTAGAAAATCCCCAGGCAAACACGATCGCAACCAGCGTAATCATCAGCCATTCGGGTGGCACAAGCTGATCGTTCAGCACCCGCAACAGCAATCGAATTCCCACAAATGAAACAGTAATGTACCCTGCGTCTTCGAGGTGCGTGAATTCTTCTAGCCAATTGATAAATAAACCTGCCATAAACCGCAGCACCACAATCCCGATCGTGCCACCGAGCAGAATCAGCCAAGTTTCTTGAGAAACTGCGATCGCAGTCGTCACACTATCCAGCGAAAACGCCAAATCTGTAAAAGCAATTAACGGAATCGCTTGCCATAGCGAAGAAAACCGGGGGGCGTGATGCGCTCCTTCTTCTTTCTCGGCAGAGGTGAAATACTGAAATGCCAGCCACAGCAGATAGAGCGCTCCCGCTAACTCAAATTGCCAGTACCCAATGACCCAAGATGCTGCCAAAATCAGCGATATCCGCAAAATGTAAGCTACCACCAGGCCAAGATTCAAGGCGCGACGCTCTAGTTCTAGGTCTTGCAAACCCTGAGTAATTGCAGCTAGGGCGATTGCGTTATCTGCCGACAACACGCATTCCAAGGCAACTAAAACAATTAGAACTAGGAAGGATTGCGGATTGAGCTGGGCAGGAAAATTCAGATCTATCATTCCAGAATATTAAAGGGACGAGCAGCAGTAATCAGACATCCTATTATCTCTTCTTATGTCTAGATTGGCGACCACCGACCGGAGTATCAGCGTCGATTTTGCTCATATTCTCGATCGATTTGCAGGCGCGAAGATAGAGAATACCCAATTCAGCCGCGGGATTTACAGCATAGACTGGGGAGAGCAGAAATCTTAACAAAACTTTACAAAGAGTCGAGTTTTCCCCAAACTCTCCACAGCCTCTCCACAGATGATCGATTCCTTTTCCACACCTTTTCCACATCGAATAGAAAGTTTTCCACAGGGGATCGGGCTAGGATCGTCATTTTCCGGCAGACTGTGGAAAAGTCGAGTGCAACCCTGCTCACCGCTTGAGAATTGCTTAATTTGTGAAGCGACATTAAGAAAAAACGGCTGAAATGCCGATTCTACCGTTCAGTAATTTTGATCTAGCGACGGATTGTTACGTTTCTTGATGTTGATCTTCTGGCATCGATCGCGCAGAATGTAGCGACTAACCGAAAGCGTTCAGCCGAGCCGCGATACAAGATTTCCACAGCCTTGGAGATTGGAAAGAGCGGCCGGACTGGCGTAGATTTCTGTTGCAGATTTTTGCAGAAGTCCGAGGATTAGCTCACCTACTGGCGATTCATTATTGAGGTTTGATGGATATGGATAGCAATATCAGTCTTTTTGTTGAAATTCCCGAAGCACTGCATCAATCATTCCAGTCGTTTCTCGATTCCCGTCCAGATTGGGATCAAGATCGAGTGATGTCTGCGGCGTTGTCTTTGTTCCTGCTGCAAAATCGCCCAGCAAATGAACGCCAAACCGATCGTCAGACAGCGCGGATTTATCTCGATTCCATCTTTAAGCGTCCGGTTGAACAGATTTAACTGTTTCGATTGGAACCTAGAAGCAGTGGACTAGAAGTCCGATGCTCTAGCATTCGGTCGAGCATATTCAAGCCTCATTGATTTCCGAATTGATTTCCGAACGATACGTTCCTCTTAACCTTGTTTGCCTCATCATGCCTTATCAGATTTCTGCGACAAAACTTCAGGCGTACAGTCGCTGTCCCTATGCGTACTATTTGCGGTACGAGCGGCGGCTTACGAGCAATGATTTCTTCGGTTCAGCAGCGTTGGGAACGGCACTGCATCAAGCGTTGGCAATGGTTCATCGGGACTGGCACTACCACGATTCTGTCCCCGATTTAGCCTGGGTGCATCGCTGCTGGGAAGAGCATTCGACCGGCTTGACTCCGAACCAGATCGAAGATGGTCGATCGATTCTTGAGCGTTATTACGAGAAGTTCATTGTGAATGCTCCGTCGTTACGCCAGCCGTTAGCAGTTGAAGGAAGAATTCAGGCGTTTTTGCGCGTCGAAAGCCTCGAATTCTGTATTACGGGAAGATACGATCGAATCGACTATCTCAATGATGGGTTAGAGCTAATCGATTACAAGTCGAGCCGCGATCTGAAGGTTCCAGAGTCTGATGAGATGGATTTGCAGATCGGATTGTATTACCTGGCGTTGGAGCAGACTTATCACCAAAGTTTGAAGTACCTCACCTTGCTGTTTTTGCGAACGGGCGAGAAGGTTCGGTATCGAGCCACTCGCAGACATAAAAAGCAAGTGCAAGCGGTGATTTCAGATTTGGCGGTGCGGTTGCGACATGATGAAACATGGGAACCAATACCAGGGAAACAATGCGATCGTTGTGCATATTTCCGGTATTGTTCTGCGGTGAATGTTAACCCGGCTCCGTTACCAATAACAGTTAGTGCAACTCCTGAATTGCAGCTTGCATTGGGATTGTAGAGTGTTTGGACTGTAGAGTGTTTTGACTATAGATTGCTGCAATGATTACGCTGTGGGATGGTTGTTTCGACCGTCCGTAGTCTTTGCAGATATCAAAATTTTACACAGTTAATTTGATTGTGAGTGTGCAACATGAATCGCTTTATTGCTTACTCTAGAAAGTCTTCTAGTGTTCCCTTTCTCGTTTCAATTTATCGGGATTATCGAACCTTCAGTGGTTACGGTGCAGTTTGTTATTCTGCTCGCGATCGTCGAACCATTCAAAAGTCGCGCCAAGTGACTCAGGAGGTTGTCTATTCCCCTACCTGGAAGTCGAGCTAGCGTCGATCGATAGTTCATATTGAGTCGTTTTAGTTGTGTTGGGAACAATCACGATCTCATAGATGCCCGATCGAGTAACCTTTCCCGTCCAGGTTGATTGATCAAAGTTTTTTAGCAATGTTGTGTTGCTAGTGATGATCCAAACGCTGACTGAATCTGCTTTTAGATTGAGCTTCAATGTTTGACCTTGTTTGAATTGAGATCGGTAAACTTTTCCGATTCCATTCTCAAGTGTTCCACTTGCACGCGCAGGAAGTGTTTCAAATTTGTTTTTGGTGATTTGGTCGCGGGCGATCGCATACCAGATCTGACCGAAAGTTCTGGGATTGAGAACTTTTCCTTCCTGTTCTGGGAAGTACGAAACAAATTGAGCATCGGTGAGCAGTTCGATCGATCGTTCGCTGATCTCTTTGTTGTTCGATAGCCAAGCGTTGTAGTTAACACGTTTGTAGGTTCCGATGCTGCTACGAGCTTCTTGGCTTAGTGTTTCTAGATGCTCTAGAAGCTTCTCTGGTGTTTGCGCTCCGTTTGAGTCATCAACAATTTGCTGAAGCAGATTATCTCGAAGTCCCAATCGTTTCGATCTCTGCTGAACCGTTTCTTTTGGAGTTGCGGTTGGTGATGCTGTAGTATCCAATGCGATCGGAGGTGAGGTCTGTAAATTTGGTAGATAGGTGATCAATCGATAAGCTGAGATTGTAGCCAGCCCAATCAGTACGAATGTGAAGACGATCGAAGCAAAATCCGGTTGATGTGATGCAGATAAAGCTTGAATGACTTTCGCAGCCGAGGAATAACGACTTTGCGGATTGGGAGAAAGCATTCGATCGAGAACTTGCGCTAATCGAGGTTGAACAGTAATGCGATCGCGCCATTTCCAAGATTGTGTGGTTTCGTCGTAAAGTTCTTTCGGTTCGCATCCGGTTAGCAGCACGATCGACATGACAGCTAACATATACAAATCTGTATCAAATTCCTGCTCTACAAAACTTGCTTGCGTGAACTCGGCTAGCATTAGCGAGCCATCTAAACGCTGAATAATCGAGTTGAGAGAAAGATTTTGATGTGCAATCTCTCGACGTTGCAGAGATCGCAGAATGGCTAGAACTTGCTTAACAAACTGCGTCACTTCCTTTTCTGAAAAGATTCGTTTTTGCTCGAATAACTCACGATAGGAGTGACCCTCCGTATAATCACGAACTAAATAAAATCGATCAAAATCTACGATCGCTGCTTGATATTGCGCCACCTGACGGAGCTTTAAAGCTGGCAACAATTCAGCATATTGCTCTTGCAAAAGCGGCAACGCGCCTGGATCAATTGCAGAGATCTCTTCTAAGACGCAAAACCCTTTTGTCATTTGATCGATCGCTAAATAGACCCATCCTGCTGCACTTTGATGCAGAATCTTTAAGACGCAGTAGCGATCGACCAAAATCGTATCAATAGACAATGGAGTTTGCATCACAAATCATTCAGCCAAGATCTAGCACTTGACTAATCATAGTATTTGTGTACTAAGCTAACACGATTCGATCGTAAAAGCGCAACAAACCGAATATGAAAAAAAGGTAAAGTTTACCTGTTATCAGATAAAAAAAATGAGGCACTCTAGCGATATCAAACTTACGACCCCTCTAATGCTGTTTGGCAGCAGGCAGTATTGCATACTGCAAGCGGTGGCGTAAGTATGGCTCTTAATCTATAGGTGTTCTCATGCGTTCTAACCCTTTGACTGACTCGCGCCCCAAAATTAGTACAATGCCCCGTCCCCAAACGGAAGCAACAGCCTACCTGAATCTGTACAAACTCGCGATCGAGAAAAAGCGTCTTCAAACCGAACTTGACTCGATCGAACAGCGCCGCCATCGTATCCAGAAGCGATTATCATTTCTCGAAAGCCAGGTTTCTGAAATGCAAAGGGCATCGACTCCTAAGCTAACTTCCGTCACAAAAAATTCAGCTTCTGACTCTGCTCTGAATACCTTGTTTTTAGAGTATTAAACCAGCTTGAATCATTGGCTAGAAAGCGTGATTGTTTCATACGATCGCGCTTTTTTCGTTTGCATATTTTGTTTAAACATTTAGAAATATTCTGCTTTTTATCGAATTACCCAGCTAGCCGTATTTCTGAAAACGGTTGCGTGACTCTATCTATAGAGGGAAGAAACAGACAGTTCAGGAAACCATAGCTCTCATGGCTCAAGTCGTACTGCGAGCGAATTGGCTCTGTTCTACCCATCATTTCTGCAATGGTTGTCCAGATTTTTTAAGGGTTTCCGGTCATGTCAACGGTTTCGATGTTTGAATTCGATCACGCTACAACAGATGTCGCTGCATGGAGCATTCTCGAAGCAGAATTTAATCCAGCAAAGCTTCACGCTCAAGAAACAGTGTTTACGATCGGCAATGGTTATCTCGGTACACGCGGCAGCTTTGAAGAAGGTTTTCCAGGAGATCAAGCCGCGACATTAATTCACGGAATGTTTGATGATGCACCGATCGTTCAAACAGAGTTGGTCAATTGCCCAAGCTGGTTGTCATTAACGATTAAGTTAGAGGGTGAACGATTTCGACTCGATCACGGCGAAATTCTGAGGTACGATCGACGACTCGACCTCAAAATTGGACTCCTAACGCGCACTGTTGAATGGCGCAGTCCAAACGGGCACAGATTCGAGTTTCGGTTTGAGCGGTTTTGCAGTTTTGCAGACCAGCATTTGATGGCGATTCGGTGTCATATCAAGTCGATCGACTTTACAGGAACCGTTGAGATCGAAGCAGAAATTGAGCCGCATCCAACCACAGTAACGATTCCACATTGGATGACTTTGAAGTCTGGAAGTTTAGGGAATCTGGTTTGGCTCTCGAATGAAACGCTTCACTCTGGATTGGAGTTAGGACTAGCAGTTAAGCTAAATGTCACGAAAGGAAATAGAGCACTTGACGTAAACGGCAACGAGAAACACACATCGCTGTTAACGTCAACGCAAATCTATCCAGGTGAATCAATCATCGCTGAAAAGATTACTGCGGTTTATACTTCGCGTGATGCAGAATTCCCACTACAGGTAGCACTCCGAAGATTAGTCAAAGCTCCAAATTATGCAACCCTATTTGCAGCGCATATTACTGCCTGGGCGATCGCGTGGCAAAACAGCGATATCACGATCGAAGGTGATCCCATTGCTCAAGTTAGCGTTCGCTATAACCTGTTTCAACTAATGATCGCGGCTCCGCGACGCGATGATCGAGTAAGCATTCCGGCGAAGACACTTTCAGGATTTGCTTATCGCGGTCACGTCTTTTGGGATACCGAGATTTTCATCGTGCCGTTTTTTGCGTTGACACAACCTGCGATCGCAAAGAATTTACTCACTTATCGCTATCACACTTTATCGGGCGCACGACGCAAAGCAAAAGAAGCAGGTTACGAAGGTGCAATGTACGCTTGGGAAAGTGCAAGTACAGGCGATGAAGTTACGCCTCGCTGGGTTCCGGGCGCAAAAGGTGAACTGATTCGGATTTGGTGTGGGGATATTGAGTATCACATTACCGCCGATGTTGCTTATGGAATTTGGCAATACTGGCGAATTACAGGTGATGACGATTGGATGCGAGATTTTGGTACAGAAATTTTACTAGAAACCGCAAAGTTCTGGGCAAGTCGAATCGAACGGAACGGCGATCGCTACGAAATTAATGATGTGATTGGTCCTGATGAAAACCATGAGCACATGAATAACAACGCATTTACAAATGCAATGGCTCAATGGAATCTTCGCTCTGCAATTACAGTATGGGATTGGTTAATGAGATCATTTCCAGAAACGGCAAAACGATTGCAGCAGGAATTAGATCTCACTGTCGATCGCGTTTCCGATTGGGCAACGATCGCGCAAGGATTAACAATCTCTCTTGATCCTGAGACTAAGTTGATCGAACAATGTGACGGATTCTTCGATTTGATTGATGTGAATTTGAATGACTATGAACCGCGATCACGATCGATGCAAGCGCTCTTAGGAATCGAACCCACGAATCAACGCCAAATTCTAAAGCAACCGGATGTATTGATGATGCTGTATCTATTGCGGCAACAGTTCGATCATGAGACATTGCGGGCGAATTGGGACTATTATACACCTCGAACTGATCATGTCTACGGATCATCATTAGGTCCTGCGGTTCACGCAATTCTAGCCTGTGATCTTCAGCAAACCGAGGAAGCGTATCAGCACTTTATGCGATCGGCGTTAGTGGATCTACAAGATGTGCGCGGCAATGCAGCAGAAGGAATTCATGCCGCTTCAGCAGGCGGCGTTTGGCAAGCGATCGTCTTTGGTTTTGCAGGCATTCGGATGACCGAATTTGGGTTGATTGCTTGTCCAAATTTACCCGCCCATTGGACGCGCTTAAAGTTCCGACTGTGCTGGCAGAATCAATGGGTTGAGTTTGATTTGTCGCAGAATCAAGCAGTTTGTGAGACGATCGAACCTTCAATCCAACTAGAATTTGCACTGCTATGAAATCTCAATGGGATTGTTTGCTAGAAAATTTAGGCGCGTGGGAAGGTTCATTTACAAGGCTTTCACCCGTTGGGGAGGTTTTAGAAGATGTACCTTCGATCGTGTCTTTCACGGGACTTAACAACAATCAAACCATGCGTCAGATTGTTCGTCTCGCTCCAGCGAACCAACCCATCAACGAGAAAGTTCTAGAGTACAGTTCTCTCGGTCGCAATATTCTGCTATTTGACAACGGCGCATTTTCTCAAGGGTCAATTCAGTTTGCGCCGTTCTCAGAGTTTGGTGCGGAGTTGGGATTAATTCATGACGATCGCCGACTCCGCCTAGTTCAACTATTTGACAAACAAGGTAAGCTCACCGGACTCACCTTAATTCGAGAAAAATTATCCGGTTCAGAAACGCCAGAACGTCCACCGCTCCAAGTTGAAGATTTGATCGGGGAATGGAAGGGAGAAGCAATCACAATTTATCCAGATTGGCGATCTCCCGATTCCTACAGGACAGGATTGAAGATTTGGAAAGACAGCGATCGCTTACACCAAGAACTGAACTTTGGTAGAACAATCACAACTAGCGCCCGAATTGAAGGATCGAGTTTAAAGTTTGACAGTGGCATTCAGGTTTTGCTGTTGCCGGATGGAGCCTCTTCAAACTGTCCGGTAGAGATTCAACTTCGTCAGCCTTTTGTTTTGGAAGTCGGCTGGCTTCTACAGCCAAATCTAAGACAGCGCTTAATTCGCAGTTACAGCGCTAAAGGAGAATGGATCAGTCTGACCTTAGTAACAGAGTATAAAATTGACTCATAATCCAACGGTCTAAGCACTTTATGGCACTTACAGCTAAGGATTTAGAAATACTTCAAACGCAGTGTCCAGACTACCGGATGGAGCTAGTGAATGGAGAAATTATTGTTATGAGTCCATCAGGGTATGAATCCGATGAAGTCACAGCAGAAATGATTCGACAGCTGGGAAACTGGGTTAGACCTAGAAGGCTGGGTAGAGTTACCGCTTCTAGCGCTGGTTTCGTCTTGCCGAACTCTGACACTCGTGCGCCCGATGTTTCTTTTGTACAAGCAGAACGATTACGTCGCAGTCCCCGTAGCTTTGCCGAACTTGCTCCCGATCTAATGGTTGAAGTCAAATCACCCACGGATAGCCTTACCAAGCTTAGAGCTAAAATCGATCAATTTCTTGAGCTTGGAACCAGAGTCGGAATTTTGGTTAATCCAGAAAAAGAATGGGTCGAGATTCGTCGCACTGGAGCAGAACCGATCGTGCTTCAAAACGGCGACCTCCTTATAGTTCCCGATCTGCTTCCAGGTTGGGAAGTCAAAGTCGAAGATCTCTGGTCGCCGCAGTTCGATTAAACGATCGACCCATCAGCGAAGCCGCTTAGCAGAGAGATTTTGTCCAGCTTGATGCAGAATCAATTGAGTGACCTGTCCTTGCTGATCTTCGATGAACGTAATCTGAGCATCGACTTCTTTGATAAAAAAGCGAGTTTCTGACTCAGGAAAAAGTTCTATGATGGGCTGACCCGTCGCTTGGGCGAAGAGGCGATCGCCTTCCTTAGTAATCGTCAGAATAAAGTTCGGAGAAAGTTCATAGCGTCCCGCATAACGCTCATACAGCTTAGGATTGACAACGATCGCTTTTTGCTCTTTTGGCGGCTCATACTTCATGAGCGGAAACTGTTTCTCCAGAAGATGCAGCCCAATATCATCAATACTGTTGCTGGAATTTGACAAAACTACGACTCCCAATCGCTTCTTTTTATCAAAGCCAATAAAGCTGTGATAACCCCCTGTTCCACCGTTATGCCAAACAATTTCTGTGCCGTACTTTCGGAAAATATGCCAACCCAAACCAATGTCTAAATCAGGTGTTCCAGTTGGACGCTGAACAACTTGTGACCGGCGCATTGCAGAAGAGAGCTTCGATTTGGTTAAGCCTAGATTTGCTGCCAGGAAATTTAAGAGATCCTGAGTTGTAGAGCGTAATGCTCCTGCCCCTGCCAGCGTGGGAAGATCCCAGTTTTTAGTAGGCTGACCCGTTGAAGTGTGTCCTGTTGCGAGGCGCGATCGCAACTCTGGAGATAACTGGATCCGAGTGCTTTCCATCTTGAGCGGTTGAGCAATTCGCGTTGTAACGAGCGTTTCGTAATTCTGGCCAGACTCTAAACTAAGGATCTGTCCAAGCAAGCCAAATCCTAAATTCGAGTATTCATACTTCGTCCCGATATCTCTGGTTAATTGATACCCGGATAAAAGCTCATACAATTGCTCAACGGTGTAATCTGCGTAGGGATTTTCGGGGTCTTGTGGATTGAGGTTATCAGGCAGTCGAGGCAATCCAGAGGTGTGTGTAGCGAGATCGATTAGCGTAATTTCCTTTCCGTTCCGACGAGGAATGTCAACAGATTTAGGCAGAAACTTTGAGATTGGATCACTCAGCCTGAGTTCCCCCCGCTCTACGCAATCTGCTAACAAGAGCGCGGTAAACACCTTGCTAATCGAGCCAATTTCAAAAACTGTATTTCCATCGGGCTTGCGAGGATCTGATTGCCCCAGTCGCCCATGGCTGATAATTTTGCGTCCTTCAGGCGTAATCAGCCCAACGACAATGCCCAGACTTTGCTTTTCCTGGTCGATCCGGCGTTGCAGAATGGTTTGCACTGCGTCAACGGACAAATCAGGTTGAGGTAGTTTTGCTTGAGCGAGTGATCTCAGTGGCAGCAGTCCAATCACCACACTTGCTAGAACGATCCAAAGAGCAGAAGATTTGATCATCGATCGTCTACCAATTCGATTCACATGACCACGATGGCATTAGGGAAAATTCCAGAGTGTCAGATCAAGCGATCGTGGCATCATCTGATCATAGGATTGAGCAATCCCGCTCCAACGCCTGCCGCAACAAATCTCGATAATTCCGATTGTTGATAATATAAGCACCAAACCGCTCTAAGTGCGGATTCATCATCTGAGCATCAAACAAAACGAAATTGCGCGATCGTAAATGTTCTACCAGTTTCACCATCGCCACTTTCGATCCATCCGGAATCCGAAAAAACATCGATTCCCCAATAAATGCTCCCCGCAGCGACAATCCCAAAATTCCACCTGCAAGCTGATCGCCTTGCCAAGTTTCAAAACTATGCGCCCAGCCTGCTTGGTGCAGTGCCCAGTAAATCTCTTTCAGGTCATCAGAAATCCAGGTTGATTCACGATCGGCGCAACCCTCAACCACCGCCTCAAACGCTCGATTAATTGCCACCGTAAATCGATCTTGATTCAACATCCGTCGCAGGGATTTAGGATATCGAAACCGCTCATCTAGCGGAATCAACGTGCGCTCACGACTCGTATACCAGGCTAAATCCTTGCCTGACTCATTCGACATCAAGAAATAACCTTGAGCGTAACCTTCAAGAATCGAAGGCACATCAATTTGCATAACCTAGCTCCGGAGGGCGTTGTAACAGGGATACTGAAACGATATAGTTTGAATAGCCTTGTCTGGGGGAAAGTAGCATGATTGAACCCATCCCACCGATTACGTTACCGCCCGCGAAGCATCCGGAGCAAGAAGCGGCTTGGCTTGAACAAAAATTACTGCGATGGCTTGACGAAGAATTCCTCCCAGAACCCGCCAACCAAAGAATTGCAGAACGGGCAGCCCAAATCTACAAGCGCCACCGCATGGAAGACGAAAACGATTTAGGGTCGCTAGTGATTGCGATTATTGCAGAGATGCAAGCGTTCGACTTCTCTGACAGCTTTTATGGAGAATTTGCGATCGCCAATGCTGTGAGCGATTTACTCATGGACAGCTTAGGGGTCGATCGCTGTTGTGGACAGTAGGATTTTGGATTTCAGATTGATTTATCCGAAATCCAAAATCTTTCTACCAGCTTGATTTCACGACACCAGGCAGCAATCCGGCGTGTGCCATTTCCCGAATGCAATGGCGTGATAGTCCAAAATCGCGATACACGCCTCTCGGACGACCTGTAGCCCAGCAGCGATTCCGTACTCGCACTTTTGCGCTGTTGCGCGGAAGCTGTTGAATTTTGCGGTGGATTTCTAGCTTTTCGGCTTGAGTCGTGGCAGCCGCAAACTGTTCCTTCAGAGCTGTACGCTTTTCTGCGTACCTCTCGACGGTGCGTTCGCGCTTTTTCTCACGCTCAATCATGCTTTTCTTAGCCATGAATGATGTTTGACCTTTTGATAAAAGACACTATTTTTGATTCTACTCAAAAATTGCAGCGTTCTACGAAATTCATTCAAGCTTTCTTGACGCGTGGATCAGCGAGATGAGCGGACGGACAGAGATCCGCAAGCACACACCGATCGCACTGCGGACTCCGAGCGTTACAAACCGCTCGACCGTGATACACCAGCCGAATCGACCAGTTCTCCCAGTCTGGTTGCGGTAAAAGTTTCATCAAATCGCGCTCAACCTTCACAGGCTCGGTGTTCTTGGTTAACCCTAATCGATACGATAACCGCTTGACGTGCGTATCGACCGTAACACCCAAATTCACACCGAACGCATGAGCCGAAACGACATTTGCCGTTTTACGGGCAACACCGGGGAGGCTCGTGAGATCTTCCATTGATCGCGGCACTTCCCCGCCGAATTTCTCCATGATGAGGCGACAAGCCGCCTGAATATTTTTGGCTTTGTTACGGTAGAAGCCGGTCGATCGAACTAGTTCTTCAAGCTCAGAAAGATCAGCGCCCGCCAAAGCCGCCGCATCGGGAAAACGGCGAAACAAGGCAGGCGTTACGGTGTTAACTCGTTCATCGGTGCATTGAGCCGCAAGGATCGTTGCCACCATTAATTGAACCGGAGTTTCGTAATCCAACGTGCAAGGAGCTTCTGGATAAAGCTTTTTCAGTCGCACCAAGATCTCTAATGCACGTTGTTTCGTTGCAGAAAGTCGTCGAGTTGTCACTGTGGAATGAGATTCACCGTATCACGGATGATCAGAAAAACGCCTAATCCCAGTAATAGCATTAATCCGGTCTGCATCACGCCGTCTTGAATGCCAGACGGAACAGGTTTACCGCGAAGACCTTCCACTAGGAGGAATGCGAGTTGTCCGCCATCGAGTGCGGGAAGCGGCAGGATGTTGATGATCGCTAAGTTGATGCTGATTAATGCTGTGAAGTTGAACAAGCTAGCAAAGTCAGTTTTAGCAATTCTTGCACCGGTCGCCACGATCGCTACAGGTCCAGCTACTTGATTCGCAGTGTTACCAAAATTGCTAATCAGTTGTCCAAAGCCTTGCACCGTCAACACTACAATTCGCTGAAACTCGTTTGCCGCCATTGTAAAAACTGCGATCGGGTTACTGGCACGCTTGTAGTAAACGATTTTTCCATTGGGTTGAGTCTTAAAGTGCGGCTGCAATTTGACTCCGATCTTGCCTTTGCCGTTGTCGTCTTGCGGCGTGACATTGACTGTAACAGGCTGTCCTTTGCGCTCGATCGACAATTGCAACGGTTTCCCAGGACTCGTCTCGATCGTTTGTCTCAACGTATTCATCGCCGCATCGGATGCACCGAGCGATTTACCGTTAATTCCGACGACAACATCCCCGTTTTGGATGCCTGATTGAGCAGCGACACCTTCAGCGATCGCTTCTGGCACAATCACACCAGGCTCGTAATCAATCGTGGGCAGCCCGACGAATGCCATCTGTCCGACCAAGACGAAGTAAGCAAAGATCAGATTCGCGATTACGCCTGCGCTGATAACGATCGCGCGGTCAAGCACCGGACGATTTTTCAATAAATTTGGGTCATCTGGCGGAATCGTACTTTCTGGGTCATCGTCAGGAAATCCGACGAAACCCCCAAGCGGCAGGGCGCGAAGGGCATATTCGGTTTGCTCGCCCTGATATTTGAACAAGATTGGACCAAAGCCGATCGAAAAGCGATTTGCATAAATCCCTTGAAGCCTTGCCGCAAGGAAATGACCGAGTTCATGTACAAAGATTAGAACTGCCAGAAGAAGAATAACCGCCAGTACAGACATAAGCAGTAAAAGTTAAGGCTCGATGAGGAACGTTTTTCTTATTCTAGAGGTTTCGTTTGGCTGTTACGAATCTTCACGGCACAAATCGGTAGAAAGGAGTAGGGTGCGATCGCGGCTATGCCTGGATGAATTGAACCCCTGAACTACAATAAAGCCAACTCGCACAAGGAAAAGCCTTATGAGTAGTTAGATACTCAAGTGCAGATGGAAACTTGGATTCCAATCTCTTGGGAGGAGTTTGTCAAGCTTACAAAAGACTCGGCGCGTGAAAAAATCAAGGCTTACTATTACAACGGATGCATGAGATTGGAGGATATGGCAGTTTTAGGCAGTCCGCATTCTCGCGATCATGGTTTTGTAATCGGTGCTGTGACTCTTTTTACAAGCTTGCGCGGTCTTGATATTGATGGTCATGATAATTGCACCTATCGCAAAACCGGATGCGCTGAGGTTCAGCCTGATGTGTCGTTTTACGTAGGTGAGAATGCAGAAGCTGTGCCTTGGGAGGCGACGATTATTGATGTGGATCGATATCCTGCTCCAGATGTGGTGATTGAGGTTGCGTATTCTTCTTTGACCGACGATCACGGTGAAAAACGCTTACTCTACGAATCGTTCGGCGTAAAGGAATACTGGATTATTGATGTGCAGAATGCCAGTATCTGGACGTTTGCGGTTGCTGATCGCGGAAGTCGGCGGATTGAACAGTCGATCGTTCTGCCTAATTTGGAGATTGCGGTACTCGAAGAAGCTTTTCGCCGCAGTCGCGAGATGAATCACGGCAAGGTAAGCGCTTGGTTGATGAGCCAGTTTCAGTCCGCCATGAATGAATATCTTTAAAAATTTAGGTTTGAATCGGGTCTGTACTCGGTGGATGACGTCCGATCGTTTTATCTGCTTCTCGAATATTGATGACTCGCGCTCGATTCAGTGTTAAAGCCGCAACAGTAGCGCGTCCAATAGCAGTTAAACTGATGATTATGAGTCCGTCTGCTGACCAAATGAAATGATTACTCCATAGATCGTGACGGGGATTAAATAAAGAAACAAGTTGCTCGGTTTGTGGATCAATAGCACTCGTTTGATTGGTTTTCCGGCGATTGCAGTGGAAACAAGCTAGCGCAAGATTATCTAGCTCATCAGTTCCACCTTGAACAACAGGAAGCAGATGATCGATCGTGAAAGGAACGTATTGCCATTGCTCAGAAGCATGACAGTATTCACAAAGAAAGTTAGCGCGAGTACGCACTTGCTGCTGAATTTCGGCAGCAAGCTTTCGACGGGAAGACATTTAGGCGGATTGCTTCAAATAGAGGTTGCGAATCGTGCGATTGACAAAGCTTAAGTAATCGTCGATCGCTTCATAGTGATCAAGTTCCTGATTTTCCTCTAGAGTAAGGCTCTCGATTTGCTGTTTGTCGAGTAAGGTTTCAATGCGGCTCTGGACGAGACTTGAAGCCTTGAAGATGGGAACGCCTTCGGCTAGCTCGATCTTGACAGCTCCTTCGATCGGGAATGTAACCGGAAGATTTTGCAAAGTTGGCAGCAGATTAGAAGTCATAGAGTTCCGAATTATCGCAGTTCTTTTATTCTCACGTATCTGTGATTTGCCTTACAAATGATATTGGGATTGCACTAGTCGCCAAGCCCTACAGCACTTCTCGTCTCAAATAAGGCTGCAATGCTTCCGGGACTTTCACCGTTCCATCTGCTTGCTGATAGTTCTCCAAAATCGCTGCCATTGTGCGTCCGACTGCCAATCCCGATCCATTCAGCGTATGCACAAACTGTGTTCCTTTCTGCCCTGCGCCCTTAAATCGAATATTGCCTCGACGGGCTTGGAAGTCAATAAAGTTCGAGCAGCTTGAGATTTCGCGATACGTTCCCGCAGATGGGAGCCACACTTCGAGGTCATAACATTTAGCGGCTCCAAATCCTAAGTCCCCAGTGCAAAGCTCGATCGTTCGATACGGCAGTTTCAACGCCTCTAGAATCGCTTCTGCATTTCGCACCAAGCTTTGATGTTCCTGCTCAGAAGTTTCAGGATGCACTAGCTTCACCAACTCAACTTTATTGAATTGATGCAATCGAATTAAACCGCGTGTATCTCTGCCGTAGCTGCCTGCCTCACGACGAAAACAAGGTGTATAGGCACAGTGATGAATTGGTAGTTGTTCAGCTGGAATGATCTCATCACGGTATAAATTCGTGACCGGGACTTCCGCAGTCGGAGCTAGCCACAAATCATCGTCAGAGCATTTGAAGCTTTCTTCAGCAAATTTGGGTAATTGTCCGGTTGCAGTCATCGATCGAGAGTTAATCAACACTGGAGGCAGCACTTCAACATAACCTGCCGCAATCTGCTGATCCAACATAAATTGAATCAATGCTCGCTCTAATGCCGCTCCCGCACCCATCAGAATTACAAAGCGGCTCTGAGCAATTTTAGTCGCTCGTTCTGTGTTGAAAATTCCAAGCTTCTCAGCAATCTCGTAATGTGGCAGAACCTCGATCGACGACTTAAACTCATCGCCCCATCGCTTCACCTCAACATTCTCGGTTTCGTCTTTCCCGATTGGAGTCGTCTCGCTCGGCAAATTCGGAAACGTCAACAACAGCGTTTCAATCTGGTCGCGAATTTCCTTTTCTCGCGGCTCTAGCTCGCTCAGTTTCGCCTTGAGTGCATTTCCTTCATCTCGGAGCGGTTGAACTTCTGGATTTTTCGGATCAGCTTTCATCATCTGACCGACCAGTTTCCCAATCTCATTACTTCGGGCTTGGAGTTGCGATCGCTCAACCTCTAACTCGCGACGCTGCTGATCGAGCGAAGCGATCGCAGAAATGTCGTAGTTACCCCCGCGCTGATTCAGCTTGGTTTGCACAAGGTCAGGATTTTCACGAATTAGCTTCAGGTCAAGCACGATACAACATCCAAAACGATAATTTTTCGGGCAAAAACGCCCAACAACCAGGATACATCGACATTGTAGAGATGAATCGAGGAAGCCGGAGCGCGATCGTACCCTTAAGCACTAAATCAGTCTTAACAAAGCGAAACTAATATCTCGATAAATATCTCAATCATTTGTTACAGACTTGAGTTTTGCTTCTACCCCTGACAAGTTCTACATATCAATCAGCGAAGCACTTCTAAGAATCTTAAGAAATCATTAACTTAAACAAACTACACACTTGTTGCTTAAATCTTCTCAGCAAATCGGGTAAATCTTAGCCTTGATCCCGCTAAATCCCTGATTTAGCAACACTTTCACCATATATTTCGTTGAGTGTGATACAAATCAATAACTTGTAACAAAATCAGACGCTACAGCATTGTATAAAAGGAAATCGAAGGGGAAAACAACAAAACAAACCCGCTTAAAACGCCATCTGAAATAGGGTTCGCACTTTCTCATAGAAATGTGACAGTCTCTCAGATTTCTAATAAAACTCAACATATCGAGTTTTTTGAGAAGCGTCCTTAACTCAGAGCGTGGGGTTTTCTTCCCTCAAGTCCATCAACCCTCCAAATGGCTTCAGAAACACCTTCCAGTTCTGAACCAAATCGAACTCATACCCAGTTTTTAGGAGAATTCCAATGTTAGATGCATTCGCAAAGGTGGTCTCTCAGGCTGACGCTAAAGGCGAATTCCTGAGCGCTGGTCAACTCGATGCCCTGACCGCAATGGTTCGTGACGGCAACAAGCGCTTGGACGTTGTTAACCGCGTCACCAGCAATGCTTCCACCATCGTTGCTAACGCAGCTCGCGCATTGTTTGAAGAGCAACCCCAACTCATCGCACCCGGCGGTAACGCTTACACCAACCGTCGCATGGCTGCTTGTCTGCGCGACATGGAAATTATCTTGCGCTATGTAACCTATGCCGCCATCGCTGGTGATGCTAGTGTTCTCGACGATCGCTGCTTGAACGGTCTGCGTGAAACCTACCAAGCATTGGGCGTTCCCGGTGGCTCCGTTGCTGCTGGTGTTGCCAAGATGAAAGATGCTGCGATCGCAATTGCGAATGACCCCAACGGTATCACCAAGGGTGACTGCAGCTCGTTGATGTCTGAATTGGCTAGCTACTTTGATCGCGCTGCTGCTGCAGTTGCGTAAATTTCTAGCGCAATCTCCTTTGCTATTTGCCGATTGCATCGGGACAATAGCAAAAATCCAAACTTTACTTTTTTCTTAACGATAAACCCAAAGGGAGAGACCAACAATGAAGACCCCGATTACTGAAGCGATCGCTGCTGCTGATACCCAAGGACGTTTCCTGAGCAACGCTGAAATGCACCAAGTGTATGGACGCTTCGAGCGCGCTGCTGCTGCAATGGAAGCTGCACGTGCCTTGACCAACAACGCTCAAAAGTTGACCGACGGTGCTGCAAATGCGGTTTACCAAAAGTTTCCTTACACCACCCAAATGCAAGGAAACAACTTCGCAGCAGATGCTCGTGGTAAAGCAAAATGCTCCCGTGACATCGGCTACTACCTCCGCA
The DNA here is from genome assembly GCA_014695255.1 of Cyanobacteria bacterium FACHB-63. Classification (GTDB taxonomy): domain Bacteria; phylum Cyanobacteriota; class Cyanobacteriia; order Leptolyngbyales; family Leptolyngbyaceae; genus Leptolyngbya. Next base: position 183,508 of record JACJNX010000061.1, read on the forward strand.
TGGTGACCTACTGCTTGGTCGCTGGTGGAACGGGTCCGATGGACGAGTACCTCGTTGCTGGTTTGGCTGAAATCAACAGCACCTTTGATCTGTCTCCCAGCTGGTACGTTGAAGCTTTGAAGCACATCAAAGCGAACCATGGTTTGGGCGGACAAGCCTCGGTTGAAGCGAACGCTTACATCGACTACGCGATCAACGCTCTGAGCTAACATCGCCTTGCCCGGAAAGGTATGCGGTTCGCTGGCAGATGCTGGCTATTGTTTACTCTTCCGGGCATTGTTTTATCAAAATTCGGGTTGGCGATCGGCGATCGGGATTGCTCATAAGCCTGATGGCTGGACGCTGACGCAGTTTGAGTCTGTAGAATTACGTTCGCCGTTGACTTTGGAGAACTCGATACAATGGCTATTACAGCAGCAGCGGGGCGGCTTGGAACCGCGCCTTTCCAGGAAACTTCCAAGGTGGAACTTCGCCAGCCTTGGTCAGAAGGTGATGTAGAAGCAGTGGTTCGTGCGACTTATCGTCAGGTGTTGGGCAACGATTACCTGATGAAGTCTGAGCGATTGACAGGGGCAGAGTCGCTGTTACGCAACGGAAAAATCACGGTCAGAGAATTTGTCCGCATCGTCGCAAAATCAGAACTATATAAAGAGAAGTTTTTGTATAACAACTTCCAAACGAGAACGATCGAACTGAATCATAAGCATTTGCTCGGTCGTGCTCCGTTTGATGAAGCCGCAGTAATTGAACACTTGGATATTTATCAAAACCAAGGGTTTGATGCTGAGATCGATTCTTACATTGACTCGGAAGAATACGAAGCCAACTTTGGCGACAATGTTGTGCCGTACTACCGGGGCTTCCAGTATGAGACTGGCGCAAGAACGATCGGCTTTACCAACATGTTCAAGCTGTATCGCGGGTACGCGAACAGCGATCGCGCTCAATCTGGTGGCAGCAACACCCGCTTAGCACGTAACCTGGCACGAAACGAGGCTTCGACGATCACGCAGCCCTCTCAAGCAAGCGGCGGCTGGGCACACTTTAGCGCTTCCAGTGATATCGCACCGAAGAAGGCGCTCGGTGGTTCGTATGGCGAAAGTGGTCGGATCTATCGGCTTGAAGTTGCTGGCATTTTAGGCGCTGGCTACCCGAAAGTGCGTCGCTCCAGCACCGCTTATCTGCTTCCTTACGAACAACTGTTGCCGAAGATGCAGCAGATTCACCGCACGGGCGGAAGAATCGTGAGCGTTACACCCGCGTAGATTCCGCTGAATCGAGGATTAGTTGTCTAGTCCTCGATTTTTCACTTGCAATACAAGGAGTTTCAAATCATGCTCGGTCAAACCGCCGTCGGAAGCGCCGCAACTACTCAATCGGGCGCTCGAATGTTCCGTTATGAAGTCGTCGGCTTGCGTCAGAACGACCAAACCGATCGCAACAACTATCAAATTCGCAACAGCGGCAGTGTGTTCCTTACCGTGCCCTACAACCGTATGACCGAAGAGATGCAGCGGATTGCTCGCTTGGGTGGTCGCATCGTCAGCATTACCCCACTGACGCAATCCTCTACAGCCGCAGATAAAGAGTAAGCCAACCTTAACCTCATCGAACTATCGTGCTGGAATCTACGTCCGACTTTGAATCGTCATCTGAAGCATTAGGAGCCGAACCGTTAACGGTAGAGCAAGCGATCGCAAATTTATCCAGTTCCGATACCAGTTTGCGGTACTACGCAGCTTGGTGGCTGGGCAAATTTCAGGTGCAAGATTCGAGCGCGGTAGATGCCTTGATTTTGGCGCTAGAAGATGAGGACGATCGCACCGAAATGGGCGGCTACCCGTTGCGGCGCAATGCAGCGCGGGCATTGGGGAAATTAGGCGATCGTCGAGCGGTTCCTGGGCTGACTCGCTGCCTTGAGTGTGATGACTTTTACGTACGGGAGTCAGCGGCTCAAGCCCTGGGATTGCTCGGTGATTCGTCTTGCGTTCCTCAATTAATGGCGTTACTGGAAGGTGGCATCGAGGTTGCACAGTTCGTTCCTGATCGTCCGCATTTGGTGCAGCCCGTTGAGGCAGTGCTAGAAGCGTTGGGCGCATTAGAAGCGACGGAAGCGATCGATCTGGTTCGTCCGTTTCTCGATCATCCGGTGGCGCGAGTTCAATACGCTGCGGCGCGATCAATGTATCAGTTAACTCGCGATTCGGTTTACGGAGAGCAGTTGGTACAGGCGCTTCAGGGAAATGATGTGCAACTGAGACGATCGGCATTGGCGGATTTAGGCGCGATCGGGTATGTTCCGGCGGCTGACGCAATTGCCGCCGCTCCGGTAGAAAACAGCTTTAAGCTGCTGTCTTGTAAAGGCTTGCTCGATTACCATCTGCGGGAAACGGGCGATCCGATGTCTCCAGATGCCATCAAGCTCATGACCCTCATGGATCAATTATTGTGAACGGTAAGCGGTGATTCGGGAGCGAAGCCCTCGAACTTGAATCGCCAAATTGCCCCCTCACGAGGACTCTATGATTGCAACTGATCCCACAATTCAATCGTTGATTCAAGCGGTCGAAGCCGCAGACTCTCCTGCCAAATTGGTTGGAGCCGTTCGCGCTTTGGCGCAAGCACGATCGACCGCAACCATACCGACGCTGATCCGCGCTCTTGGGTTTAACAATCCGGGTGCAGCATTAGCGGCGGTTTCTGGTTTAGTGGCGCTGGGTGAAGAAGCAGTGCCCGACTTGTTAGCGCAAATTGATGGCTATAACTACGGGGCAAGGGCTTATAGTTTACGAGCATTAGCAGCGATCGCTGACCCACGCGCCTTAGACGTATTGATTAAAGCGGCAGAAGCAGACTTTGCACCCAGCGTCCGGCGAGCAGCCATTAAAGGATTGGGACAACTCCGCTGGCAACAACTTGAACCCACAGAACGCGAATCAGCTCAGTCTCAAGCTTTGAAAACACTCTTGTTGGTTGCTCAGGATGCAGATTGGGCAAATCGCTATGCTGCGATCGTCGGTCTCCAAAGTTGGATCACTTCTGCGGATTTAATCAATCGATCTAGTGCGATCGATCAACTCGATCAGCTTGCTCAAACAGATCCGGATGGTGCGGTTCGAGCTAGAGCCACACTTGCGAAACAACACCTTGCTTAAACTTATTGGGTTTCTCTAATGGCAATCCCACTTCTAAACATTAATCCAAAAACTCAGAATCAGCGCGTTAATGGTTACGACGTGCTTGATGAAGATGATCCAGTGATTTATCGCCTTGCGGATGCACGATCGGCGGAAGATCTCGATCGTCTGATTTGGGCAGCCTATCGCCAGATTTTTGCGGAACACCTCATTCTCAAAAGTCACCGTCAGGTCAACCTAGAATCGCAATTACGCAACCGTAGGATCAGCGTTGCTGATTTCATGCGCGGGTTGGGTAAGTCGGACGTTTATCGCGAATTGGTTGCTGACGCAAACTCGAACTATCGCTTAGTTGATATCACCCTGAAGCGCTTTCTGGGACGGGCTTCTTATGGTCAGGATGAGCAGATCGCAAAATCGATCGTCATCGCCACCAGAGGCTTACATGGCTTCATCGATGACATTGTGGATAGCGAAGAATACCGCGAGAACTTTGGCGATGACATTGTGCCGTATCAGCGTCGTCGCTTAGAAGGTCGTCCGTTTAACTTGACCAATCCACGCTACGGCGACTTCTGGCGCAATCGGCTTTTAGAACGTGAATTGGCGACTCGTTCTTACTATCAAGTTCGCAGCTACAATGCTGGCGACCTGGATAAAACAGTGATTCGTCAAGCGATTCCGTTTGCGTTCTTGAACATGGCGCAAGGCATGAGTACGCCGCACCTCGATACGCAACGTCATGTGGCAAGAGCAACATCGAGCGCGATTCAAGTGCCCGATTCAAGCCGTGAAGCTGCTGCGGTAACGAAGCCGACCGTGAGCCGCCCGAAGGTTAATTTGCCGTATAGCTATCTTCCCAGCACTCCGAGAGTTTAGGGCGTGTGTTAAAACCTTCTCGTCGATGCGCTGTCCCGCCTTGAAATGAATTTCGGGCTAGTCGGCGAAAGTCTACTTCAGTAGACTCAGAACTCGTTGCAGCCTCTTAATCCGTTTTAACGGACTTTCTCTCGTTAGCCCGAAATTCTATTTCAGGGCGGGCATGAACGCAGCGAAGGAGGTTTAAAGCACATCCTAATTTAGAGTTTCGGGAAAGCACGATCGCGAAACGTCTCTAGCTTGAACTCGATGAATCTTTCCGCTTCGGAATAAGCGGCTTCTGCCCCCTAAATCCCCACGAGTGGGGGACTTTGAAATTAGAGTTTTGGCTCGAAGTTCCCTATTTGGGGGACTTAGGGGCTTCTCCGAATTCAAAACCGAAGCGAACCCCGCTATCAATTCTTTACCCTTGATTTACCATGTCGATCCCTCTACTTGAGTACAAGCCCTCCTCGCAGAATCAGCGAGTTGATGGGTACGAAGTTCCAGGCGAAGATACCCCCTATATCTATCGGCTCGAAGATTGTGCCGATCAAACGGATATCACTGATCTGATTTGGGCAGCTTACCGCCAAGTGTTCAGTGAGCACGTCATCCTGAAAAGCAGCCGTCAGACTAATCTGGAATCTCAGCTAAAGAATCGGGCAATTACCGTTCGCGACTTTGTGCGCGGATTGGCAAAGTCTGAAACATTCCGATCGCTTGTGATCGATAAAAACTCGAACTATCGCCTAGTGGATGTCGCACTGAAGCGCCTACTCGGTCGTTCAGCCTACAACAACGAAGAAACGATCGCATGGTCGATCAAAATCGCCACGTTAGGCTGGGGTGGTTTCGTTGATGCCTTGGTCGATAGCGAAGAATACAGCACTGCTTTTGGTGACAACACCGTTCCCTATCAGCGTCGGCGGTACAAAGGTCGTCCGTTTAACTTGGTGACACCGAGCTATGCGGATTACTGGCGCGATCGCGAAGAAGAGAGCCGCTACAAGTGGGGCGACATCAACAACTTCCGCGACTTAGCACGATCGCTCAGCATCAAAATGGTCGAGTTCAAGCCCGTTTCGACCGAAAACATCAGCATCCCTGACACCACCCGTAAAACTGCTCCGACCGGAACTCCCGCTTCGATTAGCACTGCTGCGGGTTTCCCCTTTCGCTAGGTTACGGTCTTACTGAACGTAGTTAAGGAGGTTTTTATGGGAACAACACTGCCCTTGTTAGAGTACAGACCCGCAACTCAGGATCAGCGCGTCCAAAGCTTTGGCAAAGCTGATTTGAATGAAGACAGCCCCTATCTCTACCGCATCGAAGACAGTTCGACCCGGTCTGAGATGGACACGCTGATCTGGGCAACCTATCGGCAAGTGTTTAACGAGCAGGAAGCGTTGCAGTTTAATCGGCAGATTACGCTGGAAACTCGACTGAAAAATCGATCGATCACAGTCCGCGATTTTGTTCGCGGCTTGGCAAAATCAGAGCGGTTCTACCGTCTGGTTGTCGAAGCGAATAATAACTATCGCTTAGTCGAAGTCTGCTTGAAGCGGTTACTGGGACGATCGCCCTACAACAAAGAAGAAACGATCGCGTGGTCAATCCAAGTGGCAACATTGGGATGGAGCAAGTTCGTTGATGCTTTGATTGATAGCGCTGAGTATTCCGAAGCATTTGGAGATAATACCGTTCCGTATCAGCGCAAACGAGTCACGGAGCGCCCTTACAGCTTCACGCCGCGCTATGGAGCCGATTATCGCGATCGACTCCCCAAACAAGGCGAATTGAAATTCGTTCAATCGTTCAAACCGCAATTTGAACAATTTGAGCGATTTAACTGGGAGAAATTTGTCGGAACTTCGGATTGGAAAACGGTTACGGCTGTTTCTGTTTCGACGTTAGGCTTAATTTTCTTCCTGTTATTGCTTTTCGCGGTCAATGGTTCGATCGGATAAATGCTCACAAGGGTACTACTTTCGGACACCAGACGCGAGATAATAGTTTCACGCGACTTGGATTTCTAGTCATAAAAATCCATCCAAAATTTACCGCCGTTTATATTACGAGGGAGATTCTGACATGGCATTGCCATTGTTAGCTTACAAGCCGACTACCCAAAACCATCGGGTGAAAAATTTCGGCACTGCTGACCAAAACGAAGATACTCCTTACATCTATCGAATCGAAGATGTAAGCTCTTCAACAGATATGGAAGCCCTAATCTGGGCGACCTATCGCCAAGTGTTCAGCGAACATGAAACGCTGAAATTCAACCGCCAAGTGACTTGCGAATCTCGTCTAAGAAACGGCGCAATCACAGTACGCGATTTCATTCGTGAACTGGCAAAATCCGAACGCTTTTACAGCACCGTTGTAGAAGTGAACAACAACTATCGCTTAGTGCAAATTTGCCTGAAGCGGTTCTTGGGTCGGGATTCCTATGACCGCAATGAAGAGATTGCTTGGTCGATCGTGATCGGAACCAAGGGATTCAACGGATTCGTTGACGCCCTGCTCGATAGCGAAGAATACACCAACGCTTTCGGTGACTACACCGTTCCGTATCAGCGTCGTCGCATGGAAGCGCGTCCGTTTAACTTGGTCACACCACGTTACGGCGAAGACTTCCGCGAAACGGTTGGAACTGTGAAGAACGATTGGCAGTTTGTGGTGCAGAACTACTACTCCAAGCGTTCGCAAGAACGTCGTCTGCCCGAAGGTGATCCGCGTCGCTTCCTCAGTGTGGCAGCCTCGATCGCGCCCAAATCGAACTATGGCAGCGTCGTAACTTCTGAAGACTACATGAGCAAAGTGCCGAACCGCAGTCGTCGTTAATTTCGTCGATCGTGGTTTAGCTGTAGGCTCGATTTTCGATTGCAGTCTGTTGCAAGCAGATTGGAGTCGCAAGTCGAGCCTACTTGTTTTTAGAATGAAATTGCCGAAATTGGTCGATCGTCATGATTCAAGCCCTGAAAAAACCTGTCAGTTTTGATGAATTTTTGGAGTGGTATCCAGAACACTCAGAAATGCGGTATGAATTGCGTCGCGGAGTGATTGTCAAAGTGCCAAAGCCAAGAGGAAAACATTCAGATATTGCAGGATTTCTGGCGATCGAGGCAGGTATCTTAATTCGGCAGTTGAATTTACCTTTCTTCGTTCCGAAAGAGTGTGTTGTGAAAATCGATGAGATCGAAGATGAAGGCGAATCTGCTTACGAGCCAGATGGGATTGTTCTAGATCGCCGTGAGATTGTGCATGAACCGAAGTGGGAGAAATCATCTGCGATCGAAAACAGCAAAACGATCAAACTCATCATCGAAGTCGTAAGCACCAATTGGCGCGATGATTATCATACGAAGTTTGCCGCTTATGAAGCTTTGGGCATTCCAGAATATTGGATTGTCGATTACGCAGCACTGGGAGGAAGAAGATTTTTAGGCAGTTCGAAAGAGCCAACGCTTTGGGTTTGTGAATTGATCGAGGATGAATATCAGATGACTCCGTTTCGGGGGAACGATGCGATCGTTTCCCCAACTTTTCCAAATTTGCAACTAACCGCTGCACAGATCTTTCAAGCCTCTACTTAGATTTCAAGAATTCCTGAACAACCTGTTTTACATCCTCTTTCTTTCCATCCACTCGATAGTTTAATTCCTGCATTGTTTTATCAGAAATTAATCCACCAAGTTGATCTAAAACTTCTTTCAATTCTGGATGTTTTTGGAACGCATCGCGTCGAACTACTGCTGCGGCTTCATAGGGTGGAAAATAGCGTTTATCATCTTGCAGAACGGTTAAATCGAGCGTTGAAAGCAAGCCATCAGTTGTGCTTCCTGCCACAATATCGACTTGTTTATCTTGGAGCGATCGATACAATAATCCCAAATCCATTACTTTCGGTTGAGATTCAAATCTCAAGTTATAAGTCTTTGCCAATCCAGGAAATCCATCTTCACGATTGAGAAATTCAGGTCCAAATCCTGCACGCCATTTTGGAGTATAAGCTGATGCTTGTGAAAGGGTTTGAACCTTCAGTTTTCTCGCATCTTCGCCCCTGATCACCATCGCAAATGAGTTATTAAATCCGAATGGCTTTGACCAAGTGAGTTGAAAATCTCGCTCAAATCGACTTTTTACAGTTTCAAACGTCTTTTTTGGATCGCTGTCTGCTCCAAGTTTCAGAATCGCAGTGTAAGCGGTTCCAGTATATTCGGGATAGATGTCGAGTTCGCCTTTTCGAATTCCGGTTAAGCAGACAAATGTTCCGCCTAAATTGAATTTACGATCGACCTTAATATTCGTTTTGCGCTCGATCTGCTGCGCTAAAATTTCACCTAAAATAATTTGCTCTGTGAAATTCTTTGAGCCAATGACGAGACGATCGCCACCTCCTTGACACGCAACGATCGACACCACTAAACAAATCGCTAAAAGCCCTAATGCTAGAAATCTTTTCATTTTCTAATCGTCAAACGTCTCTCAATCCAACCTAAACCCCAATCTGCACCCAACGCTACAATCGCTGCCGGAACTGCACCTGCGAGAATGAGTTGATTATCAACGATCGCCACCCCCCGAAAAATAAATTCTCCTAAACCTCCCGCACCAATTGCGGATGCGATCGTTGCCAATCCTACCCCAATCACCGTTGCCACTCGAACACCAGACAAAATTACCCCCATTGCTAACGGGAGTTCAACTTGAAAGAGTAACTGTTGATCACTCATGCCCATTCCGCGCCCCGCTTCTCGGACTGCCGGATCAACACTGTTAATTCCTACAACCGTATTCCGAATAATCGGGAGCAATGAGTACAGCACAAGCGCAACGATTGCCGTTCTCGCCCCAATTCCCCCAATAATTGGAATCGGCAGCAGAAAGCCAAACAGCGCTAAACTCGGAACCGTTTGCATCACATTGGCAAATCCTAAAATCGGCTTACCTAAAGCTGGACGGCGCGTAATGAGAATTCCGAGCGGAATACCGACAAGAATCGCGATCGACAGCGCCACTCCAACCAAAAATAAATGCTGTCCCAGCCGTTCTAAAATCTCATCGCCGTAGCGCGTCAAGAATTCCATTCGGTTACGCTCATCAGTGCTTGGGCTTCGGGATGCGTCGATCGGGCAAATTCCTGGGGCGTTCCTAATTCAACGAGTTGCCCTGCCTGCATCAGTCCGATCCGCGTTCCTAGCTTAAATGCTTCTTGAATATCATGCGTCACAAAGACGATCGTTTTTCCTAATTGCTGCTGTAATCGCGCAAATTCTCGCTGAAGTTCCACCCGCGTGATCGGATCTAATGCTCCAAACGGTTCATCCATTAATAATATCGGTGGATCAGCCGCCAGCGCCCGTGCCACTCCGATTCGCTGTCGCTGTCCACCGGATAGCTCATGGGGATAGCGATGCTTAAACCGCTGCGGTTCTAATCCAACCAGCTCCAATAACTCGATCACCCGCGACTGAATTCGATCCGGCTCCCATTTCTGAAGCGAGGGCACAACTGCAATATTCTGCGCCACTGTGAAATGCGGAAACAGACCAACTTCTTGAATCACATAGCCAATCTGCCGCCGCAGTTGAATTGGATTCCAGTTCAGCGTTGATCGACCCTTCACCCGCACTTCACCCTGAGTTGGAACCAGCAACCGATTGATCAATCTCAAGGTTGTCGTTTTCCCACATCCGCTCCGACCCAGTAGCACGATCGTCTCTCCCGGAAAGATCGTAAAGCTCAGATCTGAAATCAGCCGCTTTTGATTGAGTTGGTAAGAAACTTGGCAGAATTCAACAGCACTCATTTACGAACATCTTCTAAGGGTCTTGCACCCATCATTACTCACAACCGTATGGACTTTGCTGGCGACATTGACGATCGGATTGAATTTCACCGTTCAAATCCTTCAGCGATAACACCGTAAAGTGATAAAACTTTCGTCCCTGGTTTGGCTCCTTAAACTCTGTAGTCCTGTAAGCGAGTGTTCTTCCACGGTAGAATCGCTTTTCAATTCCGGCGTAGTCTACCCGCGCTACATACTGCGATCGCCGAAAATCTTCCGAAACCGCAGTGTTAAACATCTGCTGAATCAATCCCAAATTCTCGCGAGTAAATCCCTTAAACGATTGTGCAGTTCCAAGCGCGATCGTTTCTTGTCGCGATCGTTGATCTTGGCGATCGGGACTCATCGAAAACACGATCGTTCCGTTCGGCAGCTTGCCTTCACTTGTGTAAAAGGGTAGTCCGCTGAGTTCTGCAATCCCTCGCTTCAGCGGCGACATCATTGATTGTTTCGCAACCCGATTCTTAACGGTTTGCACCGTTTCCCCTGGTAAAGCACGAGCAGATTGGGACAAGCTAAACACTAGAGTGAAAGCTGCGGTGATGGAAAGAAGCGGTCGTTTCATGCAGATGAATTATGGTTGAACATAAGAGACTACACCGCACGATCGCACGACTCCAGAACGCAACAATGTAATTCCTAAGACAGATTTGCCTAGGGTTCGCGGGCGTATCCTGTACTATCCAAACAGGTTTACACGAAGGACTTCAATCATGTCGATCGTACTAATTCAGCTTTTAGGAATCGGGTTGCTCGCGGGAATTGCAGGCGGAATGTTTGGCATCGGAGGTGGAGCGATTATGGTTCCAGCAATGGTGCTTATGCTGGGGATGGAGCAGAAATTCGCAACGGGAACCTCAGTTGCAGCGCAAATTTTACCGATCGGAATTCTTGCCGCGATCGTCTACCAGCGCAGCGGTAATCTTAACTGGAAATATGCCGTCATTATCGCGATCGGACTTGTAATTGGCAATCTCTTTGGTGCTCTATTTGCCAATCAACCCTTTATTAGCGGAGAAACGATGAAAAAACTCTATGGCATATTTCTCTTAGTGATTGGATTACGTTACCTACTCTATCGTTGATACCAGTCTCTTTTGATATTCCTTTTCTGTCACCAAGTCGTGATTACTTTCAACCCGATCAAGAAACACAATCCCATTAAAATGATCGTATTCATGCTGAAAAATTCGTGCCACGAAATCGGTCATTTCTATTTTCTGCCGCTTGCCAAAGCGATCGTAAAACTCAATTTCGATCGCTTGATATCTCGGCACATTCCCCCGAATTCCCGGAATGCTGAGACACCCCTCCCAGCCTTTGACCGTTTCATCTGAGTGCGCCAAGATCTTTGGATTAATGATCGGGGTCGGCTCCATTGATGGTGCATTCGGGTATCGCAGATTGGGACGTGATGCCACAATCATCAATTGATAAGACTCTGCAACTTGAGGCGCAGCAATTCCAACTCCGTTCGCTTTCTGCACCGTTGCCATCAAATCATCAATCAACGTTTGCATGCGATCGTCTTGAATATGTTCAATCGATCGCGCCTTTTCTCTAAGAACTGGATGCCCTAGCTCAATAATGTCGAGAATTTCACCCATGTTTACCTCCCAAAAATGCAAAGAACTCCGAATTCAACATCCGGAGTTCTATCGTACTCACTGACTAACTATGGTGTGTTGTCGCTGCCACCCTGAGCGGTTCGAGTTGGAAATGCTCCAGGCTGAACGCTCACCGTTGTCGATCGACCGTTTCGGTTAACTTCGACTTGTAGCGTTCCCCCGATCGACGCATTCTCCACCGCTTGCTGTACTTGCTCTGCCTTAGTCACAGCTTGCCCGTTAATGCGCTTGATCACATCGCCATCCCGTAATCCACCCCTTGCTGCCGGAGAATTCGGCTGAACCCGGAAGATCACAACACCCTGATCATCCTGCACCCGGAAACCAACCTGCCGATCGCTGTTGATTTGCTGTCTCAACTCCGGAGTCAACCCCCGCATCTGAATTCCCAGATAGGGGTGATCTACCCGTCCTTTTGTGATCAACTGCTGCGAAATTCGTTGCGCTGTATTAATTGGAACTGCAAATCCCAGCCCTTGTGCGCCACCAATAATCGCCGTATTCATCCCGACCACTTCGCCGCGCTGATTCAACAACGGACCGCCAGAATTCCCTGGATTAATCGCCGCATCGGTCTGGATAAAGCTGACTCGCTTATCTGGAACTCGCACTTCCGAACTCGATCGACCCGTCGCGCTAATAATTCCAGCCGTCACGGTGTTATCCAACCCCAGCGGATTGCCAATCGCGATCGCCCATTCTCCTGGTTTCAGACCATCCGAATTCCCCAGCGTCACGGTCGGTAGATTACTCCCCTGCACTCGAATCACTGCCACATCGGTGAGCGAATCTTGCCCCACAACTCTACCGCGCAATTCTCGCCCGTCTTTCATCGTCACACTCACGGTATCCGCACCACTGACAACGTGGGCATTGGTTAAAATCAACCCGTCTGAGCTAATAATGAACCCTGATCCGGTTCCTCGTTCTACTCGGCGTTGAGGCGATGGAATATCCGCGCCAAAAAACTGCCGGAAAAAGGGATCGTTAAAAACTTCGGGCACTCGCGACTGCACAGTACGAGACGCATTGATTCGGACAACCGCAGGACCGACCCGCTCAACCGCTGCCGCAATAAAATTCGGGTCAGTCGATGCTGCAAATGCGCCTGTCCGATTTTGCGCCACGATCGTATTCGTCTGAGCCGCATTTGTCTGAGCAATGGCAGGCGGCGAGAAGGCGTTTTCAGAGAGCAAACGGTTTCCTGCAAGCGCCGTACCCGCCCCAACTAAAGGCAGCATGAAATAAATTGCAGACTGTTTCCAAGTATTTCGAGATGTCGTCATCAGTGATGTACTCTCCTTAATGGTGCGTCCCCGGTCAATTAAAAGGCTCATCTATCTCTTATTCTGAAGAAAAAGACGCGAGATGAGAACGCGCTGAGCGATAGATACTTCCAATGTAATTAGCCTATGTGACGATCAAACGGCGTTTTGGTTGCAACTTGACCATACTTTTTAGGGTTCTACGGCTCCAGATTTGTCATTTCAACTTCATGAGGAACACACAGCGTTGACAACTGACGTTGATAACTTGTTAATCACAGGTGAATGAATGGTAAGAGCAGGTTGCTGCTAGAGCGAATTAAGGTTTTTGATCTATTGGGTGTCGATCAAGCGACGATACCGTCCAGATCGCCACTATCGCTCAGTGCAGATTATCTGCTTCTTTTTTTATGATAGCGGATCGTTAATTCTAACCAAAACTCCACTCGAATTGAGCCACTTGACAAGTTTCAATTCAACCGAATCACAATCTTGAAAAATCTCATTTCATCCATCAAGAATTGACTGCAAATTAAAGAATCAATCAGGTTATATTGCGGTGTGATAAATCAGCAATGCCAGTGTAATATGAATGGGGCAACTGGCAAGGCGCTAAATTTGTCTTGGTTTAGCAGGCTTGTTAGTGTCACAAAATACGATTGCTGTCCACCTGATCTAGACTTCGGATGAATGACTAAAAAGAAAAAGATTGAGCCATTAGTGGGTGAAACCCTGCTCAAAAAAGTAAAAGAACTCGATCATCTCAATAAAGAAGAAAAAGCTAAAGAGTGCGGCTATTACACGGTGACAAAAAACGGTGTAGAGCGCGTGAATATGATGAAATTCCTGAATGCACTAATCGATGCAGAAGGAATTGAGCTAGATGGAAAACAAGGCACCAGCGGTCGAGGTGGTCGGAGCGCGAGCTATCGAATCAGCGTACAGTCTAATGGAAATTTGCTGATTGGGGCAGCGTATACTAAACAAATGGAGTTGAAGCCTGGAGACGAATTTGAGATTTCTCTAGGTCGAAAACATATCCACTTAAAACAACTCGATCGAGAAGAACTCTCGGCTTAAACAAATGGAAAACATCGATTGGACAACGGCGATTCCGGCAGGTCTTGCAATCGCAATTTTTCTAGGTGGAATGCTGATGATGTTTACTGGCATTTGGACAAGCAGAAACAAATAGAAAATTCCTGCTTGTCTTTGTCTAGTGCAATACACCAAGCTGAGGGGCAAGTCCGGTTTCGATCGGATTTGCCTCTTCTGTATGAGGGAGATAGGGCATTAAACGCACGCGAGTTAACGCAAGATTGCAGGCTAAGGTGATGCCCTCTTGCTCTAACAATCCAAGCACATGATCTGGATTGGCGCGATCGATCACAGGAAGTTGATGCAAGCCGCGAGTTGCCATACGATCGAGCGCATCGGTGAGTGGTTCATCCTGATAGGCGTAGAGAATATCGGTTGTGCAAACTTCGGCGATCGTGCGCTGACTCAATCCCTGTTCTGCGTGATGCGGTTCGGTTTCCCAACGCGCGATCGCCCGATTGATATCTTGTAATGTGATAATGCCGATCAGGTGTCGATCGTCGTTCACCACTAGCGCACTGTGCGTTTGATGTTGAATCAGTTGCAATCCTGCTTCTAGCAATGGAGTCAATTCTGCGACCTGCAAAAAACCAGACTGCATCGCTTCTGCAACCAATAGATTTCTGAGAATCTCTTGCTGATAAATCGTGGAACTTGACACCTGATCGGGATCGCGTTTTGCTTCGATTTGCTGTAAGTTCGAGGGCTGTTCTGGACTCGATTTAAACAAATTGACGAGCCAGACGCTTAAACCCACGGCTGCCATCAGCGGCAAAACAATTCGATAATCGCGGGTCATTTCAAACAGCAGCAGAATCGCCGTTAAGGGCGCATTGACGCTCGCTGCTAGTACAGCCGCCATTCCGACCATCGCATAAGCAGGCGGTGCAGCAATACTGCTGGCAAACATCGGCAATACTGAAGGTAAGACTTTCCCATAAGCGGCTCCAAGTGTTGCGCCCAAAAACATTGCAGGCGCAAAGATACCGCCCACTAACCCACTGCCTAAACTAATCGCCGTCAGCAACAGTTTAACCACCAATAAAGTAATCAGCAGCACCAGCGAGAACTGTACATCTCGCAGCATCGCTTCTACAGTGTCATACCCCACTCCGAGAATTTGCGGTAGTTTCAGCGCCACCAGTCCAACACATAATCCTCCTAGAATCGGCTGAACTTCACGCGGAACTTTTGCCATCCAACTTGAGCAAGGAAGCTTTCCCTTAAAGAAGTCACTTGACCACTTTAATAAGTTTGTATAGGCGATCGACACCACACAAGCAAACAATCCCAACCCTAAATAAAGCGGCAATTCTAATGGACTTCGTACTTCATACGCAGGCAGATCAAACGCAGGTTGTCCGCCCAAACCAATCTGAGCAATCAACGCCGACACGACCGCAGAGAGTAGGACAATACTCGCGGCTGAGGTCTCAAATGTGGTGCCGAGTACCACTTCCAGCGCGAAGAACACACCTGCGATCGGCGCATTAAATCCGGCTGCCAGTCCTGCGGCGGCTCCCGCTCCTAAGAGTAAGCGTTGGCGATCGCGGGACACTTTCAGCAGTTGTCCTACAAATAAGCCGAAGTTTGCCCCCACTTCGACGCTAGGACCTTCTGGTCCCAGAGATGCTCCAGTTCCAAGGGAAATGGCGGCGGCGATCGTTTTCGCGATCGGGCGGGTTGCTGACATTTCTTTGCCTGCTTGCACGGCTGCAATGAGGGCAGAAATTCCCGGACTGAATTCTTTGGTCAACCAGCGAATCAATCCGACTAAGACACCTCCCAAAGTAGGGACACAAGCTAGAGTCCACGCCCCAAAATGACCGATCGTTCCCATCAGGTCTTCAAGTGCGAGACGGTGCACGAATTCGATTAAATAGCGAAACGCAAGCACCCCCAAACCAGCCCCGCCGCCGATGACGACTGCCAGAATCAAAACGATCGTGTCGGGGTGCGGTTGGAGGCGATTAAACAGTCCAGTGAGGCGAGATGGAGGAGAATTTGAGGAGTCGGGCAGCAGAACTTTGGGTGTCAGGGTCGAGGGCACGGCAGGGGGAAATAATAAGATTAAATTTTATTGCTCTTTCTCATTGTGGGCGATCAAAGCCAGACAAGACAAGTAATTTGTCGATTTTTCAATTAGTAAATCTAGACGGTAGGGATCGCTAAAATTATCTGTTCAGATTCTTATGAATTAATACAGTTGCTCTATTCAATTAGAAGAACGACAAGAGATTGTTTTTAGGGTTAACTCCATCACAAGACTGTTTATGCTGCACAATGATTCCGTATATCTAATGACAGGAAAATGGATCGCAAGCTTTCGATCGGGAATCAATCAGGAACGCCGCGCTCTCAAGCTTGGATTGATCCAGGTTGGACGATCGGACTGTGGAGTGCTGCGATCGTGCTGCTTACGATTAATCTCGGTGTTCTCCCCTTGAGAGATTGGGATGAAGGCATCGTGGCGCAGATCGCCCGTGAAATTGCGAATGCTCCGTTTGAATCCCTAACCTGGCTGCATCCTCGCGATCTCAACGGCGCACCGTATCTGAACAAGCCTCCTTTGGTGCATTGGCTGATTGCCTTGTGCTATCGGACGTGGGGAGTGAATGAATGGACGGCGCGACTCCCTGGAGCCGTGTTAACGGCGACTTCTGTGCCTTTGCTGTATGGCATCGGGCGTGAGGTCTTTTTTCAGCGCAGTACGGCTGTGTTTGCAGCACTGATTTATCTCACTTCGCTACCTGTGGTGCGGCAGGGGCGATTAGCGATGCTTGATGGTGCGATTCTGTGTTTTTTTCTAGTGATGATGTTCTGTTTGCTGCGATCGCGGCGAGATTTGCGTTGGGGTTTGGGAGTCGGTTTAGGATTTAGCTGCCTTTGTTTGACGAAAGGGATTTTAGGAATTTTGCTGGCAGCGATCGCGCTGGTGTTTATTGCCTGGGATACGCCGCGACTACTGAGATCAGGATATTTATGGGCGGGATTTGGTTTAGGGTGTATTCCCGTTGCGCTCTGGAATGGAGCGCAGATCTATCGGTATGGTGAGACGTTTTTAGCGACGCATTTTTTTGATCAGTCTTTAAAGCGTGTATCGGATTCGGTTGAGGATAATCAAGGAGCAATCACCTATTACGTTTGGGAAGTTCTGAAAAATGGGGTTCCGTGGGTGGTGTTTTTGCCGATCGCGTTTCGTCACGCTTGGGAAAATCGCACTCTAAGCTGGGCAAAATTGGTTCTGGTTTGGGGCGGAATTTATTTTGCTGTGATTTCGCTGATGCAAACCAAACTGCCTTGGTATGCAATGCCACTTTATCCAGCCTTTGCGCTGGTGATTGGGGCACAGTTGCAGCGATTTTGGCAGCCTGTCTCTTCAGAACCACCGCTGATTAAGCGGGTTCGGGCTTGGGTAATTGTGTTTTTGGTGTTGGCGATCGTGGCTTGGGCGGGTGCGATTTACTATACGTTTTGGGTACGATCGCAGCCCGATGTGCAATTGGTGTTTGCAACGCTGGCGCTGACGCTAACGGTAACAGCCATTCTGATGGCGCGTCAGGATGTGCAGTTTATCGTGGTGTTGATTTGGGGGACATTTTTGACGCTGCTGGTGTTGATGATGTCGAATTATTGGCTTTGGGAGCTGCAAGAAGCATTTCCAGTAAAACCTGTGGCACAAATGATTCAAGAAGTCACCGCTAAAGGGCAAACGATTTATACGTCCTATCCTTATTTCCGCCCGTCGTTGAACTTCTATAGTGAGCGATCGATTGTTCCAGCGAGTCCTGAAGACTTGTTAAAACGCTGGCGCGAAGATACTCAACCCTATTTGCTGCTCGATCCTGCATCGTTGAAGAAGCTGCCGCAAAAACAAGTCCAGTTTCTGGGCATGAGTGAGGAGTGGGCGTTAGTGAGTCGAGCACCTGCAGTAAAACCAATCAACACCGCAGACCGAAAGAAATGAAATGTTATGCTCAGCCGCCCGATCGCTACTCCGAACGGTCTGAGCAACAAATTGCTAAAACTCTCTAACGCTCGGTTGTCCGTCTTTGACTTCTCCGACCATAATCACATCGGCAACACCCACAAATAGGCCGTTTTCAAGAACTCCGGGTAAATTGTTGAGTGTTTTCTCTAGTTCAGCCGGATTGTCGATGCGATCGAACTTCACATCCACGACCAAATTCCCCTGATCCGTCACCACAGGTCCTGCCTTCTTCACGCCCATCCGCAATTGAGGCTTACCGCCGAGCTTTTCGATCGCTTTCATCACCGGAGTCACTGCCATCGGAATCACTTCAACCGGAAGCAAGAAAGTAGAGCCGAGATGATCCACTAGTTTGCCGCTATCAACCACAACAATGAACTGATCTGCCAAACTATCGACAATCTTTTCTTGTGTGTGAGCTGCACCACCGCCTTTAATCAGGTTTTTCTGTGGATCAACTTCATCCGCACCGTCGATCGCAATATCAATCTTGGCTATCTCATCGAGCGTGGTTAAAGGAATGCCGAACTGACGGGCTAGAACGATCGCTTGAAACGAAGTCGGAACCCCTTTAACGTTTTGCAGATCACCGGATTGCAACCGTTCGCCGATCGCTTGAATCGCATAAGCGGTAGTCGAACCTGTACCGAGTCCGACGATCGTATTCGATTGCACTTTGGCAGCCGCCGCATAACCGACTTGCTGTTTCATCATTGTTACGGGGTCTGCATTCATACGATTTATTCCTGTAAAAGTTGCTAATTGATCAATGTACTATGTCCCGCGCCTTCAAAACCCGTAAAGCACTCTTAACGACCATTCGACGATCGTTGGACTCGCGCGATTATTGGGATTCGTTACGACGATGACAGAGGGACTGATATTCAAGCGATCGTTGAGCAACAGACCAAAAAAGGCTTCAAAGTTCGTTTGAGTCGCATTGCCTAGGCGATCGGTGATAAAGGGTTGCCCGATCGCTAACCCGGCTTTTGATCCAGGAATGAGGAAGTTTTGAAACGAAACGCCTAACGTCCAAGTTTTCGGATTCAGATCGAGGTCTTGCTGTAGGAGAGAATTAAATCCGCGATAGCTGCCAATTCCCAAGCGTCCAAAAATGCCAAACACACCAAAACGCTGTTGAATTGCCCATTCTGCACCGAGACCTGCCGCATTAATCTGAGTGCCATTGATCTCTGCATTGGTGTATTGCAACTGCACTTTGATCGGCTGATTCGGAAGTGCATATTCCGCTTCAACACTGGCTTGATAGCGATCGCGGAACAATCCCGCGCTAGGATTCGAGGAGTCTGCTGCGGCGTATAGCGCCCTGAAGGTGAAATTACGATCGGGCGACCAAGCAATCGCAGCTCCTGCTCCGCCAAAGCGATCGATCTCGTTTTGCACAATCAACGGATTGTTGGCAAAGAAACTAGAGCCGAAATTTTGCCCGGATTGATTGGCGAAACTGTTGCGATCGATAAAATCACTGGGCGGTAGATTCGAGCCAACGGCGATTTCTAAATTCTCAGCCGGACGAAACGCATAATAGAGCTTGCGAATTTTGAGTTGAGGAGTTGCTTCGACCGGATCAAGTCCGCCACCATCTGCTAAAACTCCCGTGGTTCCAAGTAAATTTTGGCGTTCATTGTGTGCCCTCGCGATCGCATCTCCGCCATTGTTGCCTGCCTCAAGCTGTGTGACGAGACGATCATTGCCCTGAAAACTGGTGAGTAAATTCAGCCGAACACGAGCCAGAACGGTTGCATTCGCTCTGGTTCCGTCGGTTAGCACGTAATAAACTTGCCCGTCTAGTTTTGTGGTTGTCGAGAATTGCTGTCGTTCAAGCGTCGTAATCCGAGTGCTAATGATATCGACTCGCGATCGGAGTTGAGACAGCGCATTGCCGTAAGCCGTAATCAAGCGCCGAATCGTTTGGATGTCTTCCCTGAGCGTTGTGTTTTCATTTCCAGCGAGGAGTTGCTCTTCGATCCTGCCGATTACAGTTGCGAGCGCGGCGGCAAACTCGTTACGGCTCAAAGAGCGATTACCGCGAAAGGTACGATCGGGGTATCCGCTCAGCACTCCGTAGCGTTCCACCAGCGATCGCACCGCTTCAAATGCCCAATCGCCCGGACGCACATCCGATAATTCAGAAACAGACGTGACTTGATCCATCCCGCCGTCTGGCTCGATCGTAGAGTGTGACCAAGCAGGAGCAGTCAGGATGAGTAGACTACTCAAGCCGAAGCAAAACCATTTCACCTGTTTCACGCACTTTTCTCCTCACGGGCTGCAACCTCCATAGTTATAACAGCCCGTTCAGAGTCGCCTCAATCAAGCGTTCGCGGTGGCTGCTGCTTTTTCCGATGCTGAACCTTGTGTGCCAAGTTGAATGAGTTCAACTTTATAGCCGTCTGGATCTTCGACAAATGCAATTACCGTAGAGCCATGCTTCATTGGACCTGGTTGCCGCGTCACTTTTCCGCCCTGTTGAGCGATCGCGTCACAAGTCGCATAGATGTCATCGACTCCGATCGCGATATGCCCATAAGCATCGCCTAGCTCGTAGTTGTCTTTTCCCCAGTTGTAGGTGAGTTCAAGCACAGCCGTATCCGACTCTGCTCCATAGCCGACAAATGCTAAAGTGAACTCTCCGCCGGGATAATCTTTCTTTCTTAAAAGCTTCATACCCAGTAAATCGCAATAAAACTTCAGCGACTCTTCTAGGTTTCCGACACGAAGCATGGTGTGTAATAAACGCATTAGGTTCTCCTATCAATAAGCTGCGATCGATGCCAGTTCTAAGCGAAATGATCCTGGATTAAACCGGGGATTCAATGCGCCATCATATTCAAATTTACTCAGCATCAGTTGAAACGAGCGAATCAGATTCGCTGAAATTGGTTTCGCACTCGACAGCGTTTTCGCCCGGAAGACGGGAACAAGTTGAGCAAAAGGAATCTGCACGGTGATCCATTCCCCTGAAACCGTATCAAATGAATGAGAATAGCCGACAGTATCCCAGCCATCATCGTCACGAACTAAGAACTTATAGCGATTGCCATCGCCTTTGATTCGGAGTTCGATTCCAGTGAAAGCAGACAGATCGATCGCTGGATCAAAATTGCGCGTCCGAATCGAAGCAAATCCACCCGAATTCGCAGTCGAAACATTGCCCGAAAAGACAGCGGCTCCATTTTCGAGCTGAATACCGCTATCACTCACGCCGCCCATCACGACATCATCAAGAGCACCCCAAGTGTTGTGGAGATCGATCGTCGGATCACTAAAATCAAACAGAACCTGGTTGTTGAGCGCAGGCTGAGGATTGGGACGAGGTTGAAACATTTTTTGCAGCCAACTGACGACGGGAATTGCTTCAAAATACTCTAAAGTTTGCACGAATCGACCCAAGTCCCATTGAGTCCGTTGTTCATTCATAAGGTTCTCCAAATCTGAGGAACTCTCTTCATTCTAGAAAAAGTCAGCGATCTAGGAATTTCGTAGCGGGTTCGGACTTTCCCAGAAGAAAGCAGAATCAGAATTTGCTATCCTGCTAAAGTTTGCTGTAATGAAGAGGATGTTTTCCGCGATCGACACCATATGCTGAAATTTCATCCTCCAGGGTTCGGGCAAAAGTTCACCCAAACCAGCTTAGGCACGATCGCATATTACACTCAGGCGCAAGGAATCGACGAAACGCCGATCGTATTTCTTCACAGCTTCGGGGGTGGCTCTTCAGCGTATGAATGGTCAAAAGTTTATCCCTTCTTTGAGTCAACGATCGCGGCTGATCTAATGGGTTGGGGAGATTCGAGTCATCCCGCCCGCGATTATCGACCCGAAGATTATGTAATGACGATCGCAGAGTTCTTAGAAAAAATCTCAGATCAGCCTGTCACTTTGGTTGCTGCTTCACTCACAGGCGCATTTGCAGTCCGGTTAGCGACACAACGACCGGAATTGGTGCGATCGCTGTTTCTTGTCTGTCCTTCTGGATTTGATGATTTTGGACAGAATGCAGGACGACGAATTCCTTTAGATATTATCAACACACCAATTTTGGATCGAATTATTTATACGATCGGTGCAACAAATGACCTAGCAGTACGGAATTTTCTAGAGAACTTCCTGTTTGCAAATCGCGATCGTATTGCGCCAGAAATGGTTAATGCCTATCTAGAATCGGCTCGAAAATCAAATGCAGAATACTCTGCGCTGTCATTTTTGCGGGGTGATTTGTACTTCGATTTGTCGCTTTATTTGCCGCAATTAAATACACCGACTGCGATCGTGTGGGGAAATCAGGCACAGTTTACCGATGTCAATTTAGGGCGACGAATTGCCGCCGCAAATCCGCAAGCGATTCGGAAATTTGAAGTTGTGCCAGAGTCGGGAGTTTTGGCGCATTTAGAACAGCCTGCGATCGTTGCTCGGCTGCTCAAACAATGGATAAATTCAGGAACAGATTGAGCTTGTTTCGCTAAATTATGAGTCTACCTGACTAGAATGATTCATCTTTGAAGAGACAAAAAAGTGCCTTCAAAGATGGATCGTGCGATCGAAGTTCAACATCTTTAAAAGGCTTGGGCGATTGAGAAATCGCCCAGATGCCTTATCGATTCGTTGGCTGATCCGCAGTCCGGGGATATTGGATATCCACAAATCCAAGTTCTAGCAATTGCTGATAGGCTTGTTTGCCCAGATCGCGAGTCGGTTGCTGGCTTCGGATAATTTGCACCAAGAGCGGAACCGCTAGTTCAGACTGATTCATTGCCCGATGCACTAACGCCAAGCGGTAGGTTGCTTGATCACGCAATTCCGCCGACTGTAGCGCCTTTTGACGCTGGCTATCTGCCACACGGGTATCAATTCCAGAGAAACTTGCTGTCAACTCTTGATAGAAGTTAGACAATTGATTGTAAACTTGCCGCGCTTCTTGCAGCTTCTTCATTGCCAAGGGTAGATTCTGCGATTTGACGGCTTGATCCGCTTCATTCATCAGCCGTTGTCCACCCTGCATACTCAGTAAACCATCGCTCTGATTCGCCGTTGGGCGCACCACATTCGGGCTATTGGGATCGATCGGGCGAGCTTGTCCAGATGCAGGCTTGGTCGATTGAGCCTGAACAGACGGCACTTGGAACATCACACCTGCAAGCATTGAGAGCGAAAGAATGCCAGAGATGGAAAGGGGTTGAATCGTTCTCAGATGAGCCATGAATAATTGCAGAATGCTAATAGGACAACTCGGAACTCTCGGATCTTATCACTGCAAGATCCATTTTCTTCAAATGAAGTCCAGTAGCTCGTTTTGTTCCTCAGAGGTTAAATAGGAACGCCGATCGGACACCAATACGAATAATCATCAGTAATTTTGCCTTCGGAGACGCGCAATCCAACCCCACCCGAAATAAAGCGATCGTCGCCCTCGTTAAATAGCCAGGTACTCCACAAAGCCGTGAGGGATTTTCCAGCAATTTCAACCGTGGGGAAATCGAGTAATTCCTGATAGACATAATCTTGATTCGTGTACCAAGGATCTTGATTGGAACTTTCTACGCCAACTTCACCCCGAATCATCGAAAAACAGCCTTCTCCTTGTCGTCCTAAAACGGGTTTTGCAAAGTAAGTGTCACCCATTTCATCTGAAGTTTGAGCGGTTTTTGGAAAGAGATCGTAAACCGTTTCAGCCAATTCTGAAGGAAAGAAATCTAAGCCTAAATCGCTAATTAAAGCAAAAATACTTTTGGGTTGGAGTGCGAAAGCTGACGCGAAATTGACGATCGCAATCTTCCGTTTCAAGATCAATTCTTCCAGCGCTGACCAAAGTTCTCGCCCTTCGGCATCGCGATCGTGAATTACCCACTCGACCGGATACCACATGAATAAGATATCGATCGGTTCTCCGGTTGTTTCGTGAAATAAGTATTGATGATTTTTGATTTTTAGTTTCTCGATCGGAAACACTTGACAATTTTCAGCCGTGAATTGTCTTAACCAGCGCATTGTTCCCATATCTTCAGTGTTATTCAGCGTGGTTAAGGCAATTTGACAGTGCTCGATCGGTTTTCTAATCCAGTCTGCGGCGCGTTGAAGCTGTTGGCTCATGGCATAGCTCAACACAGATTTCAGTCCGAGTTCTGGTGGCTTGAATCCAAAATACTCTGCAACTTTGGCGTTCCCTTCGAGACATTCAAACCAAAAACTTGGAGTTTGCACATTCGCTTCGATGACTTTATACACCTGCGTTTTCTCATTCCAGCACCAATCGAGCCGCATACAAAACGGAGCTAATCGATCGAACTGAATCACGCGAATGGTTTCTTCTGGAAATCCATATTCAAGCAAGGTTTCTGCGTCAAATTCGCGCACTACCGACCAAAGATGAGCAAGCACGGCTCCAACTCGTTCCGCCGATCGCCTCATTCGGGTCACTTGGTCTTCTGTCACCGGATGACAGTGATACAGCGCATAAGGACTTGGAACATCAGAAGTCGCGTTCATCATTGCCAGGTTGTACCAAGGCATTCGGATTTGTTGGAAGAAGCGATCTCGTTCAATCCCATAAAATGGATTACTCATCCTCCCGCACGTCCTCCGCCAAAGCTACCGAAACCGCTTCGACCCGACGATCGACCTGAAACTCCGGTTCCCTCTGAACCCCCAGATGAGCCACCGCCCGATCGATAAGATGACCCACCATAACTGCTTGAGCCTCTACCAGACGCACAATTTTGTGGCACTCGACCCTGAGCATCCGGCGGGCATTCCGTGGTTGAGGAAGACGTGCAGCCTGTGAGTGGCATGAGGATCACAGTGGACACTGCCAGACTAAAGAACAACTGCAAACGATTCGATTTCATAATTATCGTTCAGGCTTGACGGGCACATACTTAAGAGATACAGCACGATTTCATGGTTCCCGCAGACTGGATGTTAAAAACAATAAAGCAATCTGGGAGTCGGACAGATTGCAGGTGAAATATGAGTTAGAAAGCGTTGGAGAAGTGCGATGACGAACCCCTCACAATCTCAAGGAAATGCCAGCATTCCAGAAGAAAATCGCGGCAGGATTCTTCAGCGTGGCGGTGAAGAGTTAATGGTTGAAAAACTCGACGATCGTTTCGCCGTGAACGCAACTTCTAAAGAGCAAGCCTGGGATTTGGTCAACAAAGCCCCGATCCAAATTAATCCCGGCGTAGCCCCGCCTCAACTCACAGAATTTATTGTTGATCCGAATCAGAAAGCTCAAGTATTGAACCAGGTGCGCTCAGAACAGCAGGTAAACTACGCGAGTCATGTTTATCAAATCAAAGACAATCCTGCATCAAAGCTCTACGTCACGAACCAGATTACAGTTCAATTTGATCCGGCGGTACAACCGGATGCGATCAACGCGATCGCTGAAGAATTCGCCCTAGAACAAGTCAAACAAATTACCGGAATTCCCAATACTTTCGTTTTTCAACTCACCGCAGATTCAACCGAAAACCCGCTCAAAATTACTAACCGATTGATTACCCGATCGGAGATTCTGACCGCAGAACCCAACATCATTGTGCGTCAGCAGGGATACTATCGCCCCAAAGATCCGCTCTATCCGAAACAATGGCACCTGAATCACTCTGGCGGACAGGAGTTAGCCTCTGGTTCTCATGTGTTTGCTGAGCAGGCTTGGGACATTACTAAAGGCAGTCGATCGATCGTGGTTGCAATCATGGATGATGCCGTCGATTTGAATCATCCCGACTTTCAAGGATTGGGCAAGGTCGTTGCACCGCGAGACTTCAGAGGCAAAGATTTCGACCCTGATCCAGATGAAGCAGGCGAAGATCATGGAACGTCTTGTGCTGGGGTTGCGGTCGCCGAAGAAAACGGCTTCGGGGTTGTGGGAGCTGCTCCGGGTTGTGCATTGATGCCGATTCGGACGACTGGATTTTTGGATGATCAGACGATCGAAGACTTATTTGATTGGGCGGTCGATCGTGGGGCATCCGTGATTTCTTGCAGTTGGGGTCCGAGTGCGGTCAATTACCCCCTGTCTTTGAGACAACGCGCTGCGATTACTCGCGCTGCTACCGAAGGGCGCGACGGCAAAGGCTGTGTCATTTTATTTGCGGCGGGCAATGCTAATCGTCCGACGAACGGCACCATCAACGAAGCTGGATGGCGCAACAATGCTCTCAGTGGCAATACTCGATGGTTCGGCGGTTTCACTGTGCATCCAGATGTGATTACTGTTTCTGCCTCAACCAGCTTGAACAAAAAGTCGGCTTATAGCAATTGGGGTGCTGAGGTTTCAATCTGCGCGCCCAGCAATAATGCACCTCCAGGTGTGGGGCTTCCAGGAGTTGGCTATGTTGCGACCCCGCCAGAGGTTCGAGTTGCACTGCGGGGATTAGGAGTTGTGACTGCCGATCGACGCGGTAATGACGGCTATGATCAAGGCGATTTTACTTATGGTTTTGGTGGTACATCGAGCGCTTGTCCATTAGCCGCAGGTGTAGCAGCGTTAGTGTTATCGGCAAATCCAGATTTAACGGCGCAAGAAGTTCGACAAATCTTGCAGCAAACCGCAGATAAAATTGTTGATCCTGATCCTGACCCACAGTTTGGACTCCGTAAAGGAACCTATGATGCGAATGGGCGATGTGATTGGTTTGGTTACGGGAAAGTGAATGCTGCAAAAGCGGTTCAAGCTGCGTCTGCGAGAAGAACAGCGCTAATGGTTGCGCGATCGCTTTCTGCTGAGAACAATAATATGCTGATGATTCCTGATAACAATTCATCAGGAGTTACGAGCGTCATTCAGATAAATGACTCTGCAACGGTTAAAGATATCCAAGTGAGCGTTAATATCACCCACGATTATCTTAGTGATATCGAAGTGAGCTTAATCGCACCTTCGGGACAAGTCGTATTATTGCAAGGTAGAACGCTAGGACGGCAGACGGCATTGAACCGATCGTACTCTCTACAAACAACGCCAACGCTAAGAAGAATGCTAGGACAATCGACGCGGGGACGTTGGTCATTAAGAGCAGTAGACGCAATTCCAAATGATACTGGGATTATCAATAGTTGGAAGTTAACGATCGGGGTCTAGCGGATCTCTAAACTTTGCCATAAGTACCAACTCGCGATCGTGGAATACGGTTTCCAAGCTTGTCCAATTTGCAAAACCGTTTTGCGATCAGGCAATTCGTCTAATCCATAAATGCGACGAATGCCCGATCGAACTCCTAAATCATCAACAGGTAACACATCCCAACGATGCAGCCGAAAAATTAACAACATCTGAACTGTCCAGCGTCCGATGCCTTTGATTTTCGTGAGTGTCTGAATAATGGCTTCATCCTCTAGCGGCTGCAATTCTTCTAGCGTTGGTAAACCTGTTAAAACATTTTGCGCTAAGTCTTTCACGTAAATGATCTTCTGCCGTGATAATCCGACTTGTCGCAGCATTTCATCGGATGTATCTAAAATTGCTTTTGCACTCATCCCACTTGGATAAAGTTGCAGAAAGCGATGATAAATAGCTGTTGCAGATTTGGTTGAAAGCTGTTGATAGATGATCGATCGCGCCAGTGAATCTAACAATCCGCCGGAATGCTGTGATTGATCAAGCGTACAGGCTCCAACTTGATCAATCACAACACCCAACTTTGGATCAGCAGATTTTAGGGCTTGCGTGGCGATTGCATAATCCAGTTTATTCATGCACAACAATTGCGGATTTGATGGCTCTTGGAACGGGTTTTCCCGCTTTATCCACTTTGCCATAGAACGTTTGATCTTGGTAAACCAGCGCAGAAGAAGAGCCGCCATCGAGATTTAACGCCTGCTTCACTCCTAACCGCTGCATAAACCCCACCATCGCTTGCACCGACACTCCGGAGTTCTGCGGTGCATCCGGTTTCTGGGCTGCCATGACTAACACTACCGATCCATCTTGTGTGATTCCGATCGCGCTTCTTGCATTCCGGTGATTCACGCCGATCGAATCTCGCCCCACGTTCGGATCCACAAACCCTTCTTCAGTCGCAGTAAATTCTGGTAGAAGTTGAGGGCCTCCGCCGATCGCATCGATCAGCCTACAACCAGACGGAGCCTTTTCTAATCGAGATGCGATCGCATACGTCACCTTCTCTCCGCATTGATAAGTGCGAAACTCCGATCTCTCTAAAATCTGTGGCAAATAAAGCTGAAGATCCGGATTCTGCATTAATCGATCGTTCTGCTTCGGATTGCTTACAACCTTCCCATTTTTGGTGACATACGAAGTTGTTTTTGCGTTTTTAGGATCGAAGAAACCGCCATTGAGAACCGCGATCGTCTTTGGGGATTTGGCAAATTCTTCCACCGTTTCAAGCGTTGGAGAAAGCGAGATCGATACTTTAAACCGACTCCGAGGCGAAATTGTCACCGTATGAATATCGCTATTGGGTAGAGAATAACGTTGATACTTCGGCAACTCCTCGATCGACGTAGAAGCAGGAGAGGTCATTGCCTCTAGCGTGGATTTTGATGAAACCGGAGCGGACGGAATCAACGAATGCACAAACCACAACCCCAAGCCGCCACACCCAAACAAGGCTAAACTTGCGATCCACAATCTTCTCACGATCGAACTCCTGATGATCAAAACTCCACAACTGCTCGAAGCTTACAAGCCACCCCTGCTTCACAGTCTCTTTATTAGACCGTGAATTCAGCGAGACGAAATAAAAATTGCAGTAGAACTTGGTGAAACGAAATCTTTGCAGTGATTATACGGATAAATAAGGAGCATCACCTCAATTGCTGCACAAAGCTTGGTCAAACCTATCCGTAATTTCCTGATTTACTCTTCAAGCTTAGAATTCCGCGACTTTCCAGGAGCAACGCTCGTCGTCATAGAGATCAAACTTCTAGCTCACAGCCCAAAATCTCACCACCGAAAACAACACCGCTCTATTGGCGTGCTCCCACTGAAGACCCGCAAAAATTCTGATGTTGTTTTGACAACATTCATGATTTTGTCCTGATTTCTCCGGAAGATTACCGTATCAGTAGTCGTGTGCATCGAAATTGCCTAGAAATTCCCTGCGCTTCTGTTTGACTGCGCACTCTCAATAGACGAGTTTATATCCTCCTGTGAGCTTATGAAGTTGAAGTTATCGCCGACTCGCGTATCGCTCCTCGCTTTGGGTGCTTTTGCAGCAGTCGTGGCTCAAGAGCTAGCCCGCTCCGATGCAAAGACTCCGAGCGCCACACCGCCTAATAAATCCAACGCTAAGCAAAATTCTGCTCCTTCTGCCGCGCCCCTCCCTGATCGAGTTGCGCTTTCTCAGCCAGAGAACCTGTTTGCTGCGCTCCCCACGATCGCAAATCCAGCCGCGATCGCAAAACCCGCAGTGTCAGCAAATCAATCGATCGTCCCGCCGCCGCCCCCAACCGTTGCCGCATCACAGCCCAGTCTGCGCGTGACCGATGTGAACCAACTGCCGATCGATGCCATTATCGAACAAACCCTGAAGCTTCCTCCGCCTCCGCCTAAAGTTGCCGTCAGCCCGGATCAAGCTGCTCCAAAAGCCACGGCAAGCGCTCCGAAGGATGTGCAGGGTCATCGCGCTCAGCCCAGCATCACAGCAATGATGCAGCAAGGCATCATGAAGGGCTACAGCGACGGGACATTCCGACCGGATGCCCCTATCACCGATGCCCAGTTCAAAAGCATCACTAAACGAGTAGCCACAAAATCGAGCACGATCGCCGCTCTGAAACGCCCGAAAGATATTGTGACCCGCGCTGATGCTGCTACCTATATTCATCGGCAATTGCTCAGAGCCAGCACGATCGAAAAATCTCAAACGATCGCCCAGGCTCCCATCTCGGCTCCATTACCGACCCTGAACGCCAGCGCCTCGGCTCAACTGGTTAACAGCACCTCGGCCAGCAGCCCTCTACCTCCTGCAACTCCACCCATTCCCGCCGCTTCGTCTAATGTAGATACGGCAGATGCTGACTCCTACACCTTGGGCGCAGGCGATCGCATCCGCGTCGATATTTTTAACGTGGCAGAGTACAGCAAAGAATATCAAGTCCTCGTCAATGGAACACTGAATCTGCACCGGGTCGGCAGCATTCCAGTCGCCGGGTTAACGATCCGTCAGGCTCAAAGCGCGATCGCCGCTCGGTACTCCCGCCTGCTCAAAGACCCCACAGTGGATGTCAGCTTGATGAATGCCCGTCCTGTCAACGTGGCGATCGCCGGTGAGGTCGGCAAGCCCGGAACCTATGCTCTAGCGTTTGGCGAGGGTGGAAAATTCCCCACCGTGACGAAGCTAATTCGCGAGGCAGGCGGAATGAATCGCTCTGCGGATGCACGTCAGGTGCTTGTGCGACGCAACGGCAGCCAGGAAATTCGCCTCAACATGTGGGAACTGTTTACCACGGGTAATATCCGTCAAGATTTGTCCCTGCGCGATGGTGATTCGATTTTTATTCCTGCGGCAAATTCGGTCAATTTGGCTGAAGTCGCACAAATGGCAGATGCCAACTTTAGCGTCAGCGCCGCTCAACCCGTTAATGTTGCGATCGTGGGCGAAGTCGCTCGTCCAGGTCCTTACATCATTAAAGATCAAACCCCCACGCTCTCTAGTGCGATTCGAGAAGCAGGCGGCATCAAACAGCTTGCAAATCTAAAAGAAGTCAAAGTTCGTCGCAACACCCGCAGTGGCGCTCCTCAAACGATCAGTGTCGATCTCTGGCAATTGCTTAAATCCGGTGATCTCAAACAGGATTTAGTCTTGCAGCAAGGTGACACGATCGAAATCCCAACCGCACTTGCCCTTAACTCAGAGGAAGCGAGACAGCTTGGTGATGCCAGCTTTGCGCCGAAGTCGGTCAGAATTACCGTAGTTGGCGAAGTCACGAAGCCCGGTCAAGTCGAAGTGCCGATGAATACGCCACTGAATCAAGCCTTGCTTGCAGCAGGTGGATTTACGCGCCAAGCGAATCGTCGTCGGGTAGAACTGGTACGACTCAACTCGAATGGCTCTGTGGTTCGTCAAAATGTCTCGATCGACCTGTCGCGTGGAATTGATGAAAAAGGCAATCCGCTGTTGAAAGACGGTGACGTGCTGGTCGTCGATCGTAATGGACTTGCGAAAACGGGCGACACGCTCAACAACGTCCTCGGACCTGTGCTTCAGGTCTTGCCGTTCCGATTCTTATTTGGATTGTAAAGGCTATTACTCAAAGCTTCTGTCACCTGTGAAGGCGCTGGTCTTCTTGCTTATTTTCGGTGCTGTTCGCCCTCGATTTTTCTTTAGGTGCTTTCATGGAAAACCAGATTAAAACACCGCTCTCTGCCTCCGAAAAAAACGGCAAAGCTCCCCATGCTCCAGAATATTTGCTGGTGCCTGACTCCACACAAGCTGACGAAGATTCGGGGAAACTGCTAGAAGCCCTGCGACGCAAAATTCCGCTAATCGCAGGAGTGACCGCTGCAACGACGGCTGTAGCTTGGGCAATTTCATGGAATCAGCGACCCACTTATGAGAGCGGGTTCCAGCTTCTGATTGAACCGGTCAGCATTCAAAACCAGCAAGACCGAGATCCCTTAGGAGCGGCTTCGTCCTCTAATCAAGACAACATCAGTTACGAAACCCAAATTGCGGTGCTGAAAAGCTCGAAGTTGCTGCAACCGATCGCCGAGCAAATCGCCCAGCGCTACCCGGAAATCGCTAGGGAAAACTTTGCGGAAAAGCTGACGATCGAGCGCCCAGCCGACACTAAGCTCATTCAAGTCAGCTACCGCGACTCTGATCCCGATCGCGTCAAATTTGTCCTCGACAAGCTGGCAGAAGGCTATCTGAGATACAGCCAGAAAGAGCGTGAAAGCAATCTCAGCTATGGCATTGCCTTTGTCGATCGTCAAATTGGTGAAACCCGCAAACGGGTAGACAATCTGCAACGTCAGCTTCAAGCTTTTCGCCAGCAGAATAACTTCATCGCACCAGAGTCGCTTGCAGGGCAAGTCACTGGACAAGTTCAATCGATCTCTCAGCAAAAATTCCAAACCGACAGGGAGATTGCAGAAATGCAGCGGCAGTATGGCAACCTCCAAGGGAGCGATGGTGCGAGGGCAGCACTTGCCGCTGATGGTGCGTATCAAGGCGTTCTAAACAAGCTGCGTGACCTTGAAGCCAAGATCGCCACCGAATCGACGCGCTTTCAGGGCGATACAGTGGAAATGAGAGCCTTGCAGCAGCAGCGGAATAGCCTGGTGCCAGTCCTGCGGCAAGAAGCGCAGCGCGTGCTGGGCAATCAATTATCTAAAGTCAGCTCGGATCTCTCGGTACTCGAAACGCGACGACAGGTGCTAAATCGCGCCGATGCTTACTGGAATGGAGAAGTGCAGCGCTTGCCTGTGTTAACGCGCATCTTTACCGATCTCGATCGTGAACGCACGGTGGCAACCGACAGTTTAACCCGCTTGCTTGGCACTCGCGAGAATCTCCAAGTTCAAGCCGCTCAAAAGGACATCCCCTGGCAACTGATTACTCCACCGATTCGTCCTAGCCAAGCCACAGACTCGCCGCAGCGCAACATTATTCTAGGGGCGCTGGCAGGGTTGCTGTTGGGATCGGGGGCAGCGCTGCTGTCCGATCGGCTCGATCGTCGAGTTCGTCGCATTTCGGACATCAAACGCCTCTCCAAGCTGCCGATCTTGGGCGTGATTCCTTATGAAGTCAAAACGCCCGAAGTGCTGAAAGATCTACAAATCGCGCAGAATTCCACTGAACTCGCCGAGGAGAATGCTTTTACCGAAGCATTCCGATCGCTCTACACCAACCTCCGATTGCTCAACACCGATCATCCGGTACGATCGCTGGTCGTCAGTTCTGCGACACCCGGAGACGGTAAAACGACAGTTGCTCTGCACCTAGCGCAAGCGGCAGCCGCAATGGGACAGCGAGTGTTACTGGTCGATGCGGATTTGCGTCACCCAGAGATTGCCGAACGATTAGAAATCACAAACAGTAGAGGCTTGACCGAACTGGTTGCCCAAAGTTTGAATCCTCAAGATGTTATTCAGCGGCTTGAAGCGCTGGTCACGCTGGGCGGCAGCGATGAACCCATGCTGGGACGCACTAATTTTTCGATTCTCACCAGTGGAAAAATGCCCCTCGATCCGACTCGGCTACTCTCATCCCAAAAGATGCAGCGCTTGAATGACTATTTCAAAGCGATGTATGACTTAGTGATTTTCGATGCGCCTCCGCTGCTCAGCTATGCCGATAGTAGCTTGCTTGCTACCTACACCAACGGAATGCTCGTCGTTGCCGGAATGGGTAAAACGGATCAAGCCGACTTGAGACAAATGTTAGACACGCTACAAACTGCGCGAGTTCCGGTACTGGGGATCGTTGCGACTTGCGGTAATGCAGCCGCTCTCGAAGATTGACGCACGATCGCATCTTCTGCCCAATCTACACTCAGACTTAAAAAATTCTCGTCAAGATTTCTCTTGCGGTAGATAGAAATCAGCTAGAGCTTTACTTAAAATCTGGATGACGAAAGATTAAGCCGTGATCATAAAGGCTTGCGATCGCACCAGAACTGTAAGGTTATTGCTCTAAGTTTGATAAAAGGAATCGGGATATGTCTGAACCGAATGGCGTGATGATGCAGTACTTTCATTGGTATTTGCCGAGTGATGGAACATTCTGGAATGAACTCGCAGAAAAATCTAAAGAACTTGCAGAAGTTGGGATCACGTCGCTCTGGTTGCCTCCGGCTTACAAAGGAGTCGGAGGCGGGTATGAAGTCGGGTATGGGGTTTATGACCTCTATGACTTAGGCGAATTTGAGCAACAAGGGACAGTCCGGACAAAGTACGGCACCAAAGATGAATACCTAAACGCCATCAAAGCGGCTCAGGCAGCAGGCATTCAGGTGTATGCAGATATTGTTTTTAATCACCGTATGGGTGCAGACCAGCAAGAAGAAATTGAAGCCACTCCAATGAGTCCAGACAATCGCAGTGAAGCGATCGGCGAATATAAGCGCGTCAAAGCTTGGACACATTTCACGTTTGCTGGTCGCGGCGGCAAATACTCCACGATGGAATGGCACTGGTGGCATTTTGATGCGATCGACTACGACGAGTATGAGAAACAAAGACAAGCGGTTTATCTGCTGAAAGGTAAGGAATTTGATGAGAATGTAGACCTAGAGAAAGGCAATTTTGACTATCTCATGGGCTGCGATATCGATATAAATCACCCGGAAGTGCGTGAAGAATTGAAGCGTTGGGGTGAGTGGTACATCGACACAACCGGAATCGATGGGTTTCGATTTGATGCCGCTAAGCACGTCAAAGCGCCGTTCTTTCAGGAATGGTTGGAACAGATGCGGCAGTACGCTCAGCGTAATCTATTCGCGGTGGGTGAATACTGGTCGTATGAAGTGGAAGCGCTGCATTACTTCATTGAGGCAACTCAGGGAACTGTTGCACTGTTTGATGCGCCACTGCACTTCAACTTCCATGTGGCGAGTCTATCGGGCGAAAGCTACGATATGCGCCAGATTTTTGATAACACTTTGGTACAGCAGCAACCTACTTTGGCGGTGACAATGGTTGAGAACCACGATTCTCAACCGCTACAGTCACTAGAGTCTCCGGTTGAACCTTGGTTTAAACCCCTGGCTTATGCGTTAATTCTGCTGCGATGTGAAGGCTATCCTTGCCTGTTTTACCCCGATTATTATGGAGCGCACTATCGCGATTATGGTAATGATGGCAACGAGCATGAAGTGTGGCTAGATTGTCATCGCTGGCTGATTGATAAGTTTCTGTATGCGCGGCGTGAGTATGCTTATGGTGATCAATACAACTATTTTGATCATCCTAATTTAGTCGGTTGGACGCGCTTAGGGAATGAAGAGCATTCTGGCGGAATGGCAGTGGTGATGAGTAATGGCGAAGGCGGTAGTAAGTGGATGGAGGTGGGACAGCCCGATCGTACCTACATCGACATCACCGAACATGTTCAAGACCCGGTGACGACCAATGCAGAAGGCTGGGGTGAATTCGGGTGTAACGGGGGATCGGTTTCGGTTTGGGTGCCGCAATCCTAATTTTGCGCTTATCCCACAAATCAGTAGAGACGCGATTAATCGCGTCTCTACTGATTTGTGCATTGATCTAACGATCGTCAACCCAATCTAAAAACTAAACTGGGTGCGAATGTTACCGACATACACTGTCGGGTTGCTGTTGAAGTTGTTGGCATTGAAAATCGCGTAGAACGTCGGCACGATCGCAATGTTGTTGCTGAGCGGATAGAAGTACGAAGCCTCAAGCTGATACTGCGTTCCCCCATCCCCACCGCCAGAAGCGAAGAATTGACGACCCCGTGTAATATCCATCGGCATCAAGAATGCGACTGTCGCCTGTGCGCCCTTCTTACCCAAATCTGGGAAGGCAGCACCGACCTGGAAGGATTGCGTCCGCACTAAACTATTTACCGGATTGAGTCGCGTATTGGCAAAACTATAGCGACCAAACAAACCAATTCCAGGAGTCACCAGCCAATCGAAGTTCACGCCAAACATACTGGCGTAAGCATATTTCAGTCCGCCGCCCGTGACGCTACCATCGGGTTGCAGCACCGAGAAACCAGGACCTGCATCTAAATATCCATAGGGAATCGGCTCACCGATCGCGCCTCCAACCTGTCCACCATAGGCCTGAATTCGCGAGTAGTTATACTGCAAGCGCAGATTGAACGTCTCGCTCGGCGAAAAGGTCAGTTCTGCCGAAGCCGTGTTAGTGCCGCCAAATAGTCCAAACCCCGGATTGCTTGAGGTGTTGAAACCGAATTGAGACGGTAGAAACTCGGTGTTCTCGCCTAAGTAGCCCAACGCCAGGCGAAACTGACGGCTGAGTTGTGCTTCTACAACCAGTCCAGAGCCACGATCGATACTGTTCGACTGTGTACTGTTTGAGGTGTCGAAACTTGCACCTGAGGCAAAGACGTTGAGGAAGCGGTTGCCGTCGAAATGGCGATACCAGTTAATCCGAGGTCCAACCGTAACTTTGATCCCCTCATTTACCGGGAAAGTGTAGAAAAAGTCTCGAATCACAATATCGCTGCGTCCGTTGACCGTTCCGCCGGTTTGATCAAAGAATGGAACGCCCGTCGCATTGAAGAATCCAGCCGAGGCGTATTGATTATACGGGGAGATACCATTGCCTGCTGCTAGCTGCGTCACCAGGCTATCTCTTCCGGTGAACGACGTGTTGAGCGTGAGCCAGGTGAGGAAGCTGAGCGTCGGCTCTGGATCGGGCGCGATCGCCGAAATCGGTGCGCCACCTGCTGTTCTTGCTCCTGCAAATCGTGTATCTGCTGCTGAACCGGGAACCCCTTCAAATCGCACATCTCCGGTACTCCGCGCAATGGTCGGGTTAATCCATAAGCCGCCAGAGAGCTTCGTTGTGGTTGAGAATTGCTGTTTTTCTAGCGTTGTAGTGCGAGCTTCGAGCGCATCCACACGACCCCGAATCGTTGCTAATTCTGTGGCAAATTGCTCTTGCAGTTTTTGCAGCGTCGCGAGGTCTTCTTTTTTAACCAAGTCCGCTGTAGAAGCGGCGATCAGTTCGTTGATGCGATTGAGGCAGGCATTCAAACCTGCGGCAAATTCATAGCGCGTGGTGGCTCGATTGCCTCGAAAGGTGCGATCGGGATATCCGGCGATACAGCCATAGCGCTCGACTAAAGACTGCAAGGCTTGGAATGCCCAATCGGTCGGTCGAACATCGGTAAATTGAGAAACCGAGGTGACTTGCTCCATTCCGGTTGCAGGTGCATCTGTTTCCAGTGCAGCAACACTATTCACTTGATCAAAATTAGGTGTTACGTCTTTCGCGTCAGACTTGAGCTTGTTGGCTGCAACAGGTTCGACGGGAGCCGCCTGTGCCGGGGTTGCTTCTAAGACCTGAGCTTGCAGCTTTTCGGAAGCTTGCGCCGACTGCACCCAAAACAAAACCGCTGGAGCTGCTAACCATAGCTTCCAGTAGCGAACAGGATTCAACATTTTTCCTCACACCGTAGAAATAAGCCAATGCTGTATGGTAGCAGACATTTTCTCGATCGTATGTAACTTATTAGACTGACGGTTGTAAGCAGTGATTTTACCGGTGCTGAGTTATTGCGATCGTCGAATTCGCTCAATTTCTCGCTGCAATTCCTCAATCTGTTGTTTTAGCTGATCGGCTTCCTCGTTGTGCGGCTCTACGGTTACGGCTCCTTCTGCTCCGACGCGCACATAGTTCCCTTGGCGAATGTTCTGAAACTCAGGAGAAACTGCCCACTCTTGCAGATATCGAATGCGCTCGATCGTAAATGGATGCGATAGAAATACACCATTTGATACATCGTTGTAGAGCGAGAATTTATAGAGCTGATTCAATTGATCATCATCCAATGCTTGATAGCGATCGCTTTGTTTGATCAGTTCTTCTAAGCTCATTTCGTGAGCATATTTTAGTGAACCTCCTGCTAATCGCATCATGCCGTTAAGTGTGGGATTGAGTTCATCCATAACGAGCAATGAAGCGCGATCGGCGGAGAGTTCTGCTTTTCTCAGCCATTCATAAAACGCCAACATCAAACCCGTACTGATGAAATTGCTTAAACCAAAGGTGAGATCTGCTAAGCCTGCGATCGCAAAGTTCACCCACATTGCCATCTGTGTCAGCGTCGTATGTCCACATTTAAGATGTCCGAGTTCATGAGCGATTACCGATCGTAGTTCGGTTTCAGAAAGCAAATCTAGTAGTGCACTATTCAATACGACGCAAGGTTTTTCTTGTCCAAGTGCAAACGCATTCACTGATGGCGCTTGTGACACAAACAAAGCAGGCTCAGGCGTAATATCTAAGCTCTGCAAGCATTCGCGAAAGATTTGATAAACCGTTGAGAACTGTCGCACGCCCACTTGAACTGAGTTACCCATCAAGTAGATGTAGCGAGGACGTTCGTAGACAAACTCCACAAACTTTCGAGCCACCAGATCAAATCCGGGCACACTCCGCAACGCTTGTTCTGCTTGTCGATCGAGCGGATGACGAAAGGCTTCACTCGAAATCCCAGGATAGTTTGGCATTGCACAGCTTCTTATTGAATCAGGTTCATCAACGCTAACATATGCTTATGTTCTCCTGGATTGATCATGAGCATCATTCAAATTCCAACAGAGACTTGGGTCGCTGCAAGCTGGCAGGAATATCTAGAAACGATCGAGCATCCAGACTTTGAGAAAGCAAAAAGCTATTATCATGATTGCAAATTTAGAATTGAAATGACACCACTTGGGCATGATCACGCTGCGGATAATACGAGCGCAAATAACGCAGTAGCGCTATTTTGCATTGCGAAAGCAATTCCCGCGAAAGGACTCAATAACTGTACCTTTCGCAAAGCAGGCGTTCGAGAAGCACAGCCAGATTTAGCGTACTATCTGAATGAAAACGCAGAAGTTGTGCCCTGGGGAACAAGCATCATCGATCTCGATCGCTTTCCTCCACCAGATTTGGTCATCGAAATTGCCAACACTTCCTTATCGGATGATCAGGGTGAAAAACGGCTCTTATACGAAGATTTGCAGGTAAAAGAGTATTGGATCTTTGATGTCAGAAGCGCTCGCATTCTAGCATTTGCGATCGAAAATCAAGGCAGTCGTCGGATTACAGAGTCTTTAGTTCTACCAACATTACCGATCGCCCTGCTGCAAGAAGCCCTCCAGCGTAGTCGGCAACAGAATCAAAGTCAGGTTGGTGCTTGGTTACTATCAGAATTTAATCGATCGTAGTTTCTTGCTCAAGACTTTTTGCCACGGCTTTAGGATAAATCAAGAGAAAGAAAACCATCCAGGTTAAAACTGGAATTGCAACGACGACGGTGATCCAAATCGAGCGCAACAGCAACCAACTGCCGCTAATCAATCCCGTAGCCGTTAACAAGATTGACCAAGGCTGGCACCACCAAGGTTTATAGTCCCAAACATTTGTGGATTGCTTCATAAGGTCTAAATTTGCAACATTTCGGGGTATTCCATCAGCATCTCATCGTAAGTGAGACTATCGCCTTCAACTTGTGGTGTCCATTGCAGCTCAAACCTGAGCAGATAATCCATATTGAGGCTTGAAAGCTGGGTCAGAACTTCTGTGAGTGCTTCAATCGTTCGGACTTCAGAAAACAAAGGCTTATCATCTGCGGTTCCAACCAATAATGTCACCACAATGTAAGAAGCAGGGTCTTTGTCTGGATCAAGCTCAAAGTCTTTTTGCACCAGTTTACCGCTCGCATTAGTCAGCGTTTCTGTGGTGTACTTGCTGCGCTCTACGATCGATTGTTGATTAAACAATTTCTCCGCTTCTTCGCGGGTCTTCACCGTCTGAGAACTAGCGCGGACATGACTCCAGTTTTCCGGCATTCTCAATAGCGCCAGCACCGCTTCCTGTAATTCGGCGTGAAGTCCCTCGATCGTCTCCGTATCCGCTTGTTGAACAATTTCTGCTAATTGAGATTGAATCACCCGACCTTCTGCAAGCAAGCCAACTTGAACTTCTGTCACCGTCACGACATCGTTTTCAAGCTCACCTCCTCCCTTCTTACCTGCTTTAAGAATGAACCAAACGACTAGCGCTGTTCCTCCAACCAGCATCAATCCCACAATCAGCCACAGAACCGCACTGCCGCCGTAATAACTACCACCGTATCCGCCGCCATAGTAACCCCCGCCATAGTATCCACCCGATCGAGGAGCCACAGCTCCACCGGAATCGGAGCCGCTACTACGATTAGAACTTCCCGAAGAACGGTTACTCGAACCTCCTGAAGGACGGCTAAACGATCCGCCTCCACTTCGTCCACCGCTACGGGCTGCATAAGCAGCAGAATCAATCAACATCTCCGATCTCAACGGCATCGGGATTTGAATCGAGTTGAGAACGAGAGAGCTTGCGATCGTGGCACACAGCAGGCGGAATGATTGGATAAACATTATTCGAGATTGACCTTTTTTTTAGTTTGCTCAGATTCTTTCAGCCAATCAGCATATAAGTCTGGACGACGAATCCGAGTGCGTTCGATTTGTTGTTCGGTGCGCCAGCGATCGATGGCAGCATGATTACCCGATCGCAAAACAGCAGGCACCTCTAATCCTCTAAACACAGGCGGACGAGTATATTGCGGATAATCGAGCAATCCAGCTTCAAAACTTTCATATTTCAGTGAATCTTCTTTACCGATCGCACCTGGTAATAATCGAATTGTGCCATTGAGTAATGCTAATGCTGGAATTTCTCCACAAGTCAACACAAAATCTCCGAGCGACACCTCACGCGTGACTAAACTCATCACTCGCTCGTCTACTCCTTCATAATGTCCACAAATGATGACAATTTGCTCCAAGTTCGTGGCAAATTCTTTCAGCATCGATTGCTGCATTGGCTCTCCTTGGGGTGTCACAAAGATCACCTCGCGCCTCGGTAGAATTGGGAGGGATTCCACTGCCGCAAAAATTGGCTCCGGCTTAATCAGCATCCCCACTCCACCGCCATAGGGCTCATCGTCAACCCGCCGATGCTTATCGATCGCAAAATCACGCGGATTGGTCAAATGAACTTCAGCAATATTTTTAGCCAACGCTTTTCCCAGCAGCCCAGAACTGAGCGGCGACTCAAAGAAATCAGGAAATAACGTCACAATATCGAAGCGCATACTTTAAAGAGCGAAATTGCGTTACAAGGAATTGATAATTTGGCATGATTGAGAGTCATACGAAATCTAATCGCCAACCTTCAATCCCTCATGCCAATCCTACCCGTTTGATCCTAAACCGAATTCTCGCCACTCATTCATCGTTCATCCCTATATTCCTTATCCTTCATGCTAGAGTCAGTCTTGCAATCGATTAAACCGCAGATGCCTCAGTCCCTCAATACCGCCATTATGGTGATCGGCGGTGCAGAAGATAAACTCCACGGTCGAGATATTCTCCGTGACTTCTTTTGGCGCTCAGGAGGGAGTGATGCCCGCATCGCCATTATTCCGTCTGCCTCGCGTGAACCCCTCGTCATTGGCGATCGCTACCACACCATTTTCATTGACATGGGGGCACAAGAAGCGAAGGTGCTGAATATTGACGATCGCGCTCAATGTGATTTGCCGGAACTGCAAGAGTACGTCAGCGAATGTACCGGCGTGTTTCTGACTGGAGGCGATCAGCTTCGGCTTTGTGGATTGCTTGCCGATACCCCGGTGATGAACATTGTGCGATCGCGGGCGCAGGCAGGAGAAATTACGCTTGCCGGAACCAGTGCGGGTGCCGCCGTCATGGGTTATCACATGATTGCAGGCGGCGGTAGTGGTGAATCTCCGAATCATTCTCTGGTCGATATGACGCTGGGATTGGGCGTTATTCCAGAAGTTTTAGTCGATCAGCATTTTCACAATCGCAATCGCATGGCGCGGCTGATGAGCGCGATCGTGGCGCATCCGACGCTGTTGGGCATTGGAATTGATGAAGACACCTGTGCTCTGTTTGAGGGCGATGGCATTCTTCAGGTACTCGGTAAAGGCGCAGTGACGATTATCGACCCTGGCGAAATGACCTACACCAATCAAGCAGAAATTGACAAAACTGACCCGCTCTGCATGGGAAATTTACGGCTGCACGTTTTAAGTGCAGGTTGTCGATTTGACTTACGCCAGCGCATGATGTTGATCCGAAACTATCGAAAACAGTCATCTTGGGATCACGCATCCGCAGATTGATTTAATCTTGATCGATCGGCAATTCTGCTATGGTGCCCATTAGAACAGTTACATTGTGTTACGAAATTCTACTCCCAGATCCGACGATCGAGGAAACCAGTTCTTTACAAACTACTGATTCAGCTTACGCCGGAAACTTGAAACTTGTGTTCACGGTTGATTTCCTTTTAATTTCAAGACTCTCATCTACCCCCAGCTTGTATCCCAGAATTGAAGCGATATGAAGATATTGAAAGTTCAGACGTTGCGTGGTCCCAACTATTGGAGCATTCGCCGCCACAAGGTTATTCTAATGCGTCTAGATTTGGAAGACCTCGCCGAAACGCCTTCTCATTTGATTCCCGGATTTTATGAAGGATTGGTCGAGTTGCTTCCATCTTTGGTGGAGCATTATTGCTCTCCGGGTTGCCGGGGTGGATTTCTGGCGCGGGTTCGAGAAGGCACGATGATGGGACACATCATCGAACACGTTGCGCTTGAACTCCAGGAACTTACAGGAATGCTGGTGGGATTTGGGCGGACTCGTGAAACGGCTGAGCCTGGGGTGTATCAAGTTGCGATCGAATACATTCACGAACGGGCTGGACGCTATGCCGCGAGGGCGGCTGTTCGGATTTGCCAAACGTTAGTCGAAACAGGTCGCTATCCCAAAGACGAGCTGGAACAAGACCTCCAGGATTTACGCAATATTGCTGCCGAATGTGCATTAGGACCTAGTACAGAAACGCTGGTCAAAGAAGCCGAATCGCGCAATATTCCCTGGATGGAGTTAGGAGCGCGATCGATGATTCAACTCGGCTTCGGGGTGCATCAAAAGCGCATCCAAGCAACGCTGAGCAATCAGACGGGAATTTTAGGAGTCGAACTCGCGTCGGATAAAGAAGGCACGAAACAAATGCTGCGATCGGCAGGGGTGCCTGTCCCGCGTGGAACAGTCGTGAACTATCTGGATGAGTTAGAAGATGCGATCGCCGATGTGGGTGGATATCCAATCGTGATTAAACCGCTAAATGGCAATCATGGGCGGGGAATTACGATTAACATCACCGCTTGGGAGCAAGCAGAAGCGGCTTACGATGCGGCAAAAGAAGTGTCGCGATCGGTGATTGTGGAGCGCTTTTATCACGGGTGCGATCATCGAGTATTAGTCGTGAATGGAAAAGTGGTCGCTGTGGCTGAACGGATTCCGGCGCACGTCGTTGGCAATGGTCGATCGACGATTCAAGAATTAATTGATGAAACGAATCGCGATCCGCGTCGAGGCAATGGACACGATAATGTGTTGACGAAGATCGAACTCGATCGCACCTCTTGGGAGTTGCTAGAGCAAAAAGGACACACCCTGGAAACTGTTCTACCCGAAGGGGAAATCTGCTATCTCAGAGCGACAGCAAACTTGAGTACGGGCGGTGTGGCGATCGATCGTACCGATGACATTCATCCAGAAAATATCTGGTTAGCGCAGCGCGTTGTCAAGATCATCGGCTTAGACATTGCCGGAATTGATGTTGTAACCGAGGATATCTCGAAGCCGTTGCGCGAAATGGACGGTGTGATTGTCGAAGTGAATGCGGCTCCTGGATTCCGGATGCACGTTTCACCGAGCGAAGGCATTCCCCGCAATGTTGCCGAACCTGTGATCGATATGTTGTTCCCTCAACATACGAATGGGCGCGTCCCCATTATTGCGATCACCGGAACGAATGGAAAAACTACAACCACTCGGCTCATCGCTCACCTCTTCAAGCAAACTAATCAAGTAGTTGGCTACACAACGACAGACGGAACCTACATTGGCGATTACCTGGTTGAACCTGGAGATAATACGGGACCTCAAAGCGCCCAACTGATTTTGCAAGATCCAACGGTTGAAGTTGCAGTGCTCGAAAGTGCCAGAGGCGGAATTCTGCGATCGGGCTTAGCCTTCAATGCTTGCGATGTGGGTGTTGTGCTGAACGTTGCGGCGGATCATCTGGGATTGGGGGATATCAACTCGATCGAAGAAATGGCGCGGGTGAAAAGCGTGGTTGCAGAAGCAGCACTGCCTAAAGGCTATGTGGTGCTGAACGCTGATGATCCGCTCGTGTCTGCGATGGCGAGTCGAGTCACGGCTCAGATCGCTTATTTCTCAATGAATCCGCAGAATGAATTGATTCGATCTCACACTCAGCGCGGCGGACTCGCTGCCGTTTATGAGAATGGCTATCTGTCGATTCTCAAGGGCGATTGGACATTACGCATTGAGCAGGCGATTAATGTGCCCTTAACATTAGGCGGACGCGCACCGTTTATGATTGCGAATGCTCTCGCTGCAAGTTTGGCTGCGTTTGCTCAAGGTGTTCGCATTGAAGACATTCGTGCTGCACT
The DNA here is from genome assembly GCA_014695255.1 of Cyanobacteria bacterium FACHB-63. Taxonomy (GTDB): domain Bacteria; phylum Cyanobacteriota; class Cyanobacteriia; order Leptolyngbyales; family Leptolyngbyaceae; genus Leptolyngbya. The sequence continues at coordinate 227,546 of JACJNX010000061.1, forward strand.
GATGACCTTCCAAGCTTCCACCAAACAAACACCGGGACGCATGAATCTATTCAGCCTTGGAGAGTTCCATGTGCTGATCGATTACGCCCACAACCCGCATAGTTATCAAGCGTTGGGTGGATTTGTGCAGAACTGGCAAGAAGGAGAGCGCATTGGTGTGATTGGTGCACCTGGAGATCGGCGCGACGAAGATTTTGTGCAACTCGGTAAACTCTCAGCCGACTTGTTCAATCGCATCATCATTAAAGAAGATGACGACAATCGCGGACGCGATCGCGGCAATACCGCAGCGCTGATTGCTCAAGGTTTGAGCGAAACTAAACCTGATGCCCGCTTTGAAACGATTCTAGATGAAACCACTGCAATTCAAGCCGCATTGGATAGTGCAACTCCTGGCAGCTTAGTGGTGATTCTGCCGGAAAGTGTGACCAGAGCAATTAAGCTGATCGAAGCGCGAAATGCTGTACAGGTGATGACTCCTGTGAACCCTGCGAGTACACAAGAAAATCAATTACGATCGCAGCTTGTTTCCCCATCGCGAGAAGCGATTCCGACTCCATAAGCTGAAGCCTGATAGCATTGACCTAAAAAAGGCGCGATCGGTCGATCGCGCCTTTTTTAGATCAAATCATTAAATAAAAATGTTTTCTTTTTAATGAAGGCAAAAACAGGGATATACTACCCCTCTAGATAGAAATCCGCGATCGATTGATCGACTCTCCACACCTAAAAATTTGAAGCTTTAGGAGAAACTAGCATGAATATTATCGCTTGGGCTGTACTTGGAATCGTTGCAGGCGCGATCGCCAAACTCCTTTACCCCGGACGGCAGGGCGGCGGAATCTTCAGCACCATGATTTTAGGCATCATTGGTTCGTTCTTAGGTGGAAGCCTCTACACGCTTCTGACGAAAGGAACAATCAGCCTCACTGCGACCGGATTTAGCTTACCGGGCTTACTTGTAGCTGTCCTTGGAGCCATGATCGCTATATTCCTTTGGGGACTTGTCACCCGCAGCGCTGCATAGTATCTATGCCCGATTGATACAAAATCAACTTCTTCAATCTGTGCTGAGGATTATCTCGCGGTTACTGTCGGAAGAGAGAGTGCTGCTAGATAATCCCTTCTTTTTAGTAGAGGTCAAACCCTCATTCCTGCTCGTATTCTAAGACTCATCAAGACGCAGATCGAGGGGCGAAAGTAGCGATGACTTACCTTGGACAACACATCGAAATCACCGAACAAGATGCTGGTTGGATTAGCATTTGGTGGCATGAAGGTGGCATGATTCAGCTTGGCTTTTTCTCGAATGCACCGGATGCCTGGCAAGCTGTAACAGAATTAATTCAACGCGATTTAGCGGTGCGCTGCCTATTAGGAGTGATTGATGAATGGCGCGATCGCGATCAAATCGATGAGGTTGAATATGCTTTGGGTGTGAATTCACTGGTTGAATTTGTACTGGCCTAATATCGGTTAACTCTACTGAAGTAGTACAGTTCTCCTGACCGTCAGATAGCGATGGGTACGGCACGATAAGGACATGAAGGTTCAAGTTCTTAATCGCTATCCAAGAGGTCACAATATGTTAGTGAGATACTGGCACCCCTGGCGCGAAATCGATACGCTCCGTCGTCAGTTTGACCAATTGTTTGATTCTGTCGCTTCGAGCGACTCTTTTGACTGGACACCTGCGATCGAACTCAAAGATACAGGCAACGAGTTAGTTGTCCGCGCTCAACTTCCTGGCATCGACGCGAAAGATCTCGACGTTCAGGTGACAAGGAATGCAGTTTCCCTAGCCGGTGAACACCGTCAAGAGCAACGTACCGAAGAGCATGGATTATTGAGAACTGAGTTTCGCTACGGCAAATTCCAGCGCGTGATCCCGCTTCCTGTTGAAGTTCAGAATGATCAGGTGAAAGCTGAATTCAAGGAAGGTATCCTCAGTTTGGCCTTGCCCAAGGTAGAGCAGGCAAAAGTCGTGAAGCTCAATCTCGCTGACACTGCTAGATCGCTTGAAGCCGGGACTGAAGTGCCTCAAGCATAGTCTAGCTGTTTCGTCATGAATTAAAGGGCACCCCAATTGGGGTGCCCTTTTTTATTTGGCTTCTGGTAGGGCATCGGGCGATCGACGAGTCACAATCCACTCGGTATTGCCAACAATGTGGTCATAAATTGCCGTAATCGCAATCACGCTCTTAAACACACAGTAGAACGGAATAAACACACAGTAAATCCAGAAATCTTTAGCAGAGTGTTTGATGACATCAGTTCTCACCAGCCAAGCCGCGAGCGTTTGTAGTGGCCCACTCGCTAGGGTCAATATAGTCATCGTCCAAATATACTCCGGAGCAATATTCGGTGCCTCGGAGCCTGTCAGTGTCAAGCTAAACGCGATCGGAAACGCTTGCAGTGCGATGAAATGAAAGCCTGCACTATATACCAGAAGTAATGTCCAATAAGCTTTCTGCCAATTGTCTAGACGCAGCGATCGCACAATCAGGGCTTGATATTTCAAAGTGACTTCTAGCCAACCTTGTGCCCACCGTTTGCGCTGGAACCAGAAAGCTCTCACATCCACAGGTGCAAGTTCAGTCACTACGATCGTCGGATCATGCACAATGTTGTGTCCGCTTAGCAAGGTTCTAAAACTCGCATCGATATCTTCGGTCAACATCCTTGAACTAAATCCGATGTGCTTCAGTACCGAAGTTCTCCAGTATCCATTTGCACCACAAAACACGCCTGTATCGACTAGCAGCGATTTTGCTGGATGGCTGACTCCATAGATACACTCAAACTCGACCGCAATCATCCGCGTCATGAAGTTAAAACCCCGATTGCGAATCACGTTGCGCCCCTGTACAGCACTGTAGCGGTAGTTTGAGAGCCAGCGCCAAGCGCGGGTAAAACAATCTGGATTTGGGTGGTGATCCGCATCTAAGATACCAGTCACTTCTCCGGTCACAATTTCTAAAGCTGCGTTAATGTTCTGCGCTTTCGATCGACTGCCTTCGACACAAAGTAAGTGAAGCTCTGGATGCTGCTCAGCCAGTTGCTCTAAGCGGTCTTCAATCGGTAAACGTTCTGGGCGATTGTATGCCAGAATCACCTCTAAACCTGCTTCGGGACGCTCGATCGTCTTTAAGATATACTCCAGGGTTTCTAGAATAATCTGCTGTTCGTTCGGCAAATACGCTGCCACAATTAGCGAACATTTGGGTAAGTCAACTGCGGCTCCGAGCAACGGGTAAAGAGGCTGAGTGCGAGGAGAGCGCATGAATTTCTGCACAATCCCAAATTTTGGTACCTTGGCGATGTGTCCGCGACGGTACGTGATCGCGGTGGACAGCGCTTCTCCAACTACCACGATCGAGGTCACTAGGTACAATATCGGAATCAGAATGTGAAGAAAGGAAAGATCCCATCCGTTCTCCAAAATGTAGTAGTACAGCGCTGTCGGTAGACCGATCACGACAAAATGAGTCAGAAGAATTTTGTCGAGGATAGGTCCGAAGAAGACAACGGGCTTATGCAGCAGTCCCTTACGCATAGTAGTTGATTAAAGACCAGAAGAGCTTCTTCATAGATAGAAACCATGTGTTACAGAAGTTGTCAAATCCATCTCTGTGTGAATCTGATAACTTATTGGTCTAAACCACGCCGTCTACCCCTTTCAGGGAGTGAGCAGAACTGCTTAACAACGGAGCGGGCTGAGCATAGATTTCCCTCTTTATATAGAGAAAGCTGGCTCAAGATCGAGCTTCATCTGAATTCACACAGATTACGGAATTTTGACAAATAAAAAGGCTTTGTGAACAACATTTTTTGCCACAAAGCCCATTATTTCTCGATTAATCAGTTTTATTAACCTATTTCGACCAGTTGGATATCAAAAACTAAATCTTCTCCGGCTAAAGGATGGTTTGCATCTAGCGTAATGTCTGCTTCTGAAACATCCGTTACCACGACTGGAATCGTTTCTCCAGAGGGTTGACGAATTTCTAGCTGCTGCCCGATTTCAGGCTGCATTTCTGGTGGCATCTGAGCACGATCGACCACAACGACCATTTCTTCGCGATGCTCGCCATACGCCTGCTCAGCCGGAATGACTTCGGTTTTTGCATCTCCCGGACTCATGCCCACGACCGCTTTTTCAAAGCCGGGGATAATGTTGCCGTCTCCGATCGTAAATTCCAACGGGTCGCCATTGGCTGAAGAATCGAATACCGTGCCATCATCGAGCTTTCCTGTATAGTGAACGCGGACGGTGTCCCCTAATTTTGCTTGTGCCATAGTGAAATTTTTGTAGCGTCAATTCACTCTAGCAATAATGGTTAGAGATGACAGAACTCTTAAGGTAGAGTCAAGAAACGATGCAAGATGTGATTGTAGTCGGAAGCGGAATCGGGGGGTTGGTTGCAGGTGCACTCTTGGCGCGTTATGGCAAGTCGGTGCTGGTGTGTGAAAGCCACACCATTCCAGGAGGCGCGGTGCATAGCTTTTCCCGGCAGGGGTTTCATTTTGATTCCGGGGCATCGTTTTACTGTGGATTAAGCGATTCAAACTCTGTAAACCCTTTGCGTCAAGTGCTAGATGCTCTGGGGGAATCGGTAGAAGCGGTTCCTTACGATCCGTTTGGACATTATCACTTCTCGGATGCCACACTTCCGGTTTACGGCAATTTAGAGAAATATCGATCGGCTGTTTCCCAAATTTCTCCGCAGGGCGCGATCGAACTCATCGAACTCGAAAAGCGATTTCTCAAACTTTACGAAGGGTTGCGAGGAATTCCCACGCTGGCACTCCGGAGCGATTGGAAGTTAGCCCCGATTTTGCTGAGTCGCTATTTGCCATCGCTGCTAAAGATGTTGCCGAATTTGCCAATGATTCAAGCTTCGGTGGGGAATTTGATGGATCAAACCGTTCGTGATCCCTGGGTGCGACGGTTAATCGATTTAGAGTGTTTTTTGCTGTCGGGACTCAAAGCACACGGAACGATCGCACCAGAAGTAGCGTTTATGTTTGGCGAACGAACAAACTCCGTGATTGATTACCCGATCGGGGGCAGTGGGGCGATCATTGATGCGCTGATTCGTGGACTGAAAAAATGGGGCGGGACACTGCGGCTCGGAACCCACGTCGAAAAAATCCTGGTAGAGTCAGGCAAAGTTCGAGGAGTGCGACTGCGAAACGGTGAGGAATTATCGGCAGCGATCGTCATTTCTAATGCAAGTGTTTGGGACACTTATTCTCAGCTTTTAGAGCCGTCAGATCTTCCTAATTCCTATCATAAAAATGCGCTGGATACGCCTGCGATCGATAGCTTTATGCACTTGCATCTGGGCATTCGAGCGGACGGATTAGAGCATCTCACTGGACATCATGTGGTTGTGCATGACGATCATGACATTACGATTCCGGGTAACACCTGCATGATTTCGATTCCCTCAGTGTGGGATGCGAACTTAGCGCCATCCGGTCATCATGTGATTCATGCGTATACCTTGGAGCCTTTTGCGGGTTGGACACGCGATGCAGAATACGAACAGAAAAAACGGGCACGATCGCAGCCACTTTACCAAGCGGTTGAGCGAGTCATCCCGGATCTTAAAGACCGAATCGTTCTAGAGCTGGTTGGAACGCCGCTGACTCATGCGCGATATTTGCGACGATATCAAGGAACTTATGGAGCGGGAATTCCAGCAGGACAGGGATTATTTCCGAGTTGCCACACGCCGATCATGAACCTCTATCGCGTTGGGGATAGCACCATGCCGGGAATTGGGGTTCCTGCGGTGGCGGCTTCTGGGATTCTGTGTGCCAATACCCTGGTCGAGCCGGCTCAAACTCTCGAATTGGTTGACTTACTTTGATGTCTTTTTTTCTACAATTCCGGGGTGAACTTGCTGCGCTTGCGGCTGCATTGATTTGGGCGTGTGGCTCGATCGTTTACACGGGAGTCGGACGACAGATTACTCCTTTAGCGTTGAATTTTACAAAAGGCTGGATAGCGATCGTGCTGCTCGGTCTGACCTTTTTGCTCACGGGGCAATCCTTTCCGGCGATCGAGCCTGCCGCGTTTTCTCTCTTGTTTCTCAGTGGTGTAATCGGTATCGGATTCGGGGATACTGCCTATTTCAAAGCGCTTAACTGTATCGGAGCGCGACGCACTTTATTGTTTGAAACTCTTGCTCCGCCACTGTCTGCGATTCTTGCCTTGATCTTTCTTCAGGAACGCTTATCTGGCTCAGCCTGGCTCGGAATCGGACTGACGATCGCCGGGGTCGTTTGGGTGATTCTAGAACGGGTTTCGGACAGGCATGAGAACTTTCGCCCCCTACAAGGAAGTTTGTACGGACTGCTTGCGGCGATCGGGCAAGCGGCGGGTGCGGTGCTATCGAGATCTGCGCTGATTCAAACCGATATCGATTCTTTATGGAGTACGTTAATCCGGCTGATTGGAGGCACGATCGCGCTATTGATCTGGATACTCTTACAACGCCAAATCAGCGAAACGCTCAAACCCCTGAAAGATCGTCGCTTGCTTGTGGTAATTGCCGGAACCGCTTTTATCAGCACCTATCTGGGCATCTGGCTTCAGCAAACCTCTCTGAAATTTGCCACCACGGGGATTGCCCAAGCGCTCAGCAGTACTAGCCCGCTCTTTGTTCTTCCTATTAGCTGGGCAATGGGCGATCGAATCAGTCTGCGATCGTTTTTCGGCGTTCTTGTTTCTCTTTTAGGAGTGGCTTTATTGTTCCATCGCCAGTGATGTATGGAACTTTTCCCCAGTTGACCCAATTATTAAAGTGTAGCGATCGCGACAATTTAATCCTGAGGATGGATGGAAATCGAGGTTTCGATAGCAGAAACTAATAATTGAAATTAGATTTTTTCTGTCAATGAGAATACAGATTTTAAAGAAGTACAGGGTTTTTAGGAGCGACTGATATAATTGGAAGGGAATTTGCTACGGGGGCTGAATTAATTAACGCCTCGCTTTTGTTTTGCAAGTAGCAGTTCTATCGCTCTCACCTGTAATAAATTAATTAACAACGACTTGAGCCAGTGTTCCTGATTCTTTTGGTTTCTCAATTATTTGTGAAACAGCCAAGGTTGTTATGCCTACATTTCGTCAACATCTAGGGAAGCTAATCTGTGGGTCGCCTAATCTGAGTTTGGTAGAACAGTAATCTGACCGAATTCAAAACGGAGGAACCAATTTTTGGGGCGAATCTCAAACACCCGTTTGAGAAAGACACCTTCCAGTCTTAGCCCGTCAGCTAACTCCGTCGGCATTGGGAGGATGACTCAGTGTACACCTACTGTCCTGAGTTTCCTAAACAAAACTCGATCGTTTACGATCGGGACAACTCCCTCACCCACCTCTCGCTTTTGTAGTTAAGAGAGGTTGCACTCATGAACATTCATTCGATGCTGGTACGACTCCAAGGAACGCTCGGACGTACTGATCTTGTCCAAAAAATGGTTTTAATTCCTGCAAAAGCCCCAAGCGGTGCAGCAGAGTCGGGAATTAATCTCGTCGTTGGTTACTCAAATTCTCCCAGGAGCCAGACCGCATTGGATTTGACGCTCTGGATCGCTCATCAAACCCGCTTAGCAACCGGGAAGCAAGTCACGGTACAAGTGGTGTACGTGGTTGAAGATGGCATGATGAAGCGGATTCCGGTTTTTGAATCGGGCGCAAAGCGCAAAGCCGAAGTAAAAGCCGAAGGCGAATGGCGCACCAGTCGAACGGCGATCGCGGAGTTAGAAACCGCGACAAAAACGCAGTTCGGTGCGGCGGAATTGTTTGAACAAGCCGATCGTATTCTGTGGAATGCCCGATGTATGGCGGAAGAGTGGCGCGGGTCGCTCAAGACGCATCTGCGGTTTGGTGTGGTTGCGAAAGAGCTGAAAGAGGTTGTGGCGGCAGAAAACGCATCGCTGCTGATTCTGGGCTGTGATGCGCCGGATCATCCGCTAGTGAAGCAGTTGGGCAAATCGTTCCCCTGTCCTGTGTTGGGGATTCCCTCGGTGCTAGAAGGCGAATAAAAAAGTGCAGCAGATCAACGATCTGCTGCAATCTAGATTTTAGAGGGGCGATCGTCCTGTAAGTAGCATTCGATAACCGAGCGCGATTGAAACGAACGAAGCCAAAAACTGCCAAAGACTCGTGGGATTCAGAATAGCTCGACTATTGAAGAAAACGAAGGTGATTCCGAGGATTATCGGTATCCAGCCTAATTTTCGACCGCGTCTTGGAAGAAAGATCAACATCAAGACTCCGGCAACTAAGGCTGCAATAGAAGCGTTCGCTGCAATTCCCTGCCACCAATAGCCATAACCGCCAGTGGTGAAAATGATTTTTTGCCCCAGGAAGTAGATTCCAAAGATAATCAGACCTAAACCGAAGAGCCGTAAGAAAGTACGCATACCGCCAGCGTCAGAAACGATAGGCTAAGAGTTCCCACACTGCTTGTTAGGACTTTGTTTGGTTAAGATTTGGGCTGCAAAATGAGCTGACGCAGTTGAATCCGAAAATCGGCATCTAAATATTTCTCTTGCAGCGATCGCCAGTCTTTCCAGGCGATCGTTCTTTTTTGATCGAGCCGATTTGAGAAAGTGGGACAGAGCTTGTCGATCGGATCATTTAGATATTTGTTTAAGAAAGCTTGCAGTATCACGCTGTCTTGAATCTCTCCTAAAACTTCTTGAATTTGCTTAAATTCATCCACCTGGGATTCGTATTCTTTGCCATAGAAATCAGTGAATAGCTCAGTTTGATAGCGCAATCGCTTCATCTGCTTACGTAAATCGTGCAGAAGTTCATCTTGCTTTAGCTGCTCCCGAATGGCTTCAGGTGTAATGGGTGCGAAGACTTTTTGATCGGACTCGAATTCAACCCCAATCAACCAAGCCGGATGTAGCAAAATGCTGCTAATCAAGGGCAAGAGAATATCCGGCAAAACTTCTTGAATGGGCAACTGGGCGATCGCCCTGAACTGCGGCGACGCTAACCAATCCTCCATGCTTTGCTTGAATGCCCTGTATTTTTTGGACTTCAAGGTTTTTTGCATTTGTTCAAAATCTTGCGATCGCTGCTGATGCAGTTTTTTTAGCGATCGCTTCAAGGTGTCCTGCTCACGCTCCGGAAGGTCGGTATGTGAAGTGAGTTCAAGCTGAAGCACGTCTAAATCACGCACGGCTCCCAGCACTTGAGCAAATTTGCGAATTCTCGCTTCGCTAGCGGCTTCGGGCAAATCTGCGGCGAACCCAAACACCTGAATTGCAGTTCTCAGCCGTCTTAACCCCACTCGCATCTGATGGAGTGATTCTGGGTCGCGATCGGCTAAAACGTCTTCTTCATGCTTGGTCGCTTTACGGAAATGCTTTTCGATCGCACGATGACCATAATGGCTGAGAGCTTCTTGGGGTAATCTTATTTGAAAATTCATAACGAGTTCTCATAACAGGTTTACCAGTCATTTTGAGTTTGTATCATCTCGAATCCAGCAACCTCTAGCTTTAGTTTATGATTTGCAGGCAGAATGCGAAAATTAGCGCAAAAAAAGGTATAAAAAATATTCATTTGCTCAAACTCTAAACGTAGAAATCATCTGGCAAGAAAATGAAACGCATTGTATTTTGCGACTTTGACGGCACGATTACACAAGCAGAAACCTTTGTCGCAATGCTGAGAGAATTTACACCTGTATTATCAGAGCGTTTACTTCCAGAAATTTATGCGAAACGCCTAACTTTACGGGATGGAGTCCGACAGTTTATTCAATCGATTCCAGCAGCGCGATACGATGACATTATCGAGTTCACGCGATCGCAACCGATTCGCCCTGGTTTATTAGAACTGCTTGATTTTCTTGAATCCAAAGAGATTCTTTTTGTCGTGATTTCTGGCGGTTTATTGGGAATGGTTGAATCTGTTCTGAATCCGTTCCGGCAGCGAATTCATGCAGTTCATGCGATGGAAGTCGATACAAAAGGACAGTTTTTACAGGTTTATTCTGCTTACGAAAGTGAGACAGAAATTGTGGCAAAAGCACAAATTATGGCGAAATATAAGGCGGATCAATCGATTGCGATCGGAGATTCGATTACCGATCTAAATCTCGCTTTAGCTGCCGAAATTGTGTTTGCACGATCGCCGCTCACTCGGTATTTAGAAGAACGCAATAAAGCCTTTATTCCCTGGAGTGATTTCTTTGATGTTCGGGATTATTTGCGAGATTGTGTTTTAAGTGGTTCCTTTGAACAATCCTTGCGGACGCACTAACAGCACAATCACCATAATTAACAATGCAAATCCGAGTTTGTATTGGGCTGTAAATAAGCGAGTTGCGATAATGAATCCAGCGATCGGATTTGAAGCAAACGGCGCTAACAAATCAGTCAATCCACCTCCGACCTCTTGCGCGATGCCGATAATTAATCCACCCGCGATCGCACCGTAAGGATTACCAATTCCGCCTAAAATCACCGACGCAAACAGCGGCAGAATCAAGAACCAGCCCATATTCGGGCGCACGGCTTCCACTAATCCCAACATACTGCCGCCCAGTGCCGTCAAACTTCCGGCGATTACCCAAGTCCAAATCACAACGCGATCGACATTAATTCCCGTAGTTCGGGCTAGATCTAAATCGTCTGCCACTGCCCGCATCGCTTTACCAATTTTGGTGTTTTGCAACAGGTAATGTAATGCCGCGATCGCCGCGATCGCTAATAAGATCACCAATATTTTATTGAATGGAATACTGATTCCAAAAATAGACAAGGCACGAAGCACAGGAAGGTTATAACGTTGATTGCCACCGCCCCAAATCAAAATAATGCCATTGCGAATAAACAAGGCAAGCCCGATCGAAATAATAATCAGCGTGGTTGGGGTTGCTCGTTTTTTTCGCATCGGCGACCAGAGCAGTTTCTCGCCCAATAGAGTTGCTCCAACGGTGACGATCGCAGAGAGGAACATCGATACCCAAATATTGATACCGATCGCATTAAACAGCAGCGTAAAATAAGCGCCCAGCGTCATGAAATCACCGTGAGCGAAATTCGAGAGTCGCAGAATTCCGTAAGTTAGCGTTAGCCCCACCGCCGAGAGCGCGATAATGCTCCCGACAGAAATTCCGTTAACAACTAACTGCACGAACTGAGCAAAAAAGGCATCCATGCGCGGCACTTGATCACGATATCGCTTGATTGTGCCTGAAGTGGGGAAGTTTGGGAAGAGATCCGAAATTTTGCCAATAAAAAAGCAGTCCCTACCCGGTTTGGACTGCCCTTGTGTTAGACGATGAGCTTCTCAATCTGCATATATCATGCCGTTTCCAGACGAACTACACATCAGTCTAAAGGATGATGTAAATCAGTATTCACGAAAGGAGTTTGCCGCTGCAATTGCGATCGCTATGGGATAGATTCGATGTTCTTCTGCGTGAATTCGAGCCTGCAAGGTTTCGACCGTATCTTCTGCTAGTACAGGAACCGCTGCTTGAATGATGATGTTACCGCTATCAACTTCTGGAACGACTAAATGAACGGTACAACCTGCAATTTTCACGCCTGCTTCTAAGGCTTGCTCAACAGCGCGATTGCCCCTAAAGCTCGGCAACAAACTGGGATGAATGTTGAGAATACGATCTCGAAATGCCTCAATCAAAACCGGAGTTACAATTCGCATCCAGCCTGCCATAATGATCCACTCTACTGAATGCTGCTTCAAGGTTTCGACGATCGCTTGGTCTAGCTCCTCCCGACTGGCAAAATCTCGATGATTCAATAAAACGGCGGGAATGTTAAATCGGTTCGCCCGATCGACGACTTTTGCACCCGGATTGTTATAAATCACCACCTGAATGTCTGCATTGAGATGCCCGTCTTGAATCGATTGCGCGATCGCTTCAAAGTTGCTTCCGCTTCCTGATGCCATTACGCCGAGCTTGAGGCGCGGATGAGACGGAAATTCGGCGTGTTCAGGTGAAATGAGCGCAACCATGAGAACTATTATCGAGAAAACAGCTTCTCAGTTTAGCGTAGGGGTTGCGATCGCTGGTAGAAACAATTTCTTAAAAGTTGATTGTTGCTGTTAATTGATAGCCAGACAGATAAAATAACCCTAATTTGAACGATCGCCCTCATGCTCTTTGATTCCCCTCGCACTAAACCCCGAGCAGATTCCGGATTCTCGCGCTTATTGGATCGAGAAGCGATCTCCGCTTGGATTTTTCTCGCCCCTGCGTTGATTCTGCTGGGTGTGTTTGTGATTTACCCGATCGCGTATCTGTGCTATCTCAGCTTCACCACGGGCAGCTTCACCCGATTAGGGGTGCGTTGGGTCGGATTGCGGAATTATTGGCGATTGCTGCTCAGTCCTGATTTTTGGCAAGTATTGGGGAATACGGCTTACTTTACGATCGCAACCGTGATTCCCAGCTTGATCATTCCCTTGGGTTTAGCAGTCTTGCTAAATCAATCGATTCTGTTTCGTGGATTGCTCAGAGCCGCTTACTTTATTCCATCGGTTACATCACTTGTAGCGGTTGGATTGGGGTTTCGCTGGCTCTTTCAAACCGATGGCGTGATCAATCAGTGGTTAAGCACGATTAATATTCCCGCGATTCCTTGGCTTCAGAGTACGGTTTGGGCAATGCCTGTATTGATCTTGCTCAGCATTTGGAAGCAGATCGGATTTAATATGGTTGTGTTTTTGGCGGGACTGCAAACCATTCCAATCAGTCGATATGAAGCCGCAGAATTAGACGGGGCAAACGCTTGGCAGAAGTTTCGATACGTGACGCTGCCGGGATTGAAACCGACGATCGTCTTCGTCACCGTTACCACCGCAATTTTCACCTTACGAAGTTTCGAGCAAGTTTATGTAATCACGGGCGGCGGCCCAATGAACTCCACAAACTTGCTCGTTTACTTCATCTATGATCAAGCCTTTGCTCAATTTGATTTTGGTTATGCGGCGGCGGCGGCAACGTTGCTGTTACTGATCGCTTTGCTATTGGTGTATTGGCAAGTCCGATCGCTGCGTGAAACGGAGCGATCAATCGACGATTAAGCATCCGGGAAGGTCTGCTGAAACTCCTCAATCAAAATATCCATTTCCTCAAGCGCCTGATTCACGTCAATCCGCAACGCGCCTAGATTCGGCTGTTCCATCAGCTTCAGTAGAGATTCGCGCTTGCTTTCGATCAGCTTAATCCGTTCTTTAATCGTTTCCGCATCCATGTTGAGCATTCCTCCACGTCGATCGAGCTTATGTATGACTGAATGTTAAGCTATTCTCAATTCTAGTCAGATTTCCTCAAAACTGAGCAAAGTCGCATCAATCAAGGCTTTCTACACTTCTGTCTTTCGATAGATGAAATTTATTTAAAAATTCACACCAAAACTTCGCAAATTTTGTGAGCAAGGGTTCGATCTGCGAGTAAAGTAATGTGTACTCCTCCACTAGATTAAACCCGAAGAGTTAAGTATGGGTAGAAAAAAACATCCCCCGGCTTGGATTGTCGTATTGGTTTGCAGTGCGGCTGGCGTTGCGTTAGGCGGCTCGGCAAGCTGGGCAGAAAGCAGTCAATGTTTGCAAGATAAAGTCGTGACCAGTCAGTGCTTGACCCAAGATCCTGTAAGAAAGACGGGTGAAGGCATGATGGCAGGAATGGTAGCGGGTGCGGGCGCGGCAGTCGGGGCGACTTGGAGCCAGCGAAAGCGCGATTCTTAACTCAACTGCACCACGGGCTGATCTTCGACTAACGTTCGTGCCGTTAACAAATCCTCAACCGTGATTTTGAGGAAGCGATCGCTATCCACCTGAAACTGCACTTTAATGCGATCGCTTCCCGGTACTCCCGGCGGATCAAGTTCAGCAATGCTGCGCGACCCGTCTCGATCGTTTAATGCCTGCACCGGAGCTTGAGAACTGGCGAGATTTCGAGTAACTAAGCGATCGCCATCAAAATACACCTCGGTCTGAAGCGTTTCTGCGCCCATTTCACCGATGACGAGTTCGATGCTGGGTTGATTGTCGATCGATGCCCCTAGAACTAATTCAACGGGCTTCTCCATCGGATAAGGCTGCCCTGCTTTCACCAAAGGATGCCAGTTGTGGCGATTTTGCCTGCGATCCCAATAGCGAATGCCGTATCCGTGGTAGAGAAAATCTTTAAGCTGTACGCCTTGACTCAGTTGTAATGCGCCTTGAGCGATCGCTTCAAATGGCTTTTCGCATCGAATCAAGCTTTCGTCAAAATACTGCCGCACCCAGTTCTGAACGGCTGGAATTTGAACCGTTCCACCCACCAATAAAACAGCATCAATATCACTCGTTGCCAATCCTTGACGGCGAGCTTGTTGCAGCACTTGTTCCATTGACTCGTCAAGCTGAGTGAAAAATCCGCGATCGCTCAAGATTTGCTCAAACTGCGGTCGCGTGAGCGATAAATCATAACTTTCAAGCGTTTCGTCGTTGAAGAACACTTCCTGCGCTTGCGTAGAAAGAGAAAGCTGAATTTTCAACCGTTCTGCAAGTCTTGCAATTAAGGGTGTTGCCGTGAGTCCTTGAGTTTTGACGAAATGATCCACAATCCAATTATCTAAATCTGAGCCGCCTAAATTCTGTCCCGCTTTAGCCACCACTCTAGCGATTCTTGCTTTTTGTCCTGACTGTTCCTTAAAGGATTTCTGTCCCCATTTCAGAATGAATCCCAACGGTTTTGACTGGGAGATTTCGTTCACGTTGATTTGAACGATCGATAAATCCAGCGTTCCACCACCAAAATCAACGACTAATAATGTTTGTCGATCGCTTAATCCATATCCCAATGCTGCCGCAGTCGGTTCATCAATCATTCTCACCTGATTGATATCCAGCGATTCGCAAATCTGCCCCAACCACAACCGATACGCCTCAAAACTATCGACCGGAACCGTAAACACGATCGACTCTGCAATCTCTGGATCAGTCGTTTTGAGTTGATTGATAATCTGCGTTAGAAACCATTCGCCAACCTGCTCAAATCGAACGGTTTTCCCGTCTAATTCCGGCAAAAATCCCTGTACATCTGTGCCAATTCCGCGCTTGAAGTTACGGAAAAATCGCGCATCGCTGCTGATATCTAACGCTCGATCGCGCACCTGTTGACCAATCACAACTTTTCCCTGCGACGCATTCTCCACGTACATCAAACTGGGAATCAGAGGCGGATTTTGGGCAAGGCGCTGCGAAATTCCAGGAAGAGAAAGGGTTTCTGGCTGTTGGGTCGCTGCATTCCAGCGAGTGATCACGGTGTTACTGGTTCCGAAGTCGATCGCGTAAGGCATTCTGACAGCAAATAAATAAGCGTGAATCAGGTATACCAATTCACCAAACCATAAGAGATGTCTCTAAAGCAAGATTTTGCCGATGTTTTCAATCCTGAACTTCACGCTCTCTTAAATAAAGTCAGAGAGACGCAATGTATATCTTGGGAATAATGGCAAGAATTTATAATATTTTTTAACATAGACAGTAACATGAACCCACTCTCACCCCTATGATTCGTCAATCCTCTACTGAACTGGCTACGTTCCTTTCAAGGCTGCGATCGGGAATTTGGATTTTTGGCATTTCCTCCTGGCTGTTTGGCATTGCCGATCGTTCGATCGCCGCACTAATGGACGGCTATCTCTCTGCATTAGATATCGCCCAGCTCTTTACCGCTTCATTCTTCTTTATTGGCTGGCTGTTTCTCAAGCCCGCTAAACTGTTCTGAAACGGCAGACTCTAACAAGGGTAATGCGACTACAAAGGTTGCCCCTTGCCCTTCTCCCGCGCTTTCGACGCGCACTGTTCCACCCTGTAACTCAGTGAGATGGCGCACGATTGCGAGTCCTAATCCGAGTCCCCCAAATTGTCGGGTACTGCTTCCATCTCCCTGTTTGAAGTGATCAAACACATACGACAGAAACTCAGGGGCGATGCCTACCCCATTATCTCGGACTGTAACTTCGGCTGTTCGTGATTGAGCACTTTTGCTCTGTGTTAGTGCAACTTCAACTCGTCCGTTTTCTGCTGTAAATTTGATCGCATTAGAAAGTAGATTCCAGACAATTTGTTGAAGTCGATTGGAGTCTCCTGAAACTATGTACGGTACATCAGGACTAATAAATTGGATTGAGATCTTTTTCGATTCTGCTGAAAGTTGAACAGTGTCGATCGCCGATAGAATCGAATTCCGTAAATCTACAGGTTCACTTTTTAGTACCAGCTTACCTTTCAAAATTCGCGATATATCTAATAAATCGTCAATCAAGTTAATCTGAATTTTTGCATTCCGTTCAATAATGTCTAAGGCGCGATCGGCAACTGACGAATCACATTTGCGTTGGCGCAGCAACTGCACCCATCCTAAAATTGGATTCAACGGTGTTCGTAACTCATGAGACAGGACTGCTAAAAACTCATCTTTAATCTGATTTGATTTGGCTAACTGTTCGCTTCGATCGTGTAGCGATTTCATCAAATTCGCTCGATCGATTGCGATCGCAACTTGATCTGCTGCTGCCTGCATTAACTCTTGTTCTTCAGGTGTAAAAGAAGTCCGTGATCGACTGCCAAACGACAACACCCCTAGCACTTTTCCTTGAGTGATCAAGGGTTGACTAGAGTAAGCGGTAATCCCGATCGCCTTAATTAAACTGACTTTTTCTAACGTCGAATTTTGAATATCACCTAAGCAGACTTGAATTCCATCCTGCGCTGCACCACCACACACTGCCTGACCAATTTCTAAATTTAAGAAATCCGCTTTTTGCTCAACTGTTAATCCACGAGATGAAGCAAGCCTTAAAGAAGAGCGTCCCTGAGCAGGTATCACTAAGTAATTAAGATATAAATCTAAGCCCAACTGTGCAGACAGCCTCTCATACAAATCATCCAGTAACGCGATCGGATTTTCCGCGAACAATAGCTCTCGCGTTGTATCGTACAGCAAGCTCAACTTGCCATTTTGCTTGCGTAAAGCCTGCTCCGCGAGTTCACGCTGGCTCAAATTCCATCGCAATTGCCAAACCAAAACTTCTAGAAACAACGCGATCGCCAAACAGCTTGGAATCGTCAGACTCACGATCGTATTCAGCCGATTTCGCTCAGCATTCGTTCGCTCTTCTAACAATTGGTTTTCTTCATTCTGCATTTCGCCAATCAACCCGCGAATCTCAGTCATCAAAGATTGACCTTGATTGCTCTTCACAATTGACCGCGCCTGATCCAATTGATTTGCATCGGCTAACTTAATCGTTTTCCTGATTAGAGCAAAACGATCGAGCAGCAATTGATTAATGCGTGACAACCGTTGCTGCTGGCTTGGATTATTCTGAGTCAAACTCCGCAACCGAACCATTATTCGATCGACAGTTTGAATTGAATCTTCATACGGCTGTAAGTATTGGCGATCCTGCGTGAGCAGATATCCCCGCTGCCCCAACTCAGCATCTTTTAGCTGTGAAAGTAAGGATTGAGTGGTCAGCAGAACCTGTTGCGTGTGATTTTCCCACCGCTTCGCCTCGCGATATCCTGCCAACGTGGAGTAGGACAGCGTGCCAATCCCGACCAGGGCTGCAAGAGAACACCAAGCGCCGATCGAGGCATTGCGTGAAAAAGGCCGCTTCATGTAGCGCTTCAAATCAACCGTGAGGCAGATTTTACACCGCTTGTACTATCTCTGGCTCTACTAAAGGGCAGATTCGCTCAGCACATTCTCTATCCTGAGTAAAGATATTACAAAATGTTTCAGACTCACTAGGATGGTGAACACAATGCCGCACAATAATTTCGGAAGGTCGCTAAGTCAAAGCGCTTGCGTCACAGAGATTGCCCGAAACGCTTTATTGCAGTTCTGACCAATCTCAAGCTTGACAGCCCTCAGACATCCTGAGAAGCTGGAAACCACGGCTCCAAGCGCGTAAACTTGCAAAGCCATTTGGGGAACTCCCGTTTTAAACACACTCGGTTACATTTCCTTGGAGGAATCCATCAATGAGTATTGTCACGAAGTCAATCGTGAACGCTGACGCTGAGGCACGCTACCTCAGCCCCGGTGAATTGGATCGGATCAAAGGCTTCGTCACCACCGGTGAGCGCCGCCTGCGGATCGCACAAACCTTGACCGATTCGCGTGAGCGCATCGTCAAGCAAGCAGGTGATCAATTGTTCCAAAAGCGTCCTGATGTTGTTTCTCCTGGTGGAAACGCATACGGCGAAGAAATGACTGCTACCTGCCTGCGCGACTTGGACTACTACCTGCGCCTCGTGACCTACGGAGTTGTTGCAGGTGATGTGACCCCGATCGAAGAAATCGGTATCGTCGGCGTAAGAGAAATGTACAACTCGTTGGGAACTCCGATTCCTGCGGTTGCAGAAGGCATTCGCGCGATGAAGAACGTTGCTGCGTCGTTGCTCTCGTCTGATGATGCATCTGAAGCTGGCGCTTACTTCGACTATGTTATCGGTGCAATGCAGTAATTGCTGCCTTGATCGATTTCCTCCTTGTTTAACTAGACCACGCGACTTACGGAACTTTAACCATGCAAGACGCAATTACCTCGGTAATCAATACTTCTGACGTTCAAGGTAAGTACCTTGACTCTTCATCTCTCGAAAAGCTCAAAGGCTACTTCCAAACGGGTGAACTGCGCGTTCGTGCAGCTACCACCATCGCAGCTAACGCAGCAGCGATCGTTAAAGAAGCTGTGGCTAAGTCCTTGTTGTACTCGGACATTACCCGTCCCGGTGGAAATATGTACACCACCCGTCGTTATGCTGCTTGCATCCGCGACTTGGATTACTACCTCCGCTATTCAACCTATGCAATGTTGGCTGGAGATCCTTCGATCCTCGATGAGCGCGTTCTCAATGGATTGAAAGAAACCTACAACAGCTTGGGTGTACCTATTGGCGCAACCGTTCAATCGATCCAAGCCATGAAAGAAGTGACTGCTGGATTGGTTGGTTCTGATGCCGGTAAAGAAATGGGCGTTTACTTCGACTACATCAGCTCTGGTTTGAGCTAACTCGCGAAAGATTGAGAATGAGGTAATCTTCGTTCTTTAGCTTTCGGGCTGGTTTGGAAGTCTGGAGTGAGTATTAAGTTGTTGAGGCATTGTTTAGCTTTTGCGATTTAATATTGACTCTTGGCTTCCAACCTTTTAAACAGAGGTTTTGTGAAGCCGACGATCGTGCCAATTTGTTAAGCTGCTAACCTATTAGCTGAATTGGCGATCGACCCTTTTTGAGATTTTTCTAAACTCGACTCTTGCAAGGCATTTGATTGCTGCGCCTTTCTTCATCCTTTAGGAGAGATCCCATGAGAATGTTCAAAATTACCGCTTGTGTTCCGAGCCAAACTCGAATTCGGACGCAGCGCGAACTGCAAAATACGTTCTTTACCAAGCTTGTGCCTTACGAGAACTGGTTCAAAGAACAGCAACGCATCCAAAAGATGGGTGGAAAGATTGTGAAGGTGGAACTGGCTACGGGTAAACAGGGCATGAATACGGGTCTGGCGTAAGCAAGTTCTGAATGTTTGCTAACTCTGAGCATTAGCGGGAGGTTTTAGACCTCCTTTTTTATTGGAAATGAGAGATCTTCGCTATCTGTCAGCATACTAATATGGTTATGTTGAACTGCCTGGTTCTTTCAACGCTATTTCTAGAATGAGAGAGTAGTTCATCTGCTTTTTAAACGCCAATGAAATATTTGCTATGAACAACATTCAGATTGAAGAAGTAAATAGCACTCTCAGCGAAGTTGTGTCAGAGGGTATTCAGTATTTGAAGCAACACTTGAATGATATTCTTGTTAGCTCAGATCGAACTTTGATTGAAAATCTTATTGAAGAAACAAAGTTCTCGCTAGAACAAGCCAAGAGCAACTCGCAAACGTATCAAGAGAAATACAATATTTTCAATCAGATAACTAATTCTTGGCTTGATGCGTGGCATCAGTATAAGGACATTCCAGGGGCAATCAATCTAATTAGTTTAATCGACTACATAACTAATTATTCTGTAGCGTATTCTTATTTGTGCCTTAGCCTTTCTTATATAAATGAAGGTAGAGTTGGTGAATACAAAGCAGATCTTGAAAGAACTGTCTCAGGCTTCTCGTTGCTTTCTGAGATTGTTGATGTTTTTGTTGACTTCTTCTCAATCTCAGAACTAAAACAGCTCAAGGATGGTGCTAGGAACGCAATCTCTGTCTCTAACCGTAGCGTAAAAGAATACTTTGAAAATAGCGTAGAGTTATCGAATTTAGTTACTCAACTTAGAGCCTATAGCAGCCTCATTGTGCTGAAAGTTGAGAAGTATATTAATATACCTGAAGAACATGCCCAGGAAGGTGAGGCGCTAACTGCACAAGAGCTTACCCCTCGTGATTCACAAGCTGAGGCTGAATCTGCTGTATCGCTCAACAAGCAGTTACGACCGTTCGGTCTATGCGCTGGGAAGTTCATCGTTCCTGATGATTTCGATGCACCTTTACCAGAGGAAATTTTGAGCGCGTTCGAGGGCTAATGAAAATTCTGCTAGATACGCATATTTTCCTTTGGTTTATTAGTGGTGATACTCGGTTATCCACCGAGGTTCGAGATGTCATTCGCGACCCAGACAATGAAGTTTATTTGAGTTCAGTATCAATTTGGGAAGCAACCGTTAAGTACCAGTTAGGTAAGTTGCCTCTGCCGGAGTCTCCTGAAACATATCTACCAAAACAGCGCAATCTTCATCAAATTGCCAGTCTTTCTCTTGACGAAGACAGTGTAGTTCAACTGGCTAAGTTACCACTGTTACATCGTGATCCGTTCGACAGAATGCTTATCTGTCAAGCATTACAAAACGGGTTGACCATTGCGACTGTAGATGAAGATGTTCGCGCCTACTCAATCAGTGTTTTGTAGCAGCACAGGCCAACTATAGCGGCGTGGACTGAACAAACATCACCATCATTCTAATCGAAATTGTTGAGAAACAATTCGTACAATGAAGGGGAGTTTTCTTTCTCATCAACTATGAAGCGGATTGTTTTGATTGCGGGGTTTGAGTCGTTTAATGCAGGATTGTATCGGCAGGCAGCGGACTTGGCTCAGGCGCGGTGTCCGGAGTTGGACGTGCGGGTGTTTAGCGATCGCGATCTCACCACAAATCCGACTGAAGTTGAAGCGGCTCTTAAGCAAGCAGACGTGTTTTTCGCAAGCTTGCTATTTGATTATGATCAGGTGCTTTGGTTAAGAGAACGAGTGCGGGCGATTCCGATTCGATTGGTGTTTGAATCGGCGCTAGAGTTGATGAGTTTGACGCAGCTTGGGAAGTTTGCAATTGGCGATAAGCCGAAAGGAATGCCGAAGCCCGTCAAATTTATTCTCGATAAATTTAGTAATGGGCGCGAAGAAGATAAGCTTGCGGGATATATTAGCTTTCTCAAAACAGGTCCGAAATTATTGAAATTTGTGCCAGTGCAGAAGGTGCAAGATCTGCGGAATTGGTTGATTATTTATGGCTATTGGAATGCGGGTGGAATAGAGAATGTTGTATCACTGTTTTGTACGATCGCTCAAAAATATCTCGGTCTAACGGTTGGAGAAATTGCAGAACCGATCGAGACTCCAAACATTGGTCTATTGCATCCCGATTATTCTGGTTATTTTGAATCACCAAAGCAATATCTAGATTGGTATCATCAGCGCTTTAATTCTGATCATCCCACGGTTGGAATTCTGTTGTATCGGAAGCACGTTATTACAAACCAACAGTACATTCCGAAACTAATCAGAGCATTTGAAAAAGCGGATCTAATTCCGGTTCCAATTTTTATCAATGGCGTTGAAGGTCATGTTGCTGTTCGTGATTTGATGACGACTGAATATGAGCAACAACAGCGCGATCTCGGAGTCAAAGAAACGCTTTCACTTTCGGATCAGGCGGTGAAAGTCGATGCGATTGTTTCAACGATCGGATTTCCGCTAGTCGGAGGTCCAGCCGGATCAATGGAAGCAGGACGGCAGATCGAAGTTGCAAAACGGATTCTCAGTGCGAAGAATGTTCCTTACATTGTTGCGGCTCCGTTGTTGATTCAAGATATTCATTCTTGGACAAGGCAGGGAATAGGCGGGTTGCAAAGTGTTGTGCTGTACTCGCTGCCTGAATTGGATGGAGCGATCGATACAATTCCGCTCGGTGGTTTAGTTGGAGAAACAATCTACTTAGTGCCGGAGCGAGTCGATCGTTTAACTGGAAGATTGAATCAATGGATTAAGTTACGCAGGACTCCAACTGAACAGCGAAAAATAGCAATTTTATTGTATGGATTTCCTCCGGGATATGGAGCAGTGGGAACAGCAGCATTGTTAAATGTGCCACGATCGCTGATCAAACTGCTTCAGACCATGAAAGAGCAGGGATATACGATCGACAATTTGCCCGAAGATGGAGAAGCTTTAATTCAAGCTGTAAAAAGTGCGGATGAAGGCGATTCAATTGCAGTGTCAATCCAGACATTAGAAAGTTGGCTCGGCTATCTACTCACTTCGAGAGTTAAGAAACAATGGAAATCACTATCCGCAAGTGGAATTAAGACATTAGGGAGTGATTTAGTTTGGGGTGGAGTGCAATTCGGCAATGTGTGGATTGGAGTACAGCCGCCGTTAGGCATCTCTGGCGATCCGATGCGATTGATGTTTGAACGAGATCTAACACCGCATCCGCAGTATGCCGCGTTCTACAAATGGCTTCAAAATGACTTTGGAGCAGATGCGATCGTTCATTTTGGAATGCACGGTACAGTCGAATGGTTGCCCGGTTCACCGCTTGGAAACACTGGATATTCTTGGTCAGATGTCTTGCTCGGCAATCTTCCGAACCTTTATATCTATGCGGCAAACAATCCATCAGAATCGATTTTGGCAAAACGGCGCGGTTATGGAACTCTGATTTCTCACAATGTTCCGCCGTATGGTCGAGCAGGACTGTACAAAGAGCTAGTCAATATTCGAGATTTGATCGCAGAGTACCGGGAAGATCCAGAAAAGAACTATGCGCTGAAGACTGCGATCGTGCAAAAAATCATTGATATTGGGATTGATGCGGATTGTCCATTTGAAGATGCAAAACGGCTAGGAATTGCTTTTAATGTTGAGAACATCAATCTATTTAGCAAAGATGCTTTTAATCAGTATCTAATCAAGCTGTATGAGTACCTACAGATTTTAGAAAATCGATTGTTCTCATCGGGGCTACATACATTGGGGGAAGTACCCTCACCAGAGAACGTTGCAAGCTATCTGAGCGCTTACTTTGACGATCGCATTTCCGAACACTCAATCAATCAAATTGCTCAAGGTGAAGACTTAGCAGAATGGCAAGAAGCGATCGACATTCGCAATCTTCTCTTACAAACTCCAGACGAACTCACGAACTTACTTCGGGGGCTGAATGGTGAATACATTCCACCCGCACCCGGAGGCGATTTGCTCCGAGATGGAATTGGTGCATTACCTACAGGCCGGAATATTCACGCACTCGACCCGTATCGAATGCCTTCTCCGGCTGCTTTTGAGCGGGGGCGCGAAATTGCTCGTAAGCTCATTGATCAGCATCTTAAAGAACATCAATCCTATCCCGAAACAGTTGCTGTAATGTTGTGGGGATTAGATGCAATTAAAACCAAAGGTGAATCGCTTGGAATTTTATTAGAGTTAGTGGGTGCAGCACCGACTAAAGAAGGCACAGGGCGAATTGTTCGCTATGATTTGAAACCACTTTCAGAAGTCGGACATCCAAGAATTGATGTGCTGGCAAATCTTTCTGGCATTTTCCGAGATAGCTTTGTCAACATCATCGAGCTATTAGATGATCTGTTTCAACGAGCCGCAGAACTTGATGAACCTGAAGATCAAAACTTTATTCGTAAACACGCGATCGCACTCTCAAAACAAGGAATCGCAAATCCCACAGCCCGCTTATTCTCAAATCCCGCAGGCGATTATGGTTCATTAGTAAATGATCAAGTTGTGGCTTCAAATTGGGAATCCGGTGATGAATTAGCACAAACTTGGCAGAGTCGGAATGTGTTTAGCTATGGCAGAAAAGATAAGGGGGAGGCACGATCGCAAGTGTTAGAAACCTTGCTAAAGACGACCGATCGCATTGTTCAAGAAATCGATTCAGTCGAATATGGCTTAACCGACATTCAGGAATACTATGCCAACACAGGCGGACTCAAACGCGCCGCAGAACAACAGAAAGGGCAGAAGGTTCAAGCTAGCTTTGTCGAAAGCTTCTCAAAAGATACAACCCCTCGGAACTTAGAAGAACTTCTGAGAATGGAGTACCGCACAAAGCTACTTAATCCGAAATGGGCGGAAGCAATGGCAGTACAAGGATCAGGCGGAGCTTACGAAATTTCTCAACGCATGACTGCGCTGATGGGTTGGAGTGGAACCGTCGATTTCAAGGAATCCTGGGTATACGACCAAGCAGCGGAAACCTATGCGCTGGATGCAGAGATGGCAAAACGACTTCAAGCAGCGAATCCCGAAGCCTTTCGGAATATTGTGTCGCGAATGTTAGAGGCAAACGGACGCGGATTTTGGAACCCGGACAAAGAGAAATTAGAGAAACTACGATCGCTCTACGACCAGTCCGACAGCAAAATCGAAGGCATTGAAACATCAATTGCTGAGGTTTGTTAAGCTATGTTTAGATTGATCGCGGACTTGCTTTTATGACACCCGAACTTCAGACCGAAAAGGACAAGCCACAAAGTACCAATCCGACAGACACCCAGCAAGCATCTGAAACTGAAAAGGTGCTATGTCCACACTGTAAGCGCACCGCAACAAATGGAATTAAATGTCTGGGAATTTGCGTCGCTGATAATGATTACTAGACCTGGAAAAAAGTTCAGTATTTTATTCTGGCAACACATTGACGCTGCTATATCATCTAGCATTCAAATTAAATTTAGATCAACTTAGCAGTCACGATGCTCAATGATTTGTCAAATTATTATCAGAAACTAATAGTTTTATTCAACTAACTTAATATATTTGCTGAACTCATCCCTCTTAAAGAAGATGAGTTGGGGATCAGCATATTCGTATGATTTGGAACGCTAGAACTTATACAGAGATGCCTTAGTTTTAGCCTTCGGATTCTGTCAATTCACCATTTATCCACCGCAACACAGATCGCGAATTCAAACCGCGATCGCAGGGTAATTCGCCTATGGAACTCCTACAAGAATACCGCTATAAATTCGTGCAGTATTGGCGACAATCGCGGACTTTTCGCATCGCCGCTTCTTTGATTGCATTTGCCTTCACTGCACTGCTGATTGTTCTTCCTCTAAGAGCACAGCAACCTGTTGTACTATCCATTCTGATTCCTGCTCCAGATGTAAAGCCCTTTCCGCCTTTGATTGCGGAATTTGAACGGCAAAATCCAGGCATTAAAATCAACATTGTTGAAGGTCCGAACTCTTCTAACTTAGTTGAAGACCTCTATTCCTCTGCATTCTTGCTCGGTGACTCGCCCTATGATCTCCTCAATATGGATATCACTTGGGTTCCCAAGTTTGCCGCAGCAGGATGGCTGCAAGATATCTCGGACATTCTGCCGCAACAAGAGTTAGGAAAGTTCCTTAAAGGGGATGTCGAAGGCGGACGGTACAAAGGAAAGCTTTATCGCTTGCCATACCGGACAGATGTGGGAATGCTTTACTATCGATCGGACTTGCTCCAGCAGGCGGGATTAAAGCCGCCCGAAACATTCCAAGATTTGATTCAAGCGTCGAAAACTGTTCAATCAAAGAATGGAGCACAGTGGGGCTACGTGTGGCAAGGTCGGCAGTATGAAGGACTGTCAGCCATGTTCATTGAAGTGCTGCAAGGCAACGGAGGGTTTTGGATCAATCCACAAACGAATGAAGTGGGCTTAGATCGACCTGAAGCGATCGACACAGTGAAATTTCTGGTCAGCACAATTCAACAAGGAGTTTCACCGCCAGGAGTCAACACCTACATCGAAGAAGATGCACGACGGTTATTCCAAAACGGCAACACGCTGTTTATGCGGAATTGGCCCTACGCTTGGGATTTGCTGAACGGCAAAGATTCCCCAGTGCGCGGTAAGGTTGGCATTAAGCCAATGATTCATGCGCCAAATGAACGCAGTGGAGCCTGTCAAGGTGGTTGGGGGCTGGGAATTTCTAGCACTACCCGACATCCTCAAGAAGCGCGGAAAGTGGTGCAGTTCTTTACTAGCCCAGAAGCTCAAAAGCAACTCGCGATCGCAGGTGCCTATCTACCGACGCGGCGCGAACTGTACAACGATCGAGAACTGCTTCAGCGCTACGAATACTTCCCAACGATTCTGAAAGTTCTGGAAAATCCGGCATTGCGTCCCCCGATCGCGCAATATGCCCAAACCTCAGACATTTTGCAACGCTACCTGAATGCAGCGCTGTCTCGGCAAATTTCACCCGAAGAAGCCATGCAATCGGCAGCAAGAGAAACGCGATCGTTGTTAGGAGCTTAGCCGATGAAAGACATCATTCGAGAACGAGAACGCCGTGCAGGATGGTTCCTCACGATTCCCGCATTGGTCATCCTGGCGCTGGTGTTTGCTTACCCAATTTTGAGAGCGTTTTGGCAAAGTCTGTTCGCAATTAACCTGGGAACTCAACTTGATCCAAAGTTCGCAGGGCTTTCTAACTTTGGTCGAATGGCGCAAGATGGACGATTTTGGCGCACAATGCTAAATTCAGCCGTCTTTACGTTTGCCTCTGTCTTCCTCGAATTGATTTTGGGGATGGGGATTGCCTTGGTGCTGAACCAGAAGTTCCGGGGACGCGGAGCAGTTAGAACGATCGCGATTCTGCCTTGGGCGCTGCCGACTGCGCTGATTGCGCTCGGTTGGACTTGGATTTTTAATGACCAATACGGCATTGTGAATGACATTCTGCTGCGCTTAGGACTTGTAAAAACGGGTGTAAACTGGCTCGGTGATCCAACACTAGCTATGATTGCCGTGATTCTGGCAGATGTCTGGAAAACGACTCCGTTTATCAGCATCTTATTGTTAGCCGGATTGCAGTCGATTTCAAATGATTTGTACGAAGCGCAAGCGATCGACGGTGCTAGCCCTTGGCAAAGTTTCCGACAAGTCACATTACCGTTATTGATGCCGCAAGTTGTGATTGCCTTGTTATTCCGACTGGCACAATCATTCGGCATCTTTGACTTGATTAGTGTAATGACCGGAGGAGGTCCTGGCGGTGCAACCGAAACTGTGTCGCTTTACATTTACTCAACAATTATGCGCTATCTAGACTTCGGTTATGGTGCAGCATTGGTGGTTGTGACGTTCTTATTATTGGTGTTAGCCGTCGCGATCGCGTCATACTTCCTCACTCGATCCAGAGCCAAAGCCGCAGGAGAAATCTAACTATGACCACTGCATTTCCAGAATCCATTGATCGTAGAGCGCCAAGCGGCGGAGCGAAGATTGGACGCAAAATCATCTTGCCGATCGCGGTTGCACTAACGGTTATCTTCTGCCTTGCACCGATTTTGTGGCAGTTGTTGACTTCAGTGAAGGTCAACGCTGATATTGCGGCAATTCCAAACGTCTACTTTCCCACTCGCTACACCCTGGAACACTACCGCGAACTGTTCCAGCGTCGTCCGTTTCTGAACTATATCTTCAATAGCGCGATCGTCTCTTTTGCTTCAACGCTTTTAGCGCTCGGTGTGGGCGCGCCTGCGGCTTATGCGTTGGCGCGATTGAAGCTCCAAGGAGAACGTGTGATTCTCGCAACCATTTTGATCGTGACATTGTTTCCACCGATTCTATTGTTCTTTGGATTGTTAGAAATCGTTCGCTATCTAAATCTCGGTAATAACTATCTCGCGCTGATCATTCCTTACACCGCGATTAACTTACCGTTGACGATCTTGGTGATGCGAAGTTTCTTCCAGCAATTACCCAAAGATCTCGAGGACGCTGCTAGGGTCGATGGTTATAGCACCCCTCGAATGCTTCTCGAAGTGGTCTTGCCCATGACACTTCCAGCATTGGTAACAACTGGAATTCTCACATTCATTTCTGCCTGGAACGAATTCATCTTTGCATTGACGTTTATTACTCGCGAAGACATGAAAACCGTTCCGGTGGCAGGCGCTCAACTGGGTGGCGCATCCCCGTTTGAAATTCCGTTTGGTCCGATCGCGGCTGCGACGGTTCTCGGTACGATTCCGCTCGTGTTATTGGTGCTGTTCTTCCAGCGCCGCATTGTTCAAGGTCTGACTGCTGGAGCCGTTAAAGGATAACTCTTATCACATCAACCATCATGACTAGAAATTTACAACTCATTGACTTGAGAAAGGCTTACACTCCCAAGGTGATTCCGGTTAAGAACATCAACTTAGAAGTGAACCAAGGGGAATTTCTCACGCTGCTCGGTCCATCAGGCTGCGGGAAATCTACCATTTTGCGGCTGATTGCAGGACTCGAACAACCCACGAGTGGACGAGTGATGATCAATGGTCGCGATGTCAGCCGCCTGAGTCCGGGCGATCGCAACATTGCGATGGTGTTCCAAAGCTATGCGCTGTATCCGCATATGTCGGTCTACGAGAACATTGCATCTGGGCTAAAACTGCGAAAAACGCCCCACGCTGAAATTAAAGAGCGGATTCGAGAAGTCGCAGATTTCCTTGGCTTGCATGAATTAATGGATCGTAAACCCGGACAGTTATCCGGCGGTCAACGACAACGGGTAGCAGTGGCGCGAACCTTAGTTCGTCGTCCTGATTTGTTCTTGCTGGATGAACCCCTCAGTAACTTAGATGCGCTGTTGCGGGAACATGTCCGGGCAGAACTGAAACAACTCTTCGGATCGCAAAATGCGCCGATCGTTTATGTCACACACGACCAAACCGAAGCGATGACGCTCTCGACTAAAGTTGCTGTCTTGAACAATGGCTATCTGCAACAGTTCGATCGACCTGATGTAATCTATAGCCATCCAGCAACTGAATTTGTGGCAGGCTTTATTGGCAGTCCCCAAATGAACTTCTTGCGGGTTCCTTGCGACAACGGTAGCGCGATCGTGGGTAATACCAGAATTCCTATACCGCGTGGATATGCAGCGCGAGAAGTCGTACTGGGCATTCGTCCGGAGCATGTCCATCTTGCTCAGGGTCAAAACGAACCTGTGTTAAACGTCGAAGTCTTCCTGACTGAGAACTTGGGAATGCACGACTTAGTGAGTTGTCACCTGCGAAACGCTTCTGGTGAGCCGATGAAGGTTCGGGCAATTCTGCCTGTGCATTCTGGTTTCAGCAATGGTAGCACTGTGCAATTGGCGTTCCCAGTTGAGCATATCCACTGGTTCGATGCTTCTACAGGCGATCGTGTTTCTAGTAGCGAGTCAAAAGTGATGGCATAGTTAAGGCATAGTCAAAAGGGGTGCGATCGTAATTGAGATTGCACCTCAATCTGTCGAATTGGCAGCGTCACCACAAGTTCTGCACCCTGCAACGGCATCGATCGACATTTCAAACTGCCATGATGCTGCTGAGTCACAATCTGATAGCTCATGGCTAACCCCATTCCCGTGCCTTGACCGATCGGCTTAGTCGTAAAGAACGGATCAAATATGTGAGCCTGCTCTGTTTCGGCAATCCCCACGCCGTTATCAATAATCCGAATCTGGACTTGCTCGGCATCGACTCGCTCGGTGTAAATTTCGATCGTCGGCTGTTGGTGATGCGCTAACCATTGCGGGTTTTGAATTGCCATTTCTAACGCATCGATCGCATTTGTGATAATTTGCAGAACTACCTGATTCAGCGAACCCGCAAAGCAATCGATTCTGGGTAGCTCAGCGTAATTCCTCGTAACTTTAATTTTGTATCCCTGATAGTCCTGATTTAAACGACTCTGCAAAATCGTCAGTGTACTTTCGATGCCATCATGAATATTGACTCGCTTCAATGCTGCTTCATCAAGCCGGGAAAACGTCCGCAACGATAAAACAATGTCTTGAATTCGTTCTGCACCCGTCCGCATCGAATTTAGCAGCTTCTCTAAATCACTAGAAATAAACTCAAGATCAATCTCCGCAATTCGTTCCTCAACTTCTGGATGCGGCTGCGGATGATGCTTCTGATAGAGATGAATTAAGTCAAAAATATCAGCAAAATAATCATTAGCGTGACACAGATTGCCATAGATAAAGCTAATGGGATTGTTGATCTCGTGAGCAATGCCTGCCACAAGCTGACCCAGTGAGGACATTTTCTCACTGTGAATGAGTTGCGCTTGAGTCCGTTTGAGTTCCTCCAACGTATTTTCAAGATCGATCGCTTGCTGTCTTAGCTGTGCTTCCGATCGACGTAAAGCTTCTTCATTGACTTTACGATCGGTCACATCCAGAATGACACCATCCCATAGAACTGAGCCATCTGCCTGTCGCTCTGGTTTTGACTGTGCCTGAATCCAAATCAGCTTGCCGGATGGAGCAATCATCCGCCCTGACCAATGCCAGGGTTGAAGCGTTGTTGCGGACTGCCGAGTCGATTCCCAAAGCTTTGCTCGATCCTCAAAATGAACCTGGTTCATCAGGAGATTAGAATTGTGATAAATCTGCTCCGGTTCTAGCTCAAACAACTCTTGAGAGAATGCGCTGACGTAGGGAAAACTGGCTTCACCCTCCAGTGATAGTCGAAATTGATACAGCACCCCTGGGATATTAGCGGCAAGTCTTTGAAACCGGGCTTCACTACGCTGTAAGGCGATCTGGGCATACTTACGAGCGCTAATATCGCGAACAATTACTAAAGCTTCCTGCTCACTGCAGCGCGTCACCCGCACTTCTTCGTACTGCCAATGTCCATCGACTTCAAGTTCTTGTTCGTAGACCTGTACTTCATTCGTGACGATCGCTCGCTCCACGTAAACCATCCGCTGGGCTGCGAGGTGAGGCGGCAAAATTTCCCAGAGAAACTTCCCCCGCCAGTCTACCCCCGCGCTAAACAGCGGAAACGCTACCGATCGCGGAACGTGAAAATCTAAACAAACTCCTGCTCGATTCAATCGCAGCATGATATCTGGAATCGCCTCTAGCAAGAGTTGATAGCTGCGATCGTCTTGGTTAGAAACGAGGTAATTCCGGTCGTTAATACTCATCACCCAATTTTCAAGCAGGATTGTTTCGTAAAGTTCCCGATTTTTGCGGCTCTCCTACCGTGACCAGAAGTGCTACAAATCACACTCAATCTTGGTTGCTTACGTGCGCCCATACATTGACAGAGGCGGACTTTGGGCGATCGCTATATAATACGTTGCAACTTCTATTTTAATCTGCACTGGTGTTAAGAGGCGTTTGAATTAATGTTGCCAAATCAGAAATCGTCTGCGCTCGGTTTTGCTCTGTTATTGACCACGGTTGTGGCAGCAAAACCTCTCGAACCGCTCGTTGCTCCTCCAACTTTGGCTCAAACCGCACCGCCGACCTTTCCCCTTCCGTCTTCTGTCCCCGCTGGAACCACCGTGCAGATTGATGGTTCAAGCAGCATGGCGACCACTAATCAAGCGCTGAAACAGCGGTTTGAAAGTCAATTTTCGGGCAGCAAAATCAATCTCAACTATTCGGGAAGCGCTGCTGGACTGCAAGCCCTCCGCGATGGCAAGGTTGATTTGGCTGCGATCGGGCGATCGTTGACGCAATCAGAGCGCAATCAGGGATTGGTTCCTGTTGCGGTTGGACGCGGCAAGATTGCGCTAATCATCAGCCCAGAAAATTCCTTTAGAGGCAGTATCACGGTACCGCAGTTTGTAAAAGTTGTCCGGGGTGAAATTACGGATTGGTCGGAATTAGGCGGCACACCGGGACGGATTCGCTTTATCGATCGACCTGACCTGAGCGATACTCGTACTGCCTTTCGCAACTATTCTGTCTTCATCAACACGCCATATCAAGTTGGCGCTACCGCAGCCCGAACGGGTGAAGATAGCACTCAAGCTGTGGCTCAACAGCTTGGCAAAGACGGACTCAGTTTCGCGCCTGCCAATCAAGTTCTAAACCAGGCAAATCTGCGGATTGTGCCGATGCACAACACCTTACCCACTGATTCGCGCTATCCCTTTTCACAGCCCTTTTACTACGTTCACAAAGCCAATCCCTCTCCGGGTGCAGCCGCGTTCTTGGGCTACACGACTGCAAACTCAGGAGTAGAAGCCACTCGTGCCGCTGAAACCGATCCGGCTTCGTTGGCTATCAATTCAGAGGCGGTGCTGGCGGCAGGAAGTGCCACAGCAGGTGCATTAAATTCGGGCGCTAGTGCCCCCACAGCCTCACCCGCTGGCGCATCGCCTGCCGCAGCATCGAGCGCTTCTGGTGCGGCTTCTGGCACATCAGGCGCAACGGCTCCCAGTCCAGCCTCCGGTACATCGACCTCTGACGCATCGACATCAGGCGCATCGGATGCAGCACCCCTCGCCACAAATCCAACCAACTCCCGAAATGATGGTGGTGTTCCGGGCTGGCTTTGGTGGCTGTTGCCGCTGGGACTTGCCGCACTTTTAATCGGCTGGCTGCTGCGTCGTCGCTCAACCCCTGCGGCGACAGAAGCCCTACCGCCGCCTCGACCTGCCACCCCACCGCCACCCCCGCCTCTGATGAACCCTTCGACTTCAGATGGCAGTCTGGCATCGCGTGCGGGTTCGGTGATTAATTCCGATCGAGCCGCGATCTCAGAAGTTCAACCCCCCACGGTTTCTCCTGCTGTGGTTGGAGGAGCAGCACTGGCGGGAGCGGGAGCCACTTCGGTGATTTCCGATCAAGCAGAGCCGACAGAACCGCCTGAAGCTCCAGTGTCGATTGCAGAACCGCCTGCGATCGTTGCTGAATCTCCTGAGCCGATCGAGCCACCTGTGATTGCAGAATCGACTCCGGTTCCCGATCGTCCCCTGGTTGAAATTCGTGAAATGCCAGCGGTCGAGACTCCGACTTTGCATTCTCCTACGATTGAGCCACCGGAAGCGCCACCAGAAGTTAACTTGCCAACGGGAGCAATTCTTGGCGGAATGGCTGGACTGGGAGCAGCCGCCCTGATGCGTGAGGAATCGGATAACCTGTCTGAACCCGAATCGCTCACGTCTTTAGACGCGATCGAGCCGCTCGAAGGAGCCGAAGTTGTTCCCCTCGATCAGCCTGCGATCGAACTGAACCTGGATGATGCACCCAGTAGCGTTGACGAACTCGCACCCGTTGCATTCGATGAATCCCTCACGTCTTTAGATACGATCGAGCCGCTCGATGAGGTCGAAGATGCGCCGCTCGACTTGCCCTCGATTGAACTGGATCTCGATGACGCGCCCACCGTGGACGAACTTCCGCTGATTTCAGCTCCGGATGTAGATTATGTGCAGCTCGATTTAGATGCGGCTGTCCCTGAAGCGACGATCGTTGATCCGCTTGGAACGCTTGATGCTGAAAGTGTGATTCCGGGGCTTGCGGCATTCGGTGGAGCAGCAGCACTCTCAGGACTCGGAGCCACTGAATCGACTGTAGGGAATGAGACTGCGTTCGTGGAACCGACAGTCATTGAAGCAACGTCTCCTGAAGCGACAACCGCTCCGTCCGAACTTTCTGAAATGGATGCGGGCACAGATCTCGAAACCGATGAATTCGAGACAATGGATACGAGCACCGATGAGACCGATACGATCGCTGAAGAACCGTCTACGAGGATTGGCGCAACTACCGTTGCAGCACTCGGTGGAATGGGACTTGTGGCAGGATTGGCAAACCGGAGCGATGCAGGTCAAACTGATGTCGAGGCAGCGCGATTTGATCTTGGACAAACGGATTTTTCTAGCGAAACGTTAGCCTCAGTCGATGAAGGCTTACCGGAATTACCCGATGGCTATGGAGAAAGCCGAATCGTGCTGATGCCCCGTGATCCGCAATGGGCGTATGCGTACTGGGACATTCCCAACGAACATAGATCAGAACTGCGTAATCAAGGTGGACAAGCGCTCGTTTTACGTCTGGCTGATGTTACTGATATCGATCTGACGCATCAAAGTCCCCACAACTTGCAGCAATTTGAATGTGATGAACTCGCCCGCGATTGGTATGTCCCCATTCCGGTGAGCGATCGCGATTACCTGATCGAAATTGGCTACCTTACGGGAGACGGAGGCTGGTTGATTTTGGCACGATCGTTGCCTGTTCGAATTCCGCCCGTGTATCCGTCTACTTGGGAGTACGAGCAGTTTGCAACCGTTCCTTGGGGCAACAATTTGCGGGGTCAAGCTCCCTTGACGCTGCCCTCACCTTTGGAGGAGCGCGATTTGGTGGTCGCCCCAAATGCGATGTATGATCGGATATTCGATTTATCTCAAGGTGCAGAACTTCAGCGAATTGCAGGGTCGATTTTTGGCTCCATGCAGCAAGTTCCCGTTGATCGTTCGGTCGCGTTTCCGTCTGGTGCAGGACTACTGCCTCCCACTGCTTCCGGCATTACTTCTGGCATTGCTGGAATGTCTGGGATCGGCCTGTCTGGAGCCGGATTATTCTCTGGCAGTGCCGTACCGATTCGCCCCCGTCGATTCTGGCTGGTTGCGGATGCTGAACTGATTGTGTATGGTGCAACGGAACCGGATGCGACCGTAACGATCGCAGGCGAAACGATTCCGCTCAATCCAGATGGAACCTTTCGATTCCAAATGTCGTTCCAAGATGGTTTAATCGATTATCCGATCTTGGCAGTGGCAAAAGATGGAGCGCAAACGCGATCAATTCATCTGAAGTTCACCCGCGATACACCAAGCCGAAACACTAACACCAAAGACGAAGCCATTGACGAATGGCAATCATAACTGGAAGGGAGCGATGAAAAAGTTAATTCAAGGACACCGACAATTTCGAGAGAGTTACGTTCCGAAACACCTGGATCAGCTAGAAGAACTGTCGCACGGTCAAAAACCGCGTGTTCTATTTATTACCTGCTCTGACTCCCGCATTGATCCAAATTTGATTACTCAAGCGGATATCGGTGATCTATTTATCATTCGCAATGCTGGAAATATTATTCCACCGTATGGCGCGGCGAACGGTGGAGAAGGGGCAGCGGTTGAATATGCAATTAATGCCCTGGATATTCAGCAAATTATTGTCTGTGGTCACTCTCACTGCGGCGCGATGAAGGGCTTGTTACAGCTTGGCAAGCTTGAAGAAGAAATGCCGCTGGTGTATGAATGGCTGAAGCATTCGGAAGCGACTCGGCGATTGGTAAGGGAGAATTACAGTCAGTACAGCGGCGAACAACTGTTAGAGATTACGATCGCCGAAAACGTTCTCACCCAAATCGAGAATCTCAAAACCTATCCAGTTGTGCACTCGCGTTTGTACCAACGCAAACTCGAAATTTTTGCCTGGGTTTATCACATTGAAACCGGGGAAGTTCTCGCGTTTGATCCAGACACTCATGCGTATGTTCCGCCTCAAAGCCAGCTATCGATCCGAGAGCGCGGCGAAGTGGTTCCCAAACAATACGCAAAAACGAGCGCTCCGCCTGTTGCGTGTGAGTTAGTCCCGGATGCGCCTTCATCCTCGAACGGAAACGGAAAATCGCCAGAACCCGCCCGACAACCCGTTCGCGCTGAAGTGCCTGTTGAGTCGATGCCTTGGCTGACCCCGGAACAAGCCGAGCGTATTTATCGCGGCTCAGTCGCTCGACGAAAATAAATGCTGAGAGAATCGCGATCGTTCCAAAGGTGGGGCGATCGCCGCTTTCTGCTTCCTCTAGCTCAACACGCTAGACCATCCGATCGTTGACAGCATAATCAGATTGCTGCACCAAAATAAGCCTAAAATCCACAACAGTACAGTCATCCCTTTGCGGCTTGCAGAATTCCTAGAGATTTGACTAATGCATTGTTGCGATCGCCAAAGTTGCCAGATGCGAAAGATGGTGTACACCGTTCCGATTGCGATCACTAAACTGGGAACTCCAAGACTGCTAGAAATTTGCTCGGTCAGAATTTGAATGATTAATGTAGCCAGATAAAGCCCCAGAATTTTGCGGATTTGGGAATGTTTGAACCAGACTATCCAGGCAATGCCGGGGAGAATTATGCCCAGAGTGATTGCCAGCCACATCCAAACGCCCATAAAACGACGTTCTGCATCGTTAAAGTGAATGGTTTGAGCGATCGGTACCGCTTGTATGCTGATGAGCCAACCGAGAGCGATCGTCAGCAATGTGGCGAACAGCACAAACGAAAAGACCGTTTTCCAAGACATACAAGCAGAGTGACACTGCACCTAGACTAAGGCTTAAAGACAATCTTCTCCTCTATTGCAAGGATGAATCCATTAGATTGCACAGCTTGTAGACAGTTCTGGCGGCAACATTTCCATCCCATTCAGCATTCCCGATTTCAACCACATCAAAGCCAATCACCTCACGTCCACTGTTAACGACTTCGCGGAACAAACAGAAAGCTTGCTCTAGCTCCAATCCGCCGGGCACAGGCGTTCCAGTCGTCGGGCAAAGCTTCGGATCAAAGCCATCGACATCCACGCTGATATAAACTTCTCGCGGCAGTTCTGCCACGATCTGCTGACAAGTTTCAAGCCAAGGCACACCCGCGTATTGTTTCTGTTTCAGCATCGAATCATAGTAGGTTGAGATTCGACCATTAGAATCGCGAATCAGGTTTACTTCATCTAAGCAGACATCGCGAATTCCAACTTGCACAAGCTTGGTCATTTGTGGCAGTTTCAGCACGTTGTACATGATTGAGGCGTGCGAATACTCGAAGCCTTCGTAAGCTTGGCGCAAATCTGCATGAGCATCAATGTGCAGAATGCCAAAATTCTCGTGATGTTGGGCGATCGCTCTGAGATACCCCAACGGCACACTATGATCACCGCCGACCACTGCGACTCGTTTTCCTTGCTGAAGGGCGCGATCGCTCTGTTCAAATAGCCATTGATTCAGCGCTTCACCCGCTTGATTGATTGTTTCGAGTAGCTGAGAGAGTTCTGAATCTAGCTGCTCTCCAATGGATAAGCGATCGATAATCTTCGCGGCATCGGCTCGGAGGCGATCGGAGCGATCGAGAATTGTTTGTGAAATCTCAGGCATAAAGATGCCTTGCTTCCATCCGTTCGGGTTGTCGAAGTCATACAAATCAAGCTGCGACGAAGCATTCAGCATTGCTTCTACACCTCGCGCAGTTCCAGCATTGTAAGAAACCGTTACTTCCCAGGGCACACCCAACACAATCAACTTTGCCGAGTCATAGTCGAACGGCAAGCCGAACAATCGACCCATGACACCTACGCCACTCGGATCATAGTTCTGTAAATCTGTCATTTTTTGGGTTCCTATACAGTTTGAAGCGTTTTTCCAAGGGTTTGCGGTTCAGGTAAGGGTTCGCCTTCTGCAATCGCTGATTCGACTAATAGTTCCAGCCCTTCCTGTGCATTCTGAAGGGCTTCTTCATAAGTTTCGCCGTGAGTATGGCAATATTCTCCCCATTCCGGCAAACTCACCACATAACACTGATCCTCATCCGACCATTGAATTAGGATGCTGTAGCGATAGTTCATCTTTAGGGTTCCTCCTGATTTTGTTTACTCTCTACCTGCACGATCGCTTCGTAAACATCCTTCTCCTGATAAGCCTTAGCATCAGATCCATCTTTTCCAGACAGCGTTAGTTTGCCAGAAAGGAAGTGGATGTGACCATTTTGTATGACTTCCTTTTCCGAGTTCGCTTGTAAAGCCTGCTTTTAACAGCAAAGTTTTTAGCTCTCGAATCTTCTTCGGCATCCTTGTTCTACTGATTCTTCTCCTATCCCACGACGAAGTTTACAAGCTTCCCAGGCACAACAATCACCTTCTTGATCTCTTTGCCTTCGATGTAGCGTTTTGCAATCTCTGACTCTCGCGCAAGTTGTTCTAATGCAGCTTTGTCGTCTGCGATCGCAGTTGCCGCCTCGATCGTTCCGCGCGTCTTACCTAAGATTTGAATCACGATCGTT
The DNA here is from genome assembly GCA_014695255.1 of Cyanobacteria bacterium FACHB-63. Taxonomy (GTDB): domain Bacteria; phylum Cyanobacteriota; class Cyanobacteriia; order Leptolyngbyales; family Leptolyngbyaceae; genus Leptolyngbya. The sequence goes on from JACJNX010000061.1 coordinate 265,682, forward strand.
TTCTCATCGGCAATTAGTGCACTTGGATCAACGATCGGGAAAGGTTGCGTGTGGATTGAGTCGGAATGTCCGATTGTATGCCATAGCTCTTCAGCAATGTGTGGAGCAAACGGTGCTAACAATCGCAGCAATGTATCAATGCCTTCGGCATAAACCGGGGAATCTTTTTGAGCATCGCTTAAGGCATTGCTCAATTTCATTAGTTCAGAAACCGCCGTGTTGAATTGATATTCACCCTGCAAATCCTCGGTAATTTCTTTGATTGCCGTGTGAATCGATCGGCGTAAATCTTTCTCGGTTTTGGATAAATTGCCGTGGGTAGAGACGCGATTAATCGCGTCTCTACCCGTATGATTTATCGCGTTTGTACCTACGCGGGATTCCGTCACCAATCGCCATACCCGATTTAGGAATCGGAATTGTCCCTCAACATCGGCATCTTCCCACTCCAAATCTTTCTCAGGTGGCGCTTTGAATAGGATAAACATCCGAGCCGTATCTGCTCCATATTTATCGACGACATCACCCGGAGCAACCCCGTTGTACTTCGATTTCGACATTTTCTCGAATACAACTTCTAACTTTTCTCCGGTTGCTGGATCGATCGGATTGTTTGCATCTTTAATCTCACCAGGAAGCACATACTTTCCAGTCGTTGGATTCTTGTAAGTTCTGCCTTGAACCATACCTTGAGTCAATAGCCGCTCAAAGGGTTCATCAAAGTTCAACAGATCTCGATCGCGTAATACCTTCGTAAAGAATCGCGAATACAGTAAATGCAAAATGGCGTGTTCAATTCCGCCCACATATTGATCCACAGGCATCCAATCATTTGTGATTGAGCGATCGAATACTGCTTGATCATTGTTTGCATCGGGATACCGCAGGAAATACCACGACGAATCGATAAACGTATCCATCGTGTCAGTTTCTCGTTTAGCAGGCGTTCCACAACTCGGGCAAGGAACATTCAACCACGATTCCAACTGGGTTAATGGCGAGCCACCTTTACCGGAGAACTCAACATTCTCAGGCAGTGCAACAGGTAAGTCAGAGTCGGGAACCGGAACTGCACCACACTTCGGACAGTGAATGATTGGAATCGGTGCGCCCCAGTATCTTTGCCGTGAAATTAACCAATCTCTTAGGCGATAGTTCGAGGTGCCTTTCCCTTTTTGCTTCGATTCAAGAAATGCGATCGCTGCTTCAACACTCTGCCCTTTTCCTTTCCCCGCCGGAACACCATCCAACACGCCGGAATTCACCATCACACCTTCACCTGGATAGGCTTCGGTCATAGTTGCAGCATCTAAAGTTTGATCCGGTGACTGAACGACGACCTTAATCGGCAAATCGAACTTTTTCGCAAACTCAAAATCTCGCTGATCATGGGCTGGAACAGCCATAATTGCACCTGTTCCATAGTCCATCAATACATAATCTGCAATCCAGATTGGAATCTTTTGGTCATTCACGGGATTGAGCGCATAGCTGCCCGTCCAAACACCCGTCTTTTCCTGACCTTCATCAGTACGATCGATGTCACTTTTCGCCGCCGCCGCTGCTTGATATTGCTTGATTGCTTCTGCTTGTTCTGGTGTCGTCAACTTTTCAACTAAAGGATGCTCCGGAGACAACACCATAAACGATGCACCCCACAATGTATCCGGGCGAGTCGTAAACACCACAATCTCATCACCTGTTTCTGTGGTGAAAGTCACTTGTGCGCCTGTGGACTTGCCGATCCAATTTGCCTGCATTAACTTAACGCGATCGGGCCATCCCTTCAGCTTGTCCAAATCCGTTAACAATTGCTCTGCATAATCTGTGATCTTCAAAAACCACTGACGCAGCAATTTCCGTTCGACTTTTGCCCCCGATCGCCAAGACCGTCCATCGGCATCCACCTGCTCATTGGCTAACACCGTTTGATCGATCGGGTCCCAGTTCACCGTGGCTTCTTTCTGATACGCCAAACCCGCCTTGAAGAACTCTAAAAAGATCCATTGCGTCCAGCGATAGTAATCTGGCGAACAGGTTGCCACTTCTTTTGTCCAATCAAATGAGATGCCCAACTGCTTCAGCTGGTCACGCATCTGATCAATGTTTTGGTACGTCCACTTCGCGGGATGCACACCCCGTTCGATCGCTGCATTTTCCGCAGGCAATCCGAACGCATCCCAACCCATCGGATTTAAGACCCGATAGCCTTGCATTCGTTTGAGTCGAGCGATCACATCGACGATCGTATACACCCGCACATGCCCCATATGTAGATTGCCAGAGGGATACGGAAACATCGACAGCGCATAAAACTTTGGCTTATCGCTGACTTCAGGCATTTGGTACGATGCTGCATCTGCCCAAGCCTGCTGCCATTTTGCTTCGATCTCAGTGGGGGTGTAACGGAACTCCACGAATCAACTCCTGAATACGAATATGGGGCAAAATTATCTGCTTACCCATTCTAGATGAGGAGATGTAGAGGTGTAGCTTATTTTGTCGGTGTGATTCTTCCTTCTCTGACTAGCGCCTGATATAGCAAAGCGGCTGCATCTGCCCGTGTTGCCACTCGATTTGGCGTTAACTGTTGAGCGCTGGGAAATCCGGTGACTAGACCCGATTCAACGGCTGCCGCAACGCCCCCTTGTGCCCACTTCGGCAACTCGTTCACGTCCTTGAACTTCGCTAAAGTTTGCGCTGGAGCAGTTGGCGCTTGCAGTTTTAGACCAGAAGCTAAAGCCACTTGTAGCTGATAGAGTGGGATTTGCTGATTCGGTCGAAACACGCCCTCAGAGTAGCCGCTCATGAATCCGGTTTGGATTGCATCATCGATCGCAGATCTCGCCCAAAAATTCGTGGGCACATCTCGAAACGCAATGCTTCCCCGCTCTTTCGGCTTACCAAACGACTTGCCCAACAGTGCTGCAAACTGAGCACGATTAATCGGCTCATTCGGCTTGAACGTTCTATCCTGAAATCCACTCAAAATGTTGCGGCGCGTGAGTTCTCCAATGTAAGCACTTGCCCAAAAATCATTCGGTACATCCTTAAACCCTGCGATCGGCTTTGTCGCTTCGGGCGGTGTTGTGGGAGAAGGAACGAGGTTCGGAAGGTTGCTAGGACTTGGAGATGGAGCAACGCTGATCGGAGGAACTGGCACAAAGGTTTGGGTGTTTGGCTGAGGAGCGGCTTCAGGCTGTGGGACGGGGAGCGCTTGGGGGCTGGGCGGTGTAACGATGATTGCGCGATCGGGATCAGGTGCAGGTGAAGCAAGGATCGGAGAAGGTGCAGGCTGCGGAGAATTTGAAAGCAGCGAATTGATATCAAAGCCTGTCCCCGTTTGTCGAGTCGCCCAGAAGAGGATACTTCCAATACTGACAAAAGCAACAAACATGGCAATGAGTTCATCGGAAGATAGGCGATGTCGGGGATCTGGAGGTGAAGTCATTTTATTAAAGCGTATGCTTTGATCAGAGTTTATTTCTCCAAATCCTAAAGCAATTTTGGCGATCGCGCTATTAGACCCAGAGAAATTAAGTTGTGAGTGATTTTGTGATGTTTCGAGGTCGATCGACATCTATCCCACGTAGGATTGCTAGCTCATAAGCCAAAAGCTGCAACGGCACAATGGTTAGAAAAGGCGTAAATAACTCAGGAATTGAAGCGATTGGGATTTCAATCACCGGATTTTGATTAGCGCGAATGCGATCGATAGTTTTTCTCGCGGTTTCTGGATGGATTGCGATCGTGGGAATTTGCGGATCTAAAAGCGCGATTGGGCCGTGTAAGAATTCTCCGGCTGCATATCCTTCTGCATGGGTGTAGCTGGCTTCTTTGAGCTTCAATGCGCCTTCAAGTGCGATCGCAGTATTCATCCCGCTGCCAATCAAGATCAAGCTGCGAGTATCTTTCAGCGTTTGGGCAATTTGAGCGATCGTATTCTGTTTCAGAATTGCTTCTATCTGTTGTGGAATTCGTTGAAGCCATGTAGGTTTTTGATTTGCAAGTTCAAACGCAAGCTGATACAAAATCACCAACTGCGCTGTGAATGTTTTTGTTGCAGCAACGCTCCTTTCTTCTCCTGCATCTGTATAAATTGTGTGATCAACTTGCTTGTAATCGTGCTATCAATTCCATTCGTAATTGCGATTCGTTTAGATTGAACGATTTGTAAGGCTGAGATCGTATCTGCGGTTTCACCGGATTGTGTGAGTGCGATCGTAACGGTATTCGCTGTTTCAATCAGTGGAGCAAATAACGCTTCAGACGACGAACGTATTTGCGTCGGAATTTTCGCCACTTGCTCGAATAGAAATTGCCCGATTAAGCCCGCATGTAAGCTAGTTCCACACGCAAGGATATTAATGCGATCGACGTTCTCAAACGAAATTGAAATCGGACGATCGAGCAAATGCCGAATCACATCCGGCTGCTCATGAATTTCTTTCAGCATGAAATGAGTCATCGTTTCACGCTCACTTTACGATCGGGATTTTGCTTACGTACCCAAGCGAGAAATTTCGCCATTTCGGGATTCGACTTCAATCGATCGACGGTGTTTAATTCTTGCGCCAGTCGGCGATTGTCGAATAAGACATGAATTTGACGGTGGCAAGCGGGGCAAAGGTCGATCGTTTCACCCGGCTCGAGCTTTTTGCGTTTGGTATGTTGTCGCGGAACTAAATGATGTTCGGTGAGGGTAGGAACATCGCGATCGCAAAGCTGACAAGGCATAGCTAGAAGAGTTCTCTTTATTTCTAGGGTAACGACAAGACTCTGAAGTTGTCGTGTTGATACATCCTAAAAATCTTCTAATAACCATTCCGAAGCTCGGTCGCCAAGCTCGATCGGGACACTCACCGCTTTTCCCTGACGCGGACGCTCGCGCGTTTTCTCAACATACGATCGAAACTGCTCCGTCGCACCCCAGCCCGCCAGATACTCCGCCACCTGATCCAAATGTTCTAAATATTCCGCCTCAGACAACGGAAACGACAACTGTTCCAGATACTTCCACATCACCTGAACAAAAAACTTCCCCCGCGTCCGCCTGACCTGAATGTCATACGATCGCCCCCACTTATCTAAAAGAATTTGTCGAAGTTCTTGTCCCGTCATGATGGCGAAAACGCTAGTTGTAACATTTCGTTAATTAATCCCACAGTCTCGTATCGCTAATGTGAATGTCAAGAAATGTATAATACACCTTAGAAACGCTACACACTGCCGACTCTAAGGGAATCCGGACATTCGCCCGAATCAACTTGGAGCGTCGAAACGTAGCACTCTCCATGTAAATTGATTTAAACACAGGGCTATCAAATCAGTTCTGCGCGAAATCTTTTGTCATCTCCCATTCGCAATCCCTAGAGAAGAAGTCATGGCTCAATTATCTGAATCTTCTGATGTCCCAAGCATGGGTCGTCGCCAATTTATGAACGCCTTGATGTTTGGCTCCGAAGCGTTGGTGGCGCTCGGTGCTTTATATCCAGTCGTGAAGTATTTTATTCCGCCTTCATCGGGCGGCGCATCCGGGGGTGTCACGGCAAAAGACGCGCTCGGTAACGATATCGTTGTCAGCGAATACCTAAAATCGCACCCGGCAGGCGATCGCAACCTCGCTCAAGGGCTAAAAGGCGATCCAACCTATGTCGTGGTGACAAACGACAGCTCGATCGAGAACTATGGCATCAATGCCGTTTGTACTCACCTCGGCTGCGTTGTACCCTGGAACCCCAACGAAAACAAATTTATGTGTCCCTGCCACGGTTCGCAGTACGACAACACCGGAAAAGTTGTACGCGGACCTGCTCCGTTGTCTCTGGCACTGGTTCACGCAAACGTCGAAAACGACAAGATCGCGTTTACGCCCTGGACGGAAACGGACTTCCGTACAGGCGACGCTCCCTGGTGGACTTAATTTGAACCTTGCACAACAGAGTGGACTACAGATGAGAAATACTTTAAGAAAAGCGATCGTCACTTTAGCTGCGATCGCAACCCTACTCGCCGGAAGTTTTGCCCTGCCTCAAGCCGCTTCTGCGTACCCGATCTTCGCTCAGCAACAATACGAAAATCCGCGTGAAGCTACGGGTCGGATTGTGTGTGCGAACTGTCACTTAGGAGCAAAACCGACGGAATTAGAACTTCCTCAATCGGTTCTGCCCGATACTGTATTTGAAGCAGTCGTAAAAATTCCTTACGACACAGGCGTTCAGCAAGTTCAAGGCGATGGCACCAAAGGGCCGTTGAACGTGGGTGCAGTGTTGATGCTGCCAGACGGCTTTAAGCTAGCTCCCGAAGACCGCATGACCGAAGAGCAGAAAGCAAAAGCGGAAGAACTCTACATTCAGCCGTACAGCGATGCTCATCCGAACTGGTTGGTCGTCGGCCCGATTCCGGGTGAACAGTATCAAGAAATCGAGTTTCCAGTGCTGTCTCCCGATCCGAATGCTGATAAATCCCTGCGCTTCGGAAAATATCCGGTTCAAGTGGGCGGCAACCGGGGACGCGGACAAGTTTATCCGACCGGACAAAAGAGCAACAACGCGGTCTATAACGCCTCGGTTTCCGGTCAGATTAGCGCGATCGACAAAACTGAAGAAGGCGGTTACAACGTCCAAATCACTGAAGAGAATGGTACCGTCGTTACCGATGAGATTCCCGCAGGTCCTGACTTGCTTGTCGCTCAGGGTGACACGGTGAAAGCAGGCGATCCGTTGACCAACAACCCGAACGTGGGCGGATTTGGTCAAATCGATAAAGAAATCGTGCTGCAAAGCCCCGATCGTATCAAGGGACTGTTAGCGTTCTTTGCGATCGTCACGCTGACCCAAATCATGCTGGTGCTGAAGAAGAAACAAGTCGAGCGCGTTCAAGCTGCCGAAATGAACTTCTAACTTCAAAATTTCAGATTGAGTTAACTGGGATGAGTCACTCGTCCCAGTTTTTTGTTGCAAAAAAAGACGCTCGATCAAGCGTCTTAAAAGTTATTGGGGTAAGAGGAAACTATGCGCGATCAACTGTATCTTTTACGGCATCTTTCACATCTTCCTTAGCATTGCGAGCTTCAGCTTCAGCTTGCTTTGCTTTTCCTTCCATCTTGTCAGCCGGATCTCCGGTCACGTTGCCCATAGCTTCTTGAGCTTTTCCTTCAACGTTCTTAGCAGCAGCTTTAGCTTTATCTTCTAAACTCATAATTTTCACCTAGTGTTTTAGATAGTTATTCGTGGTACTTCTACCATCTGTATCAAATTTAACTATTTTTCGCTGCGGCGCACTCTAGCTCAGGTTTGAACCCCGAAGGGCAACCTTACCCCCATAGATAGAGAAGCCACGAATCGATCAAGCGCATTCCTCAACACACAAGGCTCAAAGCAAAAACGTTAAAATCGAGGTAACTCTTTCTAAATCAGAAATGGCAGAATTTAACATTCAAGCCCCGTTTGAGCCGAAGGGCGATCAGCCGAGCGCGATCGCAGGTCTGGTTAAAAGTATTAATGCTGGCAATCGATTTCAAACGCTACAAGGCGCGACCGGAACTGGAAAGACGCATACGATCGCTCGCGTGATCGAAAAAATAGGAAAGCCGACTCTATTACTGGCACACAATAAAACGCTGGCAGCCCAGCTTTGTAATGAGTTGCGCGAATTCTTTCCGCGTAATGCGGTTGAGTATTTCATCAGCTATTACGACTATTATCAGCCAGAGGCTTATATTCCGGTGAGCGATACCTACATCGAGAAAACGGCTTCGATCAATGATGAAATTGATATGCTGCGGCACTCGGCGACGCGATCGTTGTTCGAGCGTCGGGATGTGATTGTAGTCGCTTCGATTAGCTGTATTTACGGTTTAGGGATTGCGTCCGAATATCTGAATGCGTCGATTCCGCTCCGAGTTGGGGAAGAGATTAATCAGCGTCAAGTGTTACGCGATCTCGCTTCAGTACAGTATTCGCGGAACGATCTTGATCTCGGTCGCGGTAAGTTTCGGGTCAAAGGCGATGTATTAGAAATTGGGCCTGCTTACGAAGATCGAATCATTCGCGTCGAGTTTTTTGGCGATGAAATTGATGCAATTCGATATGTTGATCCGGTGACGGGTGCAACGCTGCAAAGTATGGAAGCGATTAATATCTATCCGGCACGTCACTTTGTCACACCCGAAGACCGCTTACAGCAGGCTTGTGATGATATTGAGCTAGAACTAAAACAGCGCTTGATTGAGCTTGAATCTCAAGGAAAGTTACTCGAAGCGCAACGATTAGAGCAACGGACTCGCTATGATTTGGAAGTCTTGCGAGAAGTGGGTTTCTGTAATGGTGTTGAGAACTATTCGAGACATTTAGCCGGACGTAATGCAGGCGATCCACCGGAATGCTTGATCAACTACTTTCCGAAAGATTGGCTACTCGCGATCGACGAATCTCACGTCACTATTCCGCAAATTCGAGGGATGTACAACGGCGACCAAGCCCGTAAAAAAGTGCTGATCGAGCATGGTTTCCGTTTACCGAGTGCAGCTGATAACCGCCCACTCAAAGCCGAGGAATTCTGGGAAAGAGTCAACCAGTGTGTGTTTATTTCTGCGACTCCGGGCGACTGGGAGCTAGAAATTTCAGAAGATCGCGTGATTGAACAAGTGATTCGACCCACAGGCGTTCTCGATCCTGAAGTGTATGTGCGTCCGACTCAGGGACAAGTAGACGACTTGCTCCATGAGATTCAGACAAGGGTTGAGAAGCGAGAACGAACGCTGGTGACAACGCTCACAAAACGCATGGCGGAGGACTTGACCGAATACTTCCAAGAACGTGGCGTTCGGGTGCGGTATTTGCATTCGGAAATTAACTCGATCGAACGAATCGAAATTCTTCAAGAACTCAGAGAAGGCATATTCGATGTTCTAATCGGCGTGAACCTTCTGCGGGAAGGGTTGGACTTACCGGAAGTGTCGCTGGTCGCGATTCTGGATGCCGACAAAGAAGGATTCTTGAGAGCGAAGCGATCGTTGATTCAAACGATTGGACGCGCAGCGCGGCACATCGAAGGCAAAGCCATTCTTTACGCAGATAATTTCACCGATAGTATGGCTGCCGCGATTAGCGAAACCGAGCGAAGACGGGAAATTCAGATCGAGTACAACGAAAAGCATGGCATTGTGCCAAAGCCGATCGTCAAGAAGTCGAACAATGCAATTTTGGCGTTTCTCGAAGTGTCTCGGCGGTTGAATTCTCAAGAGCTTGAGCAAGTCTATGAGAAAGCCGACGAAATTCCGCTAGAGAACATTCCGACGCTGATCACACAGCTTGAAGCTCAGATGAAGGATGCTGCGAAGAAAATGGAGTTCGAGGAAGCAGCGAAATATCGCGACAAAATCAAGCATTTGCGCGATAAATTGCTAGGCAATCATAATTAGTCGTTCGCCCCGTTCATTAATTCGGGCAGCCTGCTAAACCCTCCAGAATAGAGAGTTTAGCAGGCTTTAAGCTGTTGACAACGCAGCGAATCAAACCGCCATTAACTAAACCAAATTAATCCGGCAACGATCGCCACTCCAGCCACCAGCGCTACCCAAATAAATCCGTTGTCTTTGGTATTCACCTGGCTCAAATCCACCTCTTCCGGCACGATCGAGTGCTTTTTCTCCACGCGCTTACGAGGTGCTGTGGGCGCAAACTTCGATCGACCAAAATCGCGATCGGACTCATTTTCCTCGATCGATTCCAAATCTGGAATTTGCGTTAACCATTCGGGGCGCGTTTTCAGTCGCGGCGCTTCAAGAATATACAGTAATCGTTTTCCTTGCTTGCGCGTGGTTAAGTCCGGATGCTGACAGGCTTTGCGGCACAAAGTGAGCGCCTCAGTTCTCTGACCTGCCGCTTCGTAGGCGGTGACGAGCCAAATCTGCATTTCACCGCCCAGTTTTGAACCCGGTTCAACCAGAGCATTCGATCGCTCCAAATACATTACCGCCTGCCGATAATCGCCTCGCTCAAACGCTGTTTTTCCTGCTTGATACTCTCGTTGAGCCAGATCGCGCTGTTCTGTCGTCATGCTGAAATCATCAATACTCCTACTTTTTAGGGTATCGAAAATTCGTCTAGGTGTTTGGCTCGGTTTCCGGTTTAGGTTGCAGTTCCGCAGGCAGATCTACATTCCCGATCGAAGCTCGAATCGCTTGCGGCTCTCCCCAGGCAACGCGCTCCAATAAAGTTCGTGCGGCTCCTAACTCCTGCCCTTGAGCATCAAACAGTTCCGCCCAACCATCGTCGCCATCAGTACTCACATTCACCGCAAAAATGTCTTGATTCTGAATCTTCTCTCTTGAAACGGAGACCGAACCCCAATCTGCTGATTCAACTTGGTCGAAATAGTAATCGTAAGCTTCTAGAACCGAATGCGGCAGCGTTGATCGTACCGTTTCATCGCTCAAATCCATTGGCATTGCAGCACTAGCTTGAAGCGACTGAACCCCCGCTTCTTCAGCCTTGTATGCTGCGGCTCTTTTGTTTGCCCAAAGTTCTCGAATCGTTTCTGTCCGATCGCTCCTCGTTTCATCCTGATTCATCTTGCAGCCTCAATCATGCTAATAACTCATCCACAGCAACGCTGAATCCCTGCAATACTTTCTCAGTAGCTACAGTTTCGCCCAACGTTCTGAGAACCTGTCTGTCTGCTGTAATTACTAAAACATATTGACTCTCTGGAAACACGAGCCAGACTTCCCGACCCTGAGACGCTAGGTATTCACGAACCTTGGTAAAAACTTCTTCCGCCTCATCAGTAGGAGACATAATTTCAGCGATCAGTAGAAAGCTGTGAGGTAGAACCTTGAAATTTCCGTGTTGAGTAACGAGTGCAGGTGAAAGGTAAGCAACATCCGGACATCGGACTCTGCCAACTGTTCGACAAGGGGCTTCCGTGTAAACTTCTCCTCCTTGCTGGCTAGACTCCTGATAGTTCCCCCAATACCGAGCGAGCCTAGCTTGAATTCGTCCTGTCTTTGCGCTCATCTCTTTTTTCTCGAATATCTGTCCGTCGATCCATTCGGTATGGTTGATCGGATTCTCTAAAAACGCTTCGAGTGACATTGAGGGGGCAGCGATCGCCATCTTCCTTCTCCTGATTAGCTAATCTCACTATCCCAGCTTGGATTGCGCTTGATCACGATTTCGCGCTTATCCAACAGCGTGATCAATGCAGGCAGATCCGGTGATGCTCTACGGGTCAGCCCTAATTCTGCAACCGCTTGATCACAAGTTTTACCCTCAGTCATGCAGTAGGCAATTTCTTCAACCTCTGCCCAAGTTAAGTCACTTTGCACAAACGCTTTAGCGATCACGTTCAGTAAACTTTCCCAACGGTTGCCCTCAGCTTTAGTCAGCATCGTGTGTGGAATGTTGAGGGCACGATCGAAGCAGTAGTACCAAGTCTTCGGTTGCTGCGGTAAAAGATTCTCAACCAAGGTTTCGTGATCCGGATTGCTCACGGCGCGATCGGTTTCGGTGGAAATCACAAACATCGGCGGAGAAGCGGCAGTTTTCGATCGCTTCAACACCTCGCTGCCGAGGTCGAGAAACACTCGCAGATCCGGAAACGTGAAGCCTTTGTAACCGATCGGCTCTCCAGGTTCATCGTTTTGCCACTCAAAATAAGTGTTCAGCACTTTGACAAACAAATCGACGACTTTATTACTGCTGCTGAGATACGCCGCGAAGAGTAAAGCGCGATCGATTTGGCTAGCTTTTTCCAGTGCCAACCATGCCGCCAACGTTCCGCCGCCCGAAAGTCCACCGACCACAACTTCATTTCCGAAGCCTTGAGCGTGCTGAAACCACGAGAGCGCAAACTGCTTATAAACCTCTGCATCTTCTGGCAAGGGGGGTGGATTTTTTCCGTTCCAATCGCCTGCCTTACCATGCCCCGGCAAGCGTGGAATAATCACGTTATAGCCTGCCTGATAAAACACCCTCCCCATCGGCAAAAACTGATAAGGAGCGGCTGTAAACCCGTGAAAGAATAAACACACTTTCGGAGTCGGCGTAGAATGTAGCAAAAACTGCGATCGGCAACCCTCATTGCGTACCGGAAGCCGATTTTCTTGCAGTCTCGTCTGTAAAGGCAGCGAATTAGCGGAAACAGAATAGCCGATTTGAGTGAAAAAATTGGGCATGGCAACAGACAGGCAAACGATCGATTCAAGAGTGACCGTCTCTACATCATGAATTCTGAACCCACAATCATCGATCCAGTGCCTTCATCGGTAAAGATTTCGAGCAATAGCGAATGCGGCATTCGTCCATCGACAATGTGCGCCGCTTTCACCCCTTGTGCTAGCGATCGTACACAACAATTCACTTTTGGAATCATTCCCCCCGAAACGACACCTTCATCGATTAGTTTTCGCGCCTTCTGAATATCGAGACGCGGAATCAGCGTAGACGGATCTTTGTAGTCGCGCAAAATGCCTGCGGTATCGGTGAGCAAAATTAATTTCTCAGCTCCCAATGCGGCTGCAATTTCCCCTGCAACGGTGTCGGCATTGATGTTATATGCTTGACCGAACTCATCGGCTGACACACTCGAAACGACTGGAATGTGACCATCTTTCACCAGCGTTTCTAGAATCTGAGGATTCACCCGTGTGACTTCTCCGACAAAACCAATCCCCTCTTCGTCACTCGGACGCGCTTCAAACAGTCCGCCATCTTTACCGCACAATCCTACAGCGGAACCCCCTGCTTGATTGATCAGCGCCACAATTTCTTTGTTAACGCGACCGACTAACACCATTTCCACGACATCCATTGTGGGGGCATCGGTGACACGCAAGCCATTCTTGAACTGAGCTTCGATGCCTAATTTATCTAGCCATGAGTTGATTTCAGGCCCACCCCCATGCACCAGAATCGGACGCAGCCCCACACACGCCATAAACACGACATCGCGAATCACTTTTTCTTTGAGGGTGCTGTCTTTCATTGCCGCACCGCCGTATTTCACGACGATCGTGCGTCCGGTGAACTGCTGAATGTAGGGGAGGGCTTCGCTGAGAATACGGACACGAGTTTCTGCCGAGTTGTCGTGGGAATCGCTGGGGTTGAGCATGGAACCAATCTTAAAGTGCAACTATTCTGATTTACGATCGCGTACTTTAACACCCGCAGATCGTGATCTAGATTACCTTTTGGTACAACTTAATCTTTTTTGCTCAAAGCTGCCGCATGACTTGAGGCAAGAAGGCGGGCGGAAGTTGCGATAGGGCTTGGGTTTGTCCCTGAATTCCTTCTCGCTCGTAGATTGCTTTAACGATTTGACTAAACTGCGCGATCGCACTTGATTGAAAGTCGGGATGAGCTTCCCAACCTTGGGCGGCATACACTTGATGCCGGAGTGCATGATGTAAAAACTTCGTGCGCTCTGCCAACTCTAATTCACACTGGGTATCGATCGCGGCTTGATAGTAGGCAAGCCCGATATGGTGATGGGTGGCAGAAATGTCAAAGCTCAAAGGCGGCGCGTGATCGGTACTGGCAGCAGAAAGATATTGCACTGCACTGAGCGCTTCTTGATAAGCATCGATCGCGCACAGCAGGTAGATCGATCGCTCTTCGTTCTGTGTCGATTCTTGACTCGCAAGATGCCAATAAGCTGTGCCGAGATTGTTCTGTGTGGCAGCATAAGCAAGTGGAGCCGCTTCAAGGGTGCGATAAATCAAAGCAACCCGATAAGCACCGATCGCCAACTGCAAAAACTCCTCTGCTTTTGCTAGTCCTTGTACCGCTTGTTCACAACGCGATAGGTTCCAATAGGCAGTACCGAGATTGTTTTGCAGCATTGCATAATGAAGCGGTTCCTGCTCTGGTGTGTAGTAGCGGAGCGCTTCGTTATAGGCATCAACCGCAGCTTGTAGATTCAGCATCGGGGATTGATGCTGCGCTAAGTTCCAAAACGCGGTGCCTAAGTTATTCTGTGTGGCAGCGTAGCGAGCGGGGTCAGTTTCAAACGATCGATACTGAATCGAAGCTTGATATGCCAAGACTGCGGCTCGCAAATTCTCTTCCGGTGATTCCTGACTCGCCAAATCGCTGTACACAGAACCCAGATTATTCTGAATCATTGCGTAAGTTTGCGGCTGAATCTCTGGATTGGTGCGATCGAGGGCAAACTGGTAGGCTTTCAGCGCTTTCTCTAAATTCGTCACCACTGAACCGCTGCCGCTCCGCGCTTTGATCCAGTACAAATTGGCAATATCGTTCAGCAGATCGGGCACTTCGTCCGATTTCATATCGACTAGCTTCAACGCTTGCTCATAAGCGCGAATCACGATCGTTAAATGCTGAGCCGCAGGACGGCTTGGATCGAGTCGATCGCGATACCAGTCTCCGAGGTGGCGATACAGCGCTGCGATCGCGTCGGCAGACGATCGCGCTTGATGCAACTCTTCGATCTGGTGCAGAATTCGCAGGGGTTCTGTATCAGGATGGCTGGATTCTAGAACTTGAGCCAGCGTCGCTTGATCGTCGAGATCGATCGTCTGCATCACCGCTGCCAGCACAAAGTCGGTTAGATCAGAATCGAGCTTAAATTTGCGGTAGCCGTTCGATGTTCCGTTGTTGCGTGGCGGAGTGGGATTCTGCCCGAACGGATCACCTTCAAACTCAAATAAACCCGTGTGCCACTGCCAGAATTCGGGTGCAGACTGCTGAATGGCTCGACACCAAGGGCGCGTGACCCACAAAACCAGATTGAAGTCTAGCGTTGGGATTTGCTGAGCGATCGTCGAGAGCGAGTTTAAGAAGATGCGCTGAATATAGACAGATTGGCGGGTTAAGCGATCGATGCCCGTCACTTGAAAACTCGGAGTTCCTATTCTGACAGCAGGCTGCTGCTGCTGAATCTGTTCGAGAACATCAGGATTGTCTAAATTCAGCCCAAAGCTGGTAAAGCAGGTCGTGCTGCCATTCTGGAGCGGGTCGGTTGTAATGTCCGCTTCAAGCTGAGCCGCAAACTGATTCCGTAGCGCGTTATCATCACAAACGGCAATCAAAACCTGCCGACGCAGATTCAGACTCAACGCCAGCCGTAAGCGGACATAGATCTGTTGGTTCAGGGTTGATGAACCTGGAGAGATGATCTCAGTCACAGGAATTTCTTGGGCGGAGTGACGATCGACAGCGGACATGAGCATTGCAAAGAGCGCTTGTCAAGCGCAGTATAAACGAGATACTGACTTCTTCGTCGAGTTTGGGTGATGCTCAGGATAAAACTGAGGTGGATGCAAAGATAGGATTCTGCAAATCTTCACGAAAAAACCAGGCGGCTCGTTCGATTAAGCGACCTGGCTCGTTCAAATTACTGTAACGCAAGCTTTTTCGACTATCTTAGGAAACGGCGATCGCGACAGCCATCAAGCCGCCAATCAAAATCGCACCGCCCACCGCCAGAAGGATGTAGTTGCGCTTTTGGTTTTGGGTCGGCGGTTCTGCCTCGTACATCTTCGGCTCGATCGCAAAATTATTCAGCAAGCCACCCTCTTCCTTGACGTATCGCATGAGCAAATTTTCCCGTAGTGTTTTGTTAACTTTAACAAGCTGAGGGCAATTGCTCTCGACCTTAGGTATGAAAACTTAATATTTTTCCGATTCATTCCTTCAGCGTTTTGAGCAGGTCGATGGGGCGAGCCGTTTGCACATTGGAGTACAGGCGCGGGTAATGCACAAAAATATAGTGTTCATACTCGTACCAGTGCATATCACTTTTTTCCTGGTTGCACAGTTGGCAAATCACCCACAGATTACGGAAATTCATCGATAACCAGGGATATTGGGCGCGTGGCAGTTTGTGATCGATCGTTTTGCCGCCTCTGGTATTGAATTTGCGATCGCAGATTGGACAGTACAGATCTGAGTGTTCGTGTACCCAGTCGCGGCTTACTTGAGTGGTACCGCATTCGTAATCGCCATTGATGTAGCGCCAGTAGTCGAACTTGCGATAATTTTCAAAATCCTGTGCAGTGAGCTTGTGATATCGCTTTTTACCAATTTTGTCTGCTTGCTTAAATAATGCCTCTAGGTTTTGATCTTCCACAGCATTTCTCACTAGGATTTGAGGGTTTTATAGGTCTTCTGATTTGACTTTTTGCGGGATTTTTTTGAGAAATCGATCGATTCCATCTCTGTATCTGGAAATTGTCGATCGATTTCGTCTGAAATTTCGTTTACGACTTCGGATAATTCTTGATTAAATGCTGCAATTTCTTCAGCAGTCTGATATTTACTACCGATGCGATCGGCTTCTAAAAATAAATCTTCCAGCGTTGAATCTTCGACTTCTAGAAGAAGCTGAATCTTTTGATAGAGCTGAATTACATTTTCCCAGCCTACATTTCTATAACCGTTTGCTTTGAGCCACTGGCGATCGTCCTTCTGCAACTTGACTCGGTTGTTTGAGTTCGATCGCTGTACCTCTCGGTAAGTCCTGCCTTCAAACGTTCTGGATTTGCTCATCGGTTCGCTCCTCATCCTAGCGTCCAGCTAAATAGACGAATCAGCGCTTTTCGGATCTCGTTGTCTTCGTATTTCAGCAGCATTTTCACATCTCTTGCTAACCGCAATCGAATCTTATCGACAGTATTTTTGAGGTCTTTATTGTCTTTCATGAGTTGCTCGTTCGCGATCGTCAGTTCATCATTTCGACCCGTTAAATTCCCAACTTTAAGTGCTAATGTTTCATTCTCGGTTGATAAGGTTTTAACTTCGAGATTGAGCTTTACTTGTTCTTGTTCTAGCTGCAACCTTCTACTCTCAAGCGTCGTTTTAGAGGCTTCTAATGTTTGAATTGAATCTTCTAGTTTGTGATATTCTGCTTTGAGAGTTTCTAGCTTTCGTTCTGCCTGATTCTTCAGTCTTGAATAATAGGCATTGTTCTGACCTAAACTTGCATTCTTCTGTCCGTAAGATTGTACTAATTCAGTTACGCTTGATTCTTGAGCCAGCACAGATAAAAGCCGCTCACAGCTTTCTTTGCTTAGCTCCTGACTAATATTTTTGTTAATGCCATACGTATCTTTCAGAATGGTTTGAAGCTCAGCTTTCGATGCCATGAGATGCTCTCAGGAAACAGATGAAATTCACTTTATTTTAGACACGCGATCGCGCCCATCAAACACAAAACCTGAGCCAAAGCACCATGTCTTCGACTCAGGTTCATCTAAATCAAAAAGAAATTAAGCGTTAATTCTGCCCGTCATCGGAGAACTGGCGCTCGCGTAGGATTTCACCGGAATCCTGCCCGCTTGATATGCCAATCGTCCTGCAACCGTGGCAAGATTCATTGCCTGTGCCATTGCTGCGGGATTGGTTGCTTGTGCGATCGCGGTATTAATCAATAACGCATCGGCTCCCATTTCCATCGCTTGCGCTGCTTCGCTCGGTGTCCCGATTCCGGCATCGACGACCACCGGAATCTTCGCATTCTCGATAATGATCTGAATATTGGCGGTGTTGCGAATGCCTTGACCAGAGCCGATCGGTGATCCTAACGGCATCACAGTTGCACATCCGACTTCTTCGAGACGCTTTGCCAGGAGCGGATCAGCATTGATGTAAGGAAGAACTGCAAAGCCTTCTTTTACCAACTGTTCCGCCGCTTCGAGCGTACCGATCGGGTCAGGCAACAGATACTTCGTGTCAGGAATCACTTCGAGCTTGACGAAATTATTGTCTTCTTGTCCCAATAGTTTCGCCATTTCTCGACCCAATCTTGCTACTCGGATCGCGTCTTCTGCGGTCTGACAGCCTGCGGTATTGGGCAGCATCCAAATTTTGCTCCAGTCGATCGCTTCTGCCAGTCCTTCATGTCCCGGCGCATTCGTTTGCACTCGTCGGACTGCCACCGTAACGATTTCACAGCTACTCGCTGCAATACTCTGACGCATTTCATCAAAATTGCGATATTTTCCAGTGCCCGTCATCAGGCGAGAGTGAAATTTACGCCCCGCAATGATCAAATCATCGTCCAAGGATTTTTCTAGGGGCTTGTCTAAAGTCTGCATATCTTGTCGCCTCGATCGCGTACTGGTTGCGGATTTTCATTATGCCGAAAATCGCACCGCCCCAACCTTGAGAAATTGCGAATTCTCCTGATCAGGAGCTGGCTAAAGAATCACTGTCTAGCTGGAATAAGCTTTTCTAGAATGGCGACAAGTTCGGGCACAGCGATCTGCGTTGTGTCCCAGATTGCTTCAAGATCTAAATCATCGTATTCATGAATCAGGCGATTTCGCATCCCAATGATTTTAGACCAGGGAATCTCTGAAAGCGTTGTTCTAGTCTCTGTTGAGATTCTACGAGCCGCTTCTCCAATAATTTCGATCTGACGAATCACTGCCGCTTGACGCATTAACTCAAGCTCAAACGTCTTCCAATCGACACCGGAAACAAAGTCCTGAGCTAGTTTTGCGGCATTTAGCATATCTAATAGATAGTTCAACTCACGAGGCTGCATAGATCACTTTCGCAGAATCGAGGATTGCTTTACGACGCAAGTAGTTTCGGCTACGCTCAATGCCGCGCCGACTGATCAAATCAACCTTGCGATCGAAGATCTTCTGAATTTCTTCTTCCATCTCAACGAGATCAAATAGTGTCCAGTGCGCCTCTTGATCAAAGGACACCAACACATCAATATCGCTTTCATTCGGTCGAAAATCGTCCCGCAGCACAGAACCAAATAAAGCGAATTCCGTAATTTTCCAGCGTTGGCAAAACTGGATAATTTTCTCCTGGTCGAGCGCGATTTGAATGCCTTGAATGTTTTGCATTTCTAATTGAACCGTGACCAATGAAACGCTTGGAGCCGAGGATCAGATTTTCCACTCAGAACGAATTGCGCGATCGCGTTCGCTGTCACCGGAGCCAGTAAGATTCCGTTGCGATAATGTCCGGTTGCAAGGGTCAAATTGTCATACGGACTTGCACCTAAAATCGGTAGTTCATCCGGTGTCGCCGGACGAAAACCATACCAAGTTTCTTCGAGGGTA
Source organism: Cyanobacteria bacterium FACHB-63 (assembly GCA_014695255.1). GTDB lineage: Bacteria > Cyanobacteriota > Cyanobacteriia > Leptolyngbyales > Leptolyngbyaceae > Leptolyngbya. Next base: position 284,733 of record JACJNX010000061.1, read on the forward strand.
AAGTGCTGAATCGGGGGATAAAGCCGAATGGCAGCAGAGAGTAATTGGTGAACCCCGATCGCAGTATTTCCGGTCTGAAATCCAACATTCTCGCTGGTTGCGCCGATCACAATTCGTCCATCCTGACGCGGCACAATGTAAGACTCTTCTCCGAATAAGACTTTTTGGAGCGGTAGATTTTCGGGATTGGGAACCCGCACCGATAGCATTTGTCCTTTTCGGGGAAACACCGGAATCGGTAATAGCTCCTGTGACCAAGCCCCAGTTGCCAAAATGTAGCGATCGGCTTTCCAACTGCCTTGATTGGTTTCGAGATGCGTAATGTTTGAATCACTCACAAACCGCTCAACGTGAATCCCCGTTCTGATTTCAATGCCCAATTCTTGTGCCGCCATCCACAGCACTTTTGCTAACGCACGATTATCCACCTGAGCATCTTCGGGAAACCAATAGCCGCCGAGGACTTCATCGCTTAGATCGGGCTGATGGCTGAGTAGAGTGCGGCGATCGAGCCAATTTGCCGCTTCAGAATACTCATATCGCGGCGCTAAAATCCCGCAAGCCCAATAACCCGCATTTAAACCCGTGAGCGATTCTAGTTTGTGAATCCAACCCGGATAAAGAGCGCGGCTCTCCAAACACAAGTCGAGCATTGGACTCGGTGGAATTTCTTCCGCTTGGGGTGCCAGCATTCCGGCGGCGGCGTGTGTTGCTGCTTCTGTAAAATCGCGACACAAAACCGCGACTGCCGCACCGCGTGACTTTAGCTCGATCGCGATCGCCAGCCCGATAATTCCTCCCCCAACTATTACAATTTCACGACGGTTCATCGTTCTTACCAAGCTGCGGGAAGTGCGGGGGTTGCGGGTCGAGTCGAAGCTCCAGGAGGTAAGCCAGAACCTGTGCCATTGCCGGAATCTTGTGCAAGGTCATTCGATCCCGGATCTGTACCTGACGTATCAAACTCTCCTGTACCAGTTCCCGTACCCGGATTCAACCCTGCGACACCAGTCCGCGATGCGTTGAAATCCGTAATCGGCAGACGATCGGGCGGAGTTTGAGCAAAGGCTTGATCCTGAGTCTGATTTTGATTGAGTTGATTGTTGGAATTTGAATTTAGTTGATTATTAGATTGATTGCGAAATGGCAAAGCACCAAGCATTCCAATAATTACAAGAAGTCCACTCCCGATCAGGAGCGCGCTAAGAACTCTTCTATCTAGATTCATAACAGCTTAGGTCGTAATGTTCTCATCGCAAAAAGTCCGATCGTCACCGGAAAACCGCCTTCCGTAAAGTGTAGCCTTTTACGCTTCGGGTTTCCACTCGATCGCGTTGGTCTGTCCCCAAAATCCCCCGTGTTTCGTCAGCCGAACATCGCCTAAAACACGAACTTGGCAGGCGAGGCGGCGGGAATTTTCTGGATTGTGCGGTGGCAGGGAAAGTCTTGCTTTTTCGCGCCACTCCATCTCTGAAACGGCTCCCTCAACCTCAACTGCACAAGTGCCACAAGTGCCAATCCCGCGACAGTTAATCCCCGTTGCGTTACCGTTATACAAATCGATCCCATTTCTAATCAAAACTTGACGTAAATTCGCACCGGACTCACATTCGATCGTCTTTCCCTGAGCTGTAATTTTTGGCATTCCTGAACTCTCTATCATTACGATTTACAAACAACGATCGTCGCTATTCACTGATCTCTTTCACAATAAGAGACTGTCTTCACTTTCTACAATAAAGCTTTACTACAGAGTCACTCGCATCATGGCTCCTATTTTTTTGTCGATTTACGATACAACCCTGCGCGATGGCGCTCAGCGTGAAGGGATTTCGTTTTCTGTCGAAGATAAGATTCGCATTGCTCGTGAATTGGATCGCTTAGGCATTCCATTCATCGAAGGCGGTTGGCCCGGTGCCAATCCCAAAGATGTGCAGTTTTTCTGGCATCTGAAAGAACAACCCCTCAGCCAAGCCGAAATCGTCGCCTTTTGCTTCACTCGTCGTCCGGGAAAAACTGCGGCGACTGATCCCATGTTGCAGCCGATTCTTGCTGCCGGAACCAAGTGGATCACGATCGTTGGAAAATCCTGGGATCTGCACGTGACTGAAGGGCTACAAACCACGCTCGATGAAAATTTGGCGATGATCGAAGACACGATCGCTTATCTTCGACAGCACGATCGCCGCATCATCTACGATGCCGAACACTGGTTTGATGGCTACAAACACAATCCAGACTATGCGTTGAAGACCTTGCAAAGCGCGATCGCAGCAGGTGCAGAATGGATTACTCTCTGTGACACCAACGGCGGCACTCTACCGCACGAAATTGAGCAGACTGTGCGTGAAGTCAGAAGCGCGATCGCACCTGTCAACATTGGCATTCATACCCACAATGACTGTGATCTTGCAGTCGCAAACACGATCGCGGCAGTTAGCGCAGGCGCAACCCTAATTCAAGGCACCATCAACGGCTACGGAGAGCGCTGCGGCAATGCGAATCTTTGCTCTGTAATTCCAAATCTGCAACTGAAACTCGGTTATCAATGCTTGCTCCCTGAAAAGTTAGCGACCCTGACGCAAGTTAGCCGCATTGTCAGCGAAGTTGCTAACCTTGCACCTGATGATCATGCAGCGTTTGTCGGATTGTCTGCATTTGCTCACAAAGGAGGACTGCACGTTTCAGCTGTACAGCGCAATCCGATTACCTATGAGCATATACTCCCTGAGTTAGTTGGCAACAGTCGGCGGATTGTAATTTCTGAGCAATCAGGCATCAGTAACATTCTGGCAAAAGCTCGATCGCTCGGCTTCAACCTCGATAAAAACGATCCAACCTGTCGCCAAATTCTCGAATCGCTCAAGCATCTTGAGCAAGATGGCTATCAGTTTGAAGCCGCAGAAGCCAGTTTTGAACTATTAATTCGAGAAGCCTTGGGAGAGCGAATGGCTCCGTTTGAAGTGCGAGGTTTTCAGGTGCATTACGACATGATGCCAGAATCCGCTCCCTCTCGCAGCTACTGTGGACGAGCGCGATCGCTTGCCACCGTCAAAGTAGCAATCCGAGGACAAGAAATTCTCGAAGCCGCAGAGGGCAATGGCCCAGTGTCAGCGTTAGATGCTGCCCTGCGTAAAGCGTTAGTTAGCATCTATCCTGAGATTGATAGCTTTTATCTAACGGACTATAAGGTGAGAATTTTAGATGGAACGGCTGGAACTTCGGCCAAAACCCGTGTGTTAGTCGAATCCAGTAATGGCATCGATCGCTGGGCAACTGTCGGAGTCTCCGGTAATATCTTAGAGGCATCCTACCAAGCAGTCGTCGAAAGCCTAGAGTATGGGCTATTGCTGCGGCACCGCCAACCCGGCGTGATGCAGCATTCAAACATACGGAAAACCGACACTGCCCATTGTTCTGATTCTGCATTATGATTCTAAATATCGCGAATGTTGCGATCGCCTTGTCATGAATTGAAAGAAGTACGCTAACATTAGAAGCTGGAACAGCGATGCACTCTCGGAAACTGACACTCCCACAGTGAACTCTACACAGGGAAATGTCTTCTGGTTGCCTCCGCGAAACATTTGCACAATTCAATTTACATTACAACTTAGCTTTGGTAGATGAATGGTATGAACCTACAGGTCGCCCATCCAATGGAAAAATTGCAGCGTCAAGTTCAAAAATTAGTTGACTCGAAGCTGCTCAAGCCCACAGATAGTCTTTGGAAGATTGCGCTGCTCTACGGTGACGATTGGAGCTACTGGAAGCAAGAACTCGAAGCCTTTGAGTTCTCGATGAAAGATCCTGTCAGCGAACTGTTAGCCGTTGACAGTTGGGAAGAAGATTAAGCCCCGATCGCTGGTCTATATGATTGAGACTTCCTGAATGCCCAATGGATCGTACTCGTCGGGCATTCAGGAACGAGAGTGATTGATTCAAAGGGTAATCTTCCTTACGGAAGAATCACGGGAAACGCTGACTATTTTAGAGCGTGTTTGAAAAATATCGTTTGTTGCACAGGTCGCCCTGAAATTAATTTCGGGCTAATCGGCGAAAGTCTACTGAAGTAGACTGAGAGACAGTTTCAAGTTCTTAGTCCTTTTCAAAGGACTTGCATCGATTAGCCCGAAATTAATTTCAGGGCGGGAAAGCATCGAAGCGAAGAGGCTTTTCATACCTTTAAGCTAGACCTGTTCTTTCAACCTTCTGCCATAGAAGATTGCTCCAAAACCAGTTAAGTACATTAAGAGACTATAAACGGCAGCGGGCACTGCCATATCAGGATTGTTCAGCAGTCCGGCAGTGATGGCGATCGCAAGCGTTCCATTTTGAATGCCCACTTCGATCGCGATGCAAATCTGTTGCGCCAAGGGTAGTCGAAACAGCTTTCCCGCAAAAAATCCGCCCAGCGTTGCGAACAGATTCAGCAGCACAACTCCGATTCCCACCTGTGCGATAAATCCTGGAAGTTTGCTGCCTTCGCGCACGAGCAGCAGCACGATAATCAAGGCTAATAAACCAGCCGCAAGGCGGCTCATTTGCTTTTCCAAACGGCTTGCCGTGCGGGGAAACTGATGGCGAATTGCCATACCGATCGCAATTGGCAGCAGCGTGATCAGGAAAATCTGCACCATCGTTTGCCCGATTGGGAGCGCGATCGCTGCGCTTTGCCCCAAGAAACGCTGAAGCGCCAGATTCGTAAATATAGGAATCGTGAAGACTGTAATAATGCTGCTCACGGCGGTCAGTGTGACCGAGAGCGCAACATCGCCTTTTGCGAGATAGGTAATGAGATTCGAGGACGGGCCACCCGGACAAACTGCAAGAACAATCAATCCAACCGCGATCGCAGGCTGCATCGGCACAACGAGCGTGATCAGCACTCCCAGTAGCGGCAGCAGCAATACCTGAGATACGGTGCCCACAGCAACGGCTTTCGGGTCGCGAGTAATTCGGCGAAAGTCTTCTGGAACTAGACTTAGCCCCATGCCTAACATGACAACACCCAACGCTAGGGGCAACAAAACAGCGGTAAAAAGACTCGCTTCCACGGGTGATCCTCCTCTCTAGCTTGCATCGTCAATTTCAGGTCAACCTCGATCGAGCCTGCCTGAGATTGCTTCTTACTATCTCAACGGGTCGAGATTCGGACGGACTTTAGCACGAATTGCGATCGCGCTCACATTATCGTGTCCATTGTGTTGATTTGCCAAATCAATCAAGCGGCTAACGCTTTGATCCAGATTGCTTTGCGAACTGAGCATGGGTTCAATGTGACTCTGCGAATAGGCTTCTAGCAAGCTGTTATCAGTTAAGCCATCGGACGCAAGCAGCAGCAGGGCATCTTCGTTGATTTCAAAAAACTGCACATCAGGATTAACAAAATACTCATCACGCGGGCCTAATGCTTGCGTCAGTTGATAAGCATCCGGGCGACCATAGGCAATGTCAGGATCGACTCCGCGCAGAATCTCACGCTGCCCGACTTCATGATCCAGCGTGATTTGCTCCAGCCCCAGCTTACGAGTGTAGCGATACAGGCGACTATCGCCAACGTGCGCCACTGCCACTTCAGTATCATGCAGCAATAACATCACCAGCGTTGTCCCCATTCTGCCACTGCCTGATCGCAGCCCTTCTTGGTTGACAGTATAAATCGCTTTATTTGCCTGCTGAATGGCGGTGCGAATCACCTCCGCAGACGGTAACTGTGCTGGATGCTTGCCTTGATCAATATCGCACCAATACTGCCGAAAGAAGGTTCGCAGCGTGTCTACTGCCATTTGACTTGCGACTTCTCCGCTCGCGTGTCCACCCATGCCATCGCAAAGAATGTATAGCCCCCGCGCCTGCACGATTCTGCTAACTGGGGTCTGCACCTTGTCAATCTGCGTATCAATCCCGAAACAATCTTCGTTGTGGTCGCGCTGTCGTCCAATGTCAGTCCGTCCTGCATCTTCTAAGCTAAATAGCTGCATTGGTAAGACGATCGTCGGCATATCGTCTTGATCAGCATTCGACTCACCAATCAGGGTTACGGGCATTTCTGGAGTCTCTGTGCTAGAAGAATCCTGGGAAAAATCTTCGGGGGAATGGGGGTCAGACATGATCTCAAAGTCAGTAAAGTCGGCTTGGGTATCGTGGGCGATCGCTTTCAGCCGCGATCGCAAGTGATCAAGAGTCGAAATCGATTCAGTCTGGAGATCGGCGATCAACTCGTGCAAAGATGCCGACTGAGTTTGGCGTAGTTGAGAGAGCAGGGTTTGCCAAAGTGTACCCAAGTGTTTGAGGGTGGGCGCAGATCCGACCTCAGGGATCAAGTGTTCTAAACATAGCAGTTGATCTTCATCGAGTCGTAGATTGTGAGGTTCTAATAGACTCTGGCACAAGTGATAGGGTTCCAAGGCTTCCCACAGGTCAAGCATATCGTAGAACCAGTGAAGAATTTGGAGTGTGGGAACGCTGCGACTGGTTTTGAAAAAATCGCTCAGCATTGTGAAGTGCGATCGTCCTTCCAGAATCAAGATGTCTTGCGCTTCGTCCTCCCACGCATTGAAGAGCAACGGCAAGACCTGATTGAGGTAAGGCTCTAACTCCACATAAGGCAAGGCGCTTTCTGGCGGCGTATCGATGATTGCGGGCTTGAGGGGGCTGCGATCGAGGACTTGCAGCAGGGGAGTGGGCGCTTGCAGAATTTGATAGCGCTGTTCGGCATCGAGATATTTGGCACTGGGTTGGAAAGGTTGGGACATCCACACCGATCGGATTGTGCCTGTGAGAGTCTTGCAGTTTGCACATTGATAAGCACTCCAATCAACTTGCTTACTACAATTTGGACAAGGCTTATCCACGAGCGAAGTGCCGCACACCTGACAAAACTTATGGTGCTCTGGATTCTCAAATTGGCATTGAGGGCAGACCAGCATTCACAATTCCTCAGTTCCCGATCGGGAAAATTTTTTCAATCTTACGCAGATTTCGCAATGACGCTTCTCTGATGTTTCGCAATTTTAGCCGATTCTTTCGATTTGGTTCGCAAGAGGTGGGGAGTGGAGAGTAGGGGGTGGGGTGAAATTTCCCTACTCTCCACTCCCTACCCCCTACTCCCTTAATCCTCTAAAATATATCCAGCTTTTTCACAGGCGTATTGTTCTCATGACTACTGCTGCTCCTGCTAAAACTCAGTACGAAGCGATTATCGGACTGGAAACTCACTGTCAGTTGAACACTGAGACGAAGATTTTTTCGGATAGCTCAACTCAGTTCACGAGCGATCCGAACGTTCATATCGATCCGGTTTGCATGGGAATGCCGGGGGTCTTGCCTGTTCTCAATCAGAAAGTATTGGAATATGCGGTGAAGGCGGGACTGGCGCTGAATTGCCAAATTGCGCCCTACAGCAAGTTCGATCGCAAACAGTATTTTTATCCAGACTTACCGAAGAATTATCAAATTTCTCAGTATGATTTGCCGATCGCAGAACATGGCTGGCTAGAAATCGAGATCACCGACGATAAAGGGAAGCCGTTGCTCGATGAAAACGGCAAAGCGAAAACGAAGCGCATCGGCATCACGCGCCTGCACATGGAAGAAGATGCCGGAAAACTGGTGCATGGTGGCAGCGATCGATTATCCGGCTCAACTTACTCGCTGGTAGATTACAACCGCGCTGGGGTTCCTCTGTGTGAGATTGTGTCTGAACCCGATATGCGAACCGGACAAGAAGCCGCCGAATATGCCCAAGAATTGCGCCGCATCATGCTGTATTTGGGTGTGAGCGACGGCAATATGCAGGAAGGATCGCTGCGCTGCGATGTCAACGTTTCGGTGCGTCCGGTGGGACAAGAAGAATTCGGCGTAAAAGTCGAAATCAAAAACATGAACTCGTTTAGCGCGATTCAAAAAGCGATCGACCACGAGATCGAGCGGCAAATTGCGGCGATCGAGAACGGTGAAAAAATTGTGCAGGAAACGCGCCTTTGGGAAGAGGGGTCACAACGCACAATTAGTATGCGGGTGAAGGAAGGATCAAGCGATTATCGCTACTTCCCTGAACCGGATTTAGGGCCGATCGAAGTTGCTCCAGCGCAATTAGAAGAATGGCGATCGCAGTTGCCGGAATTGCCGTATCAAAAGCGCCACCGCTACGAAGAAGAGTTAGGGCTTTCGGCTTACGATGCGCGAGTCCTCACCGACGATCGCGCTATTGCCGAATACTTTGAAGCGACGATCACAGCAAAAGCCAATCCAAAACTGGCAGCAAACTGGATCATGGGCGATATCAGCGCTTACCTGAACAACTCGCGCAAGAGCATTACTGAACTTGCACTCACGCCCGAAACGCTCGCCGAACTGATTGGACTGATCGAAGACGGCACGATCAGCAACAAAATCGGAAAAGATGTGCTGCCAGAATTGCTGGAAACAGGCGGTTCTGCAAAAGAACTGATCGAGAAGAAAGGCTTGATCCAGATTTCGGATGTAGGTGCGATCGAGGCGGCGATCGATGCTGTTCTTGCTGCGAATCTAAATGAACTAGAGCAGTATCGCGGCGGTAAAACGAAGCTGCTTGGCTTCTTTGTGGGCAAGGTGATGAAGGAAACCGGAGGACGGGCAGATCCCAAACTCACTAATCAATTGCTGGCGAAGAAATTGAACGGTTAAAGAGGAGGGCTGGGCGATTTTGCTCAGCCCATTTTTGTCATGATGCAAGTTTCATTCTGGTTAATGCCGATCGAACGCGATTGCACCCTCTACCAATCCCTAATTGCCAATCTCGCTTACCGCTACACCGCACCTATTTTTCAGCCGCACGTCACCCTTTACAGTGGTGAATGTGAGCGCGATCGCGTCTCCGAATTTCTCAAAAGCCAACCCAGCTTCGATATCTGCCTAGAAATCGATCGCATCCAATATTCTGAATCATTCACAAAAACGCTATTTATTCAGCTTGTCTCAACGCCTGAACTTGATCGACTCAGCAGATCGATCAAGCAACAGTTTGGCGGGTCGTATTCGCTTGATCCTCATTTGAGTTTGATCTATGCTCCTTTACCTGAAGCGGAAAAGCGATCGTTGTCAGAGCAAATCCAACTGAACGATCGGGTGATTCGCTTCGATCGGATTTGTGCGATCGAAGCTCCGACCAAAACTCAAACCCGCGAAGATGTCGAGGTTTGGCGAAAAATCAATTAATAATTACAAGAGCTTACGGCGTGTGCGCTTCGGCATGGATAAATTGAGCGACGCATGAAAATCTTCTTGAACCTTGTGCGTCAAACGGCGAGACACTTGGCGTACCACTTGGCGGAGAAGGCGATCGCCCGTATTACGTACCAGCGACTCCGGTAGCGCGTGGATAAATCGCGGAAACTGAATTGCCACTTGCAAATCTAGCTGCCACTGAATTTGAGTCATTTTTGCTGTGGGATCAGCTTGACTCGGATGCTCGACTAAATTCATAGCTGCTTGAAAGTCAACCTCATAGCCCAACGCTGCTTCATCCGGCACAGGAACCGTCTCAATCCGGTAAATTCCTTCCTGCTGCGGCAACAAATCCAGCCCGATCTTCGGCTCCACGTCGTATCCGAATGCCCCAAAATGCCCAATAATTAGCGCATAGCTGTTCTGTCCGATCGGCTCGACGTGCATGGGGTGAGCACAGCGATGAAACCATTCCTGATGCAGATCGAGATACCGCGCTACCGTGCGGGCATCAGCATTCATCTCCATCGAGTCGATAAAGCGACTGGAAAAAATCGTCGGCTCATGCAGCAGCATCTCAGTTCCGTGGGCAGGATGAGACGGCGTTCCACTCATGGCATCGGTGGAACGGGTGAAGTTAGGATTAGCGAAATCCGAAGAATCGGTCGGTTGCGATTGCATTCACTCTCTTCCGTTTGCCGTTGGTCTAGGTCAAGATTCCCTAAAGGATACAGATAGGCTTCAATTTCAGCATCAGAATTACTGAAAGTTCATTAAATTGATATTTCTATCTATTTCTATTTCTATCTAATGTCTCGGAATGGGTGTGATCAAAACTTTGTATTTATATTTACAAAAGTTAAAAGTGCCTTCGTCTTGTATCTTACTGCGAGCGCCAAGAATCTGCAAAGTATCGCCAAAAATTTAAGATAAGTCGATCGCCCGCATTTCTTTCTTACGCCCGATGTAAAGTGAACCAGAACCAGCGAAAACTGTAGACACTCTCATTTGGGATCACGTATGAAAGCATTTGTAGCAGGTGCAACGGGCGAAACCGGACGGCGAATTGTGCAGCAGTTGGTCGATCGTGGGATTCCGGTGCGGGCATTGGTGCGAAATCTGGAAACGGCGCGATCGATTTTGCCGACCGAAGTAGAACTGGTTCAAGGAGATGTTTTACAGGGAGCACAGTTAATCGGTGCGATGGGCGATTCTACAGTCGTTTTCTGTGCAACAGGGGCAAAACCAAGCTTTGATCCGACTCAGCCCTATAAAGTCGATTACGAGGGCACAAAGAATCTAGTCGATGCCGCAAAAGCGAAAGGAATCGAGCATTTTGTTTTAGTCACTTCGCTTTGCACCTCGCAACTCTTCCACCCACTGAATTTGTTTTGGCTGATTCTGGTGTGGAAAAAGCAGGCAGAGGAATATCTGCAAAAGAGCGGATTAACTTATACGATCGTTCGTCCCGGTGGACTCAAGAACGAAGAAAACGAGAACGCGATCGTCATGTCTTCTGCCGATACGCTTTCTGAGGGTAGTATTCCGCGCACTAAAGTTGCTCAAGTTTGCGTTGAATCCGTTTTTCAAGCCAGCGCCCGCAATAAAATCGTTGAAATCGTCGCGAAACCGGAAGCCCCTCAGCAACCGTTCGAGACGCTATTTGCGGGAGTCGCTTGAGCATCTAGCGGTGCAGTTGGGAAAACTGGGGTTAATTATTCTATCCCCAGCTTTTATGTCAGCCCCATCGATTGAGCAACTTAAACACGGCGACATACCGTTTGTTGCCGCGAACCAGTCTGGAATCATTGTCGATATCAATGCTCACTTTGAAACCGTGTTTGGATGGACTTCAGCAGAAATTATCGGGCAGCCTTTAAGCTTACTGCTCCCCGCTTTTTTTCGTGACGCTCACCATTTAGGGTTTGCCCGATTTTCTGCGACTGGAAATTCCACAGTTCTAAATCATCCGCTCAATCTTAAAGCGGTCACCAAAGACGATCGCGAAATCGAATCCGAACACTTCATCATCGCAGAACGCCGGGGTGAAGAATGGCTATTCGCAGCAACCCTACGCCCACTTGAGCCGCGCTAATGCTCGATACAAATCTGTTGGTGAATCAACTGAGGGCAACGCTTAGCACAATGGAAGTTGCTTTGGGCGCAGTTGAAGACTGCATTATTTGGATCGATGCCCAAGGGCGGGTCAAATGGTGCAATGCTGCCTTTGATCGCTTTTTGAACCGCCCGCATATTCTGGTTGTCGGACTGACGCTGCGAGATCATTTGCCTTTAAGGATGAATGGACAAGCGATCGCCGCTGAGGAGCATCCCGTTGCGATCGCGCTTTCCACTCGAACGCACGGGAAACAGTGCTATGAGTTCAAGCGTGAGGAGGACACGCTCATTCTGGAAATTACCTGGTCGTTTGTGCAGCTCGGAGAACTCGAAACAGAGCCGAATGCAGTTTTGGTGTTGCGAAACGTGACCAGGCGGGTACAAGCAGAGCGAAACTTGCACCGAATTAATCAAACGTTAGAGCAGCAAGTCGAACAACGAACACGACAGCTCAGTGAGGCGAACGATCGCTTGCGCTCCGAATCGATTCAACTGCAAGCTTTGCTGAAAGAACTAAGACAAACCCAAGCAGAATTGATTCAAGCGGAAAAGATGTCAAGTTTGGGGCAAATGGTGGCAGGCATTGCTCATGAAATCAATAACCCGGTGAGCTTTATTCATGGCAATCTCACGTTTGTCGAAACGTATGCACAAGATCTACTCAGACTGCTGTCGGTCTACCAGCAATGCTGTACAAATTCGCATCCTGACGTGCTTCAAGTTGCGAAAGAGATTGACTTGGAGTTTCTCAAACTTGACTTTCTACAAATTGTGCAATCAATGCAAGAGGGCACTGAGCGCATCCGGCAGATTGTAGTATCGCTTCGCAATTTTGCACGGTTAGACGAGGCTGAGCTAAAGTCTGCGGTGAATTTGCATGACGGGTTAGAAAATACTTTGATGATTTTGCAGCACCGTTTGAAAAGTCATCCGCAGATCAAGGTGATTCGCAATTATGGAGAGTTACCGCTAATCGAATGTTATGCAGGTCAACTGAATCAAGTCTTCTTGCATCTGCTATCGAATGCGATCGATGCTCTACGTTCAAACGCTTCCGCACCTCAATTCATTCAGATTCAGACGACGACGATTGATGCGGATTGGGTACAAATTGAGATCTCAGACACAGGTGCCGGAATGAACGAGGGGGTGCGATCGCAAATATTCAACCCGTTTTTCACGACCAAACCCGTAGGTGAAGGAACGGGAATGGGATTAGCCATCAGCTATCAGATTGTCACCAAAAACCATGGCGGCAAGATTGAATGCTTGCCACTTGACTCTGGAACAAAGTTTGTGGTTCAGTTGCCGTGTTCTCAGACTTAAGGCAAAAAGCGATCGAGCGCGGATTTGAGTTCCTCGATTTCGGCATCAATATTGCCCTCTTGAGCGGCACGGGCAACACACTGCGACAGATGCTCATCTAAAATCATCCGGGCAACCCGATCAAGTGCGCCACGCACCGCAGCCACTTGGATCAACACATCCGGGCAGGGTCGATCGTCTTGCACCATCGTTTTGATCCCGCGAATATGTCCTTCGATGCGGGAGAGGCGATTGATCACACGCCGCACGGATTCTTCACTGTGAACGTGCGGATGAGCTGAATCATGCTCGTGAGGATGATCGTGATTCGGGAGCGGCTCAAGGTCGCGGGGTAAATCAGAAGTAGCCATCGTGTGTGATCGTTGCGAAGGGGTGCTACTGATTTTAGTGCTTTATTCGGATGAGGTGTGGAGAATGGCGTGAAATCTCTACCAAGCCGAGTTTTGTTTTCACCCGTAGGATAGGAATAATGGCTACACAAATAGCCACATAAATGGCTAGAGACAGTTTTACGGATGATGACTTATGCAACGCTCTAAGGTCTCAACTCAGTTCCGCCGACTTCAGTTTGCGATCGTCACGATTGCGATGTTATTTGGCTTGATCTCCTTTCCGCAGTTGGCTTCAGCAGAACCCGCGATCGCCCAAGCTCCAAAAGCGATCGAGCGTGGGAGCTTTGTAGCAGAAGCGGTTCAGAAGGTGGGTGCGGCAGTGGTGAGAATCGATACGGAAAAAACGGTGACGCGACGAGCAGATCCAATGTTCGATGATCCAATGTTCCGGCGATTTTTTGGGGAAGATTTTTCCACCGTACCGCGATCGGAAACCTTGCGCGGTCAAGGATCAGGCTTCGTGATCGACAAAAGCGGCATCATCTTGACGAATTCTCACGTGGTCAACGGCGCGGATAAAGTGACGGTGACGCTGAAAGACGGGCGTGTGTTTGAAGGCAAGGTGCGCGGTTTTGATGAAGTGACAGATTTAGCGGTTGTCAAAGTTGACAGCAAAGACTTGCCGATTGCAGCGCTGGCAGATTCCGATCAGGTGCAGGTGGGCGATTGGGCGATCGCCGTTGGCAATCCGCTCGGACTGGATAACACGGTGACGCTGGGAATCGTGAGTACGCTGCATCGATCGAGCGCTCAAGTCGGTTTAAGCGATAAGCGATTGGACTTTTTGCAAACGGATGCGGCAATTAATCCGGGGAATTCGGGAGGACCTTTGCTGAACGATCGGGGTGAAGTGATCGGAATTAATACCGCAATTCGGGCAGATGCAATGGGAATTGGGTTTGCGATTCCGATTAATAAAGCGAAGTTGATTAAAGATGCGTTGGCGCGGGGTGAAAAGATTCCACATCCGTACTTGGGTGTTCAGATGACAACGTTGACTCCTGAGATTGCACGACAAAACAACACTGATCCGAATTCTGCGTTTGAAGTACCAGAAGTGAACGGGGTGATTGTGGTGCGAGTGTTGCCGAATTCGCCTGCTGCGATCGGGGGTATCCGTCGGGGTGATGTGATTACTTCGATCGATGGTCGGGCGATTACTAAGGCAGAACAGCTTCAAGAATTGGTCGAAAGTACGAAATTAGGGCAGACCTTAAAGGTGCAGATTCAGCGAAATGGACAGGCACAACAGTTAGCGGTGAAGCCTGCGGAATTGCAGGATGCAAGTTAGTTTGACTGTCGATCGTGCAATTTTCTAGGCTGTGGCTTCATTGTTAAAACACTAAATCTGTAATTAACAATGAAGCGTTTTTTCCAATTTGAAGTGGAGATTATGCTGAAATTTTCCGTATAGCTATCTACATAAGCGTAATATGTGGAAATACTTCCGTATAGCATTCCAAAATAGTGCAATATGCCGAGGACATTACGTATAGTGGGCTAATCTAGAATGATATGTGGAAAACTTCAGTCTAATGACATAGTTATGCTATCTGCTCTCTCGGTAAGGACAGTAGTTGGAGAGATAGGTAATGATTTATGTATCTGTTGATGCCTTTCCAGGTCTCTAAAAGTATCAGTAATGGATAACGACCTTGTTACTAACAGAAAGTGAAATTGAAGAACTTCAGGAAAGGCTCATTCAGGAGACAACGAATTTTGTTGTGGGTCTTGCAAGAGAGGGGGAGCGAGCGGCAGTAGTTTTGGGTGCTGCTCGCTTAGATGTAAGTCTTGAGCGCCTACTCAAGAAATTAATGCACCCTCATCCTGGTGGTTCAGATAACCTCTTTGATTCTGACCGTCCTCTTGGCTCCTTTTCTGCCAAAATTGCTCTTGCGTATAGATTAGGCGTAATCGACAGAAATTTTGAACATGCTTTACAGATGATAAGAAAAATTCGGAATGCATTTGCTCATTCCATTGATGTTGCAAGTCTCTCCGAGCAACCTCACAACGGACAGCTTAATGAGTTAATTAGAGATGTCAGGAAAGATGGAGATTCTTTTGACAACATGTTGCACCAATTGAGACAAGGAGGATTCCCTGAGAAATTATTAAATTTTTGTGCTGCTGTCATCGTGTTGCTTATGAGTCTTGAAATGGTTGAAGCAGTTAGTGTTCAACTGCAACCAGTTAAGACAGCACAACTAGACAAGACGCGATTTCTTGAAGAAACTGAAGGTAGTTTAGAACGGCATGACAACCCGGCTGGGGCGGACTGTTAAGAGATCTTAGTGGTGTTGCAAAAGTTGCATGCAGCCGCTCAGCCGGAGCGTTATAAGCTTTAATTCTGGGTTAGGGCGGTACGCGGCTCTTCTATCGGCATGTCCAACCATAAGATGCTTGTGAAGCTTTGGCACAGACAGGATAATAGAAATAGTCTAAATAGTATTTCTAGCTTTTCATACAGTTTGAGTGGAACGAGACAAAAAATTTAGAGAATATTCGCAAGCACGAAATTGATTTTGCCGATGTTCCTGAAATGTTTGAAGCTCCAATGCTAATTGAATTAGACGATCGATTTAATTATGGCGAAGACCGTTGGTTCGGTATCGGTTTTCTCGGTAGCGGCGTAGCGGTTGTGGTTTGGACAGAACGACAAATGACGTAATTCGGAATGAGCGACAAAGACTTGAGCAATACCTCTCGTACTAATTGGGTAGCACTAGAGGCAATGAATGATGAAGGAATTGATTACTCCGACATACCACCCTTGACAGAGGAGTTTTTTGAGAAGGCTACTTTAAGAATTCCTGCGTCCCAAGCACAGCGAGTAGTTCAGATCGAACCTGATGCGTTGGAGTGGTTTCAAGCTCAAGGTGGTGAATACAAAGCTTTAATCAACTCTATTTTGCGTCATCACATTGAAAGCCAAGGTGAACAGCCAGCAGTATAACGATTTGCTTGGAGTAGACTGAAAAAATCCCAATTTTGCATCTAAGGGTACTTACAACCGCTCACGCGAACCGTTGTGTACCAGGACGAGATCGCAGCTCTTCATCCATCAACGAGCGATCGCCCAAAATCTTCAATGTAGGATCGTATTTACAAACTTAACAAGACTCACCGATGTAGCAGGGATTCGGTAAATCTTATTTAAGTTTTACGGACTCATAGAAAGCGGATTTGTTTGTATTAGACAAATCTAATAGAAGTGAGTGACTCGTATGTCTATAACCCATTCATCCTCACCTTCTGCCTCGCTTACAGAACACATCATTACGACCTATGGTGCGCTTCGACGAGGTATTGGCTACTTAGCGATCGCGCTTCCAGTAATTCTCACAGCGTGGGGGTTCATCAAGTATAAACTGCCGCCTCAAGATTCGATCAGTGCCTACTACCATGCGTTCGTTCCAACGGCGCAGACCACAGGATTATTTGATGTCGCAGGCAAGGGGGTGATGCGAAACTGGTTCGTTGGCATTCTTTGGGCGATCGGTGTTTTCCTGGTGCTTTACCGGGGGTATGGACGGCGAGAGAACACAGCTCTCAACATTGCCGGGGTGCTACTCATCGTCGTTGCCATGTTTCCAATGGACTGGACTTGTGGCACTTCCTGTCCCAAAGTCTCAGTTCACGGAGTCGCTGCAATTTTGTTCTTCCTCGCGATCGGCTATGTTTGCATTTTCCGGTCTGGAGATACCCTACTCTTGCTTAAAAACCCGGATGCGAGGGAGTTTTACAAACGGTTGTATCGCATCATTGGCATTGTGATGTGGGTGTTTCCGCTGGTCGTTACCCTGCTGGAGTTTTTCCAGCTTCGTCCTTTTGGTACACGTACGGTGTTTTTTATTGAAGTTGCGGGCATCTGGACATTTGCGTCTTACTGGTTGCTCAAGAGTCGTGAGATCGATCGCAGTAACGCTGATATTGCTGCTGCAAGTGGAGAACTGGAACGAACTCCCCGTAAGTCTGGAGCGCTTCGCTACTGGTTTGATCCCACACCTGCCCTTGAAGAGAAGTAATCAGCAAGTCAGAGAAGTTAAGTTGTTAAGCTGTAGCATAGTGCGGGTCGATGAGCCGTAGCAACCACGGCTTTTGGTGCTTCCATCTTTAATGGACAAAACGGTTGGTCCAAAGTACCTATTCTTTAACCCTGCTTTGATTTATTCTCAAGGCAGGGTTTTTGGTAGTTTGGCAAAGCAATATGCAGCACTTTATTGGCATTGATATTGGGACGACCAGTACAAAAGCGATCGCAGTTTCATCGACAGGTGAAGTTAAAAGTATTGCTAGTCAGGAATATCCCTTGCTTTCTGCTCAGCCCCGGTTTGCGGAACAAGATCCAAACGTGATTTTTGAGGCAGTGCTGAGATCGGTACAAGCAGTGATACAGCAAGCACAGTTATCGAGTCGAGAGATTGCTGCGGTTGGATGTGGTTCTGCAATGCACAGCTTGATTGTTATGGGTGCAGACCATACTGCTTTGAGCCAGAGTATTACTTGGGCAGATAGTCGGAGTATGAGGCAAGCAGAAGCCCTCAAGCATCAAGGAAACTGGATTTATCAAAACACAGGAACACCCCTGCATCCGATGTCACCGCTCACAAAATTGCTCTGGATGCGGGAATGTAATTCAGGGCTATTTAACAAGGCTGCAAAGTTCATTTCGATTAAAGAGTATGTTCTGTATCAGTGGTTCGATCTATATGTGGTGGATTACTCGATCGCCTCTGCAACTGGATTGTTTAATCTCAGAACTTTGACTTGGGATGAAAATGTACTTGAACTTGCACAAATTCGACCAGAGCAATTAAGTGAGTTAGTTCCAATCACTCATATTCTGCAAGGAATGAATCCACAATATGCAGAACTGATGGGGCTTGATCCGAATGTTCCGGTTGTAGTGGGTGCGAGTGATGGAGCGTTAGCCAATATTGGAGTTGGGGCAATTACATCGAACCAGTTAGCAATTACGATCGGCACCAGTAGCGCAGTCCGAAAAGTAGTCTCCGAACCTTTAACCGATTCACAAGCCAGAACATTCTGCTACGCCATGACTGAGAAACAATGGTTGATTGGGGGTGCTTCTAACAATGGTGGCATTGTTTTAAGGTGGTTTCGAGATAACTTTGGACAAAAAGATTCTTATGATTCTTTGATTCAACTCGCTGAAACTGTTCCTGCGGGTGCAGAGGGATTGTTATTTTTACCGTTTCTTTCTGGTGAACGTGCGCCCTATTGGAATGCAGAGGCGCGAGGCGTGTTCTTTGGTGTGTCTTTACAGCATCAACGATCGCACTTTGTTCGCGCTGTTTTAGAGGGCGTTTTGTTTACAGCTTATAGCATTACCACTGTATTGAGTGAACTAACTGGAACGAGTCAAACGATTCTGGCATCAGGGGGATTTGCACGATCGCGCTTCTGGTTGCAATTGATGGCGGATGTATTCGGTATCGAAGTGCTTGTGCCTGAAGTCTATGAAGCGAGTGGATTTGGAGCAGTTGTGTTAGCGATGTACGCAATCAATCAGATTGATCGGCTAGAGGAAGTCCGATCGATGATTCGGATTCGCAATCGACATTCTCCAGACTTACAACTATCCGAGCAGTATCATAAGCAATTTGAACGCTATGAAAGACTCTATCAACAGTTAGAGCCAGAATTTTCGAGACAATGAACTAAGCAATCTAAATGCTCTGGTGTATGAGTTGCCATGACGGTCATGCGAATTCGGCTCGTTGGAACGGTCGGCGGTCGGATCGCTGGCGCAAAGATACCCTGATTTTGTAATGCTTGTGCAGTCTTTAGAGCCGTTTGAACATTGGGTAATTGCCAACAGAGAATCGGGGATTCTGAGGGCAATAAATCGAAGTTTGTGAGCTTTGATTTGAGATAAGTAACATTTTGCCAAAGCTGCGATCGGCGTTCTGGCTCCTGTTGAACGATCTGAATAGCACATAAAGCCGCAGCACTATCAGCGGGTGACAATCCTGTTGTATAAATCCAACTTGGCGCACGATTTTTAAGGAAATCAATCAATAGTGCAGAACCAGCCACATAACCACCTAAGCTGCCTAATGCTTTGCTCAAGGTTCCCATCTGCACCAGTGCCCGTCCGGTACAACCAAAATGCTCCACGCATCCTGCACCTGTTGCGCCCATCACTCCGGTTGCATGAGCTTCATCGACTAATACCATTGAATCAAACTGATCTGCTAAGTCCAGAATCTCAGGCAACGGGCACAGATCGCCATCCATGCTGAATACGGTATCTGTGAGAATCAGGCATTTTTGAAAGTGCGATCGCTGCTGTTCTAACTTGGTGCGTAAGTCCTCAATCTCACAGTGCCGATACTCTAAAATCGTTGCACCACTGACAATCGCACCATTGCGTAAGCTCGAATGATTGTACTGATCGGAAAGAATCAAATCGCGCTTGCCAACTAATGCCGCTATAGTTCCCAAGTTTGCTAAGTAACCGGAGCTAAACACGATCGCGTCTTCGGTTTGTTTTAACTGTGCGATCGCGGATTCTAGCTTTTGGTGTAAAGGTCGATGTCCCGTGAGCAGTCTTGATCCGGTGCTTCCTGTTCCGTATTGTTTAACCGCTTGAATTGCAGCATCAATTAAACGCTGATCGGTTGCGAGTCCAAGATAATCATTACTTGCGAAGTTGAGATAAGCGCAGTTATCAATCTGAATGACTGCACCGGGACAATTGATCGTTTTAGTCGATCGATGCCAACCAGCGCGGTCGATCGACCTTAACGATTGCTCAATCCAAGCATACGGATCATTCTTCATTCGGTTGCTCTCGGATCTCTGCACTCTTACCGCGTACCGGAGGCAGTTTATCGACTAAACCCATCTCAAAGGCAACATCAGGAAGTTCGCCCGCAATGTATCGACCCGGTTGATAAACTTTTCCGGGTGTAAAGCAGGCTTGACGCAATTGAACGGTTTCGGCAGGGAGAAACATTGTTCTCGACATTCGGCGTTCGATTCCCATGATTTAAACCTCAATTTGATTCTGCTGCATATAACTTAGCAACCAGTTCGCCATTGTTGCACGTCGAGTTTTTCGCGGCACAAGTTGATCCACAGTGTAGCCCGCAAATCCAAGCTTTTCTTTTAATAGCTGCTTATTTTCTGATGGAATCGATCGCGTTAATTTCACCACCGCCGGACGACTTTCGATAAAGTTCGGAGGCTCAGGATAGGTTTCTAACCATTCTGGAGAAACAGTTCCGTCATCGTAGCCGAGATAGTGACAAACTAAGCGATTTGCGGTTGTATCGTCGATCGTATCGTTCAAAATCGCCCAAATGATATCGGAGTTTAACGGAGGTAGATCAGACATTGTTCTTGCTTCGAGAATTCGTTCACGATGGACTATTATCGAACGGTTTGCACAAATTTCCGAATCGCTTCTAAATCTTTGAGGCTAAATTCTGCATCGTTATGGTCTGCACCCCGAATAAAGATTAATTGCTTTCGAGTCGGCGTTGCATCGTATAGAGCCTGACCCATTGACGGAGGTATTAAACTATCGGCATCCCCGTGAAAGTACAGCACAGGTAGTTTGAGCGCTTTTACTTTGTCGATCGAGTTGAATCGCTGCGTCAAAATAATTTCAATTGGGAACAAGCGGAACTGTTTTTGCCGCAGTGCCATGTCTTTCATCGACGTAAACGAGCTTTGGACAATCAGCGCTCTCGCATCAGGATGTTTGGTCGCGAGATCGATCGCAACTGCACCGCCGATCGAATACCCATAAATCGTGATTTGATTCGGCGGAATCTTGCGATTCTGGGTCAAATAGTTCCAAGCTGCTTGAGCATCTTCGTACACTTGCGATTCTGACGGAAATCCGCCTTCACTTTTGGCATAGCCGCGATAGCTAATCACCAGTACCGAAAAACCCAGATCATGAAGTCGATCCATTTGATCGATGCCGCCCAAGGTTCCGCCGTTGCCGTGAAAATAAAGCACAGTTCCTAAACTTGGATCTTTACCGGGAAGCCACCAGCCATGAATCCGTTCGGTTTGACCTAGCCAATTCTTTACCGGAATCCAAACTTCTTCAGCCGATAAACCAAGCGTTGCAGGTGTTTTGTAGATTGTGCGCGTTGGTATAAAGATGAATCGAGCTTGGAGCAAAAATAGGACAAGACAGACGATCGCATAAATGAGTAATGCGCTTTTCAGTCCTCGCAAAAGCAAGGTGATGCCCAACTTGATCATGACTCGATTCGCATCAGTCCTCATGAACAATATGATCAATCAAGGCTTCGCGTTCTTCCTCGGTCATCGCATCCCAATCATATCCGCATTCTTTGGCAATCACTCTAACTCTTTCGGTACCATAGCGTGATAACGATTCCCACTGTCCCCACTGTTGCAGCAGTAGAAAGCGAAAGACTTCGGCTTGCTGTTCGGCTGAGAGTTGTTTAACCAGTTGAATGACTTGTTCATCGGTGAGCGTGATACTTGGCATGGTTCGCCTCCGAGATTACAGCTTTGATTTGACGAAGGTTGCTAATCGATCGATTCCCTTCTCAATCGTTGCCATATCTGTTGCATATGACAGTCGAATATGATCATCCGCATCAAAGGCAATTCCCGGAATCACCGCGACTTTCTGCTCAGTCAATAAGCCATCACAAAACTCTAGCGAACTCATTCCAAACTTGCTGATATCAATCATCAGATAGAATGCACCATCCGGTTTGATATAGCTTAATCCTGGAATTGCAGCGACTAAATCGGCGATCGCTTGTCTGCGTTCTGCAAATGCTTGCCGCATCAGTTCAACCGACTCATTTGAGCGTGGATCTTCATAGGCTGCGATCGCGCCGTATTGAGCAAAGGTACAAACATTTGAGGTGCTGTGTCCCTGGATTTTACTAGCAGCTTTGATTAAATCAACATTGCCTGCAAGATAACCAACTCGCCATCCGGTCATCGAATAAGCTTTGGCAAATCCATGACTAACGATGGCGCGATCGAATACTTCTGGACTCACTGCGGCAATACTTAAATGTTCTGCCCCGTCATACAGCAGGCGTTCATAGATTTCATCGGAAACAACGTAGATATCTTTCTCCACGATCACTTGAGCGATCGCTCGAATTTCGTCGGGTGTGTAAACCATTCCGGTTGGATTCGAGGGCGAGTTCAGAATAAACAGCTTTGTTTTATCGGTGACTGCTGCTCTGAGTTGATCGGGAGTGATTTTGAATTGTGTTTCTGCGGTGGTTTTAACAACGATCGGGGTTCCGCCTGCAAGCTTCACCATTTCGGGATAGCTCACCCAGTACGGAGCCGGGATGATTACTTCATCGCCCGGATCGATCATTGCCATCATTAAGTTGTAGAGCGAATGCTTTCCGCCGTTCGTGACAATAATATTTTCAGGTCGGTAAGATAATTGATTTTCGCGCTGAAGTTTGTGGGCGATCGCTTCTCGCAATAACGGCTCACCTGCAGCGGGGCCGTAGCGCGTTTTTCCTTGTTTGAGGGCATCGATCGCGGCTTGCTTGATGTGGTCTGGCGTGTCGAAGTCGGGTTCACCTGCGCTAAAGCTACAGACATCGATGCCCTCTCGCTTCATAGCTTTTGCTTTT
Organism: Cyanobacteria bacterium FACHB-63; assembly: GCA_014695255.1. Classification (GTDB taxonomy): domain Bacteria; phylum Cyanobacteriota; class Cyanobacteriia; order Leptolyngbyales; family Leptolyngbyaceae; genus Leptolyngbya. Next base: position 307,411 of record JACJNX010000061.1, read on the forward strand.
GCATCGATCGCGAGGGTGAGCGAAGGCGTTACCTGACTTACTCGTGCTGCCAGTTTCATATCCACGTTTAGAAGGCGAAGGTTAAATCGGGAACCACGAATGGAAACCGGATTAGGATTTAGATTCTATCGTGATCCCCGGAATAAAACCCTAAGTTTTCAAGGAAGTTTTACGCGATCGTAATCTCCGGTGATAAATAAACATCCTGAATCGCATGAAACAGCTTCACGCCTTCCTCAAAGGGTCGCTGAAATGTCTTGCGCCCTGAGATCAGCCCCGTTCCACCCGCTCTTTTATTAATCACGGCTGTCCGAATCGCTTCGGCAAAGTCATTCTTTCCTGACGCACCGCCCGAATTGATTAATCCTGCACGTCCGGCATAGCAGTTCAGCACTTGATAGCGGGTGAGGTCGATCGGGTGATCCGTTGTTAATTCGCTGTAGACTTTCGGATCAGTTTTGCCATAGCTTTCTCCGGTGGCTTTCGCTACTGCGCCATAACCGTTGTTGACTTCAGGTAGTTTTTGCTTGATGATATCGGCTTCGATCGTCACTCCTAAGTGATTCGCCTGTCCGGTCAAATCTGCGGCGAGATGATAGTCTTTGTCTTGCTTAAATGCAGAATTCCGCAGATAGCACCAGAGAATCGTTGCCATACCGTACTCATGCGCGAGCGCAAAGGCTTGACTCACTTCCTGAATTTGACGGGTTGAATTGTCCGAACCGAAGTAAATGGTTGCACCAACGGCAACAGCTCCTAAGTTCCAAGCTTGTTCCACCGATGCAAACATCACCTGATCATATTGATTCGGAGCGGTGAGAAGTTCATTGTGATTGAGCTTGACGATAAACGGAATCTTATGAGCATATTTACGCGAAACGCTGCCTAATACGCCTAGCGTGGTCGCAACACCATTACAGCCTGCTTCGATCGCGAGTTTAATAATATTTTCGCTATCGAAATAGATTGGATTCGGAGCAAACGAAGCGCCCGCCGAGTGTTCGATACCTTGATCCACAGGCAGAATCGAAATATATCCGGTATTGGCTAACCGTCCGAACGAATAAAGCTGTTGCAAACTCCGCAAAACTTGGGGAGAACGATCGCTTTGCACAAAGATGCGATCGATAAAATCCGATCCCGGTAAATGCAGTAAGTCTTTAGAAACTTTGGCTTTGTGAGTGAGTAAGTCTTCGCCTTCATCCCCTAACCAGGATGTGACTGACTGAGGCGCAGAGAGCGTAGCGGTCATCGCAGTTTCCTCAATACTGTTCTCATTCACTCTAACGTTTAGGTTCAAAATGGCTTATGTCTGTAAGGGTATTTTTATGCGGATTCAGAAAGCCTGGGTGACGATCGCGGCGGTGGAGTTCGATCGATCGGTGCAGTTTTATCGCCATCTATTCCAACAAGAACCAACCCTGTTTACGCCTGCGAAGTATGCGGAGTTTGAGGCGTTTGGGATTCGACTGGGAATTTATCGCCCAACTACGGAAGAATCTCCAGAGAAAGCGCCGATTATGTTATTTCCGGCGGTGAGTCTGTGTGTGCAGATTGAGAACTTGGAAAGTGTGATCGCTCATCTCGCTCAAGTTGAGGCTTTTGTGGGTGAGGTGCGATCGGTTTCTCATGGGCGTGAGGCGTATGCTTACGACCCGGACGGCAATCGCATCATTTTGTATGAGCCGCGTTAACGTGAGGTCGGCGAGTTTTTTCGCTCCGATTTGAGCTGATCCGCCCCCTAAATCCCCCATTCTGGGGGACTTTGAAAGTGAAACTAACTCCCAATTTCGGTGATAATCTTTTGCAGAACTCGACTTAAATCTGACATGACTTCTTGATTACGAAATCGCATCACTCGATATCCAAGCTGATTCAACCTCTCTGTCCGGGCAGCATCATAATCCACTTGTCGATCGTGAATTTCACCATCCAGTTCAACCACCAATCGATGCTGCGGACAATAGAAATCGACAATAAAAGATTCGACTGGATGCTGACAGCGAAACCTTACTCCATTGAGTTGGCGCTTGTTGAGTGCTTGCCATAATATCTTTTCAGCAGGTGTAAGATTCTGTCGAAGCTGACGAGCCGCAGCGGTAGTATTTGGAGTTGTTCCACGAATACGCCGAGAATCCATCAATTTAATCACTCATGAATTCCCCTAAGAGTGCCCCAGTCATCCGAATTGTTTCCCTCTTTCTCAAAGTCCCCCAGAATGGGGGATTTAGGGGGCAGAAGCCGCCTGAAACGAAGTAAAAAATCCATCGAACTTACATCCCATTAGATTCATTCCACAAAGAAACACCCAATCGTCCTGGATTTTTCAACCCTCCTCGCATCGCCAATAGCGCCGTACCATAAGCCGCTTCAGTCTGGTTCGCTTGCATCACCGGAACTTTAAGCTGTCTTTGCCGCATTGCTGTCCAAGCCGTATTCTTTGCTCCTCCGCCTGCGGTCAAAACTCGCTTCAGGGGTGTTGCTCCAAATGATTCGAGAGATCGATACCCTTGCGCTTCAATTCTTGCCATACTTTCCAGCAATCCATGCAGAAATGCCACCGGATCATCGGGTCGCGGTTCTAGTCGAGGTGTAAGCATCGGATCATTAATCGGAAATCGATCGCCCGCCTTCAACAATGGATAGTAATCGAGCAGACTTTCTTGATCGGGAATACGATCGCTCAATTCCCTCAGTTCATCTGTTGTAAAAAAGTGCTGCAAAACTGCACCACCTGTATTAGAAGCGCCACCGACTAACCATCGATTGCCGAATCGATGACTATAAATTCCAAAGTCAGATCGATCGACCCGAACATCACTCAATAGCTTTAGTACCAATGTTGATCCGAGCGAAGTGACTGCATCTCCACTCTCATTCGCTTGACTCGCAATGAACGCCGCAATACTATCCGTCGTTCCCGCGCAGATTTGACAAGTGGATGGAATATTAAATCTCTCGGAGATTGCTGCTTGAATCGGTGCGATCGCATTTCCCGGTTCAACCACAATGGGCAACAATTCCCGCAACGGCAACCAATCGGGATACTCTAATCGCTCCACATCGTAACCGAGCTTCAAAGCATTGTGATAGTCACTGATTCCAAGCTGCCCGTGAAGCTGAAAGGCTAACCAATCTGCTTGATGTAGAAAGTATTGTGCATTAGAAAAGCTTTCATTATTGGCTTGCCACCAAAGCAATTTTGCAAGGCTAGAAGTTGCACTGATCACGGTATGTTGAGCAGGCGCAATTGATTTAATCTGCTCTAACACACTTGCACCACGAGCATCGTCATACATCAAGGGTGCAGTAATCGGAACACCCGCACGATCGCACAATAACACCGTTGAAGACGTGCCATTAATTGCAATCCGATTCAACTGCGATCGTACCTCGATCGGCAATGTTTGAAGTAATTGCCATAGCATTTGATCCCAATCTAAAGAAGCGGTAACGGTGGTTTGTGCTGCGATCGCACCTTTGGAATTAATTGCGATCGCTCTTGCTCCAGAAGTTCCAAAATCAATTCCTAAAGATAAATTCATTGAGCATTCAGCAATAATTCGGTCAATATTAGTTAGAAATTATACAGCCCTTAAAAAGCTTGAATGGCTTAGAGCAAAGCAAAAGCTCTGCTCTAAGTTTAAGTTGAAAATCTACCTAGAGAAGATGCAAGGCAAATATCAGTGATTTATCGTTACCATTAATAACGAAGTCCACTGAAACATGAAATGAAATATAAGAACTTAGCTTACAAATAGAGTACTTATTCCTCATCGTTTCTATCCTAGAAAGTAGATTACTGATCAAAGTCCTGATTGGCTGACAAAACTCTGAAAGTTCTTTCGCTCTTGTTGCTTTTCGCCCGTGAATAGAGTTCACGGTCTATCGGTACAAAGTCCGTTTTGAACGGACTCAAGAGAAAACGGTGATTGGCGTTCAACCTGTTGAAACAGATTTTTCTCAGATAGGTCGTGAATGGAATTCACGGGCGGGGCAATGCAATAAACAAGATGCGATGAACGAAGATTTGTCAGTCAATCAGGAGCAAAGCCTACTGAAGAATTGAGCGATCAATCTATGTGCTTTGTATAGTGTTCCAATTATTGCTTTATATAGTGTTCCAATCCCCATTCTTCCTGTTATGACTTCTTCCCCCCCCAGAGAAAACTCAAATGTTCCGCTCTCAGGTGGAGCCATGAACCCGACACAATCCCCTCAGAGCGATGCTCTCTTTCCTGTGGTTGGGATTGCTGCCTCAGCCGGTGGACTAGAAGCATTTACAGAACTTGTTAGCCATCTTCCGTCCGACACAGGTATGGCATTTGTGCTGATTCAGCACTTATCCCCTAACTATGAAAGCTTGCTGGCTGAAATTATCGGTAAAGCAACTCAAATGCCGGTATATCAGGTGCAAGACCAGATGATCGTTGAGCCAAATAAAATCTATGTGATTCCGCCAAATACAGAAATGACGATCGCTAATAACACCCTACATTTAGCGCCACGTCAGCGGAGCAAGGGCAAATACTTACCCGCAGATGTGTTTTTCGACTCATTAGCCGCCGATCGCGGAAACAAAGCAGTTGCAGTCGTGCTATCGGGCACAGATGGAGACGGGGCACAAGGATTAACCGAGATCAAAGTTGCAGGGGGTATAACGTTCGCTCAGTGTGATGCCACCGCAAAATTTGACGGGATGCCAAGCACCGCCGTTGCTACCGGAAACGTCGATTTTGTAATGCCGCCCCAAGCGATCGCCGAACAAATTGCAACCTTTAGCCGTAAACCCGCTTTATTTGACTCAAAGTCACTGCAATTCGTTAAGCAAGTCGCCCAACCCGGCGATGCCTTAACCCGAATTTTTGCAATGCTGCGAACCAAAACCGGCGTTGACTTTACCGCTTATAAACCCACCACGCTAAATCGCCGCATTCAGCGGCGGATGCTGCTCTATAAGCTCGAAACCCTAGAAGACTACGCCCAATACCTCGAAGAACAGCCAGCTGAAGTGCAGGCATTGTATGAAGAAATTCTGATTCATGTCACCAGCTTCTTTCGCGATCCGGAAGTCTTTGAGAAACTGAAAACGCGAGTTTTTCCCACGATTGGCCAAAACAAAACCGCAGACACTCCGATCCGAATTTGGGTCGCAGGCTGTGCGACCGGAGAAGAAGTCTACTCGATCGCTATCTGTCTGGTGGAGTTTCTTAGCTATTGTGCTACCCCTCCGCCGATTCAGATTTTTGCAACTGATATCAGCGAATCCGCGCTCAACAAAGCCAGAACAGGCATCTACTTAGACAACCAAATGTACGGGGTTTCACCAAAGCGCCGCGATCGCTTTTTTGTCCCCCTCCCCAATGGAGAGTATCAAGTTAGCAGCGCGATTCGAGAACTGTGTGTATTTGCTCGACACAACATCGGTGGCGACCCGCCCTTCTCGAATCTCGATTTGATTAGCTGTCGCAACGTGCTGATTTATCTATCCGACCCGCTCCAAGAGCGGATTATGGCGTTATTTCACTATAGTCTTAACCTATCGGGCTTTTTGGTTCTCGGCACTTCAGAAAGCGTCAAAGCTGCTTCAGACTTGTTCAGTGCGATCGATGAGTCTGCTAAAATCTATGCTCGAAAGTTCAGCGCAAACCGTTCTCTGTTTGCATTTACCACACCTTCTTTCTCGCTTGCAAACGTCAATAGCCAGCAGCGTGTAACTGAAACCATCGCCAAATCCTTTGATCTAACGCGAGAAGTCGATCAACTGATTGCCAATCGATATGCGCCGATCTCCGTCGTCGTCGATGACCAAATGCAGATTTTGTCATCGACGACGACATCGATCCTTACCTAAAGCTGACTCCCGGTAGCACTGAGTTAAATTTGCTGCGGATGGCGCGAGAAGGATTGTCGATCGCCCTTCGCACCGCAATTTATCGCGCTCAAGCTCAAAACGCTCTGATTCGACAAGAACAAGTTGAGATTGAATCGGATGAGCGCACAACGTTGCTCAATCTAGAAGTGATTCCGTTCCAGCCTGCAAACGCGAATACGCTTTATTTTCTGGTGATTTTTGAAGCGGTTTCGCCGCCGATCGCGCCCTCGATCGCACCCCCGACTGAACGACGAGAGCCAGAAGAGTTAGAGCGTGAAATCGTTCAACTGCGGCAAGCCCTCGCCGCCGCCGCTCAACGAGAACTTTCTGTCCAAGCTCATCTGCAAGCGGTGATTCAAGAGCAGAACTATCTCAATCAAAGTCTGAGAGTCGCCAACGAAGAAATTTTATCGAGCAACGAAGAACTGCAAAGCACAAATGAAGAACTGCAAACGGCGAAAGAAGAGATTCAAGCCACGAATGAAGAACTAGCGACAACAAATGAAGAACTCCGCAACCGCAATCTAAGACAAAACCGAGACAATAGCGACCTCAACAACTTCATCGACAGCATTAATGTCCCCATTCTGATGCTGACCAACGATCTGAGAATTCGCCGCTTTACTCCCGCCGCACAGCGCTTGTTTAATTTTATTCCTGGCGATGTCGGGCGACCATTTCACGACCTCCGCACCGATTTTGATGTGGATAATTTACAAGCAATGGCTTTAGAGGTGCTAGACAGCCTCAACACAAAGGTACAAGAGATTCAAACTCAATCCGGCTACTGGTATGCGCTCCGCATTCGTCCGTATCGCACGACCGAAAACCAGATCGACGGTGTGACGATGGTTTTCCTCGATATTGATGCGCTCAAACGCCATAGTGAAATGCTAGAAGTGGCGCGCAACTATGCAGAATCGATCATCGAAACCGTGCAAATCCCGCTTGTAGTAATCGATGCCGATCTACGAATCAGCAAAGTCAATCGAGCGTTCTACGAAACCTTTCAAGTTTCCCCTTCAGAAACCGCCTCTGCTTCTTTGTCCGAGTTAGCTGACGGACAGTGGGATCTTGCCGAACTACGATCGAGGCTTGAAGAAGTGCTAACTCAAGATCGTCCGATTCATAATTTTGAGGTGAGTCGTACTTTTGAGCGAATCGGGCAAAAAACCATGCTGCTGAATGCGTGTAAGCTGCAACGAGACGGAGATGCAGACATGATTTTGCTATCGATCGAAGACGTGACCGAGCGCGAGCAGCTTGAGCGTGAACGATTCGCCCGCCAACAGGCAGAAGCCCACAACCGCATGAAAGATGACTTTCTTTCCAATCTCTCGCACGAACTGCGGAACCCGCTCAACACGATGCTCGGTTGGGCAAAAATGCTTCGCACTCGCGCACGAAACGAAGCTTTGATCGATCGTGCTTCAGAAGTGATCGAGCGCAGCGCCAGCGTTCAATCTCAACTGATCGAAGATTTACTCGATGTCTCACGCATCACGAGCGGTAAAACCAATCTCAACCGCCGTTCGATTGATGTGCGTTTAGTGGTTGAAGCGGCGATCGAGTCGATTCAACTTTCAGCCGACGCCAAAAACATTCAAATTGTCTCAGTCTTAGAACCTACGATCGTGCTGGGTGATGTCGATCGACTACAGCAAGTCATGTGGAACTTGCTCTCGAATGCAATCAAATTCACCAGTACCGGGGGACGGATTGAAGTAATGCTGACCTCGATTGGAACCGAGGCGCAAATCCAAGTCAGCGACACTGGAAAAGGAATTCGATCGGACTTACTGCCGTATATTTTCGATCGCTTCCGTCAAGGCGATTCCAGCACGACCAAAACAGAATCCGGGCTGGGATTGGGATTATCGATCGTCCGGCATTTGGTTGAACTGCATGGAGGTACTGTGCAAGCAGAAAGTCCGGGTGAGCAACAAGGGGCAACCTTCACCGTTCGACTCCCACTGCAAACTCCGTCTCAAGTAGCGGCACCTTCCAGCACGCCATCTGAATGGACGGCTTCTGTGGACACCGCGGACGAGCCTGTTTTAGACGGATTATGTGTCCTCACTGTGGACGATGAAGAGGATACTTCCAATCTTTGCAAATTAGTACTAGAAATGTACGGGGCTAAGGTGCGAAACGTCTATTCTGCAAGAGAAGCCTTAGCTGCATTGAGTGAAGCTCCCGATCGATACGATGTACTCATTTGCGATATTGGAATGCCCGAATACGACGGTCATTGGCTTATTCGGGAAATTCGATCGCGAAATGCCGAAGCAGGCGGGCAAATTCCAGCTGTTGCCCTCACTGCCTATGCTAATGAAACCGAGCGCCAACGAGCGATCGCATCTGGATTTCAGATGCACGTTGCTAAACCCATTGAGCCAGTTCAATTGGCACTATTAGTTGCAAGCCTGACTAGACCCGTTTGAAACACCGCTTTCTCAATTGAAAAGACGAGTAAAGAAAACATTAAATTTATTCAACAAATCTACCCGAATCAAATTATTTCTCTTTAAAATAACGTTCAAAAATTAACTAAGTTTTGAGGAGAAACGGTATTAATGTATACCTTTGATATTGTTGGAGTCTCTCCAATTTTGTCTTTCTTCAATCAACAACAAACCATAACTCAAAAAAATCTATCTACAGGAGTTGAATATGTCTCAACTTTTGAATGTACACTTGATGCTTTAATTCACTCAGTTGAAACAGTCAGCCCTCAGCACGAGTGGCATCTAGACCAAGTTGTCGGAACCGTTGTGAGTTTTTGGATGCAAAACTCCGATCTGGTTCATCACTGGAAAGATCGACTCCGAGATGCAGGAAAAGAAAGCCTTCTTGTAAGTCGTGTTGCCGATATTGACTCACTTAAAACTGAGTTTGAGTTATTACTTTAGTTACATTAACTTAGCCTTATCCGAACTCTTTCTTGGGTAGGACGTAGGATTATAGCAAATACCGCTTAACTGAAAAACAGTTTAGAGGTGTTGCTATGGAAACTCAGGACAAAATAATGTCACTGCCGCATTTAAGAGAACTCGGAATTACGCGAGAAATGGTCTTCCCGATCGGGCTTGGCGGAATGCCAATGTCAATCCGCGATCGCCCACCAGAAGACCAATCGATCGACACCATTCACAAAGCGTTAGAACTCGGTGTTACCCTCATCGACACCGCCGATGCCTACTGTCGCGACGAATCCGACAAGCATCACAATGAAAAACTCATTTACAAAGCGCTGCAACAATACACGGGTGATAAAAGCCAAGTCATGATCGCCACCAAAGGCGGATTGATGCGCCCGAATGGAGCTTGGACACAGAACGGCAATCCTGATCACTTACGTCAAACCATTCGCGAAAGCTTTGAAGCGTTGGGCGGAGACAAACCGATCGACATCTGGCAATATCACTCACCTGATCCGAACTATTCGATCAAAGAGGCACTCACTCCCGCCAAAGAAGCCCAAAACGAAGGCATCGTCCGCTATGTCGGCGTATCCAACTTCAGCATCGATCAAATCAAACACGCTCGCGATGTCGTCGAAATTGTGTCAGTCCAAAATCAATACAATCCCTGGCATCGCAACCCCGAATTTGATGGTGTCCTCGAATACTGTGAAGCAGAAGGCATTACCTTTTTACCCTGGAGTCCGCTCGGTGGCATGAGCCGCGTCAAACAGTTACAGCAGTTCACCGGGATGACCGATCTCGCGGCTGAAAAAGGCTTATCAATTTACAGTCTGATTCTGGCGTGGATGCTCTCGAAATCTCCTTGCATTGTTCCGATTCCCGGAGCAAGCCGCCCAGAAACCATTGCTGACTCGATCAAAGCTGCACAAGTCCGACTCGATCCGCCGGAAATCGCGATCGTCGAAGATGCGATCGCAAACCTTTAATCTCAGCTTCTTTACAAAACTCAATAGCATCTGTTAAGCTTTGTAAAGAAGTTAAGGAAAACACAAAATGAGAAGCGGTTCAATTGTTGACGACCAAGGCAAGCTAAATAATTTTGCGATCGAACCTCAAATGTACGTCACTGACCAGCCTCAGTTCGGTTTCAATACCAACGCAGAACTCTTGAACGGTCGGCTTGCAATGATCGGCTTCGTTTCGCTCCTGCTTTTAGAAGCCTTTACCGGACATGGCATCATCGGATTTTTAACCAGCCTATAAAATTCGCAATACTTTGTAAAAAAGGGTGACGCTATTAGTAGCGTCACCCTTTTCTGTTTTATAAGTTCTGTTTTACAAAAAGAACCAAACTGCAACCCCGATCGTAATTCCGACCGCGATCGCTCCAAACGTCTTTTTCAATCGCTCCAGAATCGGCTGAACCTGATAACTCACCACTAGCCGATCCTGCGCCAATACTTCCGGTGGCTTTTCCCACATTTGCCCGTCATACCAGCCCGACTCTTCATAAAACACAGCTGAATTTAGCAACCGTCGCTGCACATACACCCATCCCAAATAAAGCCGCAACAACGCTAAACCTGGCAGTACGAGCGCCCCAGCCGACGCAAACAAAAGGAACTGCGGCAAATATTTTGCAGGCGGAAAGCTCACAGCCGCAACCGGGGCAGAAATAATCCAACTGAATGCCCAAAGAACCGCGATCGGTTTGAGATAGCCGATGCGATCGAGCGTTGCCCACCGAAAAAACCAAGATTCCTTCAGGTCTTGATATTCGTTGATTGGTCGCTGTTCTTCAGGAACCGGACAACTAACTGAGTTCATGATCAAGCCGAGGAAAGGAAAACATACCGTTTAGTATAAAAGACTTAGCTAGAGGATGAAAGGAGAGGCTTGAAGAAACAGATTGTTTAGGAGAATGGTGTCTCTAATCCGAGCCACGATCGCACCGCTTCTTCAACTTGTGGCATTTGCTCTGCTGTCAAAGCGCCCAATTTTTTAATTAATTTGACATCTCGTTTCGGAATACTGCTGCTCATCTTCAGCCTCGGATTCATCCAGGCTCAGGAATAGCGCTTCAGCATTCAGAATTAACGCTTCACCGGATAACTCAGGAATATCTTGAATCAGCGTCCGTCGAAGAATCTCAGTCGCAACTTGCTGCTTTTCCGAGTCTGGTAGCTGTTCAAAAGAATTTAATAATTGCTGCGCTGCGCTGTTCATGATGAGCGCTGCGGGACGCTTGATGATTGAATTTCCAATCATACAAAATTTACGTCATTTCAGTAAGTTCCTAACTTACAACCTCTCAATCACATGGAAAAATCGGGAGATCGCCTTGCAACCTCCCGATCGATTTAATTCACAACTCTAGAACTCAGCAAAAGGCACTCGTGCTGCGTGACCCCAGAAGGACTCCAGGCCGTAGTATTCACGCTCTTGAGGCATCATGATGTGGACAATCACATCACCGTAATCTTCCACAACCCAACTGCCCTCCGCCAAGCCTTCGGATCGGATCGGTCTACGGTTCATCGTTTCCTCGATTTTTTCTTCAATCGATCGAGCGACCGCCCGTACTTGCACTTTTGAATAGCCCGTCACCATTACAAAATAATCTGCCAGAACCGTCACATCGCCCACTTTCAGCAACACAATATCGCTCCCTTTCCGTTCATCGGCAGCCTCTGCCGCCAATCGTGCCAGTGTAGCGCTGCGATCGTCGAGGGTCGCGGGGGAAAGGGTTTGTTGGTTAGAAAGTTCTGTCATTCAGGTTTGAATTCCTTTTACGAAGTGGTTTAGTAAACTGTGATTCAGCGCGATCGTGCCCCAGTTTTATACTGCTGCAAGAACGCATTGCGCGTCTGCACCGTGCGCGGATGGATCAAATGACCCGATTGAATCAGGTGTTTCAGCGAGGCATCCGCTGATCGCCAAGTCGCCTGAATCAAATCCCGCCGACTCAAATCACGCAATTCTTCTAACTCTGGGGTGTCTCCGCGTCCCGGCTCTAGCCCGTCTGCCAAATACACCACACAACTGAGTAAGCTCATATTCGGACTGCCCAACGTATGATGACGAATGGCATCCAATACTTCTTGATCCTGCACTCCGAACTCATCCCGCGCTACGATCGCACCCGCATCCGCATGGAGAAGATGTGGATTCGATTCGTCGATCGGATCAAGCGTCAATCCTTCGGCGATTGCCATACTCAACAATCGCTTTGGCTTAAAGAACTTGGCGAGATCGTGCATCAATGCCGCTTGAGCCGCTTTCTCGACATTGAGGCTGTGCAATTCGGCAAGCTCGATCGCAAACTGCTCCACCCGCAGAATGTGTCGAATTCGAGTTTCAGGCACGTTTCCTTTTAGCCAAGATAAGACTCTAGCGCGAGTTCGATCCGGCGGAGGCAGCAAACCTGAGAGCGCGATCGATTGATTCACCTGCGGCGAAATCCCTTCAGTCTGTAGTGCTTTGGGCAATTCACGCATATATGTGGCTAACTCCAGTCAGCGACACACAGCAAGTAATCCTCGACATTTGGCGCTTGCATCCTCTCAGTTCTGTCCTCATTTTAACGTAACTCTCTATTCTCGACTGCTCCGGTCGTAAGTTCGGTTTTTGCGGCAGACACTTGGAATTTCAGGTGGTAGCATACGAGATAAAAGCAGTCAATTAAGTCCCGTACAGAACTTAAGCAAAGGTAAAAAGGCGATGTTTTTTCACTGGTCATATCTCCTGCTGATTCCCGGCATGATTCTGGTGTTTTGGGCACAGCAGCGAGTTCAAAACACCTATCGCAAATATTCGGAGATTCCCTCGCGTGGGGGAATGACTGGAGCGCAGGTAGCAAAGATGATTCTCGATCGTATGGGCATCTACAATGTGACGGTTGAACCCGTTGCGGGCGAACTGACAGATCATTATGATCCAAGCGCGAAAGCAGTTCGACTCTCTGAAGTCGTTTACAATTCGACTTCGCTGGCTGCCGCAGCCGTTGCCGCTCATGAATGTGGTCACGTTCTGCAAGATGTGAAAGGCTATAAGCCAATGAATATGCGGGCGGCGCTGGTTCCAGCGGTGAACCTGGGCGCAAATTTTGGTCCGATCTTAATCATGGCGGGTCTGTTTATTGGCGCGCTGGGTAAGGTATTCATCCCGCTTGGAATTGCGCTGTTTGCCGCGGTGATTATTTTCCACATTGTGACGTTACCTGTTGAATTTGATGCGTCGAATCGGGCATTGCGGCTGATCGATGAGTTGGGCATTTTGCAGGGTGAGGAAAATCAGGGAGCGCGGAAAGTCTTGAATGCAGCAGCGTTTACCTATGTGGCGACTGCACTGTATGCGGTGCTTCAATTGGTGCAATACATTCTGATCGCAATGGGTCAGCGCGATTAGTCGATTCATTTGAGTCAAATTTAGCAAACCGATCGATCCGACTCGATCGGCTTTTTCATGCGAATTTGATGGGATACTGTTGCACAAAATAGTCTGACGCGATCATAAATGTTCAAATCCACTGAAACGAAAACCGATTCGATCGTGAAAACGCCTTGGCGCATTTTGGCGATCGCATTCATCATCGGGTTCGGATTTAGCGGAATGCGGCATTTTATGATGCAGTCTGAAGCTTGGGATCTTGGTATTTTTGATCAGGCAGTTTATCTAATTAGCCAAGGTCAAACGCCGTTTTCGACGCTGTTAAGATTTCACATTCTGGGTGATCATGCTGCCGTAATTTTTTATCCGATCGCCCTGCTCTACAAGATTTACCCCAGCGTATATTGGTTGCTGTTCATTCAAACGATCGCGCTTGTAATCAGCGGTTGGATTGTACGAGAACTAGCGCTTCAGGCAAAGATCATCCCGAAATGGGCAACGCTGTTGATGGGAGTGTATTTGCTGTATCCCTTAACGTTTAATGCGAATATTGCCGATTTTCATCCTGAAACGATCGCCGTTCCCGCCTTCTTAGGGGCAATCTGGTTTGCTCGCGCTCAGCGATTGTGGCAATTCTGCATTTGTGTGGCAATTATTCTGAGTTGCCGGGATGCACTCGGATTGAGCGTCGCAGCGATGGGGATTTGGCTCTGGTTGTTTGAAGATCGGCGGACGTATGGTGCGATCGCGCTGCTTGCCGGGATGAGTTGGTTTGTGATTGCAACTCAGGTGATCGTACCGAGCGCTGAAGGTGGGGTTTCTATCGATCGGTTCCTATTCCGCTACGCCCATTTGGGAAGCTCCTACAGCGAAATCGCCAAAAATCTCATCTTCAATCCGCTGCTTTTTCTGAAGACCCTGTTCACCTTTCAGAACTTTGAGTACATCGTTTTGATTTTCGCGCCGATCGTCTGGGCAAGTCATCCGCGCAATTGGATTCCTTTAGTGGCAGCCATTCCCACACTGGCAATGAATATGCTGTCTCAGGAAGACGGACAGCGCACCCTAACCGATCAATACGCGCTGCCGTTGTTACCGTTTTTGATGTTGATTGCGATCGCAACCGTTGCCAACCCGCCCAAGTGGTTGCCGAGCCGCCGAGCGATTTTAGCCTGGTCGATCGTTGGATTATTAATTCTCGGCAAGTATGGCTACTTCACGTTTTACACGCGGCGGATGGACACTTGGGCAGCGAGTCGAGCCGCGATCGCCCTGATTCGCAAAGACGATCGAGTGTTAGCAGATGCGCGTCTAGTGCCCCAGATTAGCCATCGAACCGTTGTCGAACAGTTGGGACGACAGCAATCAGAGCCGTATGATGCAGTGTTAATCAACGCCAAACGAATCTGGGCAGTGCGGAGATCGATGAGTGACGCAGAAATTCAGCAGCTTCAACAAACCTATGGCTTGAAGCAGGTCTTTGCTCAAGACGGAATTGTATTGCTGCACCGTTAAGGACTCGGTGAGGGAGACACTTCAGGAGTCGGAGTGGGCGATGCGCTCGGTTCAGGTGTGGGCGACGGAGACACTTCAGGAGTCGGACTCACTTCAGGAGTCGGAGTTACTTCAGGTGAAGGCGTAGAACTCGTACTCGGTGAAGGCTTCGGCATCGGTCGGCGCGGCATCCGGCGAGGAGAACGGGGAACATCGGCAACGACGGCTTGAATATCCACCGACTGTGTGATCTGTTGCCCGTTGCGATTTCGAGCCGTGAGCGTAATCGTTTTTAAGTTACCCGGCATAATCGGATAGGTGATTGAGCCTCGCGGCTTGACCGCTCCCGAAAACGGTAAAAGCTCCACCTCTAAGCCGTCTTCGTCTGCAACTTGCCAAGAAACTTCCACATTGGCAACATCTCCACTTGCAACCGGAAAGGTGTGTGTGAGTTGGCTTGTAGCATCTTGTCCGTTGAGGGTAAACGAAAGAATTTGAGGTCGGCGATCGATTTCAGACGATCGCTCAACAAATAAAGGAGACTGCTCAGACGATTGAGATGATCCGGTTGATTTGACTGTGACGGTTTCAGTGGTCTGCTGAACGATCGGAACGCGGGTGTCTGATTTCGAGAACAATTTCAGGCGATATTTAAACGTGCCGGACTGCGACGAAACAAAGGGAATCCCCTGACATTCAATTTTTGTATAGTTCGCGGGCTGCTGAAGCGAGGAAAACCAGGGCAGATCAGGAAGCGGAAGTTCCCAAAAAACAGGGGCAGACTGAGCGGGTATCTCTGGGCGGACACGACGGCAGCCATTGTCGCGATCGGACTTTGCTTGCAGTTCTTGAGGGATTGAGGTGGAAAAATTGTAGGCCTTGCTTTGAATTTCTGCACCTTCATCCAACTGAACCAGCACCAATCGATCCAGGGTTTCAGGATTTCGCACTGCCCAATTTAGGCGCACTGCATTGCTTGCGCCTTCCAGATAGGTTCGCTTGGTCGGACTAAACGTGAGGACATCAGCCGTGGTGATTGGCTGACGGTTGAATCGATACACCAAACCCAACAGACTGAGAACGGTAGTAGCTCCAAGCAGCAGCAAAGCGGCTAAAACCCATTTTGGTTGCGGAAACCAGAGGAGTTTTGCTTGCGGCGGATAAGGCGGAGTCGCCGAGGTGAGATCGGTGGGAATTAAATAAAAACTGACCGATGAGCGGATTGGTTTGCCCCATAACGGACGCTGCCACTGCTGACGGGGTGTGGCGTTAAGAACGATCGACATTTCCTGATTGGGTGGAACGGTGACCGTACTTTTCTCGATCGTGAATTGGAAGCGCCTTTCTGAATCTCTGGCATCAAGGCGTAGTGTCTGTTCGACGTTGCCGCGATTGCGAATGGTTAGCGTAAAGTTGGCATCTTCTTGGGGCACCGATCGCACTTTGGGGCTAAGTTCAGCTTCGAGATGCGCTTCGGCTAATACTTGAAGATGCAGCGCATCGAGCGCCAACAGTTCTGAAGCGTTCATCGAGATCAGTTGCAGCGTCGGCGAATAGTTTCCGGCAGGCGTAGATTTAGGCGGGTGAACCGTAAAGCGAATTTCAC
Source organism: Cyanobacteria bacterium FACHB-63 (assembly GCA_014695255.1). GTDB lineage: Bacteria > Cyanobacteriota > Cyanobacteriia > Leptolyngbyales > Leptolyngbyaceae > Leptolyngbya. The sequence goes on from JACJNX010000061.1 coordinate 323,702, forward strand.
CCCTATGATCGGCTTCGAGCCGCAAGCCATCGACGGATTCAGCCGCATCGACAGATTGGGTATCGCGGTTGAGATACTCGATCGTGAATGCCTCTGGTGGCAGTCCCGCACAGTTGAGGTAGATCAAATCAGAGAATGCAGAACGATTCTCGATGTTGAGCGTGAAGGTAACAGAGCGACCAGGGCGTAATAAACAGGGCATTTCAGCCGTCGTAACCGGATCGATCGTCACGTTTAGCGTTTCTTGCTGGGGCTGAATGGACGGGACTTCAAGCTGAAGCGGATGGCGAATTGTTTTGTTGATGTGTTGCTCAGATTTGTAGGCGATCGTGTAGTGATAGATGCCCGGAGCGGCATGAGCAGGAATATCAAAGCTGAGCGTGATGAGTTTGGTTTCTCCCGGTGCGATGGCAGTGGGTGATGTCGGTGAAAAGGAATGCCATTCCAGCAGGGAAAAGAAGCTAGGCTCGGTGACTTCTAGCCAATAGTGAATTGCTACATATTTTGCATCTAGCGCTGTGTTCGCGATCGTGAAACTTTGACAGAACCGAATGCCTCGATCTGTCTCAATTCTTTGCATGTCAGAGCGCGTTTCAATTTGCATCAAGTGTTCTCTTTGACTCCAACCCGTTCCATATTGTGACGCAACTTATTCGCTTCTGAAAGCACTTCAAACAAAAAACATAAACTGTAGACCTAAACGGTTAAAGCGCGAGACCCAATACAGACGATCGCCGAGCAGCCGTTTTCAATCCATTCAAGGTAATTATGTTAGTTGGAATTTTAAAGATGAACGGGGAGAATGCAGACAACAAGAGAAATTCGGCTCTGAACATAGTAAATTCGCTCTATCTCTGCGTCAAGAGGGAGGCAAAGGAAGATTTCGGCGTGGCTTCTCGTACTCGGTGAGGATTCCCTGATGTCAAACATTCGGTAATCTAACAATCGCAGATGCTCTCAAAGCCTCTGCAAAATGATTAACTAAAGACAGTCAATCCTTAAGAGCTTGTTGTTACAATACTTCATAATTATTGCCTCCGGTGTCGATCGATGAATGCAACCTCTCCTTCCTCTATTGCTGCTGAAGCGCCTCAACCTACGGACACTCTCCCCTTTATTCGCACCGAGAACGGCATGATCACATCGGAATTGGCAATGGTGCCCAATCAAGCCGATATGACGACGCTGCGCTATGACCCTGATTTGATTGCAGCCTATTATCGAACGCGAGCGCTTACGGTCTGGCGGCGCACGTTGGGAATCTTTCTACCGTTTCTCTTCTTTGCAGCGCGGCTGTGGTGGGATCGCATTACCGGAAGAACGATTGAAAGCCAGCCCAGACAGGCGATACATCTGCGCGAGATGTTGACGAATTTAGGTCCTGCATTTATCAAAATTGGGCAGGCACTGTCCACGCGTCCGGATTTAGTGCCGCCGACTTACCTAGAAGAATTAACCAAACTTCAAGATCAGCTTCCTCCATTTCCAAACGAAGTGGCATTCCAATTTATTCGCGAAGAGTTGGGCAAAACTCCGGATCAAATTTACGAAGAATTGAGTCCGATGCCGATCGCCGCTGCCTCTTTAGGTCAAGTCTACAAAGGCAAGCTGAAAACAGGCGAAACCGTTGCGGTCAAGGTTCAGCGTCCGGGACTAGCGCGAAGCATTGCCCTAGATATGTTCATTCTGCGCCGCTTGGCAGGGTTTGCGATGAAAAACATCAAGCAAATCCGGAGTAACTTGGTTGCGATCGCCGATGAATTAGCGACTCGCATCTTTGAAGAAATGGACTACACCCACGAGGGACATAACGCCGAGCGATTTCAAGAACTCTACGGACATCTACCAGAGATCTACGTTCCTAAGATCTACTGGGAATATACGGGACGGCGAGTTCTGACGATGGAGTGGATTACCGGAAACAAGCTGACGCAACTCGACGCCATCCGCGCTCAGGGCATTGATGCAACTCACTTGATTGATGTTGGGGTGCAATGCTCGCTTCGACAGCTTCTAGAGCATGGCTTCTTTCACGCTGATCCACACCCTGGAAACCTGCTTGCCATGCCCGATGGACGCTTAGCGTATCTCGATTTTGGCATGATGAGCCAGGTTGAACCCTATCAGCGATATGGACTGATTGAAGCGATCGTTCACTTGGTGAACCGGGATTTTGAGGGCTTAGCTCAAGATTATGTCAATCTGGGATTTCTATCGCCCACGATGGATTTGACTCCAATCATTCCGGCATTTGCGGAAGTATTCAACGAAGCATTAGGCGCTTCTGTTGCCGAAATCAACATCAAAAGCATCACCGACAAATTATCGGCGCTGATGTATGAGTATCCCTTCCAAGTTCCAGCCTTTTTCGCGTTAATTATTCGATCTCTGGTCACGCTTGAAGGAATTGCGATTAATGTCGATCCGAGTTTCAAAGTTCTCAGCAAAGCCTATCCTTATGTATCAAAGCGGCTCTTAACTGATCCGGCTCCAGAACTAAGAGCTTCTTTGCGCGATCTCTTGTTCAAAGATGGAAGTTTCCGGTGGAATCGGTTAGAGAACTTGCTGAAGAATGCGCGGGACAATTCAGACTACAACTTAGACCAAGCGCTCGATCAGGCGGCGGATTATCTGTTTAGCGATCGGGGCGAATTTATCCGCGCAAACTTAGTCGATGAAATTGCGAAAGCCATAGATTCACTGAGCCAAACCGCCTGGAAAACGCTGTCGTATGGTTTTCGCGAGCGGGTGGGTTTAGCGGTTGAACGTTCACCTTTACCGCCTGAAAATCAAGCCACTTTAGACCATCTCAAGCGAGTGTGGAATATTTTGCGAGAAACACGGGGCTTCAATCAGACGAAAATGCTTGCATTAATTCCGCGTCTATTAGCGAAACCTGAAACTCAGAAGATGGGGCAGCAAATCATTAGCGATCTGTCTCAGCGACTCGCAGCGCGACTGATTCGAGAAGTGTTACTTAAAGAAGAAGTGAATCGCCCGGTGCAGCCCACCTCAGCTTTAACCGTGGTTCGATAACAAAAGCAATTAGCGTTAGGATTTCTGCCCATCCCGGCGACCCAGTTCATAAACGCCGCAGCCCATGCAGGCAAGCACTCCAGCGCTAATTGCCCAACTTCTTCCCAAACCAATCTCGACTCCAAAATTGCACAACGCCCCGATGCCCAAAAACGGGAAAATGCTCAGAATTGAAGCATAAAACGCATTCTGAGCTTCTCGCGCCGATCGAGTGCGCTCAAACTCTTCGATCGATGAATAGAGCGATCGCTCCGCATAGTTAAACCAGCGATTTAGTTGCTCCATCACCCAATCGCTCACAGGTGAGAACCCCAGATAGAGCGCCAATGCCCAGAGACAAGCACCCGCGATCGCGCTTGGATCAACCGTGATGCTAAAGACAAGTAAATCGATCGACATCTTTGCAAAAGGACAAACGTTGTCCTCAAAGATAACGAATGCCTCGCGCAAAAATCAATCGCTCACTCATCGGTGAATAAATCGGCCTGCAACTCAAATCCAGGTAAAACTGTTTCTCCAGATAATTTTGTCGGCAGGGATTTCACCTCTTTAGCCTGCTCTTGCCGATAAATTTCGACCTGCTGATCCTGTGGGTTAAACAGCCAGCCCAGCCGAACACCGCTATCGAGATATTCCTGCATCTTTTCTTGCAAATCGCTTAGACTATCGGTTCGAGAGCGCAGTTCAATCACAAAATCAGGCGCGATCGGCGGAAATTTTTGGCGTTGTTCCGGGGTGAGTGCCAGCCAACGAGATCGTTCAATCCATGCTGCATCGGGAGATCGATCTCCCCCATTAGGAAGCCTAAACAACGTCGAGGAACTAAATACTTCTCCAAGATTTGTTTGGCGATTCCAAATCCCTAAATCGACAATATAGCTAGCCTCTCGCTTTCCGCTATCTCCTCCAACCGGGGGCATAACGATTAAAACTCCTTTCGTATTCCGTTCAATGTTCAACTCAGGATTATGAATGCAGAGTTGATAAAACTGCTCATCACTGAGATGAACACGATCCAGATTCAACTTGAGGGGAAGCGGCAGTTCCATCTTTTAACTCCCACTGCTAGCTTGAATACGCTCCTTCATTATTGCTTAGGGGGACAGACGATCGATGACCCATTTCCCATCCTGAAGCTGATAGCGTAAGCGATCGTGCAAGCGGCTCGATCGACCTTGCCAAAACTCAATCTCACGCGGAATCACTCGAAATCCTCCCCAATGGGGCGGGCGCGGAACTTCTTGATTCTCATATTCAAGCTTCAACGCCGCTAACTTTTGCTCTAATACATCACGGTTCGGAATCACCTCGCTTTGCTCAGATGCCCAAGCTCCCAAACGGCTATTGTGCGGACGACTAGAAAAATATCCGTCCGATTCTTCAGGCGAAACCTTCTCGACCGTGCCCACAATTCGCACTTGGCGCTCTAACTCTGTCCACAGAAACACCAGCGCGGCTTGAGGATTGGTTTCTAGTTCTTTGCCCTTGGTGCTGTTGTAGTTCGTGAAAAAGGTAAAGCCACGATCGTCCACTGCTTTAAGCAAGACAATTCGGGCATCGGGAATGCCGTCTTTTGATGCGGTCGCCACGGTCATCGCGTTGGGTTCGGGTAGTTCTGCCTTCACCGCTTGATCAAACCAGCGGCGAAACTGCTCGAAAGGATTTGGATCAATATCCGTTTCGTTGAGCGTTTCTCTGGTGTAGTCTTTTCTGAGGTCTGCGATCGAGGAAGTAGCCATCGTTTTTATCTATCTTTGTCCTAATTGCATTCTTGGTCCTAATTGCATTGTATTAAAGACACAGAGTAGATTACTGAAGACTTGCACGATCGGAGGACGACAACGAATGACGCTGTTACTTGCTGGCGATATTGGAGGAACGAAAACCATTCTACGTCTGGTGGAAGCGGAAGCAGATCATATAGAAACCGCTCGGAACAACCAGTTTGAGAAACGCTATTCCAGCCGTGAATTTCCAGATCTCGTACCAATGGTGCAGACGTTTCTCAAGCAAGCGCAAGAAGAAACCGGACAGACGTTTCAGCCAGAAAAAGCCTGTTTTGGCATCGCCGGACCCGTGGTAAACAACACAAGCAAGGTTACTAATGTTGGCTGGACACTGGAAGCAGATCGTTTATCGGAACAGCTATCCATCCCACAGGTTTCGCTCATCAATGATTTTGCGGCGGTTGGTTATGGGCTTTTAGCGCTAGATGAATCGGATTTGCAAACGCTACAAGTTGGCAAGCGCGAACCGAATGCGCCGATCGCGCTGATTGGTGCGGGTACGGGATTAGGTCAGGGGTATCTGATTCACAACGGCAAAGAGTATCAAGTCTTTGGTTCAGAGGGTGGACATACAGATTTCTCTGCACGCACCGAGCTAGAGTTTCAACTGTCGCACTATCTATTAGAGAAGCTCGATATCGAGCGAGTGTCAGCCGAGCGCATCGTCTCTGGACAGGGCATTGTGTCAATTTATCAGTTTCTGCGCGATCGCCACTTTGCAGCCGAATCTCCTGAAATTGCAAAGCTGATGCAGGTCTGGGAATCGGAAATCGGCAAGAGTGAGAAAACGGCTGATCCAGCCGCCGCAATCTCGCAAGCGGCACTAGAGAAACGCGATCGACTTTCAGAAAAAACAATGCAGATCTTCGTTGAAGCCTACGGTGCAGAAGCAGGAAACTTGTCGCTGAAACTGCTTTCGTATGGCGGATTGTATATTGCAGGTGGAATTGCAGCGAAGATTTTGCCGTTGATGGAAGAAGGCAGCTTCTTACGATCGTTTGCACTAAAGGGCAGAATGCGATCGTTGATGGAACGAATTCCTGTTCAGGTTGTGTTGAATCCACAAGTTGGACTGATCGGAGCTGCGCTCTGTGCATCCCGATTGTAATCGTCTTGATTGTGCAGAGGCTAATTTGTGTAAAAGCACGATAGAGCAATCCTAATTGATTTATGAGAGCATTGCGTTTCCGCCCTCACCCTAACCCTCTCCCTAGGGAGAGGGAACAAGAGGTCTCATCCCCAACTTCTCCCTAGGGAGAAGTTGGGGATGAGGGCAATCCGATCTGCTGCCATTCTCGAAGTGATTTAAGCCACAATACTGAACTAAACATCAAATTGTTCTTCGATTGAGCTAGCTCAACACCCGATCGCTACATCACGGGTTCAAAAAGCCGCCTCAGTCGATCGCGCTATCAGCCAAAACATTGGCCAATTTCCCTGTGTACGTAAAGCTGAGGATGTGATGGCTCACATTTTATGCGCTACAGGAATCATTTCGGAAAAGCGTTTAACGTTTGGAGCTTCGTTAGCAATCGAGTCAGTGATACGGATGCTTAATATTCACTCGGTCGCGATCTATCGAACAAACAGTACAATGGGCAGACTGAATAAAATGCTTATATTTCCGACCTATTCTAGATCCTAGACGGAGTGGCATAGATAACCTGTGTCAGAAATTTTTACAGATTGACTCATAAAAGAGGAGTTCCCGATGCAATCCTTTCTCTCGATCGATGACCTTGAATCTATTTCACAAGAAACGCTTCGCTTAATGGAAGTTCGGCAAGACATTCAGCAGCGATTAGAACAATACTGTGTTCGCCTAGAAGAACTTAAGCAGGGCTTTGACCAAAAAGGCATTCTTGAAGGGGATACTCAAGCGCAAGCAACTTACGAACAACTCTCTACTGCTATCCGGCACTATCGTACCCAGATACAGCAAGATTTACCAGAACTATCTCGCCGTCTAATCGAAGCGCGTCAATCTTTAGCAGACAATGGGGAAAGCGCTGCTGACATTGACCTGATCAAACAAATCATCGAAGAGCGGCGCGAGGAACAAGCGCAGCGCGAATACGAAGCGCAGATGAGTAAGCATCAAGCCGAAAGATTAACGCAGGAGCGGCATGAAACCGCAGAACAACTGCTCGATCGCATCCGCGAACAAACAAGTTATTATGATGCGTCATACTTAGCAATGGATGTCTATCACTACCGCGAAGATCTAAAGGGGGTCAATCGCTTAGATGAAGTCGTAGAGTTTTTATATAACCGAATCCAAGAACTTAGCGAGAAGCCGATTACGATTCAAGGAACTGCAATCCAGAGACTCAAAATCATGGATGCTCATGCCCGGAAGCTTTGGTCGCAATCACAATCTGAGCCAAGACCAATTAGCGAAAAACGATCGAAGCCTGAGTCTTCTGTGAGTGAAGCTGAGGAGAAAGAATCCTACACACATCTACGGGGAAAAGTAGTCGTGTTTGGCGGACACACAACGACACGAACTTATGTAAAGGAGAAATTGCCCAAGGTTTATTTTGTCTGGTCTACAGTGGAGGATGGATTGCTGATTGTGGATCAAGCGGTGCAGCAGATTCAAACCGCCGATGTGGTCTTATTGCTCACAGATGACACGAGCCATGCGGTCACACGTAAAGCCATGACCGAACTGCGACGATTGAAAAAACAACCGATCGAACTCCATCACGAAGGCGTGAATACGATCGTGGAGAAAATTGCCTGGAAACTCATGTTTAAGTCTTGTTAGAAGACGCTTGTAATACTGACTTGTAATATTTAGCTGGAATACTTAGCAAATTCTTGTATCTGTCCTAGCCCAACTCGTCAAAGAATCGCTAATTTGGTATTGGTGTGATTAGTCGCCTGTTGACAGCCCTGCATATGCTGCAATCTGGCATTCACAGATCGAGGATAAGGGCGCATGGCTGAGCCGTTAATTGAACTTAGAGAAGTCAGCAAAACGTTTGGGGAGAACAAAGTCCTCGATCGGGTGAATCTGACGATCTATCCGGGAGAAGCGCTGGCGGTGATTGGTCCTTCGGGTACGGGAAAATCAACAGTATTGCGAATTATTGCAGGACTGCTGGCTCCCGATGAGGGAGCAGTTTACGTCGGCGGCAAACGGCGCAAAGGATTAATCGAGGACGCTCCTGACCCCTTACTCATTAGCATGGTGTTTCAGCAAGCGGCGCTATTTGATTCGCTCACCGTTGAAGAAAATGTCGGGTTTCTGCTGTATCAGCATTCCCGGCTGTCTCGTCGCCAGATTCGGCAGTTAGTAGAGGAGCGCTTAGAGATGGTGGGACTGGCGGGGATTGGGCAGCGCTATCCAGCAGAGTTATCCGGCGGCATGAGAAAACGGGTGAGCTTTGCGCGGGCAATCATGGTGAACCCTGAGAATCATGAGGATACGCCTGCTGTGCTACTTTATGATGAACCGACAGCGGGACTTGATCCGATCGCTTCGACGGTGATTGAGGATTTAGTGCGAGCGCTGCAAGATCCGCAGCGGGGCTGCCAGAGTTATGTGATGGTGACGCATCAAGAAAGTACAATCCGACGGACTGCCGATCGCGTATTATTTCTCCATCAGGGACAGGTGCAGTGGGAAGGCAAGGTGCATGAACTTGATACGACAGATGAGCCGTTAATCCGGCAGTTTTTGAGTGGCAGTGTGGATGGGCCGATTCAGGTATTAGGGTAGGAGTTATGCGATCGCGAACGGTTCGAGAAGGTTCAGTCGGGTTGATGATTTTGGCAGGCGTGGGGCTGTTTGGCGGCTTGGTGTTATGGCTGAAGGGGCTGAATCCTGCGAATCAAAGTTTTACGGTCTATGCGGATTTTGCCGCGATTAACGGGGTGCAGACGGGATCTGCGGTGCGCTACCGGGGCGTGAACGTGGGCAGAATTGACAATATTGTTCCAGGGCCGAATGGGGTCGAGGTCAAGCTAGAGATTGCACGGGCGGATCTGGCGATTCCAAAAGATTCAGACCTGAGCGTGAATCAAACAGGCTTACTCGGTGAAACGGTGCTAGATATTACGCCCCGTCGAGCGATTCCTGAAACAGCGGTTTCGGCGAGACCTCGCGATCGTGACTGCGATCGCGAACTAATTCTCTGCCAAAATTCCCGCATCAGAGGCGTAATTGGGATTAGCACGGATGAATTGATTCGGGCGACAATTCGCTTTGCGGATACCTATAGCAACCCCCAATTTACTGGCAATATCAATACTCTGACGAAAAATAGCAGCGAGGCAGCCTCTGAGATTGCTCGACTCAGCCGCGAAGTAACCGGATTGGTGAGAACGGCACGAACTGAAGTGAGAACTTTTTCGGCGACCGCACGATCGATTGCAAATACGGCAGATCAAGCCACCTTAACGATCGCGCAAGTGAATGATCTGATTACAGCGAATCGATCGACCCTGGTTTCGACCTTGGATAATTTGAGTGCGACGAGCACTGAACTCCGCAGCAGTGTCGCGCGGTTCAGTCCGTTGCTAAATCAAGTTGAAGGGAGTAATTTGCTCCGCAACTTAGAAACGTTGTCAGCAAATGCAGCTCAAACTTCCGCAAATCTCCGTGATGTTTCAGCCACGCTAAACAATCCCACAACGGTGACGATGCTGCAACAGACTTTAGATTCCGCTAGAGCAACTTTTGAGAACACGCAAAAGATCACCTCGGATTTAGATGAGCTAACGGGTGATCCGAAGCTGCGCGATAATTTGAGGCGGTTGATTAACGGCTTAAGCGGCTTGGTGTCTTCGACGCAACAGCTCCAGCAGCAAGCCCAAATTGCCCAGATTCTAGCTGCACCAACCGCACAAACTGCCCCGCCTCAACCCGCCGCAAACCCAATCAACACAGGTTCGCCAACACCCTAGAATGCTGAGCAAATTGTCCTTGAAGTGAACGATGAATTAGAAGACTTGTCTAAGACGATCAATCATTGTCGTCTTTATCAGGCGATTGATTCTTGTCATCGTCGTCATCTTGGGCTTGATTTTTTTGCTGTTTGTTGTCGTCATCCTCGTCTTGGGCCTGGTTTTGTTGCTGCTGATTGGCTGGCTGCACCGCTTCCGATTCTGGTTTTTTCTCAGCCTCAGATTGTCCGCAGCTTGTCAGTAACACGCTCCCAGTCAGCAGCGAAGCACTCATCAGTAGCGCTCCCAAAGTTTTCGTTCCTAAGCTTGTCATAATCACCATTATTTAACCTTCTTTCAAAAATCTAGCGAACAGAAGTCCTGATAAGACTCTAAATTTTTTATGGGTACGATTCGTCAAATTCAATGAGCATTTTTGTTTGATCGCTAGAACCAACGCTTCGGATACCCTTTTCCTATAGCAAAATGGCTGAATGCCGCAGTACAGCCAACCATGATCAGCGATCCGGCTAATACGGGAGTGAAAAGAAAGTCCCAAGATGCACTATTCATCACGCCGACTAAAGCAACAGCACCGCCCGGAGGATGGATCGTTTTGGTTAACTGCATCAGCTTGATAGCCGTGGCAACCGATAGCGCCATCACCCAAGGAGCCGTCCCAAAGTAGTGAACCGAAAGAATGCAGACGATCGCGCCAATACAGTTTCCTAAAATCACGTTGCGGGGTTGAGCAAGCGGACTGTCGGGGAGGGTGGAGAGAATTACGGCAGTTGCACCAAAGGGAGCTGCGATCAGCGGATGGTTAGTATGTACTGAAAGATAAGCCAGCGTTGCAATACTGAGGAAACTTCCGAGCCAACAGAGCAGAATCTGGCTGTAAGAGAACTGAGGTTGATTGGTAGTTCCAGAGTGTTGTAAGAAAGATCGAAGCGATCGTACCGCAGATCGAGGTCGAGTCAATGTTTCAGCTTGGCTTTTGGAAAAGAGCTTTCTCATAGCTGCACTAAAGTACACAGTATTTGAACTATTGTCAGAATACCGTAACAATTATGCTCAAAACGAAGAAATTGTGCTTTTCACTACAGTTTTTTCTTATCAAGTCCATACGAGTTCGTTTACAGAACTGAGCCGGATTTCGATAAGTCCGCACAAGAATTCGGCATCACTGCCGGAGACGATCTCTATTAATTCTGTTTCTGTTCTGCAAGGCTCATTGTCTCCCACCAGCGATTGAGCGGGAAGTAAACCACAGGTGCCCACAAACTGCTGAGAATGGCAGAACTCAGCGCAATAAATTGGTGATACGTCCAGATCTCGGAGAGCGATCGACCCCCTGAAACGCTAAACTGTAGCGCCGTAATCGTCTCCGAAACCACTGCCATCAAGAAGACAATCAGCGCCACTGAAATAAAATCTTCTTGGACATAGCGCTGCTTTTGCAGCTTTGCGGTCAACGCCCCCGCCACAATCAATCCAAGCGCATGGCTAGGATGGGGCGAAGACATTCCATCCTGTAGCAACCCTAAAATTAATCCTGCCATCGCCCCTTGCCAGACGACGCGCTTAACACTCCATGCCACAACCCAGATTAAAAGCCAGTTCGGGCTAATTCCCGCTAATTCCATTCCGGGCAATCGTAGCGGGAGCAACAGCAGACATACCCAGACCGATCCCACCGTGATCGCACCGTTGAGGAGTGGGCGAGCGATCGGATAGGTATCCGTGAATTTTGCGATCGCACGAAGAGTCATGGCGTAGGGCTGGGTAAGGCGGTTGGAGAAGGCGAAGCGGAAGATCCCTCAGGTGCAATCGTTGCCTCTGGCAAGGGTGATGCTGCGGGTTGTGGAGCAGGTTGAGGAGTTGCAAGGGCAGGTGTATGTGGATAAATGATTGCCCACTCTAAATAGTTGATTGGAGCGGTTAACTCGATCGTGGCTTCAGGAGCAGGGCTTTTGGTGAGATCCACCGATTCCACTCGTCCAACCGGAATTCCTGCTGGAAACAACTGACTAAACGAAGAAGTAGTGACGACATCGTCTTTGCGAACATCGGGGACTTTTTCAAAAAACTCCACCACTGCCCGATTCCCCGTTTTACCGCGCAGGTAGCCCATAAACCGACTGCGACTGATCACCACACCCACATGACTTGATGGATCGCTCAGCAGGAGAACGCGGCTTGTACTCGCGGTCGTCTGCGTCACTCGCCCGACGAGTCCTCCTGGACTCAGAACAACAGCCCCTTTTTTGACCCCATCGTTTGTGCCGCGCCCAAGCGTCACTTGTTGCCACCAGTGGTCTGCGCTGCGCCCAATTATCGGTGCCGGAATCCCTTTCACTGGCTTTGATCGAGCCAGTCCCAGTAATTCTTCTAATTTCTGATTTTTGCTCTCTAGCTCAATCAACCGCTGGCGCAGTTCGTTATTCTGAGCGGTGGCTAATTGTTCGGGTAAAACAGGCTTGGACTGAAATGGACGGGTAAACCATTGATAGGTTTCCATCACAAAGCCAGCTTGAGTCTGCCGAACTAAGAGAGCCGTTCCTAGTCCCAGGGCGGCAAGAGAAAATGGGACTCCAAAGCGATCCCACCAGCGGCGCAATTCGTACATTCAGCATTCTCAAGGGATAGACTGCATAGCAAACTGAGTCTTACCAATGCAAGACTTTACACAATTTCCACGCGTTGATGCGCCTGATCAGGACAATCTAGCGGGGCGGACGAGTGCTGAAGACGCGCTCTAATTGCTTAAAGTTTTCTAACACGCGACCTGTTCCCAACACAACACAACTGAGCGGATCGGCGGCAACGTGAACCACAATTCCGGTTTCGTGGCTGATCAGGGTATCGAGTCCTTTAAGCAATGCGCCACCCCCTGCCAGCATAATGCCTCGATCGATAATATCTGCTGCGAGTTCTGGTGGTGTCCGCTCCAGAGTGCGCTTGACGGCATCGACAATCACAGAAAGCGGCTCTGACATACTCTCGCGAATTTCAGGCCCTTTAATCGTCACGGTTCGCGGCAGTCCAGACAGCAAGTGCAAGCCTCGCACTTCCATCACATCCTCGTCGGCGGCGCTCGGATAAGCAGAGCCGATTTGAATTTTAATTTCTTCAGACGTGCGTTCCCCGATTACCAGGTTGTGAACCTTTTTCATGTATTGAACGATCGCATCGCTCAATTCATCGCCTGCGACTCGCACCGACTCGCTCAAAACTGTTCCCTGCAAACTCAGAACCGCAACTTCGGTTGTGCCTCCACCGATATCGATGATCATGTTTCCGGTCGGTTCTGCTACGGGTAATCCCGCTCCGATCGCGGCAGCAACAGGTTCATCAATCAAATACACTTCACGCGCTCCAGCTTGTGAAGCTGCTTCCATGACCGCACGACGCTCGACTCCGGTGACTCCGCTAGGAATGCCGATCACTATACGAGGCGAAACGAGTGCCTTCCCCTCATGGACGCGCTGAATGAAGTGTTTCAGCATCAACTCAGCCGTATCGAAATCGGCAATTACACCGTCACGGAGGGGGCGCAGGGCGACTACGTTTCCGGGTGTACGACCCAGCATTCGTTTGGCATCTTCACCTACAGCTAGTGGAACTTTATCGGTTTGATCGATCGCGACAACGGACGGTTCCGATAGAACAATGCCTTTGCCAGATACGTAGACTAGGGTGTTAGCGGTACCGAGATCGATACCCATGTCCCGCGAGAGGGAGAAGCGACTGAAAAGACCCACTAGATTCCTGCCTCTTTAAAGTGTGATGAGTATGCTGAAGATTGCAAAGCTACGCAATGATGCCAGTCGATAGTGGATCTTATTATAGTTTCCACCCTGAGTCTAGAGGCATTTCCGGAGAATTACCTAGCCGCGAGATGAAATTCACTAAAAGCGATCGAGTCTCCGTTTAGGCAGCAAAATCGATTAACATAGAGGCGAGTGCTAAATGGAGTACAGGTGAACTATGAGCTTAAATGTCGTGACGCTGGTTGGACGGGTTGGCGGGGAGCCTGATGTCAAATATTTTGAGTCGGGCAGCGTTAAATGCCGCTTGACGCTGGCGGTGAACCGACAAACGAAAAATAGCGAGCAGCCCGATTGGTTTAATTTAGAGCTTTGGGGTAAGCAAGCGGATGTGGCAGCGAATTATGTTCGCAAAGGCAGCCTGATCGGAGTTAAGGGATCGCTGAAGCTGGATACTTGGACAGACAAAAACACGGGAGCCGCACGATCGAGTCCTGTAGTTTTAGTCGATCGATTGCAGCTTCTTGGATCAAAGCGCGACAACGAAGGCGGGGAGACTGCCGCTTACGAAGAAGATTTCTAGAATCCCTGGGCGGGGAGTTTTCCCCGCTAAATTCCTGGAGGTCGTCCCGGTAATCGATCGCGCATTTCTCCTCTACGTTTGTCCATGCGCTCCGCAAATTTTTGTCGCTGTTCTACACTCAGCACATTTCGGATTTCTAACATACTGTTGAACTGAGCATCTGCGACCTTGGCTCTGAGATCTTTGACCTGACGATATTTCTCTTGGATCTGAGCATCGGTTGCAGTTCCCGCCATCAGAGTGCGGAGTTCTTGTTGTGCTTGGCGGGCAGCATTTCGATCGTTACTTAACTCATCCCGATAGCGCGATCGAATCTGCTGAATCTTGGTCATCTGCTCGGCTGAAAGATTTAGTTCACGCATCAGTCCCCCGTCGCCTCTACCAGGGCGATCCCGCATCGGACGATCGGGAGCTTGGGCGATCGTTTCACCGAATCGCTCTTGTCTGAAATCTACCGCCCGTAAAACTGCTGCACTTCCAACTAATACTAAAACTGATGAAGTCGCAATCAGGGCAACACGACGCAACATAATAATTGAACTCCTAATTAGTAGAATCGACCAGCGCAAGGTAATCAGAATTCGTATCGCTAGTCCCGTCTAAAACGGTTGACCAGCTACTTTCCATAAAGGCTTCGAGGGTTGCAGAATCGGGTGAAGGAGATCGAACAGGTTGAGCCACAATCACCCCAATAAAACTTGCTGCAATTCCCGCACTAAACAAAATGAGCGGGCGAGAAACGCGACGCTTTGGCAAAGATTGAATAATCCGATCTTCTAGATCCGGCGCGGCGGCAGGGGGTGAAGATCGATGCTGACGAAGAAATTGAATCAGATCCTCGTCATCTTCGGAAAATGGTTTCATAGTTGGACTCCTTGACGATCGAGAAATTGACGCATTGCCCCACGCGCATGAAACAACCTTGATTTCACTGTACCAACCGGAATTTCTAAAATATCAGCGACTTCTTTTTGCGGCATTCCTTCCAAATCATGCAGCACCAGAATCGTGCGGTGATCGAAGCTCAATTCCTTCAAGCCTCGCATAACAACATCCTCGTAGTGCATCTGAATCAGATCGGGGGCATCTTGCTGTTTCGGGGCGTGTTGGGTCAGGACTTCGAGGCGCGATCGGCTTTTTGCTGCCGCTTGACGATAATCGGATGCTACATTCCAGACAATTCGATACAGCCAAGTGGAGAACTGGGAAGTTTGGCGAAACTTAGGTAAGCCTTTCCAAACCCGCAAGAATACTTCTTGAACCAGATCATCGATCGCGTGATGGTCGCAGAGTTGGTAGAGCAACGCCCGAACGCGATTTTGATAGCGTCTGTAGAGGCGGCGAAAGCTTTGAGTATTTCCCGCAATGCTGTCTTTGATCAGTTCGTGATCGCCCTGATCGGCAAAATTTGAGAGAGAATCATCTGCTTGCACCGGGAATATAGAACCTATCCAAGAAGTTGCTGCCGTAGTCACCGATCGAGTGCCATCCATTCAAGATACTGTTTAGACTGCAATGAGTTTAGAAAGGTTCAATTGATCAAACTTGCTGAATCAAGTTGAAATGAGTAGACTTGTACAAAAAATAGTACAGGTGTGAAACAAATGGAAATTATATCTTTCAGCGAAGCGAGAAATAATCTCAAAGCGGTGTTGGATCGAGTGGCGGCCGATTCAGACTATACAATCATCACCCGACGAGACGCGGAAGATGCAGTTGTGATGTCGCTAGAGTTGTTTAATAGTTTGCTCGAAACCGTTCATTTGTTGAAATCTCCTGCAAATGCGGCTCATTTAGAGAGATCGATCGCTCAGTTCAAACAAGGGAAAATCGTAGAGCGGAATCTCTTGGATGACTAGAAAGATAGCTTGGACAGAAGAAGCTTGGAACGACTACTTGTATTGGCAAGGACAAGATAAAAAGACTCTGAAGCGGATTAACAAATTAATTGAAGCAGCGTTGCGATCGCCATTTGAAGGGATTGGTAAGCCAGAAGCACTCAGAGAAAACCTAGCAGGATTTTGGTCGCGGCGCATAGATGATACCAATCGCTTAGTTTATGCAGTTGATGATGAGCATTTAACCGTAATTTCCTGTCGATACCACTACAGCGATTGAGAAGTTCTAATAACTCTGCTGCTCGGATTGATTCGGATAGCATAGGATCGATGAGAAGAAATCATTCCTTTTACCTATGTCTGCGTCGTCTCAAGTCGTCTTAATTACGGGTGCATCGGCGGGAATCGGAGCCGCACTCGCGCAAACGTTAGCCGATCTCCTGCCCAACGTCCGATTGATTCTGGCGGCTCGGAGCATTGATAAATTAGAAAAGATCGCCGATCGTATTCGTCAATCTGGAGTCGAAGTTCTTGTTGTCGCAACGGATATGGGACAGCCGGATCAGGTGCAAGCGTTGGCAGATATCGCGATCGAGAAGTTCGGGCGCGTGGATGTGCTGGTGAATAATGCGGGTTACGGACAGATGGGACCGGTTGAACTAATTCCGATCGAATCAGTTCAGCGCCAATTTCAGGTAAATGTGATCGGCGCGATCGGACTGATTCAAGCCTTGATTCCGGTGATGCGCGATCACGGCGGCGGCAAAATTATTAATGTCAGTTCGCTGGGCGGTCGAATTGCATTTCCGTTGGGTGGCTTGTACAGCGCCTCTAAGTTCGCGCTGGAATCGCTGAGTGACAGTCTACGACGGGAATTAGAGCCGTTTAACATTCGAGTCAGCGTGATCGAACCCGGACCAGTCAGCACAGAATTTTTTGATGTGGTCGATCGTGAAGTTCACAGCACTATCCCTCATGGGAAAAATACACCTTATCGAGCCGCATTTGAGCAACTGAAAAACTTAGATAAAATTACAAAACGTCAGGCTTGGAGTTCAGAGCGGGTTGCGACTGTAATCGCGAAGGCGATCGTTGCCAAATCTCCCCGCTCTCGATACATCGCAGCCACTGCGGGCGGCTTGACTGTATTTATGATGACAAAGGCACTTCCCACATGGATCGTCGATCGCTTTTGGCAAAGATTCTACGGCATCGATCGCGTTGCCAAGGAATGGAAAACTCGTCACCGTCAGCCCTCTCTGTAATGGATCTTCTCGAATATCAAGCTAAAGATTTGTTCCGCGAAGTCGGCATTCCGGTGCTGCCTTCGCAACGTATTGAGCGTCCGACCGACCTCAAAGCGCTTAAAATTCCCTACCCGATCGCGCTGAAATCTCAAGTTTATGTGGGTGAGCGCGGACGGGTCGGGGGCGTGCGGTTTGTGTCGAATACGATCGATGCGATCGCGGCGGCGCACTCAATTTTCAATCTGCCGATTATGGGCGAATATCCCAAAGTCTTGTTGGCAGAAGCAAAGTATGAGGCGCAGCAGGAGCTTTACCTCGCCGTTGTACTCAATCAATCGATTCGCCGACCTGTGATTCTGGGATCGACCAAGGGAGGAATCGATGTGCAAACAGCGATCGACGAAATGCAGCACGTCATCATTGATCAAGAATTCTCCTCGTTTTATGCCCGACGCTTAGCGCTGAAGATGGGACTACAAGGGAATTTGATTAATGCTTTCAGCGAGATTGTTGAGCGCCTGTATCGCCTGTTCATCGACAAAGATTTAGATTTAGTTGAAATCAATCCGCTCGGTGTGAGTGCGACGGGTGAGCTAATGGCACTGGACGGGAAAATCACCGTCAATGATGCCGCTTTGGGTCGTCATCCTGCGTTAGCTGCCCTCGATCGCCGTTCTCGTAAGTTCGGTATCGATCGGTTACCAGAATCGCTAACGACGATCGATCCAGAGGGACAGATTGCGATTGTATGTAACGGAGCCGCTTTGACGATGATGACGATGGATATGATCGCTCAAGCAGGTGGAAAATTGCTGCATTATGTCAATATTGGCAGCGACACGCACCACAACTGGCAGCCCGAAACGCTGTGCGATCGACTAGAGCAAGGTTTATCGTTGTTATCAAAAAATAAGCAAGTTAAGGTCATATTAATCAACATTGTGAGCGGAACGGTTAAGAGTGACCAAGTTGCAACCGCAATCGTTCGCTTTCTGCGTCCGCCTGCACCGACAAGAGCCATTAGCAACAAAGAAGAGCTTAGAATCAGTCGGGGTGCGCCATCACCAAAATTAGTTGTGCGGCTATTGGGTACAAACTTAACCGAAGCAAAAGAGCAACTCTCGGTCACTCCAGCCATTCTGATCGATAATTTGGATGGGGCGATCGCGCAGTTGATTGCTCTTGCGAAAAAACGAGAGAGTTAAGCGATCCTAATCTGTCCTTAACCAAAATATAATCAAGTAATTCTACTGATTTTTCTAAACAGAATTAAGTTGCATTTGTTGATTTTGGCAGATCTAAGGATTTCCAATCTCGCTGCGCCTTCTATAATTTGGGAAATACCTAAAGTTTGCCTGTTCTAGCACACAACGAAAAGATAGATCCAAATTCAATTTTTTACTGTTCGGTAAGTCCTGCTGAAGACGAACACGTACTAGCCCACATCAACAATTTGAGCGGGTTGCATTCGTCAAAATTGACCGTTTATATTCCTAGCAGAAGGCTCACCTTGAACAGTCACCGTCATCATTCCTCGGAATGATTTAATCATCCCTTGCTTATCTACCTTATTTATGAATTTTACGCCAGCCAGCAAAGTCATCGTGCAAGGCATCCTAGAGCCATTGGGAAGACTCTATGCGCCACTCATGCAGAAGTATGGCACACAAATTGTCGCAGGTGTGAGTCCAGGTTATGGTGGGCAGACGCTTGCGGGAATTCCAGTGTTCGATATGCTCGAACAGGCGTTACCCAAGATCGGTGGGGCAGATACAACCGTAATTTTTTCGCCGCCTTACGCCGCACTAGATGCAGCCCTTGAAGCGATTTCGGTTGGCATTCGTCAGATTGTCTTGGTCAGCCACGGAATTCCCCCACTTGATATGGTACATCTGATCCGCAAAGCTGAAGCAACCGAAACCTTGATTGTGGGTCCGAATAGTCCGGGCGTAATTGTACCGGGACAAGTGCTGTTAGGGATTCATCCACCGGAGTTTTACCGACCAGGTTCGATCGGGCTTGTGAGCCGCAATGGAACGCTCACCTATGAAGTAGCTTGGACGCTGACGCAGGCGGGATATGGACAATCGATCGCGGTAAGCTTAGGCGGCGATCAGATTACCGGATCGACGTTTCCGCAGTGGCTTCAGATTTTGGACGAAGACGATCAGACCGATGTGATTGTGCTGGTTGGAGAAATTGGCGGGGACTTTGAAGAGACCGCAGCCCACTATATTGCAGAAGCGATCGACAAACCAGTAATTGCGTATGTAGCGGGTCGCAGCGCTCCCCGAAATCGCCGCATGGGACACGCAGGAGCCATTATTGACTTACAAGCAGCAAATGTCGGACCTGATTTGGGAACCGCAGAAAGTAAGGTTGCAGCCTTTAAACGTGCAGGAATCCCAGTGGCTGAGCGCCCTTCTGAGATTCCTGAAATCGTGAAACGAATTTTGAAAACGCCTGTGAGAGAAGCAATCTAACGGAGTTACGCTTCGGTTGCTTTTGCCAGTTCCGCAGGTTTTACAAATCCAGCATAAGCCGCGACTATAGCCGTTAGAGCGTTAAACCAAACGTTGTTACCGTAGATCGGCATTAGACCAAAAGTGGTATTAGTTGCCGGGATCAAGCCGAACAGAACGATCGCAGTGTAAGCAATTGCGAAACCTTGGTTGTAGACGAGTGAACCGCTAAAGCTAGTTGCTGCGGCAATTCCCAACAAGCCAACAACGATATGCACTGCATTGTGCACATAGTTGGTCGGGAACAATCCAAACAAGTGACCATAGCCATCCGAAGAAGACAGGCGGGGAATATAGACATCACCCGTTACAGGGGCACTTCCAGGGAGCGCCATGAATTGGGGAAGAAATCCAGCAATTCCGATCGTCAGAAAAATGATGCCGAGAATCAAGGCAACTAACTTTTCTGTGTCTGCTAGGCTTTTGAAGGAGATTTTAAATTTGTCTTGCATGATAGTGTTGTGGGTTCGATGAGTAGTCGTAAGCAGAAATGTTGCTTATAGTTTTCATTGAACTATGTTCTACGTGAAAGAAATCTGTCGAAAGACTATTACTTTCACAAAACTTGCTGAATACCAAAAAATAGCTTTCATCTATCTCAAGCGGCATTCTGAATTTTTTCATTTCCGACATAATAGAGCCCAAATTATTAAGTTTGCTTGGTTATGAATGACGGAATTGAGTTGTTGCGATCGCATCGAGATCGCTTATTTGAATTAATTGATCGATTTTCTGAAGCGACTGTATTAGTGGTCGGAGATTTGACACTGGATGAATTTCTCAGGGGTGAAGTCGAACGAGTCTCACGGGAAGCTCCGGTGCTGATTCTCCGCCACGAAGAAACGCAGCAAATTCCGGGTGGAGGTGCAAATGCCATCTACAATTTTGCGCGATTGGGAGCGACCGTTAAAGCGGCGGGACTCCTCGGAAAGGATATTCAAGGGCAAGCCTTAGCACAACTGTTAGAAGCAGCAGGAGTTGATCTAGAAGGGATTGTTTGGGAGGTCGATCGACCCACTGTAACCAAAACTCGAATTACAGGACACTCGCGTCAGTCTGTAACTCAGCAAATTGTGAGAATTGATCGCAAATCGAATGCGTTACCCGCGCTTGAACTTCAACAACAGTTAGCGGCTTATATTCGGGATCAGATTGATCACGTTGATGCGATCGTTTGCTCGGATTACGGCGATGGGACGCTAACGCAACCTGTGATCGAAGCGGCATTAGAGCATCCGAGAACGATCGTTGATTCGCAAAAGCAGATTCCGCGCTATCAGGATGCAATGATTTTTACGCCCAACTTACCCGAAGCAGAGTTAGCCGTTGGATATGCGATCGACAATGCTGCATCGCTGTCTAGAGCGGGACGAGATTTACTCCGATTAACACACGCGCAATACATTCTGATCACACGCGGCGAACAGGGGATGACATTGTTCGATCGTTCTGGCAACGAGCAGCATATTCCCGCTTTCAATCGCACAAAGGTTTTTGATGTGACTGGAGCTGGAGATACGGTTGTCGCTGCGTTAACACTTGGACTAATTGCAGGCGCAACAGTTTGGGAAGCAGTGGTGTTAGGAAATTTAGCAGCAAGTATTGTCGTAAGACGATTCGGAACGACAACGACGACGACAACGGAAATGAAAACAGCATTAGAAACGATGATTGAACGATCGGAGCTTGAAATCGTAGCATTCAACAATCACTAAATCTCGCGTAGTAATGGAATATTCAAGCATCGTTCGGTATGGTTGCCCAGTCTTCATCAGAAATCTGAGCGTCAATCTCAGCAACACTCTTCCAAATTCGATCTTTTCGGATCAATTCGCCTTATTAGGGTTAGAGGATTGTTGAAGATTAGATTCATTCTCATTGCCGTCAAACTCATTGCGGTCAAAAATCTCGTCGTCGATCGCACCCCGCACCGAGAAAGCCTGTTGCGGAATGGCGATCGAGATGCCTTCCGCATCCAGCGCTCGCTTTAATCGCTTCCGAAATTCGCGCCCTACGTACCATTGCTGCAACGGTTGAGTTTTGATCCAAATTCGGATTGTGACTCCTTCGTTGCTGATATTCTCAACCCCTAAAACTTGAGGTGTTTCTAATATCTTGGTTTCCCAGTTTGGGTCTTGGCTGATCTCCTGTCCAACTTTTTCGATTAAGTGAATCGCTTGATCGACGTTGGCATCAAACGCGATCGCGATCGACAAATCAACCCGCGACCAATCCTTAGAAAGATTCTCAACGATCGAAATCGCACTGTTTGGAATCGTAATTAATCGCCCTTCTGAATTGCGAATCTGCGTAATTCTTAAGCTAATAGATTCAACAAATCCGGACATCGTTCCAACTTGGATCACATCTCCGACTGCGTACTGATCTTCTAACAGAATCAGAAATCCATTAATTACATCCTTGATCAAATTCTGGGATGCTAAAGAGATGCCAAGCCCAATAATTCCCGCACCTGCTAATAATGGCAAAACTTGAATTCCAAGAATCGATAAGATAGTAATCAAACTAATGCTAATCCAAATCAGTGTAGATAAGCCTTTTACAACGCGAGAGAAAGTCGTGACACGCAGCGCCACTCGTTGAGAAACATCCGGCGCAGATTGCTGCGGAATATCAAGCGCGATAAAAAGACGATCGATCAGTATTTCACTAAATCGAATTGCTAAATAGGTCAGAACAATGATTCCTAGTACCTTTAACGGAGTCGAAAGCACAAGCGGCTGAAGCGATCGCGTTTGCGGAAACAGCCCTAAAATCGTATATCCACCCGTTGCCCAAAGGATGACCTGCACAAGCTGCAGCGATCGTCGGCGCACATCTTTCATTGTGCGTTGCTGACGATTGGCTAACTGTTGCTTCACTATTAACTGAGTGCGAGAACTTGCCATTTCAGGCGTGTTGGGTGGCACTTCAGAAAAGGGTAATGCTTCGGTGTGCGGGTGTCTTTGCTGCTTGCGGAGGTAAGCCTGCAAGCGAGAGACAAACCAACTTAAAGCAAACACACCGAACACAATCGCGATCGCTCTCCCTGCCTGTTGTGCAATAAATTCAGGTTGCCGTTCGCGCTGTGCCTGAATCAGACCCTCTCGAATAATTTGCGTCAGGTTTTCTGCATAAGCCGTCGGATCTTGTCCTTGCAGTTGAGCATCAAGCGTGGTCACAGTCATGAGATACTGACCATTCACAGTAATCACAGGCAGATTACTGCTGGTGTCGATCGTAGCGGTGACTTGAGGTGCAGCCGCGCTGGGTTGGTTTGCGAGGCGCTGTAGCGTTGCTTCGATGCCTTGCACTCGGACTTGAATCGCGCTGGTTTGATTCGGCTGGCTCGTTCCACTATTTGCTGGAACTGCAACCTGAAACAGTTCTCGTCCATCTAGACGAACTGGAGCCGTTCTGACCTCGGTATTGCTAAATTGCGGGAGTTCCAGTTTTGGACTGGGTAAAACAGGATTCTGCGCTAGAGCCGAAGAACTCAACATCAGTAAGATGCTTAAGACAACCGTGAAGATAAACCTGCGCGATCGCAATTCACACCTCCTTTTGATTTGTCAGTCGAGGATTTTAGCGAAGCGGCTGTGGCGATCGTCTCTCCACTGCGGTAGAAGTGCAAAAACAAACGCCTCCTGAAGATCTTCAGGAGGCGTAAGATTTCAGCCGATCTGACCTAAACGGCGATGGGTTGACGTTGTTCTGTCCAACGTCCGAGGGGTTTACCGACGATCGCAAGTTGCTTCATCAGTTGATCAAACTGATCTGGGGTGAGCGATTGCGGTCCATCCGATAAGGCTTTCTTCGGATTCGGGTGAACTTCGATCATCAGCGAATCGGTTCCGGCTGCAACCGATGCCATTGCCATTGCAGGAACGTACTCAGCGCGTCCGGTTCCGTGACTTGGATCAATCATGATGGGCAGGTGAGTCAACGTTCTGAGAACGGGGATCGCTGCGAGGTCTAAAGTATTTCGGGCGTATTCACGATCGAAGGTACGAATTCCACGTTCACACAGAATCACGTTCGGATTTCCGGCGGCAAGGATGTATTCTGCTGCCATCAGCCAATCTTCGATCGTCGCTGCCATTCCCCGCTTCAGCAAAATCGGCTTGTCCTGAGCGCCAACTTTCTTCAACAGCGAGAAGTTTTGCATATTGCGTGCGCCGATCTGAATCACGTCAGCCACTTCTGCCAACGGTTCTAGATCTGCGGCATCCATCAATTCCGTAATGATCCCCAATCCGGTTGCTTCACGCGCTGCCGCAAGCAAACCGAGTGCGCTTTCTCCGTGTCCTTGGAATGCGTAGGGAGAAGTCCGGGGCTTGAATGCGCCGCCTCTGAGGAACTGTGCGCCTGCTGCTTTGACGCGACGAGCCGTTTCGATGATCATCTCTTCGTTTTCGACCGAGCAAGGACCTGCGACCGTGACGATCGGGTGATTCTCACCGATGTAAACGACACCATTCGGAGTTGAAATCGGAACTTCGCTGGCTTCACCGTGACGATACTCGCGGCTTGCCCGCTTAAACGGTTGCTCAACTCGTAAAACCTGCTCGATCCAATCGCTAGATTCTTGAATCTGGAGTGGCTCCATCTCAGCCGTGTCACCGACTAAGCCAATCACAACTTTATGCTTTCCAACAATCTTTTCGGGAGAGAGTCCCCAAGTCGAGAACTCTTCGGTGAGACGGGCGATTTCGGCTTCCGGGGAGCCGACTTTCATAACCACAATCATGTTAAACGTTCCTGCTGAATGTGTTGATTTCTGTGCCGATCGAGCAGTGGGCTGCCCGGATCAGTCTGCTGTAAATTAATCGTACCGTACTCGATCGAATCCCTAATTCTGGCTGCGTTTTTGGCGCTGCTGCTCACGGGCTTCTTTCCAGGCTCCGGTCAGTCGTCCAAAGTTGGTCGAGAATTCGCTGGCTCCAACAATTCCTCCAACGCGGTCTTCGTCCCACGAGGCTGAAAGAATGCCGTAGGACAATCCAACCACCCCTAATCCAAAAAAGAGCATACTCACAAGCACGACCGCAGTGTTCGGCAGTTTGTAAATGCCTTGGGTCACGATGAAATAGCTGACCACAAATGTAGCGATGCCCAGTGTCGTCGGAACTCCGCAAAAGAATGCCATCCGCCGTGCCATGCGCCGACTGACTACTTCAGGTACAGCAAGCGCTTCGCGGGTGGGAGCGGGAGCAGGAGCCTTTTTCGGAGAAGATTTGGGGCGCTTCTCGATTAAGGCTGGCTTTGCTTCCTTTGCGGGAGTGTTCGCGGGTTCGGGCGCGGGTTTTGCGGATGACTTCGCTTTCTTGCGTCCTGGCTCGAATGGAAGTCGCTCTGAGTTGGAATCAGGGGCGTTATCGGGCATGGATTTAACCCCGGATACCGAGACGGGTAATCAGAGCGCGGTAGCGATCGGTATCACCTTTTTGGATGTAGGCAAGAAGACGCTTACGCTGACCGATCATTTTCAGCAGTCCGGTGCGGGAAGCGTGGTCTTTTTTGTTGCTTCTCAGATGCAGGCTGAGCTTGTTGATGCGCTCGGTAAGCATTGCCACTTGCACGTCTGCCGATCCGGTGTCGGTTTCGTGAACTTGATATTGGCTAATAATTTCTTGTTTGCGTTCTTGTACCAGTGCCATTGAGAGTTTGTCCTGAATTGCGATGAATACGGCAGTTTTTAATATTATCACAGCAATTCGAGGGAGCGGTAAGGGAAATTTTGGGGAGTAGGGAGTAGAGGAGCGAAATTAATCCCCCTACTCCCTACCTCAATTTCTTATCTCATTGACTTAACAGAACTTTTGCGCTGAAGCTGGGAAGGTCGATCGCGGTTCTCCCCTCCGTTACTTCGATTTCGCTGCCATTGTTCCAGTCTCGCCAGCAGCAATCAGTTGGAAAATTCTCGATCGCATAGTTCTCATAAGTTTGATCAAAGAAATTTGCGACCACAATGATTCTTTCGCCCTGATCGTTCCAGCGCACATACGCCAAAACTTTATCGTCTAGATGCTCGAAGAAAAATTCGATATTGTCGGTGCGGAGCGAGGATCTTTCGTGACGAAGCGCGATCGCTCGCTTGTAGAACTCAAATAAATCGCGATTGTGGTCGAGCAGCGACCAATCTAATTGGTTCGGCTCTAGGGTTGTTTGTGTCTTGTGTGTTGCTTGTCCGAATTCATCACCCATCCAGATCATGGGAATACCCAGAGCAGTAAGCTGAAGAATCACGCCGAATTTGACGCGATCGAAGGCAGGTTGATCAAAAATGCCAACATCGCCCAGTTCAACGATCATGTGTTCGCGATCGTGAGTTGCTAAATAGTTAATCACTGCTGTTGCTTCAGCGTACCCTTGTTGACGGGCATCGATCGCCTTTTTCAGTTCCTCTAAATCGACAGATTGACCGATGAGTGCATCTTTGAGAAAGTAGCGGAAGCTTTCATGCCAGCAAGCATCAAACACACCTTTGGGTTTGCAAACTTCACTGGTATCGGGGATATGTTCTGCAATTTGATAAAAAGGTTTGTCTTTGACTTCAAGTTGTTCAAATAACCAGCCAAAGAATTCGTAATTTGCAATCTGGCGGACTGCATCATAGCGAATGCCGTCGATGTGATATTCACGAATCCAGAATTGCACTACATCGCGGATAAAATTCCAGGTCGGGCGAATGTTGCGATCGCTGTCGTAATTTTCGTAGCTCAGTTCAGGACCCCAATAATTTGCATCATCTTCGGGATAATGCCGATCGTGGTAGTACCAATAGTCACGATCGATTTTCAACAACGGACTTTCTTCGTTTGTGTGATTAAAAATGCAATCAATCAAAACCCGAATTCCGCGACCGTGACATTCATCGATCAACCGCTTAAAGTCTTCGGGTTTGCCGTAGCTGCTTTCAAGTGCGAAAAAGTGAAGCGGCATATAGCCCCAGCGATAGTCGCCATCGTATTCGGTGACTGGCATGAGCGCGATCGCATTAATTCCCAATTCGCTTAAGTGACCGAGCTTCTCTAGAACTTGCTTAAATTTAGTCGGATCAGAAATATCAGTGCCTTTGCCGCAAAAATCTGCAATGTGCATTTCGTAGAGAATCACATCCCGATTTTCGGGAAGTGGTTGCTGATCATGTTGCCATACATAGGCATCTAAAATTCTTTGTCCGTCTTTTATTCTTACAATTCCATTCTCTGTTTTACGATCCATCTCCGTCATGTACGGATCGTTTGTCTCAACCCATTGTCCTTGCAGTTCGGGACTGTTTGATTTTACGCGCAGTTTGTATTGATATTGTCCATCTTCGAGATCGACTTGTACCCGAAAGAACCCATCCTCGCCCTTTTGCATCGGAATGTCTTCTTGCGAAAAAGAACCAATCAGATGAACCGCTTCGTTTCGTGGAGCGAACACCTTAAATTCGATCGGGCTACTCATAAAAATAAATGGTAAAACTGTATTGTCTGAAAAGTATTACTGTTCTAAAACTGTTCGTGCATCTGACCACTGAAGGACTTTTATCGGCTTGCTAACTATCCACAGATAGGTCTTCTATCAACAGGCAGAGATCAAATAGTTCGCATTCATAGTATTATAGAAAGCCATTTGATCCTTGAATTTGTCCTTACGCTCCACGCCCGATCGTATCTAGACCTTAGTGGCTAACTCAATGAACGGCGAAGAAACTAATCGAGATCTGACGCTTCAGACTTCTACCGAAACCCCTCCAGAGCGAAAACCTCCCCGTTGGCGACGATTTCTGGTTCCTGCTTTGATTGGAACTGCGATCGTCGGTGGATTGGGCTGGATTCTGTTTAATCGGCTAATTCTGCCGATCATGATTGCTAGTCAGATGAAACCGCAAGCGACTCCCGTACCGCTTGCAAATCCAAAAGCAGGGATGATCGAGGATAGCTCTGACTATGCCGCTAGCCTCGATTCCCGCCAGTCGGTGACATTGCAGCCAAGAGTCTCCGGGCAAGTTGCGGCGATTTTTGTGCGACCCGGACAGCGAGTGGAAGCTGGGCAACCCTTAATTCAGATTGATTCAGCCGAACAACGCGCCCAGCTTGCGAGTCGGCAGTCTGCGACACAAACCGCTGAGGCTGAGGTGGAATCGGCACGAGCAGATGTCGCTAGCGCCAATGAAACCTTACGATCGCTTGATGCTCGACGCGCTACAGCCGAATCAAATGTGCGACTAGCGCAACAAGAATACAACCGCTTTGTGCAGCTGCAAAAAGAAGGCGCAACCAGTCAGCAAGTCGTGGAGCAGCGATTAAATGCGCTGCAAACGGCTCAATCTGCTCTCAGAGAAGCCAGTGCAGAGCTCGCTGCTCAACGTGCCGCCATTCAACGGGCAGCCACGGTCGTTGCTCGAAATCAACGAGCTGTCGAACAGGCGCAAGCGAATACGGCTGAAGGTGCTGCCCAGTTACAGAATTTCACGATTACGGCTCCGTTTGCAGGCACGATCGGGGACATTCCTGTGAAAGTGGGTGATACGGTGAGCAATACCAGTCAGCTACTCAACGTCACGCAAAACCAACAGCTAGAAATTCAGATTCAAATCCCTCTAGAGCGAGCTTCCGCACTGAAGACGGGATTACCCGTCAAGCTGCTGAACGACAAAGATCAGCCGATTCAAACTGGGCAAATTTCCTTTGTTGCACCGAATGTTGATCCGACGACGCAATCTGTACTGACGAAAGCGCGATTTGCAAATGTTGGAAATCTACGAACTTCGCAATTTGTCAGAGCGAGAGTGGTTTGGGCGACTCGTCCAGGTGTGCTAGTCCCGACCACAGCAATTTCGCGCTTAGGCGGAAGAGATTTTCTGTTTGTGGCGGCTCCGTTTAATGCTTCAGGTTGCGATGCTCCGGCGGCTCCTAGAGACGGTGGAAAAATTGAAGTGACTCCCGATCAATTAGTCGCGGCGCAAAAGCCAATTCAGCTAGGCAGAATTATCGGCAACGACCAAGAAGTGCGCGAAGGAGTCACAGCCAACGATCGCATCGTGACTTCTGGAATTCTACAACTGCAAAACTGTGCACCGATCGCAGATGCCGCACAGATTCAGCGTCCACCTTCACCTTAGCCAATGGCGCTAATTTATGATTTTCTCAGTTTCCACGTTTTTCATTAAACGCCCTGTGTTTGCAACAGTGTGTTCAATTATGATCACGCTACTAGGACTGGCTTGTATTCCGACCTTACCTGTAGCACAGTACCCGGAAATTGCGCCGCCTCAAGTGAGTGTGACTTCGACCTATGTGGGCGCAAATGCTGAAGTGGTCGAATCAACTGTCACGAACATTCTAGAGCGGCAACTCAACGGGATTAATGGTGTGAAATACGTCAAATCTACTAGCGCCAATAATGGCGTGAGTCAGATTAATCTAACGTTTGACTTGGGGCGCGATCAGGATTTAGCTGCGGTTGATGTGCAAAATCGAGTCTCTACAGTGCAATCGCGTTTACCTGCACCCGTGGTTCAAACCGGGGTGCAAGTTGCTAAAACGAACAATAATTTTCTATTAGCGATCGGGCTGTATTCCGAGCGCGACGAAGCGAAAAATCAGGATCTCTATGATGATCTTTACCTGAGTAACTACGCAGATTTGTATCTAGCGGATGCGATTCGGCGGATCAAAGGGGTGGGTGAAGTTCAGATCTTTGGGGAGCGGACTTATGCAATGCGTCTTTGGCTTGATCCAGAGCGATTAGCGAGTCGAACGCTTACACCTCAAGATGTGATTGCTGCACTGCAACAGCAAAACATTCAGGTGGGAGCGGGACAAATCGGACAAGCTCCCGCCGTTCCGGGACAGCAGTATCAGTATTCGATCACTGCACAAGGACGGCTTAAAGACGCTGAGGAATTCAACAATCTAGTCATCAAAACTGGGGAGACTGGAACTTTAGTCAGGCTGCGAGATGTGGGTCGTGCAGAACTTGGAGCCGAGAACTATGGTTCTTTACTGAGATTTACAACCGAAGATCGGGTGACTCACCGAGGCGTAGGACTAGGCGTGAACCAACAGTTCGGTAGTAACGCGCTCGATGTTGCTAAAGCAGTGAAAGAGGAAATGCAGAACCTTTCCTCAAGCTTTCCGCCCGGATTAAAGTATGAAGTTGCATTCGACACCACAACATTCATTGAAGCAGGCGCAAGAGAGGTTATCCGATCGCTGTTTGAAGCCGTTATTCTAGTCGTGTTGATTCTGTTCTTGTTTCTACAAGATTGGCGAGCGGCATTTATTACCTCGATCGTGATTCCGATCGCGTTTCTCGGTACGTTCATCTTTGTGAAACTGCTGGGATTTTCGATCAACACTCTTACATTGTTTGGATTGACGCTGGCAACGGGGCTAGTGGTTGATGATGCGATCGTAATCATTGAAGACATTATCCGACGGATTCAGGAAGAAGGACAGCGACCCTTGGAAGCTGCGATCGCATCAATGAATACGTTGTTTGGTGTTGTGATTGCAACTTCGTTAGTGTTGATCACCGTGTTTGTTCCTGTCGCTTTCTTTCCGGGAACAACCGGACAGCTTTATCGCCAGTTTGCGTTAACGATCGCATTTTCAGTCGTAGTTTCAACCTTTAATGCACTGACCTTTACTCCAATGTTGTCAGCATTGATGCTCAGAGCTGGACAAACAAAAAGCGACAATTGGTTTTTCCGGCGGGTGAATTGGGGGATTGATAAAACTCGCGAGAGTTATGGGCGAAACCTCGATCGTGCAGTTCGTCGGAAAGGGTTAATTCTGGCATTGTTTGCAGGAGCATTGACGCTAACGTACTTTGTTTACAACTTTGTTCCTCAAGCATTCATTCCGGATGAAGACCAAGGTGTGTTTATCACCATTGTTCAAGCCCCCGAAGGAGTTTCACTCGACTACACCGAGAAAGTTCTAGAAAAAGCTGAGGCAATTCTGAAAGCACAGCCAGAAGTTGCCAATATCTTTGCGGTCGGCGGATTTAGCTTTAGTGGAGCAACACCGAACAATGGCTTGATCTTTACCACCCTCAAACCTTGGGAAGAAAGAACTGGAGCGAATCAATCACTACAAGGCATTATTGGTGGCTTCTTCCCTCAACCAACCGGGCTGTTTCCGAAAATGGCAGCCATTCAAGAAGCCGTAGTTCTGCCGTTTAACTTACCTGCGGTTCCAGGTATTGGGAACTTTGGTGGATTTGAGTTTCACTTACAAGATCGCACGGGTTTAGGCTTTCCTGCGCTCGGTGAAACGCTAGGCAATTTTATTCAGCGTGCCTCTACTTATCCTTCACCACAAAGTCCCAAAGTCTCTGGCTTGCGCCCGAACTTCAGTGGCAATACCCCGCAGATTGCTATTGAAGTCGATCGCGATCGTGCCAACCAGCTCAATGTCTCAGTTCAAGACATCTTCAGTACACTGCAAATCTTTCTCGGTTCTGCTTATATCAACGACTTTAACCAGTTCAACCGAGCCTACCGCGTGTATGTCCAAGCCGATCAACAGTTTCGATCGAACCCTGAAGACATCAAGCGATTGTATGTTCGCAGTGGGGGTACAAATGGTGAACCCGGACGCATGATTCCGCTAGGAAACTTAGTTAAAGTGACTCAAACGAATGGTCCTTCGATCATTACGCACTATAATCTGTTCCGCGCGGTGGAAATCAACGGCGCATCCGCACCGGGGTCAAGCTCAGGACAAGCCATTCAGGCAATGGAAGCGGTTGCAAAAGAAACTTTACCCAAAGGGTTTGGGTTCGAGTGGTCAGGACTATCCCTCGAAGAAATTGAGTCAGGCGGTGCAGCACTGTTTATCTTTGGATTAGCGATCGTCTTTGTGTTCCTGACGCTGGCAGCACAGTACGAAAACTATGTTGATCCCTTTATCATTCTGCTGACTGTACCCTTAGCAATCTTAGGTGCGTTACTGGCAGTGTTACTGCGGGGAAGCTCGAATGATGTTTACACTCAAATCGGCTTTGTCATGCTGATCGGGATGGCAAGTAAAAACTCGATTTTGATTGTGGAATTTGCCAACGAAGAACGCGATCGCGGCAAAGGGATTGCGAGTGCGGTGGTTGCGGCAGGGCAGGAACGACTGCGACCGATTCTGATGACCGCGATCGCGACGGCGATCGGGGCTGTGCCGCTTGTGATTGCCTCTGGTCCTGGTGCAACAGCAAGACAATCACTCGGAACCGCGATCGTCGGGGGTATGTTGGTAGCAACCTTCCTCAGCTTGTTTATTGTTCCAGTGCTGTACATTGTGATCAAGTCGTTTGAGGATCGGATTAAACGACCCTTGAGAACCGTAACGACGAATGGAAAGACTGATTACACGATGGATGGTCATCTAGATGGTCATCGGGATGGATCAACGATTCGCGAAACTATGGGACAATCGAGCGATCGAGATAAGCACCCTTAAAAACAACACCAGCGACAGCATCATCGAGAAACAACCAACGCGGTGATGCTGTCGATCTTCTCCAGCAAGGATTGTCCTACCGTTTAATGATCGGATGTCATTATTGCGGCATTCTGACAACTTATTAAACTGACACCTTAAAAGTTTCGCAGCTTCACGGGCGGAACTGACTTCTCATTTTTTTGCAGCGGAACCCCTCTTCTCGCCGCTTCCACAAATCGGCTGACGCGAATTGGATCGATCGAATTCTCTCGCTTGCCCTGCCGCTTCAGCGAACTTGACACAATTACACCATCTGCGACCTGCATCATTTGCGGCACATTTTCCCAATCTGCGCCGCTCCCAACGAATACGGGAGTTCCTTCAGCCGCATCCCGCGCTAATTCCAAGTCTTCCAGGTTTGGTGGATCGCCTGTTGCCCAGCCAGAGAGAATCACTGCATCGGCTAATCCCCGCTCGATCGTATCTTGTACCGCTGTGGTCAAATTCACGGAGCCTAATGGACGAGCGTGTTTCACCAAAACATCCGCAAAGATTTTCACATCGCTACCTAATTCGCGGCGGTAGCGCATCAATTCATGGGCGCGTCCTTCGATCAAGCCCTGATCCGTTGCCATGATGCCTGTCCAAACGTTGACGCGGATAAACTGCGCCTGCACACAAGAGGCAATTGCCAACGCACTCTGAGCATCGTTCCGCAGCACATTGATCCCGATCGGCAGCGTGATCATTTGCTGCAAACGCTGAATAATCACAGTCATGGCGCTAACCACTGCCGGATCGACATGATCTTTGGGAAACGGGGCATCAAAGAAATTTTCTACAATAATCCCGTCTACGCCGCCAGCAGCGAGGGCAGTCGCCTCTTGTTCGGCACGATCGAGAACGGTCTTCAAACTACCGCCCCAGCGCGGAGAAGTCGGCAGGGGCAGGAGATGAACCACCCCGATGATGGGGTTTTGAGTTTTGAATATTTGTTTTAAGTCCACAGCGCCTACGGGATCGGCTTTCTAAGCAACGTCAATATAGGAAATGATAACGCGATTCTGTAAGCGAAATGAAGGAAACTGGAAGGAGGAATTTGAAAAAACAGTTATGTTGCTGCATTTATCGACTTGGCAAGAAGTAGAGACCTATTTGACGCGATCGACGGGGATCATTATTCCGATCGGTTCGACTGAGCAACATGGACCGACGGGATTGATCGGGACGGATGCGATTTGTGCGGAAGCGATCGCCAAAGGAGTCGGGGAGTCCATCGATGCTTTGGTTGCGCCCACAATCAGTGTGGGAATGGCGCTGCATCATATGGCGTTTCCCGGCAGCATGAGTTTACGACCGAGTACGATGATTTTGGTGATTCGGGATTACGTTTCCGGGTTAGCGAAGGCGGGATTTCGCAAATTCTTCTTCATTAATGGACACGGCGGAAATGTTGCGACGTTAAAAGCGGCATTTTCAGAAACGTATGATTATTTATCGGACTTAGGAATTTCGCACAGCGTTCAGTGTGTCGTGAGTAATTGGTATATGTGCGGCTCGGTGTATAAGCTGGCAAAAGAGTTATACGGTGATCAAGAGGGATCTCATGCCACGCCCAGCGAAGTGGCGCTGACGCAATATGTTTACCCTGAGTCGATTAAATCTGCGCCGTTGAGTGAACCTGTGGCGAAGGGGCATCGAATTTATGGCGCGATCAATTTTCGCAGTCACTATCCTGATGGACGCATGGGATCGAATCCCGCGCTTGCCACTCCCGAACACGGCAAACAACTCTATGAATTGGCCGTCAAAGAAATTAGCAGTTCATATTTAGAGTTTTTAGCAACGGACTAGGTTTTTGGTAGCCAGTCTTCCAATCTAAGCATTGATATCCGCAATGTCGTGCATAGTCATTTTGTCAAAATGTTGTTGATGCGATCGAGCAAATCTTCCATCGGCATCGGCGGCAGAACAACGGTCGCGATCGCTTCGAGCAGCGGCGTATTTTCGGGCTGATGATTGATGACTACGATCGCAATTTTTTCTCGGAATCGCTTTAAGGGTGAAAGCTGCTCGATTGCTGATTGATCCAAGTCCAGAGCATGAAGCAAGAGTAAATCGATGCTTTGGGTATCGAGTTTTTGGAGGACATCTTGCCACGATCGCGCAATCATGCCGCGAAATCCAGCCGTTTGAAAGTATTGCATCACGGCTTGGAGCCAGTCTGCGCGCTTGGCTTCGGGAGAGCGCAACTTAGCAGCGTCGATCGCCAACACAAACGGTCGCCAAGCAAAGCCTGCGGCAACTTGAATCACTTGCAGCAGTGCGGAAGATTCTGCGCTTTCGTCAAGGGGTGCTAAACAAGGAAACACGGTTAATCCAGGCACTTGATTGGCGGCTTGTGCTGTAACTGGATCAAGCGTGACCAAGGGTAACGATGCAAGAAAACTACAGTCTCCTAATAGTCTCAGGTATCCGATCGGGTCAGACACCGCCGCATCGAGCAGTACGATATTCGGCTTCCAGACCTGTGCGAGCAGTTCGGCTTGCTCTAGATCGTCTGCTTCAACGACGCGGTAATTCTGGCTATGCAGCAACGCATTTAGATCAATCCCCGATCGATTTCCTAACCGATGTAGTTCTCCGTAGCGCGTTGGACTCAGCCGCAAAATCACGATACTTTGCGGCAGTGGCTCCACGATCGACGGCACCGATACCTCATCAGGCGTGAGTTGGTTGAGGACTTGCTGAAGCGCTTTCTGCACGATCGGCAATGCGACGAATCCATCGGCTTGATTGCGGTAGGCTTGATCACGATCGCCGCGAGTTCCCGTCACAATCACGGGAATCTCCCGCGTTTCAGGCTCAGCCTTTAGCAGCGTCAGCACGTCCCAACCAGAGAGCGTCGGCAACAGTGGATTGATCAACATGGCACAAGGCTGTAACCGACGGGCTTTTTCGATCGCCTCGGTTCCCGATCGCGCAATCACCACGCGATATCCGAGTTCGGCAAGCTGTTCTGAAAGCAGTTCGATCGACTTCACCACGGCTTCGACAACCAGAACGAGACGATTGTTGGTCGATTTTGCGCGAGAAACGGCAATGCGATCGGTGGGATGCGGATGAGTGGGCGGCAGCAGGAGCGTAAATTCGCTGCCCTGATTCTCCTTAGACACAAACGAGACATCGCCGCCGTGCAGTCGTGCTAAACGCTGCGTCAGCACTAATCCCAATCCGGCTCCTTCAAATCGACGAGTCATCGGATTTTCAAGCTGCTGAAACTTCTGGAAAATTAAATGCTGCTTTTCAGACGGAATTCCAATCCCGGTATCCCAGACGGTAAAGGCGATCCAACCTTCCCAACGGCTTACTTTTAAGCCAATCTTGCCAGAAACATCGGTGAACTTTAACGCATTCGACAACAAATGCACCAGCATTTGACGCAGGCGCAATTCATCGGCAACTAAGGCTTCTAATCCTGGCTCAATTTCTAGAGTGCATTCTGGCAAAGCTCCGATCGCATCGAGAACGGTTCTAGTCTCTGGTTTCTCTTCTTCTAAACAGACTTGCTTCGCTTGCTCGAGCACTCGATCGCACAAAGACTTCACGCTGACCGAATAAAAAGTCAGTTCGAGCTGCCCGGTTTCAATCCGCGTCAAGTCGAGAATATCGTTGACGATCGCCATCAGATGCCGTCCGCTGCGGTGAATCAGTTGGGCATAGCGAATCTGGCGTTCGTTTAGCGTTCCAGAAAGCTGATCTTTGAGCAAACTTGATAAGCCGAGAACGGCGGTGAGCGGGGTTCTGAGTTCGTGACTGATACAGGCAAGAAATTCGTCTTTCAGACGATTGAGCTGAATCAGATCGGCGTTTTTGGCTGCAAGTTCTCGCGAGAGCTGCTGTTGTTCTGTGATGTCTTGCGCCAGCACCAGCCAAATGCTCTCTTGCATCGGCGGTTGAGAATGATCGGATGGCGCTTTCCCTTGCTCAAATGCTGCTAGTCGAAACGCCGAATCAGAATTGACCCCTGGAATGTGCTGGTGTGAGAACAGTTCCCCAAGAGGAATTTTGGCAAACTGCAAGACGCGCTCTTGTCCATTTTTCAGCGGACAAACGCAAATACAGGTATTTGGTGCGGAGCCTTTTTGGCAAAGGTTAGCCGTCACAGAGGCGACAACGGGTGCGCTATGGGTTGAAGATGGGACGGTAGGTGCAGCAAACTCCAGGATCGTGGCTGCATCTCGCTGCACCCAGTTTGGATCGAGGATATCTCCCAGTTGCTCTGCCCACACTTTATTTTGAGCAATCACCTCTCCGGTTTGGGTTTGCAGCATCAAGGGCAGCGGTAGGTGATCCAGAAACTGCATTAACGTTGCATTTGAGTCAGGTTCAGCGGCTGCATCAAAGTGTGTAAAGCCTTCAACGAGTTCATAGCCAAGTTTTGCAGTCTGAGTTTGAATCTGCTGCTGAAGTTGATTCATTGCAGGTGAGAGCTTCAGGCGCGATCGTTCCAATTCTGCACAGGATTCGGTTTTGGCGCGATGCCAGAGGGATTCAGAGGAAGCCTTCGGCTGAATCGGCTCGGACTGCAAAAACCCTGACCAGGTGCGTAACACCACGCTATCAACTAATCCGAGAAACTGATGCGCTGCGTTTACCACTGCCCAATATCGGAGCGGACTCGAAAATTCAAGTTCAAGTAAATCTGTCGTGTCTGCGATCGTCGGTAGCGGCTGGATCAAGGGTTCAAAGTCGCACTCCTCTGCCTGCCTGACCTGAGAGAGCAACGCATACGCATGAACTACACCGATCGGAGACTGCCGCTCATCTACGAATACCAAGCGGTCAGCCTGATACCGCCCCAGCAGTTCAATGACTTCAGTCGAAGTTGCCGACTGCAAACAAACGGGGGCAGGCTCGATGAAATCATGAATCGAGGCTGGATAGATCACCATCGCTTTATCCTGACCGATTCGGCAGAAGATCGCAAGTCAGCGTTGTCCTTGATTTTAATCGCTGATCAAGGTCTGATTACGGTTTATCGAGCAGCAAAAGCACTGACTGAAATGGAATTTATAAGGGTTGAGTGATCACACTCAATTGAAGCGAATTTAAATTTATTTAAGCCTAGATCATGACACAGCGGCAAACTCATGTATGAGAAAAAAAGCTTTATGTAATTATAATTAACGGAGCGCCAAACGCTTCAATCTAAATTAAACCTTTGATAAGAGCCTGTGCCCTAACTCTGGCACTTTCTCTACAACATCTTTGTAGGAAGAATCTTAGAATACAATTTAGCTCCCTTCATTCCATTCAGGTTTTTCGTTTTGACAGTTCCTGTTTCTTCGATCGTGCGTCCGCAGCTTTCGATCGGTGTATACCTTGATTCCCCTGATCTGACTCGATTGGTCGAGCAGTCGCTTTTAAGCGAGATTCTACAAGATCGCTATACTTTATCGATCGCGCAGTCCGAAACCGATTTTTTCCAACTGATTGAGCACCAAAAACAGCAGCTAGATTGTCTGATTTTAGAGGACGGGCAACACTTAATCTCTGTCCTAGAGTGGCTCCAGACAGGGGCGATCTTGCTTCCGGTCGTGATTGTTCAACCTGCGTCACAACAGATTGACCACAAACTCACCTTTTTCTACCACACCGCTAAGATCTGGGTGTCACTTGCAGACCTCGATCGCCTCGATATCTCGATTGCTCAGGCGATCGAAGCGTTTTTAACGTTATCCCCGACGTGTCAGCTTCCTGATCCGATTGCGACCCCGGATTTTACTCGCGATTTGCTCGCCCAGAACTTTCTAATGATGCAACAGCGCCGACTGACCGATAAACTCAAAGAGCGATTAGGCTATTTAGGAATCTACTACAAACGCAGTCCAAAAGTCTTTCTCAAAAACTTACCTTCCAATGAGCAGGCGGAATTTTTAGAGCAGCTTCGGATCGAGTATCGCGTCATTGTTTTGAGTTATTTCCAGGACGATCACGATCTCAATCAACGGATTGACAACTTTGTCAATGCGGCATTTTTCGCAGATGTGCCTGTGTCATACATCGTGGAGATCCATATGGAACTGATGGACGAATTTGCAAAACAGCTAAAATTAGAAGGAAGAAGCGAAGAAATTCTCCTCGATTATCGACTGACCTTGATTGATACGATCGCCCATCTTTGCGAGATGTACCGTCGCTCGATTCCGCGTGAATCTTAACTTAGAATTCGGATTCTTCAGTCCATCGTGAGCGCTACGCTAGTGTTCATCCTGATCGATTAAAATATGAGTCCTTTGAAAAAAACCTACGTCTTGAAGCTGTATGTTGCGGGCAATACACCAAACTCGGTTCGTGCGCTAAAGACACTGAATAATATTCTTGAAAAGGAGTTTCAAGGTGTTTATGCGCTGAAAGTCATTGACGTGCTAAAAAATCCGCAGCTAGCCGAAGAAGACAAAATTCTTGCAACACCCACATTGGCGAAAATTCTACCCCCACCTGTGCGTAAAATTATTGGAGATTTGTCCGATCGAGAAAAAGTTTTGATTGGACTTGATTTGCTCTACGAAGAATTACGCGAAGAAGAAATTGATGCAGAATAAATCAGCCCAACAAAGCCTGATCAAACTTCTTGTTTACAGGTTTTGTGGTAAATAAGTGGATCAGATTCGTTTTAATTCCTTTGATAATAAGGAGCTTGCTCCGTTTGTTTGACATCCTAACCCTATGACTTCGAGCAACCCGACCGAACAACGTAACCCTCCGCAGCTTACCGGTGTCCAGAAAATCCGCACGATGATTGAAGGCTTTGACGATATTAGTCATGGCGGTTTACCGATTGGTCGGACGACTTTAGTAAGTGGCACTTCTGGCACTGGAAAAACGCTGATTGCAGTTCAATTTATCTACAACGGTATTACTCAGTTTGATGAAGCAGGCGTATTCGTGACGTTTGAAGAATCGCCCGCCGATATTATCAAAAATGCCTTTAGCTTCGGCTGGGATCTGCAAAAATTTATTGATGAAGGAAAGCTGTTTATTCTCGATGCTTCTCCTGATCCAGAGGGTCAAGATGTCGTTGGAAATTTTGATTTATCAGCGTTAATCGAACGCATCCAGTATGCAATTCGCAAATACAAAGCGAAGCGGGTGTCGATCGATTCAGTGACGGCTGTGTTTCAGCAGTATGATGCGGCATCGGTGGTGCGGCGCGAGATTTTCCGCTTGGTAGCGCGGCTCAAACAAGTGGGCGCAACGACGATTATGACTACCGAGCGCATCGAGGAATATGGTCAGGTGGCGCGGTTTGGGGTAGAGGAATTTGTTTCGGACAACGTTGCGATCGTGCGAAATGTGCTGGAAGGCGAGCGGCGTAGAAGAACGATCGAGATTCTGAAACTGCGCGGTACGACTCATATGAAAGGCGAGTATCCGTTCACGATTACGAATCAGGGAATTAATATCTTCCCGTTGGGTGCGATGCGTCTGACTCAGCGATCATCGAATGTGCGCGTCTCGTCAGGCGTAAAAACGCTCGATGAAATGTGCGGCGGCGGCTTCTTCAAAGATTCGATCATTCTGGCAACGGGCGCAACCGGAACCGGAAAAACGCTGCTAGTCAGCAAGTTTTTGCAGGAAGCCTGTACCAGGGGCGATCGAGCAATTCTGTTTGCTTACGAAGAGTCTCGCGCTCAATTATCGAGAAATGCTTATTCGTGGGGCATTGACTTTGAGGATTTAGAGCAAAAAGGGTTGCTCAAAATTATTTGCGCGTATCCAGAGTCGGCGGGGCTTGAGGATCACTTGCAAATTATTAAATCTGAAATTGCAGAATTCAAGCCGTCTCGAATTGCGATCGATTCGCTTTCGGCGCTGGCAAGAGGGGTGAGTAATAATGCGTTTCGTCAGTTTGTGATTGGCGTGACTGGATTCGCGAAGCAAGAAGAGATTACAGGTTTCTTCACGAATACCACCGATCAATTTATGGGGTCGCATTCGATCACAGATTCGCATATCTCGACGATTACCGACACAATTATCATGCTGCAATATGTCGAAATTCGAGGGGAAATGTCGAGAGCGCTAAACGTGTTTAAGATGCGCGGATCTTGGCACGATAAAGGAATTCGAGAATATACAATCAGCGATCAAGGACCTGAGATTAAGGATTCGTTCCGTAATTTTGAGCGAATTATTAGTGGGTCGCCGACGCGCGTTGCTGTCGATGAGAAGAGCGACCTATCTCGGATTACAAAAGGGTTGCGAAGCGAGGATAAGGGTTAACGATCGTCCCCCCAAAGGAAACAAAAAAGCGAGGAGATTAATCTCCTCGCTTTTTACATATCAATCAAATCCTTACTTTCCGCCTGCCATCTGTGCAGCAACTTCTGCGGCGAAGTCGGTTTCTTCCTTCTCGATGCCTTCACCCAAAACAAAGCGAACAAAGCGACGAATCCGAATATTTTCGCCGAGTTGCGCGATGTTCTGTTTCACCAATTCTTCAACGGTGATATTCGGGTCTTTGATGTAAGGCGTGGGCAACAGGCACATTTCATTCAGGCGCTTATCGATCCGACCTTGAACGATCTTTTCTTTAATGTTGTCGGGCTTGCCAGCGATATCATCTTTGCCCATCTCGATCGATTTTTCCCGATCCACAATTTCTGCCGGGATATCTTCAACGCGGACATACTCCACATTCGCGCTTGCGGCAATCTGCTTAGCAATATTCCGAACTAACTCTTTGAACGCATCGTTACGCGCCACAAAGTCGGTTTGGCAGTTCACTTCTACCAACACACCGATCCGTCCGCCGATGTGAATATAGCTGTCAACCAGACCTTCAGCCGTGATTTTGCCTTCTTTCTTGCCCGCCGACGCAATCCCCTTCTTCCGAAGCCAATCGATCGACTTTTCCATGTCGCCGCCGTTTTCGGTCAGCGCTTTCTTACAATCCATCATCCCTGCGCCCGTTTTTTCGCGCAGTTCTTTCACCGCTTTTGCTGAAATGTCTGCCATTTGCCTCAGTTCCCAATGTCTTTAGAGAGGATGGAGGAGAATACTTCTCCTCCACATTGTCCTATGATTCTGTGCTTTCTTCGTCTTCCGAAGCTTCAGCTTCAGTTTCGTCGTACTCGTACTCTTCTTCTACGCCTTCGTAGTCGTACTCTTCTTCGGCTTCGAGCTGACCGTGACGACCCTCGTAGATGGCATCCGCTAAGCGTCCGACGATCAGCTTGATCGATCGAATCGCGTCATCGTTTGCCGGAATGGGCACATCGACGGTGTCCGGATCGCAGTTGGTGTCAAGTAACGCCACGATCGGAACATTCAACTTCAAACATTCTTGAACTGCATTGTACTCCCGACGCTGATCGACCATGATGATCACATCAGGCAGCTTCCGCATATTCTTAATCCCGCCCAAGTATTTCTGGAGGCGCTCCAATTCTCGACGCAGCACCGATGCTTCTTTCTTCGGCAGCAGAGCAAGTGCGCCTGTTTCTTCGCGACGCTCTAGATCTTTGAGGCGCTCAACGCGGGTTTTGATCGTTGCCCAGTTCGTGAGCATTCCACCTAGCCAGCGCTGGTTGACGTAATATGCACCGCAACGACTTGCTTCTTGAGCGATAATGCCCGCAGCTTGACGCTTTGTGCCGATGAATAAGAATTTTTTCCCTTGTTCTGATGCAGTCCGCACATAGTTATATGCGCTGTCCATCAATTGAGCGGTCTGCACCAGGTCAATGATGTGTACACCGTTGCGAGAGGTGTAGATGTAGGGACTCATTTTGGGATTCCATCTGCGGGTCTGATGCCCAAAGTGGACTCCCGACTCAAGTAGCTGAGCCAATGAAACAACTGGCATGAATTGATCTCCTAGTTCGGGTTTATCGTCCATTCAGAAAGCAGCGATTCCGTTGGAATGCACCACCCGAAATTCTGAATGTGAGAGTTTTAACAGCTTATCTAGGGTAACACAGGAACGGGTTTGATAACCTGGAGGCAGTTTGGGTTTCTAAGGATGGTTAAATGCTTCAGATTCCGACACAGGTAGATGTGGTGATTACGGTTTTGGGAGGAGTATTAAGCGTGATCGCGGCGTTTCGGGTTCCGCGCCGGGAACTCGATCGGGTGCCGCTGTCTGGGCTGGCATTGCTGTGGATTGTGTATGTGCTAGCGGGCGGGGGACTGGCTGCTTCGCGGGTGGCGTTTGGCGTTTGGGTTTGTGCGGCGCTGGCGGCGCTGGCAGTCGCGGTTGGATCGTCGCTTCAGTTGGGCAGAAGTGGGTTAGTGGTGCTTAGTTTGGCGGGGGTGAGCGCGATCGCAGGAGTGCTGCTGCGGGATCAGAACGCGGAGTTGGCGCGGTGGAGTGCGGCGGGGTTGGTGGCGACGGGTTTATGGCTGTGGGCGGTTGGGGGAGCGAAGTATCGGATGGAGCGGGCAGGATTTCGGCGATCGTCTGTGATGTGGACATTAGCAGCGATCGGCTGGGAGGGCTTGTGGGTGGGATGGTTGATCAACAAGTTTGTTGTGTCGCAGGTGGGAGGCTGGTTGTTTTAGTAGAGACAACTGCTTCGATGCGATCGACTCCCATTATCCAAATCGATAGCCAAATCCGCGAACAGTTATAATGTATTGCGGTGTACTTGGATTAAGTTCTAGCTTCTCGCGCAACCAGCGAATATGCACATCTACGGTTTTAGAATCGCCTAGATAGCTCATTCCCCAGACTTGCTCTAACAGTTGTTCTCGCGAGAACACGCGGCGCGGATTGTTCATGAACAGTTCTAACAGAGAGAACTCTTTCGGCGATAGATTGATTTCTTCTTGCCGGACAACAACGCGATACTCTTGCAGATACAGCGTGATGTCTTCGTATTGCAGAATCGGCTGTGTTTCGGGTTGGTCTTGCGATCGACGGCGTAGCAATGCTCGACAGCGTGCAATTAGTTCTCTCAGTCCAAAGGGCTTAGTGAGATAGTCATCTGCACCAACTTCTAGACCAACAACAATATCAGTTTCACTGGTGCGGGCACTGAGTATCAGGATTGGAACTGTGTTTCCTCGCTGACGCAAAATTCGACAGAGATCCAGTCCACTGATGCGAGGCAACATCAGATCGAGAATGATCAGATCGATCGCTGGATCTTCGGGTTTTAGGGATTCAATGATATCAAGCGCTTGCTGTCCATCTCTGGCTGTCAAGACTCGATATCCTTCTTGAGTGAGGGCTGAAGTGAGGGATTCGAGAATTACAGCTTCATCGTCAATCACTAAGATAGAGGCTTGATAAAAACTAGGCGTAATGGATAATCCAGGCGATCGCATAAGTGAGCCATGAACAGTGGTTCAGCGATCGAGCAAACTGTTCAGAGTTGTCAATCGGTGGAAACTTGAAGAACATTTACAATAGGGGTTAATCTGGGTTTGTTCGCGAACAAACCCTTCAATACAATAAACAAACTCGCGATGCTCAAGGTTAATCCGAATTTAAAACTA
Source organism: Cyanobacteria bacterium FACHB-63 (assembly GCA_014695255.1). Classification (GTDB taxonomy): domain Bacteria; phylum Cyanobacteriota; class Cyanobacteriia; order Leptolyngbyales; family Leptolyngbyaceae; genus Leptolyngbya. Next base: position 367,320 of record JACJNX010000061.1, read on the forward strand.
GATTAAGCTTTAATTATTCGGAATCATCGAATGAATGGTTTGGTTGTGCTAGAAACACACAACTTGTAAGGGTCTGTGCTTCACTTCGGAGATTGTTGCTCACGGCTGAGATAGTTGTGATAGCGGGCTTCAAGCTGGTCGATCGCTAAGTTCTGCGTCCAGTATTCGGTCAGTGCATGACCAAACGCCCAAGCGACTCGATCGGGAGTGGCTGTGTTATCTACAATCAAATTCCACAGTGATCTAAGGTCAAGCGGGATTTTAGGTTGTAGCAGTGTGTAGAGATCGTAAGTCATTTGCAGTTTGCCAATGACGATCGGCAATTGTTCGATCGGAATGCGTTCGGCTAAGAGAAATGCAAGCGCGGGTGAACCTGTTGTGATTTCTGAGATGAATCGCAGAATGGGACTTTTTAGAAAGGTAGTTAGACCTTGAGTCGTTGCCATTTGGAAGGTGTAGCGATCGATAATCTTTGCTGCTGCAACACTTCGAGCATCAATGTTTCGCAGAAATCGAGCAAGACGCGCTTGTTTAGCAGGATCGATCGTGTTGAGAATTGACATTGAGAGGGTATCTACTCCCCAGGGTTCACGATTGTTCCCAAGAGTCACAAGCGGCAGAACAAATGAGCAAACATGACTTAGAACTTCCTGACGGTAGGCAACCGCTTCACGAATCGAGATTTCTTTGGATCGATCGCCGAATTGCCAGTTGTAGGGTGGGTTCCATTCGCGAATTGGACGTAAGCGATCGACTTGGGTGACGACTGCAATAGTGGGTAATGAGAGCGATCGTAGTTCATTCAGAAAGTCTAAGTCCATCTGTAAAGCTGGATCGAGTGCGGGTGTTATCAATAGCACTAGATCAGTGTTTTTTGCATAGTCTAATACTCGATCGCGTAGTTCAGGACGCTCTACTTGTTCATATCCAGGTGTGTCCCAAAGTGTAAGTGTATCTCCGGTTTCTGTTTGCCATTGATAGTCTTGAATCTGATCGGTTGAAGGAAGCGCATCAACTTGGGCTTGAGCTTCGACAAACAAAGTATTGATCACACTGCTTTTTCCGGCTCCGGTGCGACCAACTAGCAATAGGCTTACAGGCTTTTGTTCGACGACATCAGTTGGATTAGCTTGAGCAATGATGTCTCGTAGGGTTTGAAACTTAGGTGTAGCAGGTTGCTCGATCGTTGTTAAAGCTGGAGGAGTTGTGCCACTGTAAAGCGCGATCGCTTGTCGAGCTAAGTTTCGCAGTGCGGCTTCTCGCAATAGCTGACTGAGATTGCCTAAGAGTTCTTGTGTGGCTTGATTGCCGCTACGCTGTGTAACGGTTTTGGTTACTGCTACGGCTGGATTGAGTAGCCATTGTGCCCAACTCCAAGCTTTCCAAAGTTTTCGTGCGGAAGGTTCAAGTTTTTGATAAATTTCGTAAGCTTGCACTGCTTGTCCAACCGTGACTTGATTGAGCACAGGGGATAGTTGGCGTATCCATTGATCTAAGTCATCGACTGTTCCGCGCAACAATGTGTAAGCTTGTGGAAGATAGATGTTTAATAAGGGTTTTTGGGCTTCTGGATAGTAGACTGATGCGATCGCTCGAATCATGCTTAAACAACGCTGCCAAAAGGTATTCCAGTCTTCCCAGAGCGGCGAATCAGATTGTGCTTCAGTCAGAATCTTTTGGACTTCGGCTTCAACTTTCCGGGTAATTTCAGTTGCGGGTGAATCCGTTAACTCGGTTGCTTCTTCGGATAGTTCGGCAACAATGGCTTCGACTTGCTGTAAGGCGGGCTGTGTCCATTTCACCAACAACCATCGCCAACCGAAGAAGATCAATCCGACGATCGCCCAAATCCAGCTAATGCCCCACTCTTGAATCTGCAAGCCTGCGGCAATGAGCAGAAATCCGACCACAAGCGCGATCGGGAGGGCTAACACAATCCACTGCCAAATCCGCAATCGCACCATAGGAGACTACCAACGCTTGTTTCCTTCAGTGTACAAATTTCGATGAGGTCTAACGCACGATCGTTAATCTTCTTCTCGATAGCCAAATTCAGCCAGTCTTACCCGCGATTGCCGCCATTTCGGCAGCACTTTCACAAATAACTCTAGATGTACTTTGCCCTCGATCAGTTTTTGCATCTGTTCGCGAGCCGCAGTGCCGATCGTCTTAATCATGCTGCCACCCTTCCCCAGAAGAATTGCTTTTTGTGAAGGACGCTCGACGTTAATTGCGGCAAAAACTCGCGTCAGCTTCGGTTCTTCGACGACTCTTTCGATCGCGATCGCTACCGAATGCGGCACTTCTTCGCGGGTCAATAGTAGAATTTGCTCTCGGATGAGTTCGCCCATGATGAAGCGCTCTGGCTGATCGGTGACTAGATCGGGCGGATAGTAGTAGGGTCCCGGTTCTAGCTTTTCGATGATGGCGGTTTGCAGGGCTTCCATGTGATCGCCTTGAAGCGCTGAGAATTTCGCGATCGTCCAGCCTCTATTCTCTGCTAATTCCCGATACTGTTGATCTAAAAAATCATCAGACTGCTGATCTGATTTGTTCAAACCTAAAATCACAGGTGTTTCCGTTTGTTCCAACAGGTCGGCAACATAGCGATCGCCGCCACCTAACTCAACTGAGCAATCCACCACAAATAAGACCACATCGACCGCATCGATCGCGCCTTTAGCATTCCTGACTAACACCTGTCCGAGTTGATGATGCGGTTTATGAATTCCGGGGGTGTCTACGAAAATAATCTGAGCTTCAGGCGTGGTGAGAATGCCGCGTAACCGATTGCGCGTGGTTTGTGCGACTGGGGAGGTAATCGCGATCTTTTGACCCACCAGGAAGTTCATAATCGTAGACTTGCCGACATTGGGGCGACCAATGATGCCGACAAAGCCCGATCGATAATTTTCGGGTGCAGTGGGAATCGTGAAAATGTCTGTTTCTTCTGACATTCCTAAATCTATTCTGTAATCTTGGATACTGCTGGTTTCGATCGTACTAAACTCACAGCTTATTCAGTGTATGAGATTATGGCTGAAGTCAAACGAATCGGAATTTTAACGAGTGGTGGTGATTGTGCAGGTCTGAATGCGGTCATTCGAGCGGTCGTGTTTCGGGCAAGCACATACGGCTGGAAAGTGTTTGGCATCTCACGCGCCACAAATGGACTGATGGCAAGACCTCCAGAGTTTATCGCGTTGGATATCGAGAAGGTCGATCGCTTTCTCACTCACGGCGGAACTCTGCTTGGAACCACGAACAAAGGCGATCCGTTTGCATTTCCCATGCCTGATGGACAAGTCATCGATCGCTCTGAAGAAATCATCGAAGGGTATCGGCTGCTGGAACTCGATGCAATTATTGGCATTGGGGGTGATGGCAGTATGGCAATCCTTCGCAGACTAGCTCAACAAGGTGGAATGAATTTAATCACCATTCCGAAAACGATCGATAACGATGTTGACATTACCGAACGATCGATTGGGTTTGATACCGCAGTAAACATTGCAACGGAAGCACTCGATCGATTACATTTCACAGCCGCAAGTCATTCACGGGCGATGATTCTAGAAGTGATGGGACGTGATGCCGGACATATTGCGATGAGTGCGGGTATTGCGGGCGGAGCGGATGTGATTTTGATTCCCGAAATTCCCTACACGATTAGCAATCTGTGTCGTAAGCTCGATGAGCGTCAAGCACAGGGGAAAAACTATTCGCTGATCATCGTTTCAGAAGCGGTTAAAACAGAGACTGGTGATGCGATTAGCTGTACTCATGCTCATGGGGAAATGCGGTATGGCGGAATTGGGCAGTATCTTGCTGAGAGTATTCACGCTTGCAACGGAGCAGAAACCCGCGTAACCGTGCTGGGTCATGTTCAACGCGGTGGAACGCCTTCACCACTCGATCGCTTGCTTGCAGCAGCGTTCGGAGTGGCGGCAGTGGATTTGATTGCAGCAGGAAGATTCGATCGCATGGTGGGCTGGCACGATCGACAGGTGATTGATGTGCCGATCCGAGATGCAATTCAGAACTATTGTGTGGTTGATCCAGACAGTACACTGGTGAAGACTGCGCGTGGACTGGGAATTTATTTGGGAGACTAATGACGGTTATCTTGACGAATGATGATGGCATTGATGCACCGGGGATTCGGGCATTGTTAAGTGCGGTGAATGGAGCCGGAGTGTTGGTTGCACCGAGCAGTCACTATTCCGGCTGTGGTCATCAAGTGACCACGACTCAACCGATTCGAGTGGAGAAACGCAACGATTGGGAATATGCGATCGCGGGCACTCCAGCTGATTGTAGTCGTATTGCTCTAAAGTATCTTTTTCCTGATACAAAACTGGTTTTATCTGGCATTAACTCAGGTGGAAATATGGGCGTTGATGTTTATATTTCTGGAACGGTTGCAGCCGTTCGAGAAGCGGCATTTCATCGCATTCCAGGGATTGCCATTTCGCAATATAAGAAAGGGAAGATTCCGGTCGATTGGACTCGATCGGCTAATCTAGCCGCGAAAGTTTTGCAGGAATTGAGCGATCGTCCCTGTGAAGCGGGATTCTACTGGAATGTGAATCTTCCGTATGTCGAACCGAATGCGCCTGATCCAGAAATTGTCTTTTGCGAACCCTGCACACAACCGCTTCCGAGCGATTTTCGTATCGAGGGCAGTGAGTTTTACTACTGTGGTAACTATGGGGCGCGAAAGCGCGATCGTGGTTCTGATGTAGATGTTTGCTTGTCAGGTCAGATTGCGATTACACAGTTAAAGGTTTGAACTGATCGACTGCAATCGCCAAGTGTTTCTCTAATGTTGTTTGCGGTAATGCCCCTTGTAAATGGCTCCAAGGCAACACGCGATCGAGTTCCCAACGATCGAACACATAATGATTCAAATCGGGTAACTGTCCTTTCAGTTCCTTAAATGCCCGTCGATAGCTTCCAAGAGAATCTCCATAGTTGCGGACGAGTTCCAGAAACTTAGATAGACGGCGATCGCCTCGCGACAAAATTGCTTGGATCACAGACCAGTTATAGCTTTCAGGACGAAAATCAATACCTTGCGATCGCAGTTGTTTTTGCAGGAATTGTAAGCGTTTTTCAGATTGCGGATTTACACCAAACCATTGAAACGGGGTGTGTGATTTCGGCACAAAGGTACTGCATCCGAGTGTCAGCCGTAAGCCTGGAGCCGCTTTCTTCAGCGATCGCATCATTGCAACGGTTTGCTCTAAGTCTTCTTGTTCTTCTCCCGGAAGTCCGACCATGCCGTAAAGCTTCAACGCACTTAACCCGCCTGCTTTGGCATTGATTGCGGCTTGGGTAATTTCATCAGTTGTCAGCTTTTTATTAATAATTTGTCGGATGCGATCGCTGCCACTTTCAACGGCGATCGTAATAGACTTCGCATCATGTTTTACCAATGTTTGTGTAAGCTTTTCGGTCACAGTATTAGTTCGTACCGAAGATAAGCTTAATCGCACTTGATCAAACTGCGGCTGATTGAGATAGTCAAGTAAGCTCTCAAACTCTGGATGCTGTGTCACCGATGCACCTAGTAAGCCTAATCGATCGGTGTACTTTAAGCCCTGTTCGATCGCTGGAATCAATGAATCTTCAACATCGGCAATCCGAAACGGTAGAGTAAGATAGCTTGCTAAACAGAAGCGGCACATCTCCGGACAACTCCGTACCACTTCAACCATAAAGATATTTTCCCAAGCCGCTTTCTCAGTCACAACGGTTGAAGCAGAAAGCGTATTGCCGCGATAGGTTTGCTTCTGAACTTGAGCGGGAACAGTCGAATCAATTGGAGCAATCGACGCGACTCCACCCTCTGCACTTTCGTAAGTAACTTCATACAAGCTTGGAACATAGATTCCCGGTACTTGCGCTAGATGCTTTAGTTGTGTGGCGCGATCGGCGTGACGAACTTCTTGATAAGCATTGATAAACGCATCCAGCAGAATTTCTCCATCTCCAAGCAAGAACACATCAAAGAAATCCGCAAAAGGTTCAGGATTCGCGGTGAGTACCGGGCCACCACCGAAAACGATCGGATGATCATCGCTGCGATCGCGACTCCAAATCGGAATATCCAAGGATTCTAACAGTCCCAGAATGTTGACATAATCCAATTCCCAGGACATCGAAAAGCCCAATAGCTCTGGATTAGACGGCAAAGACTCATGCACATCCGTAAACAATCGCGCCACATCGAGATCCGATCGTGCTGCCAGTGTTGCCCAAACGACTTGATAGCCCAGTGCCGTAATTCCGACACTGTATTCGTTTGGAAAAGCAAAGATAAGCGGCACTGCGTCTGCGATCAATGTTGCAGGCGTGAACAATAGGCGTTCGGACAAGAAAGGAAAAGTCACTGGAAAACGTTCAAACTCAAATAGGTTGCGCTTCTTCAGCCTAGCACTCGAATGTGGATGCCGTGGGCAGAACTTTAGCGCGATCGCTGATATTCCTGCCAAGCCTGTACCAGATTTCCCTGCATCAATCCAGCAACGGCATTCAGGGTATGCAGTTCTTTTAGCTTAGGGTCAAGTGCGATCGCAGAGTTCAGCGCCTTTTGTGCCGCATGAGGACGAAAATCATACAAATTAACAAAGGCAAGATAAGCATGGGCGATCGGATTTTGCGCATCGAGTTGGGTTACGCGCTCAAAAGCGTTGATCGCGGGTTGTACTCGTCGTTTCAAAACATTCGCTAAAGCTAATCCGTAAGTGAACTCTAAATTATCCGGTTCCTGTTGTAGTCGGTATTCCAGAATTTGTCTTGCTTGTGTGACGTAATCTTGATTTGGATCGTATTGATTGAGTTGTCCGACTTTCGCAAAGATGCGATCGAGCGCCTTAATTCCCTGTGGCATAGTCGCAGCGAGGGCGCGGAGTTGAGTCACGGCATCAGCTTCGGGGGCTTCCATCGTAGCGGTTCCGATCGATAAGCGCACATCAGGACTGTCGATCGCGTAAGTCGCCTGAGTTTCTCGATTGAGATAGGCAACCGTGAGGGTATAAACGCCTTCAGCATTTGGAGGCGGTAATGCAGCAATGCTCTCGGTAACCTGGAAAGCTGCGTTATCAGAGTTTGCGGGAGGATGCAGAGTGCCAAGCGCGATCGCGTGATCATGAAACCATCGCGCTCTAGGCTCTTTATCTCTAGGCTTTTTAGCTGCATTATCTGCAATGCGCGTCCAAGTGATCAATACCGAGCCAGAGCGCAACTGTTTCCAAGAGCCTGACCAACGATAGGTAATCGGCATCGGCTTTCCGGGTGCTGCTTGGTTGGGAATGCGAATTTGTTCGAGTTTGACTTGTTCAGCAGGTTGGGGAGAGGGCGCAACGCGCACGGGTGCGATCGAGCGACGATACAATCCGAGTTTGCTATTGTCGGGAAGTTCCCAGGACTTGTGCAGCAGGAAATCTGGACTATTGGTAATCGCTCGATTAACCGCGGTATAAGCTTCTGGACGACGAATTGATCCCGCATCGCCTGTTTTTGTCACATACCAGGAGAGCGATCGCGTATCCGGTTCAACCTGTTTTTTGTCCGCTCCGACCTGCCGCCCATACACTTGATAATTTCTCAAGATGCCAGCGTAATTCAAATTGTGCTGATTCAATTCCGGGAGCGACGGCAGGACTCCGATCGTACTTTGCAAATATGGTTCTGCGCTAATCACTTCATCCACAACATCCGCTTGATGCCAATTGCTCGAAGGCACTGCATGACGAGCGTGAGCCGTTTGTAAGAATCGAGGACTGTATTCAATCGGTAATAGATTCGCGATCATGAAAATGGTGGAAAGCACGATCGCGCCCCAGCGAAAAATGCGTAAGCGATCGGGAAATAACAGCAATCCTTGTGCAAGTAAAATCGCTAACACAGGTAACAAGGGTGCGATGTAGCGATCGTCTTTGTTCACGTTTGCAGAACAAAGAATGTATGCGCCAATCAAAAAGATCAACAACCAGCGAACCGACTGCAACCAAACGTGATGAATCTCGCGACGGTATCCCCGTCTGCCCAAGCCGCCATAATCCGAGATTTTCAGCCATCGCCCGTCGATCCATTCCCACTGTTCTTGGATCACCGATCGCTTCCAGTACAGCAACAACCCCACTAAGCCCACGACGAATAGCGGTACAGAAACTAAGGCGGGTAGAGCCTTGAAGTAATAAATCCAAGCCTCGAGACTGGTCAAAGCTGGATCACCTTCTGCGATCGCGCTATCTATCGTTGCGCGTTTTCCCGCTGTAAGAATAATCAGCCAATTCGTTCGATACCAAGGCAAACAGATCAGGGCCGCAACGACAAGACCTAGAACTAATTGCAGCAATCGCCGCCATGCTTTTTTTCTAATTGCGACAATGCTAAGCCAAACGATCGGTGTAAACAGAAAAAAGAGTGCAGGTTGTTTTGTCAGAAATGCAAGTCCTAATGAAGTTCCAAATGCAATCGCATAGAACCACGATCGTAAGGATTGGATTTTCGGAAATGAAAAGGGTTGTACGATCGCAAATGATTGCTTAACGGGTACAGAGGTAGCTTGATCATCGACCGCAGACAAATGATGAGATTTAGGCGGGATTGTTTCTGTTGCCCAGAGTGTGAGACAAAAAAACGTCAGCGTGACGATCGCAACCAGCGGAAAATCGATCAAATAATCTAACCGAATCACATACAATCCAGGCAATATCAGACACAATGCTAACGACCAGACCGCAACCTGAACGCTAAATAATCGAACCGCTAATCCGTAAACTGATGCAAGTAGAATCGCGCTGTATAGCAAATTAACAAGCGTCGATCGATCCTCTCCAGAACCAAATAAATGAATAAACGGTGCAGTCGTCAGATAAACAAGCGGTGGCATTTTAGAAGAAAGCAACCAAATGCTTGTCCACCAAGTTGAAGAAAACCACTCTGGCTGCTGAAAAGCCCGCCAAAAGTTCATTGCGCCTGTTAGATATTCGGCTTGATCCCAAGCAGGAGTCGATCGATCCACGGCAAACCAAATGCGATCGATCACCACTCCAATCGCCCAAACGACTGCCGCGATCGAGAAGCCTCTTACCCACTTTTGTTCTTGCTGCTTTGCAATCACTCCCGTCAATCCCAGTTCACTAAAGTCACGGAAATTTGTAGTTCATTTTGATATGCGGAATCCCCGCTTCTTCAAACTCCTCACCTTCCGTAACAAATCCCAATTTCTGATAGAACACAATGACCGAGGTTTGAGCATGAATGCGTAAATCAGAAATATTTTTATCAGCCAAAAATTCTAGAGCAGTTTCTACAATTTTTCTACCAATTCCCTGATTTCTGAAGGTTGCTAAAACTGCAAGCCGCTCTAATTTTGCGGTGTTTGCATCTAAAAATCGAATCCTTGCCGTCGCGATCGCTCCTTCTCCCCAACACGCTAGAAAATGCGTCGCGGCTTGATCCCGCCCATCAAATTCCAGCGCTGCATCTACTCCTTGTTCCTCCTGAAAAACTCGTGTCCGAATCGCGACGATATCGTTGTAATCGCGCTCAAACGATGCGACTTTAATGACGAGAGAATTGGCTTGCATGAATAATGTTTGAGCGACAACCTGAGCAACGCAGACTTAAAAGATACTAATTGATCTGGGGCAAATTTCATCAAGATTGCTGACTCCAAAAGCGGGAATCCGAATGCGGAGAATGCCTGGGATAAGCTGTAGTTGTTACCAAGTTTGATTCTCCACGCATGGAGTGATTGCAATGCAAGTCGGTTTGAAATGTGCGCTGAGTGATACTCATCTAGACGCTACTCAACCCAGTAGCCAACGACAACTTTCGATCGCAATCGAAGCCACTCCCAGTTCCTCCGGTCGCACCGTGCCGCTCAATCTCTGTCTGGTACTTGATCAAAGCGGTTCAATGGAAGGACGATCGCTTTCAACCGTTAAACAAGCCGCAGCACGATTAATCGATCGCTTGTCGCCGGGAGATCGGTTATCGATCGTCACGTTCAACCACAAAGCCAAAGTCCTCCTGCCAAATCAAATCGTCGATGATCCAAGTCGTCTCAAAGCAATATTAGATCGGCTCGAAGCCGCGGGTGGAACGGCGATCGATGAAGGTATTCGACTCGGTATCGAAGAAACCGCCAAAGGCAAAAAAGAAACGGTTTCGCAAATGTTTGTCCTTACCGATGGCGAAAACGAGCATGGGGATAACGATCGCTGTCTCAAACTCGCTCAGGTTGCAACGGGTCACGGTTTATCGATCAATTCCCTCGGATTTGGCGACTTTTGGAATCAAGATGTTTTAGAAAAAATTGCCGATGCAGGAGGGGGAGCGCTCTCGTACATTCAAGAACCTGAACAAGCGGTGACAGAATTCGGGCGACTCTTCGATCGCGTTCAATCGATCGGACTCACCAATGCGTTTCTGCACCTCACGCTGACTCCTGGAACTCGTCTCGCTGAACTCAAACCGATCGCTCAAGTTGCCCCAGACACGATCGAACTCTTGGTGCAGCAAGAAGGAAATTTAGCGATCGTCCGATTAGGCGACTTGATGACCAATGCGCCGCGTGTAATTCTGGCAAATCTTTATGTCAATCAGCTACCCGAAGGAAGAAACACGATCGCTCAGGTACAAATCAAATACGACAATCCCGCTCTAGGACAAACTGGAGTTATTTCTGAAACCTTCCCGATTGAAATTGCTGCTCAAGCGCACTATCAACCCCAGCTAAACCCAGAAGTCCAGCAAAGTATTCTGACCCTTGCGAAGTATCGCCAAACCCAGATTGCCGAAACAAAATTACAGCAGGGAGATCGTCAAGGTGCGGTCACAATGCTGCAAACGGCAGCAAAAACCGCGCTCCAACTGGGCGATCGCAATGCTGCAACCGTTTTGCAAAATAATGCCACTCAGTTAAATGCAGGCGAAGAATTATCGGAAGCCGATCGCAAAAAAACGCGGCTGGTCTCGAAAACTATCTTGCGGGTGGCAGATTCTGAGTAGGCGTGGCAAATTCAACTGTCGGTAAAGCGCAAATTTTTTTCGCTATTGCGGGATCAGAATAACTAGCCGTTTTCCAAGTTGCAGGAGAACCAACGCCATCAGTGTAGGTGATTGTGTTCGTTCTGCAATTCACATCGGCATACTGAAACTGAAACACACCGCTACAAGCCGAACCGCCGTCTTTCGTCATGGTTTGCAGCACAATCAGTTGACGAATATTTTTATCTGAGCGAGCGGGCTTTTCGCTTCGCGCCACGATAAATTCTGGATCAGCATAAAAAACACAACCATCGCGGCTCTGACGCATCAGCAAATTGTATTTTTTAGTGATAAATTCATACGTCTCCACATCGGGTAGAGCCGCAATAGCTATACCCTGACTCAACATTGCAAGCGTCACCGCCATCGTTGCCACCGTTTTCATACCTATCTCCCTTAAAACCAATTTGAACGATTCTGCCAGATTAAAATTTCTAAATCGAGAGCGAATCGCAGCAAAAACACTATCGATCTGCCGTTACCCTCTACAATGGTTTAACGTAGATCCCCGAAAAATCCCGTGAATAGTGTCCGTACCGTTTCTGATACCAAGCGATCGTTTTACAATCTTCACACCCGCCCGGTGAATTCGATTTTCCGTCGAGTGGTGGAAGAATTGATGGTCGAAATGCACCTGCTTGCCGTCAACACGGACTTCCGCTACGACCCCTTCTATGCACTGGGTGTGGTGACGACGTTCGATCGCTTTATGCAGGGATATCGCCCTGAAGCTGACAAAGAATCGATTTTCAGCTCGCTCTGTCGCGCCCTCGAATCCGACCCGCAACAGTATCGCAACGATGCCCAGCACCTCCTTTCCGCCGCATCGCAAACTCCTTGGGAGAATCTTGTAATTCCCGATAAAGCGGGTGAGTTTCGCGAGGTGTTAGCCGCGATCGCATCAAATCCGAAGTTCAAATACAGCCGCCTATTTGCGGTTGGCGTGTACACAGTGATCGAAACGGCTAGTCCCGATTCGGTGAAGGATACTGCCAAACTGACTGAAGCCTTGAAACAGGTCGGTCAAGCGCTGAATCTGTCGCAAGACAAGATGCAAAAAGATTTGGAACTGTACCGCAGCAATCTAGAGAAAATGACGCAGATTCAAGCGGTGATTGCGGATGCGCTGGCTGCTGATCGCAAAAAGCGAGAAGAACGCGCTCAAGCAAAAACCGTCGAACCCTCAAAAGACGAGGCAACTACTGAATCTTAATTAACTGTATTCCTGGATTGCATCGGGAAATCCAAACGATCGTAGAGATGAGTCACTGACTTGTCTCTATTTGTTTTTAAAGGAATCGCGATCGATCCCAAATCATCGAACGGTAGCGATCGCAACAAATCTATGGGATCAAATTCGCCTACAAGTAGAACCGACCCGAATTTGATACATCCCATGACTATCCCAGAAATCACACAAAAACTCCTAGCCGCCAAGAAGGAGAAGGGGTTGAGCTTCGCCGATCTAGAAACCATGCTAGGACGCGATGAAGTTTGGATTGCGTCCCTGTTTTACCGCCAAGCGACGGCTTCTGAAAATGAAGCCTCGAAGCTGTTACACGCTTTGGGATTGAGTCAGGATCTTGCTTCAGAACTCACTCAATCGTCTGTAAAAGGTTTAGGTCCTGTTGTTCCGACTGACCCGTTGATTTATCGCTTTTACGAGATCATGCAGGTCTACGGAATGCCGATCAAAGAAGTCATTCATGAAAAATTCGGGGATGGCATTATGAGCGCGATCGATTTCACCCTCGACATCGAGAAGATCGAAGATCCGAAGGGCGATCGTGTCCTTTTGACCATGAATGGTAAATTCCTGCCCTATAAGAAGTGGTAGATTTTTGGAGCGTTCAGCGGAAACTCATCTACACTGGTCACAGTCAATGATCCCGTTGTCTTCGTTGAGATGCCGATGCACGCTCCTCATTCTCTCAATTGTGCCTGTCCCGTCCATGACCCCCAAACCAAGCAACGTCAGCTTTTATCTGCGCTGATTGTAGTGGGCAGCTTTGCCGGAGTGGAAGGTGCGATCGGCTTATCGAGTCACAGTCTCGCGCTGGTGGCGGAGGCAGGACATTTAGTGTCTGATTGTTTTGCGCTGGTGTTGGCATTATTAGCGACGCGAATCGCGCAATCCCCGATGCAGTGGGGCTGGATCGGCGAGAATACCGTTACCATCAAACCGAGTCGATCGCCGGAAACTTGGGCAGCTTTGCTAAATGGAGTTGGACTGGTTGTGGTGTCGCTGTGGATTATCTGGGAGGCGATCGCCCGATTTCAAACGGCATCACCTGAGATTTCTAGCTTACCAATGCTGATTACTGCGATCGTTGGTTTAGCGGTGAATGGCATTAATATTGCAATTTTGCATCAAGGTAGCGATCACGATTTGAATCTACGTGCGGCATTTTTGCACGTCGTCGCGGATGCGTTAGGAGCGATTGGGGTAATTTTTGCAGCGCTCTCCGTTGCCGTTTTTCATTGGATGTGGGCAGATGGCGCAATTAGTTTAGCGATCGCAGCGTTAATCTTAGTGTCAACGATTCCCCTGATTCGTCAGAGTATTCAAGAGCTACGCCGTTCGCTGTGATTGGCTTACCCTAGTGAAGTGTATGAACAGTAAGGAATTCGAGAATATTGGATTGCTGATCCTGATCCATTTGGAGCGGCAAAGTATATTGGTTCTCCAAAACGTCCAACCGTTAGCGTTTACTCATTGGTAGATGGGGTTTATCAGGTGAAACGGTTTCAGGGGAACGATCGCGTCATTTCCCCCACATTTCCAGATCTGCAACTCACCGCAGAACAGATTCTCAACGCTGGACGATGAGTGCTTTTATCGCTCTGTTCAGAAAGCACTCATCGCCACTGCAATTAAACTGGAGGCACGATCGGTAAATTGGGATCTTGCTCAATACTATGCAAATTGGTCGTATTTACTCGTCCGGCCGTCAAAAAGCGGAACGTCTCCTGATACAGACTTTGCCAGAATCGATTGCTCATATTTTGACTGACTTCGGTTGGATCAACCATTGGATGCGGCACGAGATCTTCTTTGGAATACAGGAAGAATCGATGTCCTTCGCCTTCTCCACCGATGCGCTGATAAAAGTCTTGATTCGTTTCGATATCGGCTGCATCTTCGTTCTCGGTCAAGACTAAGAATGTGGGAATGTTTGAGAGCGATCGCACCGACTTGTCACTCAAGACCACGCTGCTTCCAAAGCGATCGGCAGCCGTCAAACATCCAACCGGAAATCTCAAATTCGCATCCCAACCCGATTCGCTAATATCCAATGGGCCTGCTAAATTCACATACCGCCGCCGTTCTTCTCCGTAGATCTTCAGCAAGGGCGCGTAAGCCACTACGCGCCGGACTCGATCGGGACAAGATGCCGCCAATCCCAAGGCAACCGCGCCGCCAACCGACAAGCCCACCGTGAAAATATCTCCCGGCATTGCCGCAAGTTCGTTTAATCTTGCTTGCGCTTCGGTGAGATAGCGTAAATGCGAAGAAATGAAATAGCGATCGAAATCTGGATCGTCGGGCAATTCTAGGGATCTCATAATGTCAAGCAGTTGCGGCTCAATCAAGACCAATCGTGCCATCAATCCCATCTGCTGCATGAATCCAGGGCGGGTGGCTCCTGGGTTGTTCATAAAGTTTTTGATATAGGTTTGCAGCACCGGGTCTTTCTGCACTTTCTCTTTGATTGGTTCTGCATATTCGGGCTTGAGATCCACCTGACACCAATTCTTTGCCGGATTGATGAGGGAATGTGCTGCGATCGACGGCTGATAAACGTTGAACCCATTCCGAAACAGATAGTCTGCTAATCGCCACATCTGATGGGGTTTAGCGCTGAATCCATGAAAAATCATTACCGTGCCGCGAATCGGCTGACCCGGTTCGTGCAACAGGTAATACGGCAATGCGCCTTCTCTGCATTCGGGATTCTGATTGAGAGATTGGATATAGGCAGCGATCGCAGATTTCGTTTGATTGATTTGCTCAAGCGTAGGAATTGTATCGGCGGCAATGTTCATGATTTTGGCTTAAGAAGGTTTCAGAACGACGATCCGGGCTGTTTCAGGAACTCGATTTCTTCTGCGGTGGAGGAACGACCTAGAATTTGATTGCGGTGAGGAAACCGCCCAAACTGATCGACCACCGCTCGATGGCGCAAAGCGTAATCGTAGGTTTCTTCTAGCTCAGGATTGCCTTTAAACTGCTCAAACAAACGGACTGATTCATTTTGATCGTCTAAATTTTCACTGTGCTCAAGCGGCAAATAGAAAAAGAACCGCTGCACCGGGGGAATCTGTTGATCGAATTGCTGAGTGATCCCGTCTTTCGCAATTCCTAAGGCTTTAGCATCGGTTGCAAACGATCGCGCTGTGTTCCGAAACATATTGCGCGGAAACTGATCCAACACAATGATCAAAGCTAAACAGCTTTCGGGGGAATTGCTCCAGTCGTCAAGCTGATTCGATGCGGCTTGCTCGTAAAGGGGGAGAAAACGCGATCGTATTTCCGCATCAAAATCTGGATTTTTGGTAAACCATTCCTTCCGCATTTCCAACTTGTCCCCGAACCAGAACGACAACACTTCAGCAGCAGACATCTTTTTTCTCCAATCAATTTTTACAAAATTTTGGAACTTTAAAAAGCAAAATTCCCCGAAGCCTCCAGAAACGCCGCGTGAGTTGCACGATCGTCTGCCAGAGACTCCGGGAAATTGATTAAGTTGAATGCCTTATGACATCGCTTGAATAATGAAATCGAAATAGGGAGCCGCTTCTACTGCATCGGTTTCACTCAAGAGACCGAGAGAAGCTTCTTTGAGACAACGAATTGCCTCTGCCATTCCCGGAACCGGAACACCGAGCGCGTTATACATTTCCCGCGCTCCGATCACCCCAATTTTCTCGATCGGGTCAGTGCTACCGCAGAGGATGCCATAAGTGACTAGGCGCAAATACCAGCCGTAATCGCGTAAGCACAACGCCCGTTCCCGATTCCCGTAAGCGTTACCGCCTGGAGAAATAAAATCGGGGCGCTTTTTCCACAACTGCTTGCTGGCTTGTTCTACGATTTTCTTTTCGCTCTCAGACAGAACACTCGCGATTCGAGTGCGCTGTTCTCCGGTTTGAAAAAACTCTCTTATCCCGTTGAGTTCGCCGCTCGTTGGGTAACGAAGCTCGTCGTCGGCTTGTAGGATAACTTGGCTAACTACGCTCATGTTGTTATTGCAGTATCTCAGAAGTCACTTTGTAGTTTACCGAGTTTCGGGCACGATGCGAAAGGGGATTCTCTCATTTGCCTTGACAAATTGTTACATTTCGTCGTGTGGCGGGTGCGATCGCGGATGCCTCAAATCAACTCAAGAAAATGAGTAGCGAATAAAATAGAGTTTATTCATTCAATCTAATTCAATGACGATTACGACGAATGATCTTCCTGAAGCTCTGCAAGTAATACTGCTAGAACTTCAACGAACCAATACACCCCTCACTGTAATGCATGAGGGCAAACCTATTGCGATCATCACTCCAGCGCAAGCTCATAAGCCCCGTCCTGCTGCTGGGCTTATGAAGGGTCGCGGTGAAATTTTAGGTGATATCGTTTCTCCCATTGAGCAGCCTTGGGAAGTGCTGCAATGAAAATTCTGCTGGACACGCATACTTGGCTGTGGTATTTGTTTGACGACCCACAACTTTCCCAGAACTTGAAGAGCATAATTTCAGACTCTGACACTGAATTGTGGCTAAGTCCTATCACTATCTGGGAAGTCATGCTTCTTGCGGAGAAAGGAAAGCTATCGTTGCTACCTGATCCGACGACTTGGATCAATCAAGCTCTGCGGGAATTGGAAAGCCAGCAAGCTGTACTCAATCATGAAATTGCGCTCCTTAGTCGTCAGTTAGCTTGCCCTCACCAAGACCCAGCGGATCGCTTTATTGCTGCTACTGCGATTCACTATGATTTACAACTCGCCACAATGGATCAAAATCTAATCAAAACACCTGCTCTCCAAACGATTAATTGAGCCGCGATCGCTCCAAAATTCTTCACCCTCCATACATTTCAGGTAGACGTTCTCGGAGGGTAGCGATCGGTAAGAGGAGATTGTCCTTAATTTCTTGGCAGGTGCGATCGCGCTTATGGTTCTTGTTGGCAGGGTAAGCCTAACTGTCGTCGAAGGTTGCCACTATACTGCGCTTTTCGCCAGTTGTTAGCAGTTCGGATTTGCTCAGGGGTCAGTCCTTGAGCGTCTGTTAGATTTGCTTTATAGAGATCTGCTCCGTTCATCTTTACCTTACCAAGCTTTGCTTCACTTAGATCTGCCCCCTTGAGATTGGCATTACTTAGGTCTGCTTCACGTAAATCTGAACCCATAAGCTTTGCGTTACCGAGATTCGAGCTACTTAAATTCGTATGTCTAAGTATCGCATTCATAAGAAATGCGTCACCAAGATTCGTTTCAACAAGAATTGCTTGGCTTAAATTTGCCCCAATAAGATTAGCCTTAAATAAAATTGATCCATACAGCATTGCTCTGCTTAAATCTGCCTTTGCAAGGAGTGCATGACTAAGATTCAAATCGCGCAAACGAAGATATTTGTCGTCTAAATTTCTTTTATCGTCTAGCTTCTGTATTGCTGGTCGTCCAATAACAGTTAGCGCTGCTTGCACATCCTGTACTATGGAAACTTGTTGACTGCCAGGTTTCTCAGCTTTAAGTAGCCATACCTTTTCTCGAATAAATGAGGTCAAAATCTCCATGATTGTCCAATAGTCTCTTGGTGAATCTTCAGCGATTCGTCCTAGAGCATAAGTTTCACCGAGGCGAACCGCAATTTTATCATCTCCTTCAGTCCCTAACTGATTGATGGCTTGGGTAAAGCGCTCTGTAACCTGTTTCTCCTCAGCGACTAATACATTACGTTGCGTTGCCTTTAAGTTCTCGAATGAAACCCAGGCAGTAACGAAAAGGAGAAGTCCTCCAACTGCTTGAACTAAATTTCCATAAGTTGCGTTATCTAAAGTGATGCGGTCTTTCACCAGCGTCACTTTGTCCTTACCATCTGGTAGGTGAGCAATTTGCCTCTGGAGGTCACTCACATTCTGACGCTGAATGTGCCAATATCCGCCCAAAAGTGTTGCTGCCAAAAGACCGAGAGCCACGCGACCAATAATCGTCCAAATTTGGTTCCTCCGCATCTCTCCATAGCCTCTTAAACCCTGCTTTGTCTTAATACAGCAGCAGAGCCATGTAGACCGGAGACTGGTTAGAAAGACGTTACTCAACTCTTTCTAATTAACGCCCCAACAATTTAGGAATTTTAGTCTTAGAGAAAATGAGGGTCAAAAAACAGCGATCCTACGTAATTTAGCGATCGCTGTTTCATCCATCTACTCGATCGCTTCCTCGTCCCCATACAACACAGGCAAGCTCACATGAGTTACGCGCTCAGTTTTGCTGAGTTTGACAATGCGAGTACCGCGATCGTCTCTTGCACTCAAATCGATCTCGTCTACATCGATCCGGGCTAAGTGATTCTCATTTGTTAACAGGAACACCAGCGATTGAGGTAATACGGCAACGATTCCCGCCACGACATCTGTTTTGTTGTTGAAGTGGAAGGATTGGGTTCCGAGTTCTCCCGCGCTTGCCCGTCGTAAGGCGTGCACCTCCATGTGTTTCCCATAGCCCTGCTCAGAAATCATCAAGAACGTATCGTCTTCGTTGGCGATCGCCCAACCAACAATCCGTTCTTTTTTACTTACGCGCATTCCGGTTTGACCCTGAGAAGTGCGAGTTGCGATCGGAATCTGCAAATCGTTCACCTCAAATCTCAAGACTCGTCCGCTTGAGGTGGCGAGTAAGACTTGTTCTCCAACTTGCACCGGACTCACACACAAAAGCTGATCGCCCTCTTTGAGCTTCAGAGCGGTGAGTCCCCGTCCGGTTAGATCAGTAAACTCAGAGAGCGGTAATCGTTTGATGCGTCCTTGTTCGGTGAGCAGCAGGACAAATTGATCCTCGATCGCATCGGGCAGGATGAACGTGCCTGCGATCGAATCTGGTTCTGCTTGTGCGGCAGGCGGCAGGAGTGCTACAAGCGGTGTACCTTTCGATTTACTATTATTTGCCTGTGGAATGTCGCGGATTTTCACCGCAAAGGCTTTTCCACTGCGCGTAAAGACAACTAGCGTTTTACCTGTTGTAGTGAAATCGGTTTGCGTTGCGAAATCGTCTCCGTCTTCGAGTTCTTTCGTTGCGGTGTCATCGTTGCGATTCTTGCTGACGCGATCGTACACTTTCGGAGTCATACGCCGTACATATCCGCGCTGTGTCACTTCTACGACTGCGGACTGTTCTTCTTCCTCAAACTCAAATGATAAATTCGCCGTTGATTTTGCCGCAGGAGTGTCATCTTTTTCGCGCTCCTCGGCTGCAACTTCTGTGGCAGTAACGATTTTAGTTCGTCGATCGTCGCTGTATTTTTTCTTCAGCGATCGCAGGTCTTTCTTCAGCGCTTTGAGCAATTCACGCCGATCGCTCAACAGCTTATTCAATTCCTGCATTTTCGCTACGAGTTCATCATGCTCGGTTTGCAGACTTTGACGCTCCATTCCAGTAAGACGACGGAGCGGCATTGAGAGAATTGCGTCAGCTTGTCGCTCGCTCAAATCAAGTCGCTCTTGCAACTGAAGTTTAGCGGTGCTGCCATCCGGAGCATTCCGCAGAATTTGAATCACGTCATCGAGGTTCGACAGCGCTTTTAACCGACCTTCAACGATGTGAAGCTGGCTTTCAGCTTGATCGTATTCGTTGCGGTATTGCCGAGTTAGGGTAGTTTCGCGGAACGATAAGAATGAATTCAGTAATTCTCGCAGCGTCATTTGGCGCGGTTGAGCATTGTCTAACGCCAGCAAAATTACGCCGAAGTTGGTTTGCAGTGGAGTTTGGCGGTAGAGGGCATTGAGAATCTTTTGAGGATTCACATCGCGGCGCAGTTCGATCACCACGCGAATCCCTTCACGATCGCTCTCATCCCGCAAGTCCCCAATGCCTTCGATCTTGCCTGTGTTCACAAGCTCAGCGATCTTTTCGATTAGTCCTGCCTTATTGACTTGGAAAGGTAGCTCTGTAATCACGATCGCGCTTCTACGATGCTTGCCGCGTCCGGTGCTAACTTCTTCAAGATTGGCAATTCCGCGAACGGGAATACTTCCACGTCCAGTTAAGTAAGCTTCTCGAATACCGTTTGTGTCAATAATCTCTCCGCCTGTGGGGAAGTCAGGTCCCGGAATCAGCGCGAGTAATTCATCATCCGATAAGCTGGGTCGATCGATTAACGCCACCAATCCATCAATCACTTCACCTAAATTATGGGGTGGAATATTCGTTGCCATCCCCACCGCGATTCCGGAACTGCCATTTAGCAACAGAATCGGTAATTGTGCGGGTAATACGGTTGGTTCTTGCTGAGAATTATCAAAGTTACCAACAAAATCAACCGTTGCTTCGCCAATTTCATTTAATAAAGCTTCATTCCCGATCGCCGATAGCCGCGTTTCGGTGTATCGCATCGCCGCCGCTGGATCATTATCGACTGAGCCAAAGTTTCCGTGACCCCCAACCAACGGATAGCGACTAGAAAAGTCCTGCACCATTCGCACCAGCGCATCGTAAACTGCCTGATCGCCGTGCGGGTGATATTTACCTAAGACATCCCCGACGACACGGGCGCATTTACGATAAGGTCGATCGGGTGTTAACCCTAATTCATGCATCGCGTATAAAATACGACGATGGACAGGCTTTAAGCCATCGCGCACATCCGGCAGCGCACGCCCTACGATCACGCTCATGGCATATTCTAGATAGGACTGCTGCATCTCCGTATGTAGAGCAGTTGGGATCACCTGTCCGGTTGGGAGAATGTTTAACTGTTGTGATTGAGGTTGCGTCCGCGCCATGAGCCTGTTTATCCTGCTGAACTTTTACAATAGTCGGAGCTTAGGAGGTTCCGAAGAGTCGATCGCTCTTGCCTGAAAATACTAATACAGTTGAGCTACCTTACAATCGTTCTATTTTGCCGTATTCAGCGCATTTCGTAAGAGGAATTTATGATGCAAACCGTCCTGATTGTGGAGGATGATCTGATTAATGCGAGAGTCTTCTCCAAAATTCTGACAAAACGCGGAGGTCTGGCAGTCAAGCATACTGAGAATGTAGACGAAGTGATTCAGATTGCACAATCCGGGGAGGCAGACATTATCCTGATGGATGTGTCTCTCTCTCGTAGTATGTACCAAGGTAAAGCAATGAATGGGATTCAGTTGACTCAACTGCTGAAAGCCGATGCCAAAACTGCAACCTTGCCGATCATTTTGGTGACAGCACACGCGATGGAAGGCGATCGAGAGAACTTTCTGAGTCAAAGCGGTGCAGATGGATATATCTCGAAGCCTGTTGTTGATCATCAAGCTTTTGTGGATCAGATCACAGCGTTGCTGCCGAAATCGTAACAGCATGGCGTTCATCGCACAAATACATTGGTACTATTCTAGCGCGATTTTGCCCCGGTCGAGTGATTCGGGGGTTGGGTTGTAGCTATTGAGAAAGCGCTGGATCTGATAGACGAAGTCAAGCTGTACTTGTCCGTTTGGGATGAGATGAAGGTTGGATCTGTGAGTGGTTTAAGATTCAGCGAGATATTGCTTGTAACCCAATTCATCAAGTTTCGCTTGTTTTCCGCGCACCATTTCTGCAAGGCTTTGACGGTAAGCTTGCACTTTTGCAAATAACTCGGCATCGTGACTTGCGAGAATTTGCACCGCGAGCAGTCCCGCGTTTTTGGCATTGCCGATCGCAACTGTTGCCACCGGAATTCCCGCAGGCATTTGCACGATCGAGTACAGCGAATCCACTCCTTGCAGCGTTTTTGTTTGTACGGGAACCCCGATCACAGGTAGAGCGGTCATCGATGCCACCATTCCCGGTAAATGTGCTGCGCCTCCTGCCCCCGCAATAATGACTTTCAATCCTCTTGTGTGCGCTTGTTTTGCATACTCCATCATTCGCTCTGGGGTACGGTGGGCTGAGACAATTTCGACCTCACAAGAGACACCGAATTCTTCGCAAACCGCAATCGCAGCCTGCATGGTCGGCAGATCAGAATCACTGCCCATAATTATTCCAATCAACGGTTGAGTCATATGCGAAGATCCAAAACAAATGCAATCAAGTGTGACAAATGCGCTTTTTGATTATCAATGCTCAAGTACCCGGTTTCCAGGGATTGCAGCAAATTTTGATCGATGAGGTGGTTTTAGAAATTGCGCCTCGGATTGAAATAACGGCTCCGATCGTCGATGTTGCAGGCGATTGGATTTCTCTGGGTGGCATTGATTTACAGATTAATGGCGCATTGGGATTAGCATTTCCAGATCTCAATTGGGAGAACCGCTACCAGTTAGAGAAGATCTGTCAGTTTCTCTGGGATCAGGGCGTGGATGGATTTTTGCCCACGATCGTGACGACTTCAATCGAGAACATTCAACGATCGCTCTCGGTTCTTGCAGACTCTGATCTGCCTCAAATTCTGGGTGTCCATCTCGAAGGACCTTTTCTCAATCCCCAGAAGCGCGGCGCACATCCCGAAGAATTTCTGCTGCCGCTTGATGTGGAAACTGTGAAGCGGGTGTTCGGTGATTATGCAGAGATTGTCAAAGTGATCACACTGGCTCCCGAACTTGATCCAACAGGTGAAGCGATCACCTATCTCAAATCTTTGGGAATTACGGTGAGTTTGGGACATTCGCAAGCCACTGCCGCTCAAGCACAGCAAGCCTTTGATCAAGGCGCTTCGATGGTGACTCATGCTTTTAACGCGATGCCGAGTCTGCATCATCGAGAACCGGGACTGCTTGGAGCCGCGATCGCTAACCCAAATGCGTATTGCGGTTTGATTGCAGATGGACAGCACGTTTCACCCATTATGATCGAGATTTTGCTGCGCTCTAGTCGGTACGATCGCGGAGTTTTTCTAGTCAGCGACGCGCTTTCGCCGCTTGGATTACCGGATGGGCGCTACCCTTGGGATTCGCGTGAGATTGAGGTGATTCACGGGACAGCAAGATTACTCGACGGCACACTTGCGGGAACAACGCGATCGCTCTTGTCTGGAGTGCAGAATTTAGTGAACTGGAATATCTGTGATCTTGGAACGGCGATCGCGCTTGCAACAACCGCCCCACGCGCTGCGATCGATCTACCTCATTCCTTCCTGAAGCAATCTGCTAATCTCTTACGCTGGGGGAAAAACGGAACGATCGCACCGCAGCGGCTCACATTTGACAAAAACTTGGGCTTTGTTGCGAATAGCAAAAGCAACTATTTTGGGCTTGAGGAAAGCTGCGATTAAGCTTCGATTGGAGATTATTCAGTGAGATCGTCTTCGCAATTCGCTGATCAAAACCATCATAGGGATGAACGAAGTGGCTACAGCGATCGCCGTAGCCACTTCAATTAGGTAGGAATTGGAGTCATTAGGGTTGAAGCCTTCAGCTTATTGACCACCGTTTAGCCAGCGCAGGTTTAGAGTATTTTAGAAGAATGATGAAAGGAGAGCGCTTCTAGGTTCTCTGGACTCCAACGATCGTAATACTGAGTTTTTTGAAGCTGCGCTGACGCAGCCTGAAGTTTAGTTCTCGACTGCACCACAAGATTGATAAAAGGATCTTGCCGTGTAAATACGCCTGCAACGTTAAACGAATCGTCAGGATGTCCTCCAAATGCAACTAATCCCACAAAAGCAAGTTGATCGTTTAGCTCGCTTAATAACTGATTAAAGTCGCTCAAAGAAAACGCAGTCGGGCAAGGATGAATGAGCATTAGAACAGCAAGATTTGGCGTTTGATAAAACTGATCAATTGCAGTCATCATTTCTGAGTTAGCCTTCGTCACCGACACACGATCAAAAGCAGAAACAATGAATTGAATTTGCTGGCTCAATCTGGCTTGTCGCGCAAACGGACAAATTGGCAGATTTCCAAATACAGGATGTGACTGCTCTAGCGTTGTCGAAATATAATCCAGCATTTGAGCAATAATGGCTGACTCCAAAGCATATTCCTCTTAATATTTATAAATATATTTATAAATGAAGTCGTTTGTGATTATCCACAGCGAGACTGGGAGAGTGGCAGCGATGGGACAAGGATTCGGTCAAGATAAGATCGAACAGCGACACGCCAAACTGGAACAGGAGAAAGATTTGTTGGTGCGCTTGGGCGAGGTGATTGAGTAGGAAGCCGCCGTTGCCATCGCCGCAATCGCGATGTTGCTGTAGCGAAGCTCCGCGTTGTCCACGCAAACGCGGGACGATCCATTGCGCCAGAGTCGCTTCGTCTATGCAGAAGGTGCTCGCCCTTCCGCAACCCCTATTCATGCAACAACACCAAGAACCTGCATAAAAAACGGGGCACGGTTCAGGTGCCCCCAAGATACTCAGATTGACTTGTCAAAGCAAAAGTTCCCTCACAGCCTCAAACGAACCCGTAGAACTACGAGCAACTGTTGAGGTATTCGGGGTTTTGCCTCTCCGTAGAATACCTGAGTGATTTATGTCATAGGTGCCGCCCTATGAAAATTTCATCAGAACCTCATGTTTCTACGGAAATTATTAGCAATTCAAAAATTCTCTTGATTGCTGATTGAGAAAAATTGCTGCGAATCGGCTCATTTAACTTTTTCGTAGGTCGGGGACATCGAGTAATACGATAGGTAAAAGGGAATCAACAAAAAGAAACACAGATTTATGAACGGAGTCGATGACAAAACCGAAGTGCGTGAGTATTTCAACGCGACGGGCTTCGATCGCTGGCGCAGAATTTATGGCGATGGTGAGGTGAATAAAGTCCAGCTTGATATCCGCACTGGGCATCAACAGACGGTTGATACCCTGCTTGGCTGGCTCAGAAGTGATGGGAATCTAGCTGATTTGACGATTTGCGATGCGGGTTGCGGGGTTGGGAGCTTGAGCATTCCGCTCGCGCAAGAAGGCGCGAAGCTGTTTTCTAGCGATATTTCCGAGAAAATGGTGGGTGAAGCAAAGGAGCGATCGATCGAGCTTGGACTTCAAGACAATCCGACTTTCGCGGTACAAGACTTAGAAACGCTCAGCGGCAAGTATCACACAGTTGTTTGTTTGGATGTCTTGATTCACTATCCGACAGAACAAGCGACCGATATGATCAAGCATTTGGCAAGTTTGGCGGACGATCGTTTGATTTTGAGTTTTGCGCCGAAGACCTTTTTGCTGACGATTCTGAAGCGGATCGGGGAGTTCTTTCCGGGTCCAAGTAAGACGACTCGCGCTTATCAGCATCGTGAAGCCGATATTGTGAAAGTGTTGGAAAGCTGTGGCTTTAAAATTCAGCGCAAAGCAATGACCAGCACGAAATTCTATTTTTCGCGAATGCTGGAAGCAGTGCGTTAAACATACACAAGTTCGATAAGTCTCTGTATCGTTCCGCGCCTACAGGATAGGGAAAAATCCTTATCCTGTTTCTCTAGAGCTTATCTTTTGGCGGTGGTGTCACTTTCGTTTTAATCAAGCCCTGTTCAAGTTGTTTCAACAGTGCAAAATCCTCATCGGGCAGAGTTCGATCGCCGTTCTTCTCCAGAAAATTAAACGCCGCCCGAAACTCTTTAGCATCGGCTGAGATCGGTGCTTCTAAATGACAGGGAATCACGCGCTCAAAGTCCCAACTGGCGACTTTTTCCGCCCAATCAATTACAATCTGCGGTTCCCGATTCAGGATCAATCTCTGCAAAATTGGAGCCACGATCAATCGATGTTTTCGTAATGCCTCAAACGATCGCTGCCACCCCGCCTTCCAGTGGAACGGATACCAACCAAATAAGGCTTTTTTCGAGCGATTAGGCGCTTTGGCGACTTCACGTACCGACGGAACTAAATCGGCAACCTCTAAACCACTGGGCTGAAAGTAAAACGTAAATAATGCAACGCGCTGCCAACCCTTACGGCGATTGGCTTCGGTATCTTCAATTCCCTCCGCTCCCGTCTCACGTGCATGAAACAACAACGGGTAAGGATCAATTTGCAGGATTTCTGGGGCAACTTCTGGAATCGATACAACAGAATCCGTCACCATCAGCGTTTTAGAGCGTCGATCGAACAATGCGATTTCTTCAAATGGTCCTAATCCCAATCGAATCGGACCTAATTTTGCATAGTCAAACTGGTCGCCAAAGGGAACTGATCGACCATCAAGTAAATGCGTTCGATCGCGAGGAAAGCCCAACCAAGACAACGGTAAATTAACCGGATAGCTCCATTGATCCGGTGCAACATAAATTTGAGCATTAGGAAACTTTCGAGCGAATGGCGGAATAAATACTTTATGCTCTAAACCTGAAGCAGTTGGAAGAATAATATATTTAACGTCGCCGTGAACGGAAACAATGTCATCGAGTAATCGCAAGCATTCAACCGTTGGGGCAACAGGTGCATAGACTAAAAGCCCACCTGCATCGAGCTTTACAACCGTCATCCGAATCGGTGTAACAACGTAGAAAATTCCCTGAAGCTGTTCAAATATCCAAACAGCATTTTCGACGACTTCGCGCCTGATCGTCCGACGCTGGCTATAGGGATAAATTGGCACTGTAAACCAATAAAACCACGATCGCTCACGCGGACTGATTTGACTTTCTTGCACCGATCGCATCATTGCCCAGACTCTTATTCACCTGATCTAGTCTCTCACGCATCCTGAAACGATAGCGCATTCAGAAATAAATGCAGTTTCAATCACCAACACCGAACCACAGAGTAAGCATCTGGCTTCTAGGCTTGCGAAGTCGCCCAGCGTCTGTTTGGTAACTGTTTGGTAACGAGTAACCTTTATGATAGCGGCACGATCAAATTACGCTCAAAGTCATTGGCATATAGTTCCGATCGCTCGTCTTAGGTATCAGCCCGAAAGTAGCGCGATCGCACTTCGGTAAGGAATATGAGGAGCGATCGTCAATTGAACTAACGATGCCCATTACCCGCCGTAGACAGCCTCTGCCATAATTGGCTCTCGACGATCAGCGTGCATGGGCGTTGTTCTGCAGCGTTCTCTAGTATGTTTTCTCCTGTTGTTAAAGAGATTCAAACCCATCGGTGCATCATGATAGAGCAAGCAGCGATAAACTTTTATCTTCGTAAAATAATTAGATCGCGCTGAACTCTCGACGCAGCAAATTTTCAATTTCTAATGTCGAACAGTTTCCCCGTCGAATCCAAATGACTTTTGGTGGATTCCCAAATACTAAGCTCCGATCGTGCATATCAGCATCTTTCGAGACAATCATCAAATCATTGTCTTTTGCATAATCCCAAACGATTGGGTCGATTGTTGCTTTCATACCCACATCTCGAACGTGAAGCGAGTTTGGAAAAAGATCGCTCAGACGGTTCGGTAATTTAGGCGACAGGTTTTCATCAAAGAGCAGTTTCATGCAGAGGATGGCGTAGCCATAAACCGACGCTCACGGTCAGCAGCGTATGCAATGCAAGCCTTTAAATCTTCTCGCGTTAGATCGGGGAAATCGTCGAGGATTTCTGCTTCAGTCATGTCAGAGGCTAGGTACTCAAGCACTTCATAGACTGTAATACGCAAACCACGAACACAAGGTTTACCGCCACGTTTCTCAGGTTCGATTGTGATGATATCTCGGTAGTTCATAGATTTTTATGGTCATTAGTTGCAGTTATTCGTATATCTTACCGAAATAAAGAAAGTCAGAAAATTTACGGAATATCAATCCTTTAACGCTCACGATAGCTTTTTCAGTTGTATGGTCGAAAGCGCTAGTACAACTGAAAAGGATCAACGATCGCTATCCACGAGGCGCGAAACCTCTGTTCGCAAAGATTTTTACAAGACTACCTTTGATATCAATTTGATTCCGCGATCGCACTTTGACGAGGAATATGAGGAGCGATCATAAACTGAACTAACGACAAAGTTGAACGGCGACGAGAGAACGATAGGTTAGACCGTGCTTCACAAGCAGGTCTTAAACTACAATCACAGGGCTTCAATTTTAACGATGCCACCCTCAACATTATCAATTTGTAATCGATACCCGTAGAGTATTGCCATTCCTAGCAGGGGTTCCGTCTCTGATGCTGCTATATCGATTGTGCGATATTGCCCATCCCAAATTACTGTTGCAGCGTAGAAGTCGAACAAGACTTCGCTACCATCTCCCAGGGTTGCTGTATTGGAAGTTCGCCAAGGTAGCCCAAGTCGAATGATCTGTTCAGAGGGCAGAGATAGGAAGCCATCAAATCCAGTGTCGATTACAGTATTAATGGCTTCTCGTTGTCCAGATGAGTTACCAACAATAAGGGGAAGCGTGGCTTCACGACGCACATTCACAACTCCGTAAATCATTGATTCTGCTTCAGACTCCGTGAACCAAAATGATAAACGGCGCGATGTCCGATGCGAATTGTCCAAGGCTGGGCATCGGGGATGCGTTCAAAGAGCGGATCGGTTGCAGCCATGATAGTATCCCCAACCTCATAGTCTCCGGTTTCGATGTCGATCGCTACAATTTTGCCCTCGTTTCCGGCTTCAACTTGTTGGCGAATACCAGATTCATAGAGTTCTTGCCCACGTCGAGCCAACTCTTCTTTGCTGTAACGCCGTTGTCGAATTACCATAGAGCGACCTTATTTTACTGTCTATTCTACTTCAACTGCCCAATCAACAGCCTTAGAACTTAGTGGATTGAGTCACTTCTGCTGATGCAAAAGCACAACCGATAGCGATCGATTCACAAGACTGACCTTTCGTCGTTGAAGAGCTAAAAAGCAGAAAGCATGTCCTGTTTCAAGTTAATTCTGCGATCGCACTTTGGCGAGAAATATTAGAAGCGATCGTAAGCTGAACTAACGACTCCATTCACCTTAATGCCGCGATCGCGCTTCGACGAAGAATATGAGGATCGATCGTAAACTGAAAAGCGGTCGCGATCACCGGACGCTAATAACCTTCGCACCCAAGGGATAATACAGATATTCTAATGCATTGCGGTTGTTAAGTTGGCGGTAATTGTTTCTTTGTTATTTCATCTGACTGAACATAGCCATATTTTCTAGCCAGTTCTTCTAAATCTTTTTTGTACGGATTGTACAAGTTGTTGGACTCTGAATTAAGGTTTATATGAGCTACCCAAGGGTTACTGTGGTCTGAGTGCTCAGCATCGCCAGCAAAGCCTAGCTCTTGGCGTATGGCATTCCAGAAATCAATAATGTAATCTGCCTGCCATTTACCGTTAGCACCAAGGCACCGACGGAATTCATTGACTACTTGAATATTTTCACAAGCAATGATCAATTTTGAATAACAGCTGCGAACACGAGATGCAAACTTAAAGCCATCATTGGAACAACCAATTACAGACCTAGGTAACAGATGATAGGCAAAGTACTCATCGACAAGATCAAGTGCCTCCAAACATGCCTCTTGCTTTAGAGTTTGCTGATTAGCACCAATCGAACCTTGAAGTTGGATTGCTACTTCGCGTGCAACACTTGTCATTGCACCAGGATATGCACTCAGAACCCACTTCTCAAGCTTGGTCTTGAACTCATCTCGTTTTTGAGGCTCAGAACCTGTGGATACTTCTTCCAGTGAGTTAGTTAGTGTACGTATCAATAGTTCCCGTGCTAAGGCGGGAATGGCAGAGTACCCGTACTTGATTAGCCAATCTTCAAGATGATGTGCAGCAGCTGCAACTAGGGTACGAGGAATCTGCGGTACTGGTTCGGGTACAGTGACCCTCCCAATCTTACTGATCTCTGCTAAAGCAACTTTAGACCCTAAATTTCCGACAAGAACAAGACGATATTCATCTGCCTCTACGCTATTTTCAAGCTCCCTTGCATAGCTCTCAATTTCTGCCTTCTGAAACGACTTTGCCGTACTCTTAACTTGAATTGCTCGTTTGCGATCATTGCTTAAGTAAAAGATTAGGTCAGCCTTTTCTTCATCTCCACCGGGTTCGAGACGGATAGACATCCATTCTTCATCCGACATCGCTTCAAACAATGCGATTAGGGTCTGAACGAGGTAGCCACGAATTGATTCTCGTCCGCTCATTATTCCTCCATTAGCAAGCTTGTAGGAGTCGATCTACACTCTCTACACTAAATTTTCCGCATAGCGCCTCAGATCACTTGACTAGGCTGATCGACCTACACAACTTCCTCTTCTCTAATTCGGAACTCGATATCGACTGGCAATAAACGAGAAG
The DNA here is from genome assembly GCA_014695255.1 of Cyanobacteria bacterium FACHB-63. Lineage (GTDB taxonomy): Bacteria > Cyanobacteriota > Cyanobacteriia > Leptolyngbyales > Leptolyngbyaceae > Leptolyngbya. The sequence goes on from JACJNX010000061.1 coordinate 397,745, forward strand.
AATCGGTAGTAGTTGCTAAACTGCCCACTCGGAGCGATGCCGCGCCAGTGATATTCCCTGTCTTTATGGTCGATCGTTAACATCATCGTGCTAGTCTGCGCCTCGACCTTCACCTCTAATCGTCCGGGTATCCCCTGCGCCGTTGTAAAGTTCGTCGGCTGCGATTTTTGAGTCGATCGCTTCAACTTCGCCCAACTGCGAATCTCAAACCCCGCATTCTTCGGATCACTAAACGCAATACCATCCTGATTTTCCGGGGGAATCGAATCGATCCAGCCCTCTGGATACAAAAACTCAAAGCCAAATCGAGGATTCCGGTAGGTCTGCCAACGGTCAGGAATCGCACTCTCCAAGGATTGCGATCGCTCCCAAGGCAAGCCATTGCAACCTGTTAGCCCAATCACTCCAACTAAAATCCAACTCAAACCCTGCTTCATAATGTAAACGAATGTAACAATAATGCCGTCATGCTGGCATACCGTCTTGACAGCTTCCCAATCTGCCAGATATCGTAATTGCATACCCGGGTAAAACGACTGAAAGTTCTATGCAAGACAAGCAGAAAGTTACGTTGTATCTCCCGCCCGAATTGCACCGCAAGCTAAAAATCCAAGCGGCGATGAGTTCAGAGGCGATGTCAGTCCTCGCAGAGAGGGCGCTCGACTTTTACCTCACATACCCGGAGGTTGTTGAGCAGCAAGAAGAAGCTCATGGTCAAACCCATCGGATTTACGACTGTCCCAGTTGTACCACTCCGGTAGTCCTAAGAAACGGCGAGTTGACTGCTTTAGGGCACTCCTCCAACGCTGTAACTCAGGATGAGCTATCGACCGTTTCGATCGGGTCTTCCAGCGAAGAGAAGGTTGTCGTTCCCTGCTAGTATCTACCGCAGAGTTCGCAGTCTGATCGGTTCGCTTCACACATCTGCACCGTTGTTAGTGGGTCGCGGTTATGCAAGAAGAGCTAAATATCCTGTTACAGGCTCAATATCCTTTAATTTATCTTGTAACTTCGGAAGAAGAGCGGGCAGAGCAAGCGATCTCGATTCTTGCTCAGATGAAACCTTCCAAGCGGTTGTATTTGTGGACAGTGACTCACGGGATTGTGGAGTACGGTCAGCCCCGCAGCGTGACCCAGCACAACACAGTTTCTCCAGAGGCTGCGATCGAGTGGGTGATGCGTCAGCGCGAGCCCGGCATCTTTGTTTTCAAGGATTTGCACCCGTTTATTGATTCCCCTGCGGTGACTCGGTGGTTGCGCGACGCGATCGCCAGCTTCAAGGGAACGCAAAAAGCGATCGTGCTGATGTCTCCGATGCAAAACATCCCGATCGAGTTGGAGAAAGAAGTCGTTGTCATGGACTTCCCCCTCCCCAATATGGCTGAGTTGAATCAAGTTCTCACCGCTCAACTCGATCTAGTTCGCACTCGTCGGATTACGACCGAGACGCGCGAAAAGCTTCTGAAAGCGGCGTTAGGTCTGACCCGCGATGAGGCGGAAAAAGTTTATCGTAAAGCTCAGGTGACCGCCGGACGCTTAACCGAAGAAGAAGTTGACATCGTTCTTTCTGAGAAGAAGCAACTGATTCGACGCAACGGCATTCTAGAGTACATCGAAGAAGATGAAACGATCGATTCGGTGGGTGGACTCGATGAACTGAAGCACTGGTTAAGGCAGCGATCGGACGCTTTCACCGAAAGAGCGAGAGAGTATGGACTGCCCCAACCCAAAGGAATGCTGATTCTGGGTGTTCCCGGTTGCGGAAAGTCGCTGATTGCCAAGACGACCTCGCGGTTGTGGGGATTACCTCTGCTGCGGTTAGATATGGGTCGAGTTTACGATGGTTCGATGGTAGGTCGATCAGAGGCGAACCTCCGCAACGCGCTTAAAACTGCGGAATCGATTTCACCCGCCATCCTATTCATCGATGAAATGGATAAAGCGTTCGCTGGAACCACTGGATCAGCCGATTCCGATGGTGGCACCTCCAGTCGAATCTTTGGTTCCTTCCTGACCTGGATGCAGGAGAAGACCTCTCCAGTGTTTGTGATGGCGACTGCGAATCGAGTCGAGCGCCTTCCGGGAGAATTCCTTAGAAAAGGTCGATTTGACGAAATCTTCTTCGTTGACCTTCCGACTGCTGAAGAGCGTAAAGAGATTTTCCGAATTCACCTCGCGAAACGCCGCCGAGAGATCGAACGCTTCGATCTCGACCAGCTCGCAAACGTTTGCGACGGCTTCTCGGGAGCGGAAATTGAGCAAGCCTTAGTGGCAGCCATGTACGAGGCATTTGCTCAAGATCGAGAGTTTACCCAATTGGACATCATCGCGGCATCGAGAGCAACTCTGCCGCTGTCCAAGACAATGACTGAGCAGGTTACAGCCCTTAGGGATTGGGCTAGGCAGCGTGCGCGACCTGCGGCAGCCTCAGTTGCTGAATATCAGCGACTTGAGTTCTAAAAGGCTTTTGTCCTGCTTCCCACAGGACAAAGGGCTGGGCGAGCGTCCAGCAGTATGAACACCCGTCTTGTAGCTTGAGTACGCAAGTACCCGGAGTTACAAAACATCTAAAACCTAAACGTTGTCGTTGTTATCAACTTTCCACGGAGGAAACCTAAAATGTCTCACTTTAGCACTCTTCGCACCAAAATCACTGACGCTGAAATCCTCAAGTCCTCGCTCCGCGATCTGGGCATCTCGGTTAAGACCGAGGCTGATGTCCGTGGCTACAACGGTCAGCGCGTTCGTTCTGACATTGTTGCAGTTCTCGACGGCGAATATGATTTGGGCTGGTCGCGTAATGCTGATGGTTCGTTCGACCTGATCGCTGACCTCTGGGGTGTTGCTAAGAAGCACAACCAAACCGAGCTAATCAACTCGATCAACCAGAAGTACGCTGTGAACAAGACCTTGGCTGAAGTCAAGCGCCCTGGCTTGAACAATGCAAACGTGAAATTGGTTGTTCAAAAATAGTTTCTCTGCGCGTTCCCAAGCTGGCGGGTTAACTTCTTTAGTTAACCCGTTTTTTTGTGGACTAGTTCTTAGCTTCTTTCGGATAGCTTAATCAGCATTGTCACGTGCATATACCACTCTTCAGATTGAGAGTCGTACTGTAAACTAAAGTCTCCCAAGCTTCCCTCTACTTGATTTTCAACTATATATTTGACTGCCTTAACAATACTGTTAGGAAGCGTTTCTCTTGCTTCATCAGGATGATATTTATTTAAGACTATGCCTAACTTGCTACTACCCAAATCAACTGTCAATACTAAATCTGTTTGCTGGCGACGACACACAAAAGCATTAGGATAGTCTTTCAATAAGTCATCAGTTACTGCGACTATTGTGGTGATGTCTTCCTCTAATTTAAAGAACCAGGATGCCACCTCTTCACGATGACTTTCTCCCAGTTCTTCAAGAGCATCACCGTCGAGAAGACCATCTAAATACTTTCTAATAAGTGGTGCAACAACAAATGAGGCTACTAATCCAATTGCAGGTGACACTGGTGAAAGAAAAATGTCGCCACTACCTTTAGCGAGCAGTGTCCGCTCTCCACCAAGCCTATCTTCTAGAGATAGCAAGAACTGTTTTGAGTCATCCACAAAATCGGAATCGCCAGGACTATATCTTTAGAACAATGAAACCGTCTCTAATTTAGACTTAGTTTTACTATGTCTGTTAAATTCTTCCGAATAACTAGAACTTTTCATGCCGATATTCTGATTATTAGATTTTTACCATTCACTACTCTAAAGCCAAAACTTCTTAAACCCCTATTTGCTTTATAGCTTCATTAAATTTCGATATTCACCCTTAAGGAACAATCCATATACACAAGAGTAAACTGCCCAGTCGAATGATTGAGCTGAGCAATTGAGCTTAGTTGAGCGGCAAATTTTATTTCGTAAGAAGCAGATTCACTCTGGAAGATTCAGAAGTTCTGAAGGTTCCATCTTCTCGTACTTCTCAAACGGTTGATGAATCCAAGGATTATGCTCTAAATAATCGACGTAGTAATCCGGTTTGATTACAGAACAAGCTTTGCACCAGAGAACGGCAGTCCGAACCTCTTCGATATAGAAACCGTAATGTCGATCGAGCCAAGGAATCGCCTTTTGCAACGTCACTCCCGAATCCACCAGATCATCAACCAGTAAAACATGACTACCCATACCCAGCGTCGTCATGGTGAGATCTTTTGAAAACACCAGCGTACTTCTCGATTGACTCCCGCTCCGATATGAGGAAGTCGATAAAATCGCCAGAGGCACATCGAAGATACGGGCAAGCACATCGCCGATACGCAATCCGCCCTTTGCTAAGCAGACGATTTGATTAAACTGCCAGTCCGATCGATAAATCTGAGCCGCAAGCTTTTCGATTAACAGATGATAATCTGACCAACTGACATGAAGATCGGACTGAGTGGAATCGGGCATAGTGGAGTCAAAAATAGATAAGTTTTTCTGCAACCTGCGGATTACACAGGTGAAGACGATGAAAATAATACAACTGTTACCCCGGATTCTGCGACTTTGTTATGAATAATTCTGCTAACGAGCCGATTTCTGAAAAACTCGACCTCAAAACAAAAATTGCTTATGGAGCTGGAGATTTAGGTCCTGCGATTACAGCAAATATTTTGATTTTCTACCTCTCGCCGTTTCTGACGGATGTTGCCGGACTCAATCCTGGACTGGCTGGACAAACACAATTGGTCGGGAAGGTTTGGGATGCGGTCAACGATCCGATGGTTGGGGTGATGAGCGATAAGACTCGATCTCGCCTCGGTCGCCGCTACCCCTGGATTTTGGCGGGTGCAATTCCGTTCGGGTTTTTCTTTTTCCTGCAATGGATTGTGCCAAAGTTTAGCGACAATCCAGACGCGCAGCAGTGGGGATTGTTTTGGTATTACACCTTTATTTCGATCGCGTTCGGGTGGCTCTATACGGTGGTGAATTTGCCTTACACAGCACTCACGCCGGAGATGACGCAGGATTACGATGAGCGCACCAGCTTAAACAGTTACCGATTTGCGTTCTCGATCGGCGGCAGCATTCTCTCAGTCGTGCTGGTCGGTATTATTGGATCGATGTTTCCCGAAGTGCGACAGCGCTATCTGGTGATTGGCGCGGTCTGTGCGGTTTTAGGTTCGTTGCCGTTGTTTTGGTGTGTTTGGGGAACGTTTGATCGAATGAAAGCGATCGGGCTACAGCGTCCTGAATCAGAGCAACCTGTCTCGATTCCGATCGCGCAACAAATCAGAATTGCCTTCAGCAACCGTCCGTTTCTATTTGTCGTTGGGATTTATCTATGTTCGTGGCTCAGTTTTCAGCTTACGGCGGCGATTATTCCTTACTTTGTCGGAAGCTGGATGAGGCTGAATAGTCCGTGGGCAGTTCCAACCGTGGTGTTAGCCGTGCAACTGACTGCGATGCTCGTTCTTCCGCTGTGGAATGCAGCGAGTCAGCGAATTGGAAAACGGGGCGTTTATGCAGCGGGCATGGTGCTGTGGATTATTGCACAAGGCGGGTTGTTCTTTTTGCAGCCGGGACAGTTGACCTTGATGTATGTGTTGGCAGTGATGTCAGGATTTGGGGTATCGGTCGCGTATTTGATTCCCTGGTCGATGTTGCCGGATGTGATCGAACTCGATGAACTGCAAACCGGACAGCGCCGCGAAGGAATTTTCTATAGCTTTGTGACGTTTCTGCAAAAGGTTTCTTTGGGGATTGCGGTGGCGATCGTGCTGCAAAGTTTAGGTTGGGCAGGATACGTCAAGCCAACGGATGCAGTTCCGCTGCCTGTTCAGCCAGACGATGTGTTGTTAGCGATTCGACTGTCGATCGGTCCGGTTCCCACGATCGCGTTGCTCATTGGCATGGTGTTGGTGTATTTTTACCCGATCACGCGAGAAGTTCATGCAGAAATTCGCCTGAAACTTCATGAGCGCAAGCACAACCCGTCTTAAGGTGCGCCGTCTTGAGTTGCGAAAAGTGTAACCGATCGCACGATTCATCCCATGCAATGTCAAAGTAGGTACATTCTTAAGTACGGCAATTGTGATGATGAGTCCAGTTCAGAAATCCATTCAGAAGTCACCTTGGCAACGGTTAAGCGCCATCCCAATGGCGATCGGTATTGTTAGCTTATCGATGATTAGTCCGGTTCAGGCTCAGGAGAAATTGGTGCGAACCTTAACTGTTACAGGTCGCGGGTTTGAAGATATCCAAACGACTTTGGCGCAAGTGCGATTGGGGGTCGAAGTCCAAGGCAAAACCGCTAATGACGTGCAACAAGAAGTGGCTCGCCGATCGAATGCAGTCGTCACCTTCTTGCGATCGCGCCAAGTGGATAAGCTCGAAACCACGGGGATCAATTTGAGTCCTCGCTACGATTACAACAACAATCGTCAAACCTTAGTCGGTTATACCGGATCGAATAATGTTTCGTTTCGAGTTCCGACCGAACGGTCAGGTGAGATCATCGATGAAGCGGTGAAGCGAGGCGCAAGTCGGATCGATGGGGTCAGCTTTGTCGCGTCAGATGAAGCGATCGCCACTGCCCAAAAACAAGCGCTCCGTAAAGCCACTCAAGAGGCACAAGCTCAAGCAGATGCAGTATTTAGTGCTTTGAATCTAACCCGTAAAGACATTGTGAATGTTCAGGTGAATGGAGCCTCTGCACCGCCCCCCATTTTCCGGGATGCTGCGGTAATGGAGTTACGAAATGCCAAGGTTCAAGCCGCTCCGAGTCCGGTCGTTGGGGGAGAACAACGAGTCGAGGGATCGGTCACATTACAAATCAGTTACTAAGTTCGACGGAGAGATGAAATATTTTTATTTGCATGGATTTGCTTCAAGTCCACGATCGACCAAAGCTCGTCAACTTTGCGATCGCTTTCAATCGATTCATCTCTCCCTAGAAATTCCAGATCTAAATCAAAACGATTTTCAACATCTCACCCTGACCCGCCAGATTCAGCAGGTTAAAAGCCTGTTGCGCGACGAACCTGTAACGCTGATTGGTTCTAGCTTTGGGGGATTAACTGCCGCTTGGATTGCTGAGCAATGTGAGCAAATCGATCGTGTCGTTCTGCTTGCACCTGCATTTAATTATTTAAATCATTGGCTTCCCACATTCGGCTCCTCTGAACTAGAGCGATGGCGATCCGGGGTGCCAATTTTGATCTATCACTACGGCACAGGTGGATCATTGCCTTTGAATTACGATATTGTTTCAGATCTCAAAAAATACGACGAATCCCAGATTAAGAGACCTATTCCAACCTTAGTCTTACATGGAGTCCACGATGAAGTGATTCCGATCGCTCAAAGTCGTCTGTATGGAAAAGACCGATCGTGGGTGAATTTGATTGAATTGGACAGCGATCACAGCCTAGTAAATCAAGAAGCGCAGATTTGGCAAGCGATTCGAGAATTTTGCAGCTTATAGAATCTTAGTGACGCGATCGTACTTGACTAATGGTAAGTTATAGAACAAACACACTATGAACCTTTACATCTTCTAACTGGCGGGTAAATCTGCTCAAAAGTAGGGTTTACAGAATTCAGATTTTTGAGGATCATCTATCTTGCAAGAGACAAGTTTATCTCTGAACTTTCGCTATGTTTGAAAGATAGCGAAAATTAAAGCTGAATTCTGCTACTGTCCGAATGCTGGAATTTTGCTCCAGCGAGACAAACTAAGTTATTGTTTCCAAGGTATTTAGTATGGAACCTGAAGTGAAAGAAATGGAAGCCTCCACCGTCGAAACTCCGACGATCAAAATGGACGAAGCTGGAACGCTTGCGCCTGTCTCTAGCAATTCAAGCAGCGAACAGTGGCGCGAAATCGCCGACAAGACTTATTCGGTTTTGGCATCGCTGCCCGAATATCTCGGTCGATTTTTCTCAGAGTACCGTAAACCTTTGGTGACAGTCGGACTGATTTTTGGTTCGATCGTTTCGGTCAAGCTCACCCTCGCCCTTTTAGGTGCGATCAACGATGTTCCCCTATTACAGCCGACCTTTGAACTGGTAGGACTGGGTTACAGCATCTGGTTTGTGTATCGATATTTGCTGAAAGCTTCCAACCGGGAGGAGTTAGGGCAGGAGTTCAACAAGCTCAAAGACCAAGTGGTTGGTCGTGTGACTCAGTAGAGCGCAGTTGCAACGGTCGTGAAATCGGGGGGTTGTAAATCAGCCCCCTGTTTTTGTTGAATTGGCTGGCACACGATGGCTTGACCTCGAAGCCCGATTCCTTCATAGTTTTTTGATATCAGCACTGCTCGATTCAAGCAGAATTTGTTAGGATCAGGCACTTTAAGATCAAAATAACGATCATATTTTTGATGCAACCTTTAGCGGCTATGCACTTTTGTAAACACCTAATCAGACAATTACTCGTGATCGGCGCTTTTGGTTTAATTGCGCTGCCCGCATCGGCGCAGTTGAGCGATGCTCAAGTCGATCGAATTGTGGAAGCCCTACGCCAAGCCTCAAAACCCGAAAAGCCGAACACCGGACTATTCAGCGATTGGCAGGTCAAGCCCGACAATATCCCACACTGGTCAAAAGCCTGTACCGGACGATCGCTCTCTCCCTCTGAGTTTGAAGCAAATTCGGGCATTGCTCGATCAATTGTGACTTGCATCGTGCGCGATGTGCTGAAGGAAGAAGCAAAAGCGATCGGCAATAATGAAACGGCTGCGGTTCAACGAGTCGCAGCTTGGTGGATGACGGGCGACGCAAATAAATTCAATGCGCGGGAAATCGCGCCTTATGTGCAAAAAGCACTGAGAGCCTATCAGCCTGCCGTTGCTGAAAAGCCTGAGAAACCGACCCGCAGCGAAACATTCTACGATCGCTACATGAACGCGGGCTATGCCGCCGCTCAGCGCAAAGATCAAAAAGCGGCTCGACTTTACTTCCAACGGGCACTCGATGAGCGTCCACAGGATCAATTTGCCCTGCAAGCCATCCGCAATCTAGGGACTGCAAATCGCAACTCTAACCGCACTACTCCATCCACAGAAAAACCGACTAACCGCTAGTGAAAATATGAACGCTTTGAAATTGGTAAATCGCTCTGCTGCATTCTTGAGTAGCGCTGCTTTACTTTTGGGAGCAACGATCCTACCGATGCGATCGACCCTGGCTCAGACGGCTCAATGGACGAAGATCACAGAAAATTCGGTTAAAGATCAGTTTTTTGTCGATACCAGTTCGATTCAGCGAAATGGATCGATCGTCTGGTACTGGGAATACCGCCAGTTTCCAGAAGCGAATAATGCGCTACTTGATGTGAAAGTAGATCAGCCTGTATATGGTGCGGTGATGCGCTGGTCGGCGGATTGTACCGCTCAATCGCAGCGTCTCAGAAAAGTGAATGCTTACACAACGAATCGGAAGCTGATTCAAAAATTCGACTACGGTGATACGGGAATGTTGCTGCAACCGAAGGCAGGAAGCAGTACGCATAAAGTGATGGAGTTTGTGTGTCGATCGCCCGAAAAAAAGTAGCATTCGATTAACACCGCCATCGTAAAACCTGCTCTTTTACAGGGTTTACAAACGATCGCATCTCAGTTTGCGATCGCGTAAATTCCGCTTTTAATTGGTAATACCACCGCGCCTGAGTATCTGCATCTTTAATTAGCATTAATCCAGGATTGTGCTTTAACCCAATTTGCTGCTTGACCACCATCTCGCGGTCTTGATTTAGAAATGTCCGAGTTGCTGGAACCAAAAACGGTTTGAGCAGATTAAACCAAGGAATGGTTGAATAAAACAGCGTTGTCACCTCAGTTTCGTTGTCATTCAGTGGGGTCATCGTTGTTAGATTACAAACGCGATGCTGCTTGGTAATCACTTGCTCAAACCGCACGCCCGGAAGCTGAAACGAAATCTCGACCTCTGGATCACCGCCCACTAAATCGTAGAGCAGCGTTGATCGCTCTAGTTTGTGCCGCCGCATCGTGAACCCCAACGGAGAGGGATCAAAGGTTCTCACTTCTTCCGCTAAGGTTGGATCAGAACGCCACCACCACGATTGGTGGACAAACGGTACATGAGCAGGGTCCATTAATCCAACGATCGCATGATCGAGATACGCAGGGAAATTCATCACGACTACAGCTTGATAAGTGCTATCAAATCCTGGAACCTGCGGCGGTTCATCTTCGGGAAAGCTCTGATCATCAGTTCCCATAAAAATCCAGACATTCCCCTGAAGCTCTCGCACCGGATACGATCGCACCCGAAATCGAGAAAAATCAAGCGTTTGATCCTCGGTCAAGGCTGGAATTGCCGTACATTGTCCAGCTTGATCAAATCGCCAGCCGTGATAGGCACATTCCACTTCAGCGCCGTCAAATCGTCCACAGCTTAAGGGAACTGCGCGATGCGGACAAATGTCTCGCAGCGCGAAAACGTCACCCGATCGCGTTCGTCCGAATAAAATCGGTTCGTTTAGAAGAGTTTTTGCGATCGTCTGTCCCGGTTTAAGCGATCCGCCCGGAAGTGCGTAATACCAAAGATTCCGAAGAAAGAGCGGTTTATCCATGCTTATCGTGCTGCCCGTACCAATAGCCAACTCACCGCGCTCAGTCCTACCACCGTGGGCAACCAAGCCGCCAGAACTGGGGTGAAAATCTCCAATCGCCCGAACGCATCACACACGAATGAAAGCAGGTAATACGTAAAGATAATCAAAATGCTAATCGCAAAACTGGTGCCTTTACCGCCGCGTCGAGGACGAGTTCCCAGCGTTGCCCCTGCCAACCCAAAGACTAAACAGACAAACGGAAACGCGATTTTTTGCTGAATCCTCATTGTGAGCTGGTTGACGCTCTTTTGGTTGCCGCTCTGCTCCACCAGCTTGATATAATCCTGCACCTCAGCAATATTCATCTCAGCGGAATCGGTTTTACGGGTGGCAAGGTCGAGCGGGGTGCGGGGGAGTTGGATCTGCTGCCGCTCGAATTTGAGGATATTTCGATATGAGCCATTTGGATCGACGAGATAAATCGTGCCATCGGAAAAGTCCCAGGTTTGCTGCTCGAAGTTCCATTGAGCAGAATTAGCGGTGATAATCTGATTCAGTCCTTCTTGCGAAAAATCCAGCACCGTTAAGCTTTTCATTTGCACTCCGTCGAATCGCTGGGCGTAAAAGATCCGCTCAAGCTGCTGCTGTGAAGCTCCATCCTGCTGCTTCACCTCGCGATACTGCTGGAACACAATGTTCTTTTCGGTAAACTTCGGCTTGTCTTGCTTTAGGGCTTGCTCTAGAGTGACCCCCGCTTGATATTTCGCGGCAGGAACGATCGCTTCATTAAAGGCAAACGTCAGCAGCGACACCAAAAAGCTCAGCACCACCGCAGGCACAATCAAGCGATAAATGCTGATCCCCGCACTCCGGAGCGCAATCAGTTCGCTATCCGTAGACAGACGGCTATACACCATTAAGGCAGAAAGCAGCGTTGCCATCGGAAACGACAGCGCAATAAATTCTGGTGTTCTTAACAGGAGAACACGGGCTGCGATCGCGATCGGCAGTCCCAGTTCGGTCATCTGGCGGATGAGATCGAAAATCGCCCCAACCGACACCAAAATCGACGAAAACGCCGCTACGCCAAAGATAAACGGACTTGCTAGTTGACGAGTGATATAGCGATCGAGCACAGAAATCGGCGATCGCAGTCGGAAGGAAGCGGAAGACATAGGGCTTTAACGCTGGAAGTTATCTCCAAGGTAATACTGACGGACTAAGGGATTATTGTAAAGTTCCTCAGCGCTGCCAGAGGCGAGAATCTGACCGTCTCGCATAATGTAGGCGCGATCGATGATCGCTAGAGTTTCACGAACATTGTGATCGGTAATCAGAATGCCCATCTGGCGATCGCGCAGTTGAGCGATGATCTCTTGAATTTCGGCAACGGCGATCGGATCAACCCCGGCAAACGGTTCATCGAGAAAGAGAAATTTCGGGCCTTCGACTCCGGCTGCCAGCGCTCTTGCCAGTTCGGTGCGGCGGCGTTCTCCCCCAGAAACCTGAATACCTAGCGACGAGGCAACTTTTTCGAGCCGAAATTCTTTTAGCAGGTTGTTGAGGCGATCGCGCCATTGCCAGCGCGGAACTTTGGTTTGTTCTAGCACCAGCAGAATGTTGTCTCGCACGGTTAAATACCGAAAGATACTGGGTTCCTGCGCCAGATAGCCAATCCCTAAATGAGCGCGTTTGTTAATCGGTAGGTCGGTTACATCTTGATCGTTCAGCCAAACTTTACCGCTATCGGGCTTTTCTAACCCAGTTGCGATATAGAATGTCGTCGTTTTCCCGGCTCCATTTGGCCCCAACAGCCCAACCACTTCGCCTTGAGCGACTGACAAACTAACCCGGTTGACGATCAAGCGATCGCCAAACGATTTGTGAATGTTTTCTAGAACGATTCTCAAAACCCGCTCCTGGGACTATCAACAGAGAAAGACAACTGGTTAGCGATTCTTAGACTGAAACTGCGGTCTTGGACTGAACGGGGCGGGAGTTGCGGGTGCAGGCTGGGCAGGTGTCGCGGGAGCTTCAATCAGATAAATGGCTTCGACTTGCTTGTTGGGTTGGGGCAGCGCGACAAATCGCCCTTCATCGACTAGGTAGGTAATGACTTCTCCGCGCAGGCTGTTGCCTTGTTGCAGCACGTAGACATCGCCCGATAGCACGATGCGCCGCTCGTTGCTGTAGTAAATCGCTTGGGCAGAAGTCGCTTGAATTTGACGGGCGGGGTAGTTAATTTGTACATTGCCCTTTGCCACCACCACTCCAGTTTTAGCATTGGCTTCGGTGGTGTTGGCTCGGAGGGTGAGCGGGGTTGAACTAGCGGCGGGAGCTTGAGCAGAACTACTGCCAGCAGCAATCACCGAGGCAGCAAGAATCGGAAGAAAGAAGAGCGATCGGAGACGAAGCATGGCTGAGGACTGCATAAAGGATCGGGATGACCTCGAATATATCACTGTAAGAAAGTTAATCAAATTTGATCAACTGCATCTTTGAATATTCCGTCAATTCAATTTCAATATAGTGTGCTGAATCTAACGACGAATGGCGAGCCTAACAAGTTTCAGATCAAGTCTATCTAACGCTTTTGGATCGTTGGCGGGCATAAGAAAATGCGATCGTCACCGTCTTGTGGTGGATCGGCAGTGAGAACGATTTGAGCGACGCGATCGGCTCCAACCGCTTGAATTTCGCTCAGCAATTCAGAAGCATCATCGATCAATTGCTCCACGTCTATTCCGCCATATTCCGGTTGATACTCTCGCAAACGGTTAGAGCCTTCCGCCATCAGAATCACAGCACCTCGCCAGTTGTGATTTCCCAGGTGATATAGCCCGACTGCGATCTGTAGAATGCCCTGATAAAACTTTTTCTCGAACACCGGAGCTTCGATCCAAATCGCTTCTAGCGTGTCGTGACAAGCGTAAAATTCACCCTGATTAAACTGATCGATGCCCTGCCAAAATTCTTCTGAAACTTCGGTTTCCATCTCTCTCCTAAACTTTATCCTGTAATTGCGACTGCAACGATCGCTCCCTCCCCACCACAATCCCCAGACGCGCTGAACTCGGTATGCGATCGCCCCACAACACCCAGCGGCTATCGTTTGGTAAAGTGTTCAAGCTTTGTGGATTTTGCGTTAACCAAACGACTGATGCATCTGGCAACAGAGAGAATTGTGTTTCTTCGCTGGGCTGAATTTCTGCCAAGGTTTCTAACACGGCTGAACGTCCCCGAATTAGTCCGGTTCCTGCTGTCCAGAGTCGGATCGGTAGGGCTTGACGATCGCCATAAAAATACAGCGATGCCGCTGCGGTCACAGCTTCTTCAAACGCTTCTGTATCCCATTCGGTGGCACTGTCGATCGCAACCACGATCTCCCGCCCACTGGTGAAGGTTTCCAACTCGCGCACCCGTAACTCTCCGTAGCGAGCACTACTGCGCCAGTGAATCATCCGCATCGGATCGCCCCAACGGTAGGGTCTGAGCGATCGCGTCATGCCCTCGGTAGCTGGAATCGGGCACTGCGCTTGAAGCTGCAAACTGCTTTGTTGTCCAAGTTGATCGATTAAAGGACAGCGTTGCAGGGGGAGAACGGTCGGGTAAATCAGCGCGATCGCATCGATTTGAAAAGATTTGCGCGACCAAAACAACCCCAAGGGGGCAGCTGTGCGTAATCGAACTTCGTGCCATCGGTAAATGCCGCGCCGCGTTGCAGGGTGCTGATACACCCAGTAGTAGGAATTGTTGGGGTTAATCAACTCAACTACGCGCTGAACGGGCGATCCCAGCACCGAAGGGATCAAATCTTTTGCTTGAATGAGTGATTTACGCTGGCGGGTTGAGTTTTGGATCAATAGCTCGATCGTCACAAGTTCTCCGACGCTTACAGGCTGAATCGGGCGGCGGGTGAGCGTGAGTCCTTGCAGGGTTCGCCGGGAGAGAACGGCTGCGATCGCCATCAGCGCAAACACAACGCCGCTCATGACATACAGCCAGCCTGCCATCGAGTTGGTCGCTGCGAGAAAGAAAAATAGCCCCATCGCTCCCAGAAGCCAGCCGCTATAAGCAGGATTTGTCCATCGAGATTCGAGCCAATCGGTCAGCCGAGTAACGCTACGCATGATTCTATGAAGGATTTACAAAGAAGACTAAGTTGAGGATGCACAGACTGAGCCACTGGCAAACCTTTGTCGAACCTTTTACTGCAAGTGCTTCAGTAATTTCTAGTAAGGTCGATCGCACCTTCCGTGATTTTACGCTCACAAACTTTTTGCAAACTTAGTTTCTCCGTGTTTATACGATGCAGAATTTCCGCTACAGTCGTAAAAATCAAAGTACTTCTCACATTGCCCCCGATTTGCCCATTGCTTCCGATCATGGTCTTCCTGTCAGCCTGAGTTTATGACACAAAACCCCAGTAATGAGCCAATCCGATCACGATCGTTTGATCCGGCGATCGCCCAACCCAACGTTCCGCCACCGCCGATGATGCCGACGCGAGTGAATCGGGAGCAGTTGGCTACACCGACGATTCGCCAGATGGTACGAGATGCTTTTGCAAAACAGGCATCTGATATTCATCTTCGGGTTGGAGAACCGCCGCGCTATCGAGTGGGCGGGCAAATGGTACGTCAGTCTCAGCCTGCGATTTCTCCAGAACTGTTTGATCAGTTTCTCTCGGAAATTCTCACTCTGGAACAACGTGATCGATTTCGGCAAGAAAAAGAACTCGATACCGCAATTCACTATCCGGGATTGCTGCGCTGTCGAGTGAACTGCTTTGAGAGTTTGACGGGTGGCGCGATCGTGCTGCGGCTAATTTCGTTGAAAGTGCCGTCGATCGATTATCTAGGGTTGCCTTCGGTGCTGAAATATCTTGTCAGTCATCAGCAAGGATTAATTCTGGTGACAGGACCTACCGGATCAGGAAAATCGACTTCGATCGCAGCCATGATTCGTCACCTGAACGAAACCGAGCAGCGGCATGTTGTGACCATCGAAGAGCCGATCGAATATGTTCACACCTCTGAGAAATGTTTGATTAGCCAGCGAGAAGTTGGCTTACATACGCATGAATTTCATCAAGCTTTGAGAGCAGTATTGCGTGAAGATCCGGACGTAATTTTGATTGGGGAAATGCGCGATCGCGTGACGATCGATACGGCATTAAAGGCGGCACAAACCGGACACTTAGTGTTAGGAACCCTGCATACGCGCGGTGCAATTCCGACACTCAACCGCTTACTCAATGTCTACAGTCCTGATGAGCAGGCTGCAATGAAAATTCAGATTGTAGACTCTTTACTTGCCATTATTTCTCAGCAGCTATTACCCACAACAGACGGTCAAAGAACAGCGGCGCACGAAATTCTAATTAACACGTCCGCCATGCAAGATTACTTGATTAAAGGCAACGAAATTGATGCGTTCCGATTGATGGAAACGGATACGAATGAAGGAATGCAGGTGATGAATCAAGCGCTGTGTGAGTTGATTCTACTGGGTAAGATTACGCCAGAAGATGCGGTGAAAGCCTCACCAGATCTCAGTGATTTGCGTCGTCGAGTCCGGAACGAGGGATATGATCCAGGGCGTTCTGCGAACCGTGAATTTGATCTTTTGGCACGGGAATATCGTCCGGTTTAAACCACCAGCTAAGAGAGTATTTGAGAAGTATGAAAAGTCTCTTCGCTCTCGTTGTACTCCCGTCCTGAAATGAATTTCGGGCTAATGGTGGAAAATCTACTGAAGTAGACTGAGCGAGAGTTTCACGTTCTAAGTCCATTTCTAATGGACTTTCGCCGATTAGCCCGAAATTCATTTCAGGGCGGACTGTGGCAACGATCGGAAACTTTTCAAACATCCTCTAAAATGATTTACTTATCTTGATCGATTTGGTATGAAATGGGTGCATCACGATCGAACTCTACTATGTCTTGCTATCAACCCACCCAATTCATTCAACTTCGTAATTTTCTATCGTTAGAAGAGCGCACCAATTTGTTAAATTATGTCCTTGACCGCGAGGATCAATTTGTCGCGACTACAACCTCAACAGGTGCGATCGACTATCGGCAATCCAGTATTCTTTACTTCTTCAAAGAATACGAGAACTGGATGATTGAGAAAATTAGACCAGTCATTCCAGCTTTGATAGAAAGCTGGAACATTCAAGCTTCTTCGATTTCCCAAATTGAGATTCAACTCACAGCCCATAATGACGGAAACTATTACAAAACTCACAACGATAATGGAAGCGAAGAAGCTGCAAATCGAATCATCTCCTACGTCTATTATTTTTATCGACAGCCTAAGAACTTCTCCGGCGGTGCATTAAGAATATACGATCTAAATTTAGAAAATAGCTCCTATATTCAAGCCGATTCTTATCAAGATATTGAACCCATTAACAATAGTATTGTGTTCTTTCCCAGTCATTTCCTCCATGAAGTGCTACCTGTGTCTTGTCGATCGCGCCGCTTTGCCGATAGCCGCTTCACCCTGAATGGTTGGATTCGTTGCGAAACGTCACACTATGACTAAAATTAAAAGCGTTGCTAATGCTTGAGACACCTATGAGTCCGAACGTTGAAATCTACACCTGGAGCACCTGCCCCTTCTGCATCCGCGCCAAAGCTCTGCTCGATCGCAAAGGCGTTCAATACACCGAATACTGTCTAGACGGCGACGAACCCGGACGCGCAAAAATGGCAGAACGCTCCAACGGTCGCCGCTCTGTCCCCCAGATTTTCATCAACGACCAGCACATTGGCGGCTGTGATGATATTCACGCTCTAGAGCGATCGGGCAAACTTGATCCGCTGCTGGCGGCATAGTTGATCCGAAGATGGGTAGGGAGTGGGGAGCAAGAACTGTAACTTCACTTTTCCCGCTTGAAAAGCGTAACTCCATCTACTCCCTACTCCCCACTCCCTACTACATATGTAACTACCGTGAAAATTGCATTCATCATCGACCCCATCGATCGCCTCGATCCCACCCACGACACCAGCGTGGCGTTTATGGAAGCAGCACAACAGCTAGGGCACGAAGTCTGGATCACCCAGGCAAATCGGCTCAGCGTCGTTGAAGGGAAAGCTTGGGCAACGCTCGAACGAGTCAAACTGGTTCCCGTCACTCTGGGCGATAATCGCTGGGTTGCCGTCGATCGTTGGTTTGAAATCGAGCCGCCCACCTTTGCGCCGCTCGAAACGATGGATGCCGTGTTTATGCGAACCGATCCTCCCGTCAACACCGCCTATCTCTACGCAACCTACATCCTCGACTACATCGACCCGACCAAAACCAAAGTCATTAACTCCCCCTCCGGCATCCGGGCAGCGAATGAAAAAATGTATGCGCTGCAATTTACCGAAGCGATTCCCGAAACGATCGTGACGCAAGAAAAGCGCGTGATTCTGCAATTTCTCGAACAACAAGGAACCGCTGTCCTCAAACCTTTAGGCGGCAAAGCGGGGGAAGGCATTCTCTTTCTGCAATCGGGCGATCGCAACCTCAATTCCATGATCGAAATTAGCACCCACCAAGGGACACTCCCGATCATGGTACAAACCTATCTCCCGCAAGCCAAAGACGGCGACAAGAGAATTATTCTGTTAAACGGAGAACCGATTGGAGCCGTCAATCGCATTCCCACAGGCAACGAATTTCGCGGCAATATGGCAGTCGGCGGACGGAGCGCCCAAACTGACATCACCGATCGAGAACGCGAAATCTGTGCCCAACTCGCTCCAACCTTACAGAAAGACGGTCTATTTTTCGTGGGAATTGACGTGATTGGTGGATACCTCACCGAAGTCAATGTCACCAGTCCGACCGGAATTCGCGAAGTTGATCGACTCGACAACACTCAGTTAGCGGTGCAGGTGATTCAATCGATCGAGCTTGTGAAACAGAAATAAAGTGTTTCCGCGACTCAAAAGAAGGTAGCCAGCGACAAGCCCCCTTGCGCTAACTACCTCTAGCAAGGGCGACCTACCAACCCTTGTTGCACCCAAGCTAACCTAACGAATCAACTGCATCGGTCAAGGCACAGTAAAGAAATTGCAACCAGACGATGAAGATATGACAGAATCGGGAAACTTTAGTCTCAGCCGACGATCGAATCTACTCCCTGTTGGTATCGTGCTTCTTAGTCAAAGCGTTCTGTCTATCAGACTAATTTGAACTGCAATGAGTAAACCCTTCACGCGACCACTCGGATTTTGCAGAAAAATCTCAACCCGGCTGCGACGGAGCGCCAAATTTTGGCTTCCTGCCTCTGTTATTGCAGGCTGCGTGATTGGAGTCCGATTCACCGGCGCGCTCCAATCCTGGGAACTCGGCAGTCTCGATATCTTCTTTCGGCTGCGTCCGCTTGAAGCCGTGGACGATCGCATCATCATTGTCGGCATTCGCGAAGAAGAGTTGCAGCGCTATAGATGGCCGATCGGCGATCGCACGTTGGCAAGACTGCTGGAAACCATTCAGTCTGCAAAGCCCCGTGCGATCGGGCTAGATATCTATCGTGATGTTCGAGTTGATGACGGACACGCCGAACTGGTGACCACCTTCAGAACGATGCCGAACCTGATTGGAATTCAGCAAATGCCTGATTCATCCGGGCGAGGGGTTGCACCTCCACCCGTACTGGAGGAGCTAAAACAGGTCGGTTTTAACAACGTGATCTATGATGCCGATCGCAAAATTCGACGGGCGCTACTGTACTGGTTTGATGCTGACAAGCGCAAGCATCGCAGCTTTTCCATGCAATTGGCGCTGCTATATCTCAAAGAAAAGGGCATTCAAGAAGAAGGCGCGAAGCACGATCGTAGACAGTTGCAGCTCGGACAGGCAGTGTTTCAACGCTTTCAGTCTAGCGATGGAGTTTACGCGAATGCCGATGCGGGTGGATATCAGATTTTGGCAAACTTCCGGGGTGGGGCGAGACGCTTTCGCACGGTTTGGATGCAAGACATTCTGGAGGGTAAGGTTCCTGCTGAGAAACTGCGCGATCGAATTGTGTTAATCGGCTCATTTGCCCCCAGCCTGAAGGATTTTTCTGCGACCTCGTATTCTGGCAGCATCAATCGTCCCCCCGAAGATGTCGCGGGAGTGGAGATTCAGGCGAATATTATTAGCCAGATTCTGAGTGAAACGCTGGATGGGCGGACGCAGCTTAAGTCTTGGAGTGAGCCGATCGATGTGATTTGGATCTGGGTCTGGTCGATCGTGGGTATCAGCGTGAGCTGGCATTTGCGGCTTCCTCAACGAAATTTGATTGCTGTGGTTGTGATTGGTAGCGGTCTGGTTGCAATCTGCTACGGCTTATTTCTGGCAGGCTGGATTGTGCCATTAATTCCGGCAGGCATTGTACTGTCCGCCTCCACTGCTGCGGTGATTGCTGCGATCGCGCATTCTGAAGAAGAATTGAAGCGATCGAAGGAATTTTTACATTCCATTATTCAGTCGATTCCTGATCCGGTCTTTGTGAAGGATCAACAGCATCGCTGGATTGTGCTAAATGAGGCTTACTCGAAGCTTCTCGGAAAGCCGATTTCCGAGGTGATTGAAAAGTCAGATTATGAAGTCTTTCCAGAACATGAAGCGGAAGTGTTTTGGCAGCAAGATGATCTGGTTTTCAAACATGGGAATGAAATAGAACACGAAGAAGAATTCACCAATGCAAATGGAATCACGTATAAAATTGCTACGAAACGATCGCAGCATAAAGATGCAGCAGGCAATCTTTTTTTAGTCGGTGTAATTCGAGATATTACACAGCGAAAAACGATCGAAGCTCAACTCAGACAAACCGCAGAGGAATTATCTCAGTCGAACGCGCAACTCCGCTTAAGTCAAGAGCGATTAAACTACATTGCAAATCACGATGTATTAACCGGATTACCCAATCGTGCATTGCTTTACGATCGCATTACTCAAGCGTTGGGGATTGCCAGATCAAACGATCAAATTCTGGCACTGATGTTCATCGATTTAGATGGATTTAAACAGATTAATGATCGGTTAGGTCATCCGATCGGTGATTTATTGTTGCAAGCAGTTGCGAAACGATTGACCGGATGTTTAAGAGCGAGTGACACGGTTGCGCGATTGGGTGGAGATGAGTTCGTTGTGCTACTGCCCACGATTCCAGGTGTACAGGATGTCGCACAAGTTGGACGCAAAATTCTCAACACCTTATCGCAAGCCTTCGCGATTTCGGGAGAAACATTATCTGTCACGGCAAGCATTGGGATTTCCTTGTTTCCCAATCACAGCGAGCGCTTAGAAACACTGATTGAACTGGCAGACAAAGCCATGTATGAGGCAAAAAAAACCGGCAAAGGTCGATTTGCATTTGCCGATCCGCTTCCGGTTGAAAATTCAAATGTGGGCGATCGTGATTAACTAACGGTTCGCGTTAACAGCACCGGACAGTTTGCATACACCCGCACATAGTCAGATAGTGATGTTCCCAACAGGCGATCGAGATCTGGCAGTCCTTTAGCCACCGAAGGTCTGCGATCGGGTGATCCGAGCATCAATAAATCTGCTTTTGTTTCATCAGCGACCCGGCAAATCGCTTGACCTGCCTTACCGACTGCTGTAACTGCGCGGTAGCTCACACCGTACTGCTTCGCTTGAGCGATCGCTTCTGCAAAAACCGGATTTTTCTCGGCTTCGGCTCCGGCTCGTTCACTCGCTTTGGGATCAGAATCGATGTGGATCAGCGTCAACTGTCCGCCTTTGATATCCCGGATGAGAGAGAGTGCCAAAGTAAGACACTGCTTTGAGGCTTCGGATTTGTCGATCGCCACTGCAATTCGATTGATTGCCCGCACATAGATGTCATCTTTGACCAGCAGCATCGGACGTGACGAAAGCTGAAATACATACTGACTGACGGAATTTTCCAAAATCGAAACCAGTCGCTTGAGGCCTCGCGATCCCATGATAATCAAGTCTGCATTCACTTCGTCGGCGGCTTTTAGCACTTCCGTTTTGGGATCGCCCTGCCGCAGCATTGCCGAAACGTGATTCGGTTCTAGTTTGAGCGACTGTACCGCCTGTGCCAGCACTTTTCCGCCTTCTTCCCACTTTTCGGTCATCGCGTCTGCGCTAGTTTGCGGGGGAACGACGTGCAGCACTGTTACCATAGCTCGCTGGATCGACGGAATCGCCATCAGCGCTTTCAGCATATCCTCGGAACGTCCTGTACCCGAATCCGCTAATAAAATTTTTTCGATCATCGCTTCGCCTCGTTTCTGCGTAGACTTTAAAACAGAGTGGTGTTTAGAGATCGAGAGTGATTTTTCTCGGTCTGCGCCTGTTTCAAGTCTAGGCGGTGGCGCTACTCTGTGTTCATTATGGTTTGTAAAGGACGATCGTGTCTCAATCCCCTCACCTACCCACTTCAGATCTAGTTCCTGCGCCGATCGCGCCTAATTGGTTTGATTATCCGATCACGGTCTACGCTCACCATACGGATTTTGCCGGGATTGTTTGGCACGGTAGCTATATTGCTTGGCTGGAAGAAGCCCGGATCGAGTTTCTCAAGTCGCGTGGCATTGATTTCGCGCAGTTGGTAGAAATGGGCTGCAATTTGCCTGTGATTGATCTCTCGATTCGCTATCATCAGTCGCTTCGCATGGGAATGAAGGCGATCGTGAGAACGCAATTGATGCCGATCGAGGGTGTCAAGCTTCCGGTTGGGTATGAGATTCGCTCGCTCGATCATACGGTGCTGTATGTCAGCGGTCGGGTGGTGCTGGTGGCAGTGGATATGGAGAAAGGCAAGATTTTAAGACGACTGCCGCCAACGGTTCAAAGTGCTTTAGCGATCGTGCGTTAAAGAGTTAGGGAAAGACTTCTATCGCTCTAAAGCAACGGCAGACGAATCACAGGATGAGCAAGCCTGAGTGTGGCTAAATTCTAGTGAGAAAAGAAATGTATTTCCGTGCAGTCTGAACTTCAGCAGGCATCATTTGCGCGATGTTGGGGAAGTCTAGGGGGATACACCGGAAGTGCGTCTTTGATTTGAGAAGTTCTCATGAAGCAAGAATTCTACAGCCCTGACGATCGTTACGCTGCGTTTCCGGCATCTGTGAATCCACCGGATGCCTTGGCTGAGTTTTGGGATGGACTCGATGAGGAAAATTCTGAAGACTCGCAGAGCAACAGAAACGAGACGTTAACGATCGAGCGCGATGCTCAGGCGACGATCGAGCCACCGCCCGGACTGCCGGATGCGAAGCCCCGCTACATTCAAGGTGTTGTCATCGGGACACAAGCTTACCTTGTGACCAACTTGCTCAAACAGGAATCGATCACCCTGAGACAGTCGCAAAGGGTCTGGACGATCGGGCGGAATCGATCGGCAGCGCTCCCTCTGCAAGATCGCAAATTATCGCGTCGTCATGCGGTGATTCTGTATCGCGAGGGTCGTTTTTATCTGATCGATCTCAACAGCATGAATGGGTCTTACGTCAATGGTGTTCGCGTTCAACAGCGCCAGCTACTTCACGATGGAGATTGCATCTGCGTGGGAAGCACTCGATTTTTCTTTTTCGTCAGTGTCCAAGAACGGGCGGCTCAAGCGCTACACCCTGAAGTGCTGGAGCGGTTAAACAATGCAGAAGCGCGGAACGGTGCATTTATTGACTTCTCGGAACTCCAAGAAGAGATTTCGTTCAATCTGAATAAAGCGGATTAGAATTGCCGCGTCCAATCTTGCCAGCGTTCGACAATCACTTTCGTTTGGGTGAAAAATTCGATCGCCTGCCAGCCCTGACCGTGGAGATCTCCGAAGAAGCTTTCTTTCCAGCCGCTAAACGGAAAGAATGCCATCGGTGCGGCAACGCCAATATTGATGCCGATGTTTCCGGCTTCAGCTTCATAGCGGAATTTGCGGGCAGCGGCTCCGCTGGAGGTAAAGAGCGATGCCATGTTGCCGTACTGACTGCGATTAATCAGGGCGATCGCATCGTCGATCGAGTCCAAGTGAATCAGACTCAGCACCGGACCAAAAATCTCAGTCTGAGCGATTTTCCCGGTCGGATCGATGTTTTGCAGAATGGTTGGGCGAACAAAATAGCCGTTTTCGTAGCCGGAAATTTGCGCCGATCGACCATCGACTAAAATATTTGCGCCTTCGGTTTCAGCTTGATTAATGATCGATTCGATCCGGGTTTTACTTTGATTGTTGATGACAGGTCCCATTTGCACTCCTGTATCGAGTCCGAATCCGACTTGTCGAGTGGTAGCAGCTTCGGCGATCGCATCCGTAAAAGTGGTTTTGGCACTGCCGACGGTGATGGCGATCGAGGCGGCTAAACAGCGCTGACCCGCACAGCCAAAAGCACTATCCGCCATGATTTTCGTAGTCATGGTAATGTCTGCATCGGGCAGAACAATCACCGGATTTTTGGCACCCCCTTGACACTGCGATCGTTTCCCGTTTGCGGCGGCTCGACTGTAGACATACTTCGCAACTGGGCTGGAACCGACAAAGCTAATGGCTCGAATGTTTGGATGATCGAGCAAGGCATCAACGACTTCTTTCGCACCATTGACTAAATTGATCACACCCTTGGGTAAGCCTGTTTGCTCGATCAGATTAAAAATCTTTTGCATTGTGAGCGGCACTCGCTCAGAAGGCTTGATGATGCAGGTATTGCCACAGGCGATCGCATACGGCATAAACCAAAAGGGAATCATTCCCGGAAAGTTAAACGGCGTAATGATTGCGGTGACTCCCAAAGGTTGCCGGATCATGTGTTCATCAATACCACGGGCAATGTCTTCGGAGTTGTAGCCCTGCATCAGAATTGGAATGCCGCAAGCGACTTCAACATTTTCGATCGCTCGTCGCATTTCGCCTTTGGATTCTGCGATCGTTTTACCGCATTCGAGGGTGATGGTTTGGGCGATGTCCTCGTAGTGTTCTTCGAGTAGTGCTTTGAGCTTGAAAAGGTACTGAACGCGCTCGGTTGCGGGGGTGCGTCTCCAAGTCGGAAAGGCAGCTTGAGCGGCGTTGGCAGCGCGATCGACTTCGCTTGCAGGAGAGAGAGGAACCTTGCTGAGGACTTCGATCGTGGCGGGGTTAATGACTTCTAGATAAGTTTCGGCAGTCGGTGTAGACCATTCACCATTAATGTAGTTTTGAACGATCGAAGAAGATTGCGTCATGATTTTTCCTCACTCTCAGCTTCGATCATAATGGGCGATCGCGATTAGCTAAAGTCGATGCAGTCATTCGGCGTTTCAGCGAATTCACGGTAGATTAAGAACTTGCCCTCTCACAATGTGTTTATGCACCGAATCGCTGCGACTCCTGGAGGTTGGACTCCTGATCTCGAAGGCGTTGTGTTTATCGAGCAAGCTCCTGCCCCGATCGTGGTGATCACGGCAGCAGATACCGATATTCAAACGCTCTCAAGTGCGATTACTCAATTGCCTTCTGGATTTCCCGAAGTGCGGGGCGTGAATTTGCTTCAGCTTCAGCAGCAATTGACGATCGATACCTATGCAGAAGAGGTGTTAGAAGCAGCAAAGGTGATTGTGCTGCGGATTATTGGGGGGCGATCGTATTGGTCGTATGGTTTGGAAGTCGTGCGCGAAACGGCGGAGCAATCGGGGGCGACTTTGATTGTGCTGCCAGGGGACGATCGACCGGATTTAGATCTGATGAGCCATTCGACGGTTCCGTTTGCTCAGGTTGAGCGAGTTTGGCGCTATTTCAACGAAGGTGGAGTCGAGAACTATCGCAATGCGATCCAGTTTTTAGCGAAGACTTATTTGGGCGTTGAGGCTGAATTCGCTGATCCACAGGTTGTGCCGCGTGTGGGATTGTATCGAACAGGTGAGCAATGCAGCTATCGATCGGGTAAATGTTGCAGCGTTCGCAAAGTTGGAATTTTGTTTTATCGCGCTCATTATCTTTCGGGTAATACTGCAGTGATCGATGACCTGTGTGCGGCGTTGTGCGATCGTGATTTATGTCCTGTTCCCATTTTTGTTTCTTCGCTGCGTGATCCGGATGTTCAAAGTGAATTGCTGACTTGTTTTCAACCGAAGGATCGACCAAGTATCGATATTCTTCTGAATACGACAAGCTTTTCATTGGGTTCTGCGATTCCGTTTGGAATGACTGCTGCGGCAGATGCGCCAGAGTTGTGGCAATCGTTAGATATTCCAGTGCTTCAAGTAATTTTAAGCGGTGGCACATTGGAACAATGGCAAGCACAACTGCGGGGACTTTCGCCGCGAGATACTGCAATTAATGTGGCATTGCCTGAAGTGGATGGACGGATTATTAGTCGAGCAATTTCGTTTAAGGCGGTGCAGGCAAAACATCCGGAGTTGCAAACGGAAGTTGTCACTTATCAGGCGGTGCGCGATCGGGTCGAATTCGTTGCGGATTTAACTCGAAATTGGGTCGAATTGCGACGGAGTGAGAAGCGCGATCGTAAAGTTGCGCTGATTTTAGCGAATTACCCAACTCGCGATGGTCGCCTAGCCAATGGTGTTGGTTTGGATACACCTGCAAGCTGTATTGAAATTCTCAAAGCGCTACAACACGAAGGATATACAGTTGATAACATTCCTGAGAATGGAGACGAATTAGTTCTGCGATTAACAAAGGGCGTGACAAATGATCCAGAAGCGAGAGAATTACGTAATGTGAATCAATTGCTACCGTTAGCAGAATATCAAACGTATTTTTCAACATTACCGCTATCGGTTCAAGCGTCGATCGGCGATCGCTGGAATTCAGCCGCAGAATCGTTTGCGATTCCTGGAATTCAGCTTGGTAATGTGTTCGTTGGAATTCAACCTGCACGCGGATATGATCTCGATCCGTCTTTGAACTATCACGCTCCAGATTTAGAACCCACGCATCAATATTTAGCGTTCTACTACTGGGTGAGAGAAACCTTCGGCGCACAAGCGATCGTTCACGTTGGCAAACACGGAAATCTCGAATGGCTTCCGGGAAAAAGTGTGGCGCTTTCTGAGAATTGTTTTCCTGAAATTGCGATCGGCGCTCTCCCGCATTTTTATCCATTTATCGTCAATGATCCGGGTGAAGGCTCCCAAGCTAAACGTCGCGCCCAAGCGGTGATTCTCGATCATCTTACGCCACCGATGACTCGCGCAGAGCTTTATGGCGGCTTGCAAAAATTAGAGGCGCTGATCGATGAATATTACGAAGCGCAAAATCTTGATCCATCCCGGTTAAATGTGGTTCGCGATCGTATTATCGCTCTGGTTGAACAAGATAATCTTAAATCTGAACTTCCCAGCGATGCAGATTCGATTCTCGATTTGATTACGGATACCGATCGTTATCTCTGCGAATTGAAAGAAGCGCAGATTCGAGATGGATTACATATTTTTGGAAAATGTCCAGAAGGGCGGCAGTTGAGAGATTTGATTGTGGCGATCGCACGTCATCCGCAGCCCGATCGAATTGGGCTAACCCGCGCTATTGCTGAAGAGTGGGGACTTGATTTTGATCCGTTGACTGCTGATCCGGCAGAACTTTTAGACGAGCCGTTTGAAGTGATTCGCTACGATGAGGAATCCGGGAAGCCCCCTAAATCCCCCAGAATGGGGGACTTTGAGAGCAAAGAGATCTCCGGGCTGCAAGAGAATTTACAACCTTCAGAGTCCCCCACGAGTGGGGGATTTAGGGGGCAAGAAGCCGACCCAATCGCAGCGCGAAAAATCCGAACCGTCGGAGACGCGATCGCCGCGATCGAAACCGAAGCTGCAAACTTAGTCGATCGCCTACTTCAGCAAGACATCCCCCAAAAACGCGCCTACACCGCCGAACTCAACTGGATTCAATCCTTTTTGCTTCCCGCTTTACAAAGCACTCATCAAGAAATCGACTTCCTTCTACATGGCTTAAATGGTGGCTACGTCCCCGCCGCACCATCGGGCGCACCTACGCGCGGACGACCCGAAGTTTTACCCACCGGACGGAATTTCTATTCGGTTGATATCCGATCGATTCCCACCGAAAGCGCGTGGCAAGTCGGACGTAAAGCCGCAGAAGCGATCGTCGAACGCTACACCCAAGAAAACGGAGAATACCCACGCACGATCGGGCTTTCCATCTGGGGAACTTCAACGATGCGAACAGGTGGAGACGATTTAGCGGAAGCCTTAGCATTACTTGGAGTTCAGCCTGTTTGGGATGGCATTTCTCGCCGCGTGGTTGATTTTGAAATTTTGCCGTTATTGGTGCTTGATCGTCCGCGTGTCGATGTGACATTGAGAATTTCGGGATTTTTCCGCGATGCGTTTCCGAATTTGATCGATTTATTTGATCAAGCGGTGAGTGCAGTTGCTCAACTCGATGAACCCCCCGATCAAAATCCCCTAGCCGCTCAAGCCAAACAAGAATCAGAAGTTTGGCAAACATCCGGCTTGAGTGCGGAACTTGCCGATCGACGATCGCGCCATCGCATTTTCGGCTCAAAACCGGGTGCATACGGGGCTGGACTTCAGGGATTAATTGAATCCCAAAATTGGGAAACCGATGAAGATCTCGCTCGCGCTTACATTAACTGGAGTAGTTACGCTTACAGTAGTTCTGGTGTTGCTCAATCTGCTCCTGAAGCATTCCAGAATCGATTGAACCAGATGCAAATTGTTCTACAAAATCAGGATAACCAGGAACATGATCTACTGGATTCCGATGATTATTATCAATTTCAAGGTGGATTAACCGCAGCCATTCGATCGACCCAAGGCAAAAATCCCACGACTTATTTTGGCGATCATTCCCTGCCTGAAAATCCGAAGATCCGATCGCTCAAACAACAAATTGCACGAGTCTATCGATCGCGGGTGATCAATCCCAAATGGATTGCAGGCGCAATGCGACACGGCTATAAAGGCGCCTTTGAACTAGCAGCGACGATCGATTTTCTCTTCGCCTACGATGCCACGGCTCAATGCGTTGAAGACTATATGTTTCAAGGCGTTGCTGAAGCGTATCTATTCGATTCGACTGTGCAGAACTTCATTCAATCTAAAAATCCTTGGGCACTGCGAGATATGGCAGAACGATTGCTCGAAGCGAATCAGCGCGGATTCTGGCAGCAAGCCAACGAGAAAACCTTAGAGCAACTAAGAGAGATCGTGCTTGAAGCAGAAGGCGTGATCGAAGGACAAATCTCCTAAAATCCCAGCAGCGACACTTTGATCCAACGGCGCGATCGTCCGGTTGAGGTCGCTTCTGAAACTTGCAGCGCAATCTTTAATTCGCTCAGAGGCTTAGCAGTTTGAGCGATCGGCGTATTGAAACACAGGGCGATCGCAATCACCAACACTAATGTCCAAGACAACGGAAATTTAAACAAGGGCAAAGGGCGATCCATTATTTCAGTGCAAACAGCTTGATCATTATGGCTGAAATTTAGAGTGTTGATTCACCAACCTCAATCTGTTGATCTTATAGAATCGAACAGCACCAAATTCTCTTAGGCGGTATGCCCGATCGCTATCTCCTGTTCTACAAACCGTACAACGTCCTGTGCCAATTTACTGACGATTCGCCTCCTTCAGAACCCCGCCTGACCCTCAAAGACTTTATTCCGGTTCCAAATGTTTATCCAGTCGGGCGGCTCGATCAAGATAGCGAAGGCTTGATGCTGCTAACAAGCAATGGGCAACTCCAACATCGTCTCAGCGACCCAAAATTCCACCACACCAAAACCTACTGGGTGCAAGTTGAAAACATTCCAACGGAGCGCGAGATCGCTCAATTGCGCCAAGGTGTGACAATTCAGAACTATCGCACTCGTCCGGCAATCGTCGATCGGCTCGATGAACCCGATCTACCTCCTCGCGATCCACCGATTCGATTTCGCAAAAACATTCCAACTGCTTGGCTCGAAATCACGCTAACCGAGGGAAAAAATCGCCAAGTTCGACGTATGACTGCAGCCGTGGGATTTCCCACGCTCAGACTGATCCGAGTTGCGATCGCCCAACTCCGCCTCACCGATTTAGCTCCAGGTCAATGGCGCGACTTAACCCCTGAAGAGATGAAGTTACTCCGCGCTCCTTAAGTTCCTCAAATTTTTCTTCTAAAAGGTGTAGACAATTCAATATTACACTTGTAGTATAGAAACACAGATTTTTACTTAGGACTATGACTCGTTCCATCTCGTCGTGCCACCTCAAACCGTCTCACTCACCCAGACAAGGGTGCGCGGTATTGGCGCGGCTATGGATGTTAACGGCATGGCTTGGACTGAGTGTGCAGGCGATTCACTTCGCTAGCTTCGCTACACCAGCAGGTGTTCGTCCATTCGACCTTTACGGCAGCAAAGAACAAAAATTTAATCTATTCAACACAAAAAGCGGGTGGTG
Source organism: Cyanobacteria bacterium FACHB-63 (assembly GCA_014695255.1). Classification (GTDB taxonomy): domain Bacteria; phylum Cyanobacteriota; class Cyanobacteriia; order Leptolyngbyales; family Leptolyngbyaceae; genus Leptolyngbya. The sequence goes on from JACJNX010000061.1 coordinate 427,697, forward strand.
TTTCCGTCTAACACCAATCTGAGGTAGCCCATCAGGATACAGAGTTCTGATAACCCCCGCTCAAACCACTGAGACGGGGGTTAATTTTTCGCCAATTTCAATGGAGCAAACGGATGTTAAAGCTCACCTATACCGAATTTGGACTGCACTTAGAGCGCGTCACGGTTTCCTTAGAGGCGCTAGTTTCTCAGCGAGTCGTTCTGGCATTACGAACCGGACAAACGCTGCATATCGAGCCAAGCCGAGCCGCATTTTTACTGTCGATCGCCGCTCCTGGGTTTGCAGAGTTAGAAAAGCTGGCGCGGTTAGAGCAGGTCGCCGTGTCGATCGTGCCTGTCGATGATCAGTTTGTCGAAGTGAGCGTAGAAGGAAGCTGGATTGCAACGACAGTGGAAGCACACTCTGGAATGTTTGTTACTGCACTCAGCGATCGTACCGAGTTCTTTGTCTACAAACTCTGGCAAGCCACTCAACTGCAAGCCTCTCCGTTGGTGTAATCGGCGTTCAGGATTTGGAAATGCTCCGATCCTGTATGCCTACCGAACGTGGAATCCTTGCAGAAAATCGATCGCTTCAATCTGCGTTGGGGGTACAAAGGTCGGAGGCTGAGCCAGAAATGCAAACTCTGCCTCCGCTTCAGAGTATTTAATTCGACGTTTACCAAACTGTGGATTGTCATACAGCAAAATGGAGCGATTCGCTGAGTTGAATAACGTCGATCGCGTCGGAGCGCGGAAAAATCGGATTTTCTGAATTGCGATCGGAATTGCCCGTAAAAGTTTTGCGGTGTCCATTTTCTGAATCGACTGGCTCAGCGTGGTCACAAGCGTCTGAAACATCTGTAAGCTTTCTGGAGTGTGGCTCACAGCTTGCATGGGAATCGATCGCACCAGTGTCGTTAATGCTTGCTGCGTCAAGTTCGCATCGGCAAACGGCAAAATGGCGATAAACGCAGTCCAAAATAGGTCTTGGTCGCGGTCGAGTTGAAATCTCAAAACAGTTCTTTGTTTGTGAGTTTGGATCTGAGGCGGTACGATCGCGCTGCCTTGTCGAGCGAATTGCTGATAAGCCACAGCTAACGCACAATGAGCATCCGAACTGAGTCGATCGTCGATCACCACTTCGACGACCGGTGGCGTTTCATGAAAGTATTCGCTCGGATCTTGGCTAATAAAGCGGTAGATTTGGCTTTGATCTCCGTTTTGACTCAAATCAATCCAGTGACAAGTGGCTCCAGTCGTTTTAATGCCATACGGGGTAACAGCGTGGAGTTTTGCGCCCGTAAGATTTGAGCCGCTCAAGTCTGCGCCTGTCCAATCAGCAAACGCCAGATTCGATCGTGATAAATCGACGTGGACTAAGGTGGCATCTAGCAGCGTGGCATGACTGAGATTGGCTCCTGTCAGATTCGCGCCGCTTAATTTTGCCCCACTTAAATCCGCCCAGCGCAGATCCGCCCCGCTCAAATCTGCCCAGCGTAAATTTGCCCCTTGCAGGTTCGCACCTTGCAAGTTTGCTCGATTGAGAGTTGCCTGCCGCAGTTCTGCCTGCCGCAAATCGGTTCCAGACAAATCTGCACTGCTCAAATCACAACTGCTGAGATTTGCAGCGTGTAAATTGGCAGAAATCAGCTTGGCGTACCGTACATCTGATCGATTCAGGTTGGCTCGATTGAGATTCGCGCCGCGAAGTTTAGCATCCCGCAGATCTGCGCCACTCAGATCGGCTCCTTGTAAATTTGCAGCGCTAAAATCGGCGCGAGTCAGTTCTGCTTTGCTGAGGTCGGCTTGCTCAAGGTCAGTATGCCGGAAGTCTGCCAGGATAAGATTTGCACCATGAAATTTAGCCTTCTGGCAAATCGAATGGCTAAAATCTGCGCTGGTGAGTTTTGCCGCCTTGAAGTTGGCATTCCGCAGGGTCGATCGACTTAAATTCACGCCTGGAAGATTCACCCCACTGAGATTTAGCTCCGAAAATTCCCGGATATTATCAGCGTATTTTTCCAGCAGTTCCTCAGCATTCATGCGCCTGTTTTGATCCTCATCCTAGAAATTTGGGTGGCTTTAGCGTTAACGTACCCAGATGTAGGTCAGAGTAAAGCGATAAGGAAAAGATGATGCAGATTGGAATCGTGGGACTGGGATTGATTGGTGGATCACTGGGACTGGATTTGCGATCGCAGGGACATACGGTTCTGGGTGTGAGTCGAAAACCGAGAACCTGTGAGATTGCAGTAGCGCGGGGTGCAGTTGATGTAGCTGAAACCGATGTGTCGCTGCTCTCCGATACTGATGTGATTTTTATTTGTACGCCGATCGCTCAGATTGTTCCGACCGTGCAGCAATTAATTCCGCATCTCATGCCAAGCACCGTTTTAACCGATGTGGGTTCGGTGAAGGCTGCGATCGTGAACGAGATCACACCGTTATGGAGCAATTTTGTCGGCGGGCATCCGATGGCAGGCACAGCAGATAGCGGGATTGAAGCGGCAGTGCATGGATTGTTTGTTGGAAATCCATACGTCTTAACCCCGACTAAAACGACACCCGAAGCCGCGATCGCACGAGTTGAATTGTTGTTGCGTTCGTTGCAGGTGAAATTGTTTCATTGCGAACCTGAAGCCCACGATCGGGCAGTCGCTTCGATTTCTCATCTGCCTGTGATGGTCAGTGCAAGTTTAGTTGCGACTTGTTTGGATGAGTCAGATCCGAAGGTGTTAAAGCTAACTCAAGCCTTAGCGAGTTCTGGATTTCGAGACACTAGCCGGGTCGGAGGCGGTAATCCGGAATTGGGGCTAATGATGGCGCAGTACAACAAGCCAGAGGTGCTGCGATCGCTGTTGTCCTATCATAAGCACCTCGATTACATCATTGATCTGATTGAACAGGAGCGCTGGGCAGAGCTTAAAGCAATCTTCAGCCGAACTCAAGAAGGGCGATCGAGGTTTTTGTAATGCTCAATCCACAAGATCACAAATGCTGCCATCCGGTTTGTAAGGGCTAATTTTTGATAGGTTAAGGGTGACGTTGTATGGGCATGATCATGACGGCGGTAAGCACTCAACCCAATTGGCAAGCGATTACACGCGACTTTGAAGCCATTGTTGGAAAGTCTGGAGTCGTGCGGAAACGCGAAGAATTGTTGGTTTATGAGTGCGACGGCTTGACCAGCTATCGAGAACGTCCGGCAATCGTCGTTCTTCCTCGCACAACCGAAGAAGTCGCGGCGGTGGTTAAAGTGTGCGATCGCTATCAAATGCCGTTTGTGGCACGAGGATCAGGCACGGGATTATCGGGTGGAGCTTTACCGATCGAGAACTGCGTTTTGATTGTGACTTCGCTGATGCGGAAGATTCTCAAGGTTGATCTAGAAAATCAGCGCGTTGTGGTTCAGCCAGGAGTGATTAATAGCTGGGTGACGCAGACGGTCAGCGGCGCGGGATTCTACTATGCGCCTGATCCATCGAGTCAGATTATTTGCTCGATCGGCGGGAACGTCGCGGAAAATTCGGGCGGGGTGCATTGCCTCAAATACGGGGTGACGACGAATCACGTTTTGGGCGTGAAGATTGTGACACCGGATGGGTCGATCGTCGATCTAGGCGGTGAAATTCCTGAGATGCCGGGATATGACTTAACGGGTGTGTTTGTCGGTTCGGAAGGAACGCTCGGCATTGCCACCGAAGTCACGCTCAAGATTCTCAAAACGCCAGAATCGATTCGCGTTCTCTTAGCAGACTTTACCAGTGTAGAAGCCGCAGGTGCAACCGTTTCCGACATTATTAGTGCAGGCATCATTCCCGGTGGGATGGAAATGATGGATAACATGAGCATTAATGCGGTCGAAGATGTAGTTGCGACAGGCTGTTATCCGCGGGATGCGACTGCAATTTTGCTCGTCGAAGTGGATGGATTAGAAGTCGAAGCCCAGGTCAACAGTCAGCGAGTCGCAGAAATCTGCAAGCAGAATGGGGCGCGTAACGTTACCGTTGCCACCGCAGCCGAGGAACGTCTTACGATTTGGAAAGGTCGTAAGGCAGCATTCGCTGCAATGGGCAAAATGAGTCCTGATTACTATGTGCAAGATGGAGTCATTCCTAGAACGAAGCTGGAATATGTGCTGAGTGAAATTGAAGCATTAGGCACAAAGCATGGCTACAAAGTGGCAAATGTTTTCCATGCGGGAGACGGGAATTTGCATCCGTTGATTCTGTACGATAATGCAATTCCCGGTGCATTAGAGCAAGTTGAAGAATTAGGCGGCGAGATTTTGAAACTATGCGTCAAAGTAGGCGGTAGTATCTCCGGAGAACACGGCATCGGAGCTGATAAGCGCTGCTATATGCCGGAAATGTTTACACCTGCGGATTTGGAAACGATGCAATGGGTAAGACAAGCCTTTGACCCGAAGGGCATTGCCAATCCGACGAAGTTATTTCCGACTCCCCGGACTTGCGGAGAAGCAGCCAAAGCGTATGGACAAAAGACCTTTGAAAACGTCGATCGCTTTTAGGTTTTACAATTGAATACATGATGTATTGCGGATTGTGTCATGCAGGTCGCTTCTTCGATCGAGTCGGTTCCGGGACAGTATTGGAATTGGCGGAATGAGCCAGTTTACTATGTGCGAATGGGGGAGCGGAAAAATCGCCCCCCGTTATTGTTGATTCACGGGTTTGGAGCTTCCACCGATCACTGGCGCAAAAATGTGATCGGTTTAAGTTCCGAGTTTGAGGTTTGGGCGATCGATCTATTGGGCTTTGGGCGATCGTCAAAACCAGATTGGCGCTATAGTGGTGAGCTTTGGCGCGATCAGATTCACGAATTTGTGAATGAGGTGATCGGTGCGCCTGCGGTGCTTGCCGGAAATTCACTCGGCGGATACGTCGCGCTCACAGTTGCCTCTCAGCGTTCCGAATCCGCAGCGGGGTTAATTCTGATTAACAGTGCAGGTCCGTTTACTGATATTCAAGGCACCACCAAACCTGATCCGATTCGTCAGGTGATGGGTAGCTTTGTGATGACACTGTTTCATCAAGATTGGGCGAGTTGGTTGCTGTTTCAATATGTACGGCAGAAATCGGTAATTCGGAACACGCTGCAAAAGGTATATCTCGATCAGAGCGCGGTTACCGATCGCTTAATCGAAGAGATTCAGCGCCCTGCTTTTGATACCGGAGCGGAAAAGGTCTTTGCTTCAGTGTTCCGCACTCCCCAAGGTGAAAAGGTTGATGTATTACTGCATCAATTGACTCGACCGCTCTTAATGCTCTGGGGTGAAGGCGATCCGTGGATTAATGCACGAGAGCGGGGGGCAAAGTTCCGCAGCTATCATCCACAGCTAACGGAATACTATCTGAATGCAGGGCATTGTCCGCATGATGAAATTCCCGATCATGTCAACCAATTGATTCAAGATTGGGTGGTTGATCAAGTCATTCAAGCTTGAGAACTGTCAGCCGATTGGATTGCTTGGATTTGCTCGATCGAGAGCTTTGTAATCCGAGCAATCACCTTGATCGCCATGCCTTCTTGCAGCATTGCGATTGCAATTTCTCTTTGCGTTTGTTCTCTTCCTTCTTCCCTTCCTTCTTCGACCAGTGCTTGGTAAGTGACAGATTCTTTCATAATGTCCTGCCTTAGAAGTCGCTGAACAACATTCTTATCTAATAGTAATCCAGCCAAGATGAATGCGGAGGCAGCGACATTTTGCTGCGTTTCTTTGTTTGGTATGCGCTCGATCACTTGGGCGACTTGCTGAAGCACTTGAGTACGATCGCTCGTTTGGCTCAGGGTTGCAAACGGTAGAAGTCCAGGAGACCGCAAGAAAAGATCTGTCGGTTGCTCCCAAAGCCGAATTACACCGAAATTATGCCGAGTTTCCTCTAGAACAAAGCTCGATTGTTGCACCAGTTCTGAAGTCGTGGGCTGGAGATAAATCACAAATTGACGCACCGTTTTACTCGCAAATCGGCGGTAGAGCCGAACGCGATAATCGAGCATTCTGAAGGGAATCGTTGCTCTGGGTTCGGTTTGAAATTCGAGATGCAGCACGGTTGCTTCAGATTGCAGCAAAATTAAGCTATCGGCGCGGATCGGTTCAAGCGATAGTTCCGATGGGCTGAGTTCGGTTAGCTCGATCGCTTCTCCCAAAAGCCACGAGGCAAAATCGCTAGAAAAGGTTTCAGCTAGAAACTTGCAGATATTGCCGTACATACTTTACCTGAGTGAACCAGTTATCGAAGAGGATTCGCGGCTTGCTAGATTAGGGATAAGGGCTATCTCAATCAATCCCAGCAAGCGGCTTCCAATTTGTAGCTTTGGCTACGAGTGAATCGGGACTTTCTGTAGTTGGTCTTAAAGAACTCCACGGTTAAGAAATGCCTTCTTAAGATAGAAGTAAGCACTCTCTCGTCTTGACTACGCTACAGAGAGTGTGAATGTGAAAACCCTGAATCTCAGGGGAGGAAACTCGAATGGCCGATGCTTATCCGCAGCTTACCGATCGCGACACTCTGCTCGATCGAGACTGCACGACTCTCTCGCGTCATGTGCTAGAACAACTCCAAAGTTTTTCAGCCGAAGCACAAGATCTCAGCGCCATCATGACGCGCATTGCGCTTGCCGGAAAGCTGATTGCGCGTCGCCTCAGTCGAGCTGGACTGATGGAAGGGGTTCTAGGCTTTACGGGCGATACCAATGTGCAAGGCGAATCCGTTAAACGGATGGATGTTTACGCCAACGAGGTGTTTATCTCTGTATTCAAGCAAAGCGGTTTAGTCTGCCGTCTCGCTTCTGAAGAAATGGAGCAGCCTTACTACATTCCAGAAAACTGCCCGATCGGTCGCTATACCTTGCTGTATGACCCGATCGATGGTTCCTCGAATGTGGATATCAACATCAACGTGGGATCGATCTTTGCGATTCGGCAGCAAGAAGGCGAGGATACTGACGGACAAGCGCAGGACTTGTTGCAGAATGGGCGCAACCAGCTTGCCGCAGGCTACATTCTGTATGGACCGAGTACGATGCTGGTGTATTCGATCGGCAATGGAGTTCACTCATTTGTGCTTGATCCCAGCTTGGGCGAGTTCATTCTGGCAGACGAAAACATTCGCATTCCCGATCACGGACCGATCTACAGTGTGAATGAAGGGAACTTCTGGCAGTGGGAAGAGTCGTACCGCGATTTTATTCGCTATGTGCATCGGCATGAAGGTTATACCGCCCGCTACGGTGGCGCATTGATCGGGGACTTTCATCGCATTCTCTATCAAGGCGGCGTGTTCCTTTATCCCGGCACTGGAAAGCAACCGGAGGGTAAGCTGCGCCTGCTGTACGAAGCCTCACCCTTAGCCTTTTTGGTTGAGCAGGCAGGTGGACGGGCTAGCACTGGAACTCAAGACATTCTGGATTTTGTGCCCGATCGACTTCATGCCAGAGTGCCGTTGATTATTGGCAGTAAAAACGATGTTGCGCTGGTTGAATCATTTGTAAAAGAGCGCATTCGAGAAAAAGCCGTTTTGTAAAGCGTAGTTCACCACACACCTTAATAGGAGCAGATTCCCAATGACAAATCATCTTCTAGAAATCAAAGATTACGGTCAAAGCATTTGGATGGACAACTTGACCCGCGATCTGATTCAGTCGGGCGAACTCAAGCGCATGATCGACGATCGAGGGTTGCGCGGTATTACTTCCAATCCTGCAATCTTTGAAAAAGCAATTAACGGAAACAAGATTTACGATGCGGACATTGAGGCAGGCATCAACGCTGGAAAGCCACTGCTTGATATCTATGAATCGCTGATTTTCGAGGATATTCGCAATGCGTGTGATATCCTCGCTGGAATCTACGAAGAGTCAGGCGGATTGGATGGCTATGTCAGCATTGAAGTTCCGCCAAACATCGCGAATGACACTGAGAAAACAATCAGCGAAGCTCGACGCTATTACAAAGAAATTGGTCGCCCGAACGTGATGATCAAGATTCCGGGAACTTCAGCAGGTTTGCCCGCCGTTGAACAAGTGATCTCAGAAGGCATCAATGTTAACGTTACTCTGCTGTTCTCAGTTCAAAGCTATATCAACACCGCATGGGCTTACATTCGTGGACTAGAGAAACGAGTCGAAAAAGGTGAAGACATCAGCAAGCTCGCGTCAGTTGCCAGCTTCTTCCTCAGCCGGATTGATAGCAAGATCGATGAAATGATCGATGCGAAACTAGCTAAGGGCGCAGATATGTTGCAAGAAGAAGCCAAACTGGCTGCAGTTAAAGGCAAGGTGGCGATCGCAAACGCCAAAGTCGCTTACCAAGAGTACAAGAAGATCGTGGCTGATCCCCGTTGGCTAGCCCTGAAGGAAAAAGGCGCAAACGTACAGCGACTGCTTTGGGCAAGCACCGGCACCAAAAATCCAAACTACAGCGACGTGATGTATGTCGATGGGCTGATTGGAGCAGAGACGGTGAATACCCTGCCGCCGAACACGATCGAAGCTTGTGCCGACCATTGTGATGTGGCTCCCCGAATTGATACCGGAGTTGAAGAAGCCTACAACTTGATTGAAAGCTTGAAAGATCCGGATATTGATATCAACTTGGATCAAGTCATGAGCGATCTGCTCGAAGACGGCATTGATAAATTTGTTCAGCCGTTCAACTCGCTGATGAGTTCAATGCAAGAAAAGGTCGATCGGCTCGCTAAAGTCTAGACACTCTGCCCTCACCCCCTTGCGAAGCGTGGCGCAGCCCTCCCTCTCCTCATGGGAGAGGGAGCAAGAGTCCGGCTCCCCTTCTCCCGCGAGGAGAAGGAGTTGGGGAATGAGGGCACACCACCACCCAGGCTACTCTCCATCCCTTCACTATGGTCACTCTCCTACAAAACCCGCTGCGTGTTGGGCTCCAGCAGCAGCGAATGCCCGAACCGAATATCATTGTGTTTTTTGGTGCGTCTGGTGACTTAACCAAACGCAAGCTCGTTCCCGCGCTGTATCACCTCAAACGAGAGCGCAGACTACCGCCTGAATTAACGATCGTCGGGGTTGCCCGTCGCGAATGGAGTGACGATTACTTTCGGGAGCAAATGCGCGAAGGAGTCGAAGAATTCTCTGATGGAGTCGGCTCTGACGCGCTGTGGGAAGATTTCGCCCAAGGATTGTTCTACTGTCCCGGAGACATCGACAATGCCGAAAGCTATCAAAAGCTGAAAGAGCGACTGGAAGAAATTGATAATATACGCGGCACCAGAGGTAATCGGGTTTTCTATCTATCCGTTGCACCTAAGTTCTTTCCCGAAGCGATTCGGCAGTTGGGCGATGCCGGAATGCTGAAAGATGCCCAAAAGACGCGGCTTGTGATCGAGAAACCCTTTGGTCGCGATTTGAGTTCGGCGCAAAACCTCAACCGAGTCGTCAACAAAGTCTGTCAGGAAAATCAGGTTTATCGGATTGACCACTATTTAGGAAAAGAAACGGTTCAAAACTTATTGGTGTTTCGATTTGGCAATGCCATCTTTGAACCCCTGTGGAATCGTCAATTCATTGATCACGTTCAAATTACGGTGGCTGAAACTGTCGGGGTCGAAGATCGGGCGGGATATTACGAATCTTCTGGAGCATTGCGCGACATGGTGCAAAACCATTTGATGCAACTGTTTTGTCTCACCGCAATGGAACCGCCAAACTCACTTGATGCCGATAGTATCCGGACTGAGAAGGTGAAAGTCATTCAGGCAACCCGACTAGCAGATATTAATCGCCTAGAAAACTCAGCCATTCGCGGGCAATATTCTGAAGGCTGGATGAAAGGCAAGCAAGTTCCCGGCTATCGGCAAGAACCTGGAGTCGATCCGAACTCCACCACGCCAACTTATGTGGCGATGAAGTTCTTAGTCGATAACTGGCGCTGGCAGGGGGTTCCCTTCTATCTGCGAACCGGAAAGCGCCTGCCGAAAAAGGTGAGCGAGATTGCCATTCAATTCCGCGATGTGCCGTTTTTGATCTTTCAGTCGGCGGCAAAACAAGCGAACGCCAACGTTCTAGTCATGCGAATTCAGCCGAACGAAGGCATCGGAATGCGGTTTGAAGTCAAAATGCCGGGAGCCGATTTGAGAACGCGATCGGTCGAAATGGATTTCAGCTACGGCAGTTCATTCGGTGTAACTGGGGGAGAAGCCTACGATCGTCTCTTACTCGACTGCATGATGGGCGACCAAACGCTGTTTACTCGCTCTGACGAAGTAGAAGCCGCTTGGCGCGTGGTGACTCCCGCGCTCACCGCTTGGGAGGCTCCCACTGATCCCAGCTTGATCCCGCAGTACGAAGCAGGAACCTGGGAACCCACCGAAGCCGAACAACTAATTAACCGCGATGGTCGCCGCTGGCGCAGACTCTAGCCATTTTGGATTTTAGAGCAGCGCTGTGATGCGAACGCTAAAAGCCAAAATTTAACTCCTAAAATCTAAACCCCTACTCTCTTATGGCTACTAAAACCGCCCCGCTCGTTTCCCTCCAAGCCCCAAAAGATGTCTCACTGAACGACATCGAGCAGGAACTCAATCAAATCTGGCAGTCCTACAGTGCGACAGGTGACGGCTCATCGATGGTTGCGACTCGCGCGACCTCGTTTACGCTGGTAGTTTATGAGCCAGAAGAAACCCAGCAATTGCTCGCCATGATGGGCTTTTATACCGGACCTGTCGATGGGATTGATGGTCCTCGTACCGAAGCCGCCATTCAAGCGGCTCAAGCGGCTTACGGCTTACCGATCGATGGTGAGTCCAGCTCCGGACTGCTGACAAAACTGCGTGAAGACCTTGCTAAACGTAAGGGGGAACCGATCGTAGATAGCAACGCACCCCGATATGCGTCTGATGCTGCTGGAAGTGGAATTGCCGATGTGGTTGCCAGCCAGAATCCTTGCCGCATTATTTCGCTGTTTCCGGTTGCAGGCGAAGATGAAGGCGTTTCGGCTCAGGTCTCGGCGTACTGTCCGATCAATAAATCAAATCACGGAACGCTGGTGTGCTGCGAATACATTATGCTCCGGGGAACAGAATCTGCGCTTGAGCGAGTGGGTGATCTCACTTCGTCGCTGTTGATTAGTGAATTGCCTAGAATTATCTGGTGGAAGGGTACGCCCAATCTTGACCAAACGCTGTTTCAACGGTTAGCCAAGTTCTCAAGCCAAGTTATTTTCGATTCGAGCCGATTTACTGCCGATACCGAGGGCGACCTGCTGAAGCTGTCCGCGCTGATTGATGATGGTGTTTCGGTGATTGACTTGAACTGGCGACGCTTAGCCGCTTGGCAAGAACTTGCGGCAGAGGCGTTCGATGCACCTGGACGACGCGAGGCAATTTGGGAAGTCGATCGCGTGGTGATCGATTACGAGAAGGGCAATCCGGCACAAGCGCTGATGTATCTCGGCTGGTTGGCAGGTCGGCTCGGCTGGGAGCCAAATTCTCGTGAACACGAAGGAGATATTTACGACTTACAACGAGTGTATTTTACGGCGGCAAACGGTCGTGAGATTGAGGCGGAATTAGCTGGCGTTCCGACGGCTGCGATCGGAGAAGTCAAGGGCGATATGGTAAGCCTGAAGCTGTCCTCGACAAATCCGAATGTAGATTGCTGTACGGTCTTGTGCTCTGGCACAACGGGCTGTATGCGAATGGAAGCAGGCGGCGGCGCACAGTCTTGCCGAATCAATCAGGTGACACCGTTGAATGATCAAAAGGCAGAAACGCTCTTGAGTGAACAGCTTCACCGGGTCGGTCAGGATGTGCTGTACGAGGAAAGCATGGCAGTGACGGCAAAAATCATTAAGCTGTAGTTTGGTGAGTTGTGCTGCGTTTTGGGTTGATCGGTGCCCCCTAAATCCCCCACGAGTGGGGACTTTGAAGGACGGAGTTTCTCCTTAATGTAGGAAATTCTTTCTCTCTAAGTTCCACTCATGGGGATTGGGGAGGCAACTCGAATTCATGATCGAAGCCAAGCAACTGACATCAATGTAGTGTTTTGCTCTAAGGTATGGCGTTTGTAATTGCAGGGGAACGGAGCGGAGCCGGGAAAACAACAGTCACGCTGGCGCTATTAGCGGCCCTGAGACGGCGAAATTTACAGGTACGATCGTTTAAGGTTGGGCCGGATTATATTGATCCGATGTTTCATCGCCATGTCACAGGTCAGGCTTGTTACAACCTTGATCCGAGGCTCACTTCGGAAGCGTATGTGCAGCAGTGTTTTTCCCAAAAGGCAGGAAATTGCGCGATCGTCGAAGGCGTGATGGGTCTATTCGATGGTGCAGCCGGACAAAAAGATTTCGCCAGTACCGCTCACATTGCTCGTCTGCTCGATTTACCGATTTTACTGGTGGTCGATTGTAGTCGATTGTCCTATTCTGTAGCCGCGATCGTGCATGGATATCGCTCACTCGATTCCCGCTTGAAATTTGCAGGGGTCGTACTGAATCGAGTTGGCAGCGATCGACATTTAGAATTGCTCAAATCTGCTCTAGAACCGTTAGAAATTCCGATTTTAGGAGTATTGCGGCGACAGGATGCGATCGAAATTCCCGATCGCCATCTCGGTTTAGTTCCGACTGACGAACTACCCGGATTAAATGAACTCATCGATCGCTTCGCCCATCTCGGCGAGACCTGTTTCGATTGGACAGCATTAATGCCCCTAGCTTCCGTTCAAAGTCCCCCACTTGTGGAGGATTTAGGGGGCAGCGACCCACCCAACCGCAGCCAAACTTATCGAATCGCGATCGCCCGTGATGCCGCCTTCAATTTCTATTACGAAGAGAATCTAGAACTCCTCAAGCAATCCGGCGCAAACCTGATTGAATGGAGTCCTCTAAACGACAATTTCCCTGAAGACATCGACGGTTTGTACTTCGGTGGCGGCTTTCCTGAAATGTTTGCCGCAACGCTAAGCGAAAATCAAACCACACGTAAAGTCATCCAAACTGCAATTCGATCGGGAATGCCGACGTATGCAGAATGTGGTGGATTAATGTATCTGAGTGAAAACATTGTGGATTTCTCCGGCGATGCTTTTCCAATGGTCGGAGCAATTCATACTACAACAGTTATGGGATCGCGTCTGACACTCGGCTATCGTCGCGGAATTGCACTAGGAGATACCCCGATCGTCGCTCAAGATACGATCGTTCACGGACACGAATTCCATCGCTCAACCCCCACCTGCTCACCGCCTCACCCCCTATTCCAATTCACAGAAACTGAGCAATTCGACGGCTGGCGATCGCCCAACTTACACGCCTCCTACCTGCACTTACACTGGGGCGCAACTCCAGAAATTCCCCAACGCTTTGTACAGCACTGCGCTAAATTCAACCGCGATCGCTATCCTAAAAAAGAATAGGGATTAAAACATTAAACATGGCTGGATCGATCGAACAAATTACACAACAGCTTGCCGCCCTCGACCAAAAAATCGAGACAATGGGCGACACCTTCACCGAGACCTATCGCGGCTATCTCAAGCAGCTTGGGCAAACCGTCAGGCAGCAAATCATCCTGTCGTGCTACCGGATTTGCACCGAAAACTATCCCACCCGCTTCTTATCGCTTTCCCTCAATCAGCGGCAGCACCTCCAGGAAAACCTGCAAGCCCTAGCGCGCCAAACCATAACCGACCTCAACGATCTGCTCATCCCGATCGCTCAAATCAATCTTGAACCCGGCTCCGAAGATCTTCCTGATGAACTCGAAGCCCTCTTGTCCGAAACAGACTACGACTTGCCCAACGAATCTTCGCTCACGCCGCTCGAAGCCCTGACCATCTGGCAAGAACAGCTAGAGCGATCGATTAATAAAACTCTGAAAACTGCCTCCAGTGCCGCCAATTCCCTACTCCAAGACGCTGAAATCCTACCCAAGCGCCTTCCACAAGCCGTTCTGGATGCCGCAGCAAAAGCAGAAGGCAGCGACTCCAACGCAGCCAACTTGCTTAACGTTCTCGTTAGTGCCAGTGAAAAAACCGAGGACGCGGAGACTTCGCAGCCCGTCATTACCGCCCTAATGCACGTTGTCGCCGTCAATCTGCGGGTTTCAGAACTCGAATTTAATGACCCAGCCGTTTCATCTTGGCGCAACAAACTGCGCGATCTCAAGCAGCAACTCCAAGGGATGGCGCGGGACTACCAAAAGAAACGCCGCGAACAGGCGATCGCACAAGCCCAACTCGCCTGGAAATCTACTTGGGTAAAGGACGAAGGCTGATCCTTAGATCTATGCCAAATTTACCCGCCCCGCCTATTCTAGAAACAGAGAAAACAAGGGAGAACGGAAGGTGGCGAACCAGACAATCAAATTAGCTGCGATCGGGGATGTTCACGATCGATGGGAAGCTGAAGATGAAGCAGCGCTTAAATCTCTCGGCGTTGATCTGGCATTGTTAGTGGGCGATTTTGGCAATGAATCAGTCCACATTGTCAAGCTGATCGCCGAAATGCAGATTCCCAAAGCCGCCATTATGGGAAATCACGATGCTTGGTACACAGCAACCGATTGGGGAATTAGTAAATGCCCTTACGATCGCAAAAAAGAAGATCGGGTGCAGCAACAATTAGATTTGCTGGGTGAAGCGCATGTGGGTTATGGCAAGCTTGATTTTCCGCAGTTGAATCTCAGCGTGGTCGGGAGCCGTCCGTTTAGCTGGGGTGGCTCTAGCTGGAAAAATGAGCGATTTTATCGGGAACGCTACGGCGTTGAGAGCTTTGATCAGTCGGTCGATCGTATCCTCGACGCGGTGGATCAAACTCAAACCGACACGATCCTTTTCATCGGTCACAACGGCGCAAAAGGTTTAGGCGATCGCGCTGAAGATCCCTGCGGTCGAGACTGGCAGCCGATCGGCGGTGATCATGGTGATCCTGATTTTGCACAAGCGATCGCCCAAACTCGCGATCGTGGAAAATCGGTGCCGCTAGCGGTGTTTGGACACATGCACCATTCGCTGAGACACACTAAAACCGAGCTACGCCGCCCGATTCATGTGGATGCTGCTGGAACGGTGCATCTCAATGCGGCTAGGGTTCCTAGAATCATTGAGCAAGGCGGCGATCGCCTGCGAAATTTCTCGATCGTCACCTTACAGGACAGTAGCGTCATAGAAGCATCGCTGGTTTGGTTGAACCAGAATTTTGAAGTTGTCCAAGAAGAGATTTTATATCGCTCAAAAGACGCTGCAAAGGCGATCGCGTAATTGAGGAGCGTGATTTAAGTCACGCCCGATCTACTCTAAATCCCAAACCCCTCTAAGATTTTGCAGTGCAATTAACCGCCGACATTTTGCACTGCTGCATTCCGCATGGCATTCTGTGCGTCCCAAATCGCTTGATAGCGCATTAAAATCGCTCGACTATAGGACGCAATACTGGGATAGCGATGCCCGTTATAAAACTGCGTAGTCGTTGAAGTGTATTTCTCTGGTCTACCGCTGTACCACCAGGCTGCAACTCGCTGAATTGCAACCGCAACATTTCCATTACTTGCTGCAAAAGATCTCTGCCAATATTGGTTTAATTTGTAATCGACGATCGCGATTTGCAAATCAGGACGCGCTAAGAATTGCTTTCTTGAAACCACGTATCCCAACGCTTCTTTTGACCATCTTGGCAGATTTTCCGGCATGATTTGAGCATAGCCTAATGCGCCAGAATGCGGATTCACGGCTCTAAAATTCGCGCCGCTCTCTTGACCAATAATGGCTTGCCGAATCAGGATGACTTCAGGTGCGATATCACTTTGGGTCTGAAAAATTGCAGCAGTTTCCGGAATCGCAAGCGTTCTTTCTGGAGCTACAGTAGCGGCGCAAATCGGAATCCCAATCGTAAGGACGATCGCGCTTGTAATTTTAGACAAATGAAACCGGGCGAAAATCCCTTTCGCTTGCAAATTAAAAGTCATTCAAGTAATGATGAAACGAACTTTGAAGAGTGTACCTTCGTTCATTACATTTACTTAATGCGATATAAATATCTAATCGACTTAGCTTAATAAATCTGAACTCTGCTAATACATTCCTGTTTATTTCAAGGAGCGAAATTATAATAATTTATCGATAAAATTGTTACTTAATATGCTTCAGCAAATGCACTTAAAAAAATCGAATAAAAAAACTGGGTAGCGGTGAAACTACCCAGCCTTAAACTTTAAGCTTCTAGCTTAGACTGCTGCTGCGGTTTTGGTTACAGCGTTCAGTTCGCCTTTCTTGTACTTCGCAGCGAAAATCTCCATTGATTCTTGCTTGATCGAGCTTGCTTGACCTGCTGCACCAAACTGGCTATAGCGATCGGCACAAACCTTCTGCATGTACTTGATCGACGGCTTCAAGAAGTGGCGCGGATCAAATTCTTTCGAGTTCTGCATCAGCGCTTCACGCACGGCTGCGGTGATCGCCAAACGGTTATCGGTGTCGATGTTGATCTTACGCACACCCGACTTGATGCCCTTTTGAATTTCTTCAACCGGAACACCATAGGTTTCAGGAATTGTACCGCCGTACTGGTTGATGATCGCGATCAGGTCTTCAGGAACCGAAGAGGAACCGTGCATCACCAAGTGGGTGTTCGGCAAGCGGCGGTGGATTTCTTCGATGCGGCTGATTGCGAGGATTTCCCCGGTCGGTTTGCGGGTGAACTTATAGGCACCGTGGCTGGTTCCGATCGCAACTGCCAACGCATCGACTTGAGTCCGCTCAACGAAGTCAACTGCCTCATCGGGATCGGTGAGCAGCATCGAGTGATCCAATTCACCTTCAAACCCGTGACCGTCTTCTGCTTCGCCTTTTCCGGTTTCGAGCGATCCAAGACAGCCCAATTCACCTTCGACCGAAGCGCCGATCGCATGAGCCACTTTCACAACTTCTGCGGTGACTGCTACGTTGTACTCGTAGCTTGCGGGAGTTTTGGCATCCGCTTCGAGCGAACCGTCCATCATGACGCTGGTGAAGTTGTTCTTCAACGCTGAATAGCAGGTTGCAGGCTCGTTGCCGTGATCCTGGTGCATTGCGATCGGAATATGAGGGTAGGTTTCGACCGCTGCCAAGATCAAGTGGCGAAGGAAGTTTTCGCCTGCGTAGTTTCGAGCGCCACGGGAAGCTTGCAGAATGACTGGGCTATTGGTTTCGTGAGCAGCCAGCATGATCGACTGGATTTGCTCCATGTTGTTGACGTTAAATGCGGGGATGCCGTAACCGTTTTCAGCCGCGTGATCCAGCAATAGCCGCATCGGGACAAGCGCCATATCAAGTTCTCCTGGTTATCTCAGCAAGTTCTATGTTCACAAACTTAATTGTTACGATAATCTTAAGGCAATTTTCGCCCGGATTGTTGTCGAATTTGGAATTTTGTTAGGTAAAAATAGCTATTAATTATTCTGATTGCTTTTGCAGAAGTTCATAAGGTAAGAGGGCAGAGACTGGAATTTGTGCGATCGTGTGTCCCTCTAGAACAACTCCAATCTGTTCTGTAGCAGGCGTTTGCTGCTGATAGTCTTCGTTTTCGGGCTGACTGTAGATCTCGATCGTGCGATCGATCAAATTGATAATCCAGTAGACCGGAATGAGCGATCGAGCGTAGAGACGCTTTTTGGAAGTGCGATCTCTTTCCAGTGTTGAGTCCGAAACTTCGATGACGAGGGCAACATCTTGAGCGGTGGAATGTCGATCGAGATAATCCTGCGTTGCTCCCCGCACAATTACCACATCTGGTTCTGGCTCGCTATCGTTCAGCGTAATCGGCTCTTGCGTATCGACGTACCACCCAGGCGGCAAGATTTGATCTAGTGCATCGCGAGTTAATTTAGTCGTAATTCGATGCGGCGGATTTTTCGGTATTTTGTAGACAAGCCAACCTTCGAGCAGTTCTACCGGATCATCATCGGTCAAAATGCCCAACTGAATCATCTGGTGATATTGCTCGACACTTAACCGCCAGATGAGTTCGGATGGGATTGATTTAGCAATAGCAGATGAAAGAGACACAGATAGTTTAATCAACAATAGCTGTATTGCAACGGTGATAGAAGAGCTATGCGAACGGTAAATAAACCAAACTCAATATCTGCCTCGACGAAAAGACATCCTTAAAGGAACACGATTAGCTTCGTAGCTACGCAATATTTCTTTTGCTGCTCTTCTAGTCAACTCTTTTAGTTTACATTTCTCTAGAACTATACTTGCAGTCATCATCGATCTCATGAGAAGTAGGTAAGAAGCCTCTTTCTTCTGACTATTACTCAAGTATTTAACTTGATCGATCTTAACAAAAGCTTTAGCAATATTTTCCCAAACAGTAATCTCTATTTCTGGGTCTACGTCTCGTGAAAAATCCGTAGCCCATTGCTCAGACTCATCTGGGAAAACCCCTGAAAATATATCTGCTACAACCTCTACCCGCTGCTTCTGCTGCTCACTCAATGAACTTCTTCCAGGTTTAGTAGGAACTAATTTGGCGAACTCATTGCTACTAAGCCGATACACATTAGGTAAATCCTCAGCCTCATTATCTAGCAGTAAATCTGGTTCACCAATTTCTTGCTTGTCAATGACTACCGGATTTTCAACAATACAACTTATGGTCAATCAAAAAATTCACGATTGGGATTTGAACTTGGCTTTTGCAGCTTGAATTTTTGCACGAATAGCCTCGCGTCCTGGTTTTGGGGGTTGAGCAGCAATTCGAGCAATCAAACCCTGAATAAACTTGGGTGGATACTGAGCCGTGACGTAATCCATCACGTCGTAAAGCGTGATGCGAGTTCCTGCGATCGTTAATCCTCGCTCTGTCCGAACGATCGCGCCCGTTTTGTAGGACGACGAAGCCATACTGCTTACCTGCCGGACTCTATTTTTATACTATTTCAAGAATTCAACGAGCTGGTCTAACTTATCCCACGCTGCACCAGACTTAAGGATTTCCCTTGCCCGATCGATTCCCTGCTCATAGGACTCTACCGCCTGTCCCACACGCAGCGCTAATGCCGCATTCAATGTCACAGCATCTTGTTGAGCTTGCGTTCCTTTTCCTTGCAGCACCGATCGTAAAATCTCCGTATTTACAGAGATATCACCTCCCCGCAGGGCATCGATTGCGGCTTTCTGCAATCCAAGCGCTTGAGGATCGATCGTCGTGAGTTCAACTCTTTGATCATGCAACACTGCGATATCAGTTAAATCCCCCAAGCCTGCTTCATCGAGTCGCTCTCTGCCATGCAGCACGATCGCAGATTCTTTGCCCAAAAGCTTTAATGCTTCTGCGATCGGTTCTAACAGCGCAGAACTATACACCCCAATGACTTGTCCTGTCGGCTGTAACGGGTTCGCCAACGGGCCTAACAAATTAAACACCGTCCGCACTTTCAGCGTTCTCCGCATCGGAGCGACGACCTTCAGCGCCGGATGCCAACCCGGAGCAAACAAAAACGTGATGCCTACTTCTGATACTGCCGCCTGAATTCGCTCTGGGTCTGCACTCAAATTCACGCCTAACGCTTCGAGAACATCCGCTGATCCCACTAAACTCGATGCCGATCGATTGCCATGCTTTGCCACTCGTAGTCCGGCTGCTGAAGCTACAAACGCCACAGCAGTTGAGATATTGAAGGTAGAAGCACCATCGCCACCCGTTCCGCACGTATCAATCAAGGGAAAATCGGGGCGCTCGATCGACTGTGCTTGCGACTGCAAGACTTTCGCCATTCCCGCGAGTTCTGATGCTGAAATGCCTTTTGCCTGCAACGCCACTAAAATTGCACCCGATAAAACTGGCGGAATCTCATCCTTGAGCCATCCCTGCATCAACGTTGAAGCTTGATTAAGCGAGAGCGATTCGCGATCGAGAAGCTGCTGAAGTAATTCAGACCATTGTGCGGTTTCTGGAGCCAGGGTAGTCATAGGTCAGGGGGGAGAACGATTCAAATCCTGTAGAGAATGATCTCACGCAATGGTTTTCTTGAAGCTTCTTCCTTAAAACTTGCAAATTAGGCTGTGATCTGGATCGCAAGGTAGCGCGATCTAAGTCACATTTGATACTCTATATGTACGGAGAAAAATTCGTCGTCTGTGGTGCATCCTTTAAGAAATGTGAGGGGTTTCTTTTGTGCAAATTATTCCCCAATCCAATCATCTGTTCACCTTGATTGTGCAGCCGAGCGATCGTGAAACTCGCGCAGTGCTATATCGTTTGGGCTTTGAGAAAATCGCAGTCTTGCCGCAACTGCTCTATCGTTCTGTGAGCCAGTTTGAGCTGTCGAATCTGTTCGCGGCAATCTGTCAGCACGTCTCGAATCAGGGAAAGGCATTGTCTCGATATCTCGTGACGCGATCGGCGCTGGATTTGGAGCATTTATTGAGTGAGTTCCACAGTGCCCAATCGCTCAAACACATGATGCTGCTGGGTAAGCACACCTGGTTTTTCCAGGTTTTGTCGAGTCGGCAACTGTTTTTTAACTATCAGCCGATTTTCGATCTGCATTCGGGCCGGGTGGTGGCGCATGAATGCTTAGCTCACGCCCGCAATGAGGAGGGACAACTCTTTAACGGACAACAACTGATCGATGCGGCGTTGATGATGAATTTGACGCGAGAGTTTGATACGCTGGCTCGATCGATGTGCTTTAACACCTTGGCGCAGTGGAATCAGCCGGATCGCCCCACTTTTTTCATTAACGTCTTACCCAACGCGATCGCGCATCATCCTGAATCGCTAGAGCAGAACTTTCAGCAAGTGCTGGATCTCGGCTTGCACCCGGAACAGATTGTGTTTGAACTCACTGAAGTCGAAGCGCTCACTCAGCATCCCAACTTACTGAGAGTGATTGAACAAATTCGGGCAGGCGGGTTTGGGTTAGCGCTGGACGATTTGGGCAGTAATGTGGGAATCGATCACTATTGCACCGAGTTACGCCCGGATGTAATCAAGCTCGATCGACGCTTGGTTCACCGGTGTAGTCGCTACGAAATGAAGCAAGTGATGGTTAAGAGCCTGGTTCAGGTGGCGAAAGAATTTGGTATTACGGTGCTAGCCGAAGGACTTGAAGCTGTAGAAGACATCGAACTTTGCCGATCGATTGGAGTAGATCTGGGGCAGGGATTCGGATTAGGAATGCCGAGTCGAATGCCGATCGTCGCGGGTTCACTTCAATCTGGCGCAGGAGTGATCGATCGAGCGTCCGTCAATTAGTTCCAAATGCGGGGAGAGCCACGATAACGCATCTTCCGCCGTACCACTAAACTTCGCATCACCTGGGGAATATCGCCGCGATGCCCCATCACAATCACCGCATCGCCTTCGTTTAATATGGTCATTTGTCCCGGATGAGTGATTGTCGTTCCGTCTGCTCGTCGCAGCGCTACGATGATCATCGTGCCGCGTCCCCGCGTTTCAATATCGCCGATCGTCGCACCAATCATGCCTGACTTTTGAGTAATCGCCAGTTCATCCATCTGAATATCCATCTGTCCGAGGAGTTCATTCAGCGTATTGCGATCGTCGCCTTGGCTGAAGAAGTCCAGCGTTGCCGGATGCGTGATCATATGTGCCATCCGCAAAGCGCTAATCGAAGCGGGTAACACCACTTGATTGGCTCCTGCAAGTCGGAGCTTTTTCTCGGTCGAAGGCAGTTCCCCGCGAGACAGAATCAAGAGTTTCGGATTCAGTTCGCGAGCCGTCAGCGTGATGAACACATTTGCTGCATCATCGGGTAGCACCGTCGCCAATGCCCGCGCCGTATTGATGCCCGCTTTATGCAAAATTATGTCATCCGTCGCATTTCCCAGATAGACCAAATAGCCTTGAGATTCCGCTTGCTCGATGCGATCGTCATTATTATCAATCACCACAAACTTGACTTGAGCATCGGTCAGCTTTTTCGCCAGAATCTGCCCCATCCGACCGAAACCACAAATAATCACATGGTCTTCCAGTTCCTTGATTGTCTGAGACATACGTTTTCTTTGTAAAATCTGCCTGATTTCGCCTTCGGTCACCATTTGAACAAATCCGCCCACTGCATAAACCGCAGACGACGTACCACTGATAATCACCAGCATCGTAAAGACTTTGAGTTCCGGGGTATTAACGGGACGTACCTCTCCGAACCCCACCCCAAACACCGTGATTACCACCATGTAAAACGCATCGAGTACCGACCAGCCCGCGACAACATATCCTGCGATAGCAATAAAGACGGTAATGACAAAAAAGACGACTCCGGTGACGATTCGTCTGAGGGAACCTTGCATAGTAAAGCTTGAGCGTGTTCGCGCTCTCGGTGGCGAAGTGCTTCTATCATCGCAGATTCATCCTCCTTTAGAGTGTTTATTCCGCAACACTAAATCTACGAATGTTAAATCGAGTGAATCGATCGCAGTCTCGATCACCAATTCCCCAATAATTGATCTAGACCTTAGAAGAGAACGGTTCACAACCTCCATGCCGAAAACTGTTGCGGAAGCGATGACCCCCAATCCGATCACGGTTCATCCTGAAACCCCGATCAACGACGTGATCAAAATCCTAGCCGAGCGGCATATTAGCGGTCTGCCTGTACTCGATGCCAATGGTCAACTGGTCGGCATCATTTCTGAAACCGATTTGATGTGGCGCGAGACCGATGTCACACCCCCCGCGTATATCATGCTGCTCGATAGTGTGATTTATCTGGAAAATCCAGGGCGGTATGAAAAAGAATTGCATAAAGCGATCGGGCAAACCGTCGCAGAGGTAATGAGTTCGGCTCCAGTCACCACGACTTCAGACACCCTCCTGTCCAAAGCTGCTAAGGCAATGCACGACCACAAAATTCATCGATTGCCTGTAGTTGATTTATCCGGTAAGGTCGTCGGCATCTTAACTCGTGGCGATATTATCCGCAGCATGGCAGCAGAGCAAGCTTGATTTATTAGAGATTTGACCCAGAGATTTGACCCTATGAATACACCAGATTCGATTCGCGAACTATTACAATCTCAAGATTTTGGCGATCGCCTGCGCGGAGTCAATCAACTCAGAGCAATTGATCCGGCGATCGCGTTTGAACTGATTCAAATTCCTGTCGCTGATTCCAATGTCCGGGTACGATATGCTGCGGTGAGTCAGCTTGCGACGCTAGGGAGTCAAAATCGCGAAGCTGCACTGAGCTTGTTAAAAGCGGCGCTGGCAGATATCGAACCGGATGTGCAAGCGGCAGCGGCGGACTCAATCGGAGCGCTGAAACTGACGGAGGCTTATGAACAACTCGAAGCCCTCTATCATAGAACTTCAGAATGGCTCGTCAGTTTCAGTGTGATTGCGGCGTTGGGCGAACTAGGCGAGCCGCGATCGTTCGAGCTGCTGAAAGAAGCACTCGGCTCCAACAATGAGGTGCTGGTCAAAACAGCGGCGATCGGTTCGCTGGGAGAATTAGGTGATACGCGAGCCGTTGAATTACTTGCGCCTTATGCAGCAGATCCCGATTGGCAGATTCGCGATCGGGTAGTGCAAGCCCTGGCTCGGTTGAATACACCAGAAGCAAGAGCGACGATCGAAACTCTAACCCACGATGAAACCGAGCAAGTTGCAACTCACGCAAAGCAAGTTTTGGCTGCATCGTAGATTTAGAAAGATCACCGATTTATTGCATCCGTGGTTGTAGCGACGTGATTAATCGCGTCGCTACAACAAATTCAACCTTTATCGCTCCTGTAGGACGATCGCGGTTTCACGAGAACTCAATCGATAGGCTAATCGTTGTGTTCATCGTTGCACCCGGTTCAATCGAAAGTAGTCGATCGCCTGTATTTAAAGCATTGCGGGGAGCGCTCCAAGGTTCTAGACAATAAAAATCCTTGCCTTTCAGCGTCCAAAACACCAGCAAAGGAAATTCATCCGCCGCAGTCAGAGTAATTCGCGTATGACGGCTTAGATCTGTGACATTTGAAACTTGGCGGCTGATTTGCAGAAACGCCCAGTCGATCTCATCCTGAGCGAAATCGAACGTATTGAAGAACGGCTGATGCGCTTGAGTTCTTTGATCTAGAGCGTCGTTCGCAGGAATATCAAATCGAAGCTGATGTTTTTCTGGAGCTAGAAAATACGGATGAAACCCGATCGAAAACGGCATCGCTTCATCTGAAAGATTGCTAATTTGCTGCTCAATCAGCAAGGTTTGACCCTGTAATCGATAGGTAAACACTAACCGGAAGTCAAATGGGTACTGTTCACGAGTTTGAGGGGTACTGGAAAGCCCGATCGTAAAGCTGAGTTCCTCCTCTGCTTTTTGATCCATCACCTCCCAAGGCAAATCACGGGCAAATCCGTGCTGCTTCAGCGTGTAGGACTGTCCTTTGTAGGTGTAAGCATTGTTGGGCAAATTCCCACAGATGGGAAACAGAATCGGAATTCCACCCCGGACTGAAAGCGTGGGATCAGCAAACCGAGCAGTATCCATGTACAGGAGTTCGCGTCCCTGAACTTGCCAACTGGTGATAATGCCCCCGCGATCGGGAACGATTTCGAGCTTAGAATTAGAAGCCCGATCAGATAAGACATAGGTATCGAATTGCTGGCGACGACGTTCAATGGAAAACACAGGCAGATGAATAAATGGGGTTAAGGATAGAGAGCAGCATCAACGATCGTGTCCTCAGGCAGTGAGCTTGCATAACGACGACGACCGGGTTCAATGCTTTGACTCGGTGCTGGAGGGTTGAGTCCATCTGAGTCTGTTTGGCGATCGTTTGGATCGTCGGTCGCTTGCGGACTGGGTGAAACAGAGGGCTGAGCCTCTGGAGCAGGAGATTCGCGCTTGGGCTGATTGATGAACGAATTTTGATTCCAGGGTTGGTCAGAAGAAGTCGGACTCGATTCCGGAGCAGGCGTTGAAGTCGGACTTGCGGACTCAGGACTCGATTGGGAATCCGAAGGCGATGGGTTTGGGGCAGCCTGATCGGGAGCAGAATCAGGTTGAACAGTGCCAGAGGGATTCGGAGATGGGGTCTCTGGCTGGGTCACGCTGTTCGATCGCGCATCAATAATCGTGGACGACTTTAGCGGCTGCTGGAACACATCGGAAACCGATTCGATTTGATTGAGAATTTCTTGTCCACGATCGCCCGTTGCGATATGCGGCTGGAATCCTTTAACCTCAACGGGTAGAAGTTCGACTTTCATTTGCCGATCTTTGAGCGCAACCCGCAGCATGGCACTGTCATAATTCCCTTCTGCTTTTTTGCCAAAAATGAAGTTTCCGAGCGAATAGGCGATCGGGCGACCTTTGTAAATTTCTGCCCCTTGCAAAACGCTGGAATGATGACCCACCACTAAATCTGCGCCTTGATCGATGGAAAAATGGGCAAGTTCGATCTGAGATTCGCTGGGATATTTGGCAATCTCATCGCCCCAGTGGAGATTCACAATCACCCAATCGACTTGATCGCGAATGGCTTGAATATCGGCTGCAATGCGATCGTTTTGCTTCAGGTTCGTTCCAGGGCTTGATTCGCCAGCAGCTTGATTCGGTGCGCCGAAATAACCCAGGTACGCCACTCGTTGCCCATCGACATCGAGAATTTCAGGGCGACGGGCTTCTTTCGTGTCTCGTCCTGCCCCAAAATGACGAATTCCCGCTTGGTCAAGCGTTTTCATCGTGTCTTCGAGTCCGGCACTCTGGTAATCCATAATGCGATCGTTTGCCAGGTTCACAAGACCGATACCGCCGTTTTTCAGCACCTCGACCTGGGCCGGATCAGCTTTGAATGCTTCACTCTTTGTTGAATCGGTTGCCGTGGTAAACGGCGCTTCGAGATTGACGATCGAGACATCTGCTTGCCGTGTTTCTGGCAGCGCGGCAAATGCCCAATTTTTGTCGTCCTTCACCAACTCTGCATAAGTATGCGTGAGCGACACATCACCCGTAAATAAAAGCGTTGCGGTTCCATCGGTGGAAGTTCCGGCAGTCTCGACCTGCACAGGTTCTAGCGCAGTGGTCACAGTTTGGGGTCTGACCGTAGAGTTGGCTGCTGTCGCTGTGGTTTGGGTGGGGGGTGCATCTTTGTACCCTAACCAGCAGCCGAAGATAAACGCGGCAGCAGTCGTTCCGGTGAGTAAGAACGATCGCAGAGCGCGAAACTGCACTTTTTGACGAGTGGTTTGCCGGAGTTTTGACTTGATTTGAGCAACGTCTGCGGTGGAAGCTTGTACTTGAGTTTGTGCGAGTTTGGCGCGACGGGCGGGGGAAACAACTCGAACCGTTCTACGCCAGAGAATTTGAGGTTTACCCGTAAAGCGGGCGGCAATTTGAACGCCATCGATCGTGGCGGAGTTCAATTGCCAAATGTGATGACAAATGAATCGCACCAGATTTTGCTGAAATTCTGGCGCTTGGGCATCGACTTCCGGAGAAGGATGAAACTCCACAAAGATTTTGACGCACCCCGGCGATGCAGCGGATTCTGTCTGAGCGAACAGATTATGAGGCAGCAAAAACACATTCAGCCAATACGTGAGCGCGTCCA
Organism: Cyanobacteria bacterium FACHB-63; assembly: GCA_014695255.1. Classification (GTDB taxonomy): domain Bacteria; phylum Cyanobacteriota; class Cyanobacteriia; order Leptolyngbyales; family Leptolyngbyaceae; genus Leptolyngbya. The sequence goes on from JACJNX010000061.1 coordinate 454,225, forward strand.
AATCGCCCGATCGTGCTAACTCCTGCACTGAGGGCTGATCTGACTGAGTTGCATGACTCATACTGTTTAGACTCCACACACACAAGGACACAGATTAGTAATACTGCAATTCTGGGAAGTTGAACGAATTTTATGGCATAAAAGCCAACTTTTGTCACATTGAAGAAATATTTTTCCCACAATTTAGCGATGAATTGATCAATCCTCACTGGATTTGGGATTGGAATCGCAGCAAAGACACAGATCAGGCTTGTACGTAGCGGGTAACATAAGCTTACTGACTGAATTGACAAACTGAATTGACAAAGCTCCATGTCTGTTGATCCCAATCTGCCTGCTTCCAATACTCCCAATGGCTCTGCGGTTTCAATCACGCCAACTCGTGCAGAAATTTCGAGAGAGCGCACTGCTGCTCATCTAACGTCTTCACGACTTGGCTCACCTCCTCCAAATCCAAGCCGATCGATCATTTTGATTGTGGCATTGATTATTGTGTCGATCGGACTATTTCTCAATCAGTTCTGGCTCATTTTGGCAGGCTCGATCGTCACGCTCCTATTCTCAGCGCAGATGCTTTACCCAACCGTAAAGCCCGTCCTGATCGAAATTCTTACTGAGCAAGATCAAGGAATTACGTTGGGGATAATTGGGTCAGTTGTGGGGTTGATTGGGATTGCAAAAATTTTCGGAGCCGATCGAGCGCTCGCACAGTTATATCGCACTTTAGATTGGGGTGCAGTTGGGGCATTAGGTGAAGTGTTCGGCGCGTTGGGACAGATTTTGATCGCGATCTTGGCAGTTTATATTGCATGGCGACAGTACATTATCTCGATCGAACTCACCGTGCAGCAAAATACGATCACGCAACAGCAAACGATCGATACCTATTTCCAGGGAATTTCGGATCTAGTGCTGGATGAGGAGGGATTGCTGGAAGATTGGCCCCAAGAACGAGCGATCGCAGAAGGGCGAACTGCCGCAATTTTAAGTAGTGTCGATGGAGCAGGGAAAGCCAAGATTATTCGGTTCCTCTCGCGGGCAAAGTTGCTGTCTCCACTCAAACGAGATGCACGCTTGGGTAGAGCCATCCTGAACGGAACGGGTGGATATGCAGAAGATCGAGCCAATGGAATTCGCGTCATTGATCTCGGAATTATGCTAGCAGCAGCCGATCTTGCAAGCACTGATTTACGCTGGACAGACTTGAGTGAAGCAAATCTGATTCGTGCTAATCTTGCCAATTGCGATTTGGTGAAAACAAATTTTGCCCGCACTGTGTTGTGTAGTGCGAGTCTGCGCGGAGCGGATTTAAGCGGGACTCGCTTCTTTTATGGCAAGGCAGAAACCGCCTCGCCCCGCAGTCGCACAGAGCCGCCAAACTTCAAGACTGGAGCCTTTACAGGTGCAGTGGTTGAAAATGCAGACTTTACCGATGCAGAAGATATGTCTGAGGAGCAACGCTACTATTGCTGTGCTTGGGGTGGCTCAACCACACGCGGCACCATTCCCGGCGGATGTGAAGGAATTCCTAACAAGCTAGGGCGTTGAAAATTTAAAAAGAAAACAAGAGCACAGTCGGTCTTTCGACGTTCCGCACTCTTGATGCTATCCTTTGGGACACTTGATCGAAGGTAGAGTCTGTATCAACGCTCCAGCCCTCTGAATGCTGCTAAACTTTGGCTTTCTCTTGAGAATCTCAACGGGTCTAGGGTTGAGGTCGTTGATTTGGATCAGCCTTGCAACGGACGATCGAAGAGCAAGACACTACTCTTCGGAATCGATCTCACCCTAGACTTTGACTTTCTTCACTTTCAGGCTCTTGAGGTACTCGGTCGGATTGGCAGGATCGAACGAGGCACCATCAAAGAACTTCTCGACCCCACGCGAGCTATCTTTTGGAATGTCAGCATCTGCGATTCCAGCTTCTTTCGCCGCTTCTTTCCAGAGGTCTTCGCGGTTGGTTTTATCTACCAGCGCTTTGACATCGGTTTCAGCCGGAAGCATTTCCCAGCGAATGTTCTCGGTGAGGAACCAGGTGTCGTGGCTCTTGTAGGGGTAAGACACGCTGCCTTTGCTGTCTTTCCAGTAGAGCGGACCCATGCTGATATCGTTGATTTCAGGCTGACCGTCGCCCATGTTGTACTTACCAGCGAGCGGCGAGTCGAGGATGTTCGCCGGCAGGTTGAAGTATTGCCGCCCGCCCACAAGCTGAGCCAGCTCTTTGCGGTTTTCTTGCTTGTCGCACCATTGTTGCGCGTCCATCAAGCCTTTCAGAATCGCTTTTGCTGCTTTCGGGTGCTTGTCTGTCCAGTCTGCACGCATTCCAAAATATTCTTCGGGGTGGTCTTTCCAGATTTGAGCGGTGAGCGCTCCCATAAAGCCGATGTTGTCAGACAAGATCCGGTAGGGCCAGGGGTCGCCGGTGCTGAATCCGTCCATTGTGCCGGTTTTCATGTTGGCAACGGTTTGCGCGGGCGGAACCACGATCAGTCTCACATCTGCATCGGGATTCACACCGCCTGCGGCTAGCCAGTAACGAATCCACAGTTCTTGGTTTGCGCCAGGGAAGGTGTAGGCTGCGGTGAACGGAGTGCCTTTCGATTGCAGTTCCTTCAAATAGGCAGCGCCGCCTTTAGAGAGGTCGAGGTGCAGATTTTTGCCGAGGTGCTTATTGGCGATCGCAATGCCATTTCCTTGAGTTGAGGTTTGCAGCATCACGTACATCGGAACCTTGCGGTTATCCGTGATTCTGCCGTCTGAAATTAAGTAAGGCATCGGCATTTGGAACTGTGCGCCATCAATCCCGCCACCTGCTGAGCCGATGACAATGTTATCTCGCAATGCACCCCAAGAAGATTGCTTCAAGACTTGCACATCGGTCATGCCGTACTTTTTAAAGAAGCCTTTTTCAGCAGCAACGACGAATGGTGCAGCTTCAAAGATGGGTAGATAGCCAAGCCGAGCGGTTGTAACTTCTGGGGCTTCTCCACCGCCAGAGTTAACGGCGGGAACGGCGGCAGGGGAGGAAGGAGTCGCCGCATTATCCCGGCTGGGAGGATTACCAACACAGCCTTTCAGCACGAATGCGCCGATGCCGGATGCAGTTGCGGTGTATAAGAAACGACGGCGGGAAAACTGACTCATAACTCGAATCTCCTAACAAACAAAATTGCTATTTTCTTGCATGAGAAGCTGTCAGGAGTTATCCCAAAGTGACAGCCTTTTGAGAAGTAAAAGCTGAGTAGAAATTGAACCAAAACGAAACACAAATATTGCACCCGAAAGGACGCAAAGCCGCACAATTTCTAAAGCTTTCTAACATTTGAACAAATGGATAGAAGCTACGATCGCGCTGACATTTGTATTTACGTCCAAGTATTCAATTAGCGAATAAACTTTGTGAACTCAGAACTTTCTTCTCTGATGGAAATTAGTTTATAGCCTTTTATGGTCATCTTGATCAAGTTAGGAACAAAACTATGAGAGTAATATTCAATCCATTCAATAAGTTTTTATTTTGATTTAATAATTCTAGATAGTTGATTAAGCAATTATTCTTATTTGAATCTATATAATGCTAAAAATTGATTGGAGCCTATGAACATTTAAAAATGACTAGAATGACTACATTACGAAAGTTTCAGCCATTGAATAATGGTTTTGAACTATTGAAGCTGCGCTTTTGATTAGATTATATTTGCTCTATTAAACAGTGTTAAATTACAAGATTTCTGCTTACGAATTTGCGTTTTGACCGAAACGAAATCAATTCCAGTGTAATTTTATTGATTCTTCAAATAGAGCGAAATCAATTCAATCTTATTTATAATTGCTTTGTAGCCCGTGATCGATCGTGAAAGTCAGATCTAAAATCATTGAGTAGAACTAATTAGAAGGATTGATTGTAATGCGATTCTTTTTATCAATCGGAGCGATTCTTGCTGCAATTTCGGTTGCAGGAGGCGCATTTGCAAGTCATGCGTTAAAGGGAAAACTAGACGATCGCGCTTTGGCTATCTTTGAAACGGGGGCGCGATATCAGATGTACCACGCGATCGCATTAGTTCTAGTTGCATTATTTATTAGCAGAACTGAATTTGCAGATTCGCTTTTAACTGCCTCAGGAATCGCTTTTATTCTAGGAATTGTGCTTTTCTCTGGCAGTTTGTATGCGCTGTCGCTTTCTGGCGTGAAGTGGTTGGGAGCGGTGGCTCCATTAGGCGGAACAGCGTTTATCGCCGGTTGGCTGTGTTTGGCGATCGCGGCTTGGCGAATGAAACTATAAGCGAAAGATTTGTGTCACCATCTAAATAGTTCGCTTACGAAACTTCTTTATGTGTCGTTTGCTTGGTTATTTAGGGCAGCCTGTTTTACTCGATCGCTTAGTTTCTCAATCGGATCATTCTCTGGTTGTGCAGAGCTATCAACCGAAAGAAATGACGGCGGGCTTGATGAATGCTGATGGCTTTGGGGTCGGTTGGTATCGGGAAACTGAAGCGTTTATGTATCGCAACACCTTACCGATTTGGAGTGATGTGAACTTGCAAAGTTTAAGTCGGTACGTTGAATCGGGCTGTGTGTTGGCAAATGTCCGGAGCGCAACGGCTGGACTTGCGACAGATTTGAGTAACTGTCAGCCCTTTCAGTACGATTCGATCTTAGGGCTTCACAACGGATTTATTCAGGATTTTCGCAAAACGCTGTATCGTCCGCTGCGCGATCGTCTTAGCGACGTTGCCTATGAATTAATCCAAGGACTGACGGATTCAGAGCATCTTTTTGCAACAGTGATTAATGAGCTAGAAACGAGCGCGAATTTAACCGAAGCGCTGCATCGTACTTTGAAGGTGCTGACTGAACTGGGTGAAAAACATCAAGTTCCTTTCTCGGCAAACCTAATACTGAGTGATGGCAATCAGTTGGTCGCATCTCGTTATGCTCAGGGAGTTCCGACTCCCACGCTTTATTATCTGGTGAATGACTCGAATTTTCCGCAGTCGGTGCTCGTTGCATCTGAGCCACTCTTCGAGGGAAATTGGAAAGCATTAAGCGATCGCTGTTTGTTAACTGTAGATGATGATTTCGAGCCAACCATTACTTCTATCTGAGTTGCGACACTCGATGCAGCAGTGTCGGTCGAGAACCCTAGCGCTAGTTGAATCGATTGACTACAACACTTTTTGCACTCAGGCGCACCCGGACTTCAGCCCGATCGGGTGGCATCTGGGACATATTGCTTACACCGAGGCGCTGTGGATTTTGCAGCGATGTGCAGGTTATCCGCCGTTGCTGCCTGAATATCATCGATTGTTTGCTCAGGATGGATTGCCAAAAAGCGATCGCGTTCGATTACCCGAAATTGAGACGGTCGTTGAATATTTGGCAACAGTGAGAGCAAAAGTGTTTGATTATTTGGCGATCGCGCCTGTCGATGAGCAGGAGCGGTTGTGGAAATGGTTACTGCAACATGAGTGTCAACACGCGGAAACAATGGCGATCGTGCTTGCGCTGATCGGGCGTGCTGCGGTTAGAGATCTCGGAAGCCCCCTAAATCCACGCCACTTGCTTCAAGTCGGGGAACCCGCCCAACGTAGTGGCTCACCACTCGTGGGGGACTTTGAAAGCGAGATGATTTTGATTCCGGGGGGTTCTTTTATTCAGGGAAATGAGGAGATCGAAGCACAGGATAATGAACGACCCCAGCACGAAGTCTATTTAGAGGCATATTGGATCGATCAACATCCAGTGACTTGTGCGGAATATCGATCGTTTATTGAAGCGGGCGGCTATCAGAATCGGGAGTGGTGGACAGCAGAGGGATGGGAATGGGTTCGGAATAGCGGAATTGATCGTCCGTTGTATTGGAGTGCAGACAATATTCCGGTTTGTGGCGTGAGCTGGTATGAAGCGGACGCTTATGCGAAATTTGTAGGAAAACGATTGCCAACCGAAGCCGAGTGGGAAAAAGCGGCTGCATTTCAGAATATGCTAGGTGAGGTTTGGCAGTGGACATCGACCTGGTTTGATGGATATTCAGGCTTTGAGAGCTATCCGTATCCGGGATATTCTCAAACCTATTTCGATCGAGCGCATCGCGTTCTCAAGGGCGGAAGTTGGGCAACTTTCGCGTGGGCAATGCGAAACAGCTTCCGAAACTGGTATTATCCGCAGGTTCGGGAGATTTTTTCAGGGTTTCGCTGTGTTTGTTCGGCTGGTGTAAGGAGTTAGTTGTGTCGCAGAATTCTAGTGCGTTGGATCGCGTTCATCTCGTTTATCTCGTCGATCGCTCCCTTCCTTCTGAAGACGAGCTACATCCGGGAAGTGATGTTATACGCGGATTGAGTCAAGCACCCAAAACCTTGCCGCCGCGATATTTCTATGACGATCGCGGCTCTCAGCTATTTGAGCAGATTACCGAACTGCCAGAATATTATCTGACTCGAACTGAAACAGAAATTCTCAAAGCTTGTGCGCCCGAAATTGTTCAGATTACCGGAGCTTGCGAACTGATTGAACTCGGTAGCGGCAATTCAACCAAAACGCGAATTTTGCTGGATGCCTATCGATCGGCGGATTATCCTTTGGTGTATTGCCCGATCGACATCAGCGCTGGAATTCTTGAAAGTAGCGCTCAAAGCCTGTTGTCGGATTACCCAACCCTTGAAGTTTATGGGCTAGTCGGAACCTACGAACAGGCACTGGAAAAACTTCCGCAAACTCATCTTCAAAGTCGAATGATCGGGTTTATCGGCAGCACATTAGGAAATTTGAACCCGCAGGAATGCGATATTTTTCTTGATCAAATTGCAAATGCGCTGAAGCCGAAACAATATTTTCTACTCGGAATTGATTTACATAAATCCACTGCCCAACTCGAAGCAGCGTATAACGATCGCCAAGGCGTGACAGCAGAATTTAACCTAAATATGCTGCGGCATTTGAACCAGCGGTTTCAGGGTGATTTTGATTTAACTCAGTTTCAGCACGTCGCCATTTATAACGAAAGCGAGCGACAAATTGAGATGCACTTACGGAGTTTGCGATCGCAAATCGTTCATCTGAAGACATTAGATTTAACCGTCGAATTTTCAGCCGGAGAAACGATTTTAAGTGAAATCTCGCGCAAGTTTGATCTCGATCAAACGAAACAGCTTCTAAGCACAAAAAAATTAGACTGTGTTCGCGTCTGGACAGATTCCGCGCAAGCCTTTGCCGTTCTGCTCTGTCAGCGAATTCTTGGTTAGAATATCGAGATCGATCGCGCACTGGGGCATTCTAAACATCAGTAAAAGCGACTCAAAACGGGGCGACTCTAATGCTTAAATTTGTTAGAAATTGCCCCTTTCCGTAAAATCTATATAAACTGATATGGACAATTCAGAAAATCTGAACTTGAATAAACATAGAATCACCCATAAGATTCAGAGATCCTGGCTTGAGTCACAATAAACTAGAGACCGTTAGGAGACCGCAATTCGCGTTACAGCCAGCATGAGAAGGTGAAGGGGAGATGAGTGAAACGACATCATTTTTAGGAGGCGCGGCACTTGCAGGACTAGCGGCTGTTGTTTTGCTGAAAGGAGGAGTCAGCACTAGTTCGCCTACCGTCCCGTCTCAACCCTTACCGAACTACAACTATTCTGTTCCGCCTGCGATCGTTCCCACCGCCCCTCCTTCTCCGACTGCCACGACAACCGCTGATTTTGATAAGCAAAAAGCAGAGATCGAGCAGTTAAGGACGATCGTCGAACAGCAGCGGATTCAAACCGAGCAGTTCAAAACGCAACTGCAAAGTCAGCAAGCCCTGATTGAGACGTTGAATGCTCAAAATAAAGTTGCCGTACCCGCGCCGCAAAGGGCTGCAAATCCGACAAACGAAAACAATTCTGTTCTCTCGAATCTTCTCTGGATGCTGGGCGGTGTGATCTTAACCTTTGGCGGCGGGATTGCCTTGGTGGGAATGTTTGTGTTGTTTGCAAAACAGCAGCGCCCTTCACGAACGATCGAGGTGATTCACGATGAGTATCCAGGCTATTTGTCGAATCGTCGTAGAACGCAAGTGTTGCCTGCGCGTCGATCGATCCGACGAGTTGAAGCAGAGGAAATCGATTAGTTGTACAGTGTGAGTTGGCTTTTTGCAACTCCACTTCTGATGATTAAGACACTCCGAGTCAGTTGGCCTCCGATTCAGCGACGCTTAACGCCTTACCTGTTTCTGTTGCCAGCGTTGATCGTGTTGGGGATTACGGTTTTTTATCCAGCACTGCAAGCGTTTTATTTCAGTTTTACGCGCTACGACTTGATTACAGAGCCGCAGTGGATCGGGTGGGCAAATTTCAAGCGACTGAGTACCGATCCGGTTTTTTGGCAGACGTTACGCAATACGATTCTGTACTTGGTCTGCGTGGTGCCGGTTCTGGCGATCGCGCCTCTGGCTTTAGCAATTCTGGTCAATCAAAAGCTTCGAGGAATTCGCTGGTTTCGAGTAGCGTACTATACGCCTGTGATCATTTCGATGGTAGTGGCGGGAATTGCTTGGAAGTGGTTGTACTCGGATAACGGGTTGTTGAATCAGTTTTTAAGGGCGATCGGTTTCGGGGGTGTACCGTGGCTGACTGATCCGAATTGGTCACTGTTTAGCGTGATGGCGGTGACGATTTGGAAGGGGTTAGGCTATTACATGGTGATTTATTTGGCGGGATTGCAGTCGATCCCGGCGGAATTGTATGAAGCAGGAGCGATCGACGGTTCAGACGGCATTCGTAAACATTGGGATATTACTCTGCCGTTGATGCAGCCTTACTTGCTGCTTGTTGCGGTGATTTCTGCAATTTCTGCAACGAAGGTGTTTGAAGAGATATTCATTATGACGCAAGGCGGCCCGTTGAATAGTTCTAAAACGATCGTGTTTTACGTGTATGAGCAGGCGTTCACAAAATTAGAAATTAGCTATGCCTGTACGATCGGGCTTGTGATGTTTTTGATGATTTTAGTTCTGTCGATCGTGCGGTTAGCCGTGCAGCGTTCTACCGATGCAGAAAGCTTAAACGAAACAAAGCTATAGTCAAGCTTTAGCTTTGCGAATCCTTTGAAACAGGCTTTGTCTCAAGGATTTGGGCAGCAGCGAGAGTGCTAATCCAGCATAAGCTTTTGAAACTGAAGCAGATTTACCAAATCGTACTAATTGCCGCCCTTGTTCTGTTTCACCAATTTCAATCAATCGCAGTCCGAGTAACAATTTCGTTTCGGCTAAGCGCGATCGTCGAATCTGCTCTAGCTCACTCGATGTAAACTGAAAGTTTTCCAGGTAACTGAGCTTATCTTTGAGATAAGGAATAGCACGATCGATACCTTGCTGTTCTGGATGTACGCGATATTCCATTAAACGTTGTGGCAAGTAATAACCCTGCTTTTCATCAAGTGCTAATCGCACAAACAGATCATTATCTTCGCAGTTTTGAATATTTGGGCGCATATAATCTACATCTTGTAACGCCTGCATTCTAAAAAGTGTTGCGCCAACTTGAAAACTCTGCTTCACAAATACGATTTCTAAGAGCGATCGCGGAATTCCCTCGGTCAATTCAGTTCTGCCCCATTTTTGCGAATTTTTATCCGTTTGTTCAGGGTCGCGCTGATTGTCGGAATTAATAATCCAGTGATCTGTTCCAACAAAGTCGATCGCTGCATCTCGATCAAGAATCTCACTCGTTTTTTCTAAAAACTCAGGATTGAGGCGATCGTCATCATCGAATTTAATAAAATACTTCCCACTCGCGACTTCATAGCCCGATCGCATATTGTTGCTTTTGCCCACGTTGCGAGGATGTTGCACATATCGGACTCGCGGATCAGTGTAGCGCTGCATGATTTCCGGAGTTCCATCTTGAGAGCCATCATCGCAGACAATCAGCTCCCAATCTGAAATCGTTTGCGCGAAAACACTGTCGATCGCATAAGACAAAAAGTGAGCGCGATTATACGTAGGAATGCAAACGCTAATTTTGGGCATACCGATAGGAGGTTAGTTTCTCTCAATATCGACACGATCGCCCCATGAATATCCTCATGTTGTCCACAACTTTCTCGTATCCCCCAACCAAAGGCGGAACGCAGGTTCGTACATTCCATTTGCTGAAGTATCTCAATCAAGCACATCACGTTACGCTTCTGACGCAGCGAAGCGAGGATGTTAGCGATGCAGAAATTGAAGCGCTACGGGAATTTACGGGGAAGTTAGTTGTATTTGAGAAACCGATGCCTCGATCGAATAAAGTGCAACGATTTGCAGAGTTTCTGCTCGAAGGAACACCGCCGAGTGTGCGATCGAACTATTCACCCCAGATGCAAGCTTGGATCGATCAGCACATTGATCAGTTCGACGTGATTACTTGTGAACATAGCGTCAACGAAATTTATGTCCGTCCAATCTTTCAACAGAAAAAGATTGTGAACGTGCATAGCTCAGTGTATGGATCTTGTAAGAACCAATTACAGACTGGAACTTCTGAGAATCAACTGCGAGATCGCGTTAATCTACCGCTTCTGAAACGCTACGAGAAACGCTATTGTCGAAAGTTTACCAACGTTGTGGTGACAACTGACGACGATCGTACCCAACTCCAACGCTTTAATCCAAACGCAGATTTCACCGTGATTCCGAATGGAGTTGATTTCACGGCTTTTCCTTACCGCACCACTGATCCGGGTGGTCATCATCTGGTTTTCATTGGTGCAATGGATAATTTAGCGAATATCGATGCTGCAAAGTTTTTAAGTCTAGAAATCTTACCGCAGCTTCAATCGATTTATCCTGATGTGACGTTGTCGATCGTTGGCGCACGTCCAACCGCAGAAATTCAACAACTGGGAGATCGCAAAAATATCACTGTTACTGGGCGGGTTGAATCAATCGCAGATTACCTACACCAAGCAACAGTCTGTGTAATTCCAATGCGAACCGGATACGGAATTAAAAACAAAACACTTGAAGCAATGGCAGCCGGAACGCCAATTGTATCGAGCGATCGAGGACTTGAAGGACTACAATTCAATCAACCAATTCGAGCACTACAAGCCAATACAGTGAGCGAATATGTTGCGGCAATTTCGCGATTATTTGGTGATCCAGCATTACGATCGCAACTGTCCCAAAATGCACGATCGTTAATCGAAACTGAATACACTTGGGAACGTGCAGGACGGCAATATTTACAAGTCTTAGAGAGGAATTAGCTCGAAAACTCAAAAACGCATATACCATTCAAAGAAAGGGCAGTGTTTCAAATCGCGTTATGAAAGTGCAATTGCCAAAAATTGGTGCAATTCCCTGGAAATCAGTCGGATCGGGTGTGGTAATCGTGACCGCAGCAGGTTTGGTTGCTTCTAGCATTTGGCTAAGTTTGCAATTTATCAAAGACCCGCGATCGGTCGCCTGGATGAATCAATACCTGCCCAAAAACGCCAAAATTCCGATCAGCACTTGGGACGATCCAAAAACGCTCCGAGAAATCCAAGCAGACCTGAGAAAAGCTGGCTTATTTGCAGGAGAACCGATCCGCGTTGAAACGGCAATCAAAGCCAAATCCAACCAAACCGATTTTCTCATCCCGATCTATCGTCTTGATCAAAGCGGCGGAGACGATCGCTTAACCGAACTCCGGGCTTATCGATTGGTGTTCAATCCAACCCCAAACAAAGAAGAAGCCCTTCAGTTCGTCAATCAAATTGCAGTGCGGGAACTCCAGGAAGATTTTGTCGCCGAACCTCTTATTCGCGCCCACGTGATCGATTCCAGTGCCGATCGATCTGTCCCGTTTACCGCAGTTCAACGATTTGAAGACCGCGCTCCCCGGAACGGAGTTTGGCTCACCTTGAGCGGCAAGCTCCAGCAGGGGGACAAATCGATCTCCTATGGTCAAGTGGTTTACTACAATCCAATCACGACTGCGATGAGTGTCATGCTGTCGTGGACAAGTCCGACGGACGAGTTTCCAACTTGGCAAGCGGTTGCAAAAGGTCGTCCGGCTGAATTTGTAGTGAATCAAACCGTTGGATTAGAGCCAGATTTTCAGGTGTATCAACTACGATCGGTGCAGCGAAAAACCATTCCGTTTCAGCTTCAGCCGATTTCGCTTAGTCAAAGCGGACTGCGACAAGAGAATGGAGCCTTTGTTGATGCGTTGTTCCTCGCTCGCAGTGGGCTTTGGTCAACGGCACTTGAGTATATGCAGTCTGTCAAGCAGCAAGTCGGCAAAAACTGGACGGCGACGGCTCAAGCTCAAATAGAGCTAGTTGAGCGTCATGCCAAAGTGACAAAAGCACAAGCCGATCAACCCTGGGCAAGTGCAGGACAACAACTGGTAGCCAACCTAATCGATGGACGCTGGGAACGCGCTGCCCAGTTTGTGCAAAACCCTACGATCGATCGCGCTGAAATCCTTGATACGCTCAAGCTCGATTCCGATCGAGTTCAGAAGCGAATTCATGCTGCCCTAAACCTGAATCCAGCCCGATCGGACGTGCAATTTTGGGCAGCGCTGCGACTGGCAGCACAACGCGGAAAACCCAGCGCGATCGCGTGGCTGAAGAAACAACCCCAAGATTCGAGCCTGCGTCGCGCTCAAACGCTGAAATTTCTGAGCGATCTAGATCCGACGACTCTAGGAGCCACTCCGCCTGCCCCCACAACGATTTCTCAAGGTCATTAGCATTAATGACATCGATTCTCAAAAATGACAATATTTATGTTTTACGCCTTGTCGTTTTAAGAGTCTGAGTAAGTTATCTAGAGAAAGAAAACATTAAGTTTAGGCAAAAGCGATCTCTATTTATTTGACAATAAGTCCTATTATCAAAAAGATTCCGCTTTTCAATGTTCTGAATTCGGAACTAATGAATTATTCGCTGGTGTAAGGATAAATAGATCATGACAAAACTTTTGATTCATTCCCTGGTTCTCGCCGCAGGATTAGGAATTGCCTCTAGTGCCACTGCAACTGAAATTAATGCAGATTCCGAGATTAGCGCAAATCCAAAAGTCGCAGAACTAAGCAATGAAGAATCCTTAGCGCAGGTAACGTCTGTCTCGCAGCTTTCGGATGTCCGCCCAACTGACTGGGCATTCCAGGCGTTGCAATCCCTAGTTGAGCGCTATGGCTGTATCGCGGGTTATCCCGATCGCACCTTTCGAGGCAATCGGGCTACCACTCGATATGAATTTGCAGCCGGACTGAATGCCTGCCTTAATCGCATCAACGAACTGATTGCTGCTTCCACCGCAGATTTAGTCAAAAAAGAAGACCTCGCCACGCTGCAAAAACTCCAAGAACAATTTGCCGCAGAACTGGCAACGCTGCGAGGTCGGGTGGATTCGCTGGAAGCCCGCACGACTACGCTGGAAAAACAACAATTTTCAACCACAACAAAGCTCAATGCCGAAGTCGTTTTAGGAATCACTGGAGCCGCCGCAGGACGGGATTTTATTCGACGTGAGTTTGATCCTGTAACCGGAACCAGCACCGAAGTGCTCGATCGCGTCTCACGCAATACGATCGTCGGTAATCGTATCCGTTTAAACTTCGATACCAGCTTCACCGGACGCGACAACTTGAGAACTCGTCTGCAAGCGGCAAACCTTTCTGCGCTTCCTGCAAGCGTGAGTGGCGAGCAACTGACCACCGAAGGGACGCTGAGATTTGCCGGGGGTGAGAGTAATGAAGTGGTGATCGATGCTTTGAACTATACGTTTCCGATCGGAGAAAACACGACCGTTGTTGTAGAAGCGAATGCAGGTGCGATCGACGACTTTACCGATACGCTGAATCCTTATCTCGATGGAGATGGTGGCTCAGGTGCATTGTCGCACTTCGGTACACGCAACTCGATCTACTATCTCGGCAACGGTACTGCCGGAACCGGACTCGGACTGCGCCACAAGTTCGGCGAGGCTCTAGAACTGAGTTTAGGCTATCTCTCAGGTGAGCCAAATTCTCCCGCAGCCGGAAACGGTTTATTTAACGGTTCTTATGGTGCGCTGGCTCAACTCACTTTCCGTCCGACTGAGCGACTGGGAATCGGTTTGACCTACATTCACGCTTACAACGTCGATTTTGCAGGGAACGGTGCAGTCGGGAGCAACCGTGCAAATTTCCGCTCACTCGCTGACACAGGCTTCTTAGCCAACAATGTGCCTACTTCAGCCAACGCTTACGGCATCTCGGCAACCTTCCAACTTGCGCCGCAGCTTGTACTAAATGGTGCAGTCGGCTACACGAATGCTCAATCGTTGCAGCCCGGACAGCGGGGGACATTGGACATCTGGAACTGGTCAGTCGGTTTAGCGGTTCCTGACTTCCTCAGAAAGGGCAGTGTAGCCGGGGTGATTGTGGGGATGGAACCAAAAGTGACGGGTGCAAGAGGCACATTTGGATCTGCCGTGGGACGCGATCGCAGCACCTCACTTCATGTTGAAGGCTTCTATCAATATCAACTCAATGACAACATTGCAATCACACCGGGAATTATTTGGTTAACGGCTCCGAATCATGACGATCGTAACGATGACATTGTGATTGGAACGATTAGAACTACCTTTACGTTTTGAGAAGCTGTTTGAAATGTCCTCGTTTGCTGCACAGATCGCCCTGAAATGAATTTCGGGCTAATCGGCGCAAGTCCTTTGAAAAGGACTAAGAGGCTGAAAATTGGTCTAAGTCTACTTTAGTAAACTTTCCACAATTAGCCCAAAATTCATTTCAGAGCGGGGTGCAATCGAAGTGAGGAAGACGCTTATACTTCTCAAACATTCTCTAAAGTGCAAAAAAACGATCGGAGTTTTGATAGGCTCCGATCGTTCATTTATCAGTTCAATAGCTCGCTATTCTCCAGTAACAGATAGTTCGTCTACCCAAACTCTCGGAGCAACCCCTGAGCCTGTGAACTCTGTTTCCTTCTCAACATAGATGATCGACTTCAGCACTTCCCGAATGTCACCTGCAACGGTAGCAGATTCAATACTGGTGCGCTTCCCGTTCTGAATCAGCCAACCATCAAACGGCAGCGAGAACGAACCTTGCAGCGCTTGAACCCCTGCATGAAGCGCACTCAGATCATCAATCAGAATGAGATTGTCTGCATTCTCTAAGCTATATTCTTGTGCTGCAGGTTCACCCGCATAGACGTGAAAGAAATGCGGACTGACTGTAACCTTTGCGCCCATGTTTGCGTGTCCGGTAGGCTGTGCACTCATCCGTTTTGCTGTGCCTGCACTATGGAGAAAGTTCGACAATACGCCATTTTTGATCAATGGAATGGCACGAGTCGGAGTTCCTTCACCATCAAATGCTTCTGTACCAATGTTTTCAGGATGTAGAGCATTGTCCTCTAAGCACAGGAGCGGAGATGCAATCGTTGTTCCCAAAGATTCCACTGTGGAAAGACTTTGGTTATCTAAGATGCTCTGGGCATTAAACAGGTTAGAAAATGCGCCAATCAAGCTCAAAAAGGCTTCCGGTGAAAACACAACGCGATACTTGCCTGTTTTCACTTTGTCATAGTTCAAATGGCTGATTGTTTTCTCTGCTGCTTCTTTCAAACAGCCTTCAACATCCAGCTTTTCAATCCCAGGACTCACGCGAAATGCGCCTGCACTCCGCGGTTTTCTGCCTTCTTCTTCGGTTTTGGTGTAGAGATACAATGACGCATAAGAATGCGCCTCATGCCGTAATGCACCTTGACTGTTGAGATAGAAGCGATCGATATCTCGTTGCGCTAACCCATTGTAGGGAACACCCGCGATCGCAGGATGCGCTGATAATAGTTCTTTCTCCGCGTGAATCAATGTTTCTAACAGCTTCGACACCGGAGCTTGCGGCAGATGCTCACTTTTTACGTCTGCCGTTTTCGCTGTTGCTTCAGGACTAAAATCTGGTGCATTGTCTTTCACACCAAAGTAACTTGCTTCTTTAGCCGTTTTCAAAGCAAGCTCTAAGCCGATCGCATCTACATCCGTTGTCGAAGTGACACCCACACTGTGTTCTTCGTTCCACACGCGCACCGTTACGCCCGATCGCTGCGAAGCCTTCATTTGCTGCGGCTCACCTTGATCGACCTGTACACTGGTTTCATCGATCGATGAACCATAGATATCAAACTTCTCAATTCCTAGTTTCTTTGCAGCTTCCTGTGCTGCGGCTGCAATGTCTTGAACGTTTGCCATTTGTTTAATGCCTATTGTGCAGAGATAAATTTCTTTAATTGCTTAGGGTCTGCTCCCTAAATCCCCAGCCAGAAACTTTGAGCAAAATGCTTTAACCTCCTAAGAAGCATCACTCAGCTTTAACGCCAAGAATGCTCCTACAGTCGATCAATTCCTCTATCTCAAAGTCCCCCACTCGTGGGGGATTTAGGGGGCAGCAACCCACCCAAAACGAAGCAATTTGCCCTTATCGACCACCCACCGTGATCGAATCCACTTTCAGGTGCGGCTGTCCAACGGTGACATAAACGCTACCGCTCACCGAACCACAGAAACCTGCTGCCAAGCCCAAATCCTTAGAACACATGGAAATCTTGTTCATGATGTCCACGGCTTCTCCGATCAGCGTTGCACCTTTGAGCGGTTTCGTCACTTTGCCGTTTTCGATCAAATACGCTTCATCCACTGCAAAGTTAAACTGTCCGGTTGGTCCCACACTACCACCGCCCATTTTCTTGCAGTAGATGCCTTTCTCGATCGACGCAAACAAGTCATCGATCTCATACTCGCCCGGTGCAATGTAAGTGTTCCGCATCCGACTAGCTGCTGCGAAAGTGTATCCTTGACGGCGACCGCTTCCGGTTCTCGGATGTCCAGTTCTGACCGAACCTGCACGATCGGAAATAAAGTTCTTTAGAACGCCATTTTCAATCAGCAAAGTACGCTGAGCGGGCATTCCTTCATCGTCCATGTCGATCGTTCCAAACGCATCCGAGGTGATGCCTTCATCCCAAGCCGTGAGATTTTCGTGTGCAATCTTCTCGCCCTTCTTCTCAGCAAACGGAGTCGTCTTGCGCTCGATCTGCGTCGTTTCGAGCAAGTGTCCACACGCTTCATGGAAAATCACTCCGCCGAATTCGTTTGCCATGACGATTGGATAGTTGCCCGACTCAACATAATCCGCATACAGCATCTTCGCGGCGGAGTCTGCCACTTCTTCCGCATCGATCGCATAATTCCAATTTCTGAGGAAATCCGGTTCGCTGGTGCTACCAACGCGCTTGTTGATCGATGATCGATTCGTTCCTTCTGCACACAGCAAGCTATATCCAACCGACTGCGTTAATCGAATGTCCCGCGCAAACGTACCATCACTTGCTGCAACCAACACTTCTTGCCAATCGCGGAAATACACAGCGCGACGCGATTGGACGTGACTCGCTTTCTGCAATAGCGATCCGTTTGCTGCAAGCAGCACATCCCCCATTTCCCGCATCGAACTCGACTGACCAAGCCACGCTTCTTTGCCCTTCTTCGTTGCGTAATCGCGCAGCAGTTCCAGATGAATTTCCGGAATAAACGAATTCGGAGACGGCAAGTGCAAGCCCATGATCGACAAGCCCTTCTCCAGTGCCGCTTTTAGACCGTTAAACGACAAGTCATTCGTCGAAACATAACAGTCTGCTTTGCCGCGAAATACCCGCACCCCTGCACCCGTTGCCAATCGAGGCGAAATGCTGGTAATCGCGTCATCTTCTGCCATACAGCTAATGTAGTTAACGCGCTCTAGGAAAAATTCAATAAAGTCTGCCCCGGCTGCGCGTCCAAGTCCAAGCAAAATTGACAACGGTGCTTCCCACGTTTCATCGAAGCGATCGGGAGCATAGGTATAGTTCAAGCTAGGTAGCTCTTTGGAAATCAAAAGAGTCGGTGATTGCATCAAGCAAGCCTCGTGCGTATTCGGGGTGTGTTTTCGTTTATTGTAGCGAAGCCGTTCCGTTTCCGGGATCTCTGCGCTTTGGGGGGAGACCGTACTTTTAGGGGCGATCGAGAGAAGAAGAGTCACAGATACAGTCTTGAGTTCACAGGATTTTAAGAAAGATTTCACTGATTCTGCCTGAGAAGTCAGTAGATCTGCTGAAGGACTAACTGGTTCTCTAAAAATCATGGAGGCATCTCATGCGCGATCTTCTCGCTCTGATCAGCCTAGTGTGTTGGTTCATTCTCATGATTTGGGTCTATCGCAATTCGCCCGAATGGTTTTTTGTCCCCTTTTTCTTCGTGGCAACTTTTGCCTATCTGCGTTTATTAGAGCCGGGAAAAAGCTCGTAGAGTTGGCGTTTGCTTGATAGCCTGAAAGTGCTGTGATTGGAATTGAGGTTGTGAATTCTCCACGCACGAAGTTCGACATCAGGCTAGAACAAATCCACCGCACGATCGTCACGGCTGCACAAATGCGATCAGTCGAACAGTGCCTATTTGATGCGGGAATGCCCGTTGCGGCACTGATGGAAAAGGTTGCCGGAAGGCTGAGCGATCGCATTATCAGCCTGTATTCTTCTGCTTGCAAAGTCGGAATTCTCGTCGGTTCAGGACATAACGGCGGAGATGCCTTAGTTGTGGCGCGAGAACTTCACTTTCGAGGGTATGACGTGCGATTGTGCTGTCCCTTTTCTCGCTGCAAAGAGCTAACCACAAGTCACCTACAGTACGCCAAAAGCTTAGGGATTCCTTGTGAAGCAGAAATCGACAGTTTGCGATCGTCTGACTTCTTAATTGATGGCTTGTTTGGCTTCGGGTTAACCCGATCGCTCGAAGTCCCGATTTCTACACTGGTCAATTCTGTCAATGAATGGAATTTACCGATCGTCAGCATTGATCTGCCATCAGGACTGCACACCGATACAGGTCATCCGCTCGGAACGGCGATTCGAGCCACTCATACGCTTTGTCTCGGCTTATGGAAACTCGGCTTACTGCAAGATCACGCCTTAGAATTTGTCGGTCAAGCAGAGTTAATTGATTTTGATATTCCCCTAACTGACATCGCTGCGGTGCTAGGCGAATCTCCTCAAGTTCAACGCATTACTCCCACTTGGGCAATGTCGGCCTTACCGCTCCACCGTCCCGCCTCAACGCATAAATATAAGATGGGACACCTGTTATTAATCTGCGGCTCTCGTCGATATGCTGGCGGCGCATTGCTTACCGGACTAGGCGCACGATCGAGCGGTGTAGGAATGCTGTCGATTGCTGTTCCCGAATCGCTCAAACCGACGCTCTCCGCTCAACTGCCCGAAGCTTTAATCATGGCCTGTCCTGAAACTGAATCCGGTGCGATCGCCCAGCTTCCACAACTCGATTTGAGCGCGTTTGATGCGATCTCTTGCGGCCCCGGCTTAACGCTCGATGCCGCCGCGATCGTCCAGCAAGTTTTAGCCTCCGATCGTGCAGTCGTTCTCGATGCCGATGGATTAAATGCTTTAGCGCACTTTGGAACCGTTCCCACTCTCCAAAAGCGCCAAGCTGCAACGATTCTCACACCGCATTTGGGCGAATTTAAGCGCTTGTTCCCGGATCTTACGGTGGAGTGTCGAGCCACGGCGGTTCAGCAAGCGGCAAAATCAACGGGTGCGATCGTGCTGCTTAAGGGAGCGAGAATTGCGATCGCGTCCCCCCAAGAGCAAACGAGAATCAACCCAGAGAGTACCCCAGCGCTTGCCCGTGGCGGTAGCGGCGATGTGTTGACCGGGCTACTTGGTGGACTCGTAGCACAAAATCTTGCAGCTCAGCCCTCAATCTCGCTGCTCGATCTGACGCAGACTGCTGCTTGGTGGCACGCTGAAGCAGGCATTCTCGCGGCTCAAAACCGCACAGAACTTGGGGTTGATGCCCATACGTTGACTCAATTCCTAATTCCAGCCCTAGCGAGTCAACAGCAAAAATCATTTTTTTAGCTTGAGGCTCGATTGCTCACAATCCTGTGCTATGATGTTTAACTGTGAATGACAAGGGTCGATGCCCGAGTGGTTAATGGGGGCGGACTGTAAATCCGCTGGCTACGCCTACGCTGGTTCAAATCCAGCTCGGCCCATATTCACAAGCGCGATGAAAATCATCGCCTTTTGCCCGTGTGGCTCAGTGGTAGAGCACACCCTTGGTAAGGGTGAGGTCACGAGTTCAATCCTCGTCACGGGCTTTTTGAGAATTTCCTAAAATTTCCAAACTGTAGGGTTTTAGAAAATTTTGCCACTTCTCCTGGTTTCCCTGTGAGTACGGATAAACTTGCTAAATCTAGTGAGCACTAGGGAAAATTGATATAACTATCGAGATCGGGCATCGAAACATCGAGCAAAATAGGATTCTTTCTGGTCATTACTGCGGGATTTGAATGAGATTGCTCCACTGCTCGTGCTTGATTAACTCCTACTTGAGTAGATGAACAAGCCATCAAGGCAAAACCCACAATCCCGAAACAACCAATTAGCTTTAATCGTAGGTACTTGCGCTTTAGAGACATAAGAAGAATGATGAGGTTTTGCACAAGAATACCCGCAAGACCATCTTTCCTAGCAGTCGAACGTTCGCGCTCACCGGACGCAGATAACCTTCGTAACTCAATCAATCATTTTGAAACGTTCCGGTGCAGTGCGATTGTGTACGCCCGGCATGGGCGTGAACTAATGGGGTGAAAGTCCCCTGGAGGAGAACCAGCGTCCAAATGCTCGAAAGTTCTTGGAGCCGAGTGACGACAACTCCTAGCTTAAGGCAAGGACACTTCCGCGAGGAAGGGGCTGAAGGAAGCCAGCGGCAAACCTGCGAGCCGACGAACAGAAACGTCATAGAAGGCTCTCACCTCTGCAACCCAAGAACCTGTCATTTAAGCTTTTAAACTTAACCGTTCTGGCTGAGGGATGATCATTCGCACTCAGAAATCAAGGTTTTGAGCTTAGAGATTATTTGGCTTTTCTACTTTCCACAGTCCGCCCCACATTGGAATGCACCAAGAAGAGTCAATTTGTTTAACTGTATTGCCATTTCTCTCTATTACAGGCTTCAAACTCTTTAGGGTGAAGATAGGATTAATCAAAAATATGTCGCTGCCCTCGTTAGGAAGCTTGAATGTACTTGATGGTGTAAAAACAGCGATTTTTGATTCTGGTTTAACCCGATAGCTCAGAGCTACTAGAGTGCCTACAGAATTACTCTCCCCAACCAAGAGTGGATTCTTTGCATTATTAATAATTCTGGCTACTTGAGGAATTGGATCGTCATACTTATTCCACCAATTTTCTGCTTGAGAGCTGACTGAGCAGGATATGACTCCAACTGACAAGAGGGCAGCCAGCGAACATTGCCATAGTCTTTTCTTCTGAGGTTTTAGCGAAGAGGTAGTTTGAGATGCGAAGAGATAAGCAACAGCTAATTCAACTCCTAAATACGACGGAATTAAGTAGCGCGCCATTAGCGATCGTCGTCCTCCAAAGAGTATATCGGGTAGTGCAAGCGCGATCGTAGTCACTCCGATTAATAGCAGTATAAATATTCCAGATTTAGGCGCACGACGGAGTACAAAATAAATTGAAAACCCCATCAGAGGTAACAGTAAGAATATTGGCAAATACTGCCACCACTGGGTATTACAAGGGTACTGCCAATTGATGTTGGTATCATAAAAAACGCTACTAAAAGCGAAAGACAAACCCTGAATCAAAGTCTTCAATCCTACTTTTTCATCCGCCCAGGGGGTCGTCTCCTCTATTTGTGATAGGTTAGACACCATTACAAATAACCAAGGTAGAAAACTCACGAAACTGAGCAATGACGCTATCAAATAGTAAATTGTCTTCTTAGTTAATCGGAAGCGTTCAACGAAGGCAAGATAAACTCCATGCCCGATCGCTACAAAGATAGTAAAAGGAAATGTGTACAAACTTGCTGCCAATCCGGCGGCATACATTAACCAGTTTAATTTTGTATTCTTACGTATTGCTCGTAAAAACAGGGCGCTAGACAACAAGATTGTTACAGCCCACAAGGAATATTCGCGAGCTTCCTGAGCATAAAGTACATGAAAAGGCGAGATTGCGACTAACAAAATGGAAATCCAGCCTACAAACGATGATTCAAATAATTCTAAGCTCAGCCAATAAATAGCAGGAAAGATAAGTAAGCCTATTACGGCAGATAAACTTCTTATTGCTGCTACCGAAGTTCCAAAAATCTGCGCCCATAACCTTAATAACAAGAAATATAAAGGGGGATGTTGTGGTTCTTCCTCAGCTAATCCTTGAATTGTTCCACTCACATCTTTCTCAGAAGATATACGCTGATATTTCTGCAAATCTCCAAGGATTGAGATCTCCTTATTGTTAACTGCTGCCAATATCTCTTTTGTTGTGTGGCCAGAGATTCTTAAAGAAGTAAATGTTTCATCATAGCTATAGACTTTCGTATCCAGGTTAGTAAATCGAAAAAATACACCAATAACTAATATGGTAATGGCTAATACACGTAATCCTTGAAAATTAAAGTTTTTATTTCTTGGAAAGTAGGTCATGCTAAATTCTTGATTAGATTCAAAGACGATAAGCGCCTGGAATTAAAGCAATGAAGTTAGATGCTGGCGAATTTCAATCTCCAACTTCATTAGATTTGATTCCTTCTTCACATCTGCATTTAGCTTAAGTTATTAGCAAATAATATTGAGAGGTGCAATACGCCTTCATACAAACTTCATATTATCAATCCTATAGCTTGATCTCTATCTGTGGGTTGATTTGTGATAACCAATTGATTTAGTAGTGCACCTTATTCAGAGCTACAAGTCAAAAATTTAAGCCAGCGACCTCGGGTCAAACTCTTCATAAGTTGTAGAATCTAGCGGAGCGATCGTCTTCTACCAAACTGATGTCAGTCTGATAAAATCTCCGCTTTGTTTTAAGCAGCTTCTGCCCCCTAAATGCACCACTCATTGGGATTTAGGGGGCGACACAGATTCATCACCATAGCGATTTTTTGCTGTCAAACTGAGGCTAGCAATTAAGCGAAAGCCAGCTTAATGTGCGCTCTTGCTTGTAGGCTTTTCTGAAGGTTGTTCAGGGGTCAGACGTTTGACAGATCTTTTTGGCTGTAATGCATCTCGACCCAGTTGAACCGTCACATCCGATCGCAAGTCTCCTGTATTCTCGATTCGGACTTCTCCAAACCCCAACGCTTCCCGAATTGCCTCAGCGCTACTGACATCCCCCCATTCCGCCACAATCCGCGTCATGCTCAGCGGCTCGTTCCAGTCCTGCCCTTCGTAAACATTGCGATAACCCGCATTATTCAAAGCGGTCATGGTCGTCTGGATGCTCTTGGCTTGCTTCGTACTATCTTGAATGGCAACTCTCAACCCGGCAGGATCTGGAGCCTCTAGACTTGAGGTTCCATAATTAAAATACTGTGCCATCATCCCGTTAATTCGCTTCGGATCGGGCAGCCAATAGCTTGCTTTGTACTCGCCGGGGGAGCTAAATTCGCCGGGAACCATTAGCATTTTGGTGTTCGATCGATTCACTTGTGAAGCAAATCCAACTAAGGCAACTAATTCTTCAACAGTCAGATTGGTATCAATATGCGATTGCACCACGCCCAGCAGACTTGGAAAACGGGCAACCGTGCCGGGATTCAGGGATTGTTCCATCAAGGCTCGCATCACCATTTGCTGGCGCTGAATCCGTCCGATGTCGCCATTCTCGTCCTGCCGATAACGCAGCAGTTGGAGCACTTTATTGCCGTCTAACTGTTGTCGTCCCGCTTTGAGATTGATGTATAACCGTTGGCTGTCGTCCTGGTATTTCATATCTTTGGGGACGTGAACGGTGACACCACCGAGGGCATCCACTAAGGCCTGAACGCCTTGAACGTTGATCGTCATGTAGCGATCGATCCCCACTCCCCCTAGCAGTTCACTCACCGATTTGGCGCTCAGCGCAGGGCCTCCATAAGCGTTCGCTTCGTTGATCTTGGTCATGCCGTGATTTGCAATGTAGGTGCGCGTATCACGCGGAATCGACATCACCACGACCTTCTTATTCTCCGGATCAAATCGCAGCAGCAGCATCGTATCGGTTAAGCCCTCGAAAGAGTTGACTAGGGCTTGATAAGGCAGCTTTCTCAGTTCTGTAGGGGCATTGCTGACATCCGTGGTGAGGACTTTCGTACCGAGAACCAAGATGTTAACTGGGCGAGTTAAAGCTGGAAGTTGCAGGCTCATCCGGGTCGAAAAGCGATCGCCCTTCTTGAAAATCGAGGCTTCAGAGGCGGAAAGTTGTCGCTGCATCAAGGGGGTACTAGCAAGAGAAACGGCTAGCAGCGCTCCTGCGGTAGCTGAGATCATCGCAATTCCGCTGAGAGAAAGCGCCATAAACAACAGCCGCATTCCTTTCGATCGCTGGACAGGCTTCTTTTTGGGGGGCTGTCCCGATGGCGATGACGATTTAGTTGTTTGCGGCTGTCCCACTTTTTGCGTCGCGACTTTCTTCAAGGTCGATTTTTGCGTGGGCTTAACAGGCTGTACTTTCTGCTTCACAGAACGTTGATTGTCGCTTTTCACGGGTTCCCTCATCACACCATTTTTAAAGTCGGGCTGAACAGATCGCACTTGCCATTTCGGACTCTAATTGTATTCAACTAGCGCCGAATGCGCGATTTTTTTAACATCGTTTCCTCCTTTTAGGAGAAGACTAAAAGCAGACTTTGAATCAGTTTGTTCTAATTTGTCTGAATTAATCGGACAAAATTAGCAGCGACTGCATCGATCGTAGGATTGATTTGGGGCAATCCGATCGACGACTGAATTGATTTTAGAAGCAAAGATTGAAATAAATCACTTTTTTGAAATATACCTCTAGGCTGAACTTGATTACTTAAAGTAGATCAAGAGATTGAGTCCTGGGATCGTTCGGGAAAGCGTCCACAAGAGTAATGCGATATATAGCGTACCCAATGTCCACTGATACCACACGAGGATTGAAACAAGTCCCGGTAGATGCTCGTCCCTGAGCCGAATATCATTAAAGCCGAAACGCAAAAAATTGTTGAGACTGAAATCAAAATAGTTTAACCAATTCCATCGCTTGTTCCACAAAATTGGCAAGTAGCGCTCTCGAAACAGGGGATATCTCGGAATGGTTGGTAATCTTCCAACGAGAATTCTCAACTGTCGCAATGTGCCTTCTTCCAGGAAGTAGCTCACCTCCATTAACCCGTGGTATCGCCCTCGCAGGTATAACCAGACGGTTAAGCTTAAGGGCACAGGAATCACGACGATCGCCCAGCACAGTAGCGTGATTAAGGGGCGATCAGCAGTTTGAATCACTGCGGTTAAGCCGAGTAAAAACAGCACGATCGCAAAACCAATCGTCGAAATCGTCTCAGAAACCGTCGGCAAAATTGGTTTAGGATAACGCCGCCGTGCCCGATCGATTAGCCAAAATAAAACACTAAAATAGGCGACTGTGACAATTCCGATGCCAAAGCTCAGCCAAAAGCTCGTTCCGTCTCGACTGAGCAATAAAAGCAGGTTTAAACAAATCCAGCGAAACCCGATCGAAAAGCGCCACCAAAGATTAAGTGCAGGCGGTAATGGATCAGCTGCAATCACACGATCGCGGACGTTAATATAAGTCGCGATGCCGATTTGATCGAGGGTGAGCAGTTCCGTGAGATTGCGGAAGGGTTGTTCTATCCGGTGTCGAATAATTGCATTTGCCTGGGGTTCACTAAATCCAATTTGCTTTAATTGAGTGACGCTTGCAGAGTTGAGATCGGTTCCAAAAAATTGGCGTTTGAGTTGGCGCGATCGTAATAATTGCGTGGTGTAATCGATTTGATTCGCATCAGAAATCTGCTCTAATCGGCGAAAATTTCGTACCAGTTCGCGCAATAAATTTTCGTTGCCCTGGAGCGTGGGCACTGAAATCACCCGCCCAATTTGCCCCGGATCGCCTAGAATCTTGGCTTTATCCGAATCGAATCGCAGTCCTGCCACATTCAGATAGGCGCTTTTTGCGAAACTGCAATAGCTAAAATCGGCACGATCGAGAATGGTGGCTCCGCGCAGATTCGCGAATGAATTAAACTGTGCTTCTCGGAAGACGGCAGCTTTCTCGAATGTGGCATCGGTGAGAAAGAGCGATCGACTAAATTTTGCTTTGCTAAAGCTGGCTTGTTCGCGCCATCGCGTCTGAGCAAAATCTGCATTGCCTTGCCACTGGACTCGTGCAAAGTTAGCAGGCTGATAGAAAACGGCTTGATTAAAATTTGCCGTGGTTTGGAATTCTGTGCCTTGAAAATTCACCTCGCCGCGAAACTGAACTTGGTTAAACTCAGCTTTTGCAAAGAAGATGGTGTTGCGAAACTGAACTTCTCGACCAAAGTTAGCGCCCGCAAAATTCATCGGCAAGCTAAATCGCGACTGAGAAAAGTCTGCTCCTACTGGAAGCTGTGCGCCTTGAGCTTCGACCCGATTCAGAAAAAATGTATTAGTTAAGTCTGCAAATCCTGTGATTCTAGTTTGTACGAATTTGATCGGAGCACGAAACACAGTCAGTTGCAGAGATGCTGTAATTCCAGTTTCTTTTGGTGCAACCAAAAGTGATTGTGAGAGTGTGCTTAACCTGTATAAACGTCTACGATCGCGCCTTAACTGCTCTTGTTCTGTCGGCGTAAACAATTTCGACAAGGCTTCCCCATCGTAAATTGGCGCACGTAACCCTAACTTACTCGTGGTAAAGTCGCCCTCGATCTGCGAATTGCTCAGATCTAATCCGACTGGCACACCGGGTCGCTGAAGTTGCGCCTGCACCAAACCGTAAAACTGATCTCGAAACGCCGCATTTTCAGGACGGAGATCGATCGTCATGCGTTTGAGATCGACCATTCGCGTTCCTTCACTGGGGATCGGAGAGCGTAATCGCTCCTGCAACAATTCCAGCGTTAGCGGCACTCGTTCCGGTTCTGCTGCCACAGGAACTGCATAAAACCAAATCAAAATCGCCAATAAAGCCGCAAAAAAGACTAGCTTTGCTCCACCCAATGACCGCACAATTTGTCCAATACTCTCTGTTTGGTTATACCGAAGAACGGTCACGGAGGCACAACTTTTTCAGCGTGATAATAGAAATGGCTCGATCGTCCTTTCTCTTATAGAAGGTAATATGCAGTCTGCACCGAATCAGCATTCAACGATGGGCAGAGGTTTTACGACGATTACGATAACAAGTCGCCCAGATTAATTGAATCGAAACTTATCTAACGATACTCTCTTAGAGTATCGTTGCTTGAAATTACTGAGATCAGGTGTAAGAATTTAGGAATTATTCCGTAATTTCTCGTATTTCAGTAATTCATGCTGCTTCAGAAGTCCCGGTTATCTGTGCTTAAATCCGTACTTTTGCTACTGATTGGACTTGGATTAGTCATCGGTATTAGGCATCTTGGGCAACCGTCGTCGATCGACCTATCTTTCCATTCCCTGCTTTTTCTTTTAGGACTTGGGGTACTGGCGATCGCTTACGGGCTGCGCTCTACACTTCTGGGGATCTTGGCAATTCTTTTCACTGGACTGGGTTACTGGAGCGGATGGAGTGAGACTTATTTAAATCCTGAATCATCGCTCATTGACCAAATCAGGCTGCAAATGCCGATCGTCGCTGCGATTTTGTTTTTCCCCTTGGCGTATCGGTGTCGATCTGGAATCCTGTTTGGATTGAGCGCGATCGCGGTTTGCTCGGCATTAATCAGCAGCTTGGCTGAGATTGTGACTAAAGGAAGCGTGTTACCGCCTTTGGTGCTGGGTCTTCCTGCTGCGTTGTTGTGGTCGTATGACGATGCAATCTGGACGCTGGGGCGGCAAGAAAAGCGGTTTCAGCCGATCGCTCGTCGGTTGGCGATGCTGTATTTGAGCGGACTGTTTTTTTGCCTGTCGTTTCAGTGGACTTGGGGGAATCATGCTTGGTACAGCATTCTTTCCGGTTGGCGATCGCTTCCTAGTGTGGTGTTTCTGGCGGCGATCGCGATCGGGCAATGGCTCTATCTATTAATTGCAATGCGGAGATGCAATTGGCAGACGATTACGATCGGCTCGATGATTGCGCTGTATGGAATCGTTCAGATTTGGCATCTCCGAGTGCAGCCGATTCCACTCTTTGCGGTGATCGTGTTCAATCTAATGCTTGCTATGTTGTCGATCGTGACGATACGCAACAGCTTGCAAACCGGAGAGCGATGGACGTTCTGGTCTGGAATAACGTTTCTAATTTTGCAGATTTTGAGCCGCGCTCTAGAGTATGACTTACCCCTACGATCGCTGATTTTTGCATTATGTGGAACGGGCGCGATCTCGTCAGGTCTTTGGTTTGAGCGCTACCGTCTGCGATCGCTCTCAAAGTTCCCCAGAATGGAGGATTTAGGCGGCACCCAATCGATCGCATCAAAGCAGAAAATCTCCGTCTAACTCAACGGAATCGCGGCATTCACAAGCGAAGTTAGAATTCCCGTCTGCTCCTGTCCGCTCGTCGAAAGGTCGCTGTAGCACAAGAACAATCGCGCCTCTGCCCGTCCTAACAAATCGAGCAAAATGCGGCGTAATCGCTGCTCGTTCATCCGTTGCGTGTCTTCCACATCCCACACCTGCCCCGACCAATCCTGCAAAAATAACGGAGCCGCAAACAGCGAATCTACCCCGCTTAACCAGCGCGACGATCCCGCATCTAACCAAAACTGCCAGCGATGCGATCGCCGCATGGAACGATACTGAAATACCGTGGCTAATGTCACTGAATTCGGCTGCACCAACCGCACCGGATAAGGATTTGCCGTCACCGTACCGCTCCTCAACAGTTGGATAAAGTTCCGTACGGTGAGAGATTGCGGTGCATCACTTAGATCGCTGCGTCGGAGTCGATCGTCTATTTCCCAATAATGCTGCGCCGTTTCCATCAGTTCCCGCAGTCCCGCAAGTTGATCAAACGGTAAATGACTACCACCGAGAAAGAATCGCTGAATGGCTCGATCGAGCATCACAACCGGACTGGCAATCATTCGGGCTTCTAACTGCGATCGCTGCAATTCGATCCAGCGCACTAAGCTTTCATAAGCTTCCGAGGCTTGGTAGCCTAGACGATCCCAGCGTGGAAACGTATTCGCAGGTAGTAAGCGCGGTTGCTCCGGCTGCGGCTCGAAACAATGATCGGCGAGCAGTCCCGCCCGGACTGGATCGATCGCATAAGTTGCAGGCGATTCGGATTTCTGGCTGAGAATGACCAGCATTTCTGCGATCGTATCTCGATTCGTTGATCGTCCCAGTCCTGGATAAATCAGCGTCAATAACGTTAACAGAGAGCGCACGATCGGGCTACTTGCCAACGGTCGCTGATCGTTGAGAAACTCAACTGGAATATTTTGGCGCATCAGGATTTCCCGCAGTGCATACCGAGAAATTGGATCGATCCCAGGCCCAATCAGCGCAATATCACGCGGCTCAACCGTCCCCGATTGCACTGCTTTGATAATGATTTCTGCGGTTTGGCGAATGAGTTGCGCCTGCGTTGTGGTTTGAATCGTTTGAATCGTATCCGGCAAACTGGCAAAGAAAACCGGATCAGTCACAAGATCTAAAATTGATTCGCCGAGGTCATCCATTAAACAAGGTGAAACACGATTGCTCAATTCCACCACCGAACACCGATCGCTCAGTTCGGCTAAATACACCGGATCGGCTCCCAGCCCCAAGCGCACCGCTCCGTCTGGATTAAAACTAAACGCGCAAGGAACTTGTCGATCGATCAAAAACTCAAACAGGGATCGTACGATCGCAGGATACTCATCGACATCATCTGCAATCACCGCTTGATACCGTTCCAGTAAATGTTCTTGATACGTAGGGTGATGCAGCAAATAACGCCCGTATAAATCCGTAATTAAACTATAGGTAAGCAATCCGCGCCGCAAACACCAAGATCGCCAGCGCTGCATCATTTCGCCGATCGTTTCTGATGACAACGGCAATTCGGAAAAGCCTTCCTCGAATTTCGGTAAACCTTGATC
Source organism: Cyanobacteria bacterium FACHB-63 (assembly GCA_014695255.1). GTDB lineage: Bacteria > Cyanobacteriota > Cyanobacteriia > Leptolyngbyales > Leptolyngbyaceae > Leptolyngbya. Next base: position 484,298 of record JACJNX010000061.1, read on the forward strand.
CAGCATTGCGGGAATGTCCTCGATCGCCGCACCGCTCAACGCCCCAAGCTGCATCAAATCCAGCACCCGTCGCACTAAACGCGCTTCTGCAATTCCCGACTGCGCGATCGCCTGATCCAACTCAACCCGCCATAATTTTGTCGCTAACTCCTGCTCATTTTCAGGACGCAACCGCACCGGAAACTGAGCCTTCAGATCCAACTGCTGCACCAACAGAGACCAAAACAGCGTCACTTCATCTTCAAAAAATCCGAGCGGGGTCGTGGCTCGAAACGGAAACTTGCCCTGAGTCGCATCCGTCAGACGATCGCTCAGTTCCAGCCGATTATCCCCGATCGCCGCCAACACCAGAATCCCAGATTTTCGCACCCGCATCCACTCGCACGCCTGCGCCACCAGTCGGGCAGTTTTACCCGTACGAGTTGCGCCTGTAATCCAGACTGACGGAAATGTTTGCATTTGCTCGAACCCTCTCAACCGGATTTGTTAGGATACTTAGCACTTGCTTAAGATGCTCTTTCTATCCTAAACCTTCAGCCAAAAGCAGTTTTAGAATAGAGCGATCGCCGAAAACCTGACCCGGCTCCGTTACGCTGTCATGCCACATTCTTTGATCGACCTCGATTTCTGCTATACAAGCCATGAACAATAATTCGCTACTTTCGCAACTCAAAGCCTATGTACATCGGGCTGAGCGATGGTACCTCGAAACGCCTGATCGCGCTCTCGATCAGGCGTATGATGCTGCCCTCAAAATCAAAGCGATCGAGAACGAGCATTTTGGCGGTAAGAAGATCGCGCCTCATTCAACTCAACTGCGTGGGAGTGCGTTTGAGTATTTCTCAGCCGATTTACAGAAATATCTCCGCATGATTCGGATGCGATTAACCGAATTTCGTCGGAGTCGCGCTGCACTGGCGGTTACGAATCCGAACAAAACGACGCAGGAAGTTCGCACGATCGAAACAACGGAGGTTGGCTCATCGCGGTTTGTGCCTACCCTGCGCGATAAGTCTTCAATTACGCTAGAAAAACTTCGATTTATCGATGAAACTCTAGCTCGATATGCAGATGAGCAACTCACACTTGAAGCTGTTTCAACGACCATGCTTTCGACTGAGCGAAATAACAGTCTTGCTAAAAAGAATGCTGATCAAGATGTAGCGGTACCTGATACTCAAAAAGTTCCACTCAATGACGTGCAAACTTCCGAAGATTTTGAAAGCATTTCTGATAAAACAGGGCTGCTTCCTCGATCGATTCTGGCAACACTGAATCGATTAAGACGCGATCTTGATCCCAAATCTGAAGCCGAATTCGTTCAAAACTATCGCATTTCCAAGGTCAAAACGCTATTAGCAGTCCGATTTGTTTTGGTCTTAATTCTTGTACCGTTATTGGTGCAGCAAGTGACTCGGAATTTTGTGCTGAGCGATCGATTACCTGCTGGTGCTTGGATTTCGCAACAGTTCACGATCGAAAATCCAGACCGAATCTTCATCAATGGCGACATGGCAGAAGAAGCGCTGAGAGAGATGCAGGGATTTGAGGAGCGCTTGAAGTTTGAAAATATCATCAAAGAAACCTTAGAACGGAATATTCTCAGTTCTGAGGAAGTCGAAGCGAGAGCGAAAGTGCGATCGCAACAAGTCGAAGTCCAAGTTCGTGAGAAAGCGACCGAAATTGCAGAACAATTTTCAGGTGAAAGTGCAAACGTGATCCGCAACTGGATTGCTGATATCTTGGGCACGATCGCGTTTACGTTCGTGCTGCTGAACGGCAAACGCGAAATCGAAATTCTCAAGTCTTTTATGGATGAAACGGTTTATGGTCTTAGCGATAGTGCTAAGGCATTTATCATCATTCTGTTTACCGATGTCTTCGTTGGATTCCACTCGCCTCACGGTTGGGAAATCATTCTCGAAGGGGTTTCAAGACACTTCGGTTTACCCACGAGTCGCGATTTTATCTTCTTGTTTATTGCAACCTTTCCGGTGATTTTAGACACGATTTTTAAGTATTGGATTTTCCGTTACCTCAATCGGGTTTCACCATCTGCTGTGGCAACTTATCGCGAAATGAACGAGTAGTTACGCCATTTCAATTTGCCTGGTAAATTCAAGCACGATTGAAGTAAATTTCTCTGGATACCAAAGCCCCCATTCGTGAAAGCCTTCGGGCACGGTGATCAGTTTAGCGTTCGGTATAGTGGCTGCCATTTCCCGCGCGATCGCTAACGGCTCTGTTAAATCCTCTTCTGACCAAAGCAATAATGCGGGAGCTTGAATCGTGGGTAATAAATGCCTCAAATCGCCGTATAAAGAAAGCAGCAAGGCTTGCAGAACGTTCGCTGTGTTGAATAGAAAATTATGCGTAAACACTTTTGGAATCGTGGTTAACTTCAATTCCAGCTTCGGTAGAAACAATTGTGCCGTCATTTCTGCTGCGCGTCTCGGAATAATTTCGGCAACCGAAACGGTTGGAATTCCGGTACTGCCAAGTAGGGCGAGACTCTTCACTCGCTCGGGGAACAGGGCTGCGATCGTCAGTGCCACTCCTCCGCCAAACGAATGCCCCATGATATGCACTTGCTTCAGGTTCAGCGCATCTAAAAACTCCACCAGAAACGCTGCATAAGTCTTGTAGTCCGGAATCATCTTGTCGTAGGACGATCGCGCAAAACTTGGCAAATCTGGTGCAAACACTGGATGCTGCTCTGACAACCGTTCTAAAACTTCTTGATAGGGCTCCGCCGAGATTCCCCAACCGTGTAGAAACAGGATAGGCAGCGATCGTAGTTCCTGTCCGCCTTGCTCATAGTGGATCTGACACTCGCTGAGATTCACGCTGCGACTGACTAACCGAGTATTCACCGACCATTTCTCCAGAGCCAGAACAATTCTCCGACTGTAACAAGCTTTGAGAATTGACATAACCATCCTGAGAGTTAAATAGATGGCTTCGATCGCCTCAGTTCCGCAGGAATGGGTTCAGTTAGCTTGCGAGATATTCACCCATATCACCTTTGCGCTTCCGCAATTTCGTCAGCGCTTCACGTTCGATTTGGCGCACTCGTTCACGGCTGATATTAAGACGATCGCCAATCTTCGCCAGCGTCAGCGCTTTGCCGTCATCTAGCCCAAACCGCAAAATCAAAACTTCCCGCTGCTGCTGGGTTAGATCTGCCAGCAGCGCATCAAGATCGAGCTTGAGTGAAGTCTGAGTGGTGAAATCTTCGGGTGACATTCCAGTGTCTTCGAGCAGTTCGCCTAACTCGGTATCCTGATTATCTCCGACTCGCAAATCCAGCGATAAGGGAACTCTCGCCCGTTCGAGATAATCCCGCACCTGCGAGATGGGAATATCTAATTCGTTTGCTAATTCTGAGAGTGTAGCGGCTCGCCCTAACTGTTGTGACAAACTCCGCTGCGCTTTCTTAATCTTATTCAGCTTCTCGGTAATATGAATCGGTAAGCGAATCGTGCGACCTTTTTCCGCGATCGCACGGGTAATCGCCTGACGAATCCACCAGTACGCATAAGTCGAAAAGCGATACCCCTTGGTGGGATCAAATTTCTCAACTCCGCGCTGCATCCCGATCGTGCCTTCTTGAATCAAGTCCATCAATTCGACATTGCGCTTGGTGTACTTCTTTGCCACCGAAACGACCAGACGTAAATTCGCCTCGACCATTCGCCGCTTGGCAAGCTCACCTTCCGCTAACACCTGTCGCAGTTCTGTTTCTGAGAGTCCTGCTGCCTGCGCCCAGGTTGAATCATCTGGCGCTGCACCCAGTTTCTCAACAAGCTTTGCCCGGACAGAGTTGGCGATCGCAAATCGCTGTACCTGTTTTCCATACAGCACTTCTTGCTCGTGCGTCAGAAGCGGCACACGACCAATTTCACGCAGGTAAGCCCGAACGGAATCAGTAGGGGTCTGAGCAGTTTTCATAACAACTTCAACGGGTGTGAGGGAACAAAGGGAAATTGGGGATGCTGGAGCGGTGGGACATCTGTGAAGCGTGTGCGGCTTAACGCAACCTTGCCTGTAAAAACAAAAGTAAGGGGGCTACAACTCAGCCGATGAGCGTAAATGAATGTGCTGCTTCTAACATTGCTTCAACCGTAGCACTAGCGGCTGTATTAAGGATTATCCCTAATGAATTAAGGTTTGTAAAGATTATGAGAAAAAATTTAACAATTTTATTCCAATCGTGCGAGTCTATTCTTGATTTACACTCTATGCACCACGTTACCAAAACTCCAGCTTCCGTTTGTTTCCTGTACGACGGAATTGTAAGTTTAATCAAAGCTTGAGTCATTTAAACAAGGTGGCAATGATAGTGGAATGAATTATGAGAATGATTTGTAAAACTTTAAGGTTTAGCCTAGATGTGCTGACGCGATCGCGGTTAAATTTAGTGCTTCACTTTCCGTAATATGTTTTATAGACATACCGGTTTCGTTCTGTAGATGTCATCTATCCTCTGACAGAGCGTGAAAGCGGAGCTGGACTAGGCTCCGCTTTGGAAGAATTAGTGAGCGATGTAGTCTTGCAAAGCCCGAACCGTGAGCGCCTCAGATTGTAGCGATCGAATTGCTGCCGCCGTCGCTTTGGCTCCCGCGATCGTCGTAATCATAGGAATTTTGTACGTCAACGCGGTACGACGAATCAGGCGATCGTCTTCGTGTGCCTCTTGTCCAGTAGGAGTGTTGATGATGAGTTGAATCTGCTCATTCTTGATTGAGTCGAGAACGTGCGGTCTACCTTCGTGTAGCTTCAGGACGAGTTCCACGTCGAGACCCTGTTCTTTTAGGGTTTTACGAGTTCCAGCCGTTGCTACGACTTTGAAACCGAGTTCCATTAACTCTTTGACGGCTGGAACCACCGCCGCTTTTTCTCGATCGTTCATTGAGACAAAAACCGTTCCCTGACGCGGCAAACGTTGACTCGCGGCAAGTTCTGCTTTGGCATAAGACTTACCAAAATCAGTATCGATCCCCATCACTTCTCCGGTCGATCGCATTTCGGGTCCTAGAATCGTGTCGGTTCCGGGGAACTTCTCAAACGGCAGAACGGCTTCTTTAACAGAGATATGCTTCGGGATCACTTCCTGCGTGAAGTTCAGATCGACAAGCGTTTTACCAGACATAATCCGGGCTGCCATCTTTGCAAGTGGATAGCCGATCGCTTTTGACACAAACGGAACCGTCCGAGAAGCACGCGGATTCGCTTCAATGATGTAAACCTGATCGCCCTGCACGGCAAACTGGATATTCATCAAGCCCACCACTTTGAGCGCTTTCGCCAGTTGAACTGTCCAGGTGCGGATGCGATCGACGATTTCGGGTTTCAGCGTGACGGTTGGGAGCGAGCACGCAGAGTCGCCGGAGTGAATTCCTGCCTGTTCGATGTGTTCCATAATGCCGCCGATCACGACATTTCCGGTTTGGTCGGCGATCGCATCGACATCGACTTCGATCGCGTTTTCGAGGAAGCGATCGACCAAAATCGGGTGATCAGGTTCAACCTGAACGGCATAAACCATATATCGTTCGAGTTCTGCATCCGAGTAGACGATTTCCATTGCCCGTCCACCCAGCACATAACTGGGGCGCACAACGACCGGATACCCAATTTGCCGTGCGACCTTTTTCGCGTCTGCATAATCTCGTGCCATTCCGTTTGCAGGTTGTTGAATATTCAACTCGCGCAGAATCTTCTCAAACCGTTCGCGATCTTCGGCAGTGTCGATCGAATCTGGCGAAGTCCCCCAAATTTTCGTTGGCACGGTGCCCTGTTTGAGAAACGCATCAAGCGGAACCGCTAACTTCAGCGGCGTTTGTCCGCCAAATTGGATGATCACGCCTTCAGGCTGTTCTGCTTCGATGATGTTGAGAACATCCTCTTTCGTTAGTGGCTCGAAGTAGAGGCGATCGCTGGTGTCGTAGTCGGTGGAAACGGTTTCGGGGTTTGAGTTCACCATGATCGTTTCGTAGCCGTCTTCGCGCAGCGCAAACGAGGCATGACAGCAGCAGTAATCAAACTCGATCCCTTGCCCGATGCGGTTTGGACCGCCACCGAGAATCATCACTTTTGGTTTGCTCGATGGTAGAACTTCGGTTTCTTCTTCGTAGGTCGAATAGTAGTACGGAGTCAAAGCTTCAAACTCAGCCGCACAGGTATCCACCGTTTTATAAACCGGGATCACTCCGATCGATTTGCGGTGAGCGCGAACCTCATCTTCGGTCGTTTTAGTGGCGAAAGCAATTTGACGATCGCTAAAGCCCTTCCGCTTAATTTCACGCAGTTTCTCAACGGTTAGATCTTTGAGGCTCAATCGCTTCAGGGCTTTTTCGGTTTCAAGCAGATCGAGCATCTTATCGAGAAACCAAGGATCAATATTGGTTAGCTCAAAAATCTCCTCGACGGGCATCCCCATCAGCATCGCGTGTCGCACGGTGAAAATGCGATCGGGATTCGGAGTTCTCAAGCCTGCACGAATTTGCTCTAGGCTTGGGAGAACTTCTTGCTTATCACACCCCCAACCTGCTCGCCCGGTTTCGAGCGATCGCAGCGCTTTCTGAAACGATTCTTGGAAGGTTCGCCCGATCGCCATGGCTTCACCGACTGATTTCATTTGCGTGGTGAGATACGGCTGCGATCCAGGGAATTTTTCAAACGCAAACCGGGGAATCTTGGTGACAACATAATCGATCGTCGGTTCAAAACTCGCTGGTGTTTTCTTCGTGATGTCGTTGGGGATCTCATCGAGCGTGTAACCGACTGCGAGTTTTGCCGCCATTTTTGCGATCGGAAATCCAGTCGCTTTGGAAGCCAGCGCCGAACTGCGAGACACACGCGGGTTCATTTCAATCACAACCACTTCACCTGTGACCGGATTCACCGCAAACTGAATATTCGATCCCCCCGTTTCAACTCCAATCTCACGAATAATTTTGATCGAAGCATCCCGAAGCCGTTGATATTCTTTATCCGTGAGCGTTTGAGCCGGAGCAACCGTGATCGAATCTCCGGTATGAATGCCCATCGGATCGAGGTTTTCGATCGAACAAATAATCACGACGTTATCCGCCAAGTCGCGCATCACTTCGAGTTCATACTCTTTCCAGCCGAGCAGCGATTTCTCAATCAAAATCTGCGACACCGGACTTGCATCCAATCCCGACTGCGCGATTTCTTCAAACTCTTGCTGATTATAGGCAATCCCACCGCCCGTTCCGCCAAGCGTAAAGGCAGGACGAATAATCAACGGATAAGACCCAATTTGTTGACCGATTACTTTGGCTTCTTCCGGAGTGTTCGCCAATCCTGACGGGCAGACTCCGACCCCGATTCGCTCCATCGCTTCTTTAAACAGCTTGCGATCTTCTGCCATCTCGATCGCAGGCAATTTTGCCCCAATCAATTCGACGTTGTATTTATCCAGAACGCCACTCTTTGCCAGCGTCACCGCCAGATTCAATGCCGTTTGTCCGCCCATCGTCGGCAGCAGGGCATCCGGGCGCTCTTTGATAATAATTTGCTCCACCAGTTCCGGTGTGAGTGGCTCAATATAGGTACGATCGGCGGTTTCGGGATCAGTCATGATCGTCGCCGGATTCGAGTTCACCAAAACGACCTCGAATCCTTCATCCCGTAGGGCTTTACAGGCTTGAGTCCCGGAGTAATCAAACTCGCTGGCTTGCCCGATCACAATCGGACCAGAACCGATTAATAAAATCTTATGGATGTCTTGGCGACGGGGCATAGTGTCTTTCCGCTTTCTTCTCTAAATCCAACTCATTCTAGTGGGTTTCGTTTAGATTTCTGTTGCCCCTTTATCTAATTCCCAGAATTGCTCTAGAGGCGGATGTGTCTCATTAAACGAAATGCTCCTTCAGCACAAGAGATCGCGCAAACTCAAATACCTGCTTGCGACGATCGTCCGGTAATTGTTCGACGATCGCTGCAACTTGCTCAGAGATTGAAACATCAGATTTCGTTGCCGATCGCCAAACCACTACAAATTGATCCAATGTAAGCCTACAAAGCGCTAACGTTTCTCCATTGGAGTTTGGCACAAAGAATTCTATTTCGTAAGCATCTCCGTAGTCTTCTACGATTGCCCCTTGTTCTCCAGCCTGGATTCCAACCTCTGGCAGATCAACTAGGAGTTCAATTCCATCAAATAAGTCAGGTTTCGTCAAGCAGGAACAACCTCCGGTTCTTGCAGCAACAAGAGTAATCGACTCACTGGGATTGTTTCCATAGCGTAAGTCATTCCTTGAGAATCGGCAAAATCAATTAGACAGGCTTGATCCTCAAATGTCATTAGTACGGTTCCAGCCTGTCCGCGCCTCAATAGAATCGGTTGGTGCGTTGTTTTATGAATTGCTGGAGTATCTTCAATGAGTGCAACCACGCCATATTCTTGAATGATTGTCATGGAAATCCCCTAGCGATCGATAGACGTTCGTCAACCTTGGAAAGTCTTCGTCGTTGCGGATGATCCAACAGCTAAGAATCAAAGACGAACCAACTTCGGTTTCAAGCGAGAGTTTAATGTCATAGTGAATCCCGTATCGGTCTTCTTTGTAAATCACAGCGTCACCAGTCACTGCTGCTTCCAATAACGCAATCTCTAAAATTTCTTTGTTGTCGAGTGTGATTCCAAGCCGACTTCTGAAGAGGATTGCTTTATTTCTGCCTCTAGAGTGTGCAAGATTCAGACAGTATCGCTCAACTTTATCTCCAAGTTGAGCATTCTCACCATTTGGCAACTTCATCAACGCACTCGATCGATTGTTATTCTAGATAAGCCAATCTTAGCCCTTGCCGATCGTTGTCTGAAAATCCCCGCCAACTCGCGTTTCTCGCACTCCGAGCCATCCAAAAAGGAGCCTTTGCGGATGTTGCTGTTGATCAAGCGTTGCATCAATCAGATGTAAATGTACTCGATCGCCGTTTGTTCACCGAATTAGTTTATGGAACAATTCGCCGCCAGCGTACTCTAAATGCGCTGATTGATCAGTTTGCCAAAAAGAAAGACCAACCGCCCGATCTGCGTTTGATTCTGCAATTGGGACTGTATCAACTGCGCTATCTTGACCAAATTCCAGAGTCGGCAGCCGTAGATACAAGCGTTGAACTTGCAAAGCAGAATAAGTTAAGCGGACTAACTGGGGTTGTGAATGGAATATTGCGGCAGTATCTACGATCGCAAATGATTTTGCATACTGATCCACTGCAATTACCTGAAGATGCAATTGCCCGAATTGGAACGCTACACAGTTATCCCGATTGGATTGTTCAAATCTGGTGTGATCAGTTTGGAATCGAAGAAACCGAAAAGCTTTGCGAATGGATCAATCGATCACCACAGATCGATCTACGAATCAACACACTTAGAACGAATATCGATGAAGTTGAAGCCGCAATGCAGGCGCGGGATATCAAAGTCGAGCGCATTCCAAACGTACCAAATGCACTGCGATTGCCTTCTGTCGGCGCAATTTACAACTTACCAGGCTATGCCGAGGGTTGGTGGATTGTGCAAGATAGTAGCGCTCAGTTGGTGAGTTATCTCGTAGATCCACAACCCGGAGAGATTGTTGCCGATGCTTGCGCGGCTCCCGGTGGGAAAACCTTGCACCTTGCGGAACTGATGCACGATCGCGGCACAGTCTGGGCGATCGATAAAACTGCATCTCGCCTGAAGAAGTTACAGCAGAATATCGATCGTTTATCGTTCCAGTCGATTCAAACTCTAACCTGTGATAGTCGTAATGTGCCGCAGTTAAAGGGAGTGTGCGATCGCGTTCTCGTCGATGCACCTTGTTCTGGACTGGGAACGCTCAATCGTCATGCCGATGCCCGTTGGCGACAAACCCCCGAAACCGCCACACAACTTGCACAACTCCAGCAGGAAATCCTGACCGAAGCGGCAACTTGGGTCAAACCGCAAGGAATCTTAGTGTATGCAACCTGCACCTTGAACCAGCGCGAAAACGAAGCCGTAATCACGCAGTTTTTAGCGCACCATTCCCAATGGTCAATTGAACGATCGGATTCACTTGCAGAATTCACCACTTCGGAAGGCTGGATTAAAGTTCTACCGCACAGCCATAATATGGACGGATTCTTTATGGTCAGACTGAGACATGGATGATGCAAAAACGCTTGTTAAGATTCTGATCGGAGTCGCTTGGCTGGATGGAAGAATTCAGCCCGAAGAACGATCGCACCTCCAGCGTATCGCCAAAGATAAAGGCGTAGACCAGGAGCGCGAAATTCAGCCGATTCTCTACGAACTGCGATCAGTCAAACCGGAAGAATGTTACCAATGGGTGCAAGACTATCTCGGCGAGCATCCCACTGCTGAACGCTGTCATCAACTGATCGAAGCGATTAGCCAATTGGTTTATGTAGACGGAACGATCGACCTCGAAGAAGCAAAACTTCTGACTCGACTCCAGAGTCTTGAATCTGCGTCTGCGCCCAGCTTGCACTCCAAAGTCATTGCTGCTATTCGCAAGCTTTACCAGCACGGCATTGCAAAAATTGAAAAGCTCTGAACGATCGTCCAGAGCTTCTTTAAACTAGAGTCCAGGATTCTCTTCTTTTTTGACTTCAGGCACAATGTCTGGGCGATCTTTATCTTCCCAACCTACTGGGCGTTTTGAGTTGTACCAGGTGATCGAGCCGAAAGTCACTGCTGCAATAAAGCCAACCACATAAACAGCCGTGAATGACACCGGAAACTGCATTCCAGGCTTCGTTGCGACTTCTAATAGAAGGTTCATGTAAATACTCCTGTAATTTTTTTACTAGGACTAAGTTATCAAAGCCATCATATCAGGGCATCTTTCAACGGTTCGATTCGCAATGACGAATCAGGTAATTTTCCCTAATTCCCAGGGGGAGGAGCAGGATCAGTCGCAGCGGGGGGTTCTGGAGCTGGAGCCGCCGCCGGAGGTTCTGGAGCTGGAGCCGCAGCGGGGGGTTCTGGAGCCGGAGCCGCAGGTTCTGGGGCTGGAGCGGCTTGACTGGGCGCAGGTTCAGAATAGGCTGGCTCCGATCGACGGGGTTCTGAGTAGGTCGGTTCCGGTGCTGGTTCTTCGTAATAGCGCCGCCTGGGTTGCTCTTCTGCCGGATCAGGCTCACTACCAAGCGATCGTGTCCGCGCCGCTCGAATCGGCTGCGGTTTAATCGTGCCTTTGCGGTCTTCGAGATTCGACGGAATTTCCGCAAATTTCTGTACAGGCATTCCCTGCACGACTTCTTTCATAAATTCGTGCCAGGTATAAGCGGCTGTTCCACTTGTTCCCCCAGTCGGTGAACTGTCATCGTTACCCAGCCAAACGCCTGTAACAAGCTGCGGAATATAGCCAATAAACCACAAGTCTCGTGCTTCCTCAGAAGTTCCGGTTTTTCCAGCTACGGGACGACCGAGTTGCGCGGCGCGTCCGGTTCCTTCGGTTACAACCTCACGCATCATCCAGTTGGTAATTGCAGCCGTTTCTGCATCTAAAACTCGCTTGGACTTGAAGTTAGAATCAAACAAAACTTTACCGTTGCGATCGAGCACGCGCCGAATGGCATGAGGCTGAACAAAATTGCCTTGTGCTGCAAACACCCCGTAAGCGCTGGTTAGCTCTAGCGGATTAACTTCATAAGCACCCAGCGCTAGCGCTAGCGTTGGCTCCAGCTTAGAGGTAATGCCCACGCTGCGAACCAGATCGATCGTGGGCTTATACCCCACATCCATCAGCACTTTCACGGCGATCGTATTAATCGATTTCGTCAGCGCCGATTTCATGCTCATCCAGCCAGAATACTTGTTACCGTAGTTTTTCGGCTGGTAGCCATCGATCGAGAAGCGTTCATCGAGATAAGACCGATTCGGAGAAAATCCAGAGCCGATCGCGGTCGCATACACAAACGGCTTAAAGGTCGATCCCGGTTGCCGCTGTGCCTGAGTGGCGCGGTTGAACTGGCTATCTTTGTAAAAGTCATAACCGCCAATCATCGCCCGAATCTCACCGTTGCGCGGATCGATCGACACGAGCGCTCCTTGTTTGAAGCCCTCTGCGTTGCCATCTTCACGAATAGCAGTTCTCAACGCTTTTTCTGCTGATTTTTGCCATTTTGCATTTAGCGTCGTTTCAACCGTGACCCCGCCTGCTAACAGCGCTTCTTTTGGCACCAATTTTTCAAGCTGCTGCTGCACGTAGTAGGTGAAATACGGTGAAGAACTCTGAATGTTTCTCGGCGTACTTGGTTTTACCGTCAGGGTTTCAGCTTGTGCCGCTTGTGATTCTGCTTCAGTAATGTAGCCCGCGACGACCATCTTATCGAGCACCACATTGCGCCGCTCTTGTGCTTTTTCCAAGCTAACCAGCGGCGAATACAAACTCGGAGCGGGGGGTAGTCCGGCGATCGTTGCCATTTCTCCCAGCGTTAACTGCTCGACGGACTTACTGAAATAAATCCAAGCAGCATCTGCGACTCCGTAGGCGTTAGAGCCAAGATAAACAAAATTGAGATATTTCTCTAGAATCTGCTGCTTGTCGATGTCGCGCTCAAGTTTCTGCGCGATTAGAGCTTCCCGCACTTTGCGTCCAATGCTGCGATCGTCTTGATCGAGAAACACAATTCGAGAAAGCTGCTGCGTGATCGTACTGCCGCCTTCAATGACATCGCGAGAGGTTAAGTTCCGAAAAACCGCTCGTCCAATACCCTGAAAATCAAGTCCACTGTGATCGTAAAATCGCCGATCTTCCGAAGCGACAAAGGCTTGCACGAGGCGTTGGGGAATTTTATCGATCGTCAATCTCTGTCGAGTGGCAGGACCTAGCTGATGCAGCACCGTGCCATCCGATGCCCGAATCGTCAGCGTTCCAGGACGAGCAAACGTTTTAACTTCAGCAGGATTGGGTAAGGTACTGTCAATCTCGATCGCAGCGACTCGAAGTGCACCAATTCCCCCAACAACCACCACGCCGCCAACAATCCATCGCCAAGTTTTCGCCTCTTTCAGCGGTGCGGGGATTTTTTCTCCCAAGGGCTTGAGGCGGGCTGTGACTCCATTGATCCAACTGCGGACTCCTGCCAAGCGAGAACCTTCTGTCAGCTTCCGCACACCCCGCCGCGCCCGTTTGCGCTCTGATCGTGCTTTCGGGGTGCGTTTTTTTCCGTCAGTTCCGTCTGTCATAGAGTCTAGCCCTGTTGGGGAATGATCAGGTTGAGTGGGTTTCCCGTTGCGCTTCGAGCTACTCTTTGCCACATTCGTACCTCACACACACTGCTAGTCTTGCGGAAATCTGCCTTCGTTCGATCGATGCCTTGTATCGATCAGGTTTCAGGCAAACCGGGCATCTCCCAACCCTGTATCAGAAGACGCTTCAAAATTTGTAGAAATACTCACGCTTAGTTTACAAGACTTTAGAGATTTTGCAATCGCGCCTCCAAATTCTCCGATGTACGGGTTGTGATTAGAAGCGCGAATTTGCTGGGTCGGAGATCAACCTTAAAGAGCCGCATGACCCAGCGCTAATGCCGTCACTAGCATTCCAAACACTAGGAAAGGTTGAGCGCTGGCTTGATATTTCACATCGTTTTCCACCGGATTGCGAAGGAAATACATATCTTGAAACGTGATCTGCGGAATGATCAGCAAAATCAATAACGTTGCGTACAGATTCTGATGAATTGTCATCAAGTACGCTGCAACTCCGCTCTGAAAGACATCGATCATCAGCACACAAATCCAAGCGGCAGTTGGAACCCCAAACCTCACAGGCAGCGACTTCAGCCCCAAAGCCCGATCGCCCTCAACGCTCTTAAAGTCGTTGACGATCGCAATTCCCAACCCTGCAAAGCTATAGAACAGCGTCAGCGCAATAATCGTCGGATTCAAATCACCAAACAGCGCGTGACCTGTCCACCACGGAATCGCGATATAGCTCGCACCGAGCGCATAGCAGCCCAGCCAACCGTTTTGCTTCAGCTTGAGCGGGGGTGCCGAGTAGATGTAGGACAAGAATGATCCAACAACCGCCAACACCGTAATCGTCGGGAACTCATGACCTGCCCAGCGATCGAGCACATACGCTAATCCGACTCCACTCGCTAGGAGCAGCCAAATTTGAATTACGACTTGTCCTAGTGAAATCGCGCCCGACGGAATCGGGCGATACGGTTCGTTAATTGCGTCAATTTCGCGATCGTAGTAATCATTTAGAATTTGGGTGTAGCCTGTCAGCAACGGGCCTGCTAGCAGCATACAGGTGGCTGATTTCAGCACATCTTCGAGAACCCAATGGTAGTTACCCGATGAAGCCGCACCACAAAGAATTCCCCACATCAGCGGAATCCAGGTAATCGGCTTCATCAGTTGCAGTCGAATCTTCCAGATCGAAGATCCTTTCACGTCAGCCCCCTTCATGCCGAGAAGCTGACGAGTTTTGGCGGAGCGGTTCTCCGGGGAAACGCTCTCTGGAGTGTCCGTAGTCAGGTCAGGAGAATCAGTCATAAGGTTAGAAGGAAATAATGAGGTAGCCGTCTTGGAATTTTGCACCGCTTACGGGTTGTCCCCGGAGGGCTGGTGGTAAATCAATATTTCGTCGCTGGTCACCGGCTTCGATCGTGATCTCTGTCCCGTACTGCGTCAGTTTGACTTGTTTCTTGTCAAACCCTGGTAAGAATAAGCTTACTTTCCTTTCCGCTACATTCACTGCAATCGGTCGAGGTGCTTCTGAAGCGCGATCAAACTCTGGCAGCGCATCGATCAGCGGTTGCCAATCATTCACAGACTGAACTGGAATGGTGGAAACCGGAAGCGGCTGAAAAGTTTCGTCTAATGCTGAAGAATCAGTCGATCGATTGAGTAGAACGCCGCCAACGGTTAATCCAATTTGCTGAGCGCTTCCCCAGAGATATTTTGCGACTGCGATCGCACCTTCATCCTCAGTTGTCACCAGATACGCCGCCATTCGTTTTGGATCGTTGACCGCTTGCTTGCCTTGCTCTAGTAGGTCATTCACTTGTCCAGTGGGTTGAGCAAAGTTATCGCCTGCAAAACTTACATTGGTCAGAACGGCGCTAGCAACGGGTTGAATAAATGGCGATAGCGTTCGACCTAGATCTGAATCAACAAAGACCTGCCGGAACCGTCGAATGTACCAGCTTGCTACTTCAGACGTTCCAATCATTCGCAGGGTATTTTGATCGCCTGTGCCGTCATAGACGATCGTATCGTAGCGATTGCTTTGATTAAATTCCCGCAGTGCGTTTAACGCCAAGAGTTCATCCAATCCTGGAAAAACGCCCAATTCCTGACCAAATACATTTGTAAAGAACGGAGTCCGCAAATACTGAGCTTCGAGCTTTTTCACTTCGTCCCAACTGCGCTCTAGGAGTGTAGTCGCCTGAAGCTGAACTGCGCTCAAATTCGGTGCAACCTCTTGCGGATCAGCCCCCACCGTTGTCCCTAGCGCTAACCCAAACGCCGGGCTGGAATCCTGTCCAACCAGAAGAACGCGCTTTCCTTGGCTAGCAAACTTTCTTGCCGCCGCGATCGCGATCGTTGTGCGTCCAGTCCCGCCCTTACCCAAAAACGTCAATATAAAAGCCATATCCAATATTTTGAACAAACAGAGAGTTGGACTTCAAAAACCGAGAATACATTCCCAGTTTTCGATTCCCAACTCTCTCATGGTATCGACTGTCTGAATGCTTCTTCAGATCAATTAGTCGTATTGCTCTAATTCGTCCTCAAAAAACCAGGTCGAATACTTATCATCAAACTGAACCAACATCCCAATTCCTTGACCGTCCACGACTTTGAATTGTCGGACAATTCCAACCGCTCCGAGCTTTTTGATCACTTCTTGAGAGACGCGATCGCGCAGCCGACGAACGCGCACTTTTTGACCGATTTCCATTACTACTGTTGATGCTTAACCATGTCATGAAGTTTACCAGAATGTTGCAACATATTAAGATCAGCGCGAGATGAAACCAGCGGCGGAGGAAGAATCAGGCTTCATTCAGGATTAAAAGAAATTGTCAAGTGTAAGAACACCATGAATTTAAAACTCGAACTCGACACGACTGCTAGAAGTTCTGAATGCAATGTGGGCTTGGTTAAGGCAATCTACAAAGAGAGCATAAAAGCTTCGTTTATCTCCTCTTTGCTCATTGTCAATTTTGAATCTGCTCTGAACTTGATCAGCTTGATCCATCACCATGTCGGTTAACCTAAAAACCATTCTCAAATCTCCGCTGATGGCTGGGGCTTGTCTCACCGCCACCGTCACTTTAGTTGGCACTATGTACGCTCTGACTCATCCGCGATCGATGGTGAAACGCGCTGAGGCGAATCCATCCGGGCAAGCTACGAGTTGTAAAACGGTGGTCTTCGACGATAAACCGCCGCTGAATGTTCGAGCAACACCCATTGTTCAACCCGGAAATATTGTGGCATCGCTTAATAATGGCGAGACTCTGACCGTGGTTGGAGAGCAGAACGGTTGGCTTAAAATTAGCGCTCCTGCGACTGGCTGGGTCTACCAGAATTTAACGCGTCAGAGGTGTGAGAGCGATCCACCAATTGCAAAGCTAGCTAGCAGGCGTGGGGTTGATCCGGCTTTAGAGCGATTGCCGGATGAACTAGGAACCCGTCTTTATCGCGAAGCGGTGTCTCAGTTTCAGGCAGGAAATTTGCCGGGTGCGATCAAACTTGTGCAAATGATCTCGGCAGACAGCGCGGCTTATCCTCACGCTCAAACTGCTTTGAAGATGATGCCGCAAACTTGGAATCAAGCTGAATCTCAATACCGAAAGGCGGTCAATGCTAGAGAGCAGAGCCGCTGGAATGATGTGCTTAAAATTGCAGTGGAGTACCCGGATATTCGATATTGGCGTGAAAGGTTAGCGCCGATCGTGAAAAAGGCGATTCAGATGCAGTATTTTGCTGAGAGTGAAGCAAATCAATAACCGATTTGGAATAAATAAGGTTCAGAATGCCAGTCGTTGATGAAGCGGCTGGCATTGCTGCTTTAAAGAATTCAAATAGCCGCTAGATTGCGATACCTTGCATGGCCTCAGCGTGAGTTCGATAAGCAGTGCGTCTACGTTGCTGACTCGCCCCAGAATAGAATTGGGGCTGACGGTGCGAAGTCTGTTGAAATGGACTAAAGCACTTCAAGCCGTCTCTCGTGCCCCTTTGTTAGAGAGTCACGTTAACCTAAAGTTATCAGATCTTAACAAAATAAAAACCGACAGTCTTCCTGAGAAATCTGTCGGTCAGTCGTGTGTTCCCTGTTGATGACTCGGCTAAAGTTGAGTCTTCTACAGTATGTCTGCGGTCAATCATACCTTGAGTGATTAGAATCACACAAGGCAGTAATCCTAATCACAGGAAGCTTATCGACCGCTAAAGGCTGCATCAAATCGGCGGTTGATCTCTTCCCAGTTCAAGACATTCCACCAAGCATTGAGGTATTCGGGACGACGGTTCTGATATTTCAGATAGTAAGCGTGTTCCCAGACATCATTACCCATAATCGGGGTGTGTCCCTCAGTGAGTGGGCTATCTTGGTTCGGTGTGGAAATAATTTTGAGATTGCCTTGAGCTGATCGCACTAACCAAACCCAACCGCTACCGAATCGCTTCACGCCCGCATCGTTAAACTGCTGCTTAAAGGCATCAAAGCTACCGAATGTATTATTAATCGCTTGGGCGATCGCGCCTGTCGGCTCACCTCGACCGCTCGGTCCCATAATTTCCCAGAACATTGTGTGATTGACGTGCCCGCCTGCATTGTTACGAACGGCAGTTCGCACATCTTCAGGAACTTGGTTCAGATCAGTCACAAGTTCGTCAACCGACTTGCTTTGCAGATCGCTGTATTTCTCGACGGCAGCGTTCAAGTTATTCACGTAAGCAGCATGGTGCTTGTCGTGGTGAATCTGCATCGTGGTGGCATCAATGTAAGGCTCTAGAGCGTCGTAAGCATAAGGGAGCGGTTGTAATTCAAAAGCCATGTGAAAGTTCTCCAGAATGAGGTGTGAGGAAACTTGTCTAGCTGGTGTGTCGTCTCAGCTTTAATATTCAAATCATAGTCATTCTGAGTTCGAGTTGCAGTAGATAATCCGCATAATTTGAGCGGGTTAACCGTACAAGAAGAGGCTTGAATCCTCAATTTGTTTTTATTAAAAAGATTAATTTTGTTGAGCTTTATTCTCAATAAGAGAGAAAAAATAAAAAAGGGGCATAAAGCCCCTGTCGCGAAATCTTCAAGTTTCAACCCTGTTCTACATACCTGACAAAGATTTCAACACCCATTCCCAAGACCGTCTCATCAAAATCGAATCGCGGATGATGATGCGGATAATCTAGTCCAATTTGTGAATTGGCAGAACCCAGGAAAAAATAACAGCCTGGAACTTCCTGCAAGAAGAATGACATATCCTCACCGCCCATCGTCTGACAGTTTGGCACAACTCCAAGCGGGGATTCGACTACGGTTTCAGCCACCGATCGCACCCGGTCCGCAACTGCACCATCATTGATCACAGGCGGATACAGCGATTGATAATTTAATTCATAAGTCGCTCCATGCGCCTGACAAATTCCCGCGACAATTTGCTCAATCCGCTGCTTAAAGTAGCCTGCATAGTTCGGATTAAAATAGCGCACAGTTCCTTTAAGTTGGGCTGAGGCGGCAATCACATTACAAGCATTTCCGGCGTGAAAAGCACCGACTGTTACAACCGCAGACTCGATCGGATCAATATTTCGCGCCACGATCGTTTGCAGCGCATTCACCACTTGCGAACCGACGACGATTGAATCGATCGTTTGCTGGGGAATCGCGCCGTGTCCGCCTTTACCGAGAATCAGCACCTCAAACGTCTCAACGGCTGCCATTAATGCACCTGTCCGAACGCCAACCGTTCCCAGCGGTAAGTTATTCCACAAATGCAATCCAATAATCGAATCGACCGTTGGATTTTTGAGAACGCCCGCTTCGATCATCGGTTTTGCGCCACCTGGCCCTTCTTCCGCAGGCTGAAAAATGAACTTAACGGTACCCGGAAAATCGCGATGCTGAGACAAGTAATAGGCGGTTCCAAGCGCGATCGTCACATGCCCATCATGTCCGCAAGCGTGCATTACGCCGTCATGCTGTGACTTATACGAAACCTCATTTTGCTCCTGAATCGGTAGCGCATCCATGTCGGCGCGAATCGCTAACACGCGACCGGGGCGATTTCCCTCGATCGTGGCGACAATTCCCGTTCTGGCAATTCCCGTTTGGTGCGGAATTCCCCACTGCTTGAGTTTTTCGGTGATAAACTCGGCGGTTAACTCTTCTCGAAAACCGAGTTCGGGGCACTGGTGTAATTGTCTGCGCCAGGTGACAAGCTGGGCTTGGAGCGATCGGATCTCAAGCCGAATCTGAGAGAGATCAACCGAGGGTGAACTCAGAAAAGTAGAAACCATGTGTAGTAGACCGTTGTGTAAGGAGCGACGATGTAAGGATAGTCATTCTAATTTAGCGATCCCAAGACATAATTTTATTTTGTCCGAATCGCAATCGAAAAAACTAGGTGCCGCTTCAGTGCCACCCGCTCTACAAGGATATTCGACAAATCAACTGAGCAACTCGATCGCTTGAGCGCATCAAACATTCGAGTCTTTTTCAAATCGCACAATGTCATCCTCACCCAGATATTCACCGTTCTGCACTTCGATCATCACGAGCGGAATCACACCTGGATTTTCAACTCGATGCGGCGTTCCCATCGGCACATAGGTAGATTGCTTCTGCATCACTATTTTCTCTTCGCCGTTGCAGATGACTTTTGCCGTTCCCGAAACCACGATCCAATGTTCACTGCGGTGGTAGTGCATTTGAGTGCTGATGTGCGCTCCCGGCTTGACCTCAATTCGGTTGATTCGATAGCGCTTCGCATCTTCTAAAATCGTCACCGTTCCCCAATGCCGAATTTCCGTTACGTCCTCAGCAGCGCGATCGATCATCGTGTCGTCAGGTCGTTGGTTCTTCATAGAAATTTTCAGGTACTCCACTGTTTAAATCATGCAGCAAAAAACAGCGTTATCCGCCTAAAAGTCGAAGTAAATGTATCGGCTTCCTGCCTCTGGTGCAAGCTGCCAAACGAGGTAGAAGTAGATCGGAACGAGCAGCAATTTCAGATGCCAAGTCAGATTCAGCTTTAATCCGCGTTGCAAGGTGTAAGTCAGCAGCATCACCAGCGCGATCGCCGCAAACAGGATGGCAATTTGCAGCGGATACAGTCCGACTGCTTCCCCGTAAACCTTCTGGGCATATTGCACGTCGGCAGTATAGCCCCATAAGCGTTGCAACACTTGCCAAGCTGAATCTACATTCGGCAAGCGGAAAAACACCCAGGACACAAACACCAGTCCTTGTGTCAGTGCCCATCCCACTAGAACACCCGGCAAACTTGACCAGAACACCTCGATCCAGTCGAACCGCTTGGCGATCGTGTGATTAATCCGATGAATCGCGAGTCCTAAGCCGTGAATTCCACCCCAAGCGATGAATCCCCAGGCTGCTCCGTGCCAAATTCCCGCAATCAGCATGATTAGAATCAAGTTTAGGCAAGTCCGCATCAATCCCTGACGCGATCCGCCCAGCGGAAAATAAAGGTAGTTCCGCAGCCAATCGCCTAGCGTCATATGCCAACGCCGCCAAAAGTCAGCCAAACTTGTGGTTAGGTAAGGAAAATTGAAGTTCTCCGGTAGCTCGATCCCCAACAGCAACGCACTCCCCCGCGCCACATCGACGTACCCGCTGAAATCGAGATAAAGCTGAAAGCCGTAGGCGACGATCGCGATCCACAAGTCTGTACTTCCTGCTCTTTGGATATTGTCAAAGCTGAGATTGACTAACCCATTCAGACGATCGGCAACCAGCCCCTTTTTAATCGCACCGCAGGCAATTAGCCAGAGTCCTTCGGTAATCTGCGGCATTTTTGGCGCTGCGATCGCGCTGAACTGAGTCGCGAATGGGTGATAGCGCGTAATCGGACCTGAGATTAATTTCGCAAAGAACAGTTTGTACGCCGCAAAATCGAGAAATCCTTTTGCCGCAGGCGCACCGCGATAGACATCCACCAGGTAAGCAATACACTCAAAACAAAAAAAGCTAATTCCCAGCGGCGCAATTAAATGCACATCTGCCCAATTTGCGTTCTGCTGGAGGTTTGGAAGGTTAAACGTCGTGCCGATCGTCGAAAAAATAAACGGCACATACTTAAATCCAAGCAGCAACAGTACATTGAGAAAGATGCCGCCACACAATACCCGCAGTCGCCGCCGATTCCAATCTGCCTGAGCAAACTGCCAATCTTCGATTCTCCAATCCAGTGGCACCGACATCGCCCGCCCTAACCAGTAGTTAACTCCCGTCGCTACCAACAACAGCGGAATATATTGTGCTTGCAGCGACGCATAAAAGACCAAACTGGTGAGAAACAGCAGCCACGATCGTAGCCAGGTCGATCGAGCCGACCAAAACACTCCGATTACACACAGCAGAAAAACGGCGTACAGCGGGGAAAGAAATTGCATAGCGCCCGAAAACTCGATTCGCGTCTAGTGTACTGGTAAAGTTCCATGTCAGTACAATTTGCCAAAAAAAAGCAGCCCGAAAGCTGCCATCTTAGACATCAAGAATTGTCTAAAAAAATTGTCTAAAAAAGACATCAGCGCTGATAAAGCGCGATCGCCAAAAAATGATGAATTTCCAGGACTCCAGCCCGCACTGGCGATTCCTAGTGTGCGTTCTCCCGAAGCAATTTCCCCTGCAGAATGGACACTCTAACAACCGTCCCAGATTCCCCGTCTGGATCGGGTTTTGCCTAGCCATAATAAACCTAGCGTTTAACTGTCCCTTGCCCTGTTGCTCATGCGAGTGCAGGGCAGTTTTGTTTTAAACCGCAATCCGGTCAGTTAATTTCGCTGCAATCAATTCTGTCCGGGCTGCGGCAAGACAGCGACCGCAACCACATTTAGAAGCGGCAAGTCGGGCGGTCGATCGTTGAGAAGTCGATTGAGTTCCAGGAGTAGAGGCAGTGGTTGCGGCGTTTACGGGTGAGGAATAGGGTTGAACTGCGCCAAAATTCACGTTCCAGCCCAAGTCCCGCAGCGATCCGAGCGTCAAGCTGCTTAATGGCATGAGTGTGCCATTGACTTCAGCAAATGGGGTCATTAGTTCGGTATCAAATCGTGTCTCATCCCAGTGATAAAAGATTTGCGGCTCGATCGGAATTGCGGTCGGCTTAAAGGTGCCAATCAGGTCGCCGTATGCCGCGCCTGCGTAGCTGTCTGCGCGATAGGTGGCAGTGGCGCGATCGATCCAGTCTTTTCCAGCGATTTCGGTTGAGCCGTCTGTAAACGAGAAGCGTAACGGTTGCCAAATCGTGCCGAAACCGAGAACATGCGCGAATTCATGAATCATGATGTCGCGCAGATAGAGCGGATTGGCGTTAAATTCGGCGAGTTTGCGTGTGTTTAGGGTGGTGCTGCCACGTGTGATTACAAGATTATTCGCGGCATCGAGTGTCAGCGAAGGCCCAGATAGCGCTAGCGTTCCTGCATCTGCTGTGCCGTCTTGAGCCACTAAATTCTGTCCAGTGAGCGCGATCGGCAAGATATTCGTCTGAGTGATGGCGCTGCGGCTGAGAATTGCGCTTTCCCAAAACTTTGCGGCTTGATTGATCGCGTCTCGCGCTGCGGAAGTGAGTCCGTTTAGAGAGTCGGCAAAATTGAGCTGAATCCGAAACTGCTGATCATCGCTGGCAGCGGCGGTGAAGTTTGTAGAAACGGTAAAATCAGCGGCTTGATTGTTGTAGCTCAGCACTTGAACAAAGTAAGCGCCGGGGGCGATGAATCTGCGAATTGATTCATCTTTTAAGCCGCGTTCCCATTGCCATGCCAGAATTTCGCCGTTGTCGATCGCGCCATTGTTATTCGCATCTTGAATCAAACGCACGTCTGCATCGCCTGTGAGTCCAGTCAGTCCAGCGGTGAAAATGCCAGATTGCCCGATCGTAAAGCGATAGAAATCATTGAGGTTGGCTGCATCAACGCGATCGCGGCGGGAGAAAGTGGGCGCTTGGTTCTCAGCGGTGGTTAGACTACTGTTGCTGATGGGGGCTTTGGGTGGCGAAACCGTTTGTGTGGGTGTGATGAGCGGGGAGATCGAGCGTTCGAGCGCGGCGAGCGGCTGCCAGTTTAATTCGGATTCGGTCAGGACAGTAGCAGAATTGCTCACACTGCCGTCTTGCACAAACCAGGCAAGTAGTTCTCCGGTTGAGGCATTGCGCCAGAGTAAATCGATCGTGGTGTCGCGATTAAGATTGGTTGCAGCTAAAGCCTGCCAATCGGAACTGATTAAGTTGCCAGTTCTAATACTGGTTCGCTGTGTGCCGTTGTACAGCCAGAACTGCGTTTCACCAGTGCGCTCGTTGCGCCAAAACAAATCGGAACTGCCGTTTCCGTTGAAGTCTCCCAAGCCTGTCAGCTTCCAATCTTTGCTGGGAGCCGGATTCAGGAATAGTCCCTGAGCCAGTTTTCCCTGATTGAGTAACCAGGTCGCGGTTTCTCCAGTGCTAGGATTGAACCAAATGAGATCGGGAGCGCGATCAGCGTTCTGATCCGCGATGCCCTGAAGCCGCCAGCCGCCAGCCCCACTGGAGCCGATGAACGCTCCAGATGCAAGCTTTGTGTTGTTGAGCAACCAAACGGCTGCTTGTCCGTCGCGCCGATTGTGCCAAACGATATCCGTAGAGCCGTCGCTGTTGAAATCGGCTAATCCTCCGATGTACCAATCTCCGCCTCCGGCTGTGCCAAGCGCGATCGATTGAACCGCTCCGCTATTCTGCTGCCAGATTCTGACGGCTCCGGTTGGGGAGTTAAACCACAGTAAGTCTTGCTGTCCGTCGCGGTTAAAATCAGCAATGCCCGAAACTTGCCAGTTGTCGTCGGTTTCGGTGAGTAGGTCTTGACGAGTAACGGGGATAGAGCCATTCACCGACCAAATTTGCGTTGCGCCTGTCGTGGCGTTGCGAGAAAGTAGGGTCGTAGAAGCACTGTTAAGTTGGAGCGCGGATCGAAGTCCTTGATTTTGTGGCGCGATCGAGGTCTGCAACTGGTTTTTTTCAGCAGTAGAACCTAAGCCCAACAGGGATGCTGACGAATCGACCAGATTCGGTAAAGAATTAGTACCCATGGTTGCTTCTCCTACCGCTCAAGTTTTTCCGCCCGGATATATTTCTACTAAAAATAAGGCAACACCGTTGCCCACTTCCGTTATTCACTCGTTTACTCATAAGTGACTGAGAGAAGCCACGCTGGAGCGCGATCGCTCGGAATCTCCACGACCTAATTTTCTGCCAAGTTTAATAATTAACCCAGGAAAGATGGTAGATTCACGTACCCTTGGCGATCATTCTATTCGCAAAATTGGTTAGTTTTTAAGCTCACTCGATGAAGATTTCACGAAGCAATTACAAATAGTAGGTAAAGTTACAGTAAACGTAGGATAAATGGGTAGCGATACGGTTGACTGGGGTTATCGATGACTTTAACGATCGCGAGAATCGGCAACAACCAGCTACAGATCAGCAATCCGGCTCCGATGATCAGCGCGATCGGGATGCCAATGACAGTGGCGAAGAAAAGACCCGCCAGGATGCCATAAGCGAACAAATTGAGATGGAAGTTTAGCGCTTCGCGGGCGTTGTCTTTGATCACCCAGTCGTCGGTGATCAGCAGAATGACGATCGGGATGCCAATGGATACGATCGTGGCGCTGAAGAAAATTGAGCCGTGACAGAGCGCAGAGAGAAGTTTTTGGCGATCGGAGGTTTGCATGAGTTCAGATTCAACTTATCGCTTCTGAATCTAGCCACAATCGCGCTGAATTTGTCGCTATCTTTAAAGTATTGTGATGTATTGGGATTTCCCGCAGTAATTTTCCCGCAATAATTTAGAGACACCAGCATGGCGATCGAACTTGAACCCGAATTGCAAAAAGCCGTAGAGCGGCGACGAAATTTCGCGATTATCTCTCACCCAGATGCCGGAAAGACGACTCTGACCGAAAAGCTGCTGCTGTACGGAGGAGCGATTCACGAAGCGGGAGCCGTCAAGGCGCGTCGTGCTCAACGTCATGCGACTTCGGACTGGATGGCGATGGAACAACAGCGGGGAATTTCGATTACCTCAACGGTGCTGCAATTTGAGTATCAGGCGTGTCAGATTAATTTGCTCGATACGCCCGGACACCAAGATTTTAGTGAAGATACGTATCGTACGCTGGCGGCTGCCGATAATGCGGTGATGCTGATCGATGCGGCAAAAGGCTTGGAGCCGCAAACTCGGAAATTGTTTGAAGTGTGTCGGATGCGATCGCTGCCAATTTTTACCTTTGTGAATAAGCTCGATCGTCCTGGACGCTCTCCGATCGAACTGATGGATGAGATTGAGCAAGAATTAGGAATGCAGACTTATGCGGTGAATTATCCGATCGGCATGGGCGATCAGTTTAAGGGCGTATTCGATCGTCGCACTCGGCAGATTCACCTGTTTGAGCGCAGTCTGCACGGGAAGCGAGAAGCGGTAAATACGGTGGTCGATTTAGGTGATCCGAATATCGAAGCGCTTTTGGAGAAGGATCTTTATTATCAGTTCAAGGACGAATTGGAACTGATTGAAGGGATCGGGTCAGAATTCGATCTCGATGCAATTCACAAGGGCCAAATGACTCCGATCTTTTTCGGGAGTGCGATGACGAATTTCGGGGTGGAGTTGTTCTTGAATTCGTTCTTGGATTACGCGCTGAAGCCGGGAGCGCATCACAGTACCAAAGGTGAGATCGAGCCGACGTATCCGGAGTTCTCTGGCTTTGTGTTTAAGCTGCAAGCGAACATGGACCCAAAACACCGCGATCGGGTTGCGTTTGTGCGGGTGTGTTCTGGCAAGTTTGAGAAAGACATGGTGGTGAGCCATGCGCGAACCGGGAAAACGGTGCGGCTATCGCGTCCTCAGAAGTTGTTTGCTCAAGATCGGGAAGTGATCGAAGAAGCGTATCCGGGGGATGTGATTGGGTTGAATAATCCGGGTGTGTTCGCGATCGGGGACACGATTTACATGGGGCAGAAACTAGAGTACGACGGCATTCCTTGCTTCTCACCGGAACTCTTTGCGTTCTTGCGAAATCCGAACCCGTCGAAGTTCAAACAGTTCCGTAAGGGTGTTTCTGAACTGCGCGAAGAAGGTGCAGTTCAGATTATGTATTCGGCGGATGAAGCGAAACGTGATCCGATTTTGGCAGCGGTTGGACAGTTGCAGATGGAAGTGGTGCAATTTAGGCTGCAAAACGAATACGGGGTAGAGACGACGGTTGAGTATCTGCCGTATACCGTGGCGCGCTGGGTGGATGGCGGTTGGGAAGCTCTGCAAAAGGTGGGGCGGATCTTTAACACGCTTGCGGTAAAAGATAGCTGGGAGCGTCCGGTCTTGCTGTTCCGCAATGAGTGGAATTGTCAGCAGCTTCAAGGGGATCATCCGGAGTTGAGGCTGAGCGCGATCGCGCCTGTGGTGGCTGGGAAGGAACCTGTGGATATTTAGGTGCGTTGCGGGGAATTTCGGAGGTAATCAAACCTGACGAAACGCCGAGATCGATACCCATCCGATGATTTGATACCCCACCGCGAAACCCCGTAGAGACGCGATTAGGAGCTTCGCTGCACCTTTGGTGTTCGCGTCTCTACGGTCGTCGGGTAAACACAAAATCCGTCGCATCCACGGTTTCAATTGATATTAACGCCCTAACCATTCCCCTACCAATTCGGGTTCGTTCTTTTGAGCAAACACCCGCACCGCGTGGTAATTTACCTTCTCGCGCAATCGATACACCTGCTTAATCGGCATATCGAGACGCTGCGCGATCGCTTCCTGCGTTTTACCCTGCAAATACAAACGGAGCCACTGTGCTGCCTCCGCTCCGATTTTTTCAGTGAGATAACCCTCAAACTGCTGCACGATCGCGCTTCGGAGTTCTTGCTGCTGCTGTTGTGCTTGGTCTTCCTGAAACTGAGCGACTGCCTGACCATCGAGCAAACTTACTGAACCTTCGGAATCATCCGGTGCAATCTCTTCGGAGACTAGGCGGATAAAATCTGCAGCTGGAACTTGGGTCATGCCGCCGCGCTGAGAGCGCTTCTGGTAATTGACAAAGCGATAGACTAATAGCGGCTGATTGCGGATCGGACGGAGACAATATTCCTCGGTGGCGGTGAGCACGATCGCGTTGCGAAGCCGGGGATCGTTAGTGCATTTAGCGATCCAGATTACCTGCTCCTGCATATATTTATCGTTCTGCAATAAGTCCTGAATGACTTCTTGCAGGACATCGATTACGGTGGTTTGACGATCGCGCGACAGGGCAATCCAGGTACTGATTTTATTTCTGATCACAAATATGCTGCCCAGGCGCTGAATTAAGGTTTTATAAGCGCGTTGGGGCGGTGTTTCAAAGTAGCGCTGCACCAGAATGCGGTAGCGGTAATCCATCGCCTGAATTTCGATATCGAGGCGCTCTGGAGTGTAGCTATCAAAGCGATCGAGATCCTCACCGAGCAACCATCGGATAATGCTCTCGCGGGTGGTGGTGTTACTGCGTGATAGTTCAGTTTCTAGCCGCGATCTCAACTCGGCTGCAATTTGTTCTGCTCGTGTCATGGTTGCCGTCCTCATTACCCTGATATAGAGTGTGCCGCAGAGTTGACCCTAAGATCACTTACCCGATCGGGTAAGGCTGTGATCTAAATTCGCTCAGCTTGACCCATTGACTGAGGTTTTCAGTATAAAACGTTTCTTAGGGGCTTCTACTCACTTACGACATGCTTCTTGACTCTAGCGACGTGACAATTCGCTCTAGGGTTTCGGTGAGGCGGGCAATGTGTGAAACTAGCGTGGATTGATTGTCAGTCAAGGTTTGCAGCGCGTCGGTTAATGCAAAGATTTGTTGACCTTGCTGATCGACTTGCAGGACGATCGCATCGACGCGATTAGAGAGTTGCTCGATCGTTTCTGAGGCAGCGATCGTGGTTTCTGCAAGTTCTTGGACGATCGTTGTTAATGCTGCGGTTTCCACGTGGGTTCCTCCTCTCACACAAATTTCGTATCTGTAATACATATTGTACTGGGGTCTTTCTACTCCGCGGTTTTGTGCATGTCCGGGAAACTGAGGCATCGGTGATGAAAACGGGGATGAGAATCTGAAGGTATGCGTCTTTACAGGGATACGGAGGTGTAGCAGGACTTTTGAAAGCTGAGAGGAGTCGCTCCGCTCGATTTTGTGATTGCATCCCGATTCTGCAAACCATTCGGTACGATCGAAGGATGCAATCAGTGATACGACAATGCAGGACGACACAATTAAATTAGATCAATTTCTCAAGTTTCAAGGTTTGGCACAGACGGGTGGACAGGCGAAACTGTTAATTCAGTCGGGAGAAGTGCGGGTAAATGGCAAGATCGAGACCCGGCGCGGACGTAAATTAGTCAAAGGCGATCGCGTGACCACGCTGGGAGAAACCGTTGAAGTCTAATCTCCCTTAGAATCAAATGAAGTAGCGTTCCGGTCAGTGACAATGTATCTTACTTGGCTTGATAGTAATTCCTGGCTGATCGAATTAGCCGATCAACGCATTCTGCTTGATCCGTGGTTGGTTGGTGAATTGACCTTTGGTAACGTTGGATGGTTGTTTAAAGGAACACGATCGCACGATCGCCCCATTCCCGAAAATCTCGATCTGATTTTGCTGTCTCAAGGCATTGAAGATCACGCTCATCCTGAAACGTTGAAGCGGCTGGATCGATCGATTCCGGTTGTCGCTTCTGCGAGTGCGGCAAAAGTCGCGCAAGCGATCGGATTTAAATCGATTACAACGTTAAAGCATGGAGAATCGTTTACGCTCAGTTCATCTGTGCAAATTCAAGCCACGGTAGGATCGTCACTAGGGCCGGGTACGCAGGAAAACGGCTATCTGCTGACAGAATTACCAACCGGGGTGACGCTGTACTATGAGCCTCACGGAAATCATCCTTCAGCACTGCCAACTCCAATCGATGTCGTGATCACACCCATTATCGATTTAGCATTGCCTCTAGTGGGTTCGATTATTAAAGGAACTGAGAGCGCGATCGAGCTTGCCAGGCAGGTTAAACCCCAAGTGATGCTCCCGACCGCAGCAGGTGGAGAGATTCAATTTGAA
Organism: Cyanobacteria bacterium FACHB-63; assembly: GCA_014695255.1. Taxonomy (GTDB): domain Bacteria; phylum Cyanobacteriota; class Cyanobacteriia; order Leptolyngbyales; family Leptolyngbyaceae; genus Leptolyngbya. Next base: position 513,641 of record JACJNX010000061.1, read on the forward strand.
GGCGTTTTGATCTCGCTGCTCAAAGCGATCGGCAATACTGATGATTTTCGCGCCAAACTTGCTGAGGCAAACCTCAATACACAGGTGATTGAACCCAAACCGGGCGATCGGATTGAAATTGCTGTCGCGGCGGCGATCGCAAACTCGCTTTAACTGAGGAAGAACCGAAATTCACTTAACCGAGGTGTTACGATGCCCCCACTTTCCCTACAAGCACTCGAAACTGAACTCAAACAGCTTGATGGCTGGACAATTCAAAACGGCAAACTGCATCGCGAATTCAAATTTCCCTCCTTTGTCGAAGCCTTCGGCTTCATGTCAAGCTTGGCACTCGTTTCCGAAGCCCTCGGACATCATCCAGAATGGTTCAACGTTTACAATCGCGTCACGATCGACCTCACCACCCATGATGCCGGTGGAATTACCTCTAAAGACCTAGAGTGGGCGCGTCGAGCCAATCAATTGGAATAAATTCAGCAAAATGTCCAGATTTGTTACGTCAGTCCGGAAGAGCGAAATAATCGTGCGTAAAGGGTTTGTACGTAACCTAGAAAACATCGTCTGAACCTTCTACAGAGACGATCGCAATTCTTGATTTTGGCGAGGACTGGAAATGTTAGCGCAAGATTTGAAAATCACCAGCATTGTAGGAACAGGTGAGGAATCCTCCGAAGGATTCCGCGCCTTGCTTTCTCAGATTGAATCCGAACTTTGCCGCAGCGAAGTCTTTCGTCGCGCGATAGCAAGTTTAGAAGAAAGCCTTCCTGAAGGCGCATCCGCACAATTTTGTCTCAAAGCGGTTGGACGAGAAGCGATTCGATTAGCGCTACGGGAAATGATGCCCCAAACCGCCCCAGCGCCAAAACCTGCTGAACCTGTTCACTGCAAGAAGCCACTATCCGAGTCGGAGCAGCATCGCCAGGCAGGTCTAGCTCGCTTAGGCGCACAAATCCGCACCGCCCGCCAAGTCCGAGCAATGTCGATCGCCGAGTTGCATAGCAAAACACTGGTTCCGGTCCATCAACTGCAAGCGATCGAAGCCGGTCATGGAACGCACTTGCCCGAAGACATTTACCTGCGGGGATTCATCCGCCGCATTGCCAAAGCGCTCGATCTCAATAGTGACCAGCTTCTCGAATTGCTGCCAGAAATTGATCCTGTCAAAGCTGTCTTGCCAACTTGGTATCATCCTCCGCAAAAGAGCGCGATCGAGATCGGTGGAATGGCGTTAAAACCTGTACATCTCTATCTCGGTTATGCCGCGATGTTGAGCGGCGGGTTCGTTTGGCTCTCGCACCAATCGACTCCTAGCACATCCATGAAGAGCTTGAACTCGCCTCAAGTTGAACCTGCTTCTAAAGCTGAAGCTCAACCGACTGCAAAAATCAGTGCAAAGATGCAAATTTCTGCACCCGAACGACTCTAGGAAATTCTGAAGGCATTGAATTAGCCAGTGCCTTCACGCTTTAGATTCAAAATTGGCTGAATTGCATAATAGTAAATCGTAAATAAAATTCCAGAAAAAATCTGCCCGCCGATCGACCCATGCCAGAACTCAAACGCAGCTTTCCCCCAGTAAACGGCTGCTAACACCATCACTGCAATTCGCACAATATTAAGCAATAACGCCAAGGTGATTCCGATCGCAATCAGCCGTACTACCACGATCGTTCTCAGTTGAAACGCTAATCCGATGATTATGGCGGCGATCATAATGACAAACGCCATTTCAAATCCATCACATCCGGGTGCAACTTCCACGCTTCCGGCGGGCAAAATTACGAACTCATTCTGCAAATCAACAGGCTGTCCGATCGCTCGCAGCACCCAACTGCCTCCCCATGCCATAAACTCCGCTAGAGCTTTCGGTGGCGCAAAGATACTCCAAATGTGACGGGCAATGCGCTCCCAATTCGGATGTAGGCTGGTCGTGAGTAGTGCGATCGCTAACCATTGATGGCGCAAGAAGCTTAAGCCAAGGTAGCTCAGAGCGCCGCCAATCAGCATAATCATGCAGCCAAACGCTTGCGGAGCCGTGGCTGGGTAATAGAAATAAAAGATCGCTAGACCGCCCAATACAAGGCTACTTCCGAGCCATTGATCTTCGATTAAGGGTTGGTCGAGTGCAGCGCGAGGTCGATCGCGTCGTAACTGTCGAACGGCAAGCCCAATAAACAGCACATTCAGAATCAAATGGGGCATCCCGCTTACCTGAGTCGTTGCGGCAAGCGATAGCCAAGTCGGAAAATACACGCCCAGTCCAAGCGCTGCACCGAGCAAAAGAATCCAGTTATGGATTGATCTCAGGCTTGATTTGAAGTCAGAAAGATCTCTAGGCATCCATGTCTAAAATCAATGTCTAAATAAGTACAATCCGTAGCGTCCCAGAACCAAAAGCGAAATTCCAATCACCGCAAAATTGCCAACAGACAAAAACCCAGTTTTGAAAATGCTGTTATTTGCCGTTTGCTTTGCGGCTTCTGTGCGGGTATTAAGTTGCTGCGTGGCCTGCTCTAACTGCTGCGGTGAGATTTTTTCCGCCGCATTGGGATCAGATTGAATCGCCTCGATGCGTGAGCTAAGCTGCGAGGATTGAGCGCTGATGCGATCGAGTGCTTGCCGCTGTAGCGATAAGCTATCCTGCGCCACTACTGCACAAAACAATAGGAACGAAATGCCGATCGCAAAACAAAGTAGCGAGATCGATCTCAGTAGTTTTCGCTGTTCGGTTCCGTAGATTAACAGAGATAGCCCAAACAAGATGACAATACTGCGATTGCTAATTTGTTGCAGCGTTCCCAAGCGCCAACCTGCTTCTGCAAGATTCACGGGAAACACAATGACTAGAAAATCGAGTGCAAAAGCAATCAGACAAGCGTACCCTACGATGCGACAAAGCTTTTTTGCGCGTGACGACTCAATTAGCGGGGAACTCACGATCGGTTTAGAAGTAAAAGTCATACAAAAGCGACGCTAAAGTGATCTCTACAAAATTCGGTAGATTGCGTCGGAATTCCCTAAAGGAATGTCCCAATTGTATCAACGCGATTTTAGTGAACTAGGGAAAATACTTAAACTTCATTAATCCTAGACAGGAGATTTATCTAGGGTTTACCGAGTTTGAGCAGGGGATTCTTCGACGGGGCGAATAATCGCAGGGGCAGGAATCACTTCCGGGCGGAAGATGGCTTTTAGCGACTCTTCCAAGGTTGGAGTCATGACAATGCGGTTTTCGTAAGCGACGACGACTCTGACTAAAGTAGGTAAACTGTTTTGCTCGGCTTCCAGGTAGATGGGTTCGACGTAGAGCAGCGATTGTTCGATCGGAACGACGAGTAGATTTCCTTGAATTGCTCTCGACCCCTGACGATTCCAGAGCGAAATTTGTTGCGAAATTACGGGGTCTTGGTTGATTCGCGCTTCGATTTGCTCAGGTCCATAAACTAAACGCTCCTTGGGAAAGGTATAAAGCAGCAATCGCCCGTAGTTTTCACCATCCGATCGTGCGGCTAACCAAGCAATGAGATTCGTTCGGGCCTGCGGCGTGTAGGGCAACAGCAGAATGAATTCTTCAAACGGGACGGTCGGCAGGCTGGTAATTAGATAGTAGGGTTCGACCAGTCGTGATTGGTTGTCGTAGACTTCATTTGCGATCGCCCATTGATCCTCTCGGTTGTAAAACACCTGGGGATCGGTCATGTGATAGGTTCTGAGACGATCGGACTGAATTTTGAAAAAATCGACGGGATAGCGAATGTGCTGACGCAGCGTTTCGGGCATAGCGCTGAGGGGCTTAAATAAACTTGGAAATATTTTTGCCCAAGTGGTGATGATGGGATCACTTGGATCAGCAATATAGAAATCGACTGAGCCATTGTAAGCATCAATCACAACTTTAACGGAATTGCGAATGTAATTGATTTGATCTTGCGCTGGCTCAGAGTAAGGATAACGATCACTGGTTGCATACGCATCGATCATCCAATAAAGATAATTTTGATTGGTTTCTGAAGCGTTTGGATTGCCATTTGCAGCAACGAGATAAGGATTGCTGTCGTATTTGAGAAATGGTGCGATCGCTTGAATCCGCTGCTTTATGGTGCGCCGAAATAGCACTTTCGTTTCTGGCAAAAACTCCCGCGTGACTAGCAATCGCCAATCTTTCAAATACACTGCAAATAAACTACGTCGCCACCAAGATCCGATCGAAATGCCACCTTTACCGCCATAGCTGTTGTAAGCATTATCGCTGCCGCTCGGATAGTCTAACTCTTGCTGCCGAGTTCCCGTCATAACGTGCGTATTGGTAATCTCACCGTAATAGATTCGGGGTCTACCAATCGGGATACTATCGCGAATCGCTTGACTCGACGTTACAAGTGCGCCGCCGTTTGTATCGCCGATATCTTTAACAAGATATTCTGGTAATCCACCTGCACCCACAACATTCACCGGGCTGATCGTAAAACCATACCCGTGTGTGTACACTAAGTGTTGGTTCACCCATGTTTGAGCTTGTTCTGGAACAGCCTTGTAATCGAGTTCGCGAGCGGCGATCAGGACTTGTTGGCGCTCGGTCTGATTGGGTGCAGGTTGAGGTGATGAAGTAGGGGCACTTGGTCTTTGGGTCGGGGCTTCGGTTCGTAGGGTGTAGCGATCGAGATCTGCATCAGGAAACCGATAATAGAGTCGAATCTGCTGCAATTCGCGATTGGTATCTAGCAAAGGGCGCTGATCCCACAGTCGGATATTGCGGACGGTGAGATCGTTGTTTCTCAAATCTGCTTCGCTGAGTTTTCCTTGAGGATTAAAAGTTTGAGTATCGATCGCATTCAATCCGAACGCTTGACGAGTGAGAGCGATCGAGCGCTCGATAAAAGGTTGCTCTCGTACCAATTCATTTGGCTGCACGATGAGATACTGCACCACTTCAGGCAGCACAACCGCAACGATGGCAACAACACCGTAGACAATTAATCCGATGCCGACCCAGCGACGGCGCTTCGATCTCGGTCGCCAAAAGATCCAGCGCCAGAAAAGATATAGCGCGATCGCAAAAGCCGTGCTTCCGAGCGCAATATAAGCGGGTAATTGAACATGGATATCGGTATAACCAGCACCATAAGCGACTCCTCGCGTTGAGTAGAGCAGTTCATAACGGCTGAGCCAATAGCTAAACGCAAGCGCGAACATGAATAGACTGCCTACTCCAAATAAGTGGCGCTGTTGTGCAGAGGAGAATCCAAGAAAACGCCCTTCGCTGAGGCTATTCCCGGATAACAGGTAGCTTAAACTAACAGAGAGCAATCCATACAGCGACGATCCCACTAACCATAGTGAAATCAAGTCGGCGATGGGAAGTGCAAAAATATAAAAGCTAATATCGCGATTAAACAGAGGATCTGTCGCATTAAATACAGTGGGATAGAGATACTGCAATAAATCAATCCAATGCTGAGATAATATAAAGCTCAATAATAGAGTTAATACAATTGCGATCGCAGTCAATAAAAATTGAGGAAAAATCAGAATCGAGATTGCAGAGACGAGCGCGATCGCTGAATACCAGATTTGAGTGCTAAAGTGCTGAACAATTTGCCAAATTGCACTGAGATTAAACAACGAAACTGTTGTAGCGAAATTTGATTGCCAGTAACGCCAAGCTAGCTGTCCGTAGTGAGCAAGCATAAACCCGATCGTGAGGCTGAGTACGATCGTCAGCGGCAGCAATGTTCTCAAACGTAGAGATAAAATTGTATCGAATTGCGCTTCTTTCTGATCGATTAATGGATCATGTTTTAATCGATCGACTGTTCTGAGATTAAGTAGGAAGTATGCGATCGTCACGCCTGCAACAATTATTCCCAGCAATCCCTGAGTTATAGTCTTTAGCAGAAAAACGGGCAGATACCCGACTTCCTGAAACCAAAAAATCTCTGCTCCAAAATGAGCAAAGACACTGAGCAAAATCCATCCACCTAAACACAAGGTGAAAAACTTTAGGAAAGTGTTTTGAAGCACAGCATTGAAGCGAATCTTTTCATCAAACTCACGTTAGTTTAACGCGAATTAGAAGGTGCATTCTCTAACGTTTTGCAGCGCAAATCGCACAAACCGACCAGCGCTGAAGCTCTCCGGGCGGCGTTGGACTACCGCACTCTGGACAAAGTGGCAAATGTTGAGCGCGACTCTGCACGATCGATGACCAACGATCGAATGCACTTTTGGCATTGCTAAACAACGCAAGCTGCGTTTCAATTTCGGAAGATTGCTCTGGGATACGGCTCGGATGACTTTGCCAGGGATCAGACTCAACCGGAGTTTCAGTCTGAGGCGATCGCCATTGAGCCGTAGAAAATCGAATGTCACTGAGATCGATCGATAACCGCTCTCGAATCTTTCTCAAAATCACTGAACGTTCAAACATAAGCGTCTGTGTCCAAACGGGACTCGCTGTTGTCACTTCCAGAATGTTGCGCTGAATGGCGATCGGTTGAGCATAATTCGCAATCTTTTCGCTGACCAGTTCTGCCCAAATCTCTAGAATGCGCTGTAGCTGTTGACGCTCTAGAGACTGATAATGCGGCTCGATCGCCCCTAAAATCGACTGTAATTCTTGAAACGACATAATTTATTGAAGAAATACGAGTGCGATCGCTAACCAAATCAAGAAGCACGATCGCGTTAAGTTCGTTGCTTGGTGAATGGTGTCGATCGTAATCGGTCGCAGCGGTTCACCGAGTAAGGGTTTCTGTTTCTTAATGCCGCGATAATAATTCACTCCACCCACTTGAACGCCTAAAACGGCTGCATACACACACTCACTCCAGCCCGAATTTGGACTCGCATCCTTTGGCGCATCCCGCTGACACAGCTTCCAAACGTCAAGCGGTCTGCCTGAAATCACACCTAAAGTAAACACCGTTAACCGACAAGGGAGCCAAGTCAAAATATCATCAGTTTTAGCGCTAAACCACCCGAAATCCGTAAATGGCACTTCTCGATAGCCAATCATTGAATCGAGCGTACTCGCTGCCTTATACGCGATCGCCAATGGAACACTCCCCACAGGCGTAAATGCTCCAATCAACGCATAAAACAACGGAGCCATCACACCATCAACAGCGTTCTCGGTCACAGTTTCTAGAATAGCTCTGAGAATCCCTGGTTCCGGCAAATTCTCTGTGTCCCGACCGACATACAAGCGTAATCGCGATCGCGCCTCCTCCAAATTCGGCAGCAAGCCTAAAACATCTTCCGCCGCCGTTCTCAAACTTCGTCCCGCAAAACAACTCGCAAGCAAAACGATCGCGATCACAACCCCAAACGCTGAATGAACCGACTTTGCAAGCTCGATTACACTCCAAGCGATCGTAGCGCTTCCCAGAATGAGTGCGATCGTCAAAACAACTCCTGCACCCTTGAGGAGAGTCGGATTTTTGGTGCATCGAAACGCGATCGTTTTGAATTGCTCGATCGTCCATCCCATCACCTGCACCGGATGCACCCAACTCCACGGATCGCCGATGCAGAAATCCAGCGCCGCTGCCCCAACTAAAACCCCGCTCATCTCAAACCACAAAGCTTGCCCCTTCTCCCTGAGATGCCTGCCAACTCCGCGCATCGTAGTATAAATCTTCCAGTGAAATGCTGTACAGCGCGTCTTGCAGCTTTTTGTACAATCGATTCCACACGCTGAACGCCACCCAATCTTCTGCCTGGGCATCATCCGGTGTATGGTGCGCCAAAGGTTCCACGCTTTCCCCAACTGCCGCAAGGATCTGCCCTAATGAAATCTCTGCGGGATGTCGTGCCAGTTGATACCCGCCCTGCGCTCCTCGAATCGAGTGAACCAATTTGGCTCGACGCATTTCGATCAGCAACTTTTCCAAATAAGGAGCCGGAAGATCTTGCCGCAGCGCGATCGCCTTGACCGAAGCCGGGCCATATTCTGGCTGAAAGCACAAATCCAGCAACGCCTTCACGCTGTAATGCCCGCGTGTCGTTAGCTTCATCATCAGAGAAATTGTCTCATCTCACTCTGAATAGCCTAGCAGGGAAGGTGAATGCTATTGAGGTCATGCACTCAGCACAGTTCTACCGCTCTTTTAGCGATTTCACCCAGTAGTCTTTAGAAGTGCTCATTGGAATTCCTGTACTCACAAGCTCTTGCTGAATCTTGAGTTTTCCTGAGACGGAAGGATTAGACAGAAACTTGGAGTGGGTGACTGACTGTAAGCTCGAAACCTGAGCCGGACGAGATGCGATCGCAGGAGGAGTAGACCGAAGCGCCAGTCCCACTAAACTCACGATCGATGCCGTCCAGCCCGTAAACGCAGCAATGGTTAACCACTTTTCAACTGTCTGATTCATCCCTCGACTCCACCACCCTCAGGAACTTACTTGCAGACCAACTCTAACCGGACTAATAAATATATCTTGCTGTCGATAATTATAGCTTGATTAAAAAAAACGGGAATAGATTTCATTCTGTTGTCAACCGTGAAGATTGGCAACTTTAGCAATATACAGCAAAACTCCCTCCGAAATTTCGACTAGAATCCGATGTCCCCTGCTCAAAAGACAGTGTTTTGAATGGTTATGAATTTCAAGCGCCTGCTTCAAGTCGCGCTGCTTGTCTCAGTCGCGATCGTGGTTTTAATGGTGAGCGTCGTACCGCAAGGATCAAGCGCTATGGCTGGAAAAACGCAACTGCAATGGTACGGACAGTCAGCATTTAAGCTCACCACTCCATCGGGTAAAGTCCTGTTCATCGATCCCTGGTTAACTAATCCTGTAAATCCAAACGGCAAAACTGATCTTGCCAATCTCAACCGAGCAGATTTGATTTTGATTACCCACGGTCACTTTGATCATATCGGGGATGCCATTGCGATCGCCAAAAAAACAAACGCATCCTTGGTTAGCACTGCCGATTTAGGACAGGCATTAGTCAGCATCGGCTATCCCAAAAGCCTAGCGACCCTGCAAACTCTAGGGAATTTTGGGGGCGAACTGACGCTTTTAAACAATGAAGTGAAAGTCGCCTTCATTCCGGCTATTCACAGTTCGGTAGTTGCATCAGATGGAAGTCCAGCCCAGTATGCAGGCAATCCGGGAGGATTTTTAATCACGGTGCAGAATGGTCCTGTCATCTATCACACAGGCGATACCGACGTTTTTGCAGATATGCGGCTGATTCCTGAATTTCGTAAAGTCTCGGTGATGCTGACTTGCATTGGCGATCGCTTCACGATGGGTCCTAAACGCGCAGCCACGGCGGTAAGTTATGTCAAGCCCGATGTCGTGATCCCGATGCACTTTGGCACTTTCCCTTTATTAACCGGAACGCCTCAGGCCTTTAAAGCGGAACTCGATCGCCAAAACGTCAAAACAAAGCTGCAAGTGATGAAGATCGGTCAAACGCTTCAACTTTAAGTTGCTTGCAATTGCTCTGGTTATAAACGACGGCAATTCTAAATTAGTTGCAAACGCTAAAGGGAACGACACCCACTTCTCAACTGATTTAGGATTACTCTGTCTCTGGTTGCTTTACTTAACTTAATCACAGCGCGTATCGTACAATACGCAAAGTATTCGTGTATGAGAGGTGGTGTGATGTCGGAGGCGGCAACGAAGCCCCTGACGATTCCGAGGGAGTTGCTGGGAGCGCCCGGTGATTTTAATCCAACGTTATTAATATTTCTGATCTCAAACGCGATCGCTGTGATCACCACGCTCGGCTACTGGTGTTGGGGATGGGTGGATTGGGTTTGTTTTTGCCTAAATACGATCGGGCTGCATCTGCTGGGAACGGTGATTCACGATGCTTGTCATGGTGTAGCGCACCGCAATAAGGTGATGAACGCATTTCTCGGGCATGGAAGCGCCTTTTTCCTATGCTTTTCTTATCCGGTGTTCACGCGGGTACATATTCAGCATCACGGCAACGTCAATGATCCTGAAAACGACCCAGATCACGTAGTTTCGACGTTTGGACCGCTCTGGATCATTAATGCGCGATTCATGTACCACGAATTCTTCTTCTTCCAGAGAAAGCTGTGGCGCAAAAATGAATTATTTGAGTGGTTTTTAGCGCGGTTATCGTTAGCGGCGATCGTCTTTGTTGCGGTGAAGTACCACTTTTTGGGCTATGTGTTTAACTTCTGGTTCATTCCCTTGGCGATCGTCGGCTTGGTGTTAGGGCTGTTTTTTGATTACCTGCCGCATCGCCCGTTTAAGGAGCGCGATCGCTGGAAAAATGCCAGAGTCTATCCGAGTCGAATTCTGAACGGCTTAATTTTGGGACAGAACTATCACTTGGTGCACCATCTTTGGCCCGCCGTGCCTTGGTACAAATATCAAGCAGCGTACTATGCAGCCAAGCCAATTCTGGATGAAAAAGGATCGCCACAATCGATCGGACTCCTTAAAGAAGACTTTTTTGGTTTCCTGTACGATGTTTTCCTAGGCATTCGGATTCATCCCAAGCCGATTAAAGAAGTTCCTGAAGCGTCGATCGCTGAATAGTCTCAAAGCCCCAACTCTGAAGTGAGAGTTGGGGCTTTTTAAGATCTGCCTGGATGGAGAGGATGCCTTTACGATCGCTGCGCCAGAATCAGTTATAGAAAAATTGTTATTGATGCGGAGAAAACAAACATGGGATATTTCCTAACCATCCTGGTAACAGCACTCAGCTTGCTTGTCGTGGATATTGTATTACCAGGTGTGAATATTGAAAGCTTTGCAGTCGCGCTGATTGCAGGTGTCGTGATCGGTTTGGTTAATACTTTTATCAAACCAATTTTATCGCTGTTGACCTTGCCGATTAACTTGCTGACGTTGGGATTGTTCTCGATCGTCATTAACGGAATTTGTTTCACCTTGGCGGCTGCTTTGGTCCCAGGATTCCAAGCTCACGGCTTAATTTCCTTCTTGGTCGCACCGTTTATTCTGTCGCTGGCAAGCACATTCTTGAACAAGTATTTTGCTGAGCGCAATGCTGATCTCAAGCCGAATACTTGATAATTAATAGAATTCTGAAATAAAAAGGGCGGCATCTCAACCGCCCTTTTTTTCGTTAATTTTGTGGACTTGCGATCGAGCTTAATGACCAATCCGGTCGTAGATTCTTCGCCTGTCGCAAATAGGGATGATGAATTTTTACATCTGGATCAGGTGTATTGAAATGAATCAGAAACCGAATACAGCGTTCTAAACTCCCCTGAACGTGCATTTGCTGAACATCAATTAACGGCACATTCGCCCAGTGAGATCGTTCACGAGCGATCGCGGCTGGAAAAATCGCATCGAGATCCTTAGTGACTGTAAACGTAGCGCTGACGATTTCCTCCGGGTCGAGTTGGTTATAAGTCTCTAGCTCATCCAACAGCTCTATTACCGCTTCCCGAATTGCCTCGATCGTATTCTCTGAAGCGGTGGTCGCTCCCCGGATTGCTCGTACTCGCCAATGCACGTTCCCGTCCTCCTAAGTCTTGCTCGTTCGTACCTAGATTATCAACGAAAGGGCAAGGGTGAAATCCGGATAAATGCTTTGATCTAGGGACGATACAACCACAGAGGCAATCCACAGGTTTCAAGTTCAAATTCTAACCAGTCCATACCCACGACAAGCGGCGGTAAAGCTCCGATTAACCCATCTAAGCGATCGTTCGAGGTAAAGCGACCGACTAAAGATTTCTTTTCTTCAAAGTTATAAGTCTTCGTCTTCTCTGGATCGAGATTCACCAGTTCACACGCCCAGCGTCGTGCATCTTCTTCGGTTCCTAAACGATCAACCACACCTAGTTCAACCGCCTGCTGTCCGGTAAAAATTCGTCCGTCTGCAAACGATCGCACCGTTTCTTCTGAAAGATGGCGCGACTCTGCAACCGTTCCGACAAATTGAGAGTAGCTGATATCGATCAGGTCTTGCAGAATTTTTTGTTCTGGCTCTGTGAGTTCACGATCGAACGACAAAATATCTTTGTAAGGACCTGATTTAATCACTTTGAACGATACGCCCACTTTCTCCAGCAATCGCTCAATATTGTTACCGCGCAGAATGACACCAATGCTGCCTGTAATCGTGCCAGGGTTCGCCATGATGTGCTGTGCGCCCATGCCGATATACACGCCACCCGAAGCGGAAATATTGCCGTAACTCGCGACGATCTTAACTTTTTGCCCTAGTCGCTTCAGCGCTGCATAAATCTCTTGCGAATCGCCGACCGTTCCGCCAGGGCTGTCAATTCTCAGCAGCAGCGCCGGAAACTCCCGTTCCTCCACCGTTTTCAGATTTTCTAATACTCGTTTTCGAGTTGCGCCCGCGATCGCCCCTTTGACTTCAATTCGAGCAATCTGCTTCCGCAACCCACGCTTAAACAACCGCACCATAATGCTTTAACCATCACAAGTTAAGACAATTTTAACGTTTCCGCTTGAGATCCATCCGATCAACATCGCTATCCAGATTACTTAACACTTCTACATAATTTACTAAGATGAGAAGAACATCATTCCCAAACCGCACTCATGCAGACTAAATCTCGCTCTTTGATCCTCCTGATTGCACCGTTTTTCCTGTGGGGAACCGCAATGGTAGCGATGAAAGGCGTAATCCCGAATACGACTCCGTTTTTCTTAGCGGGGGTGCGCTTACTACCTGCGGGACTTCTGGTGCTGCTAACGGCTGCATTCATGGGTCGATCGCAGCCTAAAGGATGGGCAGCGTGGCTTTGGATTAGTTTGTTTGCGCTGGTGGATGGGGCGATGTTTCAGGGCTTTCTCGCTCAGGGATTAGTCAGAACTGGGGCGGGCTTGGGGTCGGTAATGATCGATTCGCAGCCGTTAGCGGTGGCATTAATGGCGCTGTGGTTGTTTGGTGAAAAGATTGGAGTTTGGGGCTGGTTGGGACTTGCGATCGGCGTTTTCGGCATTAGCTTGTTGGGCTTACCGGAAGAATGGATTCTTTCTGCTGGATCGCGTTTGGGCGACGCACTCTTGGATGTTCATTCATTTACTGATTTACTGGCAGGATTGTTTGATAACGGACAGTGGCTGATGCTGTTAGCGGCGTTATCAATGGCAGTTGGGACGATTATTTCGCGCTATGTCTGTCGGTATACCGATCCAATTGTGGCGACGGGATGGCACATGATTTTGGGCGGATTGCCGCTATTTGGATTATCCAGTCAGCTAGAAAGTGAACAATGGATGAATTTAACGACGGCAAATTGGGTATCGCTCTCGTATTCGACGATTTTTGGCAGCGCGATCGCCTACGGTTTGTTTTTCTACTTTGCTGCGAGTGGAAGTCTTACGAGTTTAAGTTCGCTAACATTTTTGACCCCTGTATTTGCGCTGTTGTTTGGAAATCTTTTCCTCGCAGAAGTCTTGAGTCCGGTTCAGTGGGTTGGTGTGGGCTTCACGCTAATCAGCATTTACTTGATTAATCAGCGGGATGTATTGGGCGAGAAACTGAGTGGGTCAATTTCTGAGTCGATCGAAGAAGTTCAGGGTAACATAGCCGAGAAAAGGCAATTGCTACCGCAAGCCGAATCAACGCTCAGTGAAATTACGACTCTATCCGATTCCGACTCTTAGCTTTTAGCAATCTGAGTCGGATGGTGAGATGACCTTCCGTTTTGGATTCCGCTATGATTCGTTCTCCCCTCCTGATTGTCACTTGTGCGGCTTGTCTCAGCCTGTCCACGCGGCCAGTTCAATCTCAAGGTGTTACGCCACTTCTTGCAAAAACCGGACAGGAAGCCAAAGCGCCGTTTTGGGCTTCGCCTCTGTTTCTCGGTAGCATTGGAGCCACAAGCATTATCGGAGCCGCGTCCGTTTTGGTACTGAAGCGAAAGTCGAAATCGATCGCTCAGGAAAGCAGCGCGATCGAGAGTTTAGAGCGATCGCAGTCTGTTTTATCTAGCAGCAATGGAACATCCTATCTCAATCCAAAACCGGAGCTTAACTCGCAGACAGAAACTGCCCAAGCTGAAGCTCGCGGAATGTTGCAAGTCGTTGAATCACCCAAAACAGCTTCTTCACCTGCGATCGAAGAAACCACTCGTCTGGCAAAAATCAACATTGTTGATGAACTGATTCAGGACTTGCGATCGCCTGACCCCGCAAAGCGCCGCAAAGTCATTTGGGAGCTAGGGCAACGCGGAGATACTCGCGCTGTGCAACCGCTAGTTGATCTGCTCGTCGAGTCGGATTCTAAGCAGCGAAGTCTTGTTCTATCTGCCCTTTCAGAAATTGGCACTCGCACGCTCAAACCGATGACCAGAGCGTTAGCCGTTTCGCTACAGGATGAGAATGCAGAGGTGCGGAAAAATGCAATTCGGGATTTGACCCGCGTGTTTGACATGGTTTCGCAGATGAGTCATTTGCTGCATCAAGCGGCCGAAGATTCAGATCAAGAGGTGCAAGACACAGCGAAATGGGCATTGGGACAATTGAACCGAATTCGATCGACTCCCCCAGAAGCGCCCACGCTGAAAAATCCAGAGCGTTTGCCGTAGAGTAGGAAAACACTCCACGCTAGAATCCTGTGTCTCGATCGAATCCGCTTAAATTACTGCTGCTGTCTACTCCGGTTGGTGCGATCGGCTCCGGTTTAGGGGGCGGTGTTGAACTGACGCTCACAAATATTGCCCGATCGCTGATCCTTCTCAATCATTCAGTTACAGTGGTCGCGCCTGAAGGCTCTGTTCTGGGTGGAATTCCGCTCGTGCAGATTGCAGGAAATCTCCAGATTACGGCTCAATCTCAGGGGCGCGATGCCCTTATTACGCTGCCTGCAAATTCAGTGCTAGGAAATATGTGGAATTATGCACGGCAGGTTCAACACGAATATGATCTGCTGATCAATTTTGCTTACGATTGGTTGCCGTTCTACCTCACGCCATTTTTTGAACGCCCGATCGCGCATTTAGTCAGTATGGGTTCGCTCACCGATGCGATGGATCAAGTAATTGCCCAAGTTGCCGAACACTTTCCCACGACGATCGCCGTTCACAGTTTGGCGCAAGCAGACACATTTTCGTTTCGCGATCGCTGCTTCAATCTCAAAAACGGTTTTGATTTATCGCAGTACCAATTCAATCCAACCTCAAAAGATCACCTCGCTTGGGTCGGTCGCATTGCCCCTGAAAAGGGGTTAGAAGATGCCGTTGCTGCCGTTGACCAAGTTGGAATTCCGCTAAAAATCTGGGGCGTGATTCAAGATGAAGCGTACTGGAATCACATTCAAGCAAGCTATCCAAATGCGCCGATCGACTATTGCGGCTTTCTTTCTACTCAGGGTTTACAAAAAGCGCTGGGAGAGTCGAGAGCGCTGTTAATGACTCCGCATTGGGTCGAAGCGTTTGGGAATGTAGCGATCGAAGCTTTAGCCTGCGGCGTTCCGGTGATTGCGTATCGGCGGGGAGGTCCTGCGGAAATTGTGCAGGAGGGTCAAACGGGATGGCTCGTTGAACCGAATCGTGTTGATGGGTTAGTTGAAGCGATTTCTAAACTAGAGCAAATTGATCGCGCCGAATGTCGTCATCAGGCAGAGCGCGAGTATTCTTTAGAAGCGATGGGAGAGCGCTTAGAAATTTGGCTCGATCGCATTGTACAATCCCAAAATTTATAAATCGCGAAATTTGTAAGCTTTATGAAACGCTGTCAGCCTCCTGCACCGCTTAAATCTGGCGATCGTCTCTGCGTGATTGCGCCGAGTGGCACCTTGCGCGAACTGACTGCCTTCAACCAAGGCGTTGAAGTGTGGAGACAGCGCGGCTATCAGGTTGAGCTAATGGCTGGCTTTGGCGACCAGCATGGCTATCTGGCGGGAACTGATGAAAACCGCCGCGCTCAATTTGCAGCCGCCCTAAATGATCCGGCTTGTCGCGGAATTCTGTGTGCGCGTGGAGGTTGGGGCGGTGCAAGATTGCTAGAGAAATGGCGCTTTCCAGCCGTTGAGCCGAAATGGCTGATCGGGTTTTCGGATATCACCAGTTTGCTGTGGGCATATGCCGAAGAAGGTGTTTCTGGAGTTCACGCGCCATTGCTGACGACGATCGCAACTGAACCAGATTGGTCAACAAAGCGCTTATTTGATTGGGTTGAAGGGCGTTCTCTGCCTGCACTTCAAGGTTCAGGTTGGGGGAAGGGTAAGACTTCTGGATTGTTATTGCCTGCCAATCTCACCGTCGCGACGCATCTTTTAGGAACACCCTGGCAGCCGGATTTTTCGGGTGTGATTCTGGCGATCGAAGATGTTACCGAAGCTCCGTATCGAATCGATCGAATGCTGACGCAATGGCGCTTGTGTGGAGAGTTTCGCCAGATTCGCGGGATTGCGATCGGGCGATTCAGTAAGTGTGATCCGCCTGCGGGAATGCCGAGTTTTAGTGTTGAAGAAGTGCTACGCGATCGACTCTCTGATCTGGGAATTCCGATCGTGTCGGGTTTGCCGTTTGGTCATGATGGCGAAAATGCGGCGTTGCCTGTGGGAATTCCAGCCGAGATTGATGGCGATCGGGGCATTCTCAGTTTTTAAGCGAACAGTTGATCGACGGCAATCTCAAAGCCGTTGAGAACTTTTTGAGTGGCGATCGTTTGTCCGGGATTGAAGACTTGCCAGGACTGATCGCTCGTTTTCACCATGATTAACTTTGCTTCTGGGAAAACGAGCCAAACTTCCTCGCACCCGGATTCGAGATACTCGATCGCCTTTGCAAACAGCTCCTCAGCGTAATCTGTCGGGGAAGCAACTTCCGCGATTAGAGGATAGCTCTGTGGAACAGTAGCAACCTGATTAAACTGGGCAAACAGAGGTGCGGGAAGATACGCGCAATCCGGTCGTCGTCCCTGCTTTTGAGTCCGACAAGGGGCTTCTGGTAAAGCTTTGCCCCCTGGCTCATGTGCGGTTGCGTGATTGTTCCATGCAGTCACAATATTGCCTTGAGCGATCGAGTGCTTAACCGTCATCCCCGTTTTCTCAACTAATTCACCATCTACCCATTCCATATCCTGTGGAGGATTGGTAACGAAATCCTCTAGCGTGAATGGCTTAGAAGTTTCTTCCTGTACTGGTGCAAGAATTTCTTGCGGAGCAGTTGCAATCATTGTTTTTTCTCCCTGGATCTTAATTCTATCGGGAAAGCGAAGCGATCGAGACTCCCAGCCATTGCTCGAAGTTCTGCTGCTGGAGCGCGGATGGATTTTCGATCGTCTCAATCCCGTAACTGGTTGCACGCGGCTTTGCAAGCGTCAGCGATCGCTGTTTCAATTCATCGCCATGAAATACCGTCAACGTAATCGTATCTCCGGGCTGATAGTCTTTCAGTCGCTCCTCAAATTGCCCGGAATTCACGCGGAAGCCATCGATCGCAAGCAGTTCATCGCCTGGATCGATCGCTGCTTTCTGAGCAGGCGAACCCGCTTCGACAAACTTGATCATTTCCCGACTGCCTTCTGGTTTCACCGTCATTCCAGCAAACGGTGGTAGATTCGGTGCGTCGGCATTCGATTTCAGTCGCAATCCAAATCCGGCTAAATATTCATCAAATGGAAGTTCTTCGGTTCCGTGAAGATAGCGATCGAAGAAATTCGTTAAATCAAAGCCAGCAATGGATTCGATCGTTGTTTTCAATTGCTCCGGAGTGAAGCCAATTTCGTCTTTACCAAATTGCTGCCACATCACACGCATGACATCATCAAACGATCGTTGATTCTGATGCTTAATCCGAATCGCTAAATCTAATAACAGCGTCACCATCTCGCCTTTCAGATAATAAGAAATCTGAGAGTTAGCACTATTTGCATCGGGGCGATAAAGCTTAATCCAAGCATCAAAACTCGATTCACTCAGGGGTTGCACTAAACGTCCGGGAGTCGTCAAATAGCGCGAGATTTCTTGACCCAAAGCATTGAGATAAGTCTTCGCATCATAAATTCCCGCGCGATACGGAAAGATCAAATCATAAAAGCTGGTTGTTCCTTCGCTAAACCAAAGTGACGGCGTGTAATTTTCACCATCGTAATTAAACACTTCAAGCGCTTTCGGGCGAATCCGTTTCACATTCCAAAGGTGAAAAAATTCATGAGCGACAAGCTGCATAAAGCGATCGTACTTCTCTTTTGCCCGAAATCCGAGACGCGAATAAATCAGCGAACAGCAATCTTTATGCTCTAATCCACCAAATGAATTCGCGGTTAAATGCAGGAGGAAGAAATAGCGATCGTAAGGTAATCCCCCAAACATTTCAGCTTCAACTTGGACGATTTTCTGAGTGTCTTCGATCATGCGATCGATATCTAACTTTCCTTCTCCCCAAACGACAAACTGATGCGGCTTTTCTAATACCTCAAACGAATAAACTTGATGCTGTCCAATTTCAAATGGGCTATCAACTAGTGTGTCAAAATCTTTGGCTTCAAAGGTATTAGGCGCGATCGCGGGCAGAGCCGTCACAACTTGCCAATTTGAACGCGGCGGAACGATCGTCACGCGGAATGGCTGCTTTTCATACCCTAGAGCATAAAAGAACAGCGCCGCTCCGTTGAAATATCCGTGATTTTCGTCGAGATGATTTGTTCGCACCGTCAATTCATTGGCAAAAATCTGGTACTGAACCTCGATCGTCTCTTTGCCCTGAGCTTGAATCTGATAGTGATTTTTGGCTAACTTTTGCCAGGGCAATGCAGATTTGAAGCCTTGCAAATGCCGTGAATACTCGCGCACCAAGTAAGATCCGGGTGTCCAAACTGGCATTTTGAGGTCGATCGTTGGCAATGTCCAACCCTGAATCCGCAGCGTCACCTCGAACAAATGCGACTCCGGTTCGGGCATCGCAACAACATACTCAAAAGACAAAGCGCTCTGCGGAGAAGAGTTTGAGATTTCCGCTTCTGGACGTGGCGATCGGATCGCTCCAAACTCTTCGTAATTCATAGCGCTCAACTCCGGCAACAAAGGATTTCTCTATCCATCATGCCGCAATTCCACAACCCAACTCACCCCTTTTTAGAGGCTAACGCAGTTAGCTGCTGCAAATTCATCAGATGAATCACCTGTTGCTTCGGATCGATCCGAATCCAGCCCTTGCTATCCAGCTTTTCGAGAATTTTGCTCGTTTCCTCAACCGTGATATCGGTTACATCAGCTAGATCTTTAGCAGGAATATTAAGAATATAAACCCCTGAGCCAGCGGATTGACCGTAGCTTTCAGCCAGTCCGACTAGTGTATTGACGAGCTTAATCGCTGCAGGTTGGTGACGCAACTGAAATCTAAGATTCGTTTGGCGCAATCGTCGCACCATCAATTGCAGCATTCGATGATGGAGTTGCGGATCTTTAAATAGGGTTTGGATAAAGCGCTGTGCCGAAATGCTCATCAACCGCACATTGGAGAGCGCAATCACATCGGTCGATCGTGGAGATTCATCTAAAATCGCCATCTCACCGAAAAAGTCACCGCGACCCAGAATTGCCAGCGTTGAAACCTCTTCGCCTGTACCAGAGTGCCGTCGAACTTTAACCCAGCCCGAAACCACAAAATATACAGCATTTCCCCAAGCATCTTCCATCAAAACGGCTCTGCCACTAGGGTACTCATGTTCAGTCGCAACGGAGAGCAACCAATCTAGCGTCTCTGGATTTGCCGCCGCGAGTAATGGAAATAGCTCACTGAAAACTTCAGTCTGCATCGGATGATCCACTGGGGAAAGAGGTCGTTTTTATCTTTCCCCAATTCTTGGTGATATTCATCACACGGAAAGTTGGGGATCAAGAATGGCTCTCAACCGGGGCAAAAGTGCCTCTACCGCTTCTTCTTGCCCAATAACGATCGCTTGCTGATGCGCCAAACTTTCTAAATTCAAGGCTTCTGGAGTGAATTTGATCGCGTTGCCGTCTAAGTCCCAGCACGCCAAGCCCACGGCTTGCGCGATCGCGATTGGGGCTACCGTGTCCCAGACTTTTACGCGGCGATTTAGGTATAAATAGACTTCAGCTTTTCCTAGTATCACGTTCATTACTTTTAAGCCGAAGCTTCCAGGCGATCGCAAGAATTCAATTTCAGGGATTGATGCAGAGATTTGACCAGCGGTATTGCGGAAATCTTTATCGCCAATAATGACGCGGTAGGAGTCAACTCGCGCTTGCGGAATCTCACAAAGCTCCGGTTCCTCGTCTCCGATCGCTTGCCACACGCCCAATGATTTTCCACCGTAATAAAGGGCATCCTGTTCCGGTGCATAAATCCAACCTGCGATCGCAGACTTGTTCTCTAGAAGCCCTACCAGCACTGCGTAATCAGGATCGCCGTGAATGAAATCCTGGGTGCCATCAAGCGGATCAATACACCAAAGTCGATCGTAATCTTCCTGATATTGTTTGCGAGAGGCGGCGTTTTCTTCGGTGATGATGCCGTCGTTTGGAAACAGCGTTGTGAAAAACTCGGAAAGCTGTCGATCGAGCGCTTGATCGACTGTGGTGACAAAATCACCGGGTTCTTTTTGAAAGACTTCGTAATTTTGAGTGGAAAGGATTTTGGCTTGTTGTCCACACGATCGAACAATGTGCCGGATCTCGGTCAACTGGGCGGGGGTGAAAATCATGGACAGAGGGTGAAGGATGACAGGAGCGATCGTAGAAGACAGATTCTGAAAGCACAACCGGATACATAAAGATTTTATCGTTGAGATCTTATCGTTTGCGCGCTTTCCAGGTTCCACCGTAAATATAAAAGGGATTATTTTGGCTCACTTGATCCCAACAGCTTCGACAAACAAAAATCCACTCGCCAGACCCATCGTATTGAATACGGTAGAGAACAGGAGCGGATTTTTCACACAGAGAACAGGGTTTTTCTCGATCGCGACTCATGGATTTACGCTAAAGCTGAAGCTTTTGGTTTAGCAAAGATCATGCGACCTGCGGAGGTCTGCAAAGAACTGGTGACAATCACTTGAAGCTCTCCACCAACATAGCTGCGTCCATCTTCAACTACAACCATCGTGCCATCATCGAGATACCCAATCCCTTGAGCAGGTTCTTTCCCTTCTCGTAGAATTTTGAGATCAATGCTGTCTCCCGGCAAGTAGGACGGGCGAATCGCTTGAGTCAAATCATTGACGTTCAGAACGGGAACTTTCTGAACGGTTGCCACTTTATTCAGGTTGTAATCTGTGGTCAGTAGAGTTCCATTGATTTCTTGAACGAGACGCACGAGCTTCGCGTCTACGGTTGGAATATCGTCGTAATCTGCGGGATGAATGACTACACGATCGGGATAGTTTTCTCGAATGCGATTGAGAAGGTCGAGTCCTCGCCGTCCCCGGACTCGCTTTTGGTCGTTCGAGGCATCTGCAACCTGCTGGAGTTCTTGCAGAACAAACTGCGGTACGAGTAACTGACCTTCGAGAAAGCCTGTATCCACCAGATCAGCGATTCGACCATCGATAATGCAGCTTGTGTCTAGAACTTTTGTGGTTGCAGCTTTGATTGTACCTTCAGAGAGCAGAAGCGTTTCAGCGCTGCTGGGATTGATCAAGCGTAGGAGCGATCGGCCATGCACATCGGCAAGCGACATTCCTGAAACTGCAAACATGATGCTACCGACCACAGCCGTGAGCGGTTTGAGAAACGAGAATTCCGATGGAATCGGCAGCAAGAAGATCGGTGCAAGCAGCAAATTCGCGACCAAAAGCCCGATCACGAGACCCACTGAGCGACTCAGTAGGGTATAAGCTGGAAGTTGCCGGATATCACGCTCGATTCGGCGAAAAGTTGTCTGGGCGACAAGACCGATCGCTAAACCAAAAATTGCACCAAACCCGCCACAAACCCAGCGGAGTGCTTCTGGATTTGAGACTTGTTGCAGTACACTTCCAGGCAGTGCTTCAATGCCGTGAAAGCCAGTTCCCGCCCCTGCTAGGATAAATGAGATAATGATAATTGCGTCGAGCATAATGGCAATGGAGACGCATTGAAGCGTCTGTACGGGAAGATTGCGAGTCAAGCAAAACGATGAAGCACTGCACCCAGTGACGCGAAGTTACCGGATCGATGGGAATTTGATAGAGATCAAACTCGCTGAATACTGTCAGGCTTACGAACCGCTTGACTTGGCATCATTATATCCTGCTTGTCCCTGGATTCCTGCGCCCAAATGCTTATCTGATGGGGGGTTTACCTCACTCTGCCGTATTTTGTGATACAAAATTTAGCGATTTCTGAGAGGCGATCGCCCCTTTTGCTCTACATTTCCCGAAATTGACTTTGAAAAATAAATTACAGGTCATGGAATTTAACATTCCAAGTTCGGCGTATATTCATATTCCGTTTTGCCGCAGACGATGTTTCTACTGCGATTTTCCGATTTCTGTGGTCGGAGATCAACGCAATGGCAGCAATTTTAAGACGATCATGAATTATGTCGATAAATTGTGCCAAGAAATTGATCAGACCATGAATTTAGGTGAGCCGTTAAGAACTGTATTTTTCGGTGGGGGAACTCCTTCGCTTCTATCGGTTTCACAATTGCAGCAGATTTTAGAACAGCTCGATCGACAATTCGGAATTCTTCCTGATGCAGAGATTTCGATGGAAGTTGATCCGGGCACGTTCGACCTCACACAAATTAAGGGATTCAAATCAGTCGGGGTCAATCGATTCAGTCTAGGTGTGCAAGCCTTTCAATCTGATATTCTCAAAGCTTGTGGAAGAACTCACACAGTTGAAGATATTTATTATTCGATCGATCTACTCCATCGAGCAGAAATCAAAAATTACAGTCTCGATTTAATCTCAGGTCTTCCCCATCAAACGATCGAGATTTGGAAAAATTCGCTCGATCGTGCGATCGCACTTTCACCTGCGCATTTATCGATTTACGATCTAACGATCGAACCACAAACGCCCTTTGGCAAGCAATTAAAGCCGGGCGAGAAACCTTTACCTTCAGATGAATTAACCGCAGACTTCTATCGATTTGCTCAACGAAAATTAACGAATGCTGGATTTGAGCATTATGAAATTTCAAACTACGCGAAACCTGGCTATCAATGTCAACACAATCGCGTGTATTGGGAGAATCGATCGTTCTACGGCTTTGGTATGGGTGCGACGAGTTTTCTAAAGGGCGATCGTGTTTCCCGACCGCGTAAGCTGCTTGAGTATTACGATTGGCTTGAAGCACCGCAATTGAACACTGAAACAACGGAAGTTGAGCATTTATTAGATAGTTTGATGGTGGGATTGCGATTGAGGGAAGGGATTGATTGGAAGCAGCTAAGAGGGCGATTTGGAGAGAGTGCGATCGCGTCAATTCTCGACTGCTTGCAGCCTTATGAGAAGGTTGCTTGGGTCGAAATTACGCCTGAAAGAATTCGACTCACTGATCCCGAAGGCTTTCTATTTTCAAATGTGATTTTGACAAAACTATTTGCGCGATTTGATGAAGATTAGCTAAGGCTCTAATCTCGATAGCTCTCTTCTATGTCGCCAAATTTCTAAGCTTAGAGTACAGGTCATTAACCACACAAATCCTGCTGCATAGCCCGCAATGATATCAGTGGGCCAATGCACACCAAAGTACATCCGGCTAAAACCAATCAATGCAATCAGAAGCGACATTAATAAAATAATTAGATTGCGATATTTCTGGTAATGATTGGCTAATAAATATCCTAGTAATCCATACATCACAATTGACAGCATTGCGTGTCCACTCGGAAAGCTATAAAATTTCACCTCAACGACCCTTGACCACAATTCCGGTCGCGATCGTTCAAAGAGTCGCTTCAGTAATAGATTCAGTCCCAACGCCCCAAAGCCACAGATCGCGACTGTCATTGCCTGCGATCGTTGATGCCGAACCAGTAGAACAAAACTCATAATTACGGCGACGATAACCAACACCGTCGGATCGCCAATATCAGTTACAAACAACATAATCGGAGTCAGCCACGGGGTTTGCAGTTGATGGATCGCAAGCAGCACGCTAACGTCAAAGGCTCGCGTCTGGTCGCGCATCACCGTTTCTGCAAGTTCCGCAAATCCCCAAAGCGCGATCGCGGCTGTGATCAGCCCAACCAACCGTACCACAGTCAACAGCGGCGTGACTCGATGCCCAACCCTTCGCCGCCAAAACGTTAAAATTCTTTCGCTTGATTGTCGAATGATTTCGACCAACATCTATTTAATACAACGCAATCTTGATACTTTGACAAGACTGGAGAGTGAAATTCGTCTAGCCACAGTTTGAGATTTTTGAAGTGTTAAGAAGCGAGAAAATTAAGCCACGGCAATGAATTCTAGTTTTATACTGCACTTATGAGATGAGGCAAATCTCACTTCAAATTATCAATAAGCATTCGATTAAGTCTTCAATTAAACCATTGGGAGAATCGGTATGTTTCAGAAGATTTTAGTTGCGCTCGATCATGCCGAAACAGGTCAGAGCGTGTTTGAAAAGGCGATCGAGTTTGCAAAAGTCAATCAATCACAATTGATGCTGCTGCATATAATTAGCCCACTTGATGAAGGGATACCGACCCCAATGTATCCAATGCCAGATAGCCTTTACCCTATGCAACACGAGGCATTCATTCGGTCTTCAGCGCAGTTGTTTTCTCAGGCTGAAACCGCAGGATTAGATATGCTGAGAGCGCGAGATGCGGCAGCCACAGCAGCAGGGGTGCGGTGTGAATTCACACAGCACGTCGGCGATCCGGGTGACGTGATTTGTACGATCGCTCGAACCTGGAATGCAGATTTAATCATGATGGGACGCAGGGGTCGATCGGGCATCAGCGAATTTCTGCTCGGTAGCGTCAGCAATTATGTACTGCACCATGCACCCTGCTCTGTTTTAGTGGTTCAAGAAGCATTGATTCCGGCTAAAACTGGAGTTAGAAAAGCTTGATTCCATGAAGCATTAAAAAGCGCGATCGCATTTGAATCGCGCTTCTTGGCAGGTCACAAAAAATCACAGCAAACAATTAGGCTTCGCGAGGAGGGCGGACACTCAGAATTGATAGGAATCGATTATCTCGTCGGAGCGCCGCAAAGTCCGAATTGGTTTGCGCCATCTCACGATATTCCTCTGGACTTAGCTCGATCGCTCGTTGCAAATGCTCAAATGCGAGGTCCGCTTTGCCCTGGATCGCATAACAGCAGGCTTTGTTATACCAAACCGTTGCGGCATCCGGTCGAAGCGCCAGTGCTCGATCGTAGCTCTCGATCGCTGCATCAATGTTGCCCATGTGATAGAGCGCATTGCCGCGATTTGTCCAGGATTCTTCAAAATCTGGTTTGAGTTCGAGTGCGCGATCGTAGCTGGCGACGACTCGTTCTAGCTGTCCGAGTTTTCGCAATGCTAAGCCGCGACTGTACCAAGCCCAGTAGTAATCTGGCTTGAATTCGATGGCGCGATCGTAGCTATTGACCGCATCGTCGTAACGCTCTAGGTTCCGTAGCGAAATGCCCCGGTTGTACCAAGCCCAGTAATAGTCAGCGCGATATTTAATCGCTTGGTCGTAGCTTTTAATTGCTTGTTCGTAGCGTCCCATTTCATCGAGTGCGTTGCCGCGATTGTTCCAGGCTTCGGGGAAACCGGGTTGATACTCGATCGCTTGGTTGTAGCTGTCGATCGCTTGTTCGTAGCATCCGAGATGGTAAAGCGAGTTACCTCGGTTGTACCAGGCATCGGGATAATCGGGCTTGAGATTCAGCGCAGCTTCGTAGCTAGAAACGGCTGCTTCGTAAGCTTTCGTCTTATTCAGGTACAGCCCCTTCTGGAAAAAAAGCGTTATTTCAACGTCTTGAGCGTGGCTCATTACCGGAGTCCGTCTTACACATCACTGTCCTTGTTAAGGTTCCCAGATGTTGTGCGACAAATCACAGATGAAATGAAAATTTATAAGCGTGAGCAAGAAAAAGTTGGACTAAGTTAGACTAAAGGGTTGGCATTTGCGATGCGTGAATTTCGATCTCTGTCGTTAATTCTTTATCCTGAATTGAGAGTAATTTGACCTGGAACGCAATTCCGGCAAATTCAAGATAAGGCTGACTAACTAAGGTTTGCATCCATTGCATTAAAGCAATCAGAAGTGGAATTGATTGACCATCATTTGGGGTGCAATAAAATGACTCCATTTTGATAAGTTCGCTCTCAGTGCGCGGACGAACAACAGCGCTAAATCCAATCGTTTGTGCATTTCTCGCGCTCCGAATGATTGCATCTCCGGTGAAGCGCATTCTGCTATTACTCAGTAACCGAATGCTAAACGGAGGCTTTAATTCTAGAAATACAGCTTCACCTTCAACGTTTAATTCAATTGGTTGAAGAAAGTCCTTAACGTAATCTGAATTCATGTTGCGATTCAGATTATCTTCAGAAAGAACGAGTCGAATATGACTATCGATCGGCTCACTTAGCCGAACTTTTCCTAATAAAATGCTGAGCGGATCAACAGAAATCTGATCAGTTTGAACTTCTACTTCTTGAACCTGAATTTGATCTTTAACAATGTTACGTCCCGTAAAAGAAATATCTTCTACTTCGCCTTGAAATAGTTTAACTAGATTAGTTCTAGCGGATACGGCAACCTTTCTAAACTCGTCGAGCTGAGTTCCTAAAACAACTTTTGCAAGTTCAGAAAAGATATTTTCTTCAGGACGAGGCGCTTCAGACATAGGTTTCAAACTGAGAATATTTACAACTTAAGGCAATTCTCGTAAAACCATATCTACTAAATTGAAGTAAGTTTTTATCGACATTCTGCTTCCAAAGATAGAGGTAAAGCCGATCGGAGTTTTTTAGGGTACGATCGCACTCCTTCACTTAACAGTCATGAATCATCCACCCGCACCTTGGATACTTAAAGGTCACGGTTTTCTCACGCTGCATTTGGTTGACTTTAACGTTGCAGCAAAAGTTATTCCTAAAAATCTCGAAATTGTTCAAGTCTTGCCTGGAAAAACGATTGGTGGCTTAGTGCTTGGTAAATACGAAACGGGTTCAACGTTAACCTATGGAGAATTGATCGCCGTTGCAGGTTTAGTTCGTTACGGTGGCAAGATTGGCAGTTGGATCTCTCATATTTATGTTGATGATCAAAGCTCGATCGCAGGGGGCCGAAATATTTGGGGTTTACCAAAAGAAGAAGCGCAATTTCTTTGGCAACTTGGCGGGGGCGCAATTGTTAAACAAGGGAATCAAACGCTCTGCAATCTGACTCAAGCTTGGCAATTCAACCTGCCGCGACTGAATGGACAGTTTGACACTTATACCGAGCTGGCAGAGGAATTAATGCAGTTTGAAAGTTCAGCCGCCGGCAATCTTTCGGTCATCAATTCTCGGCTTGAGGTTCCGTATTCTAGCCCCTTTGCCAACATCATTGATTCTCAGCCCTGGATGGCCCTCAAAGCCGAATCGCTTGAGATTACGATCGCGGCTCCAGTTTCCGTGGGTGCAAAGGTTCCCATGCCTGTATAAATTCGAGACGAAAAAGGGCTTGATTCTCTCAAGCCCTTCTTGTAATGACTTATTCAGCTTCAGGTGGATCGGCAGGAAGATTCTTTTCTTCGGCATCGACAAGAGCCGCTTCAACCTGCTCCGGAGTCGGCGGATGTGGCGGAACTGCTTGCGGGTGACTCGCTGCATATGCGATCTCTTCTTCCACCACTGCATCAGCCGTCGAAGTCGATTCTGACACGCCATCTTGATCAACCGGAACAGATTTTGATTCTACCGCTTGCTCAGATTTCACGATGTCTTCTTCAAAGTTGAAGGCTTCATCATCGGTCTCGGTTGCGTCTGCGCGAAAGTCTTTACGCACATAAGTGGTTGTATTCTTTTCGGGCTTTTTGAACAGTCCCCCGATCGCATTGCCTACTGCACCGATCGTTCCCATCACATCTGGCTTAGACGCTTCGGGGGTAGGATTGCCAAAATCTTCCCGCTTTAACGGCTGATACGGTTCAGCTGGCGTTTCCGGCGTTTTGTTCAGCACCGATTGAACGCGCTCCCGTACTGTCGTAACCGCTCGTTTGCCTTGCTCCAAGACTTTTGAAGTGTTTTCCGAGTTGACGACCTCGTTTAATTTCGATTGCAGTTCAGCCGTTGAAGGTGTGTAACCCAGTCGAGCGGTCAGGGCTTGATAGCCGAACCAACCAATCAACGACACGCTCGCGATTTGTCCCAACAGAACCGCGCCTGTAATGCGATCGGCGCAAATCCAAAGCACTAACGCATAAAACAATCCCACACCTGCAAGTGTGAGATCACCTTTGCGATAAATGTTTGGGTAAAAGAAGGCGGACATATACAGCCCGAAACTACCCAACGCGACGACTAGCGCTAAAAGATATGTCAGCATGTTGCTGCCCTCAACTCGGAAAAACTACTCTCAATGTACTGCGAAGCGTCGATCTGCGAAGGTAGGGTTTACAGAACAGTACCTAACCCAAAATTTGATCATCAAGCGAAAAGTCAATTTCGGCTTTATCGCGCCCCGTCTTTAGGTAGTCGTTCTGATACGAGTCTTTCAGCCCAGAAATCAGGTCAAATTCGGGCTGCCAATCGAGTTCGGTTATTGCCTTGTGAACGTCTGCAAAAAAGTGTTGTGTCCGCATCGGAAACGCTTTCTTTTTGCCAAAATCGAATTGCTTCGGATCGTAATGCACGATTTTGAGAGCGCCTGGATCTTTGCCTGCTGCTTCTGCACAGGCGCGTGCTAAACCGTCAAAGGTGACAGCTCGATCGCCAGACACATTATAAATTTGCCTGATCGCACTCTGATTGCCCAACACTTTCGCCATTGCTGCCGCCAAATCTTTGACGTGCCCAAACTGAGTAAAGTGCTGTCCGTGTCCGGGAATGGGGACGGGACGATCGCGAACGATGCGATCGAAAAACCACGCTTCTAAATCGTTGTAGTTCTGTGCCCCATAAATGTAGGTCGGACGAATTGAGGTAAACGGAATTCCCGCTTCGGCTAAATAAGATTCCGTATCATGCTTGCCTTTGTGCCGACTGTTCGGGTCAACCGCATCGCCTTCGACGTGAGGCATTTGATCCGACTTGAGATAAACTCCCGCAGAACTCATATAAACAAAATGCTGAATTCGACCTTTGAACAGTTCAGATAGGGGTTGAGTATCGCTAAGTTCGCGCCCATTGTTGTCGAAAATCGCGTCAAAATCGAGATCAGCTAACTGCTTCAAGTCGGTGGCATTGGTACGATCACCCTTGATTTGTTTCACGCCTTCTGCTGGAGCAGGTTTATTGCCTCGGTTGAATAATGTAACCTCATGCCCTTGAGACACCAAAAGCTGAGTGAGATAGACTCCGATAAACCGAGTCCCGCCCATAATCAGAATTCGCATAACGATCGCTTCATACGCAACAATTTTTTATCTTAAGACGATTACGTTCACAGAATTCCTTAGTTTTTGTGGCTTTAGAGGTGTTCGGGATCAATACCGAGTTCTCGGAGTTTTGCGGCTAAGCGATCGGCTCTTTGTGCTTCCTGTTCGGCTCGGAGTTCTGCTGCCCGTCGAGCGGATTCAGTTTCTTCAAGACCAAGCAGTTGAACGCCAGAACTCGCCTCAAAGAATTTCAAATCCTGATTTTTTAGACATAAATTAATGCCTAATACTTCGCTTCGCAATGAGAAATCATTCGGCTGATCGAGTGGAATTTGAGGAATTGGGAAATAGTTTCCTTCAATCAGACGAAAGCCTTTAAGTCGAGGTTTAAGATAGTCGCCTGTGGGATCGTATTGAAAATATTCCTCGACACCCCAAAAAGCGTAGAGTCCTTTCTTTGAGCCTTGGTCTTCGTTGACAGTGGATTTTGAAGTGATTTCTAGAACGAAATTCGGATATTTTTCGCCTTCTTCCCACACTTTGTACGATCGACGTTTGCGCTTTTCCTGATTTTTAATTACAAAGACATCTGGCGAAATGCAAGCTTTTGAATTGCCTTCTTCATAATAGATCAAAATGTTTCCAGACACATACACGTTGGGCTGATTCTGAAAGTAGAGATCCAACACGCTCACTGAGTAAATCAGATATTGGCGCTGAAAATCAGTTTCTGCCATCGGTCTACCATCAGAGTCTGGGTATTCAATTTCTGCGAGCAGTTTTGCTAGTTCGTAGGCATCTTGAGTGGTTGCCATTGCTCTACCTCGCGTTCATCTAAATTGAATTTATCACAACTAGGATAATTGTTCTACTTGCCGATGCAAAAGCGGCTGAAGATGCGATCAAGTACCGATTCCGTGACATCTTCGCCCAGAATTTCACCTAAAGCCTGAATTGCACTCCGTAGATCGATCGTCCAAAAATCTAGCGGCAACTGATTCGCGATCGTTGTTTGCACTTGTTCTAAGGCAATCTTCGCTTTCGTTAATGCAGCCGCTTGACGTTGATTAATCGCTAAATCTAAGTTTGCGGCTTGAATTTTGCCGGTTTGAACTGTGTTTAGAATCGCCGTTTCTAGAGCATCAATTCCTTGATTCAAGGATGCCGCAGTTTTAACAATCTGAAGTGCAGAAGGAAGATCACCGTTCACTTCAGCCAGATCAACTTTGTTAATAATTAGAATTAGGGGACGATCGCTTACTTGTTCGTAAATTTCGCGATCGCTCTCGGTAAATCCCGTTTGAGCATCGATCGTAAATAATACTAAATCCGCAGATTGCGCGGCTAAGCGCGATCGTTCGACTCCGATTTTTTCGACTTGATCTTCGGTTTCGCGAATGCCTGCGGTGTCGAGAACTTGAATTGGAATTCCACCCACGACAAGCTGAGATTCAACCACATCGCGAGTGGTGCCAGGAAGATCAGTCACAATCGCACGATCGCTGCGACTCCAAGCATTCAACAAACTGGATTTACCAACATTGGGACGACCGACGATCGCAACTTTTAATCCGGTTCTAAGCAGTTCACCGCGATCGGCAGTCGCTAAAATGCGCGTCACTTCAGCGAGAACATGACGAAATTGCGCTTGAATCTCGGCTTCATCGAGTGGCGGCAAGTCGTCTTCAAAATCAATCCGGGCTTCGACTTCTGCCAGGATATCGAGACAGGTTGCACGGAGTTGGCGGATCGGGTGGGCGAGCTTGCCTTGTAAGCCGGAGAGCGCAGTTTGGGCGGCTTGGGGCGATCGCGCTCCAACCAAATCCGAAATGCTTTCGGCTTGCGTCAAATCCAACCGTCCATTCAGAAAAGCCCTGAGTGTAAATTCTCCAGGTTGCGCCAATCTTGCGCCTTGTTCGATGCAAAGTTGTAACACTTGTTGAACTGCAATAATGCCGCCATGACAGTGAAATTCGATCACATCTTCGCGGGTGTACGATCGTGGAGCTAACATCAAAAGCAACAGGGCTTCATCGACCATTTGCTGAGTTTCAGGATGACGAATGAAACCGTATAAAATGCGATGACTTTCCCAAGTTTGGCGACCAGGAGAATGAAAGATTTTTTGAGCGATCGCAACTGATTCGGAGCCGGATAATCGAACGATGCCGACGCTTCCTTGTTCGGGGACAATAGCTGTTGCGATCGCCGCGATCGTGTCGTTCATGACGGTCTCCAATTTTCGTTAATTAGACTCGATCGAATGTGATCTTCCCACTTGCCATTAATCAGCAGGTAGTCTCTAGCATAGCCTTCGATCACAAATCCTAGTTTTTTCAAAACATTGGCGCTGCGGCGATTGTGCGGCATATAATTTGCGCTAATTCGATGCAGATTTAGGTCATTAAAGACATATTGAATTGCAGCTTGTAGTGCTTCATTCATATAGCCATTTCCTTGCTCTTTTTCTGCAAGGCTATAGCCTAAACTGCAAGAATATAAAATTCCTTGGCTCATATTGGTAAAATTTACTGCGCCAATCACAGTTCGCGGATCATCTTTCTTAAATAGAAATAATCGCAGCGATCGGTCATAGCCAAATTCGATCAAGCTTTTCTCAATCTGTTGTGACCAAAACTCACGACTGTAAAAATTCGTCGGACGCAATGGCTCAAACGGTTCGAGAAAGGCTCGATTCTCGGTATAGTATCTTACGATCGCGGCTATATCATTTTGCTGAAGCAATCGAACAATTAACCGTGAAGTTAATAGAACAGGAGTTTGCAGCATTGCTTTACTTACGAATTCGAGTTAGTAAATCATAGAAGGGTTGCCAGTTGTCCTCATCGGCGATCGGATTCCAAACGTCTTCGATTTCTGGACGAACTAACCCGACTTCAGAGTTATATTCGTTCAGCCTTGTAGGAATCTGATCAATCTCAAAGCGACTTAACGTTTGCAGAGCCTGATAGTAACTTTGTCGCCAGTTCTCAAACACTTGCGCTAATTCCGTGTTTGATGTTTCATGTTGGGAGAAAATATTGTTCGCGCTCTCGCTCCAACTTGGATCGAACTGTTTGGTAATCTGCCAAAAGAAGTCATGATAATCGATTTGGGCAGATTGAAGAAATTGAACAGTTCGGTAGACTAAATCTGACGCGATCGGATCTTCTAACTGATCAAATCCCAATCGGTAAAGCATTCTTTGTCGATATGCTTTTTCGTAATGTGATGCGAATTGAGATAAGCCAGATTTAAGATCATCCTCAGAAATTACTCGCTTCAAAGGAATCTGTAACATCTCTAAATTCCAGTGGCAAATCTCCGGCTGATTTGCATAAGCATACCGACCGTAATAATCAAAATAAGCGGCAGTAAAACTGGGTTGATAAGTCGGAATGAACGCATACGGGCCGTAATCAAAGCTTTCGCCCGTAATCGACATATTATCGGTATTTAACACAGCATGACAGAAGCCTGCTGCCATCCACTGCGCGACTAATTGAGCAACTTTGGCGACTAATTCTGCATAAAACAACGCATAACGATCGCGCTCACTTATCAAATGCGGATAGTAAGTTTCAATTACATGATCCAACAAAATTGCAATTAAATCTTTGCGGTTAATGGCCTCTAATCGCTCAAATGTACCAAAGCGAATATGCGATCGGTTAAACCGAATCATCACAGACGATCGTGTGGGAGACGGTTCATCGCCGCGCCACAGTCCCTCCCCAGTTTCAATCAAACTGAGACAACGTGAAGTTCTCACCTTCAATCGGTGCAGCATCTCTGCCGCTAACACCTCTCGAACGCCACCTTTGAGCGTCAATCGACCATCGCCGCCCCGTGAATAAGGCGTTCTTCCTGATCCTTTTGTGCCGAAGTCGTACAGTTCCCCGTCCTTTGCGCGGACTTGCCCATATAGAAAACCACGTCCATCCCCCAAGGCTGGGTTGTAGGTTCCGAATTGATAACCGTGATACCGCATCGCCAAAAACGGCTCTCGTCCCTGGAACTTGCCAAACGCTTCGATAAAATGCTCGTCGGTCACATTCTCTAGACCCAACTGCGCCAGAATGTCATCGTTGCGAAATCGAAGAATGTGTTGGGGAAACTGAGCAGCAGAAACACGATCGGAGAACTCGTCTCCTAAGCGCTCAAATGCAGGTTCATAATTCAGAGTCAGGAATGGATTCGTTGGAGGGGTGAAAATTTCAGTCATCGTCTTGATGGGTGTTCTCTCCTCATCCTAGCGAGGTCAGCGAAATCGAGCTAGCGCGGTGCACAGATTCGCTCGATCGACTAATCATGACGATAATTGTGGTACGCGATACAGAAGTTCGCTAGTTCACCAGATAGGTTGCAGGAGTTCACGCTTCTATCTCTAGAGAGAAATCGCGATGCTATTCACTGAGGCGCTTCCTCGCAATTGCACCTTCACTGAAACCGATTGGAACGTACTGGCTCAATTCTGGTATCCAGTTGCATTTTCCCGCGACATTGTTGATCAACCTTATGCAGCCCGGTTGCTCGACGAGCGGCTGGTTTTGTTTCGGCTTTCGGATGGTTCAGTGACGGCAGCTCGCGATTTGTGCCTGCATCGAGGTGTTCCACTAAGTCTAGGCTGGGTGGAAAATGATCAGCTAATTTGTCGCTATCACGGTGTGCGCTACAACCCAGAAGGACAATGCGTTTGCATTCCTGCTGAACCAAATGCGGCGATTCCGTCTCGACTGAAACTGAGAACTTATCCAACGATCGAGCGCTACGGCTTAGTCTGGGTGCGGTTGATCGATAGTGAGGACGTTCATTTTCCTGATTTTGGCGAATGGGATGATCCTGAGTACATTCAAGTCTTACCCGACTTTGTGGACATTGACGCGGCTTCAGGACGGCAAATCGAAGGCTTTCTGGATGTGAGTCACTTTGCCTTTATCCACACTGATTCGTTTGGAGAACGACAAAATCCCGAAGTTCCCGATTATCCTGTCGAAGTTTTGCCGCATGGTTTCCGTGCCGATTATGTCAGTCCGGTGAGTAACTATCCCCACCGCATGAAGCATCTAAATCCACCGGGATTTCTGTGGCGACGATTGTTTGAAGTGTGGCTTCCGTTTACCGCAAAGCTCTCGGTCACATTCCCAGATGGACAGCTTCATATTCTCAATACGGCTTGTCCAGTCTCTGCGCGTAAAACCCGATTGTTTGTGCCAATCTGTCGCAACTTTGACAAAGATGCACCGTTGCAAGACACGCTAGATTTTAATCATCAAGTGTTTGCAGAAGATAAAGCGATCGTCCAAGAACAATATCCTGAAGATTTACCGCTACGCCTCCAGGATGAGGTGCATATTGCAGGCGATAAAAGCTCGATTACTTATCGAAAAATGCTCGGTGCTTTGGGATTGGGTCGATCGTTTACGGCTTAATTCAGTCGATGTCGATGCGTTTCATTTCGCATTCCGAAGATTAAGATCAAGCTTGCAGTATTTCCCCAGATTTTCCAATGGCTGTTAAGGCGTTTCGCAGTGCAATTCTAGACTTTGTTGCTGATCCGTTCTCTGTTTCGGAGTCTGAGAGTGTGCGATACATTCCAGACGGTTTGCTCGTGATTGAGAATGGGACGGTAAAAGAACTAGGCACGTATGATCAGCTAAAGGAGAAATATGCGGAAGTTGCGATCGTCTCCTATCCTAACCACTTAATTCTTCCTGGATTCATTGATCTGCACGTTCATTTTCCGCAGACGGAAATGATGGCAGCTTATGGTGAGCAGTTATTGGAATGGTTGGAAAAGTTTACCTTTCCGGTCGAGCGAAAGTTTCAGGACAAAGCCTATTGCGATCGAATTGCGCCGATTTTTATTGATCAACTTTTACGAAATGGAACAACAACAGCATTGGTACTTGCGGCTGTGTTTCCAGAGTCGGTCGAAGCTCTGTTTGAAGAAAGCGATCGCAGAAATATGCGCCTGATTGCAGGCAAAGTGATGATGGATCGCAATGCTCCAGAGTTCCTGAGAGATACCGCAGAATCGTCTTATTACGAAAGCAAAGCGTTGATCGAGAAGTGGCATAAAAAAGGTCGGTCGCTCTATGCGGTCACTCCTCGATTTGCACCGACTTCTACACCAGAACAATTGATGTATGCTGGCAAGCTTTTAGAAGAGTTTCCAGACACTTATTTACACACCCATCTATCCGAGAATGTGAATGAGGTGGCTTGGGTGCAAGAACTCTTCCCAGACAGTAAAGGATATGTAGATGCTTACGATCGATTTGGATTGGTGGGAGAGAGATCGATCTTTGCTCATTGTGTGCAATTAACCGAAGCGGAATTCGATCGACTCGCGGAAGCAAAATCGACGATCGCCTTTTGCCCGACCTCTAATACATTCCTTGGTAGTGGATTGTTCGATCTTGAGCGCGCAACCTCTGCCCAAATCAAAGTTGGACTTGCAACTGATGTCGGGGGTGGTACTAGCTTTTCAATGTTCCAAACTGCGAGCGATGCCTACAAAATCACACAACTGCGACGACAAAAGCTTTCCCCGTTTCAGGCAATGTACCTAGCAACCTTGGGAGGCGCAAAAGCACTTCATCTAGAAGATAAGCTTGGAAACTTTGAGATTGGCAAAGAAGCAGACTTTATTGTGATTGACCCGCGATCGACTCCAATTATGGCACTGCGAAATCAAGGAGATACCCCAACCACTTTAGAAGCACTGAGCGATCGATTGTTCAGCTTGATTATCATGGGTGACGATCGTTCTATTCAAGCCACTTATCTCTTGGGTGAACTTGCCTATAAAAAATAGTAATCCCTGACTTAAGGGTGAATCCAATCGATCAAAGGTTTGTCTATCGTAAGCCGTAGAGCGGTTTCTACGAACGATGCGACATGAACACTTATGACTTCATCCTGATTGGTGCAGGACACAATAGCTTGGTATGCGCTGCTTATTTACTAAAAGCAGGCTACAAAGTCTTATTACTCGAAAAGAATCCTATTCCTGGTGGAGCCGCAACGACTGAGCCATTCATGCCAGAAGTAGTATCTGGATTTAAGTTCAGCCCTTGCGCGATCGACCATCTTTTTATCCATTTAGGCCCGGTTGTCCGAGAATTAGAACTTGAAAAATATGGCTTAGAGTATCTTTTCTGCGATCATGTGGCGTTCTGCCCGCATCCTGACGGCAAGTATTTCTTTGCTCATCGATCGGTGAAAAAAACCTGTGAAGAAATCGCTCGTTACAGTCCTCGCGATGCTGAGAAATACGCTGAATTTAATGATTTCTGGCAGCGGGTGATCGGATTTTTAACCCCGATGTTTAATGCACCGCCAAAGTCGATCGTAGATATGGCAGGTAACTATGATCTCGAAAAGATTAAAGATCTCTTTTCACTGATAGGCGGCGGGGATCAAACACTCGACTTTATTCGATCGATGTTCACAAGTCCGATGGATATTATCGATGAGTATTTCGATTCAGAATTCCTCAAAGCTCCCTTAGCGCGACTTGCCGCCGAACTCAGTACGCCACCTTCACAGAAAAACATGGCAGTCGGTTCGATTATGATGTCGCTGCGTCACAATCCCGGTATGGCACGTCCAAGAGGTGGAACCGGAGCCGTTACCGATGCGCTGGTTCGCTGCGTCAAAGATTTAGGTGGAGAAATTCTCGTCGATCGACCCGTCAAATCCGTTCTCATCGGCAGCAATCGCGCAGAAGGGGTGCGGTTGATGAATGGGCAGGAATACCGCGCAAAAATCGGTGTGATTTCGAGTCTGGATGCTCAACGGTTGTTCTTAAATTTAGTTGATCCAAGAGACGTGGATGCGGCTGATCCGAAGTTACGAGAGCGCGTAGCTCGACGAATCACGAATCACAATGAAGCAATTCTAAAAATCGATTGTGCCCTGTCCGAAGCACCTCGATTTGTCAATCACAATCACCGCGATGAATATCTGATCGGATCAGTTCTGATTGCAGATTCAGTTGCTCAAGTTGAACTCGCACATACCGATCCGAACATTGGCAGAATTCCCCTTGAAGATCCTTCAATGTATGCCGTTGTTCCCACGATGCGCGATCCGTCCTTAGCGCCGGATGGTCAGCACGTTTTATGGATCGAATACTTTGTGCCCTATCAAATTGCGGGAGCCGAAGGAACCGGACTCAAAGGCACAGGATGGACAGAAGAACTAAAAAATCAGGTCGCCGATCGCGTCCTCGACAAACTCGCAGACTACGCGCCAAACGTGAAATCCTCGATTCTGGCACGTCGAATTGAAAGCCCACCCGAACTCGAAGAACGCATCGGAGTGCTGAAAGGCAATTACTATCACTTGGATATGACCTTCGATCAAATGATGTTTTTCCGACCGTTGCCAGAATTAGCAAACTATAAAACGCCGATCGAGGGGTTATTTCTCACCGGAGCCGGAACGCATCCGGGCGGCTCAATCTCAGGATTGCCAGGGCGCAACTGTGCGCGAATCATTTTGCAATCACAGCGATCGATTTCTCACACGCTCTCGGAAGTGGGCGAAACGGTGAAATCGGCAGCACAATCTGTGTTTCGCTTAAATGAATGAGATTTGAACCTGTTTAGCAATACTGCTGTTTTGTGGGCGACCAGTGATAGCTGGTCGCTCTTCTTTGCATTGAGATTTGCACTGAAGATTTGCATTGAGGGCTACGATCGTCTGCGGAACTATTCCGCGCCAAGAAGCGACATCGAAGTTGATTACGCAGAAAATACCTTGCAGGGGTATTTAAAGATTTGGTGTCTTCTTAAAACTCTACGCTTTTCATCTAACGTTACGAATGTTATAAATTCTGCAAATCGAGGCAAATTGATCCTGACCGCTTAACAAAATCGCTGTTCGTTATTAGTGAGATCCCTGTAGTGCAATGGTTAATCAAATGAACGCTCGATCGCTCCTCTCGTTCTTCACCTCAATGCCGAAATCGCTCGGATTTGCGCTCCTGATTTGGGCTGCCATAATCATGCCTGCTCGCGCTGAAAAATCCGTCGAGTTGCGCGTTGCGATCGAAAAGGATGTTCCCCAAGTGAATGTGGGTAGTTCGGTCAACGCTCAAGTTCTCGATGGCGCTCAGCGCGTGGTCGGTGAAATTCAAGGCATGAATGGCTTTGCCGCCCAGGTCAAAAACGGGGGAGTCGCGCTCGATCGCTGGCAATCCGGCGCATTGTGGATTGTTCCCAAAGACAAAAACGGGGTTGTGTGGATTGGCAATCGCTGGTATCGCGGTCGAGTCTACCTCGTTCCCACCGGGAAAGGACTGACTGCCGTGAACTACGTAGACCTAGAGCAATATCTATTTAGCGTTTTAGGGGCAGAAATGAACGGCAATTGGCCCCAAGAAGCGCTGAAAGCTCAAGCCGTTGCAGCCCGCAGCTATGCTCTACATGAACGTCAGAATGCTAGAAACGGCGTTTTCGACCTCGGTGATACTCAAGGATGGCAAGTCTACAACGGACTGCAATCCGAATCCACTGGAACTCAGCAAGCCGTTTTAGCGACCACTGGACAAGTTTTAACCCACAACAATCGAGTCATCAATGCGGTGTTCCATTCGTCAGCAGGAGGCTGCACCGAGAATGTTGAAGACGTTTGGGTGCAAGCGCTGCCCTACCTCCGAACGGTGCGAAATAATTTTGATCAAGGAGCGCCTGTAAATGAATGGTCGAAAACCTTCACTATGGCTGAAATTGGCAATCGATTCGGCGTAGGGAACTTGCAGCGCATGGAGCCTGTAAAAACGACTCCAGTTTGCGGACGAGTCCAATCGATGCGGATTGTTGGCGATCGCGGTTCAAAAATCGTAGACGGTGATGCTGTGCGATCGGCGTTGGGCTTGAGAAGTACGCTCTTTACCGTTGCGCCTCAGTTTCAACCTGTCGCCAGTAAAGGCGGACAAAAACAAGCCGTCGCAGGGTTTGTGATCAACGGTCGCGGTTTTGGTCACGGGTTGGGCATGAGCCAGTGGGGAGCCTACAACATGGCACGCCAGAATTACAATTATCAGCAGATTTTGCAGCAGTA
Organism: Cyanobacteria bacterium FACHB-63; assembly: GCA_014695255.1. Classification (GTDB taxonomy): domain Bacteria; phylum Cyanobacteriota; class Cyanobacteriia; order Leptolyngbyales; family Leptolyngbyaceae; genus Leptolyngbya. The sequence goes on from JACJNX010000061.1 coordinate 553,089, forward strand.
TTATCTCAATACTGCACTGGCTCAAATTCAAGTGCAGTAAACCTCAAGTCAGCGCAGAGTGGCTTACTGCTTACCTTCTAAACGGCGCTGCCACTCGGCATCGATCGGATCCGGTTTCGGAGTTTGTGAATCATGATCCCCTTCTAAGCGGCGTTCCCACTCAGCATCGATTTGTGCTGAACGATCGATGTCTTGTTCAATGAGATCGCGATCGGTTGAGTAAATCAAATCGGATTGTTGAATCACCGTCTCAGCCGCAAATTGTTGAGCATAAGCAAGTTTGTGTTGAACGATCGGATCACTCTGCGCCAATTGCTTTGCCCGCAGTTCTCGATTGCGGTTGCGTTCCAGAATTCTTTGATTGCGTCCTTTAATCGAGAAATAGCGAATCCCTGGAACCAGAAGATACGCCGCACTATAACCGAGCCCAACGAACGCAAGCGCTCTTAAAGCAGCAATTCCAATTCCAGCCGTCATTCCCGTCAGAACGATCGCCAAAACCAACAGCGCAACTCCCAGACCTGCGGCTAAGGTAATTTGTCCGGAGCTTGCTTGACTGAATTGGTAAAGTGATTCGCGCAAGAAAGCTGGGAGCCACTGCCGCTCCTGCTGAGACACGGTAGTTTGCAGCGAGGGGAAATGATAAACAAATTGTCCATCGGGGCTGACTTCGGGTCGTCCGTCAAATTTGGTTAAGACGGGGAGCATAAACTGTTCAGATTCTTGCTCCGAAACTGTACCAACCGAGTCCAAAAACGGTGCAATTTGCTCTGCGATCACGGCTCCGCGATTGCTGCGAATCACGGCTGCGATCGATTGCCAGCGTCGCTCTTCTAAATCTGCGTTGGGATTGCCATCGCCAAATAAGAAAGAGTAAATCGATTCCAGAAAGTTCAGGCTGCTATGTTGGCGATCAACTCGACGGCGATCGTAATCCGGCGTAAAAATCCAGAAAAAGTCGGGACTAAACCAAACCGTTGGCATCGAGAAATCGCCACCCCGATCATCATCTCGATTGGAATTCATGGCGATCGTCAGCGCCAGAATCGCTAGAAACGATGCCAAGATTAGCAGCACCAGCACGACCCCAAACGACATCCGAATCAGGTAGAACAAGACGCGCCAAATTTTTTCCCAGGTTTCTTTCAGGCGGAGTCGAAAATCTTTATCGCGCAGAATGTCGCGAAAATTGCGCGGAAACTGATAAACAACTTCGCCAGATTCCGCCACCTGCAATTCTCCGTTTGCTTGGGAAGCGAGAGCCAAGAGTCCTTTTTCAGCAAAATTCACATTTAAGCCAGCTTGAGTAGCGACATCTCCGACCGTAGCGCGGTAGTTCAGAGATTCGATCGCTCTCAAAATAGCAGGATCAGGGGATGCGGTCATAAGGGGATTCCTGAGCAGAATTTACTCTTTCTTTAGTTTAGCTTTCATGAAATTGTGTCGTCTTATGGATTGCCGAAGAAGCACGATCGATTGAGCGCTACACTAAAAAATGTCTTGCTGTATAACAAACCCCTTTGCCTTATGTCTAGATCTCAACGCAACGACAACTTCATCGATAAAAGCTTCACCGTCATGGCGGATATCATTCTGAAAGTATTCCCCGCCTCCCGTAAGGAAAAAGAAGCCTTTGCCTACTATCGAGATGGGATGTCCGCGCAAGCAGATGGCGAATATGCAGAAGCGCTCGAAAACTACCAAGAAGCGCTCAAACTGGAAGAAGATCCGAACGATCGCAGCTACGTTCTATACAACATGGGTCTAATCTACGCCAGCAACGGTGATCACGAAAAAGCGTTGAGCTTGTATCATGAGGCGCTAGAAGAAAATCCTCGTCTGCCACAGGCTTTGAATAACATCGCTGTAATTTATCACTACATGGGAGAAAGAGCGAAAGAAGACGGCAAAGAAGACGAAAGCGAAAAGCTATTTGATCAAGCAGCAGACTACTGGAAACAAGCGATTCTGCAAGCTCCGAACAACTACATTGAAGCGCAAAACTGGCTGAAAACGACGGGTCGATCGGACATCGATGTATACTTCTAAGCGGTTTTATTGGAGCGTCTCATGATCGATCTCGAACAAGTGCAAAAAGTGGCGCATCTTGCCCGACTGCAACTTACGTCTGAAGAGGAAGAAAAGTTCACCACCCAGTTGAACAGCATTCTCGGCTACTTTGAGCAGTTGAGCGAGTTAGATGTAAGCAATGTTGAACCCACAACACGGGCGATCGATGTCAGCAACGTTGTGCGCGTTGATCGACATCAACCCTATGAAAATCGAGAAGCGATTTTAGAAGGCGCACCTGATCGAGACGGCGAATTCTTCAAAGTGCCGAAGATCGTTACAGGCTAAAGTACAAACTCGTCGTACCCATGCAATAGCCTTATGATGCGTTCCGACTGGCGGCAACGGAGCGCGATCGACTTTCGGGAATAGAACTGTGAGCAACTTCTTCATGCTTCTATTGTGCCGTCGAAATTCAAGCGTGTGGAATTCACATGGGTAAGCTAACCACTCACGTTCTCGATACCGCTCACGGTTGTCCGGCTGCGAATTTAACGATTGAACTTTGGGCGATCGATTCGCAAACAGAGCAGAAAACACATCTCAAAACAGTAACGACAAACGCTGATGGACGCACCGATAGTCCAGTGTTGAATGAGTCAGAGATCAAAATCGGAACCTATGAGCTAGTATTTGCGATCGGAAACTACTTCGCAGCAAAATCCGCGAAGACTACGGAACCTGCCTTTCTCGATCGTGTTCCGATTCGGTTTGGGATTGCAGATGCGGACGCTCACTATCATGTGCCACTGCTTGCGTCTCCCTGGTCATATAGCACCTATCGAGGTAGTTAACGCGAACTCACTGCCGAATCTCCCAGCAGATTCAGCAAAACTTGACGATAGATATTTTTGCCGCTCTCGTTGAGATGTACTCCATCAGGGGTCAACTCCGCTTTTAGGCTGTGATCCCGGTAGAGCTGTGGAATTCCGTCGGCAAGCAACTTCACGTCCTGTTCTACCGCAACTTGACGAATCAGAGCGCTAATTTGATCCACGCGATCGAGCGTTCCAGCGGCATCTGGATTTTGACTCGCTTCAACGGTGGAGTAAAACGCAGGCAATAACGTAATTTCTGAGGCACCCAATCCCCGCGATAAGGTGACAATCTGGCGTAAATTATTTTTGAAATCGCGATCGCGAATCGAAAACATCGCATCATTTGTTCCGATCGCAATCGCCACTTTTTCACAGCGTACATTTCCAGCTTTTAACTTTCGCAGTTGTTCAAGTAGGGAGACGGTACTCATTCCCCCCATTGAAAAATTGTAGTTCGATTGTCCTAATGTGTTTCCCAGTCCAGATGAAATCGAATCCCCAAACACACAGCCGTTAAAGCGCTTTCCAGCACTCGCTGTAATTTGCGAACTGACTTTAGATTGCCACCAGTTCGCCGAAGTCAGCTTATCAACTCTGCTAGAAGCATTAGCTCTTGGAAAAGAAACCGCAGGCAGCATATAGGGCGAACCGACTAGCAACGCAAATCCAATCAAGTAACCCAGTCTGAGAAAGCGCTCCATGTTCGGCTCCTGAAAAAATTTGTCCCATTAGGCTTTAGTTTGACTAATTTAAATTAAATACTTCATACCCGTAGTAGTAAATGTAAAGCCTATCTCAAGTTAGATTTCCCTGTCGCGATCGATTGCATCAGGATGAATCAGATTGATCGACAGCATGACAATCTCTCAAGCTTTTTCTTAGAGCGCTAAGGAAATAGCTTTCTTCTTAAGAAACTATAAAACCGCTCATTTATGCAAGTCCTAAACTGCATACACCCGACGGTCTTTGCGGCACTCGAAAGCGAGCGGGCACTTCAAAGAGAATATTACGTCAGCGATGATGTCGATCCAATTGCGTCGATCTGTTAGTCCAATGTCTTTCGCTAGCGATAAAAAGTTTTGACGAGCCGATCGCGTCTACCCTGATGCGTTGCCGCAATGCTTGTAAACTATGGCTGGTGCATTGGGTTTGTCCGTTTTGATGTTGATAGAGTGTCTCATGGCTATTCAGTTTCGCACCTTGTTCCAGCATTGGAGAAAAGCGGTTCTCGTTCCGTTGTTTTTGGTGTCCTTGCTCACAGTGATTCTGACTGAAACGCCTGGAATCGCTCAAACACCTGAAGTCTCGCCAGTTGGAACACCAACAGCCCCGATCGTTCGTCCTGAAATTCGGGGTGTTTGGCTGACGCTGAACGATCTGGATGTGATGAAAGATCGCACAAAAGTCCAAGAGGCGATGAACCAACTGGGGCGCTTGAATTTCAATACCATTTACCCCGTGATTTGGAATTCTGGTTATGTGACCTATCCGAGTGCAGTCGCGCAACGTCAAGGCATTCAGCCGTTTGTGTATCGGGGATCAGATGGGCATGACATTCTGGCAGATGTGATCGATCGTGCTCACCGTCAAGGGCTACTGGTTGTTCCCTGGTTTGAGTTTGGCTTTATGACTCCCCTAACTTCGGAGCTTGCAGTCAATCACCCTGATTGGCTCACCGAACAACGCAACGGCGTTCAAACTTCGATCAGTGGTGCGGGTGAAGTTGCTTGGCTCAATCCCTTTCATCCTGGAGTGCAGCAGTTCATCACCTCGCTTGTAGTGGAGGTAATGACGCAGTACAACGTTGACGGGATTCAGTTTGATGACAATATGAGCCTACCGCGTGAGTTTGGCTACGATGCCTACACGCGATCGCTCTACAAAAAAGAAACCAAAAAAGACGTACCCGCAAATCCAGCCGATCAAGCTTGGATGCGCTGGAGAGCGAATAAAATCACAGCTTTCATGGGGCAACTGGAGAAAGCCATCAAAGATCGCAAATCAGACGCGATCGTCTCGATTTCTCCGAACTATTATGACTTTGCCTATAAATTCCATCTGCAAGACTGGCTAGCCTGGGTGAAACAAGGGATTGCAGACGAGTTGATTGTGCAAGTGTATCGTCCGAATTTGCAGAGCTTTATCGAAAAGATTTCGCGTCCAGAAATTCAATTTGCTCAGCAAAAAATCCCGACTGGCGTAGGCGTGTTTACAGGACAGCGAACGAATCCTGTTCCGATCTACCAGATTCAGGAGCAGACAAGAGCGGCACGCGATCGCGGTTTAGGAGTCGCGTACTTCTACTACGAAAGCCTTTGGGACGTTGCACCAGAGCCTGCGAATTACCGTCAATCTGGATTTGAAGCGTTGTTTCCGGCTCCAGCTTATCGATCGGGTGTTTCGATGAGGTAGGGAGCGGGGAGTGGGGGAAAACAGTAGGCCCTGCTCCCCATCTCAATTTCTTCACCCCATCTCCTGAATCAATTCAGTCGATGTGTGTCAAAATGTGAAGTGTGTGGATCACCTCTTCGCCGACTACTGCTTTAACTCCAACTGCCGTTGCTCTAGGAAATTTCGACGGCATTCATCTAGGGCATCGACAAGTAATTACGCCTGTCTTAAGTAACGATGGAATTTTGCATTCTACCGTTGTTACATTTAACCCTCATCCAAAAGAATTTTTTACCGGAGAACAGCGATCGCTCCTCACACCGCACGAAGAAAAGGTGCTGACGCTTGAGGAAATGGGCGTAGAGCAGCTTGTTTTACTGCCGTTTAATCGAGAATTAGCAAGTTTGTCTCCGCAACGATTTGTTGAAGAAATTGTGGTGAATCAGCTTCAGGCGCGTCGAGTTAGCGTTGGGGCTGATTTTTGCTTTGGATGTCAGCGATCAGGAACCGCAGCAGACTTGCAAGCGATCGCGGCAACGTTTGGAGTTGAGGTGTCGATCGTGCCGCTGCTGCGAACTCATGGAGCGCGAATTAGTAGTTCTGCCATTCGAGAAGCCTTGCTATCGGGAGACTTGCACAATGCAAACCGAATGTTGGGACGATCGTATCGCTTGATCGGACAAGTCGTAACTGGGCAGCAACTTGGACGAACGATCGACTTTCCGACTGCGAATCTACAACTTCTACTGCACAAACTCGTACCGCGACAGGGCGTTTATGCGGTCAGAGTTTCGGGTGCAGATGCAACGACAATCTTGGGCGTGATGAATATCGGCAATCGACCGACTGTAAACGGCGTGAGTCAAACGATCGAAGTACATTTACTCGACTGGTCAGGCGATTTGTATGGTAGAACGCTGATTGTTGAACTCGAAGAGTTTATCCGTCCAGAGCAGAAGTTTGCTTCGCTTGAGGATCTCAAAGTGCAAATCAAAGCTGATTGTGAAACTGCAAGAACCGCTCTCACAGCGATTCCCTAGAATTGTTGCCGCTCCTAAATTGTCGCCACTCCTAGCAACCGTGGGTATGATCAACAGGACTTAACCCGGTAGGAGTGCCCCCATGAGAGCGCGAATTGAGCAGTTAACGCAGCATTTGAGTTTAGCGATCGTCGGCAAGCAAGAAGCCATCCAGCTGGTTCTCGTCGCACTACTCTCTGGGGGTCATGCGCTATTAGAAGATGTCCCAGGTGTGGGTAAAACACTGCTGGCGAAATCATTAGCACGATCGATTAACGGCAAGTTTCAACGGCTCCAATGCACCCCAGACTTACTGCCAACCGATGTTACCGGGACGAATATTTGGAATCCCCGGACAGGTGAGTTTGAGTTCATGGCAGGACCTATTTTTGCCAATGTACTCTTAGCTGACGAGATTAACCGCGCTACCCCAAGAACGCAATCGGCGCTGTTGGAAGTGATGGAAGAACAGCAAGTAACGATCGACGGCGTTTCGCGTAAAGTTCCCACTCCGTTTTTCGTCATCGCTACTCAGAACCCAGCGGAATATCAAGGCACGTTTCCTCTCCCGGAAGCGCAGATGGATCGATTTGCCTTGTCGTTATCGCTTGGCTATCCGACCGAATCCGAAGAACTCCAAATGTTAGAGCGTTTGCAATCGGGTCAACGAGTGCAAGATCTGCCACCTTGCATCAGTGTCGAAGAGATTCGCGAATTACAAATCCTGTGTTCTCAAGTTCGAGTAGAATCCTCGCTTCAGCACTACATTTTGAATTTAGTCCGATCGACCCGCCAAGACGAGGAAATCCTTTTAGGCGTTAGCCCACGCGGAACCGTGGCACTTCAAAAAGCGGTACAAGCCTTCGCATTCCTTGAAGGTCGGGACTACGCGATACCAGATGATATCAAAGCGATCGCGCCTCATGTGCTCTCACACCGAATCATTGCAGCAAGTGGTGTTCGATCCCGGATGATTGTCGATCGATTGCTGCGGTCGATCGCAATTCCATAAAATAGCAGTATTGCCCTTAAACAAACGATGAATACAAAAGAACTGCTACTTCGAGAAATCGAACAAGCACCTGACCCAATCTTAGATGAAGTATTGAACTTTCTTAGATTCTTGAAGGTGAAACAGCAGCAAGAAGCACTAGAAAACCAAAAAGATTTGGAGGAGGCTCGTGCTGTACTTCAAGAAGTTGAGCAAGAAGGAACGGTTTCTTGGGAGTCACTAAAGTCTGAACTTGGTTTGTGAATCAAAATGTCCTACCAAGTAGAGTTCTCGAAAAGAGCAGCAAAGCAATTCAAAGCCCTTTCCCTAGAAATACAGCTACGTCTCCGCCCTAAAATCGATGATCTTGCGGATGAACCCCGTCCTTCTGGAGTTGTGAAGCTGACGGGGAAAGAAAACTTATATCGAATTCGAGTGGGTGACTATCGGGTGCTGTACCAAATTGAAGATGAAGATCTCATCGTGCTGATCATCAAGCTTGGGCATCGCAGCGACATTTAGCAGCGACATTTATTAGCTGCTAACTTCGCAATTTCTCAAGTTAAGTGTTCGTTTTCTTCTAAGACTTGATAAATTAGGTTGACGATGACAGAAATTTAGAAGAAAACGTTCATTTTTTCACAACTGTCGCTATAACTGTATATCATTCAATGTTTCTCGTTGTAGAAACGCTGCTGTGCTGAGTTGATCACGTCTTGCAGGTTATCCCATGAGTGAAGCTGAAAACCAAAATCCCCCTTCTGATCCAGTCGAGAACCAACCAGAAACCGAAAAGGACTGGACGACCGTAAACTTTCCCAATGCGATCGAGATCGATACCATTCCAGAAGCCGAGCCAGAACCCTCACAGGTAGGTCTCCGTATCCGAGATCTAGAACAGCACAATCACCGATTGCGATCGCGGGTGTCGGAGTTAGAGTTTGCCCTTGGAGAAGCCCACGCCACTTTGAGAGCCGAAACCAAACGGTTTGAGACGCAGATCAGCACTCAGCAAGCCGAAGCAGAACAGCGATCAACACGCTTTACTCACCTGACCCAACAGCAAGCGACCATGATCGCAAAACAGCGTCAGGCGTTAAATGCGTCACGCCAAAGATTGCAAGATCAAGAAGCGCAGATCGCGGAGCAGCTTCAAACTATTAAAACCGCTCAAGCCGAAGTTACCCAACTGGCTCAGAGCTTAGAACAAGCCCATCAAGCCCAGCAAAAGCAGCAAATCTTAATCGAAACGCTAACTGCACAACTCGAAGTTAGCCAAACTCAGGTGGCTCAGTTAGAGCGCGATTGTGCACTCACCCAACAGCGTTACGACGAGCAAATTCAGCAATTGCGCCAGTCTGAAAACGCTTGTCGAGACCTAAGATCGCGCCTCCATCGTCAGCAACAATACACCTTGCAGTTCAAAGCTGCCCTAGAAAAATGCCTCGATGTTTCTGCGACTCAAAAAATTGAAGAGTCAGTCGATTACGCAATTTCACAAAGTGAGACTCAGTGCGAGTCAGTGAGCTTTATCAAGACACAGCCTGTTCAGCCCTGGTCTACGACGCTCGACCAGCAGGCTTGGGAATCCGAAACGGTGAACGCCTTTGTTCCGCCTGAAAGCGCGTGGGCAGTAGCTCCCGACGATGAGAGTCTCTTCGAGGAAGAACCCGAAGCAACCGTGACTGAAGCTGTGGAGATTGATCATGAAACGATCGGGTACGAAGCGATTGAGATGACAGAACCAGAACTAATCGTTGTGCATCCGCCGCTCAGCTATACGATCGCGCGATCGACCCCTGAGGAAAAGCCGACCGTTCACCATAATATTGATTTGTTCGTGCCCAACGCAAGCAAACCTCCAGTCGTTGAGCCTTCTCTAGCGGTTGAGGCTGATGAGGAGAATGAGCCGATCGGTGTGCCGGAAATGCTCACGCCCAAATCGCTTCCGGTTGAGGAGCCGACGATCGAAGAGATCGCTGCAAATCCGTTTAGCTTAGGTCTGCCGCTCCTTGATGAACCTGCGATTTCCTCTGAGTCGCCGTTCATTACGCTCAGTGCTAGCGATCGCACCCTTGAGCCCATCAAGGTTTTGACTTCAGAAAGTAGCCCATCGCCGATCGTGTACCCGCAGCGATCTCAGAAGAAACGAGAGTCACTTGCAGCGGTTGAGCTACCGAGCTTTCCGAAATCACAGCCGTAGTTGAGTAAGTGATACCCGTTTCCATACGCCCTGCTACACATCAGTCCCCTTGTAAAGACGCGAACATCGTAGGTGCAGCGAAGCCCCTAATCGCGTCTTTACAGAGATCGATCGTGTCCCAATGTAGTTAAGTAGTTAACTCGCTTTTGTCGCTTGCTGAACCAACTCCAACACTTCCGATCGCGTTAACTTCTCGGCTCCATGCTGCATTGCATCCAGAGTCGCATGAGCCAGCATTAAAATAATGCGACAGAAATCCAAAGCTGGACTCGTTTCTGGAAGAGAGGCAACATACGCATTTGCAAGCTCTAGTTGACGACGAGAATAAGCCTGCATTTCAAGATTTGTCCAGCCTTCTGGGTAAAACGTCACGCCCCGTGTGAAGTCCTCGCCATGATTGCGGAGAATATTCACCGACTGCAAGCCGCGCCCAAAACCGATCGCTTCAATTCGATCTGTTTTTGTGCCGTCATACCACGCCCACAAATCTGACAGTAGCAATCCCACCGATCCCGCAACGCTAAAGGTGTACTGGTCGAGTTCGGTTTGCGTATGAACCTCCCAGTTGCAATCTGCCCAGTGCGCCATGCGATCGGACATGGTTGAAATCGCTTCCCAAATTCGTGGTGCAATCTCGGATGGTGCATAGGACAGCCACTCATCGATACGCAGCGTGACTTCTTCAAGATGAGCTAACTCCGGAGCAAAAATCGGGCGAAAATCTTCCGCCGTAAATTCGCGATCGCCTGCCTGCAAGACCAAACTAATCTGCCGCAGCATTCGTGCTTTCACCACATTGTCCAGGGTCGGATGGTCTTCGATCTGGTCGATCGCTCTCATACAGAGATACGCCGAGGCGACTGCTTCTTGCAGTCCAGCGGGCAATCGACTAATTGGAATGTAAAAGGTGCGGCTCGTTTCCTTTAACAAATCCAAAGCGCTTTTATGTAAGTTCATGCGATGTTCACTCCTCTCTCGAAACTTTTATATCAGGTTGCGTTCTCGAAAAACTGTTTCTCCAGATTCGATGTGGCAAACTAGGGAGATTTGACATTGAGCAACACTTTCAGATCGATGACCGAGGGTGCGGTAGACTGCCCGCAGAATGGGGACGATGTGATGCAGTATTGGTTAATGAAATCAGAGCCAACCGTTTATTCGATTACCGACTTAGAGCGCGATCGCGTCACCGTTTGGGATGGCGTTCGCAACTACCAAGCCCGCAACTATCTACGATCGATGAAATCGGGAGACGTTGCTTTTTTCTATCATTCCAATGCAAATCCTCCTGGGGTTGCAGGCTTAATGAAGATTGTGGAATCTAATATCGCAGATCCGACTCAGTTTGATCCTGATAGCAAATACTACGACGCGAAATCGCCGCTCAATTCTCCCCGGTGGCAGACCGTCCAAGTTGAGTTTATAAAGAAATTGCCGCTGATTTCGCTCGATCGACTGCGTCAGACTTTCACGGCAGATGAACTCGCAGTCGTGCGCCAAGGCAACCGATTATCAGTGTTGCCTGTGGCAGATGAAATTGCCGATCGAATTTTGGCATTAGTTTCTGATCAAATTCCCAACTTAACGTGAAGCCGTTAGGATAGAATTGTTAAGCCTTTTTACGAATTCTTGCACTCTAACGGTCGTCTTTATGACTCTTCCCATTCGGAACGTTGCCATCATTGCTCACGTTGACCACGGTAAAACTACGCTTGTCGATGCTCTTCTTAAGCAGGCGGGAACGTTCCGCGAGGGAGAGGAAGTCCCAGACTGTGTGATGGACTCAAACGACTTAGAGCGTGAGCGGGGCATCACCATTCTGTCGAAAAATACGGCGGTTCGCTACAAAGAGACGCTGATTAATATTGTGGATACGCCTGGACACGCGGACTTCGGGGGTGAAGTCGAGCGGGTTTTAGGGATGGTCGATGGTTGTCTCTTGATTGTCGATGCCAACGAAGGCCCAATGCCGCAGACGCGATTCGTGCTGAAGAAAGCATTAGAGAAGGGACTGCGCCCGATCGTTTTTGTCAACAAGATCGATCGTCCCCGCGCCAATCCGATGATCGCAGTGGATAAGGTGCTGGATTTATTCATCGAACTCGGTGCAGATGATGACCAGTGCGAGTTCCCTTACTTATTCGGTTCTGGTTTGGCAGGATTCGCAAAAGATACGCTGGAAGAAGAGGCAAGCGATATGCAGGCGCTCTTTGATGCGATTTTGCGCCATGTTCCACCGCCCGTTGGAGATGCAACCAAGCCCCTTCAGCTACAAGTTACGACGCTAGATTATTCTGATTACCTCGGTCGAATTGTGATCGGTAAGATTCACAACGGCTCGATCCGAATGGGTCAACAGGCGGCGATCGTCACGGAAACCGGAGAAATCGTCAAGTCGAAAATCTCGAAGCTGATGGGCTTTGAGGGACTGAAGCGGATCGAAATTGAAGAAGCCACGGCTGGAAATCTCGTTGCCGTTGCCGGATTTGCTAATGCAAACATTGGCGAAACGATTACCGATCCCAACAATCCACAGGCATTACCGTTGATTAAAGTCGATGAACCGACTTTGCAGATGACCTTCTCGGTGAACGATTCGCCGTTTGCAGGTCAAGAAGGCACTTTCGTTACGTCGCGGCAGTTGCGCGATCGCTTGTACCGGGAACTCGAGACCAACGTAGCACTCCGGATCGAAGATACCGATTCGCCGGATAAACTTTCGGTGTCTGGTCGAGGCGAGTTGCACTTAGGCATTTTGATCGAAACGATGCGTCGGGAAGGCTACGAGTTCCAAGTGTCTCAGCCGCAAGTGATTTTCCGTGAGATTAATGGTCAACCTTGTGAGCCGTTTGAAACCTTGATTCTGGATGTCCCAGAAGAATCAGTCGGTGGCTGTATTGAGCGTCTTGGACAGCGCAAGGGCGAAATGCAGGATATGCAAGTCGGAACCAACGGACGCACGAATCTAGAATTTGTGATTCCGGCGCGGGGTCTGATTGGTTTTCGGGGTGAGTGTATGCGACTGACACGCGGCGCTGGCATCGTTAACCATAGTTTCTTAGAGTATCGTCCGATCAGTGGCGCGATCGAAGCGCGTCGTAACGGTGTTCTGATCTCGTTTGAAGAAGGAGTCGCAACCTTCTACGCGATGCAAAACGCTGAAGATCGGGGCGTGTTCTTTATTCGTCCGGGTACAAAGGTCTACAAGGGCATGATTTTGGGCGAACACAACCGACCCCAAGATCTCGAACTCAATGTCTGTAAAACAAAGCAATTGACCAACCACCGTGCATCTGGCGGTGAAGAATTGGTGCAGTTGAAAGAACCGATCGACATGAGCCTAGAACGCGCCCTAGAGTACATCGGACCTGATGAACTGCTAGAAGTCACCCCTGAATCGATTCGATTGCGGAAAGTGGCAAAAGCGAAGAAGTTAGCGAAGAAATAAACTGATTCGCGAAGGAAATAAGTTGAAGCGGGAGATTGAAGATTCAGTCTCTCGCTTTTTTTCGGGGTTTTGATTTTCGGATCAAGCGCTGTAGGGGAATATTCGCCGATCGATGATTCTGAATCGCCACATTAGAAAGAATCGTTAAACAACAGCTAAATTATTCTATCCGCATGACAATATTAGAACCACGGATTAGCAAGCTGAAATCAAGTCATGCGCTATGAAACTTTTAATCTCCTTCATAAAAGATGTAATCAAGTTGCTCTGGTGCAAGGTTCCCACGCGCTGGGGAAGCCCATCGAATGTAAATAATGGTAGTCAGTGTTCCCGCTTCATTTGCTCTTATTGTCCCCACTCTTCTCACTTACGAGGGCAGGGTTGTTTCATTGTCAGCGTAGAAAAGCTAAACTCGGCAGTGACGTCACTCAGCTTTAATTTCCATGAGCTTGATCGAACATCTGAAACAAGTTCCAGAGTTTCGCGCCG
>JACJNX010000062.1 GCA_014695255.1 Cyanobacteria bacterium FACHB-63
CATTGCCATCAATCTGTTTCGTCAGCACGGCTTTACTTCGATGACTCATGCATTAAGACAGTTGGCTCATGATGTGCGTCGCCTCTTTTCCTTCTTTCAATAAATCAGCCCTGCGTTCTTACAGGGGTTATTAACTAGAAAGCGATCGCGCGGATCACGGACGAGCAAGCAACCGTTGATGGAGAATGGACACGCACGGTGGTTGATGGTCAAGGGGTTGTGGTAGCACGCACCCGTGAACCTGAGCGCTTTGTTGGGCAACGCGGGACACCATCTTTTCTGAAGCAGATTGGAGAGGCTACTGAAGGGGTCTACCGAGATACCACTTTAGAAGGAATGAGGGTTTATGTCGCCTTTTGTCGAGTGAGTGATTCCCCTTGGACCGTTGCTGTCACTGTACCTGTTCAGGTCATCGAAGAACCAGCCCAACGAGCGATGGAACTTGTTGTCGGCTCAGGAATAGCAACGCTATTCCTGAGCGGCATCGGTGCTTTCATTCTTTCAAGGCGAATTTCCCGCAGCATTACCTCGGCTGCTTCGGCTGCGGAAGCGTTGGCAAACGGTGAGTATCCCCAGGTTGATTCTCTCTCGATCAAAGAAGTGGTTTTGTTAGGGCAATCCTTAGAATTCGCAGCAAATTTGCTGTTCCAGCGGGAGCAGGAGCGGACCGAAAACTTAATGAGGGCTGAGGCGGCAAGAGCAGAAGCCGAGGCAGCAAACCGAATCAAGGATGAGTTTTTGGCAGTTTTGTCGCACGAATTGCGAACGCCCCTCAATCCAATTCTGGGTTGGTCTAAACTACTCCAGAACGGCAAACTAGACGAAACAAAGACAGCGCAAGCGTTAGCAACGATTGAACGGAATGCCAAACTTCAATCAGAACTGATTGAAGACCTGCTAGATGTATCCCGCATTCTGCAAGGCAAGCTGACGCTCAATGTCGCTCCGGTCAATCTTGCTTCGACAATTCGGGCAGCGATCGAGACGATACGATTAGCGGCAGAAGCTAAGTCGATTCAAGTGGAGTCAACCCTCATATCGGATACAGGCTCGGTTTTGGGGAATGCCACGCGATTGCAGCAAGTGATGTGGAATTTGCTCTCGAATGCAGTCAAGTTCACCCCGGCAGGAGGCCAGGTCAAGATTCGGTTGGAGCGCCTTGATTCTGATGCCTGCATTACGATCAGCGACACCGGGCAGGGAATTGCTCCTGACTTTTTGCCCTATGTGTTTGACTACTTCCGGCAAGCAGATGGGGCAACAACCCGAAAATTTGGGGGATTGGGATTAGGATTAGCGATCGTCCGACACCTGGTTGAACTGCATGGAGGGACAGTTCAAGCGGACAGCGCTGGAGAAGGACAAGGAGCAACCTTCATTGTCCGACTTCCGCTGATGTTAACGCAATCTCAAGCACGGTTAGAGGAACGATCGTCGGCACAGAACGTTGATTTGGGCGGTATCAAAGTTTTGGTGGTGGATGATGATGCGGATACACGGGAATTTGAGGCGTTTGTCTTAGAACAGGCAGGTGCACAGGTGAGAGCGGTTGCATCTGCTTCAGAAGCGTTACTGGTGTTAGTTCAATTCAAGCCAGATGTGCTGCTAAGCGATATTGGGATGCCTGAGATAAATGGCTATATGCTGATTCAACAGGTGAGAGCGTTGTCCCCCCAACAGGGCGGACAAATTCCGGCGATTGCGCTTACAGCTTATGCCGGGGAAATAAATGAGCAGCAGGCACTGACAACAGGGTTTCAAAAGCACCTCTCGAAGCCAGTTGACCCGGAGATGTTGGTGCAAGCGATTGCGAGCCTAGTTCGCTCCAGTTAGTGCCTAAGAAGTGATAGGGGAAAGGCTAATCTTGTAAATTCTGCTACTCCGCTAGAAAACCCCACGTCACTAGCCCAAGCATGAACACGAGAAGCAGCAAAGCCTCGATCGTCATGGGCGCGATCGCGGGTTCAGAATTCATTAAAAGATCGATTTCTTCCATTGTCACTGGGAATAAGGGACGGGTTTAGAGTTTCCAGATTGAGTGCGATCGCGACGTGGAGCGAAGCCACTGCACTCCTCGCCGTAGAGAATCTTTTCTGTACCGTTTGGATAAAACTGAGTGCACCATTTTCCAGCGGCTAACCAGACGTGCACCAGATGATAGAAGTAGCAGGTCAATCCGGTAAACACGATCGTTAAAGGAATGCCAACTGCCAACGCTGGGATCAAAACGCTTGATCTCAACCGCGACTTCTCCTATTCAGAATGTAATAGAATACAGAACACCAACAGCGATATTGGTGGAGAAGCTTCCTTTACATCTGCGAACCAGCAATCAGCACTGCTTCTGCTGCCTGGCAATTCAGGGGCTTTGCGAAGAAATAACCCTGCCCTTGTTCACAATGTAATTGGACTAGCTGAGCTAATTGGTCTGCCGTTTCAACTCCTTCTGCAATCACAGTCATTCCCAGATTGTGAGCGAGAGTGATAATAGCCTGGACAACCTCTGCATCAGCTATTGATTCCTGCATCGTGCTGACAAAGGAGCGATCAATCTTTAATGTTTGGATCGGCAACTGGCGCAACCGGCTGAGTGAAGAATAGCCTGTACCAAAATCATCAATGCACAATTGCACCCCAAGTGCCTGAAGCTGTTGCAGAAGAGCCATAGATCCATCATTATCCATAATACCGCTCTCGGTAATCTCCAACTTCAAATTGCCTGGATCTAGCCCAGTCTCTTGCAAAACTTGGTTAATTTGTTCCACTAAGTTGGGCTGAGCGAATTGCTTACTTGAAAGGTTAACGCTCATGGTCAATCCAGCAGTTGTGAGTAATTGGGTTTGCCATCGTTGAAGCTGGCGGCAAGACTCATACAATACCCATTGCCCAATCGGCACAATCAGTCCAGTTTCTTCTGCGACTGGGATAAATTGAGCCGGAGAAATTAATCCTTGCTCCGGGTGCAGCCAGCGCACGAGAGCTTCAAATCCAGTAATCCGACCAGTAGTGAGTGAGACAATGGGTTGATAGTAGACCTGAAGTTCCTGTCGTTCAATTGCCCGACGCAAGGGCATCTCTAGCTGCAACAGCGACATCGCCTGACTGTGCATCGCTGCATTAAATACTGCCCAACAAGCTTTGCCTTTTCCTTTCGCGTGATAAAGGGCAGTATCCGCATCACGCAACATGTTCTCAGGCTGAGTATAGCCTATCCCACTCAATGCAATCCCAATACTTGCCGTGGTAAGGACCTCATACCCATTCAAGTTGAACGGTAATTTTAATGCCTGATGCAGGTGTTCAGCGACCAGAGTGGCATCTTTCTCGTCCTTGATCGCCTCCAGTAGAATCGTAAACTCATCTCCCCCTAAACGAGCGATCGTCTGCTCGGAACCCAGACAGCTCGCAAGGCGTTTGGCAATCTCTATCAATAATTGATCGCCCACTAAATGCCCCAGACTGTCATTGATCACCTTAAAGCGATCGAGATCGACAAAGAGCACCGCAAATCGATGGTTGGAGCGACGTTTCGTGCGGGCGATCGCCTGCTTCAGCCGATCCATAAACAGCACCCGATTAGGCAGCCCAGTCAGAGCATCGTGGTAAGCCTCATGCACTAATTGGGCTTCCAGCTGCTTACGCTCCGTAATATCAGTGGAAATGCCATCAATCCGGATGGGTTTACGAGTTGCATCATAAACGATATGGCACCGCTCATACAGCCAACGCACATTACCATCAGGTCGAAGAATTCGATACTCCAATTCATACCCTTTCTGCTTCAGCAAAGCTTTATTAGCAAGCCGGACTCGCTTTTGATCATCTGGGTGAACTACCTCCAGCCACAGCTTTGAGTTGTCAAAAAATTCCGCTAATGACCGACCGTAAATCTTCTCCGCCGCAGGATTGAGATAAAGCGTTTCCCTGGTTGCGGCTGAAACGGACCAGACCACATCTTCGAGTGAGCCAAGAATGTTATTCAGTCGTTGCTCACTTTCCCGCAGAGCCATCTCGGCTCGTCTTCGATCGGTTACATCGGTAAGCATCCCCAAAGCACCAATGTAGTTCCCTTGCTCATTAAATAAGGGAGCCGTGGAAAGGATGGCCCACAAGTCTGCTCCATCTTTGCGGCGGAACTTGAAATCGTGCATTTCACAAACACCCTGACGGCGACGTTCTAAGTAAAGATTGGCAAGCGCCTTGCCCTCCTTATCCATAAAGGCAAACAAAGGCTTCCCTTGCATCTCATCGGGGCTGTAGCCTAGCATGGTTGCGGTCTGTTGATTCACAAAACTGGTATTGCTGTCTGCATCCAGCATCCAAATTCCCTCGGTTGCCGTCTCTACGATGCGGCGATACTGTTCCTCCTGTTGCCGCAGCAATTCTTCTGCTGCTTTGCGCTCAGTGATATCAGTTTGTACTCCCACAAAGTGAGTCAGGCATCCCGCTGCATCAAACACTGGTGCAACATACAGTTCATTCCAGAAGAGCGTGCCATCCTTGTGGTAATTTCGCAAAGTCACATGGCATTCTTCCTGTGCCTTGATAGCAGAGCGTAATACGGCTAGTGCAGGTTGGTCAAAATCGCCACTTTGAAGAAAACGACAGTTTTGACCGATTACTTCAGCTGCCTTGTATCCAGTAATTGCTTCAAAGGCTGGATTGACATAAATGATTGAATTATTGGGTTGATTAGCATCGGTGATCACAATTCCGTTACTGCTGGCGTTGATCGCCCGCTCCATCAAATGCAATCGTTCTTCTGACTGCTGGCGCAAAATGAAACTAGACAGGATGTTGGTGACCGCTTGTAAAAAGTGAAGATCGTCTGGTGTGAAGGTGCGAAGCTTATCTGTAAAGCAACCTAAAACGCCGAATGGCTGGGATTGACCAGAAATGGAAAGGCTTACACCGCTCACAACTGAGTGACTATGTAATAGGGGCGAACCACTAAATCGGGTGTCAGTCCGAAAGTCCTTAATTAGCACAGGCTGCTGTGTAAGAAGTGCATACCCCAAGTGGGAATTGGACTGGGTGCCAACGAGGGTAGACCCAATGAGTCCCTCTTGCCAGCCAACGCCAGCTTGCAGCAGCAATGTACTGTTATTGAAAAGCTGTTGCCAAATTCCACACAGCGTGACTCCAAGAACTTGAGCAATCAAAGTGACCGCTTCGTCCAGTAGCTGAGCGAGATTGCTCGATTCAAGTGCTAGTTGCCCCAATTGAGCCACTGCAGCCTGCAGGTGCGCCTGTGCCTGGAGAGCAATTTCGGCTTGTTTACGTTCTGTAATGTCATAAAAAGCACTGAAAATCGCAGGTTCATCATTCCAGGTCAGGAGTCGAAGAGAACCAGCAGCCCAAAAGGGGGTATTGTCCGCTTTTCTAGCTTGCACTTCACAGTAAGCAATATATTCCTCTTGCAGAAGTCGCTGGACCATTGCTTGACGGTCAAGGGCATTGTTGTAAAAGCCGAGGACTGTACGTCCGACGAACTGGTTGCGAGGAAGTCCAAAGGTTCGCCCAGCCTGTTGATTTACATACAGGAGCCGTCCATCCGTCACACGGCTAACAGTGAGGGAAATGGGAGCGGCCTCCGCAATTACTCGGAACTGAGTTTCGCTCTGTTGCAGCCCCGTTTCTGGCTTTTTCTGTGCTAGGGGTGCCTCACTGGACTGTCTCTGCTCCGTTAGGTCCGTCCAGATCCAGAGGATTGCCGGTTGCTCCTCATACTCAACGGTCTGAGCGGAGACTAACGTATCTCGAAGCTCCCCCTGTGCTGTTTTTAGCTGAAGCTCATAGTGAATCAACCGTTCCTTGTCTTGCAGTTTGTTCAGGATTTGAGCATGGTTAGCAGGATTGGCGTAATACTTAGATTCGATCCTGTCAAAAATCTCGCTATCTGGAATGCCGAATAAAGGCTGCACGAGCTGATTTTTCAGCAGAATTTGATGATTCTCTGTACAGGCGAGAGCAATTGGTAAGGGGGTTAGCTCAACGATTGCCTGAAGTAACTGCTCTAATGCCGTCTTCGATCGCTCACAAGTGCTTAATTCCTGCTGTAGGGCTTGATTAATTTTCTGGCACTCAGCAAGACACCGCTGAGATATTGCTGCTAGCTTAAAGCAAGATTGGCTTGGATCTTGCTCACTGTTTTGAAAGTGAGAACCAACCGAGGTCATCCTAACCTCCTAGGGGTTGTAGGGGGAACACAACTAACTAGCCGTCCTGGCTTTATTTGACGAGCTATTCCTGGGTGAGGGTAGATCATGAGGGTTGGTCAAGCAAAGTTGTCAAAGCCAACAGAGTAGGGGGACTGATCTGCTGATGCGCTAGATCAATCAAGGCCGGAATTACCAAGAATTGAACCAAGATTCGACCAGCAAGAGTCTTGAGCACCGTGGCAGCGTGCTGTCAACGTTCCCAAGGAGGAACTAGGAACCTTAAGATCTGTTTAAATTTATACTAAATTCAAATAAAACTTTCCTTTTGATACGAAGTGTAAGGTTTGCTGCATAAGAAAAAGAGGGCAGCGTAGAGCCCAAGGTGATTCGTAATTGTTTTAGCTTCCCAGCCTTTAACACAAACACCCTTAACAAACCGAAGCCTGCAATGTTTTATCCCTACAGAATTCTTCGCAACCTGTGTTGCGAAGAATTGCGCCTGAGATCGCGCCTTCAACCGCTCATCAATCCCGCCGCTCTACCCAAACTCCCCAAACCACCAGCCCAAGCATGAACGCCAGAATCAGCCATGCTTCGATCATCATGCGCACGATCGCGGATTCAGAATTCATTACAAAGATCGATTTCTTTCATCGCCACTGGGAATAAGGGGCGGGTTTAGCGTTCCCCGGTGAGGTGCGATCGTACTTGAACTGGCTGCCGTCCCCAATGTTGGGGCAGTTTTTCTATTTTGGCGATCGTGGCTCCAATAATTTGAGCTTCTTCAGTACCGCATGCTCGGAAGGAATACAAGGTCGAACACCTCGCCTAAACCAATTCCCAATCCAGCGATAACGGCAAGATAAATCCATATCTGACGCTGCTCAAAACCCGCAGCAC
>JACJNX010000063.1 GCA_014695255.1 Cyanobacteria bacterium FACHB-63
AGGATTGGCGAGAAATCACTGATGTGAAAATTGCTGCGTAAACTGGAGCGAGACTGACGATTGGGGGATTACCGTGTTTAATTTTAAATATTTCCAGTTAAGTTGATAGTGCCTCCATACCCTACCATTTTTGCAACACAACCCTTCAATGAGTCTTCACAAGTTTCTCACGATCGCGATCTATCCTTGGCACACAAGAGAAGCAGGAGATTACTGGAATGATTAGTGCTTCTGTATCCTATTTTTGCTTAAAGCGAGGTCTATTTCATGTCAAAGACGATCGTTAACTTAACAGAACATCATATTCTTCAAGAAATCGAACGGGTTTTAGAAGACTATCCGGAACATCCATATCAACAAGCATTTTCTCATCCTGACTTCCGCCAGCAATTGTTAGTGTGGGTTCTAAACCGAGTTCCGAGTGTGTTTACACTGATTGAGGACGTTCAAGAAGTCAGTGTTCATCCAACTTATGCTCCCTACTGTAGTGATCCGCAGTCTTGTACCGAGTTCGTCATTCGTCAGGGGATTGAAGAAATTTTGGTACAGAATCAGCAAGAAATCGAACATTGCTTACCTGAAGAGGAAGATGCTGGGTTAGCGCCCTCCCACTGGTTCGGCTAATTTTTGCTCCGCGCTGAGAAATAAAGGTTGTAACAGCATTAGGTTTTTCCTATGAAATGGCTTTCAGTATTTGTTTTAACTATCGTGCTGCTATTAACCAGTAGCGCGATCGCGCAAACCGATATCAACATCAACAATAAGAATTTAATTCGCTTGGGTGGAGATGTTACTGTTCCAGAAAAGCAAGTCGTAGAAAATGCTCATGCGATCGGAGGATCGGTGACAGTACAACCGAATGCACGAGTAACGCAAACCGCGATCGCAATTGGCGGAAATGTCACGCTTAAGAAAGGCGCGCGCGTCGATGGTGATGCTTATGCCGTTGGCGGTAACGTGGTGCAGGAAGAAGGAGCCACGATTGGTGGCGCGAAGCAAACGTTTAACGAGGATGCAATGCGGGGAACGCAGCGCGATCGTCATTCCTTTTGGGCAGGTTACGCCGCTCAAAGTAGTTTTCGGATCATGAGCGCGATCGTTTCTGCCATTGTTGGCGTGATTCTCCTCCGCGCTGCCCCCTCATTCCTGACTAATTTGGCAGCAACCGTTCAACGTTATCCTAGCCAAAGTGCTTTGTGGGGAATTGGAGCATCGATCGCCCTGATTGCTCTCACCCTCTTTCTTGCGATTACTCTAATCGGCATTCCATTGATCCCACTCTTGATTCTGGTTGCGAGTCTCGCCACCTTTGTTGGAGCATTGGGCATCTCATTATGGGTGGGTCAGCAAGTTACACAAAGCGACGAGCGTACTCGATTGCAGCAGTTCTTGATCGGGTTGCTAATCATCACGCTCCTGTCTTTGGTTCCAGTTTTAGGCGGAATTGTGACCTTTATGGTGAGTCTACTTGGACTGGGAGCGTTACTTGCTTGGAAAGTGGGTAGAGTCCAACCTTTGCTGATGGAATAGTTTGCTAAGAACTGCTTTATTCTGGTGCGATCGACTGATTCTGAATAGATCGGAGCTTTGCAGCAATCCAGGGAGCGAGAAGCAGCAAGACTAGACCGATCGACATTAAGCCTCCTTGAAATAAATTGTAATCCGCAGCAATTCGCTCCCAGGAATAGCCCAGAATAAAGCGACCCAGAACGATCTCAAATGTCACCGTTAAAACCATCCATAGAAAGCCAACCGTGAACAGTTGAGGTATCCGTGATACTCCTAGCCAACGAATAAATAGAGTCGCGATCGTCAAGATCAAAATTGAGCCAGTGATAAAAGCAACTTGATGTGCGCGAACATCCCCTAGAACTGGAACTAACCAAAGCTCGCGAATTGTTCCATTCAAACTTTCAACAACAATAAATATGAGCCAAATCAGCATTGCTTTGAAAAACATCTCTTCACTCCTTTATCAAAAATCTGCCTGCTCAAGCGTCATCCGAAAGAACTCAAAATAGCGGTCTGTTCCGCTCCACCACCCTGCACTGATTTGCGATGGAATCGTGTAGCCATCAAACGTCTGCTCAGTTTCGTATGTTGCACCAAAGGGAATTTCAGCGTAGTGTTTATCTTCGGTTTGGTTGCCCCACCGCAGAAAAGAACTCCGCAGCAGTCTGCCTTGCGCATCAATCACAAAGGTCAGCGTAAGCGGTTCACCGTCTGCTTTTAAGCTTGCTTGAATCGTGTTGACATCAATCACTCGCCAACTGACTCCACGCGACGGCAGCAATAGCGTTGGAAGCCAGAAGCACTCCCCAATCCAGCGCCCGATCGACGATCGCATCACATCAGGACTCTGAGCGTTCACGACTGGGATCAAGCCCCAGAGCGAAAAGCGCGATCTTCCTGCTCCATGTGTGTAGTAATCGGCTCCCTGCATCTGCATTAACCCTTTTCCTGCTGTTGCTTTCCAGACAAATCCCTGCGTTGAAAGCAATTCCTCAGCTTGTAGCGGCATCCACTCCTGATTCGGTGCTAGTCGCAGGGTTCCGCTCATTTTGAGATGAACTGAGGAAGCAATCGGAATTCCAGGCGCACTGGCTTCGCGATTGCGCTCTGCACCAAACGCATGAAGAAAATACCGCTGCACAGGTTCCGGTTGATCTGCAATCATCTCTTTGCTAAATCGCTCGATCGATGATGGCTTAGTTTGCAGCACTCTCCAAGTTTTTGCGATGTTTGCGTTGTGTTTTGATTGAGTGAAGATTAGCGCGACGATCGCAACTGCGAATAAAGCGCCGATCGCAAGTAGAAGTTTTGTCAGCACCGGATCACCTCCGCCCTTCTAATCTCATGTGTTGTTTATTAGAAAACGTTTAATACGATCGCGCTTCACCCGCAAGTTGTAAAGAATTCCCAGCAAATGACTTTTATCAGGATTCTTTGATTAACCGCTCTGCGGTTTTAACTTTACTATCCGCAGCCTCTAAAACAGCCTTCATTGCTGTTTTTTCCGTCGCTGAACTGAGTCTAATTCCTCGCCTCCGTCGCAGTACAGATTCAAATGCCGACACAGATTTAACTTGGTAAAGATCGACTAACGCTCTAAACAGCGGAGAGGTAACGCTTAGATATTTATCGCTGTTCATGCCATTGAAGCAATTGTCAGGCTGCTGATTACAAACATTGAAGAGGCTTTGAGCAAATCGATAGTCTTCGAGCGCAGATTGAAAGTATCTAAGCGCAGGATGGCGACTAATTGCCGTTTGTTGAAGCTGATTTAATCGAGTCTCAATATTGTTAAGGCTAGCTGCAAACTCCTGAGCCGAGATGCGAGCTTCTAAATCGCTCGAAAGGCGATCGAAGCTTGCAGCCAGTTGACGTAGCTGTTGCTTCGCGGGTTCAGCTTCAAAGGTCTTAAGAGATTGAGCGTAAGTTTGGCGCAGTTGGACTGCCTCTGTCGAAACAGTCGTTCCTTCTGGCGGAATCTTTCTAAGTCGATCGATAGCATTTCGTAGCGTTACTTCAACGTTCTCTCGCTTTTTAGCATCGGTCACGTTTTGATTCGCTTCAAACTGCTGATAGAGTTCCTTTGCTGCCGTAAAGTTTATCACTGCATTATGCTCACGGTCGTGCCGCTTCTGGGCATCCGCACGAATCTGTTTGTATTCCTTTAATCGCTGTTGCGCTGCATTGAAAACCGGCAGTGATTGCTTTAGCTGATTAGAATTGTCGAAAGTCTTGGGAATTAAGTTTAAGTGCTCGATCGCAGTATCTAGTTGTGACAGATGGTTTTCCCACTCCTCCTCAGACAGAACGAGCGATCGCTGAACAGCACTACGAGCAGGCTGGCTCCTTGTTGCTGCCTCCTGAAACAGTTTTGTTGCCTCAATGTTCGTTTTGCACCCCGCATATTTTGTCTGTAATGACTGAACCTCCGCTGCACCAAAACCAGGAACTCGCGGAACTCCTTGAATTCGAGCCATTGCATTGTTCCAGCCTGTTTCAGCAGTGTTTAGGGCATCTGCATCTGAAAGAGTTGCTGTATGGCAAGTCTCGCTTAACAAGCGCTCAGCCTCAGCAATTTTGTTGTACTGCTCGGTTCTGAAAGTCATTGCCGCGATCGCACTTCCCAAAAGCGCGGTTGTGACTCCAAGCGCAATGATCACCTGCTTTGGAGTAAAACGCCGTTTTTTAACTGCTGGAGCAGATGGCGAGATTACAATCGATGTCGCGGGTTCGATCGACTGATCAGCTTTTTGAAGTTGGGTCTGATCAGCGATCACAATTGGCTCTAATTCTTGATCTGGAACAACTGTCTGTGTTGGTTCAGCAAGCGTGAATGGCTCAGACGAATCTTGCGGTTCTGAAGCTTGAGAAATAGGATGGCGGTTCGGATCAAGTGTTTTCCGAGAGTCATTTGAATGAAGGTTTGTCATAGCTACATCCTGATCAAAATCAACTGGCTCAAAGCGATAGCAGCGATCGTATTTCAGGGACAATTACTCTGATGATGTACAAGGAAGCTAATCTCTACCAATAGTTCGGACAGAATTTTGACAAGAAAGCTACCCATCGCTTAGGGTGCAAATAATCACAAACGCACCGAATGGATAGCTATGGAAGCCATTGTACAAAGCCTGCTTGTCA
>JACJNX010000064.1 GCA_014695255.1 Cyanobacteria bacterium FACHB-63
TGTGGATTGCACAATTTTCGCCTTGAGAACCGTCAGTTGAGATTTGCCTAGTTTGATAAGATCCGGAGGCACACGGCTGAATCCCTACTGACTGCTATTTCCGATAATGTTTAATGTAAAGCGACTCTTGCCGCCCTGGATTAAACCACAATCGAATCCGAGGGAGAATCTTCGGCTGTGACTGCGCCAAGTTCTGATCTTGAATAAACACTTTGGTAAAGGCTTGAATACTGTTTTTAATCACTCGCGCATTGTTCACATCGGTTCCATCAATCAGCACTTGTAAGGTAATGGTGTTCCCGGCTTGAACATCACTACTAAATTTCGGCGGAATAATCACCGCAGCTTTAGCAAGTCCTCGATCGATGCCATCTCGAATCGGATCAAGCCCGTTCCACTGCACCGGGATAAATTGATTGGTCGCATATAGTCGCTCTGTGTACGCTTGGCTTAGGTTACTACGATCGAAGTCTTGCACGATCAAAGCAATGTTCTTGGCTTCGAGTCGAATCGCAAACCCGAAGATAAACAGGGTCATCGTCGGCAAAATGAACGCCAGCGCTAAAGTGAGACGATCGCGGCGAAACTGAGCCAGTTCTTTTTTACATTGAGCCAGAATGCGTTTCATAATTGGGCGCGTTGAACGACTCCGATAAAGGCATCTTCGAGGGAGTAGGGGATGGGGAGTAGGGAGGTGGGGGATAGGTTGGCGGCGATGAGGCGCGATCGTAGGAGTTCGATTTCTTCGGGATGATCAATGACCACGTGCAGGCGATCTGCAAAAATCGACACTCGCCAACTGTCCATTTGTTGTTTTAGTAAGTTTGATGCGGCTTGAGTTTGATCCAGCACAACTTCGATTAATTGTCCGGGTTGCGCTGCTTTGATTTGACTCGGTGAACCTTCTAGAACGGTTTCACCTGCCACCATAAAGCTCATGCGGTTGCATTGTTCTGCTTCTTCGAGATAGTGTGTTGTGACTAGAATTGCAGTTCCATTTCGAGCAAAGTTATTGATCAATCGCCAAAATTGCCGCCGCGCTAATGGATCAACCCCGGAGGTGGGTTCATCCAGGAATAAGATATCCGGTTCGTGCAACACAGAAGCTCCGAAAGCAACGCGCTGTTTCCAACCTCCGGGTAGCTGTCCGGTGAGCATATTTTCCTGCCCTTCAAGTCCGCAAGTCGCAAGCACCCAATCAATCTTTTCGCGACGGAGCTTGCGTGGAACCCCATACACACCGCTATAGAATTGCAGGTTTTGCACGATCGATAAGTCATCATACAGCGTGAATTTCTGGCTCATGTAGCCGATTCGCTTTCTGAGATCGCTACTGCGAAGATTGCCGCGTTCTCCACCTAATGCAATCTCTCCAGAACTCGCAGGTAACAATCCACAGAGCATTTTGATTGTGGTAGTTTTCCCGGCTCCATTTGCTCCAAGCAAGCCGAAAATCTCACCGTAGCGAACTGCCACATCGACGTTTTTCACGGCTTGGAATGTGCCAAACACTCGATTTAGATTCCGAGCATAGATAGCAATCTCTTCTGAGGATTTACGGCTCGATCGCCCACGCGGAAATTCTAAAACCTGTGGGGCTGATCCTTGCTGTCTCAGTCTGGTCACAAAAACATTTTCTAACGTTGGCTCTGCGGCTTGAAGTGAAGTTAAGCTGAGATGCCGATCGCGGAACTTCGCCCGAATTTCTCGTTCTCCGGCATTCGGATCAGCTACTAACACATCTAAACGATCGCCAAACATCTGCACATCTGTAATGGCAGCACTCTCGTTTAAGACTTGTTCGGCAATTTGGAGCTGGGGCGTATGCACTTCGATGCGATGTAAGCCCAAACTGTGGCGCAGTTGAGTCGGAGTTCCAATTTGTTGAATCATCCCGTCATACATTAATGCCACCCGATTACAGCGTTCTGCTTCATCGAGATAAGGCGTGGCAACAACGATCGTCACGCCTTCTGCGGTTAATGCCGCTAACACATCCCAGAACTCCCGCCGCGAGACTGGATCAACTCCGGTCGTCGGTTCATCTAACAATAAAACTTGCGGCTGTGAAACGAGGGCACAGCAGAGCGCAAGCTTTTGTTTCATACCGCCGGATAACTGTCCAGCGAGACGATCACCAAATTGATCTAAGCTCATCAACTTGAGATACTTAGCGCGTCGCTCTTGAAATAATGGCTCCGGAACTTCTCGCAATCCTGCAACATACTGTAAATTCTCATTGATACTCAAATCTAAGTACAGCGAAAATTGCTGAGTCAGATAGCCAATCTGCAATCGAGCATCCCGCGCAGGCAAGCCCAGAACTTGAACTTCCCCGGCTGTCGCTTCCATAATGCCGCCGAGAATGTGAAACGTAGTGGTTTTCCCCGCACCATCGGGGCCAATCAAGCCAAATAACTCACCCGCAGCCACCCTAAAATCAATTCCACGAACCGCAGCAATCCGATCGTAATGTTTATGCAACTGACGAACTTGAATCACCGAATCGGTTGCGCTGTGAGAAACATTCGGAGTGAGTTCAATGGCTGAAGTCATGTTTACTCCTGCTTGAGCATAATTTCCCCATCCGCAGGCATTCCAGGCTTGGCATATCCACCCGGATCATCGATCGTTATCTTCACGCCAAACACTTGCTTGACTCGATCGTTGCGGAAGTAAATGTTCTCTGGTGTGAAAGACGCTTTGGGATCGATCGCTGCAACTTTCGCACTCAACGGTTTCTTTAGATTCGAGTCAAGAAACACCTGAGCGCGTTGGCCCACCCGTACTTTACCGATGTCACCTTCAGGAATGTAGCCGCGCAGATAAACCGTATTTAAATCAATCACAGTTAACAATGTTTTTCCGGTCGCCACGACAGCTCCAGGCTCAACAGGTCGAGCCGTCACAACTCCACGAATCGGGCTTCTGACTACAAACGAATCTAATCGTCTTTGAATTTGCTGCTGATTGGCTAACGCATTTTTCACTTTCGCTTGGGCTGCAATTAACCGCGATCGCGCTTGGTCGCGCTGTTGTTCGAGTCCTGTTAACTGGGCGCTACGAATATCGGGATTCAATCCAGTGCTTTGGGTTTGTGTCAATCCACCTTGGGCTGCGCTCAACTGTTCGCTTGCAGCCGTCACCGCTTCTTGACGCGCTTGTAGGGTTGCCAGTGCCGTATCTACCGCAGCCTGAGCCGTTTCAACATTCGTTTGAGCTTGGTCAAACTGTTGTTTATTGATCGCTCCTTGATTGACTAACTGAGCAAAGCGATCGCGATCTTTAACAGCAAGACTGGCTCTCGATCGAGCTTCTTTTAACTGGGCTTGTGCCTGTTTAACATTGGCGTTTGCTTGTGCCAACTGTGCTCGCGCTGCTGCCACCGTAGAAGATGCCTGATTAATCCGTCCCCGTGCATCACCTTGTGACTGTTGTAGATTCAATTGCGCTTCTTGAATCTTGCTTTCTGCCACGGCAATGTCTAATCGAGCTTGTTGCTCTTCTTGGCGTGCTGCTGCCACTTGCGCTGCGGTGGCGCTCAATTGCTCATTCACTTCCTCGTCGGTAATCTGTGCCACCACCTGATTTTTCTGCACTTCATCGCCTTCGCGGAAGTTCATCGCCGTTACTCGTCCCGCCGTTTTTGCCCCAATCTCGGTTTCGTCTGCCTCAATCCGTCCGCTCAGCGGTAAAGTTGTCGCTTCAGGTCGCGGCATGAATCGCCATGTGGCAAATCCAATCCCTGCGATCGCAATCAACCCCGGAATAATCAGCAGTTTCTTCGATCGTCGAGAGGGCTTCGTCGTCGGCGCACCCGGAGATTGATCCGCAGGTTGGGGCAGTGTTTGAGTCATAAGACAAGGCAAGATTCTGAGTGCAAAGTTCTATTTGCAGAATACACATCATACTAGACGGTCTAGTATGATTAAACGATTATCCGTTGAAAAAGTTAACCAATGCCAGCGACGAGTGAACGCCAATCTGCAAAGCGGAATCAAATTCTCAAAGGTGCAATGGCTGTGTTTTTGCGATCGGGTTATGCAGGAACCAGTATGGATCGCATTGCGGCTGAAGCAGGTGTTTCTAAACAAACAATTTATAGTCACTTCCAGGACAAAGAAGGACTATTTCGATCGCTGATTGAAGGCGAAACGCTCACTCGATTTGAAATCGTGTTTCAACTTGATCCGCACCAGATTGATCCTGAAACGCTGCTGCGGAAATTAGCAGAAATCTATTTTACGCAAGTGGTGGATAACAGTCAGTATGTCCCCCTCCTGCGAATTGTGATTGGTGAATCAGAGCGATTTCCAGAATTAGCGAAGCTGTTTGTGGAAACGGTGGCACAACGCGGTAAGAAATTACTGTGTGAATATTTCCGACATCATCCAGAGTTAAGGATTGATGACCCGGAAGCGATCGCCCAAATCTTTTTCGGCTCACTAGTATCTTGGGTGATCTTACAAAAAATGCTGCATGGAGAGACTTGGATTGATTTGTCTCGTGATCGCATTGTCGATCGATTAATTGCGCTAATTGTAAGTCCTTCAAAAAGTGATTAGATGCCTCTGCTCATGTACAGTGACTTTATTATTTGTCATGGAGACACATTAGTGTCGTTTAAGAGGCAGAGCTAGACCTAGCTTGCTTTTCTGCCTAAAGCTAAGCTGACAATCCTGATGATCTAATGCTAGGTTGCTGAACGAACATTTTCTGAAATCCTTTAATTAAAGAGGGTTTGCTCAGCAACATGAATTTGTCTTGATGTCATCTAATTTGGCACTGTACATCAGAGGGCGCGATCGTGCCCTCTGACTTGACTTGAGCTCTGATTCAACAAAGATTTATATCGGCTCTATATCACTGGCTTGAGGGATTGGTATTATTTGCTCATCATCAATCTTCAGGGTGTAATTTTCAACCTAATTCATCCGAAACTGGTGAATCTACATGATAGAAAAATAGTTTTGTTCGATTAACGCTTTTTAGATACTCTCTAGTTCCGCAGTTAAATCTTCTCGGCTCCTCGCCCCCGCAGCCTCAATTTTCGGGGAAGTTCGCTTAGAAGTCTCCCAAAACTAAAGAATTTGGGGCGCAATTGCGTCAGTTCCAACTCTCATTCATAACCCCCAAAACAATGAGCATACCTTTCAGGCAGCCTACCCCGTTCGGTCAGAACTTCGAGGTAGACAACACTTTCATTCAACAAAATTTGAATCCAGCCTCAGATTTTCAGCTATCAAATACGTTTGGATCATTGACGCGATCGAGTCATCGCAACCGATCTGTCGCCAGCCAGCCTAGCGCCTCGATTCTATTTATCGATCGCGGCGTCGAAGCCTATTCCACTCTAGTAGCCGCCGCATCGCCAGAAGTTGAAGTAATTTTGCTCGATCCCATGCAAGATGGCATTCAACAAATCAGCAATGTTTTAGCCGATCGTCGCAACCTTGCCAGCCTGCACGTCGTAACCAACGGTCAAACAGGTCGAATTCAATTGGGCAGCACCGAACTAAATTCCACCACGATTCGGCACTATGACGACCAACTCAAAGCCTGGGCTAAATCGTTTACCTCCAATGGTGACATTTTGTTATATGGCTGTAATGTCGCGAGTGGAAAAGGTCAGCAATTAATCCAGCAGATCAGTAATCTGACCAAAACCGATGTTGCCGCATCGACTGACTTAACGGGCAGCAGCGATCGCGGTGGTGACTGGATACTCGAAGTAAAAACAGGGGCGATCGCCGCTTCGATCGCCTTCCAACCGCGCGCGCTCAACGCTTACACGGGCGTACTGGACACAGGCGACGGCTTGCGAGGAGAGTACTTCGACAACAACAACTTTACCAACCCGAAATTCACTCGTGTCGATCCTACGATCAGCTTCAATTGGGGTAAAAATTCACCCGCTACTGGTATGAACAAGGATACCTTTTCCGTGCGCTGGACCGGGCAAGTGCAAGTGGCCCATACCGAAGAATACACCTTTTACACAACAGCAGATGATGGATCGAAACTGTGGCTGAATGGACAACTGGTTGTTGATAGCTCCAACAGTCGCAGAGGGCAAGAAGTCAGTGGTAAGATTCGACTCAATGCCGGTCAGCGATATGATGTCAAGCTGGAATATTTTGAAAATACGGCGGACGCATCAATGGCGTTGCAGTGGTCGAGCGCCAGCCAAACGAAGCAAGGCATTCCGCAATCAATGCTGTTTAGCACGATTCCCCAAGGTTCCGGAACGATCAGTCTGGCAACTTCCACACCACCGAATGTTAGTGAAGACGCAGGCAAAGCATCAGTGATGGTGGTCCGCACGGGTGGCAGCACGGGTGCTGTCACGGTGACGTATAGCGTTGATGGTCGAACAGCATTGCCAGGATCAGACTACATCA
This sequence comes from Cyanobacteria bacterium FACHB-63, assembly GCA_014695255.1. Lineage (GTDB taxonomy): Bacteria > Cyanobacteriota > Cyanobacteriia > Leptolyngbyales > Leptolyngbyaceae > Leptolyngbya. The sequence continues at coordinate 6,402 of JACJNX010000064.1, forward strand.
CTCCAAGTGGTAGTCTCACGTTCCAAGAGGGCGAAACCAGCAAGACGATCGATATTACCCTGGTTAATGACGACGTATTTGAATCTGATGAGGACTTTACGATCGGCCTGTTAGGCACCAATGGAGTGGGTCAAGTCGGCGCACCTCGAACTGCCACAATCAAAATTGTGGATGACGATAGCCCATCGACGGTTAGCTTCAGCCAACCCAGCTACAGCGTCAACGAAAATAGCGGGACTGCCTCCGTCATCGTGCAACGGACAGGAAATATAGCCAAGCCAGCCTCAGTCAATTACGCCACGAGTAATGGAAGCGCAAGCGCTGGATCGGACTACACAGCGACTTCGGGTACCGTCAGTTTTGCATCCGAAGAAACGAGCAAGACGATTTCCATTCTGATCACGAACGACATCTCAGTTGAGTCGAGCGAAACGGTCAATCTTGCCTTGAGTAACCCTGGTAAGTGGACGACATTAGGATCCCAGAGTACGGCCAGCCTAACCATTGTGGATAATGATTCTTCGGGCACATTCAGGCGGGAAACGGTGCTGACGGGACTCAACCAACCCACCACGATCGACTGGACTCCGGATGGGCGCAATATGTTCATTGCCCAGCAGAACGGAGTTGTTCGAGTGATGCGAGACGGCGTGCTTCAGTCAACTTCACTCATTGATATCTCCCAACGAGTGAATGGTGTGCGCGATCGCGGTTTATTGGGATTGGCAATTCATCCAAACTTTCCTGCCACGCCCTACGTTTACCTGCTCTACACCTATGACCCACCAGAAGCAGCCAGCACACCCGATAGTGCGAACAATCGTCCGGCGCGACTGGGTCGCTTCACAGTAACAACCGATGCTGCTGGTAACCTTACAGCAGCACCTAGCAGCGAGGTCGTGCTGCTGGGTGAAAATAGCCTTTGGGCCTATACAAGCCGACCGGACGGAAACAGTACTAATGACTCGTCGATTCCTCCATCAGGAATTAAGAATACGACCAACTTGGCGGGTATTCCAGACTCAGCACTTGATATTGATGCCAACGGTAATCTCACCAAAAATGTGCGGGACTATTTAGCAACCGATAGCGAATCTCACACGATCGGAGCGGTGCATTTTGGTCCCGATGGAAAGTTGTATGTAAGCGTCGGGGATGGTACTTCCTACAACTTTGCAGATCCCCGGACTGTACGTGTGCAAGACCTGAACAACCTTTCAGGAAAAATTCTGCGGATTGATCCGATCACGGGGGATGGGTTATCCGATAACCCGTTCTATTCAGCGACCGGAGGAAGCGACAATAATCGCGATAAAGTTTTCAGCTATGGTTTACGAAATCCGTTCCGCTTTACCTTCGACCCAGTCAGCGGACAGCCCGTGCTTGGCGATGTGGGTTGGAACACGTGGGAAGAAATGAACACCGGGCGCGGCGTTAACTTTGGCTGGCCATATTATGAGGGAGGAAATGGAACCAGTCTTCGACAAACCACGGGGTACGGTGGCCTGCCTGAAGCTCAGGCATTCTATAACAGTGGTGGTGATCAGCAGGTTACTGCCCCCATTTATGCCCAAAGGCATGCCGATGGCGCAATTGCCATCATTATGGGTGACTTCTATGACAACAATCGTCTGATTTTTGGCGATGTCCAGAATGGCAACATTTACGAGGCCACACTCGACAGCAATAATCGCCGAGTAGTCAGCAGCGTTCGAGTGTTTGACTCTGGGCTGACCTACGTTGTGGATATGGAGAAAGGACTGGACGGTAATATGTACGGGGTCAATATGGGAAATGGGACGATTTTCCGGTGGGTTCCTGGTTAAATCTGCTCCTGCCGCCGGAATCGTAGCACCGGATGCTGCGATTCCGGCTAGCCTTTTTCTTGGAGGCGATCGCCCTCCGCCAGCGGTTTTCTGATGTACAGTGCCAAATTAGATGACATCAAGACAAATTCATGTCGCTGAGCAAACCCTCTTTAATTAAAGGATTTCAGAAAATGTTCGTTCAGCAACCTAGCATTAGATCATCGGGATTGCCAGCTTAGCTTTAGGCAGAAAAGCAAGCTAGGTCTAGCTCTGCCTCTTAAACGACACTAATGTGTCTCCATGACAAATAAAAACACTGTACATTTATGGAGCTAAGGGGAGCCGAACCCCTGACCTTCTTAATGCCATTGAGCATAGTTGTTCTCTTTAGTCTCGATGATGACTGCATTTTGAAATTTGCAATAACGGTAATACCAGAACTAAACCAATCGAATTACACCCAAAATAAAAAATTGTTTTATAGGAGATAGCTGGTAACGGTGGTAACAGTAAGTCAGAGCGCTTATAAATTAACGCTTTTGAGTGTTACCATCTCGTAGATTAAGGTGGTAGCAGGTGGTAACAGTTACACTCACGCCAAGTCAGCAGTGCTGATTGAAAGGCAACAATTGCAATGTTTTCAGCACTGTTATCACCTCAAAGCTAGGGGTTACCACCTCGATCGACAAACTCCACCCCTGACTTTGAAAAAAAGATCAAGCCTAGGGCTGAGTCAGGGTTTGAGGTCTAAAACCTGCTCAAATTCTGTCCAAAGTATTGGAATAAGAAAAACTCAGGGAGACTTTTATGGGAAGAGCAAGACAAAACTCAAGCGAGTGTTTAATGAGTATCAAAAACTCAAGCGAGTGATTACAGCCAAAATCGATTAGCGACCACACTGGGCATCAGTCGCTCAACAGCGCATCAGTGGGCAGACGAGATTAGTGACCCAATGGCTGAAGCCGTGACAGTGATGATTTCCGGTTGCTAGAAAGCCTGATTTTCAGGGCTTATTATTTTCTCTCTTCCTAGCTTGCCAAGTCGTGTGATCAAAGCCTTGAGAAAGATCAATCCGAGAGCAGTCGAGTTCACTGCTCTGTTTTTGGAATAACTTAGGTTGGAGAAGCAAGTGAACAAGCCGTGGAATCAGATCACTGGTGAATCGGAATCTGAATGAAGAACTCTGTTCCTTTGCCTTCACTCGATGAACACGACAGTTTGCCGTGATGCTTTTCGACGATAATTTGGTAGCTAATCGACATACCCATGCCTGTGCCTTTGCCCACAGGTTTCGTCGTGAAGAAGGGATCAAAAATCCGTCGCTGAATCGATTCCGGCATGCCCATGCCGTTATCCGCGATCGCAATCTCTACCCAGTCATCCATCACGGAAGTTCGGATCGTGATTTGCGGCTGGGCGGTAGCTTCAAGTGCGTCGATCGCATTGCTCAAGAGATTCATAAAGACCTGATTGATTTGACCTGCTCGACATTCGATTTGAGGCAGTGCGGCATAGTTTCGCACGATGAGAATCTCAGGACGCTGAGGCGAGGGTTTCAAGCGATGTTGCAGAATCAGGAGTGTGCTTTCGAGTCCTTCATGCAAATCGACCGCTTTGAAATCGGCTTCATCGAGCCGAGAGAAGTTGCGTAGCGACAGGACAATTTCGCGAATGCGAGTGGTTCCAATCTCCATTGAGTTAAGGAGATTAGGGAGATCGGAATGAATAAATTCAAAGTCGGTCGCCTGCAAGTGGCGTTGAACAGCAGGGTGTGGGAATGGATGATAAAGTTGATAGAGATTCAAGAGGGTCAGAATCTCAGTGACATAATCATGTAAATAAGTGAGATTGCCGTGAATGAAAGAGACAGGGTTATTAATTTCATGAGCAATGCCTGCTACTAGCTGTCCCAGGCTCGACATCTTTTCACTCTGAATCAGTTGTGTTTGACTGCTTTGGAGATCGCGGAGGGCTTGTTTTAGCTGAGCGGTTTGCTGTCTCAACTTCTCTTCGATCGTGATGCGCTCAGTGACATCGTGACAAAAGCCCAGCACTGCGAAAACCTCACCCTCGGCAGATAGAGGAATTTTCTGTGTATCAAAAATACGGGTGGTGCCATCCGCTGCGGTTGCTGGGTCGTAGGGATTATGAATTCTTTGTCCTGCAAGCGCCGCCTGATCGTCCGTCCGAAACCCGCGAATGCCTTGATCTGGATTACCGAGGACGAGATCCACAGGAAAGCCTAATTCCAGATCATCTTTTCCAAGCATGTCTTGGACGGTCTGTCCGATGGCGGTGGCATAGCTTTGGTTCACCAAGAGATAGCGAAACTGCTGGTCTTTGACAAAAATCCAATCTTGCGTTTCGTCGATCACTGTTTGCAGCAACTGCGCTGGTTGTTCTATGGTCTGACAGGACGGTACGGGTTCCCTTGAGCGAACTTGAGCAAGCTGCGAAGACTGTGGTTCATCCTGACCCGTGACAGGCGGTTGCACAAACAGAAGGCCATTCCAAAGCTGTCCTAAAGCGGTTAGTGAGCCTGAGGTGGCAATCAGTTGAATGAGCTGAATCTGTCCAGATGCCAACCGCCATCGTCCTTGCCATTGCCATAACTGGTGTGTTTGGGTCGCTTGGGTGAGCGTCCTATGAAATGTCGCCTGATCGTCCGCTTCAATCTGAGCGAGCCACTGTGAGGCATTGGCTTGAATTTCAGTAAATGGGCGCTCGAACACTAGGATGCAGTTTGGACTGATAAAGGGAAGGGTAATTGACCCATCAGAATGCGAAAGCAATTGGAAAATCACACCAGGTCCTGTTTCCAAGATTTGCTTCAAGGGAGACTCGATCGAGCTGTTCTCACTGCGCTGCAAATCATGTAAATCAATCTTTGCGGAAAGTGGGGAGGCGTGGGACATGAACACACTGAGGGACAAGCGACAGCAACCCTATTTTTCCCATCCTCCAACAAAACCCGCTTTTAAGGCACAACAAAAATTACAGAGAGAGGAAACGGTGCTCTACAGCACATTGCGAATGGTGACAATACTTTATCATTACTTAATATTTTGTTGGATTCCGTGACCTAGCCCCCGGTATGTGAGGAAGATTGAATGAAAAGGTTCTTGTCTCAAGCCATGAATGTAGATCATCGTGGCTGTTTTTGGACTGCGCTAGATCAGCCTTGGGCTGAGGTGAACTATGTGGAAACGTTAGCAAACAAAGTGCGCGGCAACCACTACCATCAGTACACCTATGAGCTTTTCTTTATCATCTCAGGTGAAATCGAGATCAGCATTGAGTCATTACAGTCTGGAGAGCGCACCACCTTCTTGGCGACAAAAGGAGAGCAAATTTTGATTGAACCTTACGAGTTGCACACTTTCCGGACAAAGACCAACGCTCAATGGATTGCAATGCTGTCCCAGAAAATGGACCCCCACAATCCAGATTTTCATCGCCTTCCCAGTGCTGCACCCGCTCATCAAGAGGGAGACATCGATGCGGGTCTACCCAGTTTGGTGCCAACTCAACCCTTGAGTCTCCTGGATAATTGAGTTCGCCAAACATGTCACTCTGGCTCTAAGAACACGCTTGACTGCGTATCGTTAGGTATACCGAGACTACAGCAAGGGAGCGGATTAATTTGAGAATTGCTGTAGTCTCGGCATTGCTCCTATTCAATGGAATCATGAGTACAAAAGATAAGAATTGTCTCTCCCTGCGCCTGCTTCACTTGCCGTAGACGTTCTTGATTGCGGCGACGAACAAAAGGATCCACATCTCCAAGCCGTTGTAGAATCGACAGCCCAAGTGGACAGCGAGGCATTTCCGTCATTTCATCGCGATGATAATAAGCATCTCCAATGTGCAGCAACCATCCTTGCGAACTTATCCCAACTAGATCGGTTCTGGCATCGCTAAACTGCGTAGATTTCTTTCCAAGTCAGTGGTTGCAGCCTAATTGCTCAGAGATCACTCGCCCACCCGTTTGGGAACACTCAACAGCTCAATTTTTTGTTGTCATCCCGTCAGTCTGGCGGGATTTTTTGTTTGAAGATGAGCGTGATCGCTGGTTATGAAGATTCGACAAACCCGTAATTTTCTCTCAGTCTTGGGAAGACGATGCAACAGCACGTTTGTGAGGCTTGAAAAGCACGATCGTACTCAATCCCTGTTAGCAATCAAAACTAATGCAGATTTCGCAAAACTTTCTAGTGTTTGGCAACAAAACGCGCGATCGCGCTGGGGAAAGGGTTGTCGGATTTAGCAATCGTGCATCGGGTCTTTCCATACCTCCATGCTAGCGATTTCACCCTTACCTCTGCCTCCTCTCACTTTGCCGGGTTAATAACTTAGCGAAGCTGGATGCACTGCAATCCCATTCAGGACAAGCGCCGTTTGTCTTCTCAATGGCAAGCATGAAGCGCCGCGCACTCAATCAGCATCTGTTGGAACGATTTATTTGCAACTTAGACCTGGAGCCCAGTCAAATTAAATTCCATCCCAACTACTCAAACCTCTGTAACTACGGCACAATTGCTGTCTGAATTTGCCCGGACTATTGTTAATGCAATAATTCGTTCAAAACCTACGGCATGGTAAGGGTAATACTTACTGGCTCCCAACCGCCAGCATTCGGCGTAGCGCTGGAAGCCTTTTCAGTGCCCGGAATAAACAAAAGACTCGCTTCACCGATCGCCTCTCCCGGCATCAGCCCAAAAAGCGGGTTAAATTTACGGTCTTCTTTCATCTTGAGCGCTTTGTCGCCCGTTGTAGCAGTGATTCGGTAGCGTCCAAGCGGAATATTGTGAATACTGAAATTACCCTTAAACCCGATCGGCTGGCGAATGACGAAAGTTCTTCCCGCTGTACCGTCAAGCATGTTGCCTTCGGGCGTTAAGGTGATTTCGATAATCGAATCTTCGACAATGCTGCCCGCAGCTATATTGGGGTCGGTCTTTTCGCGTGTGTAATAAGAGACGCGAATCGAACCCCCGTAATAACTTGATGAGACATACGGATTTGGGCTGACATTTTCAGGGCTGGTAATGCCATAAGGCAGCAGCACAAAGTTTTCCACCGCACCATCAACGGTCGTAAAACTTTCCAATTTTCCGTCCACGGGATGCAGACCCATTGCTGCGATGCCGTCGCCCCATTTGAGCTGATAACCCGCATTGTAGTAATGCGCCGAACCTTTCGGAACGGCAAACTCATAATACCCGTTCGCGTCGGTTTCGCCCTGCGCACCTGAATACTGACCGGCAAAATACGAAGCACGAATCCCGATGGTCGCGCCCTTCAGAGGATTTCCCGACAAATCTTTCACATAACCACGCACTTTTCCAGCCTTTGGTGCAAGCTGAGGAAAATTCGGCATCGCTGGTGTTTTGTCGCCCATCACATTGACGAAATGCGCATCACGCTCAACGTTCAAAACCGTCGGTGTGCCACTCGATGACGTCGAAGCGGTTTGGTTGTTCATCCGATTTGTCAAAGTCAAGTCTAGACTAGAAGGATCGTCAAACTGGGTATGGTTGACGGTGGAACCATGGACTGATGCGCCGTTTAAGACGACTCCAGCTTTCGGAACCGATGCAAAAGAAAAAACACCTAGGGTAGTCAGGAGAGCGATCGTGCAGAATTGACGGTTCATGGTTGACCTCTTGTTGTGTTCGTAAAGTTGAGATGCAGCGAAGTCCTGAATGTCAGCGGTTTGCCTGATATCGCTCAAGATAGAGAATAAATGGGGAGAACTAGAGAAGAAGCATGACAGCTGGTTTCAGAATAAACGGGGAGAACTAGAGGAGAAGCATGACAGCTGGTTTCAGACGAATGGTCGGACAACCACTCCTTACTCCGATGAAATAGACTTACACCGCTTCATTCGTCTATTTCACGGCTGAGAAATGGAAGCTATGCAACGGAGAGACTTGAGATACTAGATAACCATAAGCAGCCATAGCCTCTCATCATCCGCTTCGCTGCGTCAGGGAGGTGTGCTGTGATTCTGTCAACGGATTATTTGTCGCTGTGCCTTTAATCTCTAATGGTCAAGCCGCTTCGTCACTAGAGCATTCAACCACGGAGCCTGGCTCCGATGTCTGAGATCGTCAGTCTGCCACACGCTGACAATGTTCAACTGAGGATGAGCGCTCATCGCGTCACTAATCCGGGTTGTGTCGCATCTTTTAATCCTGAAACAGTGTCTTTGTGCTTCCCGATCGCTCTTGCGTATTCACTCAACCCGCCACAATCAAAAAGCCCTGACTTTAGGATTGCCTTTATTTTTACGGCTCACCGTAAAAAATCTGAGACTCATAGGAGATTCAAAATAAGACCATTAATAAGCCTGGTTAATGGGTACATCTGCTCTGTCCCGGTGCGATGCGTTGATCGAATTGGGGGGAACGCGATCGCAACTTAGTCCAAATAGTTCAGTTTTAGTCCAGGCTTTAAGACGACGAATTAAAAAAGTGTACAACCTTTATTTTGCAAGCAGTCTTGATTTAGAAATATTGTTGAACTTCTGCTTGATACGCAGAATTCCAACAGGAAAACACGCAAAATTAGAAACTATAAATCCGTCAAGCCCTTATGCAGCAATCATTTCAGGGTCTAGCCTGTTTTGGAAGGATTGGACTAAGCGAAACTGGGTCTAGTCCAGAATTGGTGCGATTGGATTTATCGACCCAACTTATCGATCGCACTCTAAATTCCTGCATAGCAAGGGAGTGCCGATTAAGACGATCGCATCAATTATGGAGCATGAATCTTTGAATGAACTCTCTCGATATTTGGAAGTAACCCTAGAGCAAAGGCGATTGGCGATCATGCAACTCCGTTAGACGTTGCGGCACTGCAAGGTATCTTGATTGTGCAGCGCGATCGCAAAAATCGAGGCTGCCGTTTTGCGAGTCACTGGGTCCAGTGATTTGGACAAAAGCCCAACTATCTTTCCAGCAGAAGCGCGATCCGGCTTGTCTTGCCAATACGGTCAAGGCTCGATGCAGAAGCGGACAGGACTACGATCAATCACCCGGAGTTGATTCTGCTGATAGAGTTCGACCAGTGCGTAGACCAAGTTGATGTGCACGGCTCTGACAGCAACACTGTCATACAGCAAAAACAACTGCGATTCTCCAGAATAGCGACCCTGAAGCTCTGGCACACTCACTGGCTGTTGCTGAAATTGCTCCTGCAGCTCCAGTTTGATTTGATTGATTGCGCTGCGATCCATCGCCTCAGTCGGCGATTTTCCAATTGCAAATCCCATGCCCCACATTCCTTCTAAGGTTGAGTCGCTCCGGGGTCAGCGGAATAAGTCCATCCATTTCCTGGGGAGCGCTTGAGCTAGAATTTCCTGCCGCATGGCTCCGCACTCGCAGCGCTGAGGAACTTCACTATCCTCTTGCAAAAAACATCCGAGTTTGAAGCAATGAAAAAGAACCTGCCTAGTGTCATACAGCGAGGAATTAAATTTGCTCGCGGATTGCTGCTGCATTAAGATTTCGATTACTGTGGTGTTTCAGCAAGGGCTCACTTCAGCCATTTCATTGAGCAATGTCCGTACATCGACGTATTTTGAGTCAAGTGCAGTCTTGTATACCAACTGAATCCAAACCCTTGTGCCACAGTAGAGTTACAATTCTTCACCTTCAGCGTCTTATTCCGATGTCTACCGTTGCACTGCCAAAGATGCTGCTTGCCGATGAAGCAGACTGTCACTTATTTAAGTTCTGGTTCTACGATCGCGTTTGTGATGGCATTCGGTATCAAGACCAATTATTCCTTCAGCTTCGCAGCTTTAGCCTGGATTGCTCTGATCAAGCGGATGCGTTCGCTGCAAAGCTGATCGATCGCGGGCATTCAGTCATTCTTTGCGGTTCTCAAGAGCGGTACGTGCTCGGCATCAATCCTTGCGCCGATTGGGTCGAGTCTGCCACGAGTGACAAGCAGCAAGCGTCCAGCGAAGGGCACAGCAGAGCACTCGCTCTGTTTGCAGCGTCGGTGCTTGAGGCGGCATAGCAGAATCCCCCATCTTCAAAAAATTCTCGGCGCAGCAATCAGGGTGCTAATGAATAAAACGCAGAGGATTGGTTGTGTCAACAATCCAACTGAGCTAACGAAGGAAGTTCCGGTTGTCGGAACCGCACTCATTTCAAGTGGAGCTGTCGGTTACTATGTCGGTTCCCAAGTCGGTGGACGGATCGGAGCTGCTGTGGAACCACTTGTGGATGCTTTTGTGGGCGGGCTAGCGGCTGGAGTCATTCAAGAGATGACAGTCCGCCATGGGATGCGTCGGTGATGCGCTAGACCTGGGGATCAGGTTGACGAAATTCAGTAGTAGCGAGGATTGTAGCGAAGGGCATCCCCAGGTCTAGACCACTACCGGATGCGTCCTCGCATTGGGAGCTTTGCCGACCGAGGATTCATTCTTCACATTTTTATCACTCAACTTTTAACTCAATCGTAATAAAGTTTCGATGCAAGAAACTGTAAACACCAAAACCGGCTGATGCTCGATGTCTAAACAGCAGAACAACTCAAAGATTTCTGATTCCTTGTTGAATCAAATCATCGATGCCGTCTCGTTTTCGGGCGAGCACGAAATTGCAAAACTGACAGTGGCAATCAAAAACCTGAGAAGCTTCAAGCAAGGGTTAGCTGCGTCTGATCTAGCGCTACGCTATGCGAGTGAGGCATACGATCAAGCGCTTTGCTTGAGTTTGTACCGAGCGCTGCAGCAAGTGAATGCAATTAACCGTGCTGGGGGTATAGCCGTGAGTGTATTACACGAACTTTGGAAGGGTAAACACAGCCCGCTGCTCGATTCGGGGGCAGGACTTAGAGATGCTTAAGAAGCTGCATGGCTGCAAGAGCTGTCCTGATCGTGTGACAATCATTCTGCTCCGGAACGCCCAAAGGAATTGAAGCATTTTTGTGGAGATGAGGCTTCTGTGGAACGCGCAGCTAACTAAATAAGTCGCACTTGACGCTTTTCATCCACTGCGATCTGTAGTTCTACTTCTTTAGAGATAAAGATTTCTGTTAAGTTATATTTTCTTTTCTATGGGAATTCTCTTTATTAAGCCTGCGCCAGCAGCAAGAATACTCATTTTTACCCTTGAACATACGCATTTATCTTTAACAGACGACCAATTCAAGAAACTTGTGTGTTCACCAAGATGATGAGCTTGCTTAGATGAGAAACAATAATCGGGATCGTAGTCATACCGAAGCAATACTACAAGAACAGGGCAGTCTGCTGCCACTCATCCTTCAGTCCATGAGTGACGGCATTATCGTTGCCGATGAACAAGGACAGTTTCTGGTCTTCAATCCAGCAGCTGAGCAAATGTTTGGTACGGGTGCAACCCAGACCCGTGAGCCTGAGTGGTCGCAACAATATGGTTTGTTTCTGCCCGATCAGGTTACGCCTTTCCCAACTGAGGAACTCCCGCTAGTACGCGCCATTCGAGGAGAAGCGACGAAAGCTGTTGAACTCTTTGTTCGCCATGATCGGGCTCCCCAAGGGTGCTGGGTGCTGGTCAATGGACATCCCCTAAGAGATGCGACTGGTCAGCTAAAGGGTGGAATGGTGGTTTGCCGCGATATCAGCGATCGTAAACAAGCCGAGAAGGCGCTCAAATACAGCGAAGAGCGTTATCGCTCTCTGGTGAAAATGACCTCACAAATTGTCTGGGTCTCTACGCCAGAAAGATTGTGCTTTGATGTCAGCGACTGGATCGCTTACACCGGACAAAGTGAAGCAGAAGCAAAGGGAGCAGGATGGCTCGATGCCGTTCATCCTGACGATCGCGATTCCACAGCAGAAGACTGGATCGCGGCGACCACGAATCGAACCCTATATGAGGTGGAATACCGCATTCGGAGAAAAGACGGCACCTACCATCATTTCTGGGTTTGTGGCGCTCCGATTTTAGAGGAGGATGGCAGCATTCGAGAGTGGGTCGGCACCTGTACCGATATCACAGAGCGCAAGATAGCTGACAAAGAACTGCAACAGAATGAAGAGCGGTTTCGGTGTCTCGTCACCGCGAATTCTCAAGCCATCTGGGACACAAACACCGAAGGGGAAGTTGTCAGAGAGCAACCTAGCTGGAGCGCATTGACAGGTCAGAGTTTTGAGGAGTACAAAGGCTGGGGATGGTTGAGTGCCATTCATCCCGCCGATCAAGCGCATACTGCTCAAGTTTGGTCAACCGCTCTTGCTCAGCGTTCGCTGTACGAAGTAGAGCATCGGATTCGGCGACAGGATGGTGAATACCGCCACATGAGTGTCCGGGCTGTGCCCATTATTGACACGAATGGCAACATTCGAGAATGGATTGGAGCTCACAGCGACATCACGGACCGCAAACAAGCAGAGCAACAACTGCGGCAGACTCTAGATATGCTGGATTTAGCCAGCGACAGTATCATCATTCGAGACATGGACGATCGCATCGTCTACTGGAACCAGGGGGCAGAGGAACTCTATGGCTGGAAGCGAGAGGAAGTGGTTGGGCAGTATATTCATACGTTCCTGCAAACCGTCTTTCCGAAACCGCTCGAAATTGTCTTAGACGAGTTTCTGCAACGGGGGCAGTGGGAAGGTGAACTGCATCACATCACGCGTGATGGTCGCAAAATCATCGTGTCAAGCCGTTGGACTTTGCAGCGTGATGCTACAGGACAACCCTGTACTCAACTGGAAATCAACACCGATATTACCCAGCGCAAACAAGCAGAAATTGCCCTGCACCAAAGCGAAGAGCGTCTACAAGCGATTCTCGACAACTCCCCTGCGGTGATTTATATGAAAAATCTCCAGGGACAACTCATGAGTGTCAATCGTCAATTTGAAACCCTGTTTCATCTGGATAAAGCCGAAATCATAGGCAAGCGGAATTGCGATTTATTCGAGCCAGAACTGGCAGCTGCCTTTGATGCGAATGACCAAGCGGTATTGAAAGCAGGAACGGCGATACAATCGGAGGAACTTGCACCACATGAGGATAGGTTGCATACCTACCTTTCCCTCAAATTTCCTCTGCTGACCCCAGAGGGAGTTCCCTATGCAATTTGTGGAATTTCAACCGATATTACGGAGCGCAAACAAGCTGAGATCGCGCTTGAACAAGCAAAAGAAGCGGCTGAAGCCGCGAACCACACAAAGAGCGAATTTCTGGCCAACATGAACCATGAACTGCGGACGCCGCTCAATGGCATCCTCGGCTATACCCAGATCCTCCAGCGCGATCCCGCCACGACTTCCAAGCAACAGAAAGGGTTAAGCATCATTCATCAATGCGGCTCTCATCTGCTGACGCTGATCAACGACATTCTCGACCTCTCTAGGCTCGAAGTGCAGAAGATGGATCTCTATTCCCAGGATTTTCACCTCGCAAACTTTCTCACCACCACCGTCGATATTTGCCGGGTCAAAGCCGAACAAAAGGGAGTGGAGTTTCATTACCAACCTGGAGCAAATTTGCCCACAGCAGTTCGTGCCGATGATAAACGTCTGCGACAAGTGTTGTTGAATCTGCTCAGCAATGCTGTTAAGTTTACTGACTTTGGAACAGTGATTTTTCGCGTTGAACTTGTTGATCCCCCAACAGAATCCCCTAGCAGCTATCGGGTTCGCTTCCAGGTGAAAGATACGGGCATTGGCATTCTCGCAGAAAAACTATCGACGATTTTCCTGCCTTTTGAACAAGCGGGCAAACGAGACCGCAACAGCGAAGGCACAGGTCTAGGTCTGGCAATCAGCCAACAGATTATTCAAATGATGGGCAGCACGATCCAGGTCAACAGCTCTCTTGGCAAGGGTAGTACCTTCTGGTTTGAGGTGGATTTGCCTGCTGCGACCGATTGGCTTTTCCAGACTGCCACTGCTGACCAAAAAGTAATTGGCTACCAGGGCAAACGGCGCAAGATTTTGGTGATCGACGATCGGCTAGAAAACCGTGCGATCTTAATGGGAATGCTGACTCCGGTGGGCTTTCAGGTTGTGGAGGCGGATGATGGGCAGACGGGACTTGATCTAGCCCTGCAAGTGCGCCCCGATTTGATCATCACTGATGTGATGATGTCTAAGATGACGGGGCTAGAAATGACGCGCCGCTTGCGTCAACTCTCCGATTTTGCCCACACCCCGATTATTGCTTCTCCTGCCAGTCTATCGCAGGTGGATCTTCAAGAAGCAATGGATGCAGGCTGTAATAGCTTTTTCCCAAAGCCGATCGACTTCACAGGGTTATTGGGAGAGTTGCAGCGTCACCTAGAGTTGCAATGGATTTACGAAGCTTCAGCAGAGGCTGAACCCTCGCTGCCTGCATCCAATCTGGCAGATCTCGTGGTGCCGTCTTCGGTGGAACTTGCAACCCTCTATCAGGCAGCGAAAGACGGATTCATGAGCGACTTGCAACAAGAAGCCAACCGTCTCAAGCAAATCGATCCGCAGTACGCTGCCTTTGCCAACAAATTGCTGGAACTCAGTCAGAAGTTTGATGACGAAGCCATCCTCGATTTGCTGGAACCGCATATTTAGGACCTGACATTCATCTTGAAGGAGAGCACCGATGTTGACTGAAACCACAACGGAAACCATTCTGGTCGTGGATGATAATCCTACGAATATCCAAGTCTTATTTGATGTATTGACAGAAATTGGCTATCGAGTTGCGATCGCGAAAAGTGGCGAAGCAGCGCTGCAACGCCTTCAGTCCTACCATCCCAACATCATTTTGCTAGATGTAATGATGCCAGGGATTGATGGGTTTGAAACTTGTCGGCGGCTCAAAGCAGACCCTACGACTTGTGATATTCCCGTCATTTTCATGACGGCGCTTTCTGACGCGATTGATAAGGTCAAAGGATTGAGCTTGGGTGCGGTTGATTACATTACCAAACCCATCCAACACGAAGAGGCATTAGCGCGGATTCGCGTCCATCTGCAACTGAGCAATACTCAGAAAGCACTCGAACAGCGCACTACTGAACTGTCTCAGACGTTGAACCATTTGAAGCAAACCCAAGTGCATCTGGTGCAAAGTGAAAAAATGACATCCCTCGGTCAACTGATTGCGGGAATTGCACACGAGATCAACAATCCGGTGAATTTTATTCACGGCAATCTCACCCCTGCCGAAGAATATATTGAGGAGTTGATGACCGGTCTCCAGTTGTACCGAGAATGCTATCCTCAGCCCGACCCTAGAATTCAAGCTTGGATGGAGCAGGTGAGTCTGGAGTAT
Organism: Cyanobacteria bacterium FACHB-63; assembly: GCA_014695255.1. GTDB lineage: Bacteria > Cyanobacteriota > Cyanobacteriia > Leptolyngbyales > Leptolyngbyaceae > Leptolyngbya. Next base: position 21,475 of record JACJNX010000064.1, read on the forward strand.
CTCGAAGCCGATTTGCCCAAGCTGATTCATTCGATGAAACTGGGCAGCGATCGCATTCGTCAACTGGTGCTCTCACTTCGCAACTTCTCGCGCTTGGATGAAGATGGCTGCAAAGCCGTCAATATTCACGACGGCATCGAAAGTACCCTGTTGCTTTTGCAACATCGCCTGAGATCGAGACCCGATCATCCTGGAATTCAACTGGTGCGAAACTATGGGCAACTGCCGGAGATCGAATGTTATCCGAGCCAACTGAATCAGGTGTTTATGAACCTGCTGAGCAATGCAATTGATGCGATAGAGGAACGAGATCAGCAGCGCCAATTCAATGAGATCCAAGCAAATCCCAGCACAATTATCATTTGTACTGATTCATTATGCCATCAAGCAATCTCGATTCGCATTGCTGACAACGGTCCTGGTATTGAGAAAACGGTTTGCTCCAAACTCTTTGAGCCGTTCTTCACCACGAAATCGATCGGCAAAGGTACGGGCTTGGGTCTCTCAATCAGTCATCAAATTGTCACAGAAAAACATGGGGGCAAAATTTCCTGCCAGTCCATCTTGGGGCAAGGAGCTGAGCTTGTCATCGAAATTCCAATCCGGCAGGCTATGTGTCAGGTTGCTTAGGTGAACTGGGCAAGAGGCATTTTTTGCAAGAACTCCTGCGCGGTAAGCGAAAGGAGCGGGACGATTGCCTTGCAAGCTCCTCCACAAAGTCCCTTGAAGTGCTAGGACTTCGTTCCACCCTAGGGGGTCGATCGCGCCTGGCGTTTACAAATTTTGTAAATTCACTCTGGCGGTTCCGGCTGCATCTCGATCGATAAATCTGCTAACGCTTGCTGGCTTTGATGGTGCTGCACTAGAACAATCACCGGAATTCCGGTAATTGAGCGAAAATAGATCAAAAGTTCTACTTTGAAGGACAGATAATATGTCGAGTCGAGAATTAATTGCATCACTGCACGTGGGAATTCAGCAACTTCAGGAACAGTACCCCGATCGCTGGCGGGTCATGCTTGACGCGATCGTTGAGAATCCCGATGGAATTTTCAGCGACTTGGCAAAACTACAAGCTCCGGCAACCCCGGCAGCGCGACCTGCATTTACGCCCGATTTCAGCCAGGAATAGCTTGCACGCACCGTCAAAAATGCGAAGGTCGGTAAAACGCATAACCATATAAATGCATGAGCGGATGGGATAAGCGCCCCAAAATTCAACGCGATCGCGATCGTGCCACTGTTGCTGAGTTACGGCTTAAAGGCTGGACTCAGCAGCAAATTGCTGACTATTTAGAGTTGGATCAATCTACCATCTCGCGAGATTTGAAAGCCTTGGAGGAGCGGTGGAAGGAATCATCGTTGAGAGATTTCGACGCGGAACGGGGAATGCAACTAGATCGGCTCGACTTGTTAGAGCGCGAGTATTGGTCGGCATGGGAAAGATCGCAAGAGTCAAAAGAAACCTCGATCCGTGAGCAATTACGGAACGCGATCGCGGATGAGCAAGGAACTACGGCTGGAAGTGGACGGGTGCGGATGAGTACCCGAACTGAGGAGAAAATCGGTGATCCACAGTTCCTCAACGGCATAGGGAAAGTAATCTCAGAGCGGTCGAAGTTGCTAGGGTTGTATCCCGATGGACATCGCGATCGCAGTGCAGAAGACAACCTTAAAGGCTATCTCCAATACCTCTCAGAAAAGCAGGATAAGCCAGATGCCAGTGCGGATCAGTGAGTTTGCCCGCGATCGTAATTTGCTCAACACTCCCTTATGGGACAAGCAAAGCGAGATTCTCGAAGCCTTTTTCACTCAGCAGAGTTCGATCGGCGTTTGGGCATTGGGACGCAGAAGCGGTAAAACCTTGATGGCAGCGATCGCGGCGGTGTATGTCGGAACGATGCTGGCAGATGCGTACAAAAAATATCTACGCTCCGGTGAGCGGTTCTACATCATTACTGTCGCGAACACGATCGACCAGGCGCGGATCGCACTGGGGAATATCAAGGATTTAGTGAATGGCTCTCCTATTCTGAAGCCCATGATCGAGCGTGAGACGGCAGATACTTTAGAGCGATCAAATGGCTGTGTGTTCCGCGCCATGTCTGCGAGTAGTCGATCGGGACGGGGGATGGCGTGCCCGTTCATCAATCATTTTTGACGAGTTAGCGTTTGCGATCGATACCGATGGAAACCAAAGCGGTTCTAGTCTCTATCAAGCGTTAGCGCCTTCTACCGCGCAGTTTGGCAAGTTAGGCAAGATTCTATTGCTGTCCTCACCGTGGATTCAGCAGGGGATATTCTGGGACTTATTTCAGCAAGCGCGGTCGGGCAAGTTTGCCTATATGCAGGCGGTTCAGTTGCCCTCATGGGAAGTTAACCCTACGCTGTCGCAAGACTTCTTAGAGCAAGAGAAAGCGCGTGATCTAGAGATGTTCGCGATCGAATATGGTGCGGAATTCTCCGGTTCAATCAATGCCTTTTTAGATGCAGATGTGATCGGAGCTGTGATTAACCGCGATCGCTCAGGTTTAGCACCGATACCCAAATATCGTGGAAATTATGTGCTGAGTCTTGACCCCGCGAGAGGCGGACGGGATGCTTATACCGCTTGCATTGTTCACTACGAAGGAGATCGCTTAATGGTCGATCGCTGGCATGAATTCGAGCCAAGCTGGAGTGATGGCAAAAAGCTTCAGGTCGATGTCGGTGCGGTAGAAGCTTGGATTCTGGAGCAACACAAGCGCTATGGCTTCAAGAAAGTAGTGCTAGACCAATACAACTCACAAAGCACGATCCAGCGATTGCATCGACAAGTGAAAATCGAGGAACTGACCTGGACCGCACCCAGCAAGACGCAAGCCTTCAGCCAACTAAGAGAGTTATTTCACAGCAGCAAGATTGATTTGTACCCGCATTCCAAAGCGATCTCGCAATTAAAGCATTTAAATTAAAGCATTTATTTAATTGTCCGGTATCGCACCAATGGAACTTGGGACGTGAGCGGCGGCACCGGAGCGGCGGTAGATGATTATGCAATGAGTTTAGCGGGTGCGGTTTTGATTTCCTCGCCTCAACCTCGGAAATCTGGCAGAGCGATCGCGGTCGGTAAACTTCAACAGTTCTCAATACGTTGATGCCAGAAGCTTGCAGACTCGATTCGCGGAGCCGTTCAGAACGAAATTTCGGATGTGGTCATTGACTTCGCTGCATAAAGGTCAGAAGCCCACCGTGTAGATCATTGGGTAGAAACATAAGGCAGGACATATCTAGCGAGGCTCAATCCTTTGTCGTCTGGAACCCTTGTTGGGTAGGCTGTCCCACCTGAAGTCAATATTCAATCATCATCAATATTTAGTACCAAAAGGAGCAGATACTCATGGATATCATTCGCAATATGCAATCAAGAGCTAATCCGATCCAAAACACCACCCATCACCGTGTGCTGGTCGCACTCACTACGGCACTGGCTGTTACGTTCGGCGCTGCGTTGCCATTCAGCGCTACGTCGCCAGCCACCGCAGCCGGGGTCAAATGCCAACCCAGCGTGAGGGTGACAAACAAGAAGGGAGCTTCAATCAAAGTGCTGAGATTTCTGTACAAAGTCGGCGGCAACAAAGTCTACACTGAAGGGCTGGCTAACAAAATCCTGACCCCGAATGAGACTGAGAACTGGTCAAGCCAAACGCTGAACAACGCGGCTACTGGCGTTGTAGTTACCTCCACTGCTGTCGAGTACAAGGACGACACCGGTAGCGGTTACGGGTCTCCACGCACCTCGGCATGGTTCCCGCACAGTTTCACCTGTGGCTCAAACCACAACTACATCCACGAAATTCAGTAGTGCGATGGGGTGCTGCAACTTCACTTAAAGTTGCAGCACCTTCAACAGATCGACGATCGCTCAAAGCCTCGCGTGGCAATGATTTTAGTGTTCGCGTGTCGATGTTATGAGATCAGGAAGTTATCGAAAAGTGAGGCTCATACTGCCCTCAATTCTTAAAGAATTCAATCCATCCATACGATCTCGGTCATCTTTCTCAATGCGTTGACGCTCCTTGCTGCGTGGGAAAGCCCATACTTTGTGAAGTCTGCGCGATCGCGTGTGGTTAAGGCAATCTATATCTGTTGACTTGAGCTTCGATATCTTTCAGGCCTGCCTGCATTGCCTCGACTTTATACTCAGGGCAATATGAGATCGTGCCTCCGACCATTGCAACGCGCCAAAGAATAAGCCGATCTTTGTTAATCGGGGTGTCGTCTCTCAAGGATTTTTCGACTTCAAGCTCTTTTGCGATTTCTAGTAGTCTTCTTGCACCCACTTTCTGAAGAATTGTGCAAGCTGTTGTCATCATGCCGAGCTTGTCTTGAGTTGATAGAACAGAATACTGATTGCGCGTTGGTAGAACCTTGTTGACATACGCGATTCCTTCCTCTTCAGCAACACTCAAACTTTGCGCGATCGCTCGACTCGATACTCCAGCACCGATCAAGGATATTGCCACCATCGAGAGAATCTTGTACATGATTGGGAACTGTTGACAATAGCAAACACCATAACCGCGATTGCTCTCTCGATCTGATTCTTTACCGAAAAATCATATTGATACAGTCATTTCTAGGCGTGGCACAAAAGAGAATGCTTACCGTGGGGAATCCACATGACGTGGAGTCGAGAGCGATCGTGACTGGCAAGTTGCAGCAAAAAAAAGCACCCAAGATCGAGTGCTTGTTGTGTTTTGTTTCTTAAATAGAACACGATCGCAAATCAGAAGATTCTTCCTAGAGAATGAAAACTGGAGCGTGACATTAACATCATTGAGCCGATAAACTCAAACCAGCAGCAGAGCGCAAACATCGAAGCGCTAACAAGACGTGCGACCGTTCTCGCCTCTCGCACTGCCTGATCCTTAATACGGCAAGACATCTGCCAAACTGTTATGGAATTCTGCAAAGTCGATCGTCGCAATCAATAGCATTTCTGCGATCTCGCTCTCCAGATTTTGATGGAACCGATCTGAAAGGGTTCCCCTTCGCCTGCCTCCGTAAGTCGGACGCGCAACCAGTCGCCATCATCGGATGGAGGAACGATCGTGAGCCAGTATTCGCCATTACCCAAACCTAGATCTGCAAGGATTGATTCGTCGCTGAATTCGATTTTGGTGAATCCTTTCTGCTCTAGCACTGCGATAATTTCATCTCTCGTCATTGCTTTGTTTTCTAATAATTTGATCGTTCAGTTATAGGATGGCGTTTTTTACAGGAACACCGGAACAGATGCCCGGAACAGCCCGGAACAATGAGAATAGGCGTTCCTAGCGTTCCGGTGTTCCGCTTGTTCCGTTTCGCGTTCCGGGTAAGGGAGATAATATCTCTAAATCAGCCCTTGTAGTTCGCTCCAAATCTCGTCTCGATTGTCTCTGAGATAGTCTGATTTGCGCTCTTTTCTTGCACGTTCAACGAATGAAGCCTTATCGATTTCCTTGCCGTCTTTCATGCGATTTTGCGGCCATTGATAGGCGATCTACATGGCTTCTTTTTTAGCGACATCCGCGATCACTTCGATTAACTCCATTGCTGGATCAAGAGTTTCTGTATTAGCAGAAGCATGATAGAAATGCTCGATCGGGTGTTCGTTACCACCTCAAAATCTAAGTGTTACCACCTCGATCTCCTATATTCGCAATCCTGAGTATATCAAGTACAGCTATCCAGACTCTGCCAATACCGCAACAACGCTGTACACCGGAGTCAAGAGCTATAACAATGCGATCGCAGTAGATATCTACGAGCAACCGCTAGAAACCTTACTTGTCTCTGCTGGATTGGAAAATAAATCTACGGGATTGGTTAGCTCGGTACCGATCGACCATGCAACACCCGGAGCCGCAGCCGCTACAGTCGCATTGAAGTTGATCGGCTCGTTTTTAAGCATTACCCTGAAAAGAGAGCCAAATTTGACTTGCCCCTAAAGTGGTACATGAAACTGCTCTAAACTGTCTCAAATCATTGGGTTCTTGGCAACTTTTGGTGAAAATAGGTGCAATTACCAGTTTGCCGGATGCAAATTCTAGCTTCTATCCTGCTTGAATTACTAACTTCACCAAAACAGGACAAGTGCTGGTAATTGTCATTTCACAATAGAGAGCAAGGCTAGAGAAAATTAAGCTTCCCCACCCTACCATTTTTGCGACATAGCCAATTTGAGAACGATTCCATCCCTCTCTGTTGTCCAGAATATTTTTTAGGTTCAAAGTTCCCAAAACCAGGTCATTCTAGCGGGCGCAATAAACTGTGCATTTTACGACTGAGTCAGGCTAGACCGAACTGAAGTAGATTCCGTAAAATCACTCTCGACTCACTGAGTATGATTTTACACAATGCTTGCTTAGTGAGAGTAAAAAACTACTCCGCTTAATGTCACCCTCAACACGTATTTCAGTGTGGGAGTTATGAGCCAAAACTATTTTGCTTTCCTTGGTAATGCTACTTTAGCAGCTGCTATTCTCGTGATTGCTCAAGCTAGAGGTGTTTCAGCAGCACCCTTACAAATTGATCAACTCGATGCAGCTTCGGTGGCTTCACAATCTCAAGTACAGCCACTTGCTGATGCCAGCAGCCAATTGAAAGATGACGACAAGAAAGAACGTGAGGATGACGAGGTCAAGAAGCTGCCCAAATCGGTTGCTTCTGCTGTTCTCAAAGATGTAGCAAACCGAACTGGTGCAGATGTCGCGACCTTGCGGATTGTTAACGTCGAACAGTACGACTGGTCTAATAGTTGCTTAGAATTAACCAGCGGACAAATGCGTTGCCTCCAAGCAATGTCGCAAGGCTATAAAGTCGTTGTGATGCGCGAACAGCAGTATTGGGTCTACTACAGCAGCGCATCTGGTTCGATGGTTTCCTACGACGAAGCAATGTCCCAAAGGCTGATTGCCCAATCCACGGCTGAGGTTACTCGATCGCAAACCGCAATGAGCACCAGCACTCAGAGTATGAGTATGACCAGCACTCAAAGCATGGGCACTCAGAGTATGAACAATGCTGAAACTATGGCTAGTGCAGAACAAAGCTCCAGCAGCACAGCTTCAATGTCACAAAGTAGCACCACAACTGCTACCAGCGCGACAATGATGAGCTTTACAGATGTCTCGACAAGCTATTGGGCGAGTTCATTTATCTCTGAACTGGCTAAGCTGACAATCGTTGAAGGCTTTCCGGATGGCAGTTTCCGCCCTGAGGAAGTCATGACCAAAGCACAATTTGCAGCAGTGATTCGCAAAGCCTTTGAGCAGGCTAAAATGCGAAACGCGATCGCGTTTCAAGATGTTTCTGAGGGCTACTGGGCTTACAGTGCCATCAGCAAAGCGTATGAGATGGGTTTCTTGGGTGTAAACGCAGAGAATCAATTCAACCCGAACAGCCGTCTCACCCGCCTAGACGTCTTGGTTGCGTTGGCAACTTCACTCAATTACACGACAGTAAGCGGCTCTGTTGAGAAGATTTTGTTAGTGTATAGTGATGCAGCAACTATTCCTGTCCAGTATCGCTCTTTGATTGCTGCTTTGACAGAGCGAGGGATTATTGTCAGCTATCCCCAAACCAGCCAGCTTGACTTAACTCGTGTGGTGACTCGATCAGAAGTTAGTGCCTTCGTCTACCAATTCCTAGCAAGCACTGGGAAAGTTGAAAAAATCTCCTCCCCCTATATCATTCAATCAGGGGAAATCAGCAGCCGTTCTAAGCCGATGGGCAAGCAGCACTGCAATCAGGGAATCGGAAATGGATCAGAAGGGTGTGATCCTGGTAACTCTCGTCCTCACGGTGGTAGTAACGATGAAGCTGGAAGAACACCTGGAAATCGCTAGAGGGTGTTGCGCACTTTGAAAGCGAGTTGTAACAAACTGTTTGGTCATCTTGATGACAAACACAATTAGATGAAACCCTGCTAGGGTTAGGTATGGTTAGCCTAAGTCAGGGAGGCGGCTCCCTGACTTAGGCTTTAGAATTGGACATCATTCGTTAAAATTATCTGGCTCCTGATAGGGCTCGTTTCCTAAATGCGTTGCCCCTGTTTTCTTTGAGGGCCAATGCTCTGCATTCCAGCCGTGAATTGAATTTCTCCAATTGTGCGGAATGTTGAAGCGACCGCATAATCCAGCAAATTAATCAAAAGCGACATTAGTTTGCAAATCGCGACACTTAATGTGCGAATGTCTAGAAGCTATGGAGCTAAGGGGAGTCGAACCCCTGACCTTCTCAATGCCATTGAGACGCGCTACCAACTGCGCTATAGCCCCGATCGCCAACTCTATTCTAACCCAGTTCTAAGCAATAGCAACACTACAGTTTCCTCCACTCTGGAACCTTCAAACTCGATGTGCACTAAAAGCTGTTTCTATCAGGTACAGTTCCACCGGGCATCTCGATTGAGTCCGTTATCGGAAAAGTCCTCTCTCCACCATATTTCCGAAAGTTCTTCTGGAAGATTTTGTTAGAAATGAGCGGTGATTCTGTTGTGATCATATTCCATTTGGCTCGAACATCTCTCATAACATTTCTGAGTCACCCTGCTTCATGCTGCAAATCGGAGCGGCTCGTGTTTTTGGGCTTTTTTCCACACTAGAAAAAGGCTCAAATACTTATGAATGATTCACCTCAGGCATTGATGTCGAAGTTCGCTCACTCCACTGATGCCAGCCAAGAACGTCTCCGTATGGTGCTGTTTGGTGCGGCAGGTTGGATTGTGCAAACCATGCATCAATTACACAATTTAGGCTTTGCTGATGTCGGCGATTCGCGTCCGTTGCTTCCCGCACCCGATGGAGAATTGCTCAGCATTCTCACCCGCTACCGTGGTTGATCGTAAATTTTTGGCAACGGCTGAATAGTCCGCTTCTCGATTTGCCAACTCTAAAGGCAAGGGCTTCAGGAGCGGACTGCATGAATCAGCTAGAAAAAATCTGTCTCACAGGACTAATTGCTTTGCCTCTCGGCGTGATCACGATCGCCTTTGGACTGCTCAAAACCCCCTCGTCGATCTCGTGCCAAGCAGTTGAAGGCTTCACCACTGCTACTCGCCTGTACTGCGCCGAACAACATGCCCAACGCGGAACTCCAGAACGTCTATCAGCCGCGATCGACCTGCTCAAAACGATACCCACTGATGATCCCTATCATCAGCAAAGCGATCGCTTGATTCAACAATGGTCGAGTGAAATTCTCACCAAAGCAGAAACCGAAGTGCAAGCGGGAAACTTAGAACGAGCGATCGCGATCGCTCGACTGCTGGCGCAAGATACCAAAATTCAATCTTGGCGATCGCTGTGGGAAAAAGGAGAAGCACTCACTAAAACTGCCCTGGATCAAATGGAGAAGCGGGAATGGAAACAAGCCTTTCAAACTGCCCAGAAATTGCAGCAATTCGAGAATCCGTATTGGGCAACCGAGCAATACGATTCGCTGGTTAAACGGATTCAAAGCGATCGGGAACTGCGAGACTCAAAGCTCAAAGATGCGATCGCACCAAGCAGCACCGCAGAACTGGAACCTAGCCCACCGGAACCGGAAAACGCTATCCGCACCGCCCGTCCTATACGGGAAGTGTATAGCGATTCGCCGACTTCTCGTCCGGTCAGTGCTGTTCAGCCGTCAAAGCCTGAAATTGAACCTGCAATTCAATCCTCTCCCGAACCAGAACCGCCTATCCCTCAAGAACAGCCACCCCTTGAAACTCCTGCACCTGAAAAGAACGATCCCACCTAAGCAACCCGCAACTGTGCCTGGATTTGATCGGGGGCAAATGCGCCAAATTCTGTGATGATCGCAGTAATTAACTCAGCCGGAGCCACATCAAACGCGGGATTGTAAAATTCGATACCAGACGGGCAGATAGACGTTTCACCAATCTGATAAATCTCAGACGAATCCCGTTCTTCGATTGGAATTTGGCTACCTTCGGCGATGCTGAAATCGATCGTTGAAACCGGAGCCGCAACGAAAAACGGAATGTTGTGTGCTTTGGCAATCAGCGCCACGCTGTAAGTTCCAATCTTGTTGGCTGCATCTCCATTTGCCGCAATCCGATCGGCTCCCACAACCACTGCATCAATCATGCCGCGCTGCATACAGTGAGCCGCCATATTATCGGTAATTAGCGTCACCGGAATTCCTTCGTGAGCGCATTCCCAGGCTGTAAGTTTGGCTCCTTGCAAGCGAGGGCGCGTCTCATCGGCATACACTCGCGCTAAACGGTTCGCTGCCCATGCCGATCGCACCACCCCTAAAGCCGTTCCATACCCTGCGGTTGCTAATGCGCCTGCATTGCAGTGTGTGAGAAGCCTTAGTCTTTCAGGGGTTGCAGGCAAAGCTGCTAGACCATGATCGCCAATCGATCGACAAGTGGCTAAATCATCTTCCTGAATCTGCTTGGCTGTATACAATAGCGCCTCTTTCAAGGACTCAACCGATCCGAGCGTTTGCCGCGCCGTTTTCAGCATTTGATCGATCGCCCAGAATAAATTGACCGCCGTTGGACGAGTCGCACGAAGTTGGGCAGCGATGGTTTCGAGTTGTGCTAAAAACTGTTCCCGATTCGGGGTTTTGATGTCTCGCGCACCCAGATACATTCCATAAGCGGCGGCAACCCCGATCGCAGGGGCACCCCGCACGATCATCGTTTTGATCGCTTGAGCCATCTCATCACAGCAACGAATTTCTACTGTGGTGTATTCGCTTGGCAAACGAGTTTGATCAATCAGCAAAACGCGATCGTGGTTCCAAACAACGGGATAAACCTGACTCGGAGACATATTTGGCTTTACGGTTGAGTATTGTTGATCTTAGCGGAAATGGGATTTGGAATTGAATTATGCTGTCAGTTGCAGAAGCAGAAACGCTGATTTTAGAGTCAGTTCAGGCGATCGGAGAAATCGAAAGGGTTGGATTGGCAGAGTGTCGCGATCGTATTCTCGCGGCTCCGATCGCGAGCAAACTCGACTTTCCCCACTGGGATAATTCTGCAATGGATGGCTATGCAGTGCGATTTGAGGATGTGAAGCAACCCGCTATTTTAGAGATCGTTGAAGAGATTCCAGCAGGCTACCTACCTCAAAAAACAATCCAGCCTGGACAAGCGGCAAGAATTCTCACAGGATCGATGATGCCTGCGGGTGCAGATACCGTTGTGATGCAGGAGAACACTCAGCGGCAGGGCGATCGCGTTTCGATTCTCACGCCTCCTCCCACTCAGGGATCATTCGTCCGATATCGCGGCTCGTATTATCAGGCTGGAAGTGCCTTACTGTCTCCGGGTGTTGTTCTAAAAGCGCCTGAAATCGCGATTTTGGCAGCAGCGCAATGTGTAGAAGTTCCAGTTTTTCGCCGTTTGCGGGTGGCGATTCTTTCAACGGGAAGCGAATTGGTCACGCCCGATCAACCACTCCAACCCGGACAGATTGTGGATTCTAATCAATATGCGCTCGAAGCGCTGGTTGCGGAAATGGGAGCAGAGGTAATTTCGCTAGGAATTATTCGGGATGATCCAGCGGAATTGAAGAACGCGATCGCCACGGCGGTTGATTCTGCGGATGTCGTAATTTCTTCGGGTGGGGTTTCTGTGGGCGATTACGATTATGTCGATCGCATTCTAGAGGAGCTAGGTGCAGCGATTCAGATTAGATCGGTCGCCGTTAAACCCGGTAAGCCTCTGACCTTTGCAACCTTCCCTAATTCCACCCTGTATTTTGGTCTTCCCGGAAATCCAGCTTCTGTGTTGGTAACGTTTTGGCGATTTGCTCAGCCTGCAATTCGGAAATTATCAGGACTCGCGCAGGGTTGGCAGCCCGAATTTTTAAGCGCGATCGCTACTCAAGAACTCAAATCCGATGGCAAACGGGAGTTTTACCTATGGGGATCGGTGTCGATTGCAGACGGTGCATTGCATTTCACTCCTGCGGGTGGCAGTCGCTTATCGGGAAACTTGATCAATCTTGCGGGAACGAATGCACTGGGGAAAATGTCGATCGGACAAACTCACCTTTCTCCAGGCGAAATTATCCAAGTTCTCAGAGTGAGCTAAAAGCTACCGTGAATTTGATGAGTCCTTTCGCTCCGGTTCGACCTCGCCCGTGACTGAAAGTCCGGGCTAACCATGCGAAGCCCACTGAAGGGGGCTGAAAACTCATTAGCGACAGGGCTTGCAGTCCTGAAAGGACTTCGTACCATTAGCCCCGAATTCTATTCCGGGGCGGGTAAAAAACGGAGCGAAGGAGTTCATTGAATGCACGTTGAAAACTAGAAGTCTCTCACTGTGCCAAAGCTGAGATTGCGATCGCTAATTCAGTGGTTACGATCTCTGAATCTTAATAAAACGTCTCTGCCACTCGTGCAGCATTTAGCCCACTCCGAACGCAGCTCAGTCTGTCTACTTCTGTGGTTTACGTCTCGTCCGCAGAAACTCAGGAATATCCAGGCCTCCGGGTTTTGGCTGCGTCGGTTCCGGTGCAGGCGGCTGCCCCATCGGTGGCGGCGTAATCGGTCGAGGTTTCGGCTGCGGCACAGAAACGCTCTTTGTCGTCGCTTGCGGCTGCACGTCTTGCGTAAACCCAGTCGCAATCACCGTAATCCGAATCTCGCCCTGCAAGGCTTCATCGATCACCGCACCAAAAATAATATTGGCATTCGGATCAACTGCTTCATAGATCGTATCGGCAGCTTGGCTAACTTCATGCAGCGTGAGATCAGAGCCACCTGTAATGTTAAACACCACACCACGCGCTCCGTCGATCGATGCTTCCAACAACGGCGAAGAAATTGCTGCAACTGCCGCTTCTCGCGCTCTCGACTTACCAGAACCGATGCCGATTCCCATCAGCGCCGATCCCGCATCTGCCATCACCGCACGGACATCTGCGAAGTCCACGTTCACCAATCCCGGAATCGTGATGATATCTGAAATGCCTTGCACCCCTTGACGCAAGATATCATCCGCCGTCCGGAACGCTTCTTGCACTGGAGTTTGCTCGGAAATCACAGACAGCAGCTTATCGTTAGGAATAATAATCAGCGTATCCACTCGACTTTGCAGCGCCGCCACGCCTTCTTCGGCTTGTCCTGTCCGTCGCCGACCCTCAAACGTAAACGGGCGAGTCACCACGCCAACCGTCAGCGCTCCTAATTCTTTCGCGACTTCCGCCACGATCGGTGCCGCTCCCGTTCCTGTACCGCCGCCCATGCCTGCGGTAATAAACACCAAATCTGCCCCTTCGAGCGCTGCCGCAATCTCATCCCGCGATTCTTCCGCCGCTTTTTGTCCGATCGCGGGGTTGCCACCTGCGCCCAGTCCGCGAGTTAGCTTCTGACCCACCTGCAACCGCTTCGAGCCAGACGATTGAGTCAGCGCCTGGGCATCGGTATTGATCGACCAGAATTCGACCCCTTTCACATCACTCGCGATCATGCGGTTGACTGCATTGCTGCCACCGCCACCCACGCCAATGACTTTAATTTTGGCTATGCTCCCAGGCACAATATCACCACTCCTTGCATCGGGGACTGTCTTCAGCCCAGCGTTCTGTCCCATTGTTTGATTATGATACAAACCAGAATTAAATGGATTTGAGTTATCTGAGGTCGAAAAGTTATTCATTTGCCCTTCCGCATTCGAGCTTGGGTAGCCTGATTCCGGCTGATGATTCAGCGTTGTGGGGTTGGCATTCGACTCATTATGATTAAGCGTCATTGGGATTTCAAGCGGTGGAGATGAACAGCAGAGCAGTCGAAAAGGGCGACTGAACTCGATTAGCACATTAGCTTATCAGGACTCGCGACAATTCGCTGGAGATTTTCTCACAACTTTTATTCTATGGAGTACCTAATTTTACAGGAGTTCGGGGCGCATTCATTTGTAGAACCGGAGAATTCGGATTTCTTAAGTCGATCGACAGAATTTGACCCGCGTTCACCCGACTCGGCAACCGGCGCATCTCATCTAATACTTTGAGTTGCGCCGGAAAATTTGAGCTATAGTCCCCAAACTGTACCGCACCTAGATCGGTTTTGAGAATTAAGTTTGTCGGATCTTCCCAATTCGCTTCCGAAATCCGAACGGGACTCTGGCGAATGGTGCGGTAGAACGTTGCCCAGTCAGAACGATATTGCTCCGGGTTGCCAATAATTTTAAGGGCAGGTGGTCTGAAGTTAGGGTTCAATTTCGTGTAGCTCTCTTGCGGTATCCAGATCCCAGCTTCATCGAGCAGTCCGGGGGGAGCCGCTTTTGAGGTGGTCTGCGCGATCGGAACGCGCTCTTGAATCCGCACGGTTAAGCCCGGTGGAAACAATTGGCGATCGACGGTTGCGGTTGAGATCGGCGCTTTGGCTTTGAGCGCATCAGCAATCAGGTGTGGCTGAATTTTCAGCAGCGATTGGGGATAATCGATCGGCAACAGGGTGCGAATCGTTTGTTCTGACAGCAAGCGATTGCCTTTGATGGTGATTTGATCGGGCTTACGAATCACCCAAGCGGGAAGCGTAGCGACCCAAACCGTGCCCATGGCTAAACTTGCGATCGCAGCGCTACGCCAACTGGTTTGAAAAAACCGGGTTCGACGCTGGCGACGAAGCTGTTGGCGGCGTTGAGAGAGTTCGTTGCGGGACACGGGGGCGATGCTTGTCATTGGAAATGCACGATTCGGGTCAGTGGAGAAGCGATTGAGATTGAAGCCATTCTGCCAGGAGGTTTAACTGATCTCAAGTGAGTGTATAAATCTTGAGATCAGTTAAACCTTAGGTGTCAGGGTTTAGACGTTAACTCTAATCGATCTGCTTCAGGTTGCAAGCTTTTTTGGCAATCTTTTTCAGGCTCAAGGGTGATTCTAAATCGGGTGGGGAATGGGGTGTTTTCCCGTGTCAGTCCCCTACTCCTCGCTCTTAGCGTTCACAACTCAAACACGATCGCTCCAACTCAGAAACCCATTCCTAACTAGGCGTTTCCTGTAACAGCGTCGCTACCCGTTCACCAAACTCCGGATCAACGTTTGCAAGGCTCAAAAGCTGTAGATATTCTTGGCGCGTCAGCCCATTTTTTTCGATGATTGCGATCGCTTCAGCTTCAATGTCTCGCTGAATTCGTGCCGATTCCGACTCTGTTTCTGCGGCTTGCAGTTCTCCTTCTCGCCGTTCAATGAGCGTCACCACTTCTAAGCATGACTGCACAAATTGATTCAGCTTCTCAGAGGGGATCGTGTTGGCATCGATGCTTGAGCTTACAGGAGGCGGACTTGAGCTTTCTGCGATCGCCCAACTTGCGCTAGGGTGAGCTAGAGCGCACATCATCAGAAGTGCGATCGTGAAAACAAGCTTAGAAATTCGAGTCATGTCAGATTTAAAAGCAGAACTGAGAGAATCTTTAGACGAAGCAGAGTGGGAATGGTTGATTCCTCATGCCGATCGCGATGCCATCATTATGGTCGCGGATTCCCTTGATCTTGTAGATGTTGGCTATGCGATCGCCAACGATCAAATTAATTCAGTGCAGCAGTGGATTCAAGATTGTTTGATCTACAAGCCGTCGATCGAGCAGAAAACCGTTTGGAACGAAGACCAAACCAAGCGCTTTCAGGCGTTGATTCTTCAGCCTTATGTCTTGATTCAAGAATTAGCCCCTGCTTAATTCCCTTTACTGGCGGGTGCAAGACTCGCTCCCGTCCGTCCCGTTGCCACCCAAAGCAAAGCTCGTCCCCCGTCTCGGACTGCCTTGGAGAGTGCTTCTTCCGACTGATTCGACGGAATTGCGATCGGTCGGATGTTGATCCCACGACTCCCTAAGACGATTTCGCCGATAATCTGAGCGCGGCGCATATGATAGTCCGAAGTGATCAGATAAACGCTGCGGACATTCTGCTGACGCAAGCGATCGGCGATCGAGGTAAAGTTTGTCACCGTATCAACCGCTTCATAATCTAAATGCAGCCGTTGCAAGCTCACACCCGTCTTAGTAAAGACGTGCTCTGCATACTCACGCGGCGCACCTGATGAAATCCAAACCGGAAGATTCGGATGCTGTTTGGCAAATTTGGCGCTAAAAATCTCGCGCTCTTCGGCTCCACCCAGTACCAAAATAGCATCCGGTTGCTCAAAATATAGCCTTGCCAATCGCACCCCCATCCACAGCACGATCGGCGTGAGTAGAAGCAGCCAGGGAAACGATCGTCTGCGGCTTTTACGGTGATATTGATTTGGCGAAACGGCTCTTAAGCGCACGATGCCACCCCTGAGAAAACAGATAAATTCACGCCCAACCCTTGAGATACTACTGATTGCGGCGTTCTTGTTCAGATTGCACCTGAGCGATGACCGCTTGAATTCGCGGTAAGGCAAAAAATCTTTGAGTATCTCCCATGAGTTTATCGCCCCAAAGATTCTCTTTGAGGAATTTCGGCTCACTATAGCGAACATCTTGCTTCAATGCACTTTCTCCGAGCGTAAGCGCTTCGGTTTGGTTCCCCTTGCGAAAGAGCGCAACGGCAATTGCTAACTGTGGTTCTGCGGTTTGTTTTGGATCGATCGCCACCGATCGCCGCCAGAGTCTGATGGCTTCGTCGATCTTGCCTTCTTCGTAGCGGATTAGCCCAATGTTATTAATAGCAGGCCAAAACTTTTGATCAAGTGAGGTCGCTTTTTCGTAGCTCGCGATCGCGTCTCGATTCTTCTTCAACATTAGATAAGCATTACCCATGTCGAAATAAGCTCCCGCGACATCGGGCTTGATCTTTAGTCCTTCCTGAATTTGTTTGATCGACTCTTCGTACTGTGCTTTCTGGAAGTGTGCGGTTCCCAAGGCAAAGAGGATGGCAGAATTTTTGGGATCAAGCGAATTCGCTTTTCTCAGCGCGGGGATCGCATCGTCGGTTCGATTCGTCTCAAGATACAAGCCGCCTAAAATCGCCCAAGTTTCGGGACGTTTGGGAGCAAGCTGAACTGCCAATCTCGCCCGCGCTAACGCTAACTGATTCTGGTTGAACTGCGCGAGCTGTGACGCTTCTTGCACTAGCCCCAACCCTTGCTGCTCTAGTTTGTCAAAATCAACTTGGGGTGCGTGGGGAATCAGCGCTTGAGCGGACGCAGGGCGGGTTGTCAGGAGTCCGAGTATCAGACAAATTGAGAAGAAAGAGAGACGCTTGGGCACGACAAAGCCTTTGAAAAACGACGGCAAGATATGCAGTAAGCTTAATCGATCTTGTTAATTTTGGGGATATCGATGAAGAATCGCAAAGCGTTCAGCTTTCGGAATGGTTCAGTAGCTAGATTATTTTGCGAAAGCTAAAGTTAACTCTATATCTTGAACTTTTCTCAAACTAGCGGTACAGTAAACGCTACCAATAGCGCTTTGCTCAAGTCCACTGTTTGAGGAATCGTCCATGATCCCATCTATTGCTGTTCCCAACCTCACGAATATGTCTGACTTGCCCGACCATACAGCACCATCTTCCTGGATCGATCCGCTCAACGATGGCAAAAGTCGAATCGCGCTGCTGTCACATATGGGCAGTGATTTAGACATTGTGAATGATGCCAGAGCTAGCTTTGATAAGGTGTCGATCGATCTCGATGACAAAGACATCAAGCTGATTCGCTATCTGATTCAGCATCACCACACCTCACCGTTCCGGGGCGTTGTGTTTAAATTCAAAGTAAAAGCGCCTCTATTTGTCGCACGTCAATGGTGGAAGCACGTGATCGCCTCAAGCCACAATGATGAGCAAGTGGGTTGGAACGAAAAAAGTTTTCGCTACGTGGCGATCGAGGATTCCGAAGATTTTTACATTCCTGCATCATTTCGTCAGCAGTCTAAGAGCAATCGACAAGCGACATTCGGCGAGATTCCCGAAGATCAGAACCAAAAAGCGCTCGACATCTACCGCGCTCAATGTGAAGCCAGCTACAAGGCTTATAAAGACCTGCTTGAACTTGGAGTCGGTCGCGAGCAAGCGCGAGGCGTTTTGGTTCCAAGCGTCTACACTTCTTGGGTTTGGACAGTTTCACTGCAAGCAGTACTCCACTTTATCGGGCTGCGAAAAGGCGAAGGCGCACAGCAGGAGATCCACTTCTACGCCGATGCCATTTCCCAACTGATCCAGCCGATCGTGCCGCAAACGATCGGTGCTTGGGAAGAATTGAACCGATCGTTCTAATTTCTCTTCAATGCATCGAGAGAACTTTGCACTAAGTTATTGAGTTGCGGAGTTCTCTTTTCTTTTAGAGATTTCAGGGAAATGAATCGCACACGCAGTAATATTTTATGGAATCTCCAAACAGCCGATTCACTCATTGAGATGCGACAAGGGACGCACAGAAAGGAAGAGCAATCATGAATATCATCGAACTATTTGAAAAAGGCGGCATCACGATGCTGCCGCTGTTTGTTCTCTCAATCTTGTCGCTTGGAGCCATTATTGAGCGATCGTGGTTTTGGTTCAACGTTCTTAATAAAGAGAAAGAAGTCGCAGGACGAATTCTGGAAACTTCGCGGCGCGATTGGGATGCGGCGGTTGAAATTGCGCGACAGTCTTATGATCAACCGATCGGTCGATTTCTTTACGCTCCAATGCGCTTGCAAAATCCCGATCCCGAACTTTTCCGTCTCGCACTCGAATCTTCTGCCGATGAAGAAATTGCCTCAATGCGCCGGGGCGATAAGCTGCTGGAAGCTGTCGTCGCTTTGAGTCCCTTGCTCGGCTTGTTGGGAACTGTTCTGGGTCTAATTTTGTCTCTACGATCGATCCGGATTGGCGACATTGGAACCGCTTCGACCGCAGGCGTAACAACCGGGATCGGGGAAGCGTTGATCAGTACCGCAGCCGGACTGATTGTGGCAATTTTTAGTCTCGCGTTTTATCGAGTTTTTCAAGGTCTCGTGTTCAATCAAGCAAAAATCTTTCGTCGCACGGGCAACGATCTAGAATTGCTGTACCGCCAGAAATGGCAACTGACTCACAATCAGTTCGATCGCAAAGATGGTTAGCCCTCACTCGATTCAGCGCTATGAAAATTAATCTCGACTCTCACACCGATGAAGCTCAGATCCAAATCGTCCCGCTAATCGATGTGATCTTTTGTATTCTGACTTTCTTTATCCTGGCTGCACTTCAACTGACTCGTCAGCAGGGCATCGGATTAGACCTGCCACAGTCCCAAACCAGTAGCGTTCTGATGAGTGAAATGCTCGTCATTGGTCTAGATTCTAATGGACAAACGTATTTATCGAATCAAGGGCAAAGGCAACTAATCGATCGCTCTCAACTCTTACAGCTCGTTCAGGCGTACCACCGAGAGCAACCCGAAGGATTATTAGTCCTCGAAGCGGCTCAAACTGCGTTTTATAACGATGTGATTCAGGTGCTGGATGTGATGAGATCGGTCGCCGCTGATAAAGTTGCGCTTTCGACTGCACCGGGCAATCAGCCGGGACAGCCACAACCCGGACAACCACAAGCGCCCGGAACGATCCCGCAAATTACTCCGGCTCCAAACCTCATTCCCAGTCCGACTGCTCCAACGAACGTCGCGCCGACCAGCCCGAACCTTGCACCAACCACTCCAACCGCTCCGGCTCAGCCAACGGCTCCTTTAGCCCCCGAACCTTCTAATATCAATCCACAACCTGCACCAGGGAATGTGTCTCCTCAAGCTCCGCAATAGGGTCTAACTTAAATCTTAGTTAAGGAAATGGGTGAGCCAATCGCCCACCCAAAAGATTAGCGGTTGAAAAGCCTAACGTCGGATCGGAGTACCGCAGGGATAAGTTGCCACAGGTTGACGATCGACTCCTGCGATCGACTTTGTAACCGGATGGGCAGGCTGGAGTTTTGCCGCTTGATAATCTGCTTTCAGCTTCGCCAGCATTGCTTCACGTCGATCGTACAATCGCTTCAACGGACGTGGCGCACATTGATTAATCACATACGCCGTCATGATTGGAAGCGCGATCGTGCTGTCGGTGTAGCAGACGATCGTATTTGGCAATTCATCGGGATCAACTTTGCCCCAGCTTACCGCTTCATTCGGCGTTGCCCCCGACAATCCACCTGTATCCGGTCGAGCATCGGTGATCTGCACAAAGAAATCATGTCCGCGCTCTTCCAAACCCAAGACTTCATGCAATTGAGGCTGGGTTTGCAGCAGGAAATTCTTCGGACTGCCGCCCCCAATAATTAGTGCGGCGCTCTTACCCTCAATGTTGGGATTACCGGACTCACGCGCAGAATACGCGATCGCCGCCGTCTCATTCACATCGAGCAGCGGATCAATTTGCAGCTTTGAGCCTTCGAGCGCCATTGCCGCCAAATTCATCCCGATCGAGCTATCTCCCGGCGACGAAGTGTAGACCGGAACTCCACATTCGTAAGCAGTTGCCAACAAAGAAGAATGGTTCACCCCCAGTTTACGTTCCACTTCATGCACATACTTACCGAGAAGGTAATGAAACTCAGCCGTTCCCATCCGCTTCTGAAACGGTTCCGCCTGAATAATTTGGCGAATAAACGCATCCGTTCCGAGCAGCACATCGTAATCAAAAATAATGTCATAGATGCGAATGCGTCCTTCGTCGCGCAGTTTCACATCATCGACAAACGGATTGCTGGCATACAAATCTAGCCCCAATCCATAGTGCAGATCGTGATAGAGATTTGCACCCGTGCTGATGATCCAATCAATAAAGCCATTCCGCATCAAGGGTGCTAACACCGAAGTTCCAAAACCCGCCGGAGTCATCGCTCCTGACAAACTCACACCAACCGTCACCCCTGCTTGCATTACTTCGCGGCTCAGCAGATGGCACACCTCGCGCAATCGCGCAGAATTGTAAGCGGTAAAATATCCATCGATTAAATCCACCACGCTAATATCATTGGGAATGGGGGCGGGTGTAATCTTACGACTAAGAAGCTTGGACATTGTGATACTCCAGAAAAGGTCAAACGCATAGAGTGAAGACAGACAAAATGAACCCACTCGGCTGAGATTTGCAACGCAGCTATGACCACTGAAAACTTCAGAAGTTATCCAGCACAAAATAGACCGCTTTGCGCCGATCGCACTATTTAAGTTCAAGAATTCCCGTTCATAGAGAATCTGACCGATCCAGTTCGTGCGGTAATCCAATTTCTCAAGAGAGAAAGACGATCGACGAACCTAAAGTTACAGATCGGTCAGTTCATACTAGGAGCTTCACAGCGATCAACCCAAGATAGCGTCGGATCGCACTGTCCTATGCGCTTCAATTTCAGTTCCAGATACCACAGCGGTCGCCAGGGATATCCAGTTAAAGAAAAACGTTTCAATTCTGCTCTCTTAACCTGCAACTGCTACAGATAGCCTCATCCTAGCACTGTTAAAAAAAACGGCACATTTTTATTAGTAGCTTCCGCTACAAAGTGAACCCAAATACGCTACAATCTATCGCCCTATTATTCTACTGAAATCATGTCTGACGCTCTCAACGCTGAACAGCACCGCCTGAAAATGCAGCGCCGCAAACAAGTCCAGGATCAACGCATTGCCGATCTCACCTGCGAAAAAGGCTTGATCATCGTGAATACCGGAAACGGAAAAGGAAAAACTACCGCAGCTTTAGGAATGGTTTTACGCTCCTTGGGTCATGGATACAAAGTCGCGATCGTGCAATTCATCAAAGGCGCATGGGAGCCTGCGGAGAAAGCCGCATTCGAGCACTGGGGCGATCAGCTTGAGTTTCATGCGATGGGAGAAGGCTTTACCTGGGAAACCCAAGATCGCGATCGCGATATTCTCAAAGCCACAGAAGCCTGGGAAAAAGCACTCTCTTACATTCAGAATCCCAATTTTCGATTAGTCTTGCTCGACGAAGTCAATATCGCTTTGAAACTGGGCTATCTCGAAGTAGAAACCGTTTTAGCAGGACTCGACCAAAAACCAGAAGACTCTCACGTCATTCTCACCGGAAGAGGTGCGCCTGCGGCTCTCATTGAGCGAGCGGATCTCGTTACCGAAATGACGATCGTAAAGCATCCTTTCCGCGAGCAAGGGATCAAAGCTCAACCAGGGATTGAGTTCTAATTGCATCGTTCTGGGTGAAACCAGGCAATCCGGAGCTTCACGGAGGGGTGATCGCTCACTCTTTCAGAGTGAGCTATTTTCAGTATTCACTCTGAAGAAATATCAAATGAATCTGTATAAATTTTTCTAAGTGTTGTTCGCTCTGTTGGTTCGGCTGAATTGAGAATTTCCTAGAAAAGCGCTTCTTGACCTCTTACATCAGGGAACACTACGTCAAAAGTCGGTAGCAATTCAGCCTAAATCAGCACACTATGACTTCACCCACCCTTATTCAAAATCCACTGATTCCATCGACTCAGAGCGGCTCCCTCAATACTGACACTCCCACTACTAGCTTTCAAATCGATCTCAGGAGCTTTCGGAGCAGTGCAGGAAATTTTTCATTGACGGATTTGTCTGGTGATGCCGATCTCCGAATGTTCCGAGAACCAGCACTAACGGGCGGAACCAGAGTATTAGTCGGAGAATCTAGAAATCAAGGCAAGCTTTCTGAGTCGCTTTTACTAGGGACAGACGCTCTGAGTCCCGGAATCTATACTATAGAGGTGTCACTTGCCCCAGACGCTCCAACTGCAAATTACAAGCTGAATGTTGCGGTTAACACTGACGTTGATTTGAGTAACATCTTTTGGCGAAATGCTCCCGGCGCTCAGTCTGCCTACTGGAAGATGGACGGCGCGACTATTGCAGGTCGGGCACTTCAGGAAGGAATTCCTACAGGATGGCAGGTTCAAAGTATTGCAGATCTAGACGGAGATGGAGAAGACGATCTTCTCTGGCGCAATGGCGATGGACAAGTTGCCTTCTGGATGTTTAAAGGAGGAGACCGGGGCGATATCGGATTCGTTGCGGATCTCTCAATCAGCCCGGACTGGCAGATTTCTGCGGTAGAAGATCTCAGCGGTGATGGGCAAGCCGATATCGTTTGGCATAATGCCAAGGAAGGACAGGTTGGCATATGGCTACTCAAGGATGGAGTGTCGGTCAATCGTACCCTATTCAATGTGGGGCCTGGCTGGAAACCGCTTGCTTCGATCGACTTCAATGGCGATCGCAGGTCGGACATCTTCTTTTCCAATCCCTTGACGGGTGAGTTTGGGTTCTGGCAGATGAACGGGGCTCAACGTACTGATTCGGCAGTGATCAAAATTCCTTTTGGATGGGACGCGCAGTTTTACGGGGATTTCAATGGGGATGGTAGAACCGACATCCTACTGCGTGAACGCAACACAGGCGTTGTGGCATTTTGGCTGATGAATGGAATCACCACCAGCGCTCGTTGGAGCACTGGGGCAGTTTCTACAGAATGGCAGATTGAAGGCTTGGGTGATTTTGATGGTAGACCCAGCGTTGGTAACGGCAACAAAGACTTGCTGTGGCGCAACCGCAGAACGGGTGAACTGGCAATTTGGCTTATGAATCCGGATGGCAGGAGCTTCTCAAGCCAGCAATTTGTCAGGTTTAACGGCAGCAACTACAACAATGGTCCAGGCTGGACGATCGCCGGAGTTGGCGATTTTAACTACGACGGCAAGGAAGATATCATCTACCGCAACGACCAGCAAGGGGGAATTGAAATCCTGCTAATGAACGGAACGAATATTAGCACCAAGAATGCTCCGGCAGGTACGATTGGCATCGGCAGTCCCTGGAAAGTTCAAGGCATCATGCAGCGCAAAATTCAAGCCCAGCCGTTTGAGATTAGCGGACGTTCTCAAGCAGGGGGTTATGTGGCGGCGACTGCTTTCAACATGGGCTTGTTAGATGGAGGCGCAACTTACCGGGATAGAGTACAGTTCAATGCGGCTGACTACTTCAGATTCAGCCTTTCCACGCAGTCGAATGTGACTCTCAATACGACAGGCACGGGAGTAAGCCTGGAACTCTTCCCAATTCTGCAAAACGGCACCCTTGGAAGCGCGATCGCTGCTACGCCTGACATGCTACTGAATGGGGGGTCTTACGCTGTGAAAGTGTCCACAACCCGAACAGACTTAGCCCCTGACTACGCGCTAAGCGTAACGGGCAGACCCAAGATCACTGATGTGGAGGGAGTCTCCTTCTCGTTGCTGAACACTGCACTTGCGCTCAATCCCACGCCTGAGCCAAACAGCGGTCAGACCTTCCAGAAGAACCGCCTCAACGCGAGATTCAGAGTTAGGAACAACAGCTCGATTGCGATCAGTAATCTTGAGGTTGGTTTCCGAATTTCTCGCGATGGTCGAATTGACACAACGACAACAGCAGACGCACAGCTTGAGATCGGAGGGACTACAACTCTGCCCGTTTACACCATCCCATCTCTGGCAGCGGGCGCAACAAGTGCTGAGATTGAAGTTCAACTGGTCTTACCCGATACCGCTGCAGATTTCTGGTTTGTGGATGGACAGTACACGCTCGGGATGGTCGTCGATCCAAACAACAAGTTGACTGAAGACAACGAGAGAAACAACTTCAACGTGGCGATCAACACCGACAAGGGACAGCTTGCTGTGACTCGGACAGAAACGATCGAGCTGGTTGGCTCGAATATGCGGGTGACGAGCGGAACCTTTACACCGGATCAGACACTTGGAGTGTCATTCACCCTGGAAAATCTTGGAAACCGAGCATTCCCCAGTGGCACTGGTCTTCCACTTCAGTTCTACCTGTCTTCAGACACAACTCTGGATCAAAACGCAGACCTTGCACTATTCGTTTGGGAAGCGAGTGGCGTAGATCTAGGGTTAAATGCGTACACTGTCAGCCCTCTATCGAATGGCGGAACTGTCCTGGGAGCGAAAGGCAGTGGCTCAGATACAAGAACACTGAACCTGAATCTAAGGCTTCCTCCCGCAACTTCACTGGTGCGCGGACGTACTTATTACCTCTCAGCCTGGATTGATCCGGCAGAAAATACTGCTAAAGAAGCAGATTTCACCAACAACAAGATCGACCCATTAAATGCTGACCTGAACCCGGCGGTTCCCGAAGACACGATCGGTAAGAACTACATCAAGTTCACTTACAACTAACCCAATTGTGTCTGATAGACAGGGACTCTTCACCAGCGTCCCTGTTTTTTATTCTTCTTGAGCGATCGCGGGCAATGTGCACTGCATTGAAATGTCGTTCGTCTTCGGGAAAGCGTCTAGAAGTTGAGCGAAGAGTTGGGTATTGAAGCTGCGGGGATCACGTCGCGATCTCGATCGATCAACAAGCCGATGGGTACTAATGCGATCGTTGGGAATGCCTGTTTTTGCGACTAGCCAAGCTAAGGACTGATATTGAGCGCGAGTATAGCCGCTATGTCTGGCTCCATCGTCTCGTCCATCAGGTGGTGTTACTAGCGAGATATGGTAAGCAAAGTTGTTGACAGAAGGCGGAAATGCGGGATTTGTTTTGACCGCTTCCTCCCCTTTATTACCGCTGAATAAAGAGTTTCCGGCTCCAAAGGCACGACGATCGGGCGGAACGAGATAAACTACATTGCCGTTTTCTCGAATGAGAGCGTGATAGCTCACTTGATCGTTATCATTCGGATGGGGCGTTCTGAAGTAGTTAATCGCAGAGCTTCCCGACCCCACGGTTTCATGCAGAACGACGATCGGTTCATTGCTGACTGGACGACCGTACAAATCCTGAGCGAATCGTCGTCCGAAATTTGAAGGATGTGCCAGAGCAACTTCTTCTCTCGGCTGGTAGGTCGAGCTAGGGGACGAGTCTTGGCGGAATCGACTGAGCGGAGGAGTGCCTTGAATGGCGGGAAGATTTCGGGGTCTGTTGCCTCTTGAGACAGGTTTGATGGCACAAGCGCTCGACAGCAGATCGCTTGCCTCGGCAATATTTTGCTGAAAACTCATTAATTGGGGTTGAGTGGTCTTGATCCGAAGCCCATCGAGCCACTCGGCTTGTCCAGATTGAACGGCAACCAAAAATGTAGCGAACCCGACCAGGACGATCGCAAGAACCTGAAAAAGCCTCTTCATTTGCTGTAGAAATTATCCTGCTAGAAATCAAAAATCAATTTGCGCTAATTGTGGAACAAGATAGAGTTTTTTCGAGTTTAGTTCCAGAGCGCAGTCAATCCAGAGAAACGTGACCTAGTATACATGGTCTGAAAGTGAGATACGTTGGCTCTTATCGCCCCTGCAATTTAGCGACTTTTTCTTCTACAGTTTTGATTCGTTCGCGTAATTCAATCACCAAGGTTGCGAGTCGATCGAACTGGGCATCCGTGAATTTTGTCGATCGTGGAGGCGCTGGAGAGGTTGAAGGAGATGGAACTGAGACTCCAGCACGGGGACGGCTTGCGGACAATTGGTTTAACTCTGAGCGAATACCCACAAGCTCAGTTTCAATCCGCGAAAGGCGCGATTCTACTAATCCGATTTGTGCATCGGCAGGGGAAAATAGCTGAATTGCAAGCGAGATCAAAATGGTGAGACTGAAGAGAACAAGGACATTTTTCATCATGGAATTTCTGGTGCTTGTTTGACCAAAATGGTTCATCACAAAGTTATCTCCGTGTCTGCGATAGACTAGGCATCAGTCAACTTCAACGAGGAAGCTTGAGATGCTGAATGATTCACAGCAGTTTCTTCGCGTTTGGCTTAGGGTCGATCGTGTATCCAGGAAACAACTTTTGCGGTGCTGCTTATGTCTGTCATAGCACCTGCAAATCTGATTTAACTCACAATTCGTGCTTTGATTAAGCATAATGTCTCTTAGAAGCCAGCGTTATGGCTGAAGCAAACGATTCAAATCTCTGAAGCTTTGCATTACCTCTGGTGATATCCCATTTGTTGCCAGTCTTAACATTCTGTTACATAATGAATGGAGCAAGGTTCTAAAAATGCTTATGTTTGGCGGATTTACTGGCTTCAAGCCCCCCACCAATAACACAGACTTCGGCGAACAAATGCTGAACTCTGTGTTGAGTCAATCGATTCGCCATCTGTTTACGCAGAGTGAATCTGTGGAGGTCGCACTCAAATGTTTTCCATCAAGCAAGCTGTTGCAAGGCAGTATTGACAGTTTCAAGATGAACGGACGCGGATTGTTGATTCGCCGCGAGTTTTGGGTCGAGGAAATGTGGTTTGAAACCGATGCGGTGTCGATCGATTTCGGCTCTGTCCTATCGGGTAAGATTCGCCTTAAGCAAGCGGCTCAAGCGGTTGCAAAGGTCATTCTCACCGAAGCGGGTCTGAATAAGGCATTCCAGTCTGAACTGGTTAAGCCGCGAATGGAGAACATTACAGAAGAGACACTGATGAATCTCTCCGGGGGTGAGCCTGTTGCCTTCTCGGATGTTGTTCTGAAGCTTCTGCCCGAAAATCAAATCCAGATTGCTGCAAAAGCAGCGTTACCGAATGGACTAATTCCAATTTGTTTAACGGCAACGATCGCGATCGAGCGCCGTCGGCGCATTCTGTTTCAAGATCCGCAATTCGTGGCTGATGACATTCCTGAAGCTCAGCGTGGAGTGGCAGAGCTTTTGAGCAATACGTTTGCTGAGATTTTGAATAATATGGTGGATCTCGATCGCTTTAATCTCGACGGCGTAACGATGCGCCTGAACCGCTTAGAAACGGAAGACGATAAGTTAATCTTTAGCGGTTATGCAGAAGTAACTCATTTCCCGCGTCAAAGTTAGATGTGTTAGCCTAGCTTGTCCCAGTCAGCTTGCGGAAGTATGGAGCAAGAAATCTACGAATCTTGGAATCAGAAAGCTCAAGATTGGGATATTCAGGTTGGAGAGTCAGGCGATCGCAATCGTGCTCTCAATTCTGATCCGGTATTGTGGCAGTTTTTGGGAGCAGTAGACGGGCGCGTTGTTTTAGATGCAGGTTGTGGAACCGGGTATTTATCGCGCCAACTTTGTCGAAAGGGCGCAATCGTCACCGGAATTGATCTTGCGCCAGGGATGTTGGCGATCGCGCAACAAAAAGCACAATCGCAAGGCTTATTGATCGACTTTCACGCAGATTCCTGCTCAGGACTCAAAACGCTTCCACATGGGCACTTTGACTTGCTTGTGTCCAACTATGTTTTGATGGATTTGCCCGATTTAGAAGAGACCATTCTCGCTTTCCATCGAGTGTTAAAACCAGGCGGGATTGCGGCTCTAGTGTTTTCGCATCCTTGTTTTGATCAAGGAGCCGCCGTTGTGGATGATGCCTTTATCGAATATCACTGGAAAGAATCATACTTTGGACGGCAAAAGCGCCAAGATCCACCATGGAAGCACTTTACGACTTCGCTTATCTGGTTCCACCGACCTTTATCAGACTATTGGAAAGCGTTCAAGTTGGCTGGTTTTGATGTAGTTGATTTTGAGGAGCCGAGATTAGGAAGCGATCGCTCTCACCTTGCCAAAAATGAGCAAGAATTATTCAAATATCAAAATCTTCTCTATTCTGTCGCTTTCAAATTATCGAAGTCATCTTGATCAGACAAACCTAGCTTTTCTCGGAAAAATGCTTCAATTTGACGCTGAGATTCTTCTGACCCATCTGGACGTGGCATTTTGATAGTAGGGCGACTCATTAACACCTGTAGAGCGGCTCGAAATGCCTCATCATCATTACGGTTCTCGGAGATGTAACGTTTCAACTCAGCAGTCGTCATCTGATTTAGGTCATTCGTCATCAAACAAACTCCCATTTGCCGTATTGATCAATTATTACAGCGATTTCGTCGAACCTGCCAGCTTGAATGTAAAGCGTTTTAAGCTTCTGGTCATAGCGGAAAACCTGAATTGGTTGGTAAAAATTTGAAAGCAATTGGCACAACCAAATCGCTGTTTCTGACTGTTGTTGTGTTGGCAAGCGACAAGATCTCAAAACTTATATGAGGAGTGTATCAAGAAGCCGATTTTAGTGAGGGCGATAATGATGACTGCTAACAAATCTTCTAGTGGCTTCTATTTACAGTGGGTGACAGAGTTTCCGCCGCGTCCGATTCAAGATGAAGCACTGCTACGAGTGACGCAAGAGCGAATTAATCAAATTCTGAGCCGTCCCTTAAATGATGATGTGCGTGATTATTTGCGAGTTTTAGGGATGTTGATTTATGAGTATGAAGAACAAATAGAGGCTTTTCCTGAATTAACAGACGAAGAACGGATTCAAGCGCTTGAGGAAGATTTAGCTCATTAAATCGCCACGATCGTTCCCCGCTTCATTCATAATGGGTGATTGTTCTAAAGTCGCGATTTCTCATGCCTAACTGGTTCATTGCTGGCGGAGTTGTGATGATTCCGTTGCTGCTGTTTTCAATTTTGGCAGTGGCACTGATTCTAGAACGATCGCTGTTTTGGGTAAAAATTTCTCAGCGTCAGCAGCGAGTCGCTAGAGAAGTGATGAATGTTTACAAGCGCAATCCGATCGCTGCTTTTCAGATGTTAGAGAAGAATGCAGATTTACCCATCGCCCGCATCTTTCTTGCAGCTTTAGAGCTGGAACAAGCCACGCCTGAAGAATTCCGGCTAGCACTCGAAAGCGCGGGTATGGCAGAGATTCCACTGTTAAAACGGTTTAACACGGTGTTTGATACGATCGTCGGTCTTGCTCCCTTACTTGGCTTACTGGGAACCGTAACCGGACTAATTACCTCATTTGCTTCACTGCGCTTGGGGGATGTGGGAGGCGCCAATACACTCGGAGTAACGGGTGGAATTAGTGAAGCGTTAATTTCAACCGCAGCAGGCTTGGTCGTCGCCATTTTTACGCTATTTTTTGCGAATCTCTTTCGCGGTTTGTATACCAAACAACTCGCACTGATTCAAGAATACGGTGGGCAATTAGAATTGCTTTACCGCCGTCGTCACACTATGTAACTGATTCAAGGAGCTTCTGATGCGTCTTCCTGAAGAGCCAGACCTACCCCCGCAAATTTATCTTGCACCGCTGATCGATGTAGTGTTTGCGCTATTGACATTCTTTATTATGTCTACGCTGTTTTTAACGCGATCGCAAGGTCTCCCCGTTTCGCTTCCAAGGGCTGTCACGGCTGAATCCCAAAAAACGGCTCAGATTGTGGTCACGATTAACCCAAAGGGAGAAATCGCAGTTGATAAAAAGCCGATCGTGATTGATACACTTCCAGCGACAGTGCGTGAAATCTTGAGTCGCAATCGTCAAGCGGTTGTGGTAATCAACGCCGATGAACGAGTTTCGCATGGTCAAGTAATTACCGTAATGGATCGATTGCGAGCGATTCCTGGGATTCGGCTAGGAATCGCAACTCGCCAGCCGTAATAAAAGTTAAAGAAAATAAGAAATTTGCTGCGGCGATCCGCTTGACTTCGATCTCGCTTGGTGCAGAAATTGGGGTTTTAACTATTTTTTAAGTTTTTATATGGCAAACGTTACATTTAGGTAAATCTCATAACATTTTTTTATTAATCAACACAGATTCTCTAAACTAAGGCTTATTGAAATCCTGATATGATTCAGATCAGTTCGCGCCTATACATTGGAGAGCAGCGAGGTTCACAAACTGTCTCCAAACATGGGATCATGTATGGCATGCTGATCCCCAGTGTCAAGGTGTAATGCCAGCCACATCGGTCGGGAATTTCCTGGTCACTGTTGGTGATGTCTGAATTAAGGTTTTCAATCGTTTTCATTACAGGAAGGGAGATATGTCCTACGCTCAAACCAGAACCCAGTCCAAAGCTGGGTATAAGGCTGGGGTACAAGATTACCGCTTAACGTACTACACCCCAGACTACACGCCTAAAGACACTGATATTTTGGCAGCGTTCCGGGTGACTCCTCAACCTGGCGTTCCTCCCGAAGAAGCTGCTGCTGCGGTTGCCGCTGAGTCTTCCACGGGTACCTGGACGACTGTGTGGACGGATTTGTTGACCGACCTCGATCGCTACAAAGGACGCTGCTACGATATCGAGCCTGTCCGGGGCGAAGATAGCCAATTCATCGCTTATATTGCATATCCTCTCGACCTGTTTGAAGAAGGATCTGTGACCAACCTGCTGACTTCGTTGGTGGGTAACGTATTCGGGTTCAAAGCGTTGAAAGCGCTGCGTCTCGAAGACCTCCGCATTCCGGTTGCTTACTTAAAGACCTTCCAAGGACCTCCTCACGGAATTCAGGTTGAGCGCGACAAAATCAACAAATACGGTCGTCCGCTACTTGGCTGCACGATTAAGCCGAAACTCGGTTTGTCTGCGAAGAACTACGGTCGTGCAGTGTACGAATGTCTGCGCGGCGGTTTGGACTTCACCAAAGACGACGAAAACATCAACTCGCAGCCGTTCCAACGTTGGCGCGATCGCTTCTTGTTTGTGGCAGATGCAATCCACAAATCGCAAGCGGAAACCGGAGAAATCAAAGGTCACTACCTCAATGTGACCGCAGCAACCTGCGAAGATATGCTTGAGCGTGCGGCATACGCGAAAGAACTCGAAATGCCGATCATCATGCACGACTTCTTGACCGCAGGTTTCACCGCGAACACCACCTTGGCAAAATGGTGCCGTGCAAATGGTGTCTTGTTGCACATTCACCGCGCAATGCACGCTGTGATCGATCGTCAGAAGAATCATGGTATTCACTTCCGCGTGTTGGCGAAGTGCTTACGGATGTCTGGTGGTGACCACATCCACACCGGAACCGTTGTCGGTAAGCTCGAAGGTGACAAGGCGATCACGCTTGGTTTCATCGACTTGCTGCGTGAAAACTACGTCGAGCGTGATCCGTCTCGTGGTGTGTACTTCACCCAAGACTGGGCTTCCATGCCGGGTGTGATGGCAGTGGCTTCGGGTGGTATTCACGTATGGCACATGCCCGCACTGGTTGAAATCTTCGGTGATGATTCAGTGCTTCAGTTTGGTGGTGGAACCCTCGGACACCCTTGGGGTAACGCGCCAGGTGCAACCGCAAACCGTGTTGCGCTTGAAGCTTGCGTCCAAGCTCGCAACGAAGGTCGTGACCTGATGCGTGAAGGCGGCGACATCATTCGTGAAGCTTGCCGTTGGTCGCCAGAATTGGCTGCGGCTTGTGAACTCTGGAAAGAAATCAAGTTCGAGTTTGAAGCTGTTGATACCGTCTGATGACTGTTTGATCGCAGATTTTAGATTTTGGATGGGGCAATTCCTGTTCAGAATCTAAAATCCAAAACTCACAATCCAACGTATGGATCTGAAGCGAATTGCGAAAGATACGACAAAGACACTGATTAGTTATTTGACGTATCAGGCTGTCCGGGTTGTTTATGCCCAGCTAGACGAAACTGATCCGAAAAAGGCTTACTGGCTGCACAAGTTTTCCTCACGAGAAAGCATTACAGATGGTGAGGCTTTTATGGAAGCGATGTTTCGAGAACGGCAAGATTTGGCGTTTCGGATTTTGACAGTGAGAGAGCATCTTGCTGAAGAAATCGCCGATGTGCTGCCGGAAATGCTGCGATCGTCGATGCAACAAGCCAATATGGAGCAACGCCGCAAACAGCTAGAGCGCATGACGCAACTTGACTTAACGACTGGAGCGGAATCGCAAGATTCTGAACCCGAAAGTAATTGACGACCTAATCATTGAGGACTTCATGAAAACTCTACCCAAAGAGCAGCGTTTTGAGACGTTTTCCTATCTGCCTGCTTTGACTGATGCTCAAATCGCGCGTCAGATTCAGTACACGCTTGATCAAGGATATTTTCCTTGCGTTGAGTTCAGCGAATCGTCTGCACCAGAGCAATACTACTGGACGATGTGGAAGTTGCCTTTGTTTAACGCAAATTCTCCCCAGGAAGTGCTGAACGAAGTGCAACAGTGCCGTTCTGAATATGGCAATTGCTACATCCGCGTGGTGGCGTTTGACAACATCAAACAGTGCCAGGTGATGAGCTTTATCGTTCACAAGCCGGGTTCTGGTAGCGGCAGCGGCTATCGCTACTAATTTTTGATTCGTAGATTAAGTCTGCGATCGTTTCTAAGGAGGTGGGTAATCCATCTCCTTTTTGATGTGAGAAATCAAGCTTTTTTGAGCCTGTATTTTTCCATCAAGGAAGCTCCGATCAACGGAGCATACTCTTCATTAAATAAGTCATCAATCTCGATTTCTATAATGGGTCGCTGCAGATCAACTAATCCGATAAAATCCGAACAGCGGTAGTAATAAATTTCATGATTCACAGCGATATTTAGTAGATAATCTACGACCTGTCGGAGCATGATTTCCTCTTCGGGTTCGCCAAAAATATACTCTAGAATACAGAACACAGAATCTTGAATGTTCTCAAACAACACAATGGGTTGAACAAATACCTTGAAAGCATATTCTTTCCATCGCTGGGAAACACAGCGTTCAATCTTCATTAGGCTCTCAACTGTCTTCAATTCAAGGGTTGCGCTATCCGACCTATATTCTTAGTCGTTTAAATTTCCAAGGAATTTGTAATACATTCAGTCAGTGCGAAAATTGCCTTTAAGTGTATTCAAATTTAGCACTAAGGAATTCATAAAGGCTTTCTATCGCTCATTCCATTTTCTCACCAATAATTAAAGGAATGATACCAAGGAGAACACACCGTGCCAGCGATCGTCAAACTTACCGTCGAAGCACTCGCAGAAGCGATCGCTTCATTCAATCCGAATCTCGCGCTACAGTAAACGGAGATTTGCAAGGAAAGATCAATGCGTCGCTGGATTTCTTGGATTGCGCTCGTTCTCTGTGTGATTGGCTTGACTGGATGCAGTTTGCCGCGTGTGAGTGCAGAAGACCGATTGTTTCTGCCGTTGTCGATCGAGTTTCTCGGTAGCTACACTTTGACCGATAAGGAATTCAAAGGAACGACGATCGGCGGACTTTCGGGAATGACGTACGATCGCAAGCAAGATCTCTATTACGCCGTTTCGGACGATCGCAGCGATCTCAATCCTGCCCGCTTTTACACTCTGAAACTGCAGATTGATCAGAACGCACTCAAATCGGTCGAAGTTCAGAACGTCGCGACTTTAACTGATGAAACAGGGCAACCGTTTGCGAAAGGAACGATCGATCCTGAAGGCATTGCATTATCGCCGCTCAATTCTGTGTTTATTTCCAGCGAAGGAGTGACAAAAGACGGAATTGCACCCTTTATCGGGGAATTCGATTTGCAAACCGGGAAACTGAAGCGGAAGTTACAGATGCCGGAGTCGTATTTGCCCGATGCAAAAGGAATGACGCAAACTCGCGGCGTTCGGGATAATCTCGGATTTGAAGCGTTAACGCTGAATGCAGGGGCTTCGACGGCTCCGAGTGCTGAACCGTTTAGATTGTTTGCTGCGATCGAGTCTCCGCTCGCTCAAGATCTAGAATTGCCAACGACAAAAGAAAGTTTGCTGAATCGATTGCTGCATTATCAACTGATTCCTACGCGATCAACATTGATTTCGGAACACGCTTATCCGTTAGATCCGAAACCCGCAGGGGCATCGAATACTGGATTGACTGAATTATTGTCGATCGATCAAGGCGGACATTTCTTGAGCTTAGAACGATCGTTCGGAGTGGGTGGATTTCAGATCAAGCTGTTCCAAGTTGCAACTGGAACAGCCAGTGATACTTCTTTGGTCGAAACGCTGCGCGGGGCGAAGGTGAGACCTGCAAGAAAAGAACTTTTGCTCGATCTCAGTCAATTAGGAATTCGCTTAGATAATTTGGAAGCAATGACGATCGGCGCAAGATTACCCGATGGATCGCATAGCTTGGTGTTGGTCAGCGATGACAATTTCAACATGACGCAGATAACACAATTCCTGCTGTTTCGGCTCAAGGGACTAAAAGGATGATTTGTCGGCTGCAACACCTTACAATAAAATCCAAATCTCGATGACAAAGCTATGACACACTCTACCGATATTGCAACTTTGGCACGTTGGATGGCTGCGGATTTTAGCAATCAGCTTCAGGCGTTTGAGAACCCGCCGCTGTATGCTCACATTCGGGTATGTATGCGTCCTTTGCCCTTGGATGTACTAAATGGTGTCGGATTTTTTGTCGAGCAAGCCTACGACTATATGCTGAATGATCCGTATCGATTGCGGGTGCTGAAATTGATCGATCGCAATGGTCACATCGAAATCGAAAATTATCAGGTGCGCGATGAGCAAAAGCTATATGGAGCATCCCGCGATGTGAATCGCCTGAAGGAATTGAAAGCAGACCAGTTAGACAAGCTTCCGGGCTGCAACATGATTGTGGAATGGACGGGCAGCAGCTTTAAAGGAACCGTCGAGCCTGGAAAAGCTTGTATGGTCACTCGTAAAGGTAAAGAGACTTACTTAGATAGTGAATTTGAGATTGACGGAGAGCGATTTACCAGTCTCGATCGTGGACGTGACCCGGAAACCGATGAGCACGTTTGGGGGTCGGTTGCAGGTGCATTTGAATTTGTGCGATGGGCAAGCTTTGCCGATGAGGTACAAGTTTAGTAATTTTGAATACACTGTAGAACGATCACACTTCCGCCATTAGATAGATATTGAGGTGAATCGGAAGATTACAGCTAAGAATTCGGGCGAACTCGCTGCGAATTGCGATCTTCTGAGTGCCGAAACCTGGTAGATTTGGCAAAGTATCCGCAGGAAAGATTGAGCAAGCATGAAAGTCCTAGTTATTGGTGGTGATGGATATTGTGGTTGGGCAACTGCGCTCTACTTGTCGAATCGAGGGCATGAGGTTGGCATTCTAGACAGCTTGGTGCGGCGGCATTGGGATAATGAACTGTGTATTGATACACTGACCCCGATCGCGCCGATTAAGCAACGTCTGCAACGCTGGAAAGACCTCACGGGCAAAACGATCGATCTTTTTATTGGCGATATCACGAATTACGAATTTCTAAATCGATCAATGGAGCAGTTCCAACCCGATGCGATCGTGCATTTCGGGGAGCAGCGATCGGCTCCGTTTTCGATGATCGACCGTGAACACGCTGTCCTCACTCAAGTGAATAACGTGGTCGGAACGCTCAATCTGCTCTACATCATGAAAGAGAAGTTCCCCGATTGTCACTTGGTGAAGCTCGGTACGATGGGCGAATATGGCACGCCGAACATCGATATCGAAGAAGGCTACATTACGATCGAGCACAACGGACGCAAAGATACCCTTCCGTACCCGAAACAGCCGGGTAGTATGTATCACCTCAGCAAAGTCCATGACTCGCACAATATTCACTTTGCCTGTCGGATTTGGGGTTTACGCGCAACGGATCTCAATCAAGGCATTGTGTACGGCGTTCTGACCGAAGAAACCGGAATGGACGAAATGCTAATCAACCGCCTCGATTACGATGGTGTGTTTGGAACGGCATTGAATCGATTCTGCATTCAAGCAGCGATCGGGCATCCGCTCACGGTCTACGGTAAAGGTGGACAAACGCGGGGATTTCTGGATATTCGAGATACCGTGCGCTGTGTGGAACTCGCGCTGGAAACGCCTGCGGCTCCAGGTGAGTTTCGTGTGTTTAACCAATTTACTGAACTGTTTGGAGTGGCAGAAATCGCCAATTTGGTTCAGAAAGCTGGAGGCGCAATGGGCTTAAAAGTTGAGGTGCAGAACTTCGACAATCCACGCATTGAGAAAGAAGAACATTATTTCAATGCGAAAAACACCAATCTCCTAGATTTGGGACTGCAACCTCACTATTTGTCGGATTCATTGCTCGATTCATTGCTGAACTTTGCCGTGAAGTACAAGCATCGCGTAGATAACAGCGAAATCCTGCCAAAAGTAACTTGGAAGCGATAACTTCATTCAAAAAGCGATGGTTTTCGGATCATCGCTTTTTTACGATCGACTATTCTAATAACGGTTATGCGAATTGCTTTATTTACAGAAACATTTCTGCCAAAAGTAGATGGGATTGTCACGCGGTTAAAACATACCGTTGACCATCTGCAAAGACAGGGTAACGAAGTGCTGATCTTCTCGCCTGACGGTGGTTTGACCGAGTACAAAGGTGCAAAGATTTACGGCGTTTCAGGATTTCCCTTACCGTTGTATCCAGAGTTGAAGTTAGCATTACCGCGACCTGCGATCGGCGATCAACTCTCATGTTTCAAACCGGATCTCATTCATATTGTGAATCCTGCTGTTTTGGGATTAGCGGGACTGTTTTACAGTAAGTTCCTTAACGTTCCACTCATTGCGTCTTATCACACGCATTTGCCAGAATATTTACATCATTATGG
The DNA here is from genome assembly GCA_014695255.1 of Cyanobacteria bacterium FACHB-63. Taxonomy (GTDB): domain Bacteria; phylum Cyanobacteriota; class Cyanobacteriia; order Leptolyngbyales; family Leptolyngbyaceae; genus Leptolyngbya. The sequence continues at coordinate 58,755 of JACJNX010000064.1, forward strand.
TTTGGGTGCATTAGAAGGATTACTTTGGGAATTGCTGAAAGCAGGACATAACCAAGCTGAAATTAATCTCTGCACGTCCACCGCAATGATGCAGGCGTTAACCGAGCATGGAATTGAGCGGGTGAATCTTTGGCAGCGTGGAGTGGATACGGAAACCTTTCAGCCGCATTTAGCTAGTTTAGAGATGCGATCGCGCCTTTCTCAAGGTCATCCTGAAGCACCTTTATTGCTGTATGTTGGGCGGTTGTCTGCGGAGAAGGAAGTCGATCGCATCAAACCCGTTCTCGAATCGATTCCGAATGCGCGATTAGCTTTAGTTGGGGATGGCCCAAATCGTCAAGCATTAGAGAAGCACTTTGCAAGCACAAATACAAACTTTGTCGGATATCTTGCAGGTCAAGAACTGGCTTCTGCGTTTGCGTCGGCAGATGCGTTTGTGTTTCCGTCTCGAACTGAAACACTTGGACTTGTTTTACTTGAAGCAATGGCGGCGGGATGTCCAGTAGTAGCAGCACGATCGGGCGGCATTCCCGATATTGTCGAAGATGGCGTAAACGGGTATCTGTTTGATCCGGCAGATGAGAGGGGTGCGATCATTGCAACACAATCATTGTTATCTCGTCCGGAAGAACGTGAAGTGCTGAGACAAAATGCCCGCGCTGAAGCAGAGCGCTGGAGCTGGTCAGCCGCAACGAAACAATTGCAGAACTATTACGAGACGGTTTTGGTGAAATCTGCGATCGCTTGTCCCCGCTAATTTACAACTGAGGTCAAGCTATTTTTTAGCGAAACCTCGATCGGTCAGCTTCACTTGGCTTAGATCCAGCCCGTATTGGTTCTTAAACATCGCTGCAATGCCCTGCTAATAGTTCGATAGCGTGTTCTCTCTTGCAGCAGACTGCCAGCCCGCATGAATAATCACAGTTTGTAGTTTCATTTCTTCGCCTAGCTGTGCTGGCATACCTGGCGCGGTTAGACGAGAATTCGCTGCTAACAGTGGGGTTAACTGAGATCGTACTCCTCTTGCCATTGGCACAGTAACACGATCGCCATCTTGGACGTTGTTGACAATCATGTAGCCCAAAATCATGTACGCGCTTAGGGCATCTGCGGCATCATTTTCGCGCAGTCCAGAGGCTTTAGTAATGTTCCAGTAGATTTGACCATAGTTATATTTGCCCGTTTGAAACGCCTCAGATACAGTTTGTGAAGCGGCAGGACTTGTCTTTTTCAAACGATCGATATAGCCTTGGACGACTTTTTGCTTGAGGGCGAGAGTCGGCGAGTAGGCAAAGCTGATCGACTTGGTAGGATTAGAGGGTCTAGCCTGAGTAGAGGAACGAGAGGGGCGAGACTGACCTTGGACTTGGCTCCCTAGCTGTTCTATAGATTGGAGCGCGGCTCCGTTGGCTGTCTACCCTGCAAGCAGCGACATATCAAAAACAGGTTGAACTTGAAAATCCTGCGATCGAGCAGAAGGCGCAACGGTGAGCAGTAATCCACTGATGCAGACCGTCTTTAGCAGCGCTTTGGTCAGAGAAGATGTTTTCATATTCTAAGAGTTGTAAATGTTCAAAAATCTTCAATTTCTCGATCGAATTTGTTGCTGAAGTTACTTGGAGAAGCAGATGTCTGAGCAAGATTTTAACATTTCCATCCTTGCTCACCGGAGGCAGTATTGATCGCCCTATCATTCATCTCGAAGAAACGTCACAATAGAACAGGTCTAAAAATTGGTAAATTGCTGTGCCTCCAGAGTTAGAGACAATTGAAGCGACATGGAAACAAGGTGATCTAATCGAAGTGACGATCACCGATTTAAGCGATCGGGGTGATGGCGTTGGACGTTGCGGATCGCGGGTGGTGTTTGTGCCCGATACAGTGACGGGCGATCGGGCGATCGTTCGATTGATGCACGTCAAGCCGAATTATGCTCATGCAAAAATACATGAACTGCTCGAAGACTCTCCCTATGGAGTTCGTCCCAGTTGTATTGTGGCGGATAAGTGCGGTGGGTGTCAGTGGCAGCACGTTGATTATGAGTATCAACTTGAGGCGAAGCGAAATCAGGTGGTGCAGGCGTTGGAGCGGATTGGAGGATTCGAGGAAGTTGCGATTGACGAAGTTCTCAACGTGAGTGAACCGTTGCACTATCGCAATAAAGCGACTTATCCGCTAGGCGTATCCCAACAGCGACAGGTGCAAGCAGGTTACTACCAGAAAGGGACGCATCAGATTGTGAACTTGAATCAATGCCCGATTCAGGATGAGCGACTGAATCCGTTCTTGGCTGAGGTGAAGCACGATATTCAGCAGCAAGGTTGGCGGATTTACGATGAGAAGTATCATCGAGGACAGGTACGGCATTTAGCACTGAGAATTGGACAGCGAACAGGTGAAGTGTTACTCACCTTAGTGACGGCTGATCCAGAATTGCCAAATCTCGAAGCTCAGGCGCAAGAATGGTTGCAACGATATCCGAATCTAGTTGGAGTGTCGATTAATGTGCAGCCCGATCGCACAAACGCCATCTTTGGTGCAGAAACCCATTGCATTGCAGGACAACCGTTTCTGAGTGAGCAATTTGCTGGATTAACCTTCCACATTCGACCGGATACATTCTTCCAGGTTCACACCGAGCAAGCCGAAGCATTGTTAAACGCAATCTTGGATGAGTTGAATTTGCAAGGGGATGAGACCTTTATTGATTTGTACTGCGGAATTGGCACAATGACGTTACCGATCGCACAGCGCGTCAAGACTGCGATCGGGATCGAAATTCAACCCGAAGCGATCGAGCAAGCGCAGCAGAATGCAGCATTAAATGGAATTGAGAATGTCAGCTTTGAGGTCGGATCGGTTGAGAAAGTTTTGCAATCACTGTCGGTTCAGCCCGATTTAGTCATGCTTGATCCGCCCCGTAAAGGTTGTGATGTCAGCGTTTTAGAAACGTTACGTCTTCAGAAACCAAAGCAAATCGTTTACGTCAGTTGTAACGCTGCAACGCTTGCACGCGATCTAAAGGTGCTGTGTGCAGGTAATATGTATCAACTGAAGCGGGTACAGCCTGCGGACTTCTTTCCGCAAACCGCTCATGTCGAATGTGCAGCTTTCTTGAAACGGGTGGATGAGTAAATGCAATTCAAGGATCTAGTCGAAAAGTTAGGTAAATCGGTCATCAGCTACAGCGCCACATCCAGTTTAGACATTATCGGGGTAAGCCCGATCGCTGATGCCACTCCCAACACTTTGACTTATGCAGAAAGCACAAAGTACGCGGCGCAGCTCCAATCAACAAAAGCAACTGCCGTCATTTTGCCTGCTAACGAAACCTTGCAGGCGATCGCCACCGAGCGCGATTTAGCCTGGATTGTTGTCTCTCAGCCGCGTCTTGTTTTTGCTCAAGCGATCGCGCTATTTTACCAACCCTTCAAACCTGCGCCTAAGATTCATCCAACTGCTGTGATCGATCCATCGGCTCAGATTGGCGAAGGGGTTTCGATCGGTGCTCACGTGGTGATTGAATCCGGTGTTAGAGTCGGTAATCACGCCTGCATTCATCCAAATGTTGTCGTTTATCCAGATGTAAGTATTGGCGATCGGACTGTGCTTCATGCTAACTGCACGATTCACGAACGCACTCAGATTGGTGCAGATTGTGTCATTCATGCAGGGGCAGTGATTGGATCAGAAGGTTTCGGGTTTGTGCCAACTCGCGAAGGCTGGCTGAAAATGGAGCAATCTGGCTACACCGTGTTAGAAGATGGAGTTGAGGTTGGCTGTAATTCCGCGATCGATCGTCCCGCAGTTGGTGAAACTCGGATCGGACGCAACACCAAGATTGATAATCTCGCTCAAGTTGGGCATGGCGTGAAAGTGGGTGAAGCTTGTGCCTTTGCGGCTCAAGTTGGCATTGCAGGCGGATCGACGATCGGCAATCGTGTGATTCTAGGCGGACAGTCCGGAGTCGCGAACGAAGCCAAGATGGGAGACGGTTCGATCGCGTCGGCAAAAGCAGGCGTTCATGCAAACGTGAAACCGGGCGCAATTATGTCAGGCTATCCGGCGGTAGAACATAAAATTTATCTCAAATCCTCAGCGATTTATAGTCGTCTATCTGAGATGTATCAAGCAATCAAACAGATTCAAAAACGTCTCGATAATCATTAGCGTGAACCGTTAAGACAATACATCTCGCAATGCTGCAAGTCGTTCCTGAACGATGCGGTAGTAAATCCAAGTTCCACGTCGCTCTTTTTCTAGCAAGCCCGCTTCGTACATTACTTTGAGGTGATGACTGACGGTGGGCTGTGCTAACCCTAGCGTTTCGACTAGCTCACAAGCGCAAACTTCTTGGGTCGGTTGGGCTGCAACGAGATTTACAAGTTGTAGGCGTGCAGGTTCTCCTAACACCCGAAAAATTGCGGCTAACTGAGCCGAGTCTTCAGGTGTAAGCTTGCCTTGCAGTAAAGGCGGGCAGCAAGGGAGTGGCGTTTTCGATCGTTTCATAGCTTTTATATTGACATACATCAATATGTTCTGCCAAAATATCGATGCTTAACAATATTGATCAAAATCAATATGAGAAGACCAAAGCGGGTTGCGATCGCACTTCCACTCCAAGAGATGCTGGCAGAATTTGTGGGTACGTTTGCGCTCGTGTTTGCTGGAACTGGAGCGGTGATGGTAAATGCGCTGAGTCAGGGCGCAATTACTCATCTCGGAATTAGCTTTGTTTTTGGTGCGATCGTGGCGGCATTGATTTATAGTCTGGGTCACATTAGCGGCGCACATTTCAATCCGGCTGTGACTTTAGCATTTTGGACGAGTGGATTTTTTAAGCGCGATCGTGTGTTGCCCTACATTTTGGCGCAAGTAGTTGGCGGAGTTACGGCATCGGTGCTGCTGTTTCTGTCGTTTGGGGCAGTGGCGAATTTGGGGGCAACCTTGCCGCTCGATGGAAATTGGCAACAGTCTTTTATTCTTGAAGCGGTTCTGACCTTTATTTTGATGCTGGTGATTTTGGGGTCAGGGTTAGATCGGCGCGCCCCGATCGGCTTTGCGGGAATCGCGATCGGGTTAACCGTGGGGCTAGAAGCTGCTTGTATGGGAGCAATTACGGGCGCGAGTATGAATCCAGCGCGATCGTTTGCCCCCGCGCTGGTGAGTTGGAATTGGCAGGATCACTGGCTGTATTGGGCTGCACCAATTTTAGGAGCACAATTCGCAGTTTGGGTGTATCGGTATCTTTCTAATGAATTTTCTGATTTCAAAGACGAGGTAGTGAGATGAAACGAATCATGTTTGTGTGTAAGAAGAACTCCCGACGATCGCAGATGGCAGAAGGATTTGCAAAGGCTTTGGGAACTGGTAAAGTCGCGGTAACGAGTTCAGGACTCGAAGCCAGCCACGTTGATTCGATCTTCGTGCAAGTCATGTCAGAAGTTGGAATCGATGTCACTCATCAGGCTTTTAGAGCACTCAGTGAATTTAAGCCAGAAGACTATGACGGGGTGATTTCGCTGTGCGGTTGCGGGGTGAATTTGCCAAAAGAATGGGTGTTGCGAGAGGTATTTGAGGATTGGCAGTTAGATGATCCGGAGGGACACTCGATCGACGTTTTCCGACGGGTACGAGATGAAGTGAAAACGCGAGTGATAACACTAATCGAATCGCTCCCGTAAATTAGAAGTGAAACGGAATGATGAATAGCGGTAACAGCGCGATCGATAACCAAATCCAAACTTCATAACCCGTTTTTGGTAGAAACTCAGATTCATCTAATAACGCATCAATTCGCTCATTCAGTCGAGTTTGAGGTGCAGAATCGTTGAGCGCTGCCATCCAGGGTTCAGATTCAACCTGCGAAGCAGAGACGATCGATAATAACGCTTCCGCAAGTAACAATCCATCGGTTTGCTGCGCAGCCCAACGATCGGCGCGGAGTTCTCGCAGCAAAATTAATTCTTGCCAAAGTGCTTCCGTATTGGGTAGCCAAGTCGTTAAGCGGCGCAATCCGCCCAACCAGAAAAACCAGAACGTATCGCGATAATGACGATGTGCTTCTTCATGGGTTAGCGCAACTTGCAAATGCGTTTCGTCTAGCGTGTCTAAAAGCCGATCGCTGATTACTAATTCAGGATTCCAGAAACCAATCTGAGCAATGAACGGAGTCGAGCTTTTGAGTAATCGCGCGGGTGTTGACAAGATAATTTCTTGCGGCAATTGGTCGATTTCTTTTAGCGATCGTCCTGCCTGCATTGCCAACTGAATCATCAAGACAACGCCAAGACCCAAAAATCCGATCGCAATTCCATAACTGCCCCAGCCTTCCCAAGTTTGCACCATTTGACCGCGAGGACCCATGCACAAAATCGCAATCGCGCTTGTAATTAACAAAAGCGGCGAAAATAGGAATACGCCTAATGCCATTTGCCAACGGGTATTCCAGTCCGAAGCACTCGTTTTCCACGCAAACCGAAACGCGATCGCCACACTAACGGAAATGAGCAATAAAGTGAAGTGCATAATTATTTCTCCCGCGCTTGACGAACCGCTTTGAGGCGTTGCGCGATCGCGTCAAGCTGATCACAACTCGCTTGATCCAAACTATCTGCAAATGCCGCAACCACATCTGGATTAGTCACCGCTAAAAATTGATTCAGTTGCTCCATTGCCTGAATTGCCTTTGCCTCAGATTGGGAAACGATCGCCGACCAAGTAAACGATCGATTCTGCTTGTTACAGACTAACCAGCCTTTTTTCACCAATCGATTCAGAACCGTGGTGACTGAAGTGTAAGCTAGTTCTCGATCGGGATCAGCCAGAATGCGATCGTGAACGTCCTTTACCGTCACCGTTTCGAGTTCCCAAACGATACGGAGAATCTCAGCCTCTAAAGGGCCTAGCGAGAGTTGTTTTGGGCGGTATTCTGGAAGCGGAGCCATGAGTTAAGCAGGTGTGGATCGCATTTGATTGTACTGTCTGCGATCGCTCAGATTCAACTATTCTAAGAATCGCAGTGATTTCTTTAGAATTATGGCAATTCGCATCGGCAACGGTTACGACATTCATCGTTTGGTTAGTGGACGAGATTTGATATTGGGCGGCATCAAAATCGAACATGAAACAGGGTTGCTGGGTCACAGTGATGCGGACGTTTTGACTCACGCGATCATGGATGCAATGTTGGGAGCGCTAAGTTTAGGCGACATCGGGCATTATTTCCCACCGACTGACCCAAAATGGGCAGGAGCCGACAGCATTGTTTTACTTGGACAGGTACATCAATTAATTCAAGATAAAGGCTGGAAAATTGGCAACATCGACTCGGTGATTGTGGCAGAGCGCCCGAAACTGAAGCCGCACATTGAAGCAATGCGATCGCGTCTCGCTACCGCCCTGAATCTCCCCGCAGATTGCGTCGGAGTGAAAGCCACCACGAACGAAAAAATGGATGCCGTCGGACAGGAAGATGCGATCGTCGCTCACGCTGTCGTGCTGCTTGAACACGCCTGAGTTAAGAAACGAAACGTGAAGCTGCGATCGATCCCATCCACCCTCTACAATGGCTGAGGGAATCGCTTTGATTCTCATAAACAAAAGTTCTACTACGGTCTGGGTCATTTGCGACCCTAGCTTCTCGACCTACTGGAAATTTAACAGTTGGCGGGTTACTTACTATAACAATGATCATTCCTGATTCAGTCCTGGAGATGCTGCTGAAGGCGCTTCCCCAGGTGCGACCTCAAATCTACTTCAAGTCTTCCCTCACTGCCTTGTCGCACGCGATGGAAGACCAGGTTTTAGCAGGCAATGATCACCCGCTTGTAATCGCGAGTTTTCAGCGTGAGCGCTTTTATCGCCAAGAAGCCCATCGGTATCTGAGAATCTCCGATCGTACCGATCAGGTCTATGTGCTTGCGGCTCCAGAAACCGATTTTGCTAATCGCTCCGAACATTACGAAACGATCGCCTTTGAACCAGAAGATGCGCTGAGTCAGGAATGGCATCTCATTGTCGTCGGCGAACAATACGCCTCTTGTTTGATTTGCCGGGAGCGCGATCTCAGTGCAGAAAATCAGTCCATTGCGCCCTTGCACGTCGATCAAGCCCGACGATTTGAAGGAATTTGGACATTCGATCGAGCCGTCGTACTTAAGTCGGCTGAGATTTTGCTGAATCGAATCCTGAAATATCGTCCAGAGCTACAAGGCAAAATTACTCCGATGCTGGCGCGAATTGTCGCAAGTTCAACCTCAGATATTAATCAAGTTGATCCGGCTCCGTTTGCCGATCGCTTAGTCACCTACTTGCAAGCGGGACAATACAAACTCGCAAAAGCGTATCGCTCGATCGCAGAAAAAGAGCGTAAAGAACGTTTGGTGAATTCGATTACGGCAGCAGTCAGGCGATCGCTTGATCCGCATGAAATTCTCAATGTTGCAGCAGAAGAACTCGGAAAAGTTCTAGGTGCTGGACGCTGTTTAATCTATCGCTGCAAATCAAATGATGCTTCTGCCATTTTGCAGCACGAATATTTACTTGATTCGGTTCCCTCGCTTGCCGGTCGGACTTGGACACTGCATGGCAATCCCTTGTTTGAAGAAGTCGTACAGCGCCAAGAAGCAGTCTTTATCGAAGACACTCAATCCGATGCAAGATTGGCAATGATCAAAGACGGCGATCGCACCCTGCAAGCCTTAACTCAGGAATGGGATGTTCGATCGTGGCTCATGGTGCCGGTGCTGCATCAGAATCAGCTTTTGGGCATGGTCGAACTGCATTATTGCGGCACGACTCCGCACGTTCTAGAGCGCGATGAAGTCGCCATGATCGAAGCGATCGCAACTCAAGTGGGAGTTGCTTTGATTCAAGCCGAATCATTTGCCAATCTAGAAGATCTCAATCAGCAACTCGAAGCGCTCGATCGCACCCGCAGCAATTTGATTGCCATTACCGGACACGAACTTCGCACCCCGCTTTCGACCATTCAAGTGTGCCTCGAAAGCCTTGCTAGCGAACCCGATATGTCTCCCGATCTGCGGCAAGTGATGCTGAATTCCGCCTTAGCCGACGGAGAACGAATGCGGAAACTGATTCAAGACTTTCTCACGTTGTCGCGGCTCGAAAGCGGACGAGTGGAGTGGAGAATGGAACCGTTACCGCTTTGGGAATGTGTTGATCTAGCCCTAAGTAGTCTGCAAGCCCGCAGAATGGCAACTGCACTGCCGCAAATTGTTACCCAAATCTCAACCGAACTGCCGCTGGTTCAAGTCGATGGCGAATGGTTGGTCGAAGTGCTGACCAAACTGCTCGACAACGCCTGCAAGTTTACGGATGCCGGGGGTAGAGTCACCATTCGAGCAAAGCGGAGCGGTGACACCATGCTCGAAGTAATGGTCGCAGATACCGGACGCGGCATCGAAGAAAATCGACTAGAAACGGTGTTCGATCGCTTCTATCAAGAAGAAGGCGCACTCCGTCGTACTACAGGCGGAACGGGTCTCGGACTCGCCATCTGTCGCCAAATTATTACAAACTGGGGCGGACGCATCTGGGCAGAATCGAGCGGCAAAGATCGCGGCAGTGAATTTCACTTTACGATTCCGATCGTGCCAACTGGAGAGTCTAAGCGATCCGCTCAGAGAAAAAGAACGCGATCGAGAGATTGAATGCCTGAAGTGCAAAATGTCGCATGAAATTTGGGAGGATTTTGTTGTCACTCCTGCTCAGAAATTTGCAATTATTTACGCTAAAACCTAGAGAAATTCGTACCTATTAACAACTGTTACGGAATCGTTAAAGCTGTAAACGTGCGGTGATACGATGCCTAAAACGTTTAGAGCGAGACCCTATGTCAGAAACTCTTACTGGACAAGCACCTTTGTTCGGTGGCAGTACAGGTGGACTGCTGACCAAAGCCCTAATAGAAGAGAAATACGCTATCACCTGGAACAGTCCCAAAGAGCAAGTCTTTGAGATGCCCATGAGTGGTGCAGCCACGATGCGCCAAGGCGACAATCTGCTGTATTTAGCCCGCAAGGAACACTGCCTAGCTTTGGGTGGACAACTTCGCACGAAGTTTAAGATCACCAACTACAAGGTCTATCGCATTTTCCCGAACGGCGAAATTCAGTACCTGCACCCAAATGATGGCGTTTTCCCTGAAAGGGTGAATCCTGGTCGTGTTGCAGTCAATAGCGTTCCGCGCAACATCGGAGCAAACTATGAGCCTGCTAAGTTGAAGTTTAGCGGTCGTAAACCCTACGATCCTTAAACTTTGATCGTTTCGATCGTGCTTTTAGGAGCCAAACTTTAGCCCTCCTGGTTAAAGTTTGGCTCCTCTTGCTATTTATGAATAAAAATAGAGAAAAACATCGAGATAAAAACAATAGCAAGAATCTTGAGCATCAACCTGCCCGATGAGCTAGAACAAGCTTTAACCACTCAGGCCGAGTCCTTAAACAAGTCACCAGAAGAGGGTGTCTTTGATACTTCTGAATGGGCAAATGTTTTTATAGAACAAATGCAGATTCAAACCGCTCTCATAACCGATCATCATTTTGAACGGGCAGGTTTCATTCGATTGCTCAAGTAGGTGGATTTGTTGGAATATCGATTCGCTCGAAAAAGCCTGTATTCTAGCTATACGATCGTTCTAAGTTGCTATGATTTCTCCCGATTTTTCTCAGTTCAAGGAACTCGCACAGCAAGGCAATTTTGTTCCGGTTTATCAAGAATGGGTCGCTGATTTGGATACGCCTGTTTCTGCGTGGTATCGCGTGTGTGATGGGCAGCCTTATAGCTTTTTGCTGGAATCGGTCGAAGGCGGAGAAACGATCGGGCGCTACAGCTTCTTAGGGTGTGATCCGCTGTGGGTTTTGGAAGCGAAGGGCGATCGCACGACACAAATTCACCGAGACGGAACCCAAACGGCATTTGAAGGCGATCCATTTGCGGTACTGTCTGAATGCTTAGCGCCTTATCATCCGGTGAAATTGCCAGAATTGCCGTCAGGAATTGGCGGATTGTTCGGATTTTGGGGATATGAATTAATCAACTGGATTGAACCACGCGTTCCCGTTTATCCGGCAACCGAAGAGGATTTGCCCGATGGATTATGGATGCAAATCGATCAGGTGTTGATTTTTGATCAGGTGAAGCGGAAAATTTGGGCGATCGCTTACGCCGATTTGCGCGATCCAAACGCTGATTTAGAAGCAGCGTATCAGCAGGCTTGCGATCGCGTGACGCAACTTGTGAATAAGCTCAAATCGCCGCTTCCTGAGAAAACTCGATTGCTGTCTTGGAAACCACCTGCGAATAATGATTCGTCGATCACTTGGACAAGCAACACCACAAAAGAACAATACTGTGCCAACGTCGAAACGGCAAAAGCACACATCAAAGCGGGTGATATTTTTCAAGTTGTGATTTCTCAGCGATTGAATTCAGAATTTGTCGGAGAGCCGTTTGCATTGTATCGATCGCTGCGATTGATCAATCCCTCGCCGTACATGGCATATTTTCACTTCAACAACTGGCAGATTATTGGATCGAGTCCAGAAGTCTTGGTTAAAGCCGAACAATCTATTGATCCAACTCAGCCCAAGATTGCTACGGTGCGACCGATAGCGGGAACTCGTAAACGCGGCAAAACTCATGCAGAAGATCTCGCTTTAGAACAAGATTTGCTTGCCGACCCTAAAGAAGTCGCAGAGCACGTCATGTTAGTCGATTTGGGACGCAATGATTTAGGGCGTGTCTGCATTAATGGAAGCGTGAAAGTTGATGAATTGATGGTGATCGAGCGTTATTCTCATGTGATGCACATTGTCAGTAATGTAGTCGGAGAGTTATCACCCGATAAAACTGCGTGGGATTTGCTCAAGGCGGGATTTCCAGCCGGAACGGTAAGCGGTGCGCCGAAGATTCGAGCGATGGAGATTATTCACAGCTTAGAACCTTGTCGGCGTGGGGTGTATTCGGGTGCATATGGGTACTACGACTTTGAGGGGCAACTAAACAGCGCGATCGCGATTCGGACGATGGTGGTGCGCGATCGAGGTGATGGTAAACACACGGTTCAGGTACAAGCAGGAGCGGGACTGGTGGCGGATTCTGTGCCCGAAAGTGAGTATCAAGAAACGCTAAACAAAGCGCGGGGACTCTTAGAAGCAATTCGCTGCTTACAGGAGTGAGTCCCTTAGATGCAATGAATGCTGCCATTTCAGCCCTAGAGAAGACGACGAAAAAGATTCTACGCAAAACTTATGCCACAGGTAGTACAACAGGAGGGAGGATTTACGACTATTTTTAAAGCACAATAAACTAACCGTAGTTCTGTGGATTTGTAATTAAGCACCGCTCCAACACTGGTGCGGCGCCTTGATGTATTTCTATGCAATTTTGATATTCTCTAAATACTGTGGGAGTTTTTTCGCATGAGTGACATCCGGATTACGCTGATTGAGGATCATGACTTAACCAGGGTGGGAATGAAAACCGCGTTACAGCAGCGTCCAGGGTTTGAAGTCGTGGGAGAAGCAGCGAATGGCACCGACGGATTGAAAATGCTAACGACCTTGAAACCGGATGTTGCGATCGTCGATATTGGTTTACCTGATATCGATGGCATAGAATTGACGCGCCGTTTCCGTCAAGCGCAAGCGGAAATGGAAGATCACCCAGATACAAAAGTTCTTATTCTAACGCTACAAGATCAGGAAGATACAGTCCTAGCGGCGTTTGCGGCGGGTGCTGACTCCTACTGTATGAAAGATGTCAGTTTAGATCAGTTAGTTGATGCGCTGCGTGTCACTCAAGAAGGAAACTCTTGGATTGATCCGGCGATCGCTCGCGTAGTGCTGCGTCAAAGCAAGGCAAACGCCCCTCAACCTACGGCTCAATCTGAAGCTCAACAGGTTGCCATTACTGCAACTGAGCCGGAATATAACCAAATCATTGAGGCATACCCGTTAACGGAGCGTGAACTAGAAGTCTTGCAGTTAATTGTGGATGGTTGTAGCAATGCGGCGATCGCGGACAAGCTGTATATCACGGTGGGAACCGTTAAGACGCACGTTCGGAATATTCTGAATAAGCTATGTGCCGATGATCGAACTCAAGCGGCGGTGAGGGCATTGCGATCGGGATTAGTTGGTTAGACGATCGCGCAACTGCTGCACAAAGGTTTGACGCTCTGGCGAATTTAATCCCTGCTGCAAAACTGCCATGACTTGCAGCATTTCGCCATTGAGCAGGGAGTCGATCGCAAGCCACAATCCTGGAAACGTTTGACTCCGAATAATCCCCGTTTCATCTGGTAATAGCGGTACATATTTATCGTCTTGCAGAGCAAACCAATCGAGCTTGTTTTCAAACATTTGCCAAACGAGGTATTCTCGCACTCCGTTGCGTCGATACGCCTTTTTCTTATCGCCTAGATCGTAAGCGGCACTACTCGCAGCGATTTCGGCGATGAGTTCTGGTGCGCCTTCGAGATAGTCATCGCTTGAAATTCGAACTTGTCCGCCGAATTCAGGCTCGATGAACAGCGCGATATCCGGTTGAGGTTCGTTATCGAGATCGAGCCGAACTGTGGTGTTATCCGCTAATGCTGTGCCGATCGTTGCAACCTGGTAGTTGAATAGCCAACCGAGCAATTGGGCATGAGGTTGACCGTGACTTCTAAAGCGGAGCGCGGCGGGCATATAAACGATTCCTTCGATCAGTTCAGCTTTTTTGATGTGGGGTGCAGCCGCATAACGCCGCTCGAATTCGGCGCGAGACAATCGATCGCCATTCTCCAAGGGCGGGACAGCGCGATCTGATTTCGAGGATTGAATCACCATAGTTTGAGGTTAATCGATCGCAGTCAAAGCGCGATCACCGATCGGGAGAATCTTGCGCTTCATTCCAGTTAAGTTATCAAACCGAATCGCCAAAGTCGCTTTGCTGCCACTGCCGAAAATGTTGGTGATTTCGCCGATGCCAAATTGATCGTGCATGACGCGATCGCCCACGCTCCAATCGGTTTCGGTATTCTGAATCACTGGAGCAGGTTTAGAGGCAGGCTTGGTCGTGTATTTGGTTGGAATCGCGGCTTTAGTGTTGCTATCCATCAATTCGCGGGGCATTTCTCCCAGGAATAACGAGGGGCTGGCGGGTTCCCGGTTTCCATATAAGCGACGTTCGCGGGCGTGAGAAAGGAATAGGCGTTCTTGAGCGCGGGTGATGCCCACATAGCAAAGGCGGCGTTCTTCTTCGATCGCAGCAGGATCATCGAGCGAGCGATAACTCGGAAATAAGCCCTGCTCCAAACCGACTAAAAAGACGATCGGGAATTCCAACCCTTTCGAGGAGTGCAGCGTCATCAAAGAAACTTTAGTTGTTTCTTCTTGTACGTCATCCAAATCCGAAGCGAGAGACGCGCCAGCGAGAAAACCGATCAGGCTCTTATCATCTTCGTTTTCTTCCTCAAATTGCAGCACAGCGTTATACAACTCTTGAACGTTTTGCAAACGATCTTCGGCTTCGTCTGTGCCTTGAGATTTTAGATCGGCAATGTAACCAGAGTCTTCAAGCACACCTTGTACCAGTTCTGAAGCGCTGACTGCATCGAGTTGCGATCGCCATTTCTGAATGATTTGGGCGAACTGAATCACACCTTTTGAAGAGCGCCCCGCGAGCGTTTTGATCGAGGTTTCATCGCTGAGAATTTCCCACAAAGGAACACCGAGTCCAGTCGCCGCTTTTTGCAGGCTTTCGATCGTCGTTTTGCCCACACCTCGACGCGGAGTATTAATCACACGCAGGAGGCTAACCGTATCAGCAGGATTCGCGATCGCTCTCAAGTACGCGAGAACATCCTTAATTTCTTTCCGGTCATAGAATCGCAACCCACCGACGACTTTGTAAGGCACGCCCCAACGCACCAGAATTTCTTCAAATGCTCGTGATTGAGCATTGGTTCGGTAGAGAATCGCAAATTTACCCCAATGTAAATCGGAGTTCATCGCTTCGAGTCGTCGCATTTGTTGAACAACGAATTCTGCTTCGTCGATTTCGTCTTGAGCGCGATAGCAAAAATTCGGTTCACCTTGTCCGCGAGTCGGTTTGAGAATTTTATCGATGCGTTCGGTGTTGTTTTCGATCAGTTCGTTCGCGAGTTGAAGGATATTCTCGGTCGATCGATAGTTCTCTTCGAGCTTCACCATTGTTCGGGTGTCATCGTCAGGCAAGCCATCGCCAAAGTCTTGCTGAAAGCCCATCAGAATGGTGAAGTCTGCCATACGGAACGAGTAGATCGACTGATCTGCATCGCCCACAACAAAGACCGATCGATGTTCCCATTCATTAAATCGATTTGCTGATTCTCCATTAGTCACTAACAACTGAATCAGATCGTACTGGGTGCGATTCGTGTCTTGATATTCATCCACTAAGATGTGTCTAAAGCGTTTGTGCCAGTATGCGCGGATCTGCTCATTCTGACGAAAGAGTTGTACTGGAATCCAGATTAAATCATCGAAATCAACCGCATTGTTTTCAGCGAGTTTGTCTTGATACACGCTGTAGACGTTTGCAATCACTTTACCTTTGAAGTTCGATTGCTCTTTCTCGTAATCTCGCGGTGATAAACCTTTGTTTTTTGCATTGCTGATTGCATATCGAACCGATCGCGGATCAAATTTCTTTTCATCAATGTTCAATTGATTAATGATGATGTCTTTCACTAAGCTCTGAGCATCAGACTCATCGAAAATCGAGAACGATCGCGTCCATTTCCGCCCTTTTTCGTCCTGGAATTTCTCAATATCAAAGCGCAGAATCCGACAGCACAGCGCGTGAAATGTACCAATCCAGAGATCTTTGGTGATGGTTTTGTAGATGTGCGATCGCAATTTCGTTTGAACATGACCGGGCAGCGATTCAAGTGGCTTGCCGTGTTCGCTTAGTGCCTCCTGCTCGGTAAACAACCGCTCGATCCGGTCTTTCATTTCTCGCGCCGCTTTATTGGTAAATGTCACCGCCAGAATATTTTCTGGATCGACGCGATGTTTTAGCACCAGATTGGCGATGCGATACGTCAATGCCCTGGTCTTTCCTGAACCCGCGCCAGCAATCACCAGCAGAGGACCACAAAAATGCTGAACGGCTTGCTTTTGGGACGGATTAAGATGGCTGAGAAAATCAACAGTCATAGGTTAGACGATCGCACAAATCTACTCCATAGCTAGGGTATCGTATCTCAGCTTGGAACGTGGCAAAAGATATAGTACGTATCACCGCCCCAAATTTGGACGCTAATCTTTTGGGCGGGGAACTCGCAGTCTGGGAGATCGCGCTTTCCCTCTCAATTCCTGCCAAAGCTGCTCATATTGCTTTGTCATTGCTTCAACCGTGTAATGTGCCAGTGCCATTTGTCTCGCTTGTTGCCCCATTTGCAGACGTAAGGGGACATCATCGCGCGATCGCATCAAGGCTTTTGCCAATCCATCCACATCATTCTTCTCGATCAACCATCCGGTAATCCCATCAATCACTGCTTCGGGCATACTTCCAACCCGCGTTGCGATCACCGGACGAGCCGCTAACATTGCTTCAACCATTGCCAGCGGAAAGCCTTCTGAGCGAGATGGCATCGCGACCACATCAAATTTCGATAGATACGATCGCGGGTTATCCATCCAGCCCAAAAGCTGAACTCGATTTTGAATGCCGAGATTCATTGCCAGCTGTTCTAAGTTCGATCGCTCTGAGCCTTCGCCTAAAATCACCGCATTGATGTTTTCAGTTTGAGCGATCGCTTTCAATAAAATTTCATGCGCTTTCATTGCATCTAATCGCCCGATGCTTCCGACGGTCATAGTTTCTGTGGGTATTGATTCAGGTTCTCCCAAATCTGGAACACCATTCGGAATCGAAATTACTGAATTGCGACCGAGTGCGTAAAAGTCTTCCATGCGTTGAGCGCTGGCTCTCCCCACAGCAACATGAGCATCAAGCCGCAAAGATAAAAATCGAGTGCGCCAAAGCCCGATCGCATCAGTCGTTCTAAGCGGTAATTGATCCACTCGAACCACTCTAGTATCTGGAATCATCAATGCGGCTGTCAGACCGATCGCACAAGCCCAAGGCGTACAACAATTGACATGAATGATATCTGGATGCAATCGAGCGAAAGTTAACCAATGCGAGAAAAGTGTTTTAGGCAGAATGAACTTAGGACGATCGTGTGCTATCGCATTCACGACAGTTTCAGAAACACCAATCACAGTGACATCTGCCGATATTGTTGCAACTAAATGACCTAAGCTAATTTCTGCACCACCAATGCCCTCAGAATCGGTGTAGACCACAACTTTAAGCATGAGCTAACACCGATCGATAGATTGCAAGATGAGCTTGGGCGATCGTTTTCCAGTTGAACTGCTGCACGAATTGATATCCTTGTTGAGCAAAGCGATCGCGCTCTGATGTATCTCTAATTAGCTCTAACAGTGCATGAGTTAAGGCATCAGGATCACGCGGTGGAATCTGTTTAACTAGGTTGGTTAAGGTTGAATCCGTCGATCGAGTCGCAATCACAGGTAACTGATGCGCCATTAATGCGAGTAATGAACCACTTTTCAACGTCACGCCATGATTAAACGGCAGCACTCCGATATCAGCACCCGATAGATAAACAGAAGCAACATCGCCCGGAACATAGCCCGTCATATGAACTTTATCGTTGAGTTGCAACTCAGAAATCATGTTCTCTAGCTTGTTCCAATACTGTTTAGCATCTGCTCCACGCAACGCTAAGCTTTCAACTCCACCTATTAGAATCAATCGCGCTTGAGGTTGCTGATAAACAACAGTCTGAAAAGCTTTGAGCAATGTTTCCAAACCTTTCACCGGATGCAGAAACCCGAAAAACGCGATCGCAATCACATCCCCAGACCAACTACAGCTCTCTAATAGCTTTTGTCTTGCAGTCTTACACTCAGTCACATCAATGTTCGCACCGATCTGAATTCGATGTACTTTTGCATTTGGGAGTCGATCGACAATCACTTTTTCAGCTTCATCATTCGTTGTGATAATTGCAGCACTTTGAGTTAGCAAAAACCCATCCTCACGATCCCACCATTGCTGTTGTTGACCCCATTGTTTCAAGCTTTCTAACAATGCAGATGGAATCCATTCCGGTTGCCATTCCCACCAGCCGTATTCGTGGGCAGTGGTGATAATCGGTTTATGCCAACCTGTAGCCCGAAGTACGATCGGTAACAGGAAGATTGAGCGATCGAATCTATAAGTCCCTGCTGCATGTTGAATGTGCAAGAGATCCGCTTGCGTTTGGTGAATTGCTTGCACCAGTCCAGGTAGATTCTGTAAATCCCAGTCTTCTACAACGCCTAACACGCTCGGATCGTTGGCACTTTTGGCGGCTTCAGTTGTCGTTAAAACAATAGTGTCGATCGACAACTCGGATCGCAATCGTGCTGTATAGTGTGCTACCCCACAGCGATCGGGTAAATAGGTTCCAGCAATCAAAGCAACTTTGGGCATTTCTGATATCGCTCACATCCTAGCTAGCGGTATTAAATTTGCTACTTCAGATAGAGCGCAACTACTCTACGGCATAGTCTATAAGTTGGCGCTAGTTCTATCACAGGGTTCGATCATCGTTTTAGTTTAGCGACGATCGACTTTCGCCTAGTTTTAAGGTTCAAACTGTTGTTCCTCGTTACACTTAGGCAGATGTGTTACTGATATTTCGATGATGTTTCGCCTCTTTTTGCTTGCGGCTCTCAGTTTGACAACGATCGAAGCTTGCACCGCTTTTCCGAAAATTGCGATTGCCCAACGCGCTATCGCCATCACGCCCACTCCCCTGACGATTGAAAATCAGTTTGACAGCGCGAGTGACTTCGCTGAGGGTGCAGCTTTAGTGCAGTTCGGACGAGAATTTCGCTACATCGATCGCGCTGGAAGATTAACCGTTACGCCAAAAATCGAGCTTGAAGCTTACGCACCATTTTCTGAAGGACTAGCGATCGTCAAGCTCGGCGGTTTATTCGGTTATTTAAACCGGCAGGGTGAATTCGCGATCGAGCCAAAATTCGAGCAAGTGTCAAAATTTCAAGAAGGACTGGCTGCCATTCGCGTCGATCGACGCTACGGATTTATCAAACCCACTGGGGAAGTGGTGATTCCGCCGAAATTTGAACTGACCTCCGGATTCTCTCAAGGACTCGCAGCCGTAAAATTGGGCGCAAAATATGGCTACATCAACCCAACCGGACAGATTAAAATTGAGCCGAAATTCGATGATGCTTGGCGATTTTCTGCGGGATTAGCTGCCGCTCGAATCGGCCAAAAATGGGGCTACATTAACCAAAGCGGTCAATTTGTTGTTCAACCTCAATTTGATGGCGCATTCAATTTAGCCGATGCAATGGGGCGTGTCCGAGTGGGTGAGCGTTGGGGATATGTCGATTCCAGGGGAAAAGTAGCGATCGCACCTCAGTATTCATTCGCCTCTGATTTCTCTAACGGTTTAGCTTTAGTTCAAAGCAATCAAAAATGGGGCTACATTGATAAGCTCGGTAAATTTGTAATTGAGCCAAAATACGAATTCGCTGGAAGTTTCCAAGAGGGGTTTGCGCCCGTCAAAATTGGCGACAAATGGGGCTATATCGACTCAACTGGAAGGATTGCGATCGCGCCTCAATTTGAAGAAGCAGGCGCATTTCACGAAGGATTAGCGCGAGTCAAACTTAACGATAAATGGGGCTATATCCCTAAGCCTTGAGAAAGACTACGAATCTATCAGCAGACGAATAGGACGCATCCACATGCCCCATTAGAGTAAAGACGAATGCAATGTGGGAAAGCACCTGTGGATGTTTATATTCTTGATTTATTAGTCATCGGCTTACTATTACTAACAGTAACGCTGGGATCAGGATTGATTGCCCGCTTACCGCTCTCTTATGCACTGATCTATCTACTTGTGGGTATCGTTTTAAGCCCGTATGGCTTTAATCTGATTCAGGCTCGCCCAGACGCAAATTTTCTAGAGCGAGTGACGGAGCTGGTGGTCTTGATTTCGCTCTTTAGCTGCGGACTCAAAATGAACCGCCCGATGCGATTTTGGGCTTGGCGATCGACCACGCGGTTGATCGGTATATTAATGCCGATCACGATTTTTTCGGTTGCCGCGATCGCGCATTTCATTCTCAACCTTGAATGGGGATTAGCGATTCTGTTAGGCGCAATTCTGGCTCCGACTGATCCCGTTCTCGCGGCAGAAGTACAGCTTGAAGACCCCCAAGATCGCGATGAATTGAGATTTGGCATCACTTCTGAAGGCGGATTGAATGATGCGCTGGCATTTCCGTTTGTCTACTTTGGCATTCACTCGATCGAAAAAGGCAATTGGCGCGGCTGGTTTCGAGAATGGCTGATGGTTGATGTGGTGTGGGCAATTCTTGCCGGATTAGTCGCTGGATTTGTAGTCGCAAAAGCAATCAAATGGATCGATAAAAAACTCGAACGCTTTCGGACTCCCGATGACTTGATGGAAGATTTTGTCGCCCTCAGCGCCATTCTCATCACCTATGCTGTGACAGAGTTAATCAACGGATATGGCTTTTTAGCTGTCTTTATTGCAGGAATCGCCATGCGAAGACGACGGAATACTGAGTACACAAAAAATCAACTCCACTTCATCGAACGGTTAGAAAAACTATCGGAAATCGGCACCATTCTCCTACTCGGCTCGATGCTGCGATTTCAGCCGATGCTGAAATATGCAGGCGATGCGTTTCTAATTGCCTTTAGCTTAATCTTTGTGATTCGCCCCGTGGGAACTTGGATTAGCACGATCGGCTTAAACGCCCATCCCGCAACTCGGCGGCTCTATGGGTGGTTCGGAATTCGCGGAGTCGGTTCAATTTACTATCTCGCCTACACGTTCGGTCATGGGCTGAAGGGTGAAACGGGTGAACAAATCGCCTGGATTACCTTTTGGACGATCGTCATTTCCGTCCTGCTGCACGGCGTAACTTCCACCCCCCTGATGCGCTGGTACGAGCGTCACGTCGAACACAACCCGACTTTAGAGCAACATCCAGCCCAGCACGAAGCTTAATCAGGACACGCTCTGTTGCATCTTGTTACGAACTACTTCCCGAAATGTGCATTTTCGTTCACATTGAGGAACGATACCCTGAGATAAGGAGTTTTCACACAATGTCTTTATCCGATACTCAAGTTCTGGTTGCACTGGTCGTGGCTCTCATTCCGGGAGTCCTCGCATTTCGGTTAGCCACTGAACTGTATAAGTAGGTTCCGAATCAGTAGGTTCCGACCAAAGCAGGAAACTCGCCTTAATAGTGAACAGGCAAATCGTTAAAAGAAAACTGTCAATTCAGTGCTCATTTTTCGATTCAGCTAGTAAACTATCTAGGCGAGTTTCCTGTCTGAATGGGTTTTTCCGAGTAAGCAGGCGAACCTATCGCGATCGAAAAGCACAAAAAAGCGCCATTCAAGACTGCGAAAAAAATCAAATCTTTTCTCTCAGTTTTCAGTTCTTTTTTGTTGTAACTGTGCTTAGTTCACTCGTACTTCTTGATTTTGGGTGCCAGATTTGCAATCTTGGATAAGCTCTACTGACAATCAAATTTTGAAAGTCAATCCTTTGATGAATTAAAGTTTGATATTCTTCCATTCAACGGTGAGAAATTTTGGTCAGTTTTCTATACAAGAACATCGAACTCAGTTAAGTTGCAGGAATTCACGTTAAAAGTGAAGCCTAATCGTGAATACTTCTGGATGAAAGTTTTTTGTGCTTGAGTGATTTTCTTTTGCTATCTGCTATCACACGGTAACGAACCCATGAATGCACTTCCTCTTCCACAGCCACCTGAATCTCCCAAACCTCGCCGCACTCGACAGTCTGCCCGTCGTGCCCGTCCGCAGCATCAACAGTCACGCAGCCATCGTATTTTAGCGGCTGAAGCGATCGTGAAACTGAGTGTAAATGCTGTAATTTCTAGCGCCGCGATCGCGGCATTGGTGCAGCTTATTCCTCAGAGCATCAGCCAACAGACAAAACTCAAAGAAATTCAAGCGGAAGTCCAGATCGCTGAGACGCGAGTGACTCGCTTGAAAGCAGACTTTAATCGCTATTTTGACCCGCAGCAAGCAACCGCGATCGTTCAGGAGCAAACGAATCGAGCAGACCCGAATCAGCGCTTGGTTGTGTTAGATGGTGCAGAACCCACGCAACCAGCTCCCGCTCAAAATCCCTAGCGATTCACAATTCTGAAGTCCAGATTCACAATTCTGAAGTCCCAACAGAATTCGATTGAATGTCGAGGTCAGCCTGATTTCGGCGCTTTTGCATGAAAAAATCGCACCCTTGATATGAGGATGCGATGCACGATTTTGTTTAACGCTTAGAGCGAAGAAGCCGTAACTTCCGACTCTGAAAGCATTGACCCTGACTCAATCACACAAGGAAATGCGCTGGTAAATGAGTTTCCTCCAGCGCTGGTCGTACTGCGCGATCGAGCAAATGCTACTTCAGGATGCCAGGGGGCGACTTCCCATTCTGGTTCAAAAATTGGAGTTGCCAGAGAACAAGATTTCCAGGTACTTTGAACGGCGACATTGAGTTGATTACAGTGTCCACCGCGCCGTCCTTCAGGAGAATAAAACCGACAGTGGCGACAGATTGAGGTCAAGGCATCGTTATTGTTCATGTTCTCGGACAGGTTAGAGTGCGAATGTGAAACAGCAGCGCTACTTCTTATGAAGTATTTTGGTTTGTTATTGAATGAAATCAATTAAGAAATATTGAGTTAAGTTGCCTGCACTCAATACCGATCAGAACGATTAATCGGAGTTCACAATTAATGTGCCTCTAATTCTTATTGTTAAGCAGGGTCACAGGAATATGTGTTTATAAAAACCTTGGAAATCGTTGGTATATCTTGTTTCTAGCAATCAATTGCAAAAATGGAGTTTCATATTAATTTTAGATTTCGGGGATCGCTCTAAATCGCAAAAAATAATTGTTTAGAGCCGTACAAAAGCGAACTAGAAGTGCAAAAACAGGATGGGGATCAGAGAGAACCACACAACAAACTCACTTATTACAAATCAGATTTTTTGAACGTGACGAAACAAGAAAACTATTTTTAGCGTCATTTTTTGAGTGCACCCTACGATAAGTATCCCCAAAGTATCGCCAGCAGAATCGCTGTATTCCTCTAGCAAGAGTTAGAAATGGGGATCGCTAAGTGGAGAGTTTACAAATGAACGCAACTATGAATAGAAAAGCAACGATCGTGCTCATTACAATCCGTAAAAACTCCTAAATTTGGCAATTTTCCGTTTTCTTAAGAAAGAGGTCATGATCGGAATGCGAGTGAATTGAGTGTGATATGCTGCATTGGCTTAGGATTGGGAAAGTCCGGTCAGATTCCGGCACTGTGGCGCAACTGTGATGAACGAGAGTTCGAGTCAGAATGCCAATCTTGAGCAGTCTGTTTAATTCTCTGCGACCCACGGAGAAGGGGCATATTCATGAGTTGGTTGGCTGCATCAAATCCCTGTCCAGGCTTGTTTTATGGCACCGCTGCTCAAGATGGAACGTTGATTCGGATTCGCGTTCCGGGCGGTTGTTTAAGTCGTGATCAAGCGGTGGCGATCGTCCAGATTGCCGATCGCTGGCAGACTTCTGTGGTTCAAGTGACGAATCGCGCTAATCTCCAGTTTCGAGCGCTGCGATCAATTCCAAGTCCCGAAGTGTTTAGCACGCTGCAATCGGTCGGACTTGCATCTCAGAATCCGCACCTGGATCACCTCAGAAATATCATGGCAAGCCCAACGGCAGGAATTGATCCTGCCGAGTTAATTGATGTGCGATCGCTGGTTCAGGCAATTGATACTGATCTTCAGAACACGCCCGAATTGATCGGACTGCCGCCCAAATTCAGTATTGGAATTGATGGCGGTGGGACGATCGGGATTGGGGCGAGATCCGAATCAGCTTGGCAGCATCGGTACAATGAGATTCAGCTTTCAGCCGTGACGAGCGATCGGTTTAAGTTGACGCTGGGAAGCAATCGGCGATTCTATGAGACAGATGTGCTGATCAAGAAATCGGATTGTCGATCTGCGATCGCAGCACTGACGCAAACCTATCTCACCTACGTGCAGCAGTCCCAAAGCCAGAAAAAGCCCCGTCTGCGAGATTTATTAAAAGATTGGGGAATTGAACAGTATCTTGAGCGCGTTCCGTTTCAGTTTGAGCGTGATTCAGGGGTTTCGATTTCGCCTGCTCGCGTGCAGCACTTAGGCATTCAACCGCAGCGCCAATCTGGACAAGCTTATATTGGAATTGCCCTCAAACTGGGATGGATGACGATCGCTCAGCTTCGAGGCTTGATTCAACTGGCGGAAACTTACGGTTCTGGAGAATTGCGGCTCACACCTTGGCAGTCTATTTTGCTTCCTGATGTAGCGATCGACCAGACTTCAATCGTGCTTGACGCGATCGCAGCGCTTGAACTATCTACCAACCCGATTGATTCTACAGTCGTTGCCTGTGCTGGAAAACCCGGCTGTGCAGCCTCAGAAACTCACACTCAAACCCATGCGTTAACCTTGATCGATCAATTAAAACATCCCGTTAACATTCATATCACTGGCTGCCCCAAAGGTTGTGCCCAACCCAGTCCCGCAGAATTCACGCTGCTTGGCACAACCCTGCAAGGCTCTGAAGCTTATACTTTGTTCGCAGGCGATCGCCCCCTCAGCGATCGTCCAATTTTCGCGAATGAACTTTCGACGATCGTAGAGTTAATTAATACGCTACATGATTGATTACATTCGTAACGGCGATGATATCTACCGCAAATCTTTTGCCATCATTCGCGCAGAAGCTCAACTCGATCGCTTACCTGCGGATCTGGCTCATGTCGCAGTCCGGTTAATTCATGCTTGCGGGATGACTGATTTGGCTGAAGATATCGAGGCTTCTCCAGATGCAGTGGAAGTGGGGCGATCGGCGCTTGTGATCGGCGCTCCGATTTTATGTGATGCTCAGATGGTGGCAAATGGAGTGACCCGCAAACGATTACCTGTGGATAATCAGGTGATTTGTACGCTGAATGATCCGACTGTTCCAGAACTTGCACGATCGATCAACAACACGCGATCGGCTGCGGCTTTAGAACTTTGGAAACCCATGTTAGGCGGATCAGTCGTCGCGATTGGCAATGCTCCGACAGCGTTGTTTCGGTTGCTGGAGTTGTTAGACGAAGGTGCGCCAAAACCCGCGCTGATTTTAGGGTTTCCAGTCGGATTTGTCGGAGCCGCAGAATCAAAGGCGGAACTGGCGGCAAATAGTCGCGGTGTTCCGTTTATCACCCTGCATGGGCGGCGGGGTGGAAGCGCGATCGCGGCGGCGGCGGTAAATGCTTTAGCAAAACAAGAGGAGATATAAATATGACAGGTCGGCTTTATGGAATTGGCATTGGTCCTGGAGATCCGGAACTACTCACGATGAAAGCGTTTCGGGTGCTGCGATCGTCCTCAGTCGTGGCTTACCCGATGTCGGATAGTGGGCGCAAATTGGCACGATCGATCGTGGCGGAATATCTCCGACCCGAACAAATCGAAGTGCCGATGTATTTTCCGTTTAAGCTCGAAGAATCAGCACAGCCTTACTACGACAAAGCAGCAGAAACGCTGGCAGAACATCTAGAAGCAGGGCGTGATGTGGCGGTTCTGTGTGAAGGTGATCCCTTCTTTTTTGGATCGTTTATGTATCTGTACAATCGATTGTCCGATCGATTTCCTACTGAGGTCGTTCCAGGTGTGTCTTGCGTTATGGCAAGTCCAGCAATTCTAGGAACGCCTTTAACTTACCGCAATGATGTGTTTATGGTAGTTTCTGCAATTCTTCCCGAAGAAGAGTTAGCATCGCGGTTATCCGTCGCTGATGCTGCTGCAATCATCAAGCTGGGGAAGCACTTCAATAAAGTTGTGGGTGTTCTGAAACAGTTAGGACTGTACGATCGTGCCAAGTACATTGAACGTGCAACCATGCCCGATCAGCGCGTTGTGCCGATCGATGAAATGAATCCGGCTGAAGTTCCTTATTTCTCAATGATTGTAATTCCGAGCCAATGGCAGCCTTAACTTCTTCTCCGATCGCAGTAATGGTCTTGAGTCAAGCCAGCGTTCCGATCGCTCGTGAGATTGTAAATGCTTTCCCGAATGCAACCTTGTACGGTTTAGAGCATCGGACTCATGGAGTCGATCGCGCCTTTACTCAGTTCGGGGAAACTGTACGCGAATTGTTCAGTCAAGGAACTGCGATCGTGGGAATTTGTGCTGCAGGAATTTTGATTCGCACCATTGCACCTTTGTTAAACAATAAATGGCAAGAACCCCCTGTGTTGGCGATCGCAGAAGATGGTAGCGCAGTGGTTCCCTTACTGGGTGGATTACAGGGTGTGAATGATCTAGCGCGTCAAATTGCTGCAATTTTTGAAGTCGCGCCTGCGATTACAACGAGCGGAGACATTCGATTTCGTACCGCATTGCTCTCTCCGCCAAGGGAATATCGCTTGCTCAATCCTGATGATGCAAAGACGTTTCTAGCAGATTTACTTGCAGGAGCAACCGTTAAGATTGAGGGCGATGCGCCTTGGCTTGTGGAGAGTCAGTTACCGATCGCGCCTGATGCCCGATTAACGATCAAGATCACAGAGCAATCCATGACAGGTCGTTCAGATTGTTTGGTCTATCAGCGAACTCCGATTAAGCGGCTTGCTATTATTGGCACAGGTCCCGGATCGGCTGAGTGGATGTCTCCCCAAGTCAATGAGGTGCTGCGATCGGCGACCGATTGGATCGGCTATCAAACTTATCTGAACTTAGTCGAACCGCTTCGCACAACACAGCGCCTTCATGTTTTTGATAACCGTGAGGAACTAGAACGGGCAGCATTGGCGTTAGATTTGGCGGCGGAGGGGCGATCTGTCGTGATGGTGTCATCCGGTGATCCAGGCATTTACGCAATGGCGGCGGCGGTTTTTGAGGTGTTAGAGCGCGACAATAAACCAGAATGGAACGCGATCGACCTGCAAGTTTGCCCCGGAATCTCTGCGATGCAAGCGGCGGCGGCTCAAGTCGGCGCACCGTTGGGACATGATTTCTGCGCAATTTCGCTCTCAGACATTCTCAAACCTTGGGAAACGATCGCCGATCGCATCTCTGCTGCCGCTCAAGCAGACTTTGCGATCGCCTTTTACAATCCCGTTTCTAAAATGCGCACTTGGCAACTTGAGAAAGCAAAAGCTTTATTGTTGAACGCTCGATCGCCTGACACTCCAATTGTTCTCGCTCGTAACTTAGGCAGACCCGGACAACAGATTCAGGTGAAAGCTTTAGGGGATTTAGCGATCGACGATGCCGATATGAGAACGGTGATTTTGATTGGCTCAAGCAAGACGCGAATCATCGATCGCGCAGACGGCGGAGTTTGGGTCTACACGCCGCGCCGCTATGATGCTCAATAAGCACAAAGACGCTGAATTAGATCTTCGTGCTTTGCAGTCGGTTCTGAAAGTGGCATGGGCAATCCGTCTCTGAGTTCAAAGCTTCTACCTGTTCCATCGTCCCAAGCAAGAAACGCTTCAAACGTTAGTGACGCGGCTACTGTTGCATCCATCGCGGGTTCTTCCTATGAGGGTGGAGTATTTCCTCCAGCGTAAGGCTTCGGTTGAAGATGTAACTTCGGGACGATCGCATCATACAGTCGATTCGAGATCGCACCGTTGGCACTATCGGTTAAATGAATTGCGTCTTGGAACACTTCATCCTGAGTAGTATTCAAAGCCTCAGCGAGATTCAGCGTTGAAATTCCAGGGGTATCACGCTTCACTTGCTCGATCGCGCCTTGTAGCTTGCCATAACCTGCTTGAATCTGCTGGGGATAACGCGATCCTAACTGATTCAGAATCTCTTTTTCCCGCCCCGCAGGCTTTCCGGCGCGAGTAGACACTTCAGGCTGAAGCGCAACAAACAGCGAAATTTTAGCAGCCGTCGCCAAGCGCGAAACCTGCTGAAGATTCTGGCGATAGCGATCGGCGCGGCGTTCTAGCTCTTTAGTATCCGTCGTTAATCGCTCCTGTACAGGGTCTTCAGCCGGAGGAATGAGCTGCTTGAATGCAGTATGCGGACGAGCAATCCAGTATTGGAACCCTTTCACCAGATAGAACTGATTGAAGAAATCATTGGTTTGCTTGCCCCAACTTGTCATCAGATGCCGAGGCGCACTTTCCAACAAGGCTTCTACTTGTGGCACATCGACCGCATCTTGATCGCTAGGAAGCAACAAGTCAGAATAGCCATTGATTAGCACGATCGCATCAGGCTTGTAAGGCAGCACTTCAAACGCTAATTGCGCTAACTCATTGCCTGACGCATATCCCGGAACGGCTGCGTTGATCACCCGATAGCGAGTTTCTCGAATTCGGGGCGGCAGTTTCAGCGCCTTTTCTAGCTCATCGGCAAAGTAGGGCAGCGTATCGGGGCGAAACTTATTCGGGTTAGACTTTTGGGCGGCAACTTGTTGGTTGAGACGGGATTCAAGCTGAGTCGCGATCGTCGCTTGATTGTTAGAGCTGAGTTGTCCAAACGCTGCTGAACCGCCAAGCAGGAAGATTCGCACTTCATCTTTGGGTTTATCGGTGCTGATGGGCTGATCGGCTCTAAATCCTTGCTCGTTAATTTTCCAGGCTGAGTTTTGCTGATTGCCAACGAGCCGATAGCCCAGAACAGGGCTGCGTTTTACGGTCAGTTGTCCATGGTCTGGAAGTCCATCGAAGGGTTTTCCCTGCTGATCGAGAAACTTGAGCCGATAGGCTGTGAGATTTAGAGGTTCGCCTTCAAAGGCGTTTAATTCTGCGGTTTTTCCTGTAGCACTCACAAATAGACGCAGCAGCAATTCTAGCCCCACCAAAGCGAGTGGAATCGACAGAAAAATCCACCGTTTTGGAAACGCCTTTTTCTTCTGATATAGCGAACGGCTAGACCAGGAAGACTTTCGGCTATGCCTAAAAAACATTTACAATTTCCTCTTTCTATGATCGCACTAGGTTACTTAGAACTCGTATTAAACCCGATAGATGTACCAGAGTTAAACATTCAGAGCAGCACCCATTCGATGATTGACGGTTAAAGTTGATTCGATCTCACCTGATGATTTTTCAATACTTTAGGACAGAGTTCAAGTCTGTCTGCAAACTGCACAGCCTTTAGATATCGGTTTCAAATCCTATTACCATACAACGAAGTCGCACCGAATTTGCTGATATCTTGGAATCTTTGAATAAGATTTGTGCTTGACAAGTTGATCGTCAAATCGGGAATTCTAGCCAGGAAAATGAGTGAACTTCCCGATATGAATGAGCTAACGCTTGAGCAATGTTATGCGCTATTAGAGTTAAGTCCGGGAGCTTCGATCGTCGAGGTTGATGCGGCCTACTCGAAAAAGGCTTTGGAGAAAATACAGCAAGGTGCAAAGCAAGAAAAAGCTTTGCTCAAGGTTGCTTATGAGCAAATAAAAGCGCATCTCTACGAAACGGCTCAATCTGAACCCAGATCTTTCGCTGATCAAATCGTAGAATTTTTAGAACGTCTCAATCCAGAGCCATTCCATGTCAAAGTTCAAGCCGAAACGCTCCAGATTTTTTTCAAAACGAACTTAAAGCAAGATTATGGCAACTTTATTTATCAGCATCTCCGCACCTTAGAGCTACCCGAAATTAAAACGATCGTGATTTACGGAATGCGATCATCAAAGCTCGTGATTTGGAAAAAACAATTCACGATCGGTACAGTTTCTCAAGAGGATTGTGATCCGTATTCATTCAAGAATCGCTATGTGTTGCTTTTAGCATTTCCGGTAGCAATTTGTTCTGCAATTCTGTTTCAATCGCTTGGCTTCACAAAATTATTGTTATTTCCGTTGCAGCTTTGGGTGCATGAAGTCGGTCATGCAACAGTCGCTTGGTTCTCCGGACGACGCGCTTTGCCGCTACCGTTTGGCTGGACGAATGTGTTGTTAGATCGATCGCTGTTTGTTTATTTTGGAATGCTGCTACTGTTGGGGTTATTGTTCTGGGCAGGTTGGAAAGAGAAAAAACGATCAACAATGCTGTTTACGGTCATTTGTGCGATCGTACAGTTTGTGATGACTTGGATACAGACGGCAGATCAGTTTGAGATGTGGCTTGCTTTTGGCGGTGTGGGCGGAGAGTTTTATCTCAGCGCCTTAATGATTGCTGGCTTTTATTTTCAACTTCCGAACTATTGGCGATGGGACTTTTGGAGATACCCCTTAATGATCGTCGGGGCGAACACACTCTGGGGAACCTTCTCAATGTGGCAGGACATCCAGAAAGGCACACGATCGATTCCTTGGGGGTCACTTTTACTTGGAGAGGAAGTGGGTGATATGAATACACTCAGCGAAGCGTACAACTGGAGCGATACAACAATTATCACAACCTACAACACTTTAGGTAATGTTTGTTTCATCGCTCTGATTAGTCTCTACATCTTTTTCTTGATCAAGCATCGTCGCTGGATTGTTGAGCGCATTACCAACAAACCACTCTGATACAGTGAAAACAAGATGTTCGATCGCGCCTCATATGACCGACTACACGCCAAAAATCCGAGAATTAATGCGATCGCGGAATCTCGCTACTTTTCGAGCATTGCGCGATCGTACAGGTATGACTGAAAAGCAGCTTACTAAACTGCGTCAGGGTCAGCTACAACAATTACGTTTAGAAACACTCATACAATTTGCAGCACGCTTAGAGATTTCTTTGAGCGATCTGCTTACACTATTCGATCTGATTCCAGCGAGCACCCTTCAGAAAGAATACGATCGACTCCAAACGCAACTCACAGAACAACGCGAAACTCTGCTGCAAGAATTCCAACAATCGAGCCTACAAACCTTAGAGCCGTGGTTAATTCAATGGTCAGCCGCCGCTTATGCAGCCCAACAAAATCCTCAAGCGCCTGCGGTGAAACTTCTACCATTGTTGCGTCCGATCGAACAACTGCTTCAACAATGGGGCATCGAGCAAACTGCGATCGTGGGTTCTGAAGTGCCTTATGACCCGCAACAACATCAACTCATGGGCGGTGCGGCTGAACCTGGCGATCCGGTACGCGTTCGATATGCAGGGTATCGACAGCACGATCGACTGTTGTATCGCGCCAAAGTGAGTCCGATTTAACAGTACAAAAATTCTACTTTAGAATAAACTTATCTCAACGGCATTCAGGAGTCACACGCAGGAGTCACACGATGGTACAAGCCGAAGCCAAGCGCAAATACACCGCGGAAGAATATTTGGAAGCCGAAGCAAAATCCGATGAGAAGCACGAATACATTGACGGTGAGATTGTTCTAATGCCCGGTGAACTTCCGAATCACAACGTAATCGCGGGCAACCTTCACACTGAGTTAAATGTTGCTCTAAAGCGTCATCCTTACAAAATCTTTGTCACTGATCAACGACTTTGGATTCCTGAGAAGCGAATTTATACTTATCCAGATGTTACGGTCGTGGCACAACCCCTGCAATATCAACCCGGTCGGCGCGATACGATTATGAATCCTTGTTTTATTGCAGAAGTATTATCTAAATCGACTCGTAGTTACGATAAAGATCAGAAGTTTACTGCTTATCGCACTATTCCAGAATTTCGAGAATATTTATTAATTGATCAGTACACCATTCATGTCGAACACTATGTCAAAAGTGACGATCGACGCTGGATTTTAGTCGATTATGATGATGAAAATGCAGAAATTTCACTTTCGTCTGTTTCCTGTCGATTTATAGTATCTGACCTCTACAACAAGGTCGATTGGACTGAGCCACAAGAAGAAGCAAGCGAACCAACCTAAAACACTCTGAAGATGGAATTGACAAATCCCTCCTTCCTTCCTTCGACTGATGCCCTCACAACAGAAATTTGGTGAACTAACAGAAGAAACCCGATAAGGTAAAAAGTGATTGTCATGCGTAAAATTAACATCGGCTTAACTGATGAGCAGCGCCAAGGCGTATGCGAAATGCTGAACCGCGACTTGGCAGATGAAAACTTGCTGTTGATCAAAACGAAAAAGTATCACTGGGATGTCACAGGTCCTGAATTCCGCTCTCTACACCAAATCTGGGAAGAGCAGTACACCATCCTAAACGAAGCGATCGACCAACTTGCTGAGCGCGTTCGTCAATTGGGCGAATACCCGGTTGGAACAGCGGCTGGCTTCATTCAATATGGCTCCATCCAAGAACATACAGGTGAAGTTCCTCCTGCCTCGAAAATGGTCGAAAACTTGGTTGATGATCACGAAATGATCATCCGCAACTTGCGCGAACACATCGATCGTTGTTCTGAAGAATTCCACGATGAAGGAACGGCTGACTTCCTCACCGGAATGATGGAACAGCATGAAGAAATGGCATGGATGCTGCGATCGTTCATTCAGGGCAAGCGCGTTGAATCCGACAACGTAACCCCGAACGAAGTGAAGTTCCCCGCAGGCGTTGCAAACTAACTTCTAATTTGCGAATACTCGCCCCCAGTGTTCTAGCAACACTGGGGGCTTCGCTTTTACCTACCGATATCACATTCCACTTCGGGTGCAGGAGTCGGCAACACCAAGGGCTGATTAAAATACACCATGGTTGTCGTCTGATTGATCTCAAATCCGATCCGCTTGTAAAACTCTTGCTGATTCGTCGTCATCAAATACAGCCGCTCAACCTTCGAGACATGCGGATGACTCAATACGGTTTGCACTAACTTGCGTCCGAGACCTGCTCCTTGATAGTCTGGATGGACGACAACATCCCAAATCGTAGCGCGGTAAACTCCATCCGAGGTCGCTCTTGCAAACCCAATCAGACGATCGTGATCCCAAGCCGAAATCACCGGATCACTATTTTTAATCGCGATCGCTAAATCTTCGAGCTTGCGATCGCTTGCCCAAAATGCGGCAACTTTAAATAGAGATTGAAGCTGAACGAGATCGACCTGGCTTTTGCGATCGCAAAACTGAACGTGACTACAATCCATCGTGAAAATTCCTGAAATTGAAGGTGAGGTTATGTGTGATCGAACAGGGATTTCGAGTGATCGTAGCGCCGATCGCACTTTGACCGCAGAAATCTTCTCGATTATTCTATGAATTGCTTAGAGACCTCATCACACTGATGTTAGATTCCGAAACAAATCAAGTCCAGCATAAGTCGGTGTCTCTACAGAAGAAAAACAAACTCACCGGATTCACGTCAGAATCACCGTATGCCAAACTCATCTCAGTCTAAATCGCGTCGGATTCGCAGACGTTCTCCGGTCATTCTCATCCTGATTTTGCTGCTCTGGAGCCTAATTTTAGGTTGGGGACTGGCTCAAGCTGTGGAAAAACCTCAAAACTCCGCCGAAATTGGAACCGTTGATGTCGTTTCAGGTAATCTCCAACTCGCACAGCAAACTTATCTCCAAAACTGCGCGACTTGTCATATTGGCATTCCTCCCGCCGCTTTCCCAACCCAAACCTGGCGCGATTTGCTCCAAGACTCCCAACACTACGGCGCAACCCTGACTCCGCTGGGTGAGCCGGATCGATCGCTCGTCTGGACTTACCTCAGAACCTTCTCCCGCCAAGCCCTCGAAGACGAGCGGATTCCTTACCGTTTTGGCGAATCGAAACCGTTTAAGATTCTGCATCCAAAAGTTGAGATTTCGCGATCGATTTCCCTATCTAGCTGCGCCACCTGCCACACCGGAGCCAATCAGTACAATTTCCGCAAACTTACTCCTAACTGGGAAAACGCCCCTTAAACTTGATTGTGCTACCGTGAGTGGTAAATAAAGTGCTACCAAAACTTCGATGAAAATCTCTGTTTCAATCTCTGATGATTTGATTGCCTACGTCGATCAGCACGTCGAAAATCGTAGTCAACTGATTGAATCGCTTCTACACCGATGGCGAAAGCAGCAAGAGCGACAAGTTTTAATCGAAGCTGCTCTGGCGCTAGACGAACTCGACGATGATTGGAGTGAAGAATGGGAACAAGCAGAGATTACCGATTGGGAAGCCTCTGGCTTGTGAGATTTGACCCTGCAATCGGCTCAGAGATTCGGAAAACTCGCCCAGCAGTCATTATCTCTGCAACTGCTTTTAATCAACGTAGTAAAGTGACCGTCCTGCCCATTACTTCTGCAACTCCCAGCTCCAAAATGCTACCTGTCCTGGTTGCGATCGCTCCTTCTGAAGTGAATGGACTCGACGTGGAAAGCTATGTCGTTTGCATCGCTCTCATGACGTTTGACAAACAGCGATTACTGAAACGCTTAGGAAAATTAGAGCCTGAGCAAATTCAGCAGATTCAACAGGTCATCACCACTTATCTAGATCTAGAGCCGCTAACATGAAATAATTTCGCTTTGTTCGGCTTTCCCCCGATGCCAATGCCCGTTCAGGTTTCGTTCTGAGTGATAGGATTGGAATACCTTTATCGGGATCGGAATAAATGTGCAACTCTGCACGTTTTGGTCGATCGCACCACCACACCCACATTCAGAAGCTCTGATTTTCCCCTGTCATGCTTAAATCTCTCCTGGGCGACCCCAATCAACGCAAGCTCAAGAAATACAAACCGCTGGTCAATGACATCAATCTTTTAGAAGAAGAGATTGAGCCGCTCTCAGATGACGCATTGAGAGCCAAGACCACTGAATTTAGAGAGCGACTCGCCAAGGCAAAGAATAGAGACGAAGAAAAGCAAATTCTCGATGACATTCTGCCGGAAGCGTTTGCGGTCGTGCGTGAAGCGGGCAAGCGAGTTTTAGGGATGCGGCACTTCGATGTGCAGCTCATCGGCGGTATGGTGCTGCACGATGGACAAATTGCTGAAATGAAAACTGGGGAAGGAAAAACCCTGGTTTCGACACTGCCTGCTTATCTGAATGCGCTGTCAGGAAAAGGCGTTCACGTCGTCACAGTGAACGATTACCTGGCAAAGCGCGACGCGGAATGGATGGGACAAGTTCACCGCTTTTTAGGCTTGAGCGTGGGGCTAATTCAGCAGAATATGAGTCCGATCGAGCGTCAGAAAAACTACGCTTGCGACATCACTTACGCCACCAACAGCGAACTTGGATTCGACTACCTGCGCGATAACATGGCGACTGCGATGGAAGAAGTCGTGCAGCGTCCGTTTAACTACTGCGTCATCGACGAAGTGGATTCGGTGCTAATTGATGAAGCCCGGACTCCGTTGATTATTTCAGGTCAAGTTGAGCGTCCGACTGAAAAATATATGCAGGCGGCAGCAGTGGCACGATCGCTCAAACGCGATGACCATTACGAAGTCGATGAGAAGCAGCGTAATATTTTGCTCACTGATGAAGGCTTTATTGCGGCAGAACAAATTCTAGGTGTTTCTGACTTATTCGACCCGAATGATCCTTGGGCGCACTACACTTTCAATGCAATTAAAGCCAAAGAACTGTTTATCAATGATGTGAATTACATCGTCAGAAACGGCGAAATTGTGATTGTGGATGAATTCACTGGGCGAGTCATGCCGGGTCGTCGGTGGAGCGATGGACTGCACCAAGCGATCGAAGCCAAAGAAGGAGTTGAGATTCAAAACGAAACTCAGACCTTAGCGACAATCACCTATCAAAACTTCTTCTTGCTCTATCCCAAGCTTGCGGGGATGACCGGAACCGCGAAGACCGAAGAAGCGGAACTTGAGAAAATTTACAAGCTCGAAGTGACGCTGGTTCCGACTAACCAACCGCGCCGCCGGATCGATCTGTCGGATGTGGTTTACAAGACCGAAGCAGGCGATCTAAAAGTGTTTGCGCGGGAGTGTGCAGAAAAATCGGCTCAAGGTCGCCCCGTTCTCGTTTGGGCGATGAACCTAGAAGCATTAAGTAATCTATCTCAACTGCTGGATGAACAAGGACTTGCCCATAATCTCTGTCCGGGTCTACCTCAAAGCAGCGATCAGGCGAGAGAAATCGTGCGGCAAGCGAAGCATCCAGGCATGATTACCGTGACGAACAGTTACGAAGTCTATCGGATGATTCGACAAGCCGTTCCCGAAGGCGAAGACGGGCTGTTTGTGTTGGGCATCACCGGAAAATGGAGCGCGATCGCGCTTGAATGCGAGGAAATGCACCGTACCGGTCGCCCCGTCCTGGTTGGAACCACCAGCGTTGAGAAGTCTGAACTGCTGTCTCAACTGCTGCAAGAATTGAACGTTCCTCACAATTTGCTGAACGCAAAACCAGAGAACGTGGAGCGGGAATCTGAAATCATTGCTCAAGCAGGTCGAACAGGCAAAGTGACGATCGCCACCAACATGGCGGGACGTGGAACCGACATCATCTTGGGCGGTAACTCCGATTACATGGCGCGTTTGAAGATTCGAGAATACTTCATGCCTCGAATTGTCGAACCCGAGGACGACGATGATTTTTCGGGTATGGGCTTTGGCGATTCACGCGGAGGCGGACAAGGCTTTGAACCCGGACGTAAGATCAAAACCTGGAAAGCCAAGTCTGATATTTACCCGACCGAACTTTCCCAGGAAACGGAGCAGGCATTAAAAGATGCCGTTCACTTTGCAGTCCAGCAATACGGTGAACGCAGCCTGCCAGAACTGGAAGCCGAAGACAAAATCGCGACCGCAGCCGAAAAAGCTCCGACAACTGATCCCGTGATTCAAAAACTGCGGGAAGTGTATAAACGAATTCGGGTAGAGTATGACGCTTACACCGATCGTGAACACGAAGAGGTTGTACAACTCGGTGGACTGCACGTGATTGGAACCGAGCGCCACGAATCGCGGCGGATCGACAACCAGCTGCGAGGACGAGCCGGACGACAAGGCGACCCTGGGTCAACCAAGTTTTTCCTCAGCTTGCAGGATAACTTGTTGCGGATCTTCGGCGGCGATCGAGTCGCGAACATGATGAATATGTTCCGGGTCGAAGAAGATATGCCGATCGAGTCGAAAATGCTGACTCGATCGCTCGAAGGCGCTCAGAAGAAGGTTGAAACCTATTACTACGACATCCGGAAGCAGGTGTTTGAATATGACGAAGTGATGAACAATCAGCGTCGTGCCATTTATGCTGAGCGTCGTCGGGTGCTAGAAGGACAAGACCTCAAAGAGAAAGTAATTGAATACGCAGAACGCACGATGGACGACATTGTGGAAGCGTATATCAACCCCGAACTGCCGTCGGAAGAGTGGGAACTCGATAAGCTTTTGAGCAAAGTGAAAGAGTTTGTTTACCTGCTGAGCGATCTTGAACCCAAGGATCTTGAAGACATGAGCTTGGGTGAACTGAAAGCGTTCTTACACGAGCAGGCTCGAATTGCTTATGACCTGAAAGAAGCGGAAGTCGATTCTGTGCAACCGGGATTAATGCGTCAGGCGGAACGGTTCTTTATTCTCAATCGGATTGATACCCTGTGGCGCGAACACCTGCAATCAATGGATGGCTTGCGTGAATCTGTTGGCTTGCGGGGTTACGGACAGAAAGATCCGCTGATTGAGTATAAGAGCGAAGGCTATGAATTGTTCTTGGAGATGATGATTAATATCCGTCGCGATGTGGTCTACTCGCTGTTCCAATTCCAGCCACAGCAACAACAGCCACAGGTTGAAGTTGAAGTCGTTTAAGGCGTGTTGATAGAAAAGACGATCGCGGTTCTCAAACTGCGATCGTCTTTTTTTGTGCGGGTTTGCCTGATTAGAGCGAGTGGATTTATACACCAGTTTCTAAAAGCCGCGAGTATTTCGAGAGTTGGGATTAACGATCGACTGATCCCATCACCAAATCGATGCTTGCCAAAATCACAAAAATATCAGCAACTTTACAGCCTTGAATTAACTGAGGCAACAATTGCAAATTGTTGTAATCTCCGGAACGAATTTTCCAGCGCCACGGAAACACATTGTCATCGCCAATAATAAAAATTCCCAGTTCACCTCGACCCGACTCGACTCGAACATAGTGTTCGCCCTTGGGGATTTTGAAGGTTGGCGCAATCTTTTTGGCAATAAATTGATAATCAAACGCATTCCACTCGGATTTTGGTCCTGATTCAATTCGTTTTGCTTCAAGGTTCTCATAAGCTCCACCTGGAAGCGCTTTTAGAGCTTGCTGAATAATTTTGATTGACTCTCGCATCTCTCGAATTCGCACCGCGTATCTCGCAAAACAATCGCCTGCCGTTTCCCACTGAATCTCCCAATCTAATTCGTCGTAACATTCATAGCGATCGACTTTGCGTAAGTCCCATTTCACCCCCGAAGCTCGTAGCATAGGTCCTGTTACACCCCAATTGATCGCAGTTTCGCGATCGAGTACCCCAACCCCTTCGGTACGTCGTCGGAAGATGGGATTATCGCTCATCAACCGTTCATACTCATCCAAAATGGGCGGCATATAGTCACAGAAATCTGCACATTTATCCGTCCAACCATACGGTAAATCTGCAGCAACGCCTCCCACGCGGAAGTAATTGTGATTGATCATTCGGTAGCCTGTGACGGCTTCAAACAAATCGAGGATGAGTTCTCGATCGCGCAGGGTCAGAAAGAATAATGCTTGTGTGCCAACATCTCCGACAAATGGGCCTAACCACAATAAATGATTCACAATGCGGGTGAGTTCCAGCATGATCATCCGAATATAGCTGGCACGTTTTGGAACTTCGATCCCTGCGAGTTTCTCAACGGCATTCACAGTGACGGCTTCGTTGAACATTCCACCGTAATAGTCCCAGCGGCTCGTATAGGGAACAAACATCGTCGTGGTGCGGTTTTCGGCGATCTTCTCCATGCCGCGATGCAGATAGCCAATCACAGGTTCACAATCGATCACATCTTCTCCATCTAACGTGACAATAATGCGAAAACACCCGTGCATTGCTGGATGGTGAGGCCCCATGTTGATCACCATCGGTTCTGTTTTGGTTTCGATCCAGCCCATAAGTTGAACTCCTGATGTTTATTCTGACTATCAGAAATTGGGAGTGCGATCGTCTTGTAGATTCTTCCGATTTTTGTAAATTCTTCTTATGAGTTTTGAATCATTTTGGGTGTGATACCTAATAGCTTTTTACAGTGCCGATGCAAGTGACTTTGATCGACAAATCCGACTTGTTTTGCAACTTCTGCGATCGGTAACCTTCCTGCAATGAGCAATTCCTTTGCTCGCTCTACTCGCGCTCGAATCACGAACTGATGCGGTGTCACTCCAGTTGATTGTTTGAACAACTGCAAGAAATAGTGCGGACTCATTTTTGCGATCGCAGCCAGTTCACCTAGACTTAAATCTTGATCTAGGTGAACTTGAATATAATCTAGAACACAGCGTAGACGAGCTTGTGATAACCCGTTTGCATAGTCTCGAATAGAAAGTCTTTGTGCTGAATAATGTTGGAGAAGATGAACAATCAGCGCATTGGATAAGGACTCAGCATATAAACGACTTGCAACTTGATCGCGCTCCAAAACCGTTTTTAGGGAGAGTCCAATCTGATAAACCAACGGGTCATTCAGAGCAAATTGTGGCAAAAGTTCAGTGAGATCGATCCCTTCAACGGCTTGAGCAATTTTAATTGAATCAAACCCAAAGAACATTACTCCACCCCAGTCAAACCAGCGACTTTGACAACCGATCCCGGCGGGAACCAAGACCATATTGCCGTTTGCCACCTGTTCTCGATGAAACTTGCCGTCAATCGATCGCTCTGCCATCTGTGACTTAGCAGTATGTGTAAAGATTGCTAGTGTATGTTGCAAAGAAAAAACTTCTGTTGTCTCTCCGGGTGGCATATAGTCATAGCCAAAACAAACTCCGTCCCACCCTGCTGCCAGACTCGTTAGTTGAGGCGATCGCGCAAAAATTCGCCGATAGCCTGCCTCTCCTTCTTTTGCAAAGTCGATCGTGAGTGCATTGCTCATAGCGCTAACTTAAGAGTTTCTTTCACCGTAATCCAGAGCGATCGTGATAAGTCATTATGATCAGCAAAATTTTAAGAAGCTCCCATGACGCATACTCTGGTTTCTACTGCCTTTCGCGTTGGAATTGCGGGACCTGTCGGTTCTGGTAAAACCGCGCTCGTCGATGCACTCTGTAAAGCAATGCGCGATCGAGCCTCAATCGCGGTCGTCACCAATGATATTTACACCCAAGAAGATGCAAAGTTCTTGGTGCGATCGCAAGCATTGACTCCTGATCGCATTCTCGGAGTTGAAACCGGAGGCTGTCCACACACGGCAATCCGTGAAGATGCGTCGATGAATTTAGCGGCGATCGACCAGCTTGAGCAGCGATTTGAGAACTTAGAGTTAATTTTTGTCGAGAGTGGCGGAGATAACTTAGCGGCAACCTTTAGCCCTGAATTAGTTGACTTGAATATTTATGTGATTGATGTTGCAGGCGGCGACAAAATCCCCCGCAAAGGGGGTCCTGGAATTACAAAATCTGATCTGCTTGTGATTAACAAAATCGATCTTGCTCCGTATGTAGGCGCAGATTTAGGCGTGATGGAGCGAGATGCAAAACAGATGCGGGGAGAAAAACCATTCGTGTTCACAAATCTCAAAACCCGTGTGGGACTAGATACAGTGATCGACTTTGTGACAACCTACGCAGGGATGAACCTAAAGCAAAAATAACAAAACAATCATTAAAAGGTAGTCTCGTATACAATCCCCTGAAAACCCAAGCCCTAGTATTTCAGAGTTATTACTTAAAGCTTGAAACCGCGATGATTCTGCGACTCGCTCCTCCGCAGAAGCAATCTCGATTGGGATTGTCGATCGCCTGAGCTTGGATCAACCCTCTACACCTTTGGATATGACAAAATCATTTGGACGGCGCGAATTTATTATCCTTGGCTCCACGGCGGCAGGAAGCGTTCTGTTAAAATCTTGTGGCGCTCCGCCTCAACAGGGATCAACGTCTGCAAGTTCTCCCGCAGCTTCGCCCGCAGCCAATACGACTGCATCAGGTAACACGATTAAAGTCGGCATTCTGCACTCGCTGTCGGGCACGATGTCGATCTCTGAAAAGAGCGTCGTCGATGCAGAACAACTTGCGATCGAAGAAATCAACAAAGCGGGCGGCGTGTTAGGTAAGCAAATCGAAGCAGTCATTGAAGATGGCAACTCCGATTGGCCCACCTTTGCTGAAAAAGCGAAGAAATTGATCGATCAAGACAAAGTAGCAACCGTCTTTGGCTGCTGGACTTCGGCAAGCCGCAAAGCGGTTCTGCCTGTGTTCGAGTCGAAGAAGCACTTGCTGTGGTATCCGGTGCAGTATGAAGGGCAAGAATGCTCGAACAACGTGTTCTACACGGGTGCAGCTCCCAACCAACAAATTGAGCCTTCAGTGGAATGGCTGCTGAAGAACAAAGGCAAAGAGTTCTTCTTGGTGGGTTCAGACTACGTGTTCCCACGTACCGCAAACACCATCATCAAAGCGCAACTTGCGGCATTGGGCGGCACAACCAAGGGTGAAGATTACATTCCGCTCGGCAACACCGATGTTAAACCCGTTGTGGACAAAATCAAGCAAGCTCTGCCGAATGGTGGCGTGATTTACAACAGCTTGAACGGTGACACCAACGTTGCCTTCTTCAAAGAACTGCAAGCATCGGGCTTGACTCCGGATAAGTATCCGTCGATGTCGGTCAGTATCGCAGAAGAAGAAGTCAAAGCGATCGGTGTGGAATATCTCAAAGGACACTACGCCGCTTGGAACTACTTCCAGACTGTAGACACGCCCGCCAGCAAGAAGTTTGTTGACGCATTCAAGGCGAAATACGGCAGCGATCGCGTGGTCAACGACCCGATGGAAGCAGCTTACATCATGGTTTACCTGTGGAAGCAAGCGGTCGAAAAAGCCGGAACCGCTGACGATCTTGCGAAGGTGAAAACCGCCGCTTACGGTCAAACCTTTGATGCACCAGAAGGCAAGGTGACGATGAACTCGAACCACCACTTGTCGAAGTTCGTGCGGATTGGTGAAGTCGCGCAAGACGGTCTCTTCAAGATCGTATCCGAAACCAAGGATGCGGTGAAACCTGTGCCGTGGAACCAGTTTGTGACAGAAACGAAGGGCTTTGCGTGCGACTGGTCTGACCCGGCGAAGGGCGGTAAGTATAAGACCACTTGATGAGTGGCAAGTAGGGAGTAGGGGAGTGGGGAGAGAAGAAGTCGGTTTTCTCCCCACTCCCTACTTTTAGGAACACGGATTTAGACACGGAGAAAGCTTTGCTGTCAGGACTTCTAAACGGGATTTTTAGCGGTGTTAGCGTTGGCTCGGTGTTGTTGTTGGCAGCATTGGGACTGGCGATCGTCTTCGGACTGATGGGCGTGATCAACATGGCTCACGGGGAGTTGATGATGCTCGGTGCTTACACAACCTTTGTGGTGCAAAATGCGCTCAGACCGATGGGTGGAGTTTGGTTTGATATCTACATTTTTGTGGCGTTAATTGCAGCGTTTATTGTTACGGCGCTGTTTGGCATTGTTCTAGAACGCGGCGTGATTCGATATTTGTATGGGCGACCGTTAGAAACACTGCTGGCAACTTGGGGCGTGAGCTTGATTCTGCAACAGTTGGTGCGGAGTGTAAGTTGGCAATTAGTCACGCTGATCGCAATGTTTTGTGTGCTGTTTTTTGGCGCACTGTGGATTCTGGCGCGTCGTCCCAACTATGAGCAGATTCGCGGCTGGTCGATCGCAATTCTGCTGCCGCTATCGGCTGCGATCGCAATTGTCACGGGCAATACGGTTGGGCAACTCTATGGATTAGCTGTCACCAAACCCTGGTTTGGCGCACAAAACGTCGATGTCACGGCTCCGCGTTGGCTGCGGGGGGGATTGTCGATCGCGGGAACACAGCTATCGTATGCGCGGATTTTCATTATTGTGTTGACGATCGTGGCAGTGTTGGGTGTGTTTTGGTTCCTGAATAAAACGCCTTGGGGTTTGAGAATTCGGGCGGTGACTCAAAATCGCAGTATGAGCGCTTGTCTTGGGATTCCGACTCAGAAAGTGGATGCGCTGGCATTTGCGCTGGGATCAGGACTGGCAGGAGTTGCGGGATGTGCGGTGAGCTTGCTCGGATCAGTGGGACCCAACACCGGACAGAACTATATTGTGGATACGTTCATGATCGTGGTCGTGGGTGGAGTCGGAAAGCTGGTCGGCAGCATTATTGCGGCATTAGCGATCGGCACTGCTAACTACATCATCGGATCGAATGTGTTAGTCGATGCGTTTAGCTTCTCTCCGCAACTGTCTGAATTTTTCAAGTTTTTCTCGACGATCAGTATGGCAAAGGTGATGGTGTTTGCATTGATCATTGTGTTTCTGCAATTCCGTCCAGCTGGGCTATTTCCGCAGAAAGGACGAACCGTGGATGCTTAGGGAGAAGTTGACGTGAATAAAGAAGCGCCTTGGTGGAAGCAGAGATCGCTTTTAATTGAAGCGGGAGCCGTCGTGGTGATCGCGCTTGCGCTCATTTACATTGTGCCGAATTTGCTGGTCGGCATTGGGCAAGGGTTTCGAGTCGGATTGCTAGGGCGGTTTTTAGCGCTGGCGATCGTGGCTTTAGGAATTGATTTGATTTGGGGCTATACCGGAATTCTCAGCTTGGGACACGGTTTGTTTTTTGCGCTGGGCGGCTATAGTTTGGCGATGTTTTTGCAGTTGCAGATTCCGGCTGGTCAGTTGCCCGACTTCTTTACGCTGTATGGTGTGACCGAGCTTCCGGCGTTTTGGCTGCCGTTTTATTCGCTGCCGTTTACCGTATTTGCGATCGTGTTGCTGCCTGCGATCGTCGCGGCGATTCTTGGCTATTTGGTGTTCCGTAACCGGATTCGCGGCGTTTATTTCTCGATCCTGACGCAAGCGGCGTTGATTGTGTTTTTTAACTTCTTCAACGGTCAGCAAAAGCTCATCAATGGTACGAACGGCTTGAAAACCGATACGACAACCTTTATGGGTCAAACGGTTGGCGATCCGTCGTTGCAGTGGTCGTTTTACATCCTGACCGTTTGGCTATTGGTGGGGGCTTATGCGCTGTGTCGGTGGCTGACGAGCGGCAGACTGGGAAGGCTATTGGTTGCGATTCGCGACGATGAACCCCGGCTGAGATTTTCCGGCTATAACCCGACTGTGTTTAAGGTGCTGGTGTTTGCGGTGTCTGCTGGGCTTGCAGGAGTTTCGGGGGCATTGTTTACGGTGCAGTCTGGAATTATTTCACCGAAAGCGATGGATATTGCGTTTTCGATCGAGATGGTGATCTGGGTGGCGGTTGGGGGTCGTGCAAGTTTAGTCGGCGCGATTCTGGGCGCATTGATTGTAAACTTCGCGAAAAGTATTCTCAGCGAACAGTTTCCGCAGTTCTGGTTCTTTTTCCAGGGTGCATTGTTCCTGATTGTGGTGACGCTAGTACCGGGCGGACTGATTGGATGGCTGCGTACCGATGGATTGGAGCTAGTTCGATCGCGGTTCCTCGGCAAGCGCAGACTAATGACCTATCCCAGCTTAGAAGAAGATCCGGAAGTGCAATATGAGCGAGAAAATCTTACAAATCGAAAATCTGACAGTTAGTTTTGATGGCTTTAAGGCGATCAATAATCTCAACTTTGATCTCGATCGTGGCGAGTTGCGCGTTGTGATCGGACCTAACGGAGCCGGGAAAACAACGTTCCTAGATACCATTACAGGCAAAACGCA
The DNA here is from genome assembly GCA_014695255.1 of Cyanobacteria bacterium FACHB-63. Lineage (GTDB taxonomy): Bacteria > Cyanobacteriota > Cyanobacteriia > Leptolyngbyales > Leptolyngbyaceae > Leptolyngbya. The sequence goes on from JACJNX010000064.1 coordinate 103,664, forward strand.
GCCGACGGTTGGAACGGTTTATTTCAAAGGACGCAATACCAAAGGCTTGAAAGAGCATGAGATCGCTCGGTTGGGTGTCGGGCGCAAGTTTCAGACTCCGCGTGTTTATCTCAATCTCACACCCCGCGAGAATTTGGAACTATCTTGCACTCGCGATAAGAATCTGTGGAATGCGATCGTGGGTAAGCGTCCGGTTGCAGAACAGCGCACTGTGGCGGGGTTGCTGGAAACGATCGGGCTTGACCTCAAAGCCGATATCAAAGCTGCATTGCTCTCTCACGGTGAAAAGCAACGTCTAGAAATTGGAATGCTCGTGGCTCAGTCACCGGAATTGCTTCTAGTCGATGAGCCTGTCGCGGGACTCACCGACGAAGAAACCGAGAAAGTCGGAGATTTGCTGTTAGCGCTGGCTGAAAGTCATTCGATCGTCGTGATCGAACACGACATGGAATTCGTTAGGCAGATCGCTCGGAGAGTGACGGTACTTCACCAAGGCAGTGTCTTATGTGAAGGCACAATGGACGAAGTCCAAAGCGATCCGCGAGTGATTGAGGTTTATCTGGGTCAACAAGAAGATCACGCTGATTAGAACACTATGAGCTACACGAACACCACGCTAGAGCCAATGGGATCAAGTACAGCAGCGCCAACGCTGCAAGTTTCTGATCTGAATGTGTATTACGGAGAAAGCCATATTCTTCGTGGCGTTGATATGACGGTGCAACCGGGCAAAATGGTTTGTCTGATCGGGCGAAATGGGGTTGGTAAAACGACGCTGCTGAAGTCGATCATGGGATTGCTGAAACCACGATCGGGGTCGATCGTGTTTGCCGGAGAATCCGTCACCGCGAAGTCTCCGGATCAACGCGCTCGTCTTGGAATTGGCTACGTTCCACAAGGGCGAGAAGTGATTCCGCGCCTGACGGTGAAAGAAAATCTGATTCTCGGACTCGAAGCGCTCCCGAAGCGGAAGAAAACGGCTGAGATTCCCGATGAGATCTTTGAACTGTTTCCGGTACTGAAAACGATGCTATGGCGCATGGGCGGAGATTTGAGCGGCGGACAACAGCAACAACTCGCGATCGCTCGTGCCTTGATGGGTCAGCCGCGCTTACTGGTGCTGGATGAGCCGACTGAGGGGATTCAACCGTCGATTATTCTGGAGATCGAAGCGGCTGTGCGTCGGATTATCGAAACGACTGGGATCTCGGTTTTGCTGGTGGAGCAGCATTTACATTTTGTGCGCCAAGCGGATTGGTACTATGCGATGCAAAAAGGTGGAATTGTGGCATCGGGTTCGACTGAAGAACTGAGTAAAGATGTGGTGCAGCGATTTTTGGCGGTTTGATTTTGGTGGGGGTTTTATTCTGGGATTTTTCGCTTCGTTGGGGGGTGGTTTGCCCCCTAAATCCCCCACTCGTGGGGGACTTCGAGCCGTAGAGCGAGATTTTGGTTTTTTGGAGCAAGGTTTCGGCTTTTCAGAACAAGGTTTTGATTTTTCAGACCAACGTTTCGGTTTTTTAGAGCAAGGTTCCGGTTTTTCACAGCAAGGTTTCGGTTTTTTAGAGCAAGGTTTTGATTTCTTAGAGCAAGATTTTGGTTTTTCACAGCAAGGTTTCGGTTTTTTAGAGCAGGGTTTTGATTTCTTAGAGCAACTTTGCTGTAAACGATCGCAACTTTCCCACCCAAAAAAGAAACGTTCCTACCGCGAAGATAGGAACGCTCTAAACTCGTCTTTTAGAGTGTAGATTAAGCGGGGGTCGCCTCCAATTCTGCGCTAGTCTCAGCCGCTTCTTTTTTATTGCGACGCGCAAACTGCTGCTTTAGCTGATCCACGACAATCTTCATTCCAGGCTGATCATCATGTGATTTCACCGCATCATAGACTTTCAGCGCTGCAACATACGCTTCACTGTGGGCAGCAAGATAGGTGTCATCAACCAAGCTATGCAGTTCAGTTACTGCCATCAACACAGGGTAGAGATCCTCGACCAAGCGAATATCTTTCTGCATTTCCTCAACGTTGAACGATCGCGGTAAACAATCCGTATGTTGCTGTGCGGCATCCAAGCAATTGAGCATAAAGCCGCGACCCCGATCGCCCGTTTTCGGTAAGCTCTTGCGTTCTTCTTTCGACAAATGCACCAGAAACGGCATCGCTTGTTTGATCGTGTCGATCGCGCTCATGATCTTCTTGCGGTCTTCGGCACTTAAGGTGGCACTGATTCGATTGGTTGTCATATTTAATACTATCTAATTCGATTAATATTTAAGTAGCTTTATTGATTCGCGATCGTCGAGGGGGTGAGATACCCTCAAGTCGCTTCTTTGGTTCGCTTCGCTCCGAAGCCGTATATATTTTCTTTATCGTCTCCAAAAAGACGATCGCAAAATGGTAACAGAAGCGGCAAAGTAGACAGTTCGTTTCGGGGTGAGAGTGGCAGGTTGATTGCAGTTCTCCGAGTCGCAAATCCAGCCTCCTCCATCCCCGCTTGATCCTTCTTGACGCTAACGCGAAACCTCAATGCGATCGAACTCCCCCTGTCTCACATCCGCCTGCTCTAATTTCTGCAACGAACTCAGCGCCAAAAATCCAAATCCCACTTTTGCCGCAACATCGAGAATGGTATAAAACGCTGTCTCAGTCGTACTGTTAATGGCATTGATTCCAGTTCCCGCCAGAATCCACACGACCGGATACAGCGACCAAATAACTAAATGCACAGTAAGCAAGCGATTAAACACAGACTTCGATCGTGGATAAGCGTCGATCGCTTGATTGCGATAATGCTTTAGCAATAAATACGCCAGCCCCAAATAAAAACCACAACTGACGATATACCAAAGGTTCGTAATCGGCTTCGGCGAAATCGCAGCTACAAACCCCGTCGCAATCATCAACACATCCGCCCCGATCATACTGGCAAGAATAATCGGCTTTGTTTTGCCTAAATAACTCAGCAATACGATCGTCAACGGAGTCGAGAACGTCCAAGTGATATAGCGCACCCAGAAGGTGGGACGATCGAAGATCACGTTAAACCCTTGGCGCTGCGTCATTGCGAGATATAGCACTGCTGCGATCGCGCAGATAAAAAAGTTCAGTACATAAACGACTTGCCAGCGATCGTTTTTCGCTCGTTCTGCTCCAAATCCGAAAAAGATTGCTCCTGCGGTCATACTGAGACAACCGAGCCAAAGCCATGCCTGTTGTGTCATTGCGCCCTACTCTGAGAATGGTCTATCAGAACTGTAGAGCGTGTTTGACTGATATACCTCTGACTAACGAATGACAATTTGAATGACGATTGTTACCGCCGTTCTTGCAGCTTGCGATACACCGCTTTGAGATCGACATTGTGATGAGCCAGCGCCACCAGCGTATGAAAGAATAAATCTGCTGCTTCTCCGGCGATCGCCTCTTTGTCATCGTCTTTACAAGCCATCACGACTTCTGCCGCTTCTTCTCCGATCTTCTTGAGAATTTTGTTATCTCCACCCGCAAACAAGGTTCGCGTGTAAGATCCTTCAGTGGGATTATCGCGACGATCGCACACCACCCCAAACACTTGCGACAACGTATCCGCAGGCGGCGGCGTAACCTTGCCATCGACTTGATGAAAACAGCTTCGCTCTCCGGTGTGACACGCGATATCCCCGATTTGCTCCACCGTGACGAGTAGCGCATCGCTGTCACAATCGTATCGAATCGCTTTCACCTTTTGCGTGTGTCCTGAAGTCGCGCCTTTGTGCCAGAACTCCTGCCGCGATCGACTCCAAAACCAAGTCTCTCCCGTAGAAAGCGTTTTCTGCAAAGATTCCTGATTCATCCACGCCATCATTAACACGGTGCCATCGAGGTAGTCTTGAACGATCGCAGGCACTAAACCACGATCGTCATATCGAATTGCATCGGTGGGAATTGAATCAGCAAAAATCGGAGCCATAGAGGAGTTGTGCAATCAGGGCATTTTTCAGTTTAGCGGGTAATGTTCAGCTACATACTGTTCGGCAGTGCTGCGATCGCAAATCTCACCGTCTAAAGTCGCCCTCAGCAACTCTTCAAGCATCAGTTTGAACCGTTTACCAGGTTTGTAGCCGAGTGTTTTCAAGTCTGAGCCATCAAGCGGCGCTTTCACCTGTAACCAAACCGTGAAATATTGCCAGATCGATCGACGCAGCGATCGCGTTCCTCGTGCCGCGACTAATCCCAGCGTTTCAGAATCAAACGGCTTCAACAACTGCACAATCTGACTGGGTTTCTCACACTGCGGCAGTTTTTGCCCGATCGTTTGCTCAATTTCAGAGAGATGAGTTAATCGCTGAATTGCATCCTGTGGTAGTTGTAGCGTTTGAGCAACGAGAGTGCGCTCCTCGATTCCCGCAATCAGCACCTCTAATAACAATTGCCAATGCGGAATCGAAAAATCATACCGCTGGAACCGATCCGCCCATTTCAACTGTCGCCAAAGTTCACGATCGAGCCTCAATTGCGGATGAATGCAAACTAACGCATCGAGATTCGCTAACTTTCGGATCGCAGCTTTCCAGTAAGCCGCTTGCAAAATGTATTTTAGTTCTGCTCTCAAACGACTTTGTAAGGCTGGAACAGGACGATTCCGAAACTGATAGATACCAGATGCGATCGCATGACGAATATACAGTTCCGTTTGCGGCTCAATCTCAAATCCCAACCGCACCGCAAACCGGACGGCTCGATAAATCCGAGTGGGATCTTCGATAAAGCTATTTGGATGTAAAACGCGAATCTGTTTCGATCGCAAATCCGCCACGCCACCAAAGAAATCGAGAAGCTCTTGCGTTGCCTCTGGCGCACGGGTACGTGTTCGTGGATTCGTCAATCTCAACGCCAGCGCATTCACCGTAAAATCCCGACGATAGAGATCCTGCCGAATCGAACTCGATTCCACCTCCGGATTTGCGGCTGGATACAAATAGAATTCAGTCCGCGCCGTTGCAATATCAATCCACAGCGAACCCAACTCCGGATCGTTGTGCCAAAGGACAGCCGCAGTTTGAAACTTCCCGTGAATTTCAAGTCGTGCTTGTGGATAAATCGTCTGAAGTGCTTTCGCTAACTCAACCCCCGCCCCCACATCCGCCGATCGGTGAAATCCATCCACAACTAAATCGATATCACTCAAACTCACTTCCGCACCCGGATCAGCGAGGAGCAAATCTCGCACTGCTCCTCCGACTAAATAAAGATGCCATCCTCGTGTTTCTGCTGCTTGAGCCGCGATCGTCAAAATTTTCTGAAACGGCACTGCCAACCGCTCTAATTGCAACCCTTCTGGCACCGATTGCATCTGCCGTAACACATCCGTCCGGGTCACAATTCCCACTAATTGCCCGCGATCGATCACCGGAAGCCGCCCGATATCATACGTTCCCATCAGCGCTTGAATCTGGGACATTGGCGTATCGGGCGCGATCGTTCTCACCTGCGTCACCATCACCTTCTCGACAGGCATCTGCTTCAACCCATGATGCGCCGCCAGATCCACATCCCGCCGTGAAACGATCCCGACTAATCGATCGCCCTCCACGATCGGCAATCCCGAATGTCCGTAGCGCAACAGCAACTTTTGTGCTTCCTCGATCGTCGTCTCCGGTCGAATCGTTCGCACAGGTGACGACATCAACTCACGGGCAGATTGCTCTGGATTGATATGAGGCATAGAATCGCGTCCGCCTTTTCTGATAACGTACTATTGAGGACTTTCGATCGCGTCTTAAGAACATTGAGACACTAAAAACGCTGTTTTAGGGAGAGACACATGACCTTTATTTTCCAGCTAGCGCTGTTGGCACTGGTTCTATTCTCGTTTGTGATGGTCGTCGGCGTTCCGGTCGCTTATGCAACGCCGCAAAACTGGGATACCTCCAAGAAATTGCTCTATCTTGGTTCGGGCATCTGGTTCATTCTAGTGATTACGGTCGGCGTTTTAAATTATCTTGTGACCTGAATCCCGATTGATCTGGGGAGACATCTAAGGTTCATCCCCAGTTTCTTTGATCAAAGGTCTAGACCCCTCAGCACGATCGAATCTAGAGCGATCAAGCTAGAGTGAAAGAAGCCTTTGAGCAAGAGTCTCTAGGGCACAAGCACTGAAATTACGCAGTCGAGAGTAGGACTCGCACAAAAACAATGGCTATTTTTGAAGGAACATTTGCTCAGGCTGAGTCCCTACGGTTTGCGATCGTCGTTGGTCGCTTTAATGATTTGGTGACAACGCGATTGCTCGAAGCCTGTCAAGATTGTCTGAAGCGTCACGGCATCGATGTTGAGCCGCACGGAACGCAAGTCGATTATGCCTGGGTTCCGGGCGCGTTTGAGGTGCCCTTAGTCGCGCGTCAATTTGCGCTCTCCGGTCGCTACGATGCGGTGATCTGTCTGGGTGCCGTGATCAAAGGACAAACGCCTCACTTCGATCATGTCTCATCAGAAGTCTCGAAAGGAATCGCGGCGGCAGGATTTCAAACGGGCGTTCCAGTAATTTTCGGCGTGCTGACCACCGATACGATGCAGCAAGCGATCGAACGCGCTGGAATCAAGAGCAACCTCGGTTGGGAATACGCCATGAGCGCGATCGAGATGGCGAGCTTGATGCGGCAAATCCGCGCAGGGGGAGAAATGCCGTCCGCGCAGTCCAGTATCACCGCAGCTTCAATTCCGCAGGCGACGCTCTCCCCAGCACATACCGAGAGCCAAAACGCGCATTAAATCTGAATTGAAGTGTCTCATCAGGGATCCCTTTTTATTTTTGTGAGGTCTTAGAAAACGATCGCGGCTTTATGCTATAAAACTACAGTAATCTTGTCGGAAAACCGGGATTCCTTGAGGTCATTGCTGTGGGTATCGTAGTACAGGACGTTTCTAAACGCTTTGGGAGCTTTCAAGCGGTCGATCAGGTCAGTTTAGAAATTAAAAGTGGTTCGCTGGTGGCGCTGTTAGGTCCGTCAGGTTCAGGCAAATCAACGCTGTTGCGCTTGATCTCAGGGTTAGAGAATCCCGACTCCGGACGAATTTTCCTTACTGGTGAAGATGCCACCGATCGCAGCGTCCAAGACCGCAACATTGGCTTTGTGTTCCAGCATTACGCCCTGTTCAAGCATTTGACTGTACGGAAAAACATCGCCTTCGGCATGGAGATTCGCAAGTATCCTCCTGATAAAGCGAAGAAGCGAGTCGAGGAGTTGCTGGATTTGGTGCAGTTAGCGGGAATGGGCGATCGCTATCCGTCTCAGCTCTCGGGGGGCCAACGGCAACGCATCGCCCTAGCTCGCGCGCTCGCGGTCGAACCGAAAGTCCTACTGCTCGATGAACCGTTCGGAGCGCTCGATGCCAAGGTGCGGAAAGATTTGCGGGCTTGGCTGCGACGACTGCACGATGAAGTCCATGTCACGACCGTATTTGTGACGCACGACCAAGAAGAAGCAATGGAAGTCGCCGACGAGATTGTGGTGATGAATAAAGGCAAGGTTGAGCAAATCGGAACGCCTGCGAATGTTTATGATCATCCGGCGACTGCATTTGTGATGAGCTTTATTGGTCCTGTGAATGTGTTGCCGAGTTCGTCGCGAATCTTCCAAAACAACGGCTTTGACTCTGCGCATCCTGAAATGTTCTTGCGTCCGCATGATGTCGTTGTAGAAACGTCTCCGAACGGATCAACGGTTTCAGCGCGAGTCACACGATTAATTCACCTGGGCTGGGAAGTTCAGGCAGAATTGACGCTCGATGATGGGCAAGTGGTGACAGCGCATTTGACCCGCGATCGCTTCGATGAGTTGAAGCTCTCCCCGGATCAGCGTGTCTACGTCAAACCCAAGGACGCAAAATCATTTCCGCTGTACTATTCAATCTAGACAGAATCATGCGGATCTATCTCACACACTGTTCTAAGGAAAAAGATCCAGCCTTCAAAGAACCTGGGAATACCGCAACACCCGATCAGCTTTACATTGAGACTGGAATTCAACAGTTTATGACACGCTGTAAATTAACGGGCGTGAATTGGGCAGTGCTGTCCGATTTATATGGGGTGTATCAAGCTGATGAGCAGTACAGTTGGTATGAGAAGCATCCTGATACAGTGCTGCCGCATGAGGAAGAGAGGATCATTCAGGATTTCAATCGCAAGCTCAATGGCTACGACGAAATTTGGTTTTATGTCAGACCTGAATCCTTTCATCCCTTCTACGAAAAAGTCCTGAAACGAATAGTGCTTGCAAAGAGAGTACAGACTTTTGAAGATCTTGAATTGATTCGGTAAAACTAAGGGATTCGAGTTTAGTGGTATTAGATTTCATCAGGAAGTAATGCTTCTAGCTGAGTTAACAATGAATTAACTCTACTGTCACGATCGCCCAGATTCGGTCTTGTTGAACTTGTTCATATCGATGATTGAGATACTCCTCATAGCTCAAAGATGTAAGAAATTCCTGAATTAGTCGGATTGCTTGCACCATGTCCCACAAAGCGGCATAGTCTCGAACTCTATAGTCTCGATCGCTAAACTGCATAAATTACTTGGTGAGTCCGGAGAATCTCAGAACGACGAAACGGATTTTTGAGATCACGCTTTTCAAGTAAATCAATGGGTCTACCAACGATCGGTTCAAGTTCTCGCTGTAAATTCATCAAATCAGACAGCGACCAGCCATCATTTGGTGCAAAAGTCACCAACATATCAACATCACTATCAGGGCGAAAGTCTTCTCGTAAAATAGACCCAAACAAGGCAAACTCCGTAATTTTTCAGCGTTGACAGAGTGCTGCGACTTGCTCAGATGTGATTCCCAAACGCTCTACAAGCTGTCCTGGAAGATGTGATGTTAGCATTTTGACTCTTTGCCCTTCAGCGTTCCGCTAAATCTATTCTGTCAAATTCAGACTGATTTCTAGTCGAGCGCTTAGCACTTGCTGATCATGAATTCGGATCGGGACTCACACCCGATCCGAATTCATTAAGAATGTACAGGCTGCTTCTGAGCTTGGGTGCGACGTTCTTTCAGGTAGTCGAAGAATTCGCGACCTTCTCGTAACCGTCGAATTAGCATTTGGCGATCGCTCAACATTTCCCGCACAATCGGGACGATCGCTTTCGGTCGGAAGTAAAAGCGGCGATACATCTGCTCGACCGCAGCTTCAATATCTGCACTCGACATCGCGGGATAGTGCAAAGTTGAAGTCTGAATACCTGAATCCGTCACCATTGCTGAATCGCTGAACCAACCGTTGGCTTGCGCTTGGGCATAAAGTTCAGTTCCGGGATACGGAGCCGCGATCGACACTTGAATCGTGTGGGGATTGATTTCACAGGCAAATCGAATCGTTTCTTCGACCGTTTCAGGAGTTTCGATCGGCAATCCGATAATGAATGTGCCGTGTACCGTAATCCCTAAATCATGGCAATTTTTCATAAATTGCCGCGCCACTTCTAGCTTGACTCCCTTGCGGATGTTATCCAGAACCTTTTGATTACCCGACTCAAACCCGACCAGCAACAGCCGCAAACCATTATCCCTAAGTTGTTTTAGAGTGTCATAGTCGAGATTCGCACGAGCGTTACAACTCCAAGTCAGCTTCAATCGCTTCATGTGTTCACTAATGGCGATCGCTCGCTGCTTGTCGATTGTGAACGTATCATCATCGAACATATATTCGCGCACTCGATCGCCAAAAATTGCTTTCGCCTCTTCCATTTCGCGCCCAACCACACCGGGGCTTTTAGCACGGTATTGATGACCACCGATCGTTTGAGGCCAAAGACAGAAAGAGCATTTTGCAGGACAGCCGCGACCTGTGTAGAAAGAAATGTAAGGATGCAGCAGATAGCCAATAAAGTATTTGTTGATATCGAGATCGCGATCGTAAACCGGGAGAACACTCGGCATCTGATCCCAATCGTGAATCAGGGCACGATCTGGGTTGTGGTGAATCGTGCCAAATTGATCCCGGTAGCTCAGACCATCAATCTGATCCCAAGGTTTACCTTCTGCGAGTTCTTTGCAGGTGTAGTCGAACTCATTCCGACAGACGAAATCGATAATCGGGTGCTGTTGTAAAGTTGGCTCCGGTAGCACGGCAACGTGAGCGCCGATCAGTCCCACTTGAGTATCGGGATTTTGAGCTTTGATTGCGGCTGCAACTTTCGCATCATTCACAAGCGTGGGAGTGCTAGTGTGCATGATCACCAGTTCGTAATCTTTGGCGATCGCTAAGATATCTTCAAGTGTTTGATAATGAGGGGGTGCATCTACAAGACGGCTTCCTGGAACGAGGGCAGCAGGCTGAGCGAGCCAGGTTGGGTACCAAAATGAAGTGATTTCCCGTTTTGCCTGATACCGGGCACCTGCACCGCCATCAAACCCATCAAAGGAAGGTGGACTAAGAAATAAAGTCTTTTTCATCGCCGGTTCACACCTCAAGTTGACTGCACTATCGAGAATGGTAAGCGAATCTTTTGACTTGAGCAATCTTCGAGCAGACTTAAGCGCGATCGTCTAAAGCAGATGCAGCTTGCATCTCAAACAATTTTCTAAAGGGGGTTTACAAATATAAATTTATGAGACAGAATTTATAACAAGCGTTCGATATAAATAGAACGACCAAACAAGGAGCATCAAAGAACAGTTGCAGAAGACATCGGGGGTTTCTCAATGTTTAGCCAGTAAAATATATCGACCGTCCGATATCTCAATTCGCCTGTATGCCTAAGATTGTTGACCACGATCGCTATCGCAAGGAACTGTTAGTTAAATCATTTGATCTGTTTGCCGAGAAAGGATATGCCGCGATCACAATGCGGCAGATTGCTCAAGGGTTAGGCGTTTCGACTGGCACGCTATATCACTATTTTCCAAGTAAGGAGGCATTGTTCGAGCAGTTATTGGAGGAACTTTCTGAGTTAGACATTCGCAATTTTTCGACTCAATTAGAAGGGAAAAGCTTAGCCGAGCAAACCCAAGCAGCATTCACAATCTTTGAGAAGCATCGGGACTATTTTCTAAAACAAACATTACTGATGATGGATTTTTATCAACATCAGCAACGAGAAGGAAAAGAAGTCAGTGAAGTCTTCAGACGGATTTGTGACCAGGTTGAAAAGATTATGTCTGGATTGCTTGGAATTGATGATCCACAGATTTTGATATTCATGATGAGCTTTACGGATGGATTGTTACTGCAAGAGCTTTATGGGCATCGAAAGATTGATTATCAAGCACAAGCAAAATTGTTATCGGAAATGCTAACGCTGTACTTAGAGAAACACAAACTCAAACCGAAAAAACCATGAGTCTTGACATCTTTCTGAAACCTAAGAATCGCCTTTGGCTTGGAATCGGGATTGCGACGTTGATTACAGGTGGAACGTCATTTTATGCTGTTTCTCAGTTCAGCCCGAGACCTGCTGCTCAGCCTGTCGAAGCCGCTCCGACCGCTAGGAAGATTGCCGCACTGGGACGACTTGAACCGGAAGCTGAGATCATTAAGTTATCCGCTCCGATCGCATTAGATGGCGATCGCGTTTCTCAACTCTTAGTCAAGCAAGGCGATCGCGTTTCAAAAGGTCAAATCATTGCGATTTTAGATTCGCGTGACAAGCTACAAAATGCGCTAGACCAAGCTCGCGAACAAGTCCAAGTCGCACAAGCTAAACTTGCACAAGTTAAAGCAGGCGCAAAGACGGGAGAGATTGAAGCTCAGCAAGCAACAATTACTCGACTGCAAGCCGATCGACAAGGTGAAATTGCAGCCCAAGCCGCAGAGATCAATCGCTGGCAAGCAGAAGTCAGAACGGCGCAAGCGGAATTCGATCGCTTCAACAAACTCTATCAGCAAGGTGCGATCGCAGCTTCTAACTTGGATAGTAAACGCCTTGCACTTGACACAGCACAAGCCCAACTGAGACAAGCACAAGCTAAACAGAATCAAGCTGCAAATTCACTCGAAGCACAGTTGAGTGAAGCTAGAGCAACATTGAATCGAATTGAAGAAGTTCGACCTGTGGATGTGAAAACCGTTGCGACCGAGGTCAGTAGCGCGATCGCAGCAATGAAACGTGCCGAAACTGAGCTAGAGCAAGCTTACATTCGCGCACCGATCGCGGGTCAAATTCTCAAGGTTCATACTCGTACAGGTGAAAAAATTAGCGATTCTGGAATTGCAGATCTAGCACAGAATGCGCAGATGGTTGCTGTAGCTGAAGTTTATCAAAGTGACATTGCTAATGTGAAAGTTGGGCAAACCGCAACGATTACGGGACAAGCTTTCTCAGGAGAATTGCAGGGAACTGTTTCTGAGGTTGGATTACAAGTCAATAAGCAGGAAGTGTTTAGTAATCAGCCAGGGGAAAATCTCGATCGACGTGTGATTGATGTAAAAATTCGCCTAACACCAGAAGCGAGTCAACGAGTTTCGAGCCTAACCAATTTGCAAGTTCAGACTGCAATTAAGCTGGACTAATGGATAACGAACGTTCGATTTAAGGAGGGAGGAATGGACATTGTTAAGCTAAACCCGTCGGATTTTGCGATCGCATCGAATCAACTTGCAGCCGCTTTTAGTCAAGATCCACTGATTGAGCAGTTTTTACCCGAAGAAAGTACCGCAAAGCAAACGGCTCTGAAGCAAATCAGCCAAGCCATGCTCAATTACGGGCAATCGTACAACCAGATCTATACGACTGCTGAATCTCCCAAAGGGGTTGCAATGTGGCTGCCTCCGGAAGCAACTCGAATTACCCTATCTCAACTGTGGCAAGTCCTGACATCAGGATTGCTCTTTGTCCCGTTTTATCTGCGTTGGAATCGCATTCTTGATTTTGCTTCGTTTATCGGTACAGAGATTCGATGGCACGATCGCACCGCTTCAGAACCACATTGGTACTTAGCGATGTTAGGGGTGTCGCCTGAGTGTCAAGGTCAGGGTATTGGTGGACAGTTACTTCAGCCTGTTTTGCAAGAAGCCGATCGCGCAAAGCTACCTTGCTATCTAGAAACATCAACTCCAGGCGGAGTGCGGTTTTATCAGCGTCATGGCTTTGTGATTGCTCATCATGGAACCTTTGCGGGTCGTGATTACTGGGCAATGAAACGCGAATCCCAAGGAGCCTAAGATGGACACAATCAAGCTCTATTTAGATGAGATTGGACGAATTTCTCGTTTGACTCCAGAACAAGAAGTTGAATTGGGTCGGCAAGTGCAAACCTTACAAAAGCTGTATGCAATTCAACAGCCTAGCCTCGAGCAATGGCAACAAGCTGCGAATTTATCACGGGATGAGTTGCAAAGCGCGATCGCACAAGGAGAACGTGCTAAACGCAAGATGATCGAGGCGAACTTACGTTTAGTTGTCTCGATTGCCCAACGCTTCCAGAATCGCAATCTAGACCTCTCAGATTTGATCCAAGAAGGCAACTTAGGCTTACAGCGTAGTGTCGAGAAGTTTGATCCAAGCAAAGGCTATCGATTTTCAACTTACGCATATTGGTGGATTAGACAAGCCATTAGGCGAGCGATCGCACTGAAAAGCCGTTCGATCCGGATTCCAACGCATCTCACCGAAAAGCTCAATCTGATTCGGAAAACGCAGCGATCGCTTTCGCAAACATTAGGTAGAACTGCAACAATTACAGAAATTGCTCAGGAACTCTCTGTTTCAGAAACAGAGATTCGAGATGCTTTGTTCGCAGTGCAGCGCTTAGTCTCTTTAGATTTACCGATCGGTCAGGATCAAGACGGAAATCTGGGTGAACTGCTGCAAGATGAAGGGGAAATGCCAGAGGAAAGTGTTACGCGATCGCTGCTTCGAGAAGATTTATTGAACTTACTAGGACTACTCCCTTCAAACCAGCGTGAAGTTATGACTTTACGGTTTGGGCTGGAAGATGGAGAGGCACTGAGCTTATCTCAGGCGAGTCGGAAGATGAATTGTAGCCGAGAAACGGTGCGACTGCTGGAGAAAGCAGCCATGAAAACATTGCAGCAGTACAAGACGCGATTGCGAGAGTATGTGATGGTGTAGTGTCGCTGCGGTTTGGGCGACTCCCTAACAATCTGAACAAAAAACAATCTATAGCTGAGATTCTTCTATGCTCTTTCTAGGAATTGGATTTCTAATCTGGCTCGTTGCAACGATCGCATTTCGCCTAATTGGTCAGTATCTTCTTGATCCAACAAACATTGCATTATCGATTGGACTGTTCTTAGCCACAACACTCTCAATGTTCATCATTGTTACAGGAGTCTACTTTTGGCAGCAAGTCAAAGCGATCGAACGTCCTAAAGCAGCTTTACTCATCGCCCTACCCGGAATGCTCCTGGATGTTGGAAGTGTCCTATTTTTTCCAAAAGTCTTTCCAAACATTGATCCAAGTGCGAACGTTTTGTTTGCTGGATTGATGCTGTGGGGTTATTCATCCATTCTAGTGACTAGCTTTTTACCGCGAAATGAACTGTAGATCTCTTTTAGTATGGGGGCGCTTTGCGCGGATGCAGATTTCACCATGGGTTACGTTAATCCGATCGAGCTATCAAGCAATCCGAGGCTGTCCCTACGGTCAATCTCGTCTCATGATGTCGATCGCGAAACTCAATCTGCTAACTATCTACGATCTGCTCGATGACTTGATCCGATATCCACCGTATTAGGGAAGCTCTGATATGCCTCGTAAAACACCGCTGGCATGGTTCCAGTTAATGAAAGAGAAAGCCCGCTTAGTTGTTGCGATCGCGGGAATTGGCTTTGCAGACATGCTGATGTTTATGCAGCTCGGATTCCAAGATTCGTTGTATGACAGTGCTACAGTTCCTCATCGATTGTTGCAGGCGGATCTCGTCCTGATTGATCCACAGTTCAAAAGCTTAGCTTCATTCACGCCGTTCTCGCGTGAGCAGCTTTATCAAACGAAAAGCAACGATCGTGTGCAATCCGTCAGTTCGATCCGGATTGCAATGGGACAGTGGAAGAACCCAGAAACTCGCTTAACTCGAAGCATTCTAATTTGGGGAATTGAACCCGATGCACCCAGCTTTAAGCTATCAGGATTGCAAGAAAACTTAGAGCCGCTCAAGCTATTAAACAATGTTGTGTTTGATCGGGTCGGTCGTCCTGAATTTGGCGCGATCGCAGATACATTCCAAAAGCAAGGCACAGTTACGACTGAACTCAATCAGCAAGTGATCCAAGTGAGCGGACTCGTCACAATGGGCGCATCCTTTACCGCAGATGGAAATGTGTTCATGAGTGATTCAACTTTCTTGAAGCTCTACAACGATCGACAAGCAAGCAAAATCGATATTGGACTGATTCAACTCAAACCAAACTCAGATATCAAAGCAGTTCAGGAACAGCTGAGCGCAAAGTTACCCAATGTAAAAGTGCTGACTCCTCAAGAGTTTGCAGCGATCGAACGGAACTACTGGGAAAGTCAAGGAACAATCGGATTTATCTTTGGAATTGGTGTCGTTGTAGGCTTTATTGTTGGAACAGTGATTGTTTATCAAATTCTCTACACTGATGTTGCCAACCACTTACCTGAATATGCCACATTGAAAGCAATGGGATACAGCGATCGCTTCCTACTCAATGTCCTACTTCAAGAAGCCTTAATTCTTGCTGTTCTCGGCTTTATTCCAGGTTTTGCGGTTGCGGTTGGACTGTACCAAATTACCTATGCTGCAACATTGTTACCGATTGCAATGACTACCAATCGTGCAATTACAGTATTTGTCCTCACTGTTGCGATGTGTTCAATTTCGGGCGCGATCGCAATGCGAAAACTCCAAGCTGCTGATCCTGCTGACATCTTCTAAACCTATGCAACCTGTCATCTCTGTCAAAAACCTAAATCATTACTTCGGTCAAGGAAGCCTGAAAAAGCAAGTCTTATTTGATGTCAATCTAGACATCCATGCAGGCGAAATTGTGATCATGACTGGTCCTTCTGGATCAGGTAAAACGACGCTGTTAACGCTCTTAGGCGGCTTGCGATCGGCTCAAGAAGGTAGCTTAACGATTCTAGATCAAGAGATCCGTGGAGCCACAAAGCAACGGCTTACTCAACTTCGTAAAAACATCGGCTACATCTTCCAAGCACATAATTTAATGACATTTCTCACAGCAAAGCAAAACGTCAGAATGTCGCTGGAATTACACGATCGCTATCACAATCAAGACTTGGATGCAATGGTCGTTTCAATGTTAGAAACCGTTGGACTCGGACATCGAGCAGACTACTATCCTGACGGACTCTCCGGTGGTCAAAAACAGCGAGTTGCGATCGCTCGCGCTCTGATTAGTCATCCTAAAATTGTGCTTGCCGATGAGCCAACTGCCGCACTCGATAAAAAATCCGGTCGTGATGTGGTTGAACTGATGCAGAAACTTGCAAAAGAGCAGCACTGTACAATTTTGCTCGTCACGCACGACAACCGGATTCTAGACATTGCCGATCGCATTGTTTATATGGAAGATGGGCGTTTAGTGAGTGATGGGAAAAGCGCGATGAGTATGACACCAGCATGACCACGGCAGCTTAATCTGTTCGCAAGACTTTCCAGAATTGGGACAAATACAACTGTAGCTAAATAGAGCAACCGCATAGATTGATGTTCCTGTAAATGTTCACACCACCTAAAGTACAGTCGTATCTTCTCCGTTCTTTATTTCCGATTCTCTTACTTGCAAGCCTCACTACAGTTTCAAAACCTGCTCTTGCAAACTGTGCGGGCTATGGTCGCCCACCCGAACAAGTCAACCTTGAAGTTAGACAACGCGCCAATCAACTTAAAAATGATCCCAATGAGTTCTTTGGGAAAAAGATGTTAGACACGATCGCAGAGCGCCGCATCACTCTGACTCCGGCGTTCGATCGTTTAACTGGACTCGAAAAACGGCAAGTTCTAACTACGCTGAGATTAGAAGGCTCTACCTATGAAGTTTATGCAGCCGATGGGCGATTAGTCTCGGCTCAGTATGATGGCTGTACTCGAACCCATCTAATGACCGAGCACGATCGCTATAGCTGGTATCTCAATCGTCCCCCTGTACAGATGCCTTTACCGATGCTGCGCGATGCCTTACGGAATCCAGGACAACCCCGTTGGCGCAAAGTCAACCAAAGTATCCATCCTGAAGACGAACGCAGAGCGCGGTTTAAGTTTTGGGAAACGGTCGGCTACGCTAAAGCAAATCAGGGCTGGTGGATTGCTTGGGTTCCTGAAGGAGGCTACTTTGAAGTAGCTGTTCGCAATGCTGATGATCTCAACCAACTCAAGCCTTACCTAACTACTGCATTTCGCCAGTACCGCTATGTCGTGTTGGCGACAGACGGAACACCGCTTTATGACACACAGAAAGCATTGAACAATGCGTGGATTTCTCTACTCGGTAAAACGTCTGCGCCTGCGGGATGGCAGGTTCGCCCCTGCGATGGTGAAGCTCCCTTTTTGTGCGTCGATCGCAATCAAGCTTATCTAGGCAGCGTCGAACTCCAGCGCTGGACATACGACAAGTCTCCGATCTTGCAGGCTCAGTTTGACAAGCTTGGCTTAGTTCCGGGACTATTTACCTACAGTAATCCGAACGATAAAGCAAAGGTGCTAACAGCATTGAAAGCTGTAATCGCAGACTACTACAAAACCATTCAAGCCGATCGAGCTTCAACTTACGGTAAAGATTACAAAGTTCAGGTACAATCCCCCGAAGAAGTTAGAGTTGGTACGCTACCCGGATTAAGGTATGGCTTTAAGGGAATTGATCGGTCTGGAAAGGTTCAAGAGAAGTACGTCAGCTACATGGCGTTTGACGGCAATTTGAACATCATCGTCACGGGTTACGACCCAGCAGCACAGAGTAGTGTGTTCAAAGAGCTGAGCAACTTAGAGCAGTTTGAGCCTCACTTAAAGACGATCGTCGAGAATCTCAAACTATCTGAAGGCGATCGCTAACTCCAAACCTCTGATTTCCTCTGGAAAAGGTTAGAGCAAGCCCGAAATTTTTCAATTTCAGGAAAAATTCACACCCGCGATCGCACTCCGTTAATTGTGCGATTGCTACAGTACCTTCGCTCTCAACCAAGAAATCGGCAACAGCGACAACTTCCGAATTCCCGGCACATATGCCCGACGATTGAAGTTGTCGTAGTTGTTGTTCTCGATCGCATTCAAAATTCGGCTATACAGCATCAATGCTGACCAAACGGGCCAGCGCGCATCTTCACTCAGCGTAGCGATTCCGCGTTCTGCCTGCGTGTAAAACTGCCGCGCTCGCTCAATCTGAAACTGCATCAGCGCTTTCCAGCGATCGTCGTTCACGCCCTTGAACAAATCATCTTCGCCATACCCAAAGCGCTCTAGATCTTCAAGCGGCAAATAAATTCGCCCGCGCCGCGCATCTTCACCCACATCGCGCAAAATATTCGTCAACTGTTTCGCTACACCGAGCGCGATCGCATCATCCAGCGGTGAATATCCCGACTCTGGGCGATACCAAGGTGCAGAAGTATCCGGCTCAATCAGTCCCATGACTGAAGTAGACATTAGCCCAACCGTACTTGCCACCCGATAGCAATAGAGATAAAGATCATCAAACGTCTCATAGCGACTGCGATAGAGATCCATCCGTTGTCCCGCAACCATGTCGCGGAACGGCTGAATCTCGATCGGGAATCGCTCTACCGTGTCTACCAGTGCCACATCAAAATCATCTTCCGGGTAGCCTGCGAAGATTTTTTCGAGTCGTGTTTCCCACTCGTCCAGCGTGTCCATCGTGGCGGACTTACCGTTGAAGCCATCGACTAACTCATCGGTGCGACGACACCAGACATAAATTGCCCAGATCGCACGTCGTTTTTCAGCCGGAAATAACAAGGTCGCCAAGTAGAAAGACTTGGTGAAGTGTTCCATCAATTGGCGGCACTGTTCGTAAGCTTCATCGACAGAAGCCAGCGATCGTACACAGGAGGAGGGTTGTTCGGGCAATTGCAGCATTCGTTAGGACAAATGGAAGGGTTGACAAAGCGCTAATTGCTACTGGCGACTAAGCGTTTCGGCTCAGGCGGGGTAGAGACAGGCGCGTTCGTAATTGCCTGCGCTGTCAGCTTACCAGAAAGGACGGCACCTTCCATACTCCCCAGATACTGTTGCATCGTGTAGCTCCCCGAAAGGTAAAAGTTTGCGATCGGAGTTTCTTGATCCGGTCGATACGCTTGCCGCCCTGGTGAAGCGGTGTAGACCGATCGCGGCGTTTTCACGACTTTGTATTTCCGCAGCTTGGCAGGATCATCTCCGGTCAGGTGCTGCGGGAATAACCGCTCTAGCTCCTTCATTGTGGCTGCGATGATTTCTTCGTCGGACTTGTCGATCCAGTCCTTCGCGGGAGCTAGAACAAATTCCAGCATCGAACGATCGGGATCTTCATACGCTTTGCAGGTAATGCTCATGTCGGCATAGACACTCAGCAAGTCCGATCGTGAGAATAAGAGCTGATCGATGTCGGTGAGCTTGCGATCGAACCATAAATGCAGGTTAATCACAGGGACGCCTTCTAAGCCTTCAAGCTTTTGGAAGAAGGGCATGGCTTTCCACGGTTCCGGCATCAGGACTTTCATCACATCGACCGACATTGCCGAAACATAGCGATCGGCGGTAATCACTTCATCAGGCGCACCATCTAGTCCGCGAATCAAGAAGCCGTTGACCGTATTGTCATCGTTTAGCAATATTTGCTTGAGCGGTTTTTTCAGGTGAACTTCTCCACCGTTCGCAACGATGTGATCCACGATCGGCTGACACAATCTCTCCGTGGGTGATCCGTCGAGAAACGCGATTTTTGAGCCGTAGCGCTCCTGCAAGAATTTATTCAACGCCGTGAGAATAATCGTGGCTGAAACTTCATCAGGATTAATAAACGTCAGCGCTTTCGATGCAGCGATAAAAATATCAGAACTCACGCGCTCACCGATGCCTTGTCGCTGCAACCATTCATGTAGGCTGTATTTATCCATGTCTTCGACATATTTTTGACCCCTGAGCACACCGGGCCAAAGTCCGAGTGCAAATCGGATTTTTTGCTCCCAGGTCAACATATCGTTATTGTTCAAAATCGACAGGATGACGTTGAACGGAGCCGGGATATCTGGAACTTTGAAGTAGGAGTAGGTTTCTGGCTTTTCCGGCTGATTGAAAATCAGCGCGTGTTCTTTCCATTGAAGTCGATCGAGAATATTCAGTTCTCCCATTAGCTGCAGCATGTTCGGGTAAGCCCCGAAGAAGGCATGAAGTCCGGTTTCGTACCAATCCCCGTCTTCATCTTTCCACGCTGCGACTAGACCACCCAAAACATCGCGACTTTCCAGCACGATCGGCGTGTGTCCAGCATCTACTAAATATTTCGCACAGGATAATCCTGCTAAGCCGCCCCCGGCGATCGCTACTCGCATGTAGTCTGTTCACCTAACTTGTGATCGACAATTCGCTCCCAATTATACGTTGCGAACCGTTACATTTTTAGACTTTGTGCAAAAACTTAGGCGCAGTTGGGTAGAGCGTCATCGGTTTACCCTAACTGAACTCACACCAAACATCAGCATTGGAAACCTAGCTGCTAACGTAGATCTGACACTGCTCAATGAGCAGGGCAATATTATTAACACCTCTGCCTATGATCGAGTCGATCGCTGCTGTTTTGAGTGCTGGAACTTATCTGCTGCAAGTGTTCTCTGGTCAACCGGTAGACACAAGCTTTGTCATGACGAGCGCGATCGCTAACACGATTCGAGAAAGAGCAAGACCCGCAGATACGTTTATTGACTCGATCGGCATGAACGTGAATCTACGCTATACGGGGATTAGTTATCATGACCGTTACGCCGATGTCTTCGAGCCGCGTTTACGAGAATTGGGCGTTCGACATATTCGCGACGGTGGAAACAAGCCAGAAGTGTTCACCAAGCTGCGACGACTGGCAAGGTTTGGAATTAAGTCTGCGTTGATTGTCGATCCGCGACTCGGCGGTACACCCGACAACGTTGTACAGCAAATCAAACAAGCATTACCAGGAATTGAAACTGTCGAAGGACCAAACGAGTGGGATGCTAACCCTGAAACGATGAGCTACAAAGGTAAGTCTTTCCCAGAGGGGCTACGGGAGTATCAAGCCGATCTGTATCGTGCCGTAAAAAGCGATCCGGCGACGGCTCATATTCCGGTGCTCGTTCCATCGATGGCACAACCAGAGAACGGGCAACGAGTGGGATCGTTGGCTGAATTTAGCGACTTCGGGAATATGCACAGCTATTCAGGCGGGCGAATTCCGAGTTTTGATTTCGATCGTCGTTGGCTTCCATTGGCCAGAGAGTATTCTGGCAATCAACCGATCATCGCGACGGAAACGGGATATCACAATGCCGTGAACGATCGTGAAACGGGTCACAAAGCGGTGACTGAGCAAGTGTCCGCGAAATACATTCCGCGAACGTTCTTGGAGTTTTTCAATCGCGGCGTGAAGCGGACGTATCTTTACGAATTCATGGATCAGCGACCTTTACCAGATGCTGAAAACAACTTTGGCATCATTCGCGCTGATGGAACTCCGAAACCTGCGTTTTATGCGCTGCGAAATCTGATTCGCATTCTGAAGGATACGCCTGGAAGTACAGCAAGCGGAGGATTATCCTATTATTTCAGTGGAAATGTGAAAGACTTGCGCCACACGCTTTTACAAAAGAGCAATGGGGAATTTTATCTGGTGATGTGGCTGAATTCTGAAAGTACCGATGCGCCCAAAGCTCAGCGAGTCACAGTGAATTTGTTAACGCCAACTCAGAAAGCCGCGACCTTTTTACCGAACCGATCGCCGAATGCCACTGCTACGTTTGCGACACCAAGGCGCATTACGATGGACGTACCCGATGCCCCAATCATCTTGAAAGTGGTGCCAAAAGCCTAGAGTGATCCAGTTGGGGCTGTACAACTTGTATCGCCCCAAAGGAAACTAGATCAGCTTGATGGCGCGGAAAGTAAAGAACAGTGCATAAGCAAGCGCGATCGCGCCACCGACCATCAAGAAATAAGCAATGACTGCCGACATAAATTGTGTCTCCTAACCTCTCTAACAAAACTATACAAAAAAACGGAGGGCGTTTGATCGCTTCATGCGGTTCGATCGCTTGATAAGATCACCCTAAACGCTGTTTTTGAGAGCGACTCATGCCGTCTGTTATTCCCGTTACGCTACCCCAAAACTCCTATGACATCGCGATCGCGGCGATTGATGAAATTGGCGATCGAATGCAGGCTTTGACTAAACTCGGCAAAAAGGCGCTCGTTGTCTCGAACCCGGTGATTTTTAAGCATTATGGGCAAACGGTGATCGATGCGCTGACGCAAGCGGGCTTTACGGTAAGTTCGTGCATTTTGCCTGCGGGGGAGCGCTACAAAACCCCGGCAACGCTGCAAAAAATTTATGATGCGGCGTTAGAAAATCGGTTAGAACGATCGTCGGTGATGGTCGCATTAGGCGGCGGCGTGATTGGAGATATGACAGGGTTTGCTGCGGCAACTTGGCTCCGAGGAATTAACGTCGTACAAGTGCCAACGACGCTCTTGGCGATGGTGGATGCTGCGATCGGTGGCAAAACTGGAGTGAATCACCCGAACGGGAAAAATCTGATCGGAGCCTTTCACCAGCCCCGGTTGGTTTTGATCGATCCGCAAGTTTTGAAAACGCTGCCTTCGCGGGAATTTCGAGCCGCGATCGCCGAAGTGATCAAATACGGGATCATTTGGGACGCAGGGCTATTTGAGAAACTAGAACAGGCGAAGCGATTAGATCAGATTCGCGCTGTCGGAGATGATTTGGTGTATGAAATGTTGGTGCGATCGGCGCAAGCGAAGGCGCACGTCGTCAGTAAAGATGAGAAAGAATCAGGATTACGGGAAATTCTCAATTACGGGCACACGATCGGACACGCGATCGAAAGCTTAACGAATTATCGCGTGGTCAATCACGGAGAGGGCGTTGCGATCGGCATGATGGCGGCGGGATTGATTGCCGTTGAGATGGGACTCTGGGATCAAGACGAGTGCAATCGGCAAAAGGTTCTAATTGAAAAAGCGGGTTTACCGACTCGAATCCCGGTGGAGTGCGATCGATCTCAAATTCTGCCGACGCTGCAAGCCGATAAGAAGGTCAAAGATGGCAAAGTTCGCTTTGTTTTGCCGCGACAGATTGGAACAGTGATTGTGAGCGATCAAGTTGAATCGGATGTGATTCAATCTGTAATTTCTCAGATGTAGATTTAATCTGAGTTCGACCGATCGCTTGCTTCGTTTTTGTCGGCTTCTTGCCCCCTAAATCCCCCATTCTGAGGGACTTTGAGAATCTAATTTCTTTGGCTTGAAGTTCTCACGAGTGGGGGATTTAGGGGGTTTCCAAGATCTTTAGCAATTTAAAGATCAATTTGGTATTGGAGAAAAGAAATCCCTTAAAATCAAGAAGCTTTCTAACCTTCAAAGTCCCTACTCATAGGAGATTTAGGAGGCTTCCCAAGTTCAGCAACGAAGCGAATTCCTTCTGCCGAATTCTGTAAACTTAAGCCTTTTTCATCGTTCCAAACGGAACTTTCTGAGTCACTTCTAGCGTTGCATTTTGAATATTTTTCTGCACAAATAAGACATCCTTGTTTTGCCAAAGTGGAATGAACGGAACATCTTTTGCCAGTGCATCTTGCAGTTGTTCAAACATCTGCTTACGCGCTTCTGGATTTCGTTCTTTGCGGCTTTGATCAATCAATTGATTCACCCGATCGCTGTAATAATATGATCCCTGCAACACGCTCGATCCCTCTTCACAGCCCTTAGCCGATGAGCCTTTCGCACATTCCATAAATGGTTGAATATAGTTATCTGCGTCCAGAAAATCAGGTGTCCAGTCCAGCAAAAAGATCGGATATGCGCCTTTGTCGAGATTTTTGTAAGCGGTGACGGATTCAACACTATTGAGTTGAAGCTGCATCAAGTTACCGAGATACTTCTGCACCACTGCCTTTAAGGTCACGGCTGCAAGTTGGTCATTGGAGACGTTCGATCGATACCAAAATTCAACCTTAAGCGGATTAGATTCTGAATAACCCGCTCTTGTAAGTAAATTCCGCGCTTTCTCGATGTTGCGATCGCCATATTCTTTAAATACAGGCTTCTGTTCACGCAAGCTGCTCGGAATCAAACTATATAAAGGCTCAACTTGTCCTTGAAAAATTCGGCTTTCTAAAATCGGACGATCCATGATGGCGGCGATCGCTTGTCGCACCTCCAACTGATCAAGCGGTGGAGATTTCATATTTAAGGTGAGATAGTCGATTCCACTGCCCGATCGTTCGATTATTCTCCAGGTATTATCGCCAGCATTTTCTCTGAGATTGCGAATCTGTTCGAGTGCAAGTCCCTGATAAGCGACATCGATCGCGCCTGTACGAAACGCATTAAATAAGTTCGCCGGACTTGAGAAAAATTGAATATTTACGCCACGATTGGCAGGTTTATCGCCCCAGTATTGATCAAACGTATCAAGAACGATCGAATCCGTCCCAAACTTCACTAATTTGTAGGCTCCAGTTCCGACAAAACTTTCGGAATTAAACGATCCTTTCTCGATTTTGTAGGCTTTGGGAGAAACCGCACACGCGCCTGAAAATGCAAGCAGCGCAGGGAATCCCGCAAACGGCTTTTTCAACTTAATGCTTAACCGATCTGCACCCTGTGCCGAAATCGAATCCACAGCATCAGCTAGCAAAAACGCAGGCGAACCGCCATTTTGAATAAAGCGCTGCAACGAAAATTCCATTGCTTTTGCGTTAAATGGCTCACCGTCATGAAATACAACCCCACGCCGCAACGGAATTGTATACGTTAACTGATCTGCACTCACTTTCGGTAATGCTGTCGCTAACTGCGGCTCTAATTCACTCGTACCCGGTTTATAGCGATAGAGTCGATCGCCCAAGTTGTAAAGAAGACTTCCAGCAAAAATACTATATGCATCTGCGGGATCAAGAGTGCCGATTGTGGCAGTCGTCCCGATCGTAATTCGTCCGTCATTCTGCGCTATCGGTTCAGGCGTAGACCGGGTACAGCCGATCACGACGGAAAAACACAGAACGCAGAGGATCAGCGATCGCCAAAGTTTTCTCAGCATGACAGCAGCCCAAATTGAGTTTTTTGAGTGTACCAGGAATTCAGCGACGCACTAAAATTCCTTTAGTGCCGGAAGAGAAGATGCTAACAAGCCTGCAAAATCCACTGATCAAACAATTACGAAAGCTGCACCGCGCTAAAGAACGGCGAGAACAACAAGTCGTCTTACTCGAAGGAACGCATCTCATTGAGGAAGCAAGCGCGATCGGCTTATTCTTTCTTACCGTCTGCTGTACCGAAAGCTGGCAGCACCAGCATCCGGATTTGTTTGCACACCTGCAATCACGATCGCAGCGTTTTGAACTCGTTACCCCGGAAGTGATCAAAGCGATCGCCACCACCGTAGAACCCGATGGAGTTGTGGCAACCGTCGATCGCTTTCACACTCGCCCCGTCGAATTTACTCAGCTAGGGTTGGTTCTCGAAACCATTCAAGATCCCGGCAATTTAGGCACGATTATTCGCACCGCTGCGGCGGTAGGAGTGGAAGGACTCTGGCTGAGTGAAGACTGCGCCGATATTGAAAATCCGAAAGTTTTACGATCGTCTGCTGGACAATGGTTTCACGTACCGATGTCGATTCGCTCGGACTTAAAGGCGGATTTAGCGACAGCCAAATCTCAAGGAATGCAAATCATCGCCACCGTTCCCACAGCGACTCGGACTTATTGGGAAGTTGACTTCTCTCGACCTAGCGTGATCCTGATGGGAAATGAAGGAGCAGGACTATCAACCGAACTGCTGGAATTAGCAGAAGTTCAGGTGACAATTCCATTAGTAACAGGGGTGGAATCGTTAAATGTAGCGATCGCGACCGCATTAATGCTGTACGAAGCACGACGGCAGTATCAAGCATCTGCCTCTACAGTGAAGGAACCGTTTTTAGACAAATAACTAGATAATCACAATGCTCTGGACAATTCTCATCGCCCTTTACGGATTGTTGGTCGCGATCGGCGGCATCATTGGCTATATCAAAGCGAGAAGCCGCGCTTCTCTCTTGACAGGATTAGGAAGCGCCGTTGCGCTTGGGGTCGCTGCCTACGCCAACTCAACTAATCGAGTCCGTGGTTTGCTCGTTGCTATCTTAATCGCGATCGCACTGACAACCTTTTTCGGGTTGCGCTGGAGAGAAACTCGTAAATTCATGCCTGCTGGACTGATGACGCTGCTGAGTGCCATCGCCGCGATCACTTTTACGGTTGGAGTTGCTAATCGTTGAACCTGCCGCACTAAATCTGAAACAGAAACGAAACCTTATCGCCTTTACCGAATGAAATTCGATCGCCCGCTCTCAGTCGGTGGCGATTCCCCATCGGTAGCGGTGAGTTATTAATATAGGTTCCATTCGAGCTACCGACATCTTCAATGTAGTAAGCATCGCCCTCGACTCGAATATCTGCATGAATCCGCGACACAATTTCAGAATTGGGAAAGCCAGAGACATCAATATCTGGGGGAATGCGATCGTTAGGTTTACCAATGTGAATCACCGACAAGCTCGGCGGAATCTCGATCTCGGTACTCGTCTGTAAGTTCAGCAATCGGGCATAACTCTGCTGAAGTTGGGTTGCTGAATTCGATTGCGGGATTGACGCAGGAGCGGCTTCGGCTTGAGTCGGAATCACGATCGGATCAGGTTCAATTAACGGATCAGGAATCACCGGATCAGGAAGTTTCTGCGGCTCAGAAGATTCAGGAGTCGATAGCATAGAAGCGTTCGTAGATTTCAGGTCAAAGCCGCACTGCCCACAAAAGCTGGCATCGGCTTGGATTGCAGCAGAGCAGTTGGGACAGGCGATCGTCGCAGGCAAGGGGGTGTAACAGGACTCACACTGCACCGCACCGTCTGGATTGGGATGATTGCAATTCGGACAGACAATCATTAGAGAGTTCCATTCAAGATTGAATTGATCATATCTGCCAACTGCTCCGCAGAAGATGACCCTTGTAATAAATACAAGCTGAACTCTCAGATTACGGTTGCTTGCCTGCAATCTACCTGTAAATCTATGCAGAAGCGATCGCAGCATCGTTTGATCCGTGTGAGCCGATGCTGCGATCGCTCCAAGAATCAGGAAGTTTGTCTTCTTCTACTGCTTAAGCCAACTAATCCAGCAAGCCCTAAAACGCCCAATAGTCCCCAGTTGCCGCCAGAGTCTTGATTGCTCCCTGCGGTCGAGGTGGTAGCACCCGCAGGAGAAGTCGTAGTTGCACCTGTATTTCCGCTTGGGTCAGTCGTTCCTGCCCCAGAAACGCCTCCGGTTCCAGTTGTTCCGGTCGTCCCCGTAGTTCCGGTTCCAGTTGTTCCAGTTGTTCCGGTGCCTGTCGTTCCGGTACCTGATGCTCCGACACCTGCACCTGTTGCATCTGTACCTGCCGCTCCAGTTCCAGTCGTTCCCGAACTTCCTGTCGTGCCGGTTCCCGTAGTTCCGGCTCCAGTCGTTCCCGCAGTTCCTGAACTTCCAGTTCCAGTCGTTCCGGTGCCGGTCGTGCCAGTTGTTCCGGTCGTCCCGGTGCCGGTCGTGCCGTTTGTAGAGCCAGCAGTCCCACTGCCTGACGAGCTACCCGAACCACTGCTTTGAGCGACAGCGGGTAATCCCAACGGCAAGGTTGCAAGACCGATCGCTAACGCACTTGCAGACAGAATTTTAGGCAAATTCGATCGTGTCATAATTTTGTGCCTTCTAGAGTTAAAGATGCTTTTTCAAACGAAGATGCGAAAACCTACGCTTGATCCATCTCATTCTCGGCAATTCGTCGGTTGCTGCCTCTGCCTAAAGCATTAGTGCGCAATCGAGGGCATACATCGCTGCCAGAAATAAACGGAGAGAGAGGGATTCGAACCCTCGGTACGGTTCAAGACCGTACAACAGATTAGCAATCTGCCGCTTTCGACCACTCAGCCATCTCTCCAGAGTGATGAGTCACTATTATAGCAGGTTTTAGTGACTCTATCGCAGTTTTTTGTGCGGAATTAAACTTTTTAGTGAATGACGAGACTGAAACCAGCGAGTAGTGCGGCGATCGCATAAAACCAGCCGACAACCTGAGTTTCTGTCCAACCCGTCAATTCCAGATGATTGTGGAACGGTGACATCTTCAGCAGGCGTTTACCTACTCCGTTGGCATCTTTCGTTGCTTTGAAGTAAGCGACTTGGGCAATCACAGAGAGCGTTTCCAGGAAAAATAGACCACTCAGAATCAGCAGAGCGAACAGCGAATTTGTTAGTAACCCCACTGCCGCCAATGCACCTCCTAGCGCCAGCGATCCCGTATCACCCATGAATACTCGCGCCGGATTCCGGTTGTGTACCAAAAATCCAAGGCAACCACCACCTAGAGCAGCGCAAAAAACCGCCAGATCAGGATGATTTGGAAAAATCAGCGCACCCAAACCGAGAAACGCGATCGCAACAGTTCCACCCGCCAAGCCGTCCATGCCATCGGTCAAATTAGTCGCATTACTTTCTGCGACTAACACAAAGCCAGCTAGCACCCAAAAGAGCGCTCCCAACGGCAACATCAGACCGAACGGAAGCGCGATCGTCGTCAGGCTTGAATTTGTCACCATCAACCAGAGGCAGAAAGCAACGGCAAAAGAGATTTGCAGTCCCATCTTGGTTTTAGGGGAGATGCCTTTGTTCGACTTGCGGCGAATAATCTGCCAATCATCGAGAAAGCCGATCGCCGCATAAGACAGTGTCAGCGCTGACACCGCAATCACATTGCCGGAAAATCCAGAGAGATACAGCGCGATCGCGACTGCAACTGGAACAAAGAATGCGCCTCCCATCGTCGGAGTGCCAGCCTTCTTCAAATGAGATTGGGGTCCATCTTCGCGAATAATCTGTCCGGCTTTCAGCGCTTTGAGAAATGGAACCGCCCAGAAACCGACTCCTGCGGTTGCCAGTCCACTCATCCACAGCGGGAAAGTTAGTGACGTATTTTGGCTCCAAGCGCGACCACTGGTTTGATCGAGTGCGATCGCGGCGATGGTCATGCCGATCGTTAATAAAAGGAACAATCGCGTTCCTGAGAAATTTAAGGCTCTTCCTGTAAATAGTTTCGCGTCCACAAGCGTTTCATCTCACTCCGCACAGTACACCACACTCATCAAAGGGCTAGATTCTCTAGAGAACCTAGCCCAGCATCATCTAATCTTCTAGTTCGAGGTCATCATCGTCGTCGGTGTCAAAAGTACCACCGTCGTTTTCCATCAGTTCATTGATTTCTTCCTCATCATCGAGGTAGTCGAAATCTGCATTGTCGCGTGCTAACAGTCGCCCGCTGCTTTCGAGCCAGTCGAGAATTGACGACTCTTGCTGCATTGGAATAATGGCGGCACGTTGATTTCGAGTTTCTTGACGTAAGGACGGATTGTGAGTCATTGAGGGTTTGTAGCTCCAGCCGTAAAGGAATTCTAATGCTATCTTAGATCGACTAAAACACCCAGAGTCTACCACTTGCGGTCACTCTTAGAGTGGATTTTTGCTTGAATTAGAGCAATAAGCTTGATTCAGCTATCTTGCTCAAGATTCAAAGTATTCTCTACATTTTTCTGAAAATGTCAAGTATTTTTTTCAAAGAACGATTCAGGCAACTGTAAGAATATTTCTCCAAACTGAAACACAGGTGTGGAGAGCGATTAGGATTAAGTCTATTTACTCCAGGAGCGTGCCATGATCGGGAAGGCGGCTTTACTTGAAGTGATTGCAGGCAAGAATCGCGGCATTCTTGCCGATGAAGCGCAAAAACAGTGCATTTTAGCGGCGATCGCACAGCTTGAGGATCGCAATCCAACTCCACGACCGCTTGAAGCGTTGAGTCTACTTGATGGCAATTGGCGCTTGCTTTATACAACCAGTCGCGGGATTTTGGGGATCGATCAGTTTCCATTTTTGAAGTTGGGGCAGGTGTATCAATGTATTCGCGCTCCGGAGGCGAAGTTGTACAACATCGCAGAGGTTTCGGGGGTGCCGTTTTTAGAGGGAATTGTTGCCGTTGTAGCGCGGTTTCGTCCCCGGACAGAGCGGCGAGTCGATGTGAAGTTTGAGCGATCGGTCATTGGGTTGCAGCGGCTGATTGATTACCAGTCGCCCAACTACTTTATCCACCAGCTAGAATCCGATAAGAAGTTCGCCGCGATCGATTTTAGTATCGAGAGCCGCGATCAGCAGGGTTGGCTAGATATCACATATCTCGATGAAGATCTGCGGATCGGGCGTGGCAACGAGGGTAGCGTGTTTGTTTTAACCAAAGAGTAATCGATGCGGCTGTCTCAAGGTCATCTCAATTTATTGGAACTCTGTCCACGCAAATTTCAGCACACTTATCTAGAGCAGTTGGGATCGCCAAATTCTCTGGATCAGCAAGAGCGACTTTTAGCGGGGAGTCGGTTTCACTCGTTGATGCAGCAGTGGGAGATGGGTTTACCGATCGCGCCTTTTCTCCTGGAAGATTCGCAGTTGCGGCAGTGGTTTCATGCGTTTACCGCAGCCGCTCCGCAAATTCTCCAGATTCACAATCCACTGTTTCGAGAAAGTGAACATTTACGGATGCTGGAGTTTCGCGGGCACATCTTGACGGTGGTGTATGATTTGCTGATTCTGACCGAGCAAGAGGCGCAGATTCTCGACTGGAAGACGTATCCGAAGCCGTCTAGAAGTGATTTATCTCAAAGCTGGCAGTCTCGCTTGTATCCGTTTGTGCTGGCTGAAACGAGCGAGTATGCACCGGAGCAGATTTCGATGACTTATTGGTTTTTTCAGGCGAATGGAGAAACGGCGCAGAGTTTGAAGCTTCCCTATAGTTCCAGGCAGCATGAGGAGACGCGGCAGGCGTTAACGCGATTGTTGGATCAGTTTAGGGTGTGGCTCGATCGCTACGAAACACAGGGCGAGTTCTTTCCTCAAATTCCCGAAACTGCGGAGTTTTGCGCGGACTGTAGCTTTGCGATTCGGTGTGAGCGATCGGCTCAAGATTCGGTTCGTTCTGATTCGTTTCTCAGCCTTGCAGAGATTCAGGAAGTTCCTCTTTAAAGGATAGTATTTATGTATCTATTTCTTGGTTAACTCATGGGTGATCCGGTTCTGCAATGGCAAGTTTATGGTGATTCTGAGGTTCCAGAAGCGTTTGTGCAAGCGGTGAAGCAACAGACTCCAGGAATTGAAGGACGCTATTTACCTCAATTGCTGTGGCAGCGTGGCATCCAAGAGGTAGAACAATTAGCGGGGTATTTGTTTGCGGCAAACTATCAGCCGACGAGCGCGATCGAGTTTGGTCAGGAGATGCAGTGGGCGGTACAGCGATTAGTGCAGGCGATCGAGCGCGATGAAACGATCGCAATCTGGGGCGATTTCGATGCAGATGGAGTTACTTCGACAGCGGTACTGTGGGATGGTCTAGGACAGTTCTTTCCGCGGCATGAAAAGCTGTTTTACTACATTCCGAATCGCTTGACTGAATCACATGGACTCTCCAAGCCGGGAATTGATCAACTGAAGCACGTTCAGTTGATGGTGACTTGCGACACGGGCAGTACGAACTTAGATGAGATTCAGTATGCTCAAAGTCTTGGAATCGATGTGATTGTGACCGATCATCATACTTTGCCAGAATCGCGTCCGCCTGTGATTGCGATCGTCAATCCGCGATCGCTGGATCAAAATCATCCGTTTGCCTCGCTGTCTGGGGTTGCAGTGGCTTACAAGCTGGTTGAAGCACTGTACGAAGCTTTACCGGATATTCCCGAAAAGCCGATCGAGCAGCTATTGGATTTAGTGGCGATCGGCTTAATTGCTGATCTCGTGGAACTGAAAGGAGACTGTCGTTATCTGGCACAGAAAGGCATTGAGCAACTTCAGAAGCAATCGACTAAAGCAGCGACTCGTCCGGGAATTACTCGATTGTTGGAATTGTGTAAGCGATCGGGCGATCGACCGACTGATATTTCGTTTGGGTTAGGTCCTCGAATTAATGCAGTAAGCCGAATTCAGGGGGATGCTCATTTCTGTGTGGAATTGCTCACCAGTCAGGATGTCCAACGCTGTCGAGAACTTGCAGAACAAACAGAACTTGCAAACACTCGTCGAAAAGCTTTGCAGAAAGATGTGTTGCAGCAAGCAAAGGCGAAACTGAGTCAGCTTGATCTTTCAACCACAGGCGTAATTGTGCTGTGGGATGAACAATGGAGCGCAGGTGTCCTTGGATTAGTTGCAGGTCAGATTGCTCAAGAATACGGTAAGCCAACGATTCTATTAACTATAGATGGAGAGTTTGCGAGAGGATCGGCACGATCGACGAATCAAATTGATCTCTATCAGTTAGTCAAAGATCAAGAGCATCTGTTACATCGCTTTGGTGGGCATCCGTTTGCAGCAGGATTGAGTTTAGCGATCGACAATCTGGAATTGTTCGCTCAAGCAATCAATCAGCGATTATTACAATCAAGTGAACCTCCAATTCCAGTCATTCAAGCAGATCTGTGTGTTACCGTCAGCGAACTAAACTTAGAACTCTACAAGGAAATTCGGTTGATTGAGCCTTGTGGCATGGGTAATCCGATTCCTAAGTTATTGATTCGGAATTGTTGGTTCCAAGCTGGACGAAATACTAAACTTCAAGATTTCCGTGGACGCAAAGTAGAATACATCCGCACTCCTTTCACCATTCGGGATGAATCGGCTGAGAAGGGTTTTCCCGGAATCTGGTGGGGACACTATGCTTATGAGCTTCCATCAGGGCGGTGTGATGCGATCGTTGAACTCGAAAACAATGTTCAGCAGAAACGGTATGAAGTTCGCTTAATTGCGGTGCGTTCTTGTGATCAAATCAATGTGTCTGCACGATCGCAATGGCTTTTAGATTGGAGAACAAATCGCACCGAGGACGATGCAATCGAACTCAAAACAGCGCCCGCCAATTGGATCGAGTTTCAAACCTGGTTTAGACGCGCAATCTATCAGCAACGCCCTCTAGCGATCGCTTATTCTCCTCCAACTTTGATCCCTGCGGTTGAAATCTGGCAAACCTTAGTAGGAATTGCAAAGTATCTCAGTCGGACTGAAAAAACAGCAACCCGACAACAATTGTACGATCGCTTACACATTGGTGATGTCGCACTCAAAGCAGGCATTCAAGCATTAGAGCAACTTGGATTTCAAGTAACTTACGCCGATCAGTGCTTTAGTATGACTCTGAAGGACTCCGATCAGTCCGCAAATGCTGCGATCGAGCAATTTTTTACAGCCGTCCGTGAAGAACAATTCTACAGGCAATACTTTGCACAAGTTCCGTTTAGTACCCTGCAAGCGATCGTCGCTCAGTGGGACATTCCAACAAGGAACTAGGATTTGAAAATCGCCAGTTTCCAGTTGTTTGGCTGCTCTAGCTGATTGATCTGTCCTTTTGACATCAACCAAAGCGTCGTCCGAGTTCTAAAGAATGCTGTGACTTGACGATCGCCGTTTGCAGTCGAATGTGTCACTACATCTCCGCAGTAAGGGCTTGATCCTTCAAACCTCACCACCACAAACCGACCGGGCTGATAGCCATCAGGAACCTTGAATGTTGCAAAAACATTGTGCCGCCCCTGCCACGGCTCAACGACAATGTGATCAGGATAAACAAACTCTGTTGCAGTTTCGGTCTGTGTCAGCACCCAATCTGGACAGCCGGAAACAACACCGGGTCTACGAGATTGAAGCTTGTTAAACGCGACACACGCCACTGCTACAAATAGCAGCAAAAATAGCATTAGACCCATTCGTTTCACGATCTACTCTTGTCTCAAAAAACACACGCTACCAAGGTAGATCATTTTATTCCAATCTGCCAAAGGTCGATTTATTGAGCCTGAGCAAACCAAGCGGTTATACCATTTGCCAGCGTTACTGCCAGTTTCTTTTGTTCCTGCGGGTTAGTAATCCACTCAAACTCGTAAGGGTTAATCATAAATCCCAGTTCTAACAACACGGATGGCGCAGTCGTCGGGCGAGTCAGAGCGAGATTATTCCAGTACACACCGTAAGAAGGTCGATCGAGTTCTTTCACCAAGTAGTTGTGCAAAAACATCGCTAAATCATGCGATTGAGGTTGATACCAAAATGTTCCAACCCCTTTGGTATTGATCGCATCGCCATCATCCGGCAGTGCGTTGTAGTGAACCGAAAGCGCGATCGCAGGCTCAGTATCGTTAATCCGCTTGACGCGATCGGCAAGTTCTACATCAACGTCCGCTTCACGAGTCATGACAACGGTTGCGCCCCGATTCGTCAATTCATCCCGCAGTAATTTACTCGTAATCAAGGCGACTGATTTCTCTGGATAGCCGTTTCCACCTCTTGATCCTAGATCTTCGTTTCCGCCATGTCCTGGATCAATAAGAATTTTGATTCCTGAGAGCGATTTTTGTTTGATTCGCGGCGGGTGTTTTAGCGATAAAACTAGCGTTGTTCCCTCATATCGCAATTTATATCCCCATTGCTGCTTCGATTTTAAGTCAAAGCGATATTCAATTCTTTCAGGCTCAATCTGTTGCCAATTCACCCTAGCACTCACAGGATTGTCATCTAATCGAATCGTATCTGTTTGTGCAGTTGTGTTATAAAGCGTAAGTGTAAAACGACCCTGATCTTGTTGTACGGAGAGCGGCACAGGTGTTTGCAGTGGAAATAATACTTCTGCCCAGCCTTTTACCTGACGAGAAGTAATACCGCGAATAATCGATCGTACTGGTGTCGCTCCAGGAACAATTTTGACATCGCTCGATCGAATCCATCCACCATAATCGAGCCGCACCCAATCGCCCTCCCGCGCTGTAATCGTGGCTCTCGTTCCTTTCGGTAACGGGGTCAGACGCGAGAAATTCGTGCTTGCACCTGTTCGTGCAGTTCCTTGATCGGCTGTTACTTCTGCGACTTCTAATCGAGCGGGATCAAGAATCACAAGCTTTCCAGGCGCTTCCTGAGTCACATTGCCTAAAAGATAGGTCACTTTTCCCAAGTCTCCGATCGATTGCGGTCGAATACAAGCGGCATACTGAGTAGCTTGCGTGGAGATTGGCTGAACCAATCCCGTTAATACGCCCGAATTTGCGGGGAGATTCGCGATCGATGTCTGCGGCATCAACGGGATCAATTGATCTGCAACTTTTGCATTCACCATGACGTTAGGAGGCGCGATCGCGCTGAGGCAGATTGTTTCTCCGGGCGATCGAGCGAGATCAACAGTAGGCATAAGTGAATCTTTGGCAAACGTCATGCCAACGGGTGCAGGGGGTTCGGTCGAGTTTCGCGTGATTCTAAGCTTGAGTTCTTGATCCTGATAGCGCACTGAAAACTGATTTTCACCCAACTGAAGCGGAAGACTCGGCGCAAAATGACCACCTGGACTGCGTTGAATCGGCTTGCCATTGATTGTCACTTCGCCTTTGGGCGGGGCGGAACCGATAAAGAAAATCTGTTTGGCAGTTGTTTCATGCTGGCTTGGCGGATAAACTACGCCCAGAGAAGGCTTCGACCAAGCTGCACCAACAATCAATCCAGTCGTCAACACTGCCAAAATTAACGCGCCGAGAAATCGCTTCATTACCGCAAACAAAATAAAGGTAACGGTATCACATCCCGTCCCGTTGACGCGCAAAATTCTTAGAGGTTGCTAGCTCGATCGCTTCAAGATTAAGATTTACATCGTTCTCAAAGTTCGATTCTAAGCGGTTGATACGATCGCAACTGTGCTAAATCCCTTCAATCTGGCTTTCACCCCCGCTTATGACTACTACGATCGCTTATCCTCACACTGATGATCTAACCAGCGCTGATTATCTTGTTGTCGGTTTAGCCACTTGTTTTATCAAAGACGATGACGGAGTTCACGAAGTCCGCGTCGTCGAGCCGATCCCCTCTGCTGCACTCGAAGCGATCGTCAAGGGCATTCCCACCTCTTATGAATCGGCAACTGCAACCACGATTGGGGCTGTGATCTCAGAAGACTCTTTACATCTGCCTGAAAACTTCCCTGCCGATGTGCAGTTCTGCGATGATTTCGCCTTTCGCGCCACCGCATCCGCTCGCACCTACAAAGCCAAATCAAGCGCTCAATCTCATATTCCCGCAGGCACAACCCGCAGCGATTTCAATTTTTCGGTCGATCGCAAGCGCGTTCTCAACTCACAGCGCATCGTCAAGACCGAAGATAATGTAAAACAACATCAGTACACTCACGAAGTTCTGTAAGACATCATGCTTAAGCTTTATGGCGGTGCGCGGAGTCGGGCATCGATCGTGCAATGGTATCTCGAAGAATTAGAGATGCCTTACGAATTTGTGCTGCTGGATATACAATCCGGAGAGCATCAACAAGCTGCATTTCGCGAAATTAATCCATTTGCCAAAGTTCCTGCGATCGTCGATGGCGATCTCAAACTTTGGGAGTCGGGCGCAATTCTGCTCTATTTGTTTGACAAGTACGGCAATTCTAATTCGAGCGATCGGGCGATTGCGGCTCAGTGGGTGCTATTTGCGAATGCAACTTTAGGTCCTGGAGTCTTTGTTGAAGCGAATCGAGAGCGCGAATTGCCGCGACTGATGCAGCCCTTAGACGCAATTCTTGCAAAACAGGAGTTTATTGCGGGCGATCATTTCACCGTTTCGGATGTCGCAGTGGGTTCAATGTTGGCGTATATTCCAATGATGTTGAAACTCGATCTCAGCGAGTATCCGAACGTCGTGAATTACATCAAGCGCATGGCAGAACGTCCTGCGTTTCAAAAAGCGATCGGCGGACGCAAGTAATTCACAGAAAATTCTGCTTAAACAAACAAAAGAGAGAGGGGTCAGTTTTGACCCCTCTCTCTTTTATATTTTGATTCAATTGTTTATTTGAAACCGACGGCAGCTTGCCACACGAACGCCAGCAAGAGAAAGAAAACAGGAATTACAGGCAGAACGTTAACCAACGGATCAAAAATTGCGTAAGCTTCGGGCAATTTTGCAAGTAGCATTGCTGCTTCCATGACGCGATAACCTCTCCAACACAGGACTCATAATTGATACGGATTTTAACACGATTCGAGGATCGACTCTAGTTGCCAATTTTTCAGATGTTTGCAGATTAAGGTTGAAAGTCTGGATCAAGTAGTTGGTCGATCGTATAAGGACATTCAACCGGAAAGGTATCGATCTCTCTTTGTGTTTCCTTTGCCGCATCTCTGCGCTCCCGCCGATAATATTTCTCGATCCATGCTGGATCTTGAAGAAAGCGATGCAAACTCGGTGTGTCCTCTAAACAATCCTGAATTTGATCGCGACAGTTTGAAATTGTTGTTTCCCAGCTTCTTGTTCTGCGCTCCGGTTGGTACTGGCATTTCAGCAGATGCAAAATTAAAACCTGTAAATGGCTACCGAGTTCTTTCTGTTCGCTCCGTCCCAACGCCTCTAATTCCTCGACTAAATTTTTGACATCGAGATCTGCCCAGCGTCCTTTCTGAAGATGCTCGGCTTGTTGCTGTGTCCATTCGAGAAAATCACGATCGTAGAGTTCCATATCATTCCACGGGTTTAAGCCATGCTGCAAATTCGGTGTGAAACGTGCCGTTAAAGATTGCGGTGCGAATGCGTTGGGTGAAGCGAATCAGTTCAGTGATGTTATGAATTGAGATAAGCGTATAGGCGAGCAATTCTTGCGATCGCAGCAAATGACTCACATAAGCCCGACTAAAATTCTGACAGGTGTAACACGGGCAAGATTCATCGATCGGCGTAAAATCTTCGCGGAATTTCGCATTCTTCAGATTCCAGCGTTCTCCCTGCACCAAAGCCGCTCCGTGTCGTGCTAATCGAGTCGGAATCACACAATCGAATAAATCCATTCCTGCCGCGATCGCTCGTGCCATTTCGCGATAGGTTCCCACTCCCATTAAATATCGGGGTTTATTTTCGGGTAACAATGGCGTTGTCGCTTGAACGACACGATCGATAATCTCCGGTGCTTCACCGACACTGACACCGCCGATCGCATATCCGGGCAACTCTAAATCCGCTAAGAGGCGAACCGCTTCGGCTCTGAGATCGAGAAATTCTCCACCTTGCACAATTCCAAATAAGGCTTGATCTGATCGTTGGTGCGCCTCAATGCAGCGTTTTAACCAATCGTAAGTCCGAGAAAGCGACTTCTCGGTGGCATCGCGTCCCACTCCTGGAGGCGGACATTCATCAAACGCCATAATCACATCTGCACCCAGTGCATTCTGAATCTGGATGGACTTCTCTGGCGTAATTTTGATCATCTGACCATCGCGAGGAGAGCGGAAGGTTACGCCTTCATCGGTGATCGATCTCATCTCACTGAGGCTAAAGACCTGAAAGCCGCCGGAGTCTGTCAGCATCGGCTTTGACCAGTTCATGAAGCGATGGACACCACCTGCTTTCTCGACAATATCCTCCCCTGGCTGCAAGTGCAAATGATAGGTATTCGACAGCACCATCTGTGCGCCTGTGGCTTCGAGTTGATCCGGCGTGATAGTTTTCACGTTCGCTAACGTTCCTACGGGCATAAAGCGCGGTGTTTCGACAATTCCATGCGGGGTGTGAAAGACTCCAGCGCGGGCGTGAGTGTGCTTACAGCGGGCTTGGCATTGAAAAGAGAACTGATTCAAGGCGGGAATTCCGAAACAAATGCAGATCTCATCATAGATGCGACAAGCGGCAAAAGAGGCGCTGACTTGGCAAATTATGCCAGAATTAGCATATTAGGCTGATGAATGAATCTCTGAAGCCAATTGAGTGGATCGGTTCCTCTCTAGACGATCTGAAAAATTTTCCTGAAGAAGTTCAGCAAGTGATGGGATACGCTTTGTATCGATCGCAGTGTGGCAAGAAGCACCCAGACGCGAAACCCCTCAAAGGCTTTAAGGGAGCATCACTGTTAGAAATTGTAGAAGACTTCGATGGAGATGCTTATCGAGCCGTATACACAGTGCGATTTGAGGGAGTTGTGTATGTGCTACATGCGTTTCAGAAGAAATCAAAGCGCGGAATTGCAACGCCTAAGCAAGAGATTGAGCTGATTGGAGCTAGACTGAAACGCGCGAAAGAACACTACGAGCAGTATTACAAACAGCGATCGGAGGAAAGCAAGAGTGAATCAAGAGATTAACGTACAATCCAGCAGCGGTAATGTGTTTGAGGATTTAGGATTTGTAAACTCTGAAGAATTGCTTGTTAAAGCGGAACTGGTGAGCCAGATCAACGACTTGATATCAGCGAAGAACTTGACTCAGACTGAGGCAGCTAAACTACTCGGCGTTGATCAGCCCAAGATTTCCGCTCTTTTACACGGCAAGCTGTCAGGCTTTTCAACTGAACGACTTTTTCGATTTCTCAATGCACTAGGCAGTGATGTAGAAATTCGCGTAATTCCATCTCCGCAAGCGGGGTCTCAAGCCCGAACTCGAATTATTACTTGATTTAGATCCAAGCTTTTCCACCTGCGGTCTCAATCAGGGATTTAACGACTGGTCTAGCTCTGTGAAACCCTCCACGCGGACAATTTGGATGATTGATGTATGAGGCGATCGCTGGAGCAATTTTTGCGATCTCTAGATCAATTTTTAGGACGGGGTGAGGATTTTTATAAATCGCATTTTCTTCGATGCTCAAAGGATTCGTATGTGAAAAGTCTTGCGAAACTCGATGAAACACTCGCTTACACACGAACAAAATACATTGAGGCTGCAATTCTGCCACCACTTCTTGAAAGATTGGTTTTGCTTCTGTCCACATTTCTTCGCTAGGTGAGTCGATCGCTGCTCATGGATACTATCTTTTGATACACAACTAATCAGTATTTATAGGCTCAAAAGCAATTCTCGATCGATTGATCTTTAGACAGTCCCAGTGTCCGTCTCAAAGATGATTGCACTCGATCGAGCGCTGTCTACACTCAGGAATAGGATTGCAGCCATCC
This sequence comes from Cyanobacteria bacterium FACHB-63, assembly GCA_014695255.1. Lineage (GTDB taxonomy): Bacteria > Cyanobacteriota > Cyanobacteriia > Leptolyngbyales > Leptolyngbyaceae > Leptolyngbya. The sequence goes on from JACJNX010000064.1 coordinate 143,859, forward strand.
AAAATTTTTCTTAGCTTTCATAATCCTTTCATTTTTCTGCAATACTTTAGTAATCACGGTTTTCATTTTTCTTTCATTTTCGGAGAATCCGTTATGCAATCGACTCCCTTTTTCGACGATGCCACTCCTAGATTTACCGTTCATTCTCAAGCCCATCCCCACCAGGCGACATCGAATCTGGTAGTCGAAGATCTCAGCGTTCGATATCGTGCGATCGAAGCCCTGAGCCAGGTTAGCTTCTCCGTCAAACCGGGGCGCTTGATTGGAATTTTTGGTCCGAATGGAGCTGGAAAAAGCACCCTGATCAAAGCAATGTTGGGTCTAATTCCAAGCATCAGCGGTAAAGTGCTTTATCAAGGAAGACCGCTGGTTGATCAGTTGGATCAAGTGGCATATGTGCCGCAGCGATCGCAAATCGATTGGACGTATCCCGTTACCGTTTGGGATGTGGTAATGATGGGGCGCACCCGAAAAACCGGATGGTTTCAGCGCTATTCTTCGCTCAGTCGGCGATTGGCAACTCAGGCACTCGAACGAGTTGGAATGATCGAATTTCGCGATCGAGCGATTTCTGATCTGTCTGGTGGTCAACAGCAACGGGTATTCCTCGCAAGAGCATTAGCGCAACAAGCAGAAGTCTTTTGTTTCGATGAACCCTTTGTCGGAATTGATCAAAAAACACAGTCGATTATGTTCGATGTGTTCAAGGAATTGACCCGCGAGAATAAATTAATCTTGGTGGTGAATCATGACCTGGGTGAATCGATTAGGCACTTTGATGATTTGATTTTGCTGAATAAATCGCTGGTTGCCAGTGGATCTCGTCAGCAAGTCTTGACCCAAGAGAATCTGCAACAGGCTTATGGTGGAAAAGTTGTCTTCTTTTCGGATGCTGCATAACTATGAATGCTTTGATTGAGCCTTTGCAATATGGATTCATGCAGCGATCGCTAATCATTGCGATTTTGGTCGGATTAATTTGCGCGATCGTTGGAAGCTATCTGATTGTGCAGCGATTGGCACTGTTGGGGGATGCGATTAGCCATTCTGTACTGCCAGGACTCGCGGTCGCGTTTCTATTCGGATTCAATATTTTTGTGGGCGCTTTTATTGCAGGCGTTCTCAGTACTTTAATCATTGCCTGGATACGAACGCGATCGCCCATTAAAGAAGATGCTGCAATGGGCATTGTCTTTAGCGCATTCTTTGCAGTGGGAATCACGTTAATCACCGTGATCCAAAAAGATAACAAAATTGATTTGAATCATTTTCTATTCGGTAATATCTTAGGCGTTACTGCTAGTGATGTTCGAGATACTGCAATTATTGCTGGAATTATTTTAGCGATCGTCTTTCTTTTCTATAAAGAACTTCTCTTTTATACCTTTGATGCACTGGGCGCACAAGCGGCAGGACTGCCAACGAATCTACTCAATTTAGGGTTAATGGTGCTGATCGCGTTAACGATCGTCGCCAGCATGAAAGCCGTCGGTGTGATTCTCGTGTTGTCGCTGCTGATTACACCCGGATCGACTGCTTATCTACTGGTCAAACGATTGCATCATGTAATGATCTTGGGAGCCGTGATCGGGATTGTTTCCAGCATTAGCGGAATGTACCTTAGCTACTTCTACAATCTGCCATCGGGAGCGGCGATCGTCATGGTGACATCGGGCTTATTTTTTCTAGCATTTCTACTCAGCCCGCGACACGGAATTCTCACACAGCCTGGATCAAGGACGGTGCCTACATTGCCTCTACTGCGCGAACTTAGAGAATTAATGCCTAAAAGTCGTCAAAAGGGTTAAACGAATCCGATCGGCGGCGATCATCTTCGCGGTTTCCGAATTCGCTTGGAGGTCGCTCACTGCTCCAAGCCCACCAGGCCTGACCACATTGACAGTGATAGAACTCCTGCCATTTTTTGCGGTAGTCCTCGGTAAAGACAGGCGATCGGCGATTAATCCAAACGCGATCGGCTTCGATCGCAGGCTTATGACAGGTCGGACAAGCAAACGAGAAAGAATGAACCGCCGTCTGTGTCCAAGTTGGCGGAGTCGGCTCAAAAGCGTCCATCATTTATGCAGGGTCAGTTAACGCTGCAATCATTATGGCTTGGAATTGGGGTTTCAGGATCATTTAGCATTCAGCCTGAAAGATTATTGAGCCGAAATCGGGAATCTTATGTATCGTGCTATGAACGATGACTTCTCTAGCGTTCTCGCCCGATTCTACCCATGAGCGTACTCAATCTTGTTTCGTTGGCTGGCATCTTCGGCTTATGTGCGATCGCCTGGCTATTCTCTGAAGATCGCACTCCTAAGCTGTTTCCTTGGCGAGTGGTACTGTCTGGAATTCTGCTGCAATTGGTGCTTGGCGCGCTGGTGTTTGTGGTACCAGGAACTCGTGAAGCGCTTCAGATTTTTAGTAATTTGCTCGATGGGGTGTTTCTAGCGGCGGATGCTGGAGCGCGTTTTGTGTTTGGGCGAACGATCGTTCCTGTGCCTGGACAACCGAGTGACGTGAACTTAGGATACATTTTTGCCTTTCGTGCTCTGCCAACGGTGATCTTTTTCTCCGGCTTGATGGCGCTATTGCAAAATCTTGGTGTGATTCAGGTGATTACCAACGTATTTGCAAAAGCGTTTTATGCCGTGATGCGATTGAGCGGAGCAGAAGCATTGAGCGGAGCGGCGAATATTTTCGTAGGGATTGAAGCGGCGATCGTCGTTAAACCCTATTTGCCAAAGATGACTCGCAGCGAACTCTGTGCGATTTTGTCCTGCTGCTTTGGCACCGCCGCTTCATCGACTTTAGCCATCTATGTCAGCTTTCTACGTCCAGTGTTTCCGAACATCCTGGGTCACTTAGTTTCTGCGTCGATTATTGCAATCCCGGCTTGTTTTGTTCTGTCCAAGATTCTTGTTCCTGAAACCGAAAAGCCGTTAACAATGGGTGGCATTCCCAAAGAGGAAGAATATCTCGCTGAAGACGGCGAAATCGTTCAAGCTGAAGAGCGAGTCAGTCCCTTAGATGCAGCTATTCTGGGGGCACTCGACGGCGTGAAAATGGCAGTGTCGATCGCAGCCGTCCTAATCCTCATTCTGGGTTTAGTTTCGCTAATTAATCAGATCTTTGGCGGATTGGCAACGCTTCCATCTCCGATCGGAGATATCTTCAAAGTCGTCACTTTAGCGAATATTACAGGCGTTTTATTTTTGCCGTTTACTTTTCTGACCGGAGTTTCGCTGGACTGGAACGAACTTTGGGAATCTTCTGTAATCATCGGACGGCGCTTGCTCGAAACGGCAATTCCTCCGTATCAAGCTTTAGCAGCAGCAGCATCCCGACCGGAAAATCCGATTAGCGATCGTGCCGTTTTAATCATTAGCTATGCGCTTTCGGGCTTTGCTCATTTAGCTTCGGTTGGCATTTTTGTGGGAGGAACGATCGCGCTGATTCCCTCACGCCGCAAAGACATCTCTGAGTTGGGATGGAAAGCTTTATTTGTTGGAACCCTAGCTACGATGATGATCGCTTGTGTGGCAGGAGTTTTTGATACAGGCAATCCAGGAATTTTAGGAGAAAAAGCGGCTCCTCGTGCGATCGTCGCGCCCAGCCCAAAACCCAGCGTTGTTTCAGTCCCATCAGTGCCACCCTCGCCTAAAGCGCTGAAAGTTTCAACTCCGAAACCCAGTTCAAAGCCTCAATAATGATTGAGTTATCAGTTGAATTTGCAGTGATAGCGTCTCATATGTACTGCTATCACTCCTGCCAAATTACTGCAATCAACGTAAAGGTACAACAGAGCGGATTAGAGGGATTAGCACGAACCAGCGGTAGGTAAAGGAATGGGACTCGGGCTAACGATCGTCCGTCAAATTGTACAAGAAAAGCATGGCGATCGTTTAGAGGTTCAGTCCGAGCTAGGTCAGAGAATTGAGTTCATGATCCAGTTGCCCATCCTAGCTTAAATCATTAGGATTGAACATTGAAGGTCATGGATCATCCGTGATTCGTCTGCAAGATTGCAAATGAAATCCTGACCTCAGTGCAATCCGGCAAGTCTTCTCACCTGCTGATTCTCTGGGTGCGATTGCTGCTGTAGTGGAATTCGGACAATGAACTCTGTTTCTCCAGTGGTGGAAAAACACTCCAGTTTGCCGTGATGTTGCTCGGTCACGATTTGATAACTGATTGCCATTCCCATTCCGGTTCCTTTACCTAAAGATTTCGTGGTGAAGAATGGATCAAAAATCCGTTGCTGAACGGCTGGAGGAATACCACATCCATTATCGATGATTGCTACCTCAACCCATGCTGTATCAATAATCGAAGTGCGAATTGTAATTTGACCAAGATTGTTGTTGATCGCTTGCTTTGCAATGTTGTCCTCGATTGCGTCGATCGCATTCACCAAAATATTCATAAACACTTGGTTGATTTGTCCCGCATAACATTCGACGTGCGGTAAAGTTGCGTAGTCTTTGATTACCTTAATCTCCGATCGACAAGAGGTCGCTTTAAGGCGGTGCTGTAAAATCAGCAGTGTACTATCGATACCTTCGTGGATATCGACCTCTTTGTACTCGGCTTCATCCATACGCGAGAAAGTCCGTAAAGACAGCACAATTTGGCGAATTCGATCGGTTCCAAGTTGCATCGAAGACAAGGTTTTCGGCAGGTCTTGCTGCAAGAACTCTAGATCAATGTCTTCAGACAGGGTTTGAATTTCAGTGACAGGATTGGGATAATAGTGTTGGTACAACTGCACGAATGCTAATAAATCCTGAGTGTATTCCGCAATATGCTTAAGGTTGCCGTGAATAAAGTTGACAGGGTTGTTAATCTCATGAGCAGCTCCAGCAACCAATTGCCCCAAGCTCGACATTTTCTCGCTCTGCACCATTTGAGCTTGAGTTCGCTGCAATTCTGCCAACGCATCCTTTAGCTTAGCGGTGCGCTCCTCGACGCGATCTTCTAATTCGTTCTTGCTGTGCTCTAGTGCGGTGAATAGCTCATTTAGCCGTCCTGCCATGTGGTTGAAAGAGTTAGATAAAGCGTTGAGTTCGTTAATATTGCTGGGCTCTACAGTTTGGTCAAGATGACCCACGGCGATCGCTTCACTCGCTCGATTGAGGCGAAGAATCGGACGAGCAATCCAACGAGATGTGAAGACTCCCATGATCGAGGCAATCACTAATGCACTAAAACAGAGTGCGATCGTAGTACGTGTATTCGCATTGATCTGTGCCATAAATGTGTTTTCAGGCACACTCATAACCAGAAGCCAGTCCAAGCCGTACTCATCATGCCAAGGCATCACAGTGACGAAATGCTGTTCCCCCTGTATTTCTAACTGAAATTTCTTGTTCTCAGTAATGGACTGCAATCTGTTAGAGGTTTGAATTTGTCTTGCAATGGTTTGAACAACGGGATTGGAGCTATCGATCGCTCGTAATCGCTGAATTTTCTCATTTATAACGGTAAAGGGCTTTTCTGAACCAGAGTTCGCAATCAAGGTGCCATCCCGCTCGATAAGGAATACTTGTCCAGATTCACTGATATCTAAACTGCGAAGGAAATCGCTGAGTTTCAATAGATGAATGTCAATCGCAATCATTCCTAACAAGCGATTTTGAGCATCATAGATCGGTCGGCTCGCAGAAGCAGCAATGTAAGGACCTGTCGGATACATTCCTGTGATCATCTTTGTCCAAATCGGCTTAGCCGCAGCGATCGGTTGGGTATACCAGGATTCCTTAGCGTTCTCATAGTCCCAACGAGAATTGACCTGAGTTCGGTTGCCTTGATTATCAACTGTATAGGTTGTCACGTTGTTAGGAAGCTTGGCAGTCCAATCATCAATGGTAATTGTTTTGCCATCATAACGGGCGACTCCAATTCCCTCACCTGTGGTCAATCCAATTCCAATATAAGTTAAGTCATACGCTCTAATTTGATCCCAAAAGTATTTACTGATAAATTCACGCTCGCCTACATTTAATATTCCTCTTCGAATGGCATCAGCATTCATCTGATTGAGCTTTTGAGGAGCGGCAAGATAAGACTTCAGGTGCTCGTTGACGACATCGCTGGTACGATCGACAAGTTGTCCCGCTAGATTGTTGACCGCGCTTTGTCCATTTTTGAACGACAGATAACCGACGAGGCTCACGGCTGCAAAAGTCTGGAGAACAAAGGGAACAACGAGAACTAACTGTAATGGAAATGCTTTATCTTTTGCGAGTTGCCGGAACTTCATGGTGAGAAAGCTATATGAACACAATGCCTATAAGATTCCCTAGATATTCAGATGACCAACTGTTTGAAGTTCTAGCATGTTTGAGATTCTGTTAATGGAGGCGATTGCGTGACAAAATTTATCTACCCTATCTGAGCGTAAACGCAATCCAGCTCAATGCTGCTCCTCCCAACACTAACCACGCTGCATTCACTCGGTATCGAATTGTTAAAAAAGTGCTAAGGAGCGCGATCGCAATTGCTAAACCGTCTACATAAGGTGCAGTTGATTTGCTGAAGGTGGTGATCGCAAGCTGAATGGTTACAACCGTCATCAGCGCTAATGCACTGGCATTCACTGCATCTAGAAATGCAGATGCCCACTTCGATCGGCGCAAATGCGGAATGATTGGATTTAGGGCAGCCACAAAAATGAAAGAAGGCAGAAAAATTCCAATCGTGGCAACGATCGCCCCTGGAAATCCGGCAATGACGAAGCCGATAAACGTTGCTGTCGAGAGAATTGGACCCGGAGTGAACTGTCCGATCGCGATCGCATCTAACAATTGCTGCTGTGTTAACCAGCCGTATCCCTGCACAAACTCACCCTGCACAAACGACAGCAACACATAGCCACCCCCAAATAAAATACTGCCGATTTTCAAAAACGATAAGCCTAATTGCCACAATGAGATCTGCGATGCTGCGGTCACTGCCGCCGTTGCCTTCAAGGCGCTGCTAGTGACAATGCTTGCGATTAGAATGTTGGCTTCTTCTTTGGTTTGTTGAGGGCGATCGGGCGATCGCAGCCAAATCATTCCCAGCACACCGCCGACCAGAAGCGCAACGATTTCGCTGGTGTTGCCTAACCAAAGCAACAGGGCAACGGCGATCGCAATCACAAACAATTTGCGCGTTTTGATTGCCTTTTTTCCCAATCGCCATAGCGCATCGACTACGATCGCCAGAACCGCAGGCTTAATGCCGTAAAGCAAGAACGCAAATTGCGGCACTGCACCCAGCGCCACATAAGCGCAAGCAAATCCAGTCGTGATCAAGACCGCCGGGAAAATAAACGCTACACCCGCCACAATCAGACCCAGCCAGCCTGCATAAACGTAACCGACGTGAATCGCCATCTCGGTCGAGTTAGGTCCTGGGATCAGGTTTGTTGCGCCAAGCAAATCGAGGAAGTGATCGCGGCTCAGCCATTGGCGTTTGCCCACGACTTCCGCTTCAATCATGGCGATATGGGCATTTGGACCCCCAAACCCGATTATACCTAGCTTGAAGAAAAGGGCGGCGAGTTCTTTTAATCGATTGGTCGAGCGTTCCATAGGGAATCTGAATGGAAATTAACTTCCATTCAACCGCAAAACTCTCATCAAAGCAGGTATCCGGCGAAACTTGACTTATGCCTCGACGGGGACTTTGCCTCTTGAGATTTCGATTTCTCGATTTAATGCTGCCTGCATGAATCCTCTAAACAAGGGATGCGGCGTACTCGGACGAGACTGAAACTCTGGATGGAACTGGGTCGCAACAAAGAACGGATGCCCTGGAAGTTCGATAATCTCAACCAACCGCCCATCGGGAGAAGTTCCACTCACCACATATCCCGATTCTATGAATAGATTCCGATATGCGTTGTTAAATTCATAACGATGGCGATGGCGTTCGTAGATCACTTCCCTTCCATAAAGTGATAACGTGAGTGTGTTTGGAGTTAGGCGACAGGGGTATAAACCGAGCCGCATCGTTCCACCCAAATCGACCACATCTTGCTGCTCTGGCAATAAGTTAATTACTGCATTTTTGGCATCAGGAATAAACTCTGCACTGTGAGCGCCTTCGATGTGTGCAACATTTCGTGCCCATTCAATCACTGAACATTGCATTCCTAAACACAAGCCGAGAAATGGAATGTTATGAGTGCGGGCGTATTCGATCGCCGCAATTTTCCCATCGACCCCACGAATGCCAAATCCACCCGGAACGACAATGCCATCGACGTTTGCGAGGTAATGCTCGGCTCCTTTTTCTTCGATTTCTTCCGAGTTAATCCAGCGCAGATTTAAGGCACTTCCGGTTGCGATCGCTCCGTGTTTTAATGCTTCTACGACAGATAAGTAAGCATCGGATAAGCGGACATATTTTCCAACGATCGCGATTTCAAGCTCTTGTGAGGGTTGATAAAGGCGATCCACCAAAGTTTGCCACTGGCTGAGATTCGGAGTGCGTTGTTCGAGTTGCAGTAAATCGATCGCTTGCGTGGCGAGTCCTTCTATTTCCAAGCGTAACGGCACTTCGTAGATACTGCGGGCATCTTGGCAAGTAATCACACATTCTGCCGGAACATCGCAGAACTCCGACATTTTTTCTTTCATCCCCGATGGCAACGGACGATCGCAGCGACAAACGAGAATATCGGGTTGAATGCCGATCGATCGCAGTTCTTTTACCGAATGCTGCGTCGGCTTTGTTTTCATTTCACCGGCTGCCGGGATCCAGGGAATCAGCGTGACGTGCATATACATCACGTTCCGCCGTCCCACTTCTTTCCGAAATTGACGAATTGCTTCGAGAAAGGGCAGCGATTCAATATCACCCACCGTTCCACCAATTTCAGTAATCACCACATCGGGATTTGTGTTTTGAGCGACGCGCAGAATTCGCTCTTTGATTTCATTGGTGATGTGTGGAATGACCTGAACGGTTCCACCGTTGTAATCTCCCCGCCGCTCTTTATTAATCACCGCTTGATAAATTGAGCCAGTGGTGACACTATTTAACCGCGACATGGATGTATCGGTAAATCGCTCATAGTGTCCCAAGTCGAGGTCTGTTTCTGCGCCATCTTCGGTGACGAAGACTTCCCCATGTTGAAATGGACTCATCGTACCTGGATCAACGTTGATATAAGGATCGAGCTTGAGAATCGACACGGAGTAATCTCGTGACTTGAGTAATCGTCCGAGACTCGCGGCTACAATCCCCTTTCCAATGCTAGAAACAACGCCACCCGTAACGAATACAAATTTAGTCATAAACTGCTGTGCCGACCCCGCCAAAACTTCATCCGGTCTATTCTGCCACAGTTGCGCGAAAGTCTGGGGGGAATGTTTAGAGTTTCTCAAGAGATCACTGAATGAGCCAAATAATCCTCTTAGATTTTTAATTAGAAATATGAGTGATTAATTGACAGGCAGCTTTTACCGCCTCCTTCAAAATCACGTTGATATTTAACAGGGTGTTCGCTCATGTTGAGCAAACGTTAATCAACATACCCAAGTGCCCAAATCATTCCGGTTGAAATTACCCAAGTGATCCCACACACAAACAGCCCAACCACAAAACAAGGCTGCTCTCCGAAACGGTGCAGCCAGCCAAAAAGAAACGTTAGCAGTCCTGCCGCGATCGCAATTCCTAAAGGCAACTGTAGCAAGCGGTCTTCTCCAACCGTATGCAAAAAGAAATTGCGCTGTGGATATTCTTGTCTCAGAGTTGCGATCTGTTCTGCACTCAATCCCAGATTGCTATCGGTTGAAATCACAGGCAACCAACCGCCAACAATCAGCGTATGAAAATTGCCTTTGCAATCAGCAGTCCGACCTGCATAAGACAACTGGCACTGCTTCACCTGATGCGGCGATGATGTCAGTGCCAGTTCTAGAGGACGATCGAACAGTGAAACCTTACACTGCTGCTGCTGCTGATTTTGCTGTCCGGCTTGAGTACAGGAAAGGGCTTGTCCTGGAATAAAGAGTGATTGAACCTGTAACCCTGCAACCTGTCCACCTACAGGCATAGGTGCGTTGAGGATTAGCTGAATCATCAGGGTGTTTACCAGAACGACGAAAAAAGCGATCGTCGAATTCAAGAAGAAGCGAACAGTTTGACGCATAGAAACTACCTCTAAAAGATAAGCCTCACGATCTTTATTGTTCACTACAGAGTTCCGGACTCACTTGATGTTCATCAAGTCTTCAAGTCTAAGGTTTTGCAGCCGTTTGGCAAGTTGAATCAGTTTGCATAGGAGGCATTAGCGCCACAATATGCGGAACCGGACGCGGTGTATAGCTCATCATTGATTCACCCTTGTACACCAGCGACGCACTCGCCCCAGAATCGAGCATCACCGCTTCTTTGAGTCCCGCTTTTGCCAATGCCTCACCCAGCGCCACCGAGTTTACGTAGTCGCCAGAAACTCCGACTAACGGACGATCGGCTTGATCAATTCCCCAAAACGCTCGATCGCGCTCTGCATCAAAGCCAAACAATCCCCGGAAAGTTTCAGCAGATTGCGGTTGCCCATTTTTGACTAGCCACGCGCCAGCCACAAACGCATCTTGAACCCCGTCTAATTCGGCTGCAATGCCTTCGCGGGTATTGTGTTTCAGCGGGTCAAACGGAACGTATTTGATTGTGCGATCGCTAATCAAAACGAGCGGTCGTCCTTCCAGTTTTGTTAGAGTCCCTTGCGGTGCGGGCACAAACGTTCCAGATTGAGAACTCATCACAGGGCCAATCATCTTATTCGAGTTCAGCGCCTCAAGCGAAAAGAAGCCACCATCGACACCCGCGATCGCGGGTGTCTTCTTCATGATTTCTCCCACCTGATAACGGCTATCTGCGTGAATCGTAGTTGGCTTTCCGCCTGCTGCCATAATGAGCGGCACTTTATTCACTGTGGTTTTGATCAACTCCACAGGGGCGCTAAAGTTCAGTCCATCTTTAATCAACGCGACGGGTGGACCACCATTTGCTGCCTCGATTACTTTCTCGGTTTGAGACTGTCCGATTCGCGAAATATTAAACAAGTTCTCCGACTCAGCCGCAAACAGGTTTGCCTCATCGCTCATCGTCCAAGCTGCTTGATAACCCGCCGCGATCGCTGCTTGCTGCACCCGCTCATCGTTCTTGCCTTCGGGATAGACAAAATACTTGATCGGAATGCCGAGTTTTTCCTCTAGCGCCCGCTTCGATTCGGTCATTTCAAACGCTAACTTGGCATCCTCCTTGATTTCGCGCAAATCACGCGGATGATTCACACTATGCGATGCGATCGTCACCAAAGGATCAGCCGACATCTCCTTAATCTGCTCCCAGGTCATGCCGGGACGACCTCTAGGCTTATCGATCTTGGCAGGATAGATCGCAAATGCTGCCGGATAGCCGTACTTTTTCAGCAGCGGATAAACAAACTTGTAATGACCCAAATACCCATCATCAAAGGTCAGCACGATCGGTTTTGCAGGCAGCGGAATCCCTGTCTTCAGATGCTCAACAAGCTGATCAAAGCTGATCGGAGTGAGATTATTTTTCTGAATCAGCTTTAAGTGCGCCTCAAACTCTTCGGGAGTGACATCAAAGAACACTTCTTTCTGCGCCACAATGTCGTGATACATCATGATTGGCACCTTTGCCAATCGCGCCCGCGCATTGATTTGCGGAAAGGGTGCCTCTGCAAATTCAGATTTCCACGCTTCAGCGAACTGCTTCGATTCAGCGTTAAACGTGACAGGCTTGAAATCCTGAGGAATCGAAGTCGAAGCTTGATAGCCGATCTGCGCTCCTTGCGTACACATCGGAGCGATCGCAACGTTAAGGCTCGATTTCAGCACTGGCGGTTTTTCGATCACTTCCATCAAGGTTGGCGGCGCGATCGTTGCCATTTGAGTTGGAATCATTCCAGCGCAGGCACCAATCGTGACGGTTGCAGCGAGGGACAAACCAAAGAGCGCGAATCGTTTCCAGTGCGATCGAGGAGCAATTCGTTTAGAAAAGCTCAGAAGGCGTGTCCAGAGCGACAATTTCATGATGAAGATGGGGTTAGGGTCAGTTACAGATGGACTCGATCGGACTGGCATCTCTAAGTCATGCAACTTACACAATCCGAGGGAAGCTTGTCAATCTTTTCTCACTAACCCCGATTCTATCCGGTTAAAGCGATTCGGATTCACTCAATCGTTCTAGGGAAATCCGCGCCGATTCTGCCACGTTGAAATTATTGTCTTTCTCTAAATAGCGCAGCGCAGAACGGCTCTTGTCGCTCGGCAGGTTGCCTAATGCTTCTGCAAGTCGCTGCCGCACGAGCCAATCTTCAGACTGAGCGAATCGCAGGATCGCATCGACGGTATCGACCGCTTTAATTTCTCCCAACGCCGCGATCGCGGCTTGCTGCACCACTATTTCTTCGCTGTCTAATGCCTGCAAGAGCACTTCCCGCGCTCGTGAATCTTTCAGGTTTCCTAGCGCCACTGCCGCACTAAAGCGCACTAGCCAATCCGTATCCTCATAAAAGGTACGCACTAATGGCTCAAAGGCTCTAAGGTCTTCGAGATATCCTAAAGCACCTGCGGCATCTGCGCGAATGCCGTAATCTTTCTCAGTTTCAAGAATATTGAGCAGAATCGGAAAGCATTCATCAGTTTGCTTGATTCCCAGCGCAAAGACTGCCATCGATCGAATTTGTAAACTTTCATCGTTCAGCACCTTCTTAATCAAAGGCACGGCATCTTCTGCTGGGACTTCTCGCAAGTTCGCTAGAGCAATCATCCGATCGCGGCTAGAAGTGCTTTCAAGGTGCTCGGCAATCTGCTGTAGGCTGAAACTCATAATTTACACAAATCTTTAAAGTGTTGGTTTCATTGTGGCAGACTTGCACAATAAATTCATCGAGTCGATCTACAGGGATCGGGTGCGATTACCGTACTAAACCAGCAAATTTCTTGTTCTTATCCTTTCAGAGGACATACAAATCCCGATGGGCGGTATACCATTCTACAGTTCTTCTCAAACCCTGCTGTAGAGGGGTTTTTGGCTTCCAGCCTAGCTTTGATATTGATTGTGCAATCTTTGCTGCCCGGACTTGTTCCATCGGTCGATCGGGTAATGCTCCAAATTGCGGTTGAATGTTGGGATCAATTAATTGATTAATCTGCTCGACAAGGGTTGAAATCGGGGTCAAGGTGCTTGACCCTAGCTCGAATGTACCGCCTTCTACATCGGGCGCTTGGGCGATCGCAATCAAGCCATCGATGAGATCATCAACATAAATCCAGTCGATTTGCCGCTGACCGCTGCTGAGTTCGGGTGATTTTCCCTTCAGCATCGAAAGCGTTACATAGGGAATCAGCTTTTTGATGTCTTTTTGGGCAGGACCGTACACCATGAAAATTCGCGCATTGACGATCGGCACCTGGTAAAGCTGATAGAACATTTGAGCATAAGCGCTGCACGACCATTTCGCTGCGGCATACGGTGACGAAGGAATCGGAGCATCGCCTATATCTGGTTCTTCCAGTGACCCTGCCAAAATGATTCTGCGTCCGCCGGCTTCCGCCATTAGGGTTAATAGATTCACGGTACTCAGGAGATTGTTTTCGAGGGTCGATCGCACGGCATCGATGTTGCGTGAACCCGAAACATAACTCGCTAAGTGAAAGACGGTATCGGGCTTAATGCTCGTAAAAATTTGCTGCATTTCATTAAAGTTTCTGACATCTGCCTGCAACCATTGAATCGAACCATCTTCAGAGAATTGCTTGTAGCGAGACACCCCATACACAGTGGCATCACAGTGAAGCAAGCACTGGCAAAGATGAGAGCCAATGAAACCCGTTGCACCAGTTACTAAAACTTTTTGCCCATCAAACGATTGAGGAAAACGCATACGACAAGATTAGGGAGATTTTTAAAGTTGAGAATGACGAATTCAAACAGTGGTAGCTGTCGTGATGCACCTATGCTTAAGAGAAACAATTGCTTAAGAGAAACAATGCTTCAGCAAAAATATTAAATTGCTTTTATTTCTATGAAAGCTAAATAGAACAGCTAGTAACCTTAAACGGACTCTAGATTCAGCAACAATGGATGTTAATTAATACTCGTCGCTTTAAGGAATAAACATAGAACATTAACATTGATGCCAAATTAGCTCTACAAACAATGCAGACTGTAGAAAATTGACCAATCGAAAGCGGCGAAGGACCGTATTCATTCTGCCTCTCACCGCCGATCGGTTACTGTATTTCAAAGGGAGCAACTAGCCTGGTAAATCGACGCGATTACCGTTGTTATCTTCGTAGTACATAGGGGGTTCAACTGCAAAGTTGTTGATCTGTCCAGACTCAGTGATGACATAGCCATCGGTTGTCTTTAAGTCTGTTTCAGATTCTTCCTCGACTGCGGCTTCGAGATCATGAATGTTTCTTTCAACATTGACTCCAGAAGGAATGCGTTCGTCTGGTGCATTCACATCAGTCGGTTGTGCCGTTTGAACAGCCCAATGATCGTTTCCTGCTGCGCCTCTTCCGGGTTGCGCGGATTCTGGGGAGGATAAATCTGGATTGTTTGTCATAAGTCTTTACTCTGAATTCACTTCTGGTTTAGACAATAGCTCGATCGATCTTTGTAAGATTCTTCCGATCGAGATAGGTTGGTAAACCAGAAGGCAGAATCCGCTAACGTCGCTGACTTAATAAGGCTTGATAGGCGATCGCAAAGTCTTCTCCGGTAATCTGTAAATCAGTTGGTTCAGTCATCCCTAGAGCGCGATAACGTCGAACAGCTTGCAGCGCTGCTTGATTGCTCAAAAGCGCTAAGTCCGCGCCGTTCCAGCCTTCGGTCGAGTGGGCGATCGTGTCTAAATCAACCTCGGCTAATGGTCGATCGACATTATGCACTCGGAGGATTTCCAAACGACTGGATTGATCCGGGAGAGAGACTTGAATTTGTAAATCTAATCGTCCAGCCCGGAGTAGTGCCGGGTCGATTTCATCGGGGCGATTCGTTGCGCCAATCAAAAGCACAGTACCGCAGTCTTGTAATCCGTCGAGTTCAGTCAGGAGTTGAGCGACGACGCGATCGCTCACACCCGAATCGCCGCTAAACTTACCGCGCACAGGCGCTAGCGTATCAATCTCATCGATGAAAACGACACAGGGCGAAGCTTGACGCGCCTTGTTGAATAAATCGCGAACTTCTTGCTCTGCGGCTCCGACCCAACGACTCATCAACTCTGCACCATTCACCGCAATAAAATTTGCTCTCGCTTGAGAAGCAACGGCTTTGGCTAACAGAGTTTTACCGGTTCCGGGCAGTCCCCACAATAGGATGCCGCGAGGGGCTTTCGCTCCAGTGCGCTGGTACAGTTCAGGATAGAGCATTGCACCCTCGACGGCTTCTTGCAAGGTGCGTTTGATGTGTTCAAGTCCGCCGATTTGCTCCCAAGAAACATTAGGAGATTCAACTTCAACCGATCGCAGTACCGAAGGCTTAATCTCTTTAAGCGCTTGCAGAAAATCCGTCTGTTCGATCAACAATTCATTCGGAACTGCTTCTAATGAGGGCACTTGTCGCCGTAAGGCTGTATAAGCCGCTTTTTGACAAACTGCTTTGAGATCTGCGCCCACCATTCCGACAGTGAGATCTGCGATCAATTCCAGATCAACCGATTTAAGCGGCATTGATCGCGTCAGAATCTTGAGAATTTCCAAGCGCCCGGTGCGATCGGGGACTCGGAATTGGATTTCGCGATCGAAGCGTCCGGGTCGGCGTAAAGCTGGATCGAGATGATCCGGTCGATTCGTTGCTGCGAGAACAATCACACCTTTGGTTTGAGCAAATCCATCCATTAAGGTGAGCAACTGAGCTACAACGCGCTTTTCGACTTCGCCTTCGACTTTGGTACGATCAGGCGCAAGGCTATCAATCTCATCGATAAACACAATACAGGGAGCCGAAGCCGCCGCTTTCTCGAAAATGCCGCGAAGTCGGGCTTCCGCTTCCCCATAATATTTGCCCATGACTTCGGGAGCGGCGATCGCAATGTAGTTCACGCCTAATTCTTCGGAGAGCGATCGAGCAGTCAAGGTTTTTCCGGTTCCGGGTGAACCTGTGAGCAAGACTCCGCGAGGAGGTTCAAGTCCTAGCCTTTCTAGAACTTCTGGTCGCTTCAGTGGCAGTTCGACCAGTTCTCGCAATTCTTTCAGCACATCGCTCAGTCCTCCAATATTTTGGAGTGAGACAGGGCTTGCAGACGGGGGGGTGATGATCACTTCTGGAGCAGGAGGCTGAGCAGGTTGAGGGCGGCTCACGCCGATTCCCGTATTGCGGGGAATGCTGCTAAAAGCTGCCCGATTCACTTGCACATTGGCTTTGATTTCACCTTTTTCTGCTTTTTCTTCGAGCAGTTTGGCAAGTTCTAACAGTTGCTCAAATCCTTTAAATAGCTCACTCATGATTGGTCAGGTTTTGGGGAAGACTATGGGTGATTGTGCCCAAACTCGCCCTTGTGAACGATGAAAACTCTAAACTCCTTTGATTCTCTACATCTGGCAATGTTTAGCGGTAAAGGCGGCGTAGGGAAATCGACGCTTTCTAGTGGATTTGCACGCCGCTGGGCAAGACAATTTCCAAGTGAGCGAATTTTGCTGCTTTCAACTGATCCAGCGCATTCATTGGGCGATGTGCTGCAAATAGAAGTCAGCAACACGGCTCAAACGGTTGAAGATCTACCAAACTTGAGTGTCAGAGCGTTAGATGCAGGACTGCTGCTGAAGGAGTTTAAGGCGAACTATGGGGAGATTCTGGAGCGCCTAGTCGAGCGGGGCAGCTTTGCTGAGAAAGGAGATTTATCTTCGGTTTGGGAGTTGGGCTGGTCCGGACTCGATGAACTGATGGGAATTCTAGAAATTCAGCGACTTTTGAACGATCGCATCGCCGATCGCATCGTGGTAGACATGGCTCCGAGCGGTCACACTTTAGCGCTGTTTAATCTCATGGACTTTCTCCAAGAGTTTCTGTCTGCATTGGAACTCTTTCAGCAAAAACATCGCACCATCAGCGAAACTTTCACCGGACGCTACACCCCGGATGAGGTCGATCGCTTTCTCGACTCAATGCAGCGTGACTTAACGCATGGGCAGCAATTGTTGCAGGATCGATCGCGTTCTGCTTGCTTTATTGTGGCGATCGCAGAATGGTTGAGCTTATGTGAATCAGAACGCTTTTTAAAGTCTTTGGAAGCGCTACAGATTCCATTTGGAGCTTTGTTTCTCAATCAGATTAATTCCGAGAGCGAAATGCTGATTGAGAAGTTTCAGTACAGCTTTGAGCCTGGATCGATTATCACAATTCCACAACAGCTCGAAGAACCGATCGGAGCAAGCGCGATCGATCACTTAATCTCACAAACTGGTCTTTCAGGTTCACTTTCAACTCCTCACTCCGTTGAACCTTCGACTAAATTCGCAGATTTCATCCTAGAAGGTTGCAAGCTGATTTTAGTGGGTGGTAAAGGTGGAGTCGGAAAGACAACGGTTGCAGCCGCGATCGCGCTCCAGATCGCGCAACAGCATCCCGATAAAAAGATTCGGGTGATTTCGATCGACCCAGCGCATTCATTAGGCGATGCGTTCGGCACTCAACTCGGACATCAACCCACGGAAATCTTGCCCAATCTGAGCGCCCAGGAAATTAATGCGCGGGAAACGCTCGACCAGTTTCGATCGACCTATCTTTGGGAGCTAGCCGACATGATGAGTGGCAAGACTGAAGACGAAACCCTGCAAATCGCCTACACGCCGGAAGCTTGGCGCAAAATTATGGCGCAAGCGCTCCCTGGAATCGAAGAAATGCTGTCTCTGATTGAGGTGATGGAGCTTTTAGA
Source organism: Cyanobacteria bacterium FACHB-63 (assembly GCA_014695255.1). Taxonomy (GTDB): domain Bacteria; phylum Cyanobacteriota; class Cyanobacteriia; order Leptolyngbyales; family Leptolyngbyaceae; genus Leptolyngbya. The sequence continues at coordinate 161,776 of JACJNX010000064.1, forward strand.
CTCGCAAGCCCAAGATCTGATCATTTTGGATACGGCTCCGACAGGTCATCTGCTTCGTTTCCTCGAAATGCCTTCGATCCTGTCAAATTGGCTAGCTTGGATTTTCAAGCTCTGGCTGAAATATCAAGATATCGCTGGACACACAGAACTGATGAGCCGATTAAGAACGTTGCGCCAGCGCATTGTGCAAACTCACAAAAAACTGCAATCTCCTGAACATACAGAATTTATCGCTGTTGTACAAAATCGATCGACTATCCTCGCCGAAACGGAACGCTTGATCAAATCGATCGAACAGTTGCAAGTCTATCAGCGCTACATCGTTCACAACCGCGCCGATCGTCCACTCGATTTATTCGGGGATAAAACAATTATCACCATCCCGAATATTTCTGCTGAACTTCCGCCATTTGCTCAACTGGAGAAAGTCGCCGAACTGCTGCGATAAAATGAAGCCACTCCGATTAATGTGCTTGAACACTATGACTCAGGCTCAAACAAAAAAACTCACGTTTGAAGAGTATCTTTCCTACAACGACGGCACAGATACCCGATACGAACTTGTGGACGGAGAACTAATCGAAATGCCGCCAGAATCTCAACAAAATAACGATATTGCTAAGCGCATTCTGTTTGAGCTTCTTAAGCATTTCCCGATCGAACTCATTGCCTACAAAGACACTGAGATTGAAGTGTCCGGTAGACTAGCAAGATGCCGACTGCCGGATTTAATTCTGCATACAGAGGAATCTAAGGCAGCAATCAGTACAAGAAATCGCGCCACGATTACCCGCGATATGCCACCGCCTGCGATCGTTGTCGAAGTCGTTTCACCCGGAACAACCAATCGAGACCGAGACTATCGCCACAAACGCACCGAATATGCTGCCCGTTGCATTTCTGAATACTGGATTGTCGATCCGCAGGAGCAGCAAATCACTGTTTGTACCTGGATTAACGGTCAGTACGAAGATGAAGCTTTTAGAGACGAGCAGAAGCTTAAATCGACGATCGTTCCCGCATTCGATCTCAACGTAAATCAAATTCTAAATGCGTCGCAAGTTTAAACGCATTCCTACCCAGAAGCGCTTATCCTAAAGTAATGTGAAGTTTTTTAAACTCCTAACCCCCCTATGAAATGTATCATCGATCGCCGCGCCCAGTTTTCGGCAAGCCATCGGTACTATCTGCCCGAACTGAGCGAAGCGGAAAACGTTGAGCGATTTGGGGCTTGTACTCGCGCTCCCGGACATGGGCATAACTATGTGCTGTATGTCTCGATGCTGGGAGATCTAGACGAATACGGCATGGTACTCAATCTATCCGATGTCAAGCACGTGATCAAGCGCGAAGTCACCAGTCAGCTTGACTTCTCCTATCTGAATGACGCATGGACAGAGTTCCAGCAAACCCTTCCCACAACTGAAAATATTGCTCGATCAATCTGGTATCGATTAGCGCCGCACTTACCGATCGTCAAAATTCGACTGTACGAACATCCTGAACTCTGGGCAGATTATCTAGGAAACAACATGGAAGCCTACCTCACTATCAGCACTCACTTTAGCGCCGCTCATCGTCTCGCTCGTCCGGATCTCAGCTTTGAGCAAAACTGCGAAATCTACGGCAAATGCGCTCGTCCAAACGGTCATGGACATAATTATCACCTCGAAGTCACCATCAAAGGTGAAATGGATGAGCGAACCGGAATGATTGCAGATTTAGTCGCATTCCAGAAAGCAGTAGATGATTACGTGGTAGAACCTTTCGACCACACTTTCTTAAATAAAGATATTCCTTATTTTGAGAAAGTTGTGCCAACTGCCGAAAATATTGCAGTTCACATTCGCGATTTGCTGGAAGACCCAATTCGCCAGATTGGGGCACAGTTGTACAAAGTGAAATTGATCGAGAGTCCGAATAACTCTTGTGAGGTTTATGGCGCGAATGCGACGGATGCGATCGCGCTTCTAATGCGTGAACCTGCACTCGCAAAAGTGTAGAACTAAACCATCGGGCGATTCGATCGGATCGCCCGAAAGCGTTATCGTTTTCCCGTGACAATATATGCCACGCGCTTACCAATATTTGCCGCATGATCCGCCATGCGTTCTAAGTGGCGAATAATTAGCACTTGCAGCACGATTGGTTCGATCATGCCCTTCACATCTTGCTGACGCGCTAATAAGTTATAAAGCGTTTCGTAGTCTGAATCCACCACATCATCGCGCTGACGCACATCTAAACCCAATTCAGCGTTGAGATCGGACAGCGACTCTAAACTAAGGGCTAACATTGCCCGACAGCGATCGAACATCTGCCGAATTTTACCCATATGTGGCGATTCGGGATACGGAAACAACTGCACTGCGACATCACCCAAGTTTTGAGCATAGTCTCCAATTCGCTCTAGATCGCGAACCAGCTGCATCAGAGCGCTGAGTAGCCTTAAATCCTGAGCCACAGGAGATTGCAGTGCGATCAGATTGACGCAATCGAGTTCGATCTGTTTGTAGAGACGATCGATTTTCTTATCAAGTTTGCGAATTTGATCAGCGGCAGCGAGATTGCGATCGAACAAGGCTTCTCGTGCGAGATAGCAAGATCGTTCGACCAGTGCTCCCATGCGCAAAACATCGCGTTGGATGCGTTTGATCTGGCGCTCGAAGTGAACCCGAATCGGTTCTTGACCCTCTGGCACGTTTTTGTAAAACATTGAATTGTCAAAGAAATCTGGGGAAAACGGTCGCTGAAGGCTTCACTATAACAATAGAATTTTTAGATGTCAGGTATTGTACACAACGTTTCAATTCTTTTTTATTTTAGAGCGATCGAATTTTCAGATCATCCTGTAACCTATAGACTTCCCGATCAAAGCGCCTGTATTGTTTCCCTTCTAAAATAAAGATGATCGCGAACCTTATTTCGACAAATTCCGCTATGTTTTCTTCTGCTGACGACCAGATCGCACAATATTCCCAAGGGCACAGCTTATTTGCCCAACTTAGAAGCCGCTTTCCGCAAGGAGCGCTGATTTCGGAACTGGTTCAAATTCACGATGGACAGTTTGTGGTCAGAGCGATCGTTCAGGTTGGAACCACGACGATGGCAACCGGAATGGCGGCGGCTGAAAAAATCGAAGTTGCAGAAGATCGAGCGCGGGTTCGAGCAATGGAGGTGTTGGGAATTTCGCCAACCGGAGGTGCACCTACATTTGATGTGGCGGCGCGATCGATGGAACCCCCTAAGGAAGTCGAACCGAGTTTTACAACGGCAATTCCCGACCTTCCATTGCCCCCGGTTGAAGCGTTAGTTCCCGAAATTCCTAAGAAGACCGTTCGCAAGAAAAAAGAAGAACCACTCGATGAAGTGGCTCCAGTGCCTGATTTGCTGTCGTTTCCGGGCTTAGATATGCCGGAGATTAAATCTGCACCGCCAGAAATCACTCGTGAGCCTGCGAATCCGCCCATCGATTTCTCGTCAGATTTTGAAGACGATGAACCAGAACCACCCGCACCAGAACCGATCGATCTATCCGATGCGATAGCGCAAATTGGTACAGAAATTGAGCGGATTGGCTGGACAAAGAAACAAGGAAGCACGTATCTTCAAGACACCTACGGCAAAAAAACTCGTGCTGAGCTAGATGAGGATGAATTAATCGAGTTTCTGCACTATCTCAAAGCCTTACCATCTAAGGGACAAGGAATTCCCTTCTAAACACCTATGACATTTATTGCAGCACAGCCTTACGAGTACGAGCTACCCACCAATTCGGAAATTGCGTTGATTGTGATTGATATGCAGCGCGATTTTCTCGAATTGGGTGGATTTGGTGAAGTGTTAGGAAATGATGTCGGGCGATTAACTGCGATCGTTCCGACCGTGAAACGCTTGCTCGAAGGCTGTCGCGCTTTCAATGTCCCGATTTTTCATACCCAAGAAGGACACCAGCCCGACTTATCCGATTGTCCTAAATCGAAGTTGAAGCGCGGTCGGGGAGAGTTGACGATCGGTGATACGGGTAAACTTGGCAGGATTCTGGTCTTAGGGGAACCTGGGAATGAGATTATTCCAGAGCTTGCACCGATCCCCGGAGAAGTCTTGATTCCGAAACCCGGAAAGGGCGCGTTCTACAATACTGATCTTGAGGTGCAATTGATCGCCCGGAATGTGACGCACCTATTGATTGCAGGTGTGACTACAGAGGTCTGCGTGCAAACGACGATGCGTGAGGCGAACGATCGTGGTTATGAATGTTTGCTGGTTGAAGATGCAACCGAGAGCTATTTTGCTGAATTTAAGCAAGCGACTTTAGAAATGGTGCGGGCGCAAGGGGGAATCATCGGATGGACGGCGACGACAGATGAAGTGCTACAGGGATTGCGATCGTGGAAAGCAGCAGGGTAAGCGATCGGGCTTTCTAAACCCGATCGCCTCTGAGAATCGATAAGATTAACTATTTGTCACCAACAACCTTTTCAACTGCGGCTTCTGCCTTTTCGAGCAGGTTTGCTTGGTCGGGATTCTCCTTCTTAAAGAGCTTCAGATCTTTCTCATATTCTTTGTCTAATCCCTTGGGATCGTTTGCCGCTTCCATCGCTTTTTCGTAAGCTTCTTGGCGGCTTGAATACTGTTCTCCATCCGGGCTGATCACTTCTTCGCTTCCAGGCACTTGCGTTGTCACCTCTGCATAAGCAGGCGCGAAGAAGCCTGTCCACGTCATCAAACCTACAACTAATACCGCGAAGACACGCGCCATTAAACGTTTCATATAAAGTCCTCCGAACATAATAATCAATTTGCGTTCGGGGCAATTTTACGAAATTTACGATCGCTCCTCCGTCTACCACAGGACAGAAGCAGAAAATTTTGACCTTGGACAAAACTTATCGATCGCGGAGCGCGCATCAACCCAATGTGCCGCGTGTGACTCCAAGCTGATTTTGCAGTTTTAAATCCCGCCAAAGTTGTGCGCCTGTGATTTCTCCATTCAAAAGTTGACGATAGCGATCGATCGTCTGTGCGATTTGATGACTAGATTCGTTGAGAAATTCGATTCTAAAGCGTTGTGCGCCGCATTGTTGCAAGTGATGTAAGAACTCTGCTCCGGTTTGTGCGGTTCCGTTGAATACGGTATTTCGACAGCCTGCATCGGCGTGTAAGACGTGTTCGATTCCAGTACGATCGCGTAATTTCACTTCATGCTGTTCACAAGGTCTGCCGCAGTTGGTGAAGTCCGTCCCTTCTGAAAGAAAAGCACAGAAAACACAATGCTCCATGTGAAACATCGGAATGTGTTGGTGAATGGTGATTTCAAACCAATCTGAAGGACAGCTTTTAATCAGGTGTGTGAGTTGTTCGATATTGAGGTCATACGAAGCGGTGAGACGTTCTAGACCGAATTGTTTGAAGTAATCGGCGGTGATGGCGTTAGCAACGTTGAGTGAGAAATCGCCGATTTTGCGATCGTCCTTGAAATACTTCAAGTGATCATAGTTGCGGATTAAGTACCCGTCTGCATCTGATTTGCGAACTTGGTCTAGAATCCACTGTTCCCCAGGCTTTGTGATTCTCGGTGGTGCCACCCAAATTTTTGCATCTGAAGATTGGCGCGTTAGCTCGACGGCTTGACGATAAGCGCGAGGATCTTCAAATTCGCAGTAAACGGTTTGAATTCCTGATTGCAATACGGTTTCTAATTGTTTCAGATTGCGGATAAGAACAACTAATTCTGGTGTTTGAGATTGTATTGTTGCTTTGGGTAATAAATCTTTGAGCGATCGCGCCTCATCCATCTGCCATTGTTTTGGCTGGATTCTGAGTTGTTCTAATCGATCGACCATTTCCCGCCGCATTCGATTCAGTTCACTCACCGGAATCATCGCAGCATCAGTTAGATGATTGTCGAGTTTGCCTAACTTGAAGGGTGTATTTCCCAGTCGTCCGAATTGTTCTTGTAATCGCTCTGTTGTTAAAGGCTTTGAATGCGCTTCAACGAGTGGCATCTCAGATTCAACGCGGGTAATGTGTCCTACTGAATCTCTGGCGATCGCGCTCAAAGCCTGCCCAATTTCACCATGAATTTCAATCTCAATCGGTCGCTGAAATCTCGGTTGATCGCCTGCGTAAGTTTGGCGAATTTGTCGATCGAGATCCGGATCGCTCGTTTTCCAAATCAAATCACCGATACTGATGCGACGCAAATTTAACTGATCGCGTCCGAAGGTCAAAATCGTTTTTCCGTTTTGGCGATCGACTGCATAAATCCGTCCGCCTTCTTCTTTAGCTTCTGGATGTCCCGCATCAAAGACAATGCCATCACCGGGTTTTACTGGGGCTTGTGCGGCGATCGTAATTTGCTCTCGTCGAATATCAACTACTTCACCGAGATAAACGCCGCGCTTCTTGCCAAATCTCGCATGAACGAGTTCTTGATTGTTAATTCCCTCAAACCATCCAGTGTGCAATCCGCGTGAAAATGCCATTTCTAAGTTGTAGCGCTCAGCATTCACATCAGCGATCGCTTGGTCAAGTGCGTTTCTATAAACTTTAGTGACATTCGCCACGTATTCAGGAGCTTTTAACCGTCCTTCGATTTTGAGACAAGACACACCCGATCGCACCAGTTCCGGCAGCACATCTAATCCGGCTAAATCTTGAGGACTGAGCAAATACCGTCGATCGCCCAAATTCATCGTTTGCCCATCTGAGATCAACTCATACGGCATTCGACACGCTTGAGCGCATTCTCCCCGATTCGCCGATCGACCCCCTAGCGCTTCACTGGTCAAACATTGCCCTGAGTACGCCACACACAATGCACCATGCACAAACACTTCAAGCGGTAGCGTGATGTTATTGTCGTTTAAGTGCTTTTGAATCTTGTTAATTTCTTTGATCGAACATTCCCGCGCTAATACAACCAACTGACAACCGAGCGACTTCGCAAATTCGACTCCTGCTGCACTTGTCACCGTCATTTGAGTCGAACCATGAATCGGAAAATCTGGCGATAAGTGGCGAATCAAGCGACAAATTCCGATGTCTTGCACAATCACGGCATCGACACCGGAAGTGATGATCGATCGTAGATATTGTTCTGCTTCTGCTAATTCATTCTGAAAGATTAATGTGTTTAACGTGACGTAACCTTTCACGCCGCGCCAGTGTAAAAACTCCATTAACTCTGGCAGATCCGATTCTGTAAAATTCTCTGCTCGCATTCGTGCGTTGAACCGATCTAACCCAAAGTAAATTGCATCTGCGCCGTTCTCGATCGCAGCTTTGGCGCATTCCCAATTTCCAGCAGGTGCAAGCAGTTCTGGAGTTTTCATTACATCAATTAGCAAGAGTGCAGCAGAGCGATCGTAGCAGGTCGATTACAAGATCGGGGCAAATAATCGCGCAATTCGAGCGACTAACCGAAACCACAACGGACGCTTCTGATAGTCTCCAGGTTCAACTAAGCGACAAATTTCTAAATCGTCTTGCAGCATTTTCTCAACAGATCGCACAAACTCCTGATTCAGCACAAACACGGTGACTTCAAAATTCAGGTAGAACGATCGATTATCCAAATTGACTGTGCCAACTCCAGCGATCGCATCATCCACCAAAATGATTTTCTGGTGCATAAACCCCGGCTGATAGCGGTAAATCTTCACGCCTGCGGTCTGCATCTCGTTGTAATACGAAAACGCACAGAAATACACCATGAAATGATCCGGGCGATTGGGCAGCAAAATTCGCACATCGACCCCACGAATCGCAGCCAGTTTGAGCGCAGTCGCGATCGACTCATCCGGCACAAGATACGGACTCGCAATCCATAGCCGTTGTTTTGCTTGATTAATCACATTCATGAAAAACAACGTACAAGCAGGAACATAATCCGCAGGCCCCGTCGGAAACACAAGCGCTGTTTGATTAAATCCCGGTTTTGGATCAATGTTCCATTGCACTTCGGGAAGGCTTCGCGTTGCCCAAAACCAATCGCCCAGAAAGCTACCCTGTAAGCATTTCACCGCCGTTCCCTGCACTCTCATGTGCGTATCGCGCCACGGACTTAGGGGCGGTTTGTAGCCGAGATATTCATCCGCAATGTTTAACCCTCCCACAAAGCCGATCGCACCATCGACGATTAGAATCTTCCGATGATTGCGAAAGTTAATCTGCCAGCGATTTCCCCGTCCTTTTGTGCTTCTAAAGGTTCTAACTTTCACGCCTGCTTGACGAAGAGAGCGCAGATACGATCGGGCTAGTCCTCGTGTGCCAATTCCATCGTAGAGTAAGTACACTCGCACACCCTGAGACGCTTTCTGAATCAGGACTTTGCAGAATTCGTGTCCAATCTCATCATCATCTAACGTATAAGTTTGCAGCAATATGTAATCTTTTGCTGATCCAACTGCAGATAGCATTGCTGCAAAGGTTTCCATTCCATTCAGCAATAACTCAAAATAGTTTCCCGTTGTGAATGGAATCGTGGTTAATGAGTCTGCTAACGTTTGCAGTGAAGCGAACTCTTTAGGGAGTTCCGTTTTGTATTCTAAAGCTTCTTGATAAACCTGTTGAGCCAGCGTATTGTGTTCGACATAAGCGGCATGAAGCGCTTCTGCATAGCCATAAAATCGATTGCGCCCCAAAATCCAATAGGCTGGAATCGCTAACCACGGAAACGTCAAGAGCGAAATACTCCAAGCCACCGCCCCACGCGACGATCGTACCGTCATCACGGCGTGACCCGCATTGATGATTCCTAGAACATGAACAACAATTGCGACAATGCTAAAGATCTGAACGGAACCACCGACATCGACCATAGCTTGACTCAGAGATGAAACTCAACCAGCATCGGTTTATGATCAGACGATTGAATGTGATCGAGAACACGCGCTGCTAGATAATTCTGTCGCAATCCGCGATAGAAAATATGATCGAGCGGTGGAGACAGCAAAAATCGCTTGATTTTTTGAGCATCGGTTGCTGGAAACTCTGCTCTGATTAAACCGAGCCTGCGCGTCATCTTATCAAGCATCTGCCACCTGGAGCGATTCCAAGTATTAAAATCTCCCGAAAAGATGACTGCTCCATTGTGGTGTGCGATCGCGTTTTCGATTTCATGCAGTTGCGCCTTGAACTTCTCTAACTCAACAAAATTAATCAGGTGCGAGTTGATCGTCAGCAAGGTTCCTTCAGCAAATGGATGCTCTGTCACTAGAGAAACCTTTGGGGTATTTGAGACAGGTTCAAAATGTTCGGTCACTAGCGCTCTGTGAGTCACACTGGTTGATTGTGAGCCAGTCAAAACTCCCGCATAAATATTGTGATACTGGTCGATAAAGTTTGGTGCGAAACTCCAGCTTAATTCTGCCAGCTTAAAATTTTTGGAGTGAGCGCATAAACTGAATTCTTGCAGAAAGACTAGATCGGGACGGTAGCGATCGAGAATCCAATCAAAATCGATTTGCCAGGCGCGATCGTCATTATTCTTAGCAATGTTCCAATTCAGCACCCGAATCGCTTTTTCATTTAACGGTGCAGTTTGGTGATGATGGTGATGAATGACGGTTTCATCGGTGCGGGCAAATCGATAAAGGGGCAGCAAGTTTTTGAATGGAACGCTGCTTGCAAAGCCAGATTCGGACTCTAACTTGAACATTGTTGATTTCCGGATGCAACCGTTTGTAAACCAATCTTAATCTTGATTTCGACTTTCAGCTTAGCACGCCGACAAATCTCGCCGGATAAAGGCGAGAACATCCCTGAGATGCTGCGCTAAGAATGTATTACGCTGGAAACTGTCGCGAATCGGATTTTTGTCATGACTGCTTCTGTTGCTTCAGGTTCACTCACCACACTCGCACAGCAAACCCAAAATGCAGCGCGTCAGCTTGCGGTGCAGCCGACTGAGAAGCGAAACGAGGCAATCGCGAAGGTTGCTGATGCGCTTGAAGCGAATGCAGCAGAAATTTTGGCGGCGAATGCGACGGACTGTGAGGCAGCAAAGGTAGAAGGGATTTCTTCGGCGCTGTATGCGCGATTGAAGTTGGATGAAGCGAAATTAAAGGGCGCGATCGTTGGGGTGCGCGATGTTGGTAAGCTGGCTGATCCGATCGGAGCCGTTCAGATTCATCGTGAACTTGATGAAGGTTTGATCCTTAAGCGGATGACTTGTCCGTTGGGTGTATTAGGCGTGATCTTTGAGGCGCGACCGGATGCGGTGATGCAGATTTCAAGCCTTGCGATTAAGTCGGGAAATGGGGTGATTCTCAAAGGTGGGAAAGAAGCGATTCGATCGTGTGAAGCCTTAGTAAAAGCCATTCATCAGGGATTGACCAACGCGGTAATTGATCCGGCTGTTGTGCAATTGCTGACAACACGCGAGGAAACACTAGAGTTATTGAAACTCGATCAGTATGTGGATCTGATTATTCCACGCGGATCAAACTCGTTTGTGAAATTTGTGCAGGATAATACGCGGATTCCAGTGTTAGGTCATGCCGATGGAATCTGTCATTTATACGTCGATCGTGCTGCTGATATTGGGAAAGCAATCAAAATTGCCGTTGATTCTAAAACGCAATATCCTGCGGCTTGTAATGCGATCGAAACCTTGTTAGTGCATTCTGCGATCGCATCAGAATTTCTGCTCGAAGCGGTTTCAGCATTACAAGCAAAGAATGTTGAACTGCGAGGAGATGAACGCACCCGCGAAATTTTGAATATTGCAGCAGCAACCGAAACAGACTGGTCAACGGAATACAGCGATCTAATTTTGGCGATCAAGATTGTAGATTCAACCGAAGACGCGATCGCGCATATCAATACTTATGGATCGAAGCATACAGATGCGATCGTGACTGAAGATGCAAAAACTGCACAGTTGTTTATGAATCAAGTCGATGCAGCAGGCGTGTATCATAACTGTTCGACGCGATTTGCGGATGGGTTTCGATATGGATTTGGGGCGGAAGTTGGCATCAGTACGCAAAAAATGCCGCCGCGAGGTCCTGTTGGGCTTGAAGGATTAGTGACCTACAAATATCAATTAGTCGGGGACGGACAAATTGCGGCCACCTATGCGGGAGCCAATGCGAAACCGTTTACGCATCGTGATTTGTCGGTTTGATCAATTCTGTCGCTCAACTTAATCACGGAATTGCTCAACTTAATCACGGAATTGCTCAACTCGATTCAACAGATGCAAAATCAAGTTATGCAATTTCTCAACTTGATGCGGAACTTCTGATCTTGATTACAGAATTTCTCAACTTGATTTTGAATGTGCTGAATCAAGTTGAGAAATTCGCTGATTCAATGAAGAAATTACAACGATGCAACAATCCATTCCGATCGCTGATCTTCAATCTTTTCTATCCGACGATCCAATCCAACAGCAGGATTTCGTGCTGACGATCGGCAAGGCTTTAGAAGACATTGGCTTTTTTGCCTTGATTAATCATGGGGTCGATCGCACCCTCATTCAACGCGCCTATCAACTTGCCGAAGCATTCTTTGAGCTACCCGCAGACGTGAAATTACGCTACGAAGATCCGAACCTGAATGGACAGCGAGGATTTACGCGCTTTGGCAAAGAACACGCGAAAGATCATCCTGTCCCAGATCTCAAAGAATTCTGGCACGTCGGGCGCGAAGGTCATTTAGCAAACCTTAATCCGATCGAAATTCCTGAGTTTCGATCGACGATGAACCAGCTATACGCCCAACTCGAACACTGCGCCGTCAAACTGCTTGAAGCTTGTGCCTTGTTTCTAGGAGAGCCGCGATCGTTTCTCAGCAACATGACGATCAATGCCGATACCATTCTGCGAATCATTCACTATCCGCCCATTCCAGAGAATGTTGATCCTGCAAGTTTACGATCGGCTCCCCACGAAGATATCAATCTCATCACTCTACTCTGTGAAGCAACCGAGAGCGGCTTAGAGTTATTGCAGCGTGATGGAACTTGGAAAGCCATTCCAAATGTCGAAGGTCAAATCATTGTCGATAGCGGGGATATGTTGCAGCAACTCACAAATGGCTTGCTCAAAAGTACAACCCATCGAGTTGTGAATCCAGGAGATCGATCTCGCCGATTTTCGATGCCATTTTTCGTGCATCCCACCAGCAAAACCGATCTTACGCCGCTTCAGGGCTGCATTGATCGCACAGGTGGAGCAACCAAATTTCCCAAAATCACCGCAGGCGAATATTTACAGCAGCGACTTGCCGAAATCGGGCTGAAATAAATTAGCCACCCGCCGCAAACGTTGCCATAATTGCCACAGAAAGCAAGATCCCAGGGATTAACATCACAATCAGCATCAATAAATCGTGTGGGGTCATGTGTCAGGCTCCGAACTTTTGGTCTACTTCCATTTTAGGAAGTGCGATCGTGATGTTTTACTACCCAAAGATTGAGAAACCCTTAAGGTTAGACGATGAACAACTTCTCCTTAGATGAGCTACAAAAGAAAGATTTGCTCACAGCGTTGGGGCTGTGGCTGGTCGTCGAGATGGTGAGCTTTGTGTTATTTCCGACACTTGGATTGATTAATCCGGGCGCTAGACTGAGAACATGGTTTCTGTTGAGTGTACCGTTTGGTCTGGGTGGGGCAGCGCTGGTGAGTATGAGTTCTCAGTTTGTGGCGCAGGTGGGCGATCGACCCAGAAAAAAAATATCTTCGCTGATTGGACAATTTGGCGGTTGGATTGGACTTGCAGGGATCATGTTTCCGTTTTTCGTGGTGTGCTTAGAGTTTTTCTCAACGCTAAATTTACCGAAATAACTATGAAGCACGCACTCAAGGAATGGTCGATCGCAATCAAAGCTTTGGAGCAGGGAGAAACGATTTTGCTGCTTCGCAAAGGTGGGATTCGCGAAGAGCAGGGACGATTTGAGGTGCCGTTTCGTAGAGTCTTGCTGTATCCAACCTACGAGCATCAAGACCCTGCCTTACTCAAGCAACCGAATTTAGTCGATCGCGTTGAATCCGGTTGGCATCCTGAAACGATTGAGATAAGTTCGATCGCCGACATTACTGATGTATTTCAAGTGAGTGATGCGGAGGTGGTGCGATCGTTGCTGCCGTTTCACATCTGGAACGATCGGTTTGTCGAAGAACGATTGAAGTGGAAACCGCGATCGCCGTTGTATTTACTGCTGCTGCGGGTGTTTCGCTTGCCGCAACCGCAAAAGATTGGTTATCAAGAAGCATATGGCGGATGTCGATCGTGGATTGAAATCGAAGATGTGGCGATTGATCAAACAACCCCAGTGCTGAGTGAGGCGGAATATCAGGAGCGGGTTGGTGAGATTCGATCAATTGTGGAGCGATCAGCAATCCAACAGTTTCTAACTTGAACGACGCTCTTGAATCAACGTCTCTACAATTCCAACTAAGCGATCGATGTTACGCTCTTGGCGCTCCGACGCAGCTTTCAGTTCAGTAAAACCACTCTCCACTGTCATGCGGAGTTCAGTAATGCTTTCGGTCATGCGTCCGATTTGATCAATAAGAATTTCAATTTTTTCGCTGTTACTCAGTTGAGCCATACGGGATTCTAGATTGAGCGAAATCGGGTATAGCACTACCTTAATTAAAGCGATAAACTCGTTTTCTCGACAAAGCTTTTGACCTTCGTATCAATCTCACGCAGATAAATCAACCAGACGTTTTGAACCGGCTGAGTCAACGTTTGCACCAGCGCCGAAAGCTCTCCAATTTCTCGCAATCCAGCCGTTGTTTGAATATTAATTCCACGATCGTACAGCGTATATCCCCGTTTCACAGCAATTCTTAAACCGCAATAAACCGTTGAATCAAATCCGGCTTGATCTGTCCAATATTGCGCCTTTTCTAGCAATAACGTTCGATCGCTCTCCTCTAACTGCGAAATATCCAAAGCCTTGAGTAAATCCCGGTTAAGAAAACGCCGAGACAAATCCGACAAAATCGCGTCCTCGTGCGTTTGCCACTGTTGTAAATGATAGATAAACGTTCCATCATCGGTCGCTAAATATTGCGCTAATTCAATTTGATTACACTCTTGATTTAGCCAAGCTTTTACGTTCTGATCTGCGTTTAAATTGCCAAGTTTGAATTGATATCTTGCCTGCTCAAATACTTTCAACAATACCCAAGTTGCAGCCACATTTTTACGATGGTTATACACCTGAGCATACATAAAATAACGCACGATCAAATAATGCTCGATCGCTGCCATTCCCTTACGCGCAACTACTAACTGCTGCGTCACCGGATCGTATCTCAACGCCATCAGAATTCGATCCAGATCAATTCGCCCGTAAGATGCCCCAGTAAAGTAACTGTCTCGCATTAAATAATCAATGCGATCGCAATCCAACTGACTTGAAACTAACTGCCAAATCAACGGTAGCGGATATTTCTTCAGTAAAACTGCTTCAATTTGATCAATAAAATCTGGTGAAACACGATCGAACAATTCCCGAATCGGCTTCGACTCCCGCAGAATTCGCCGCGTCCAAACCTCATGATCGCTACCAAAAATTTCCTCAGCCGTGTGGCTAAACGCACCATGCCCAATATCGTGCAGCAATGCGGCACACAGCAGCACCGTTCGATGTGGCGCAAGCTGTGGATAATCCCGCGCCATGCGGTCGAATGCCCGTCTTGCCACCGCCATCACGCCTAATGAATGCGTAAACCTCGATCCTTCTGCTCCATGAAACGTCAAACTAGCAGGACCTAGCTGCCGAATCCGCCGCAACCGCTGAAACGCAGGAGTATCAATCAATTGAATCAAAAGCGCCTCAGTCGAATCGCTCCAATTCAGCGCGATCGCTCCATGTAGCGGATCATGATAGACGCGCTCAAAGCTCACTTCGCTCCTGCCACAAGAGAAGTCTCAGACAACATATCGATCGCCGCTTGATACTGCTTATCCAACGGTGTTCCAATCTGCTCGATCGTCATCGACTGATCCAAAGGAACAATACGATCGGGCTGAATTCCTAAGCGATTAATGTCTGTATGATTGGGTGTCTCATATTTCGCAACCGTCACCGCCAACCCTGCACCATCTGATAAATCAAACAGCGATTGAATCAAGCCCTTCCCAAAGGTCTTTTCACCCAAGATCGTCGCCCGTCCGTTATCTTGCAGCGCCCCCGCTAAAATCTCGCTCGCACTAGCAGTCCCTTGATTGACTAACACGACCAGCGGATCTTGAGTTAATGCTTTGCCCGTCGCCTCAAAGCTGCCGATCGTTCCTTGGCGATTCACGGTGTAAACGATCTCGCCTTCATTCAGCCACAATCGCGCAATTTCAATTCCCGCATTCAGCAGTCCACCCGGATTGTTTCGCAAATCGAGAACATAGCGATCGACTCCATCGCGCTCTAGTTTTGCGATCGCGTGAGCCACTTCCATTGTTGCGTTCGCATTAAACTGGCTCAATCGCAAATATCCAATCTTTGATCCATCCGCTTGAGGGCGCAACTCTGCAATCACCGGATTCACTTCAATTCGATCGCGCACCAAATCAAACTCGCGTTCAACCCCATCCTCGCGAGCGATCGTCAAAGTGACATGACTCCCCACAACGCCGCGCATTCTTTCGGCAGCTTCATCAAGGCTCAGTCCTTCGGTCGTCACATCATCAATTTTTAGAATCTTGTCCCCTGCAAGAAGCCCGGACTTGGCAGCAGGAGAACCCACGATCGGCGAAATCACCTTCAGTCGCTTAGTTTCAACATCCAGCGCAATCTGCAATCCAACACCCGTCAACTCACCGGACGTGCTCGTTTGCAAGCTGCGGTATTGATCTGGCTTTAATAGCCTGGTAAACGGATCGTCCAGCACGGCTAGCATCTGTGAAATCACACCATACGTTGCCTCTCGATTCGGCATCGATTGCTTCAGATACTTCTCCCGTAGCGCCCACCAATTCTTATGATTGAACGTTGGATCAACATACGCTCGATCGATAATTCGCCACACTTCGTTAAGTAACTTCTGCTCCTCGGTCAGCGCTGTTGCAGGGGCTGCCATCAACAAGAGCGCAGCCGCGATCGACAATCCAATGATTGTCACTGAGCGAAGCCAAATGAATCGTTTTTCCATAGCGATCGATAGTAGCGCTAAATCCAGCGATTTGAAGGAGCAAAATCCCAGTATGATTCACTTTGCCAGAGAAGGCCAAATCCGACAAAAGTTTTGCGAAACGAAATTATTCTTTACAAAGGCTTAAGCTTATCGATCGTCGATCAAACCGCCACAAAATCGGCAAAAACCCTGATAAATTGCCTCTTCTTGCTAAGAAATCCACACTATGGATGTGTTACATTTTTTATGAACAGCAATCATCTTTAGGAACGCTTGCTTTATGGCAAATGTGTATGACTGGTTCGATGAGCGCCTCGAAATTGGAGCGCTTGCCGAAGACGTAACCAGCAAGTACGTGCCTCCCCACGTCAACATCTTCTATTGCTTGGGCGGCATTACGCTGGTGTGCTTTTTGATCCAGTTTGCGACTGGATTCGCAATGACTTTCTACTACAAGCCAACCGTTGCCGAAGCATTTTCTTCCGTTCAGTACATCATGAACGAAGTCAACTTTGGCTGGCTGATTCGCTCCGTCCACCGCTGGTCTGCCAGCATGATGGTGTTGATGATGATTCTGCACGTGTTCCGCGTATACCTCACCGGTGGCTTCAAAAAGCCGCGTGAGCTGACCTGGGTAACGGGTGTCGTTCTTGCAGTTATTACCGTTTCCTTCGGTGTGACGGGCTACTCGCTGCCTTGGGATCAAGTTGGCTACTGGGCGGTGAAAATCGTGTCAGGTGTGCCTGAAGCGATTCCCGTTGTTGGAACCCTGATTGCAGATTTGCTGCGGGGTGGTGCAAGCGTCGGTCAATCGACCTTAACTCGCTACTACAGCGCTCACACCTTTGTCTTACCTTGGTTGATCGCCGTCTTTATGTTGGCGCACTTCCTGATGATCCGAAAGCAAGGAATTTCAGGCCCGTTGTAAGAATTTTTTGGATTCGGGACTTTAGAATTGCGCTTAAGATAAGTTTAAAGTCTCGAATTCAAAAGTGTTTTGCTGATCTCTAGAGTTAAGGAGAGCCTTTGTTAAATGGCAACGATTAAAAAGCCGGATCTTAGCGATCCTCAATTGCGTGCGAAGTTGGCGAAAGGTATGGGTCACAACTACTATGGTGAACCTGCTTGGCCCAACGATTTGTTGTATATTTTCCCGGTCGTGATTTTAGGCACGATCGCGCTTTGTGTGGGTTTGGCAGTGCTTGACCCTGCTATGAACGGTGAGCCTGCAAATCCGTTTGCAACGCCGCTCGAAATTCTGCCTGAGTGGTATCTGTACCCTGTCTTCAACATTCTCCGCCTAGTGCCGAACAAGCTCTTGGGTGTGGTGTTGATGGGTTCTGTGCCTCTGGGCTTGATTGCCGTTCCGTTCATCGAAAACGTCAACAAGTTCCAAAATCCCTTCCGTCGTCCGGTTGCGATGGCGGTATTCCTGTTTGGAACCTTTGTCACGATGTGGCTCGGAATTGGTGCAATCTTCCCGGTGAGCCAAGGCTTGACCCTCGGATTGTTCTAAATTAATTTGAATTTGATGCCTGCTGGGTGGTTTGAAGAGATTCAAGCTGTTTGGCAGGCATTCTCTTTAGGAGGATGTTTGATGTCTTCAAGGCTTCTTACGCCCGAAGAGTATCTAGATTTGGAAGCAGATGCAGAATTCAGAAGTGATTATGATGCAGGATGAGTTACACCTAAGCTTGGTGGAACGGTAAACCATAATCTCATTTGTGGGAATTGCTGTTGTCTTCTGAAGCTGGCACTGAAGGAGCAAGACTACAAGATCTTTGTAATCGATATCAAAATCAGATTGCGATCGATCACTTCTACAAAACCCAGCCGAAACATTGGCAGATCGATCAATTCGATGAGCAAGACACAGAAATTAAACTGCGATCGGTTGAAGCAACATTGTTAATTGCCGATATCTACGAAAAAGTACAGTTTAGTGAACTCTAAAAAAAGCTAAGTTTTTTACCTTGCCGACTGGTGACATTTGATAGAGTAAGCAAATCTACGCTGATTCAAGGCTTTTCAATCATGGACGCGGCTCAACTGATTCCGATTTTTGCAACAGCGATCGCAACTTCAACTCCCTTAGTATTTGCCACGCTTGGAGAAACGATCGGAGAACGGGCAGGAGTGATTAACCTTTCGGCAGAAGGCACAATTTTGATGGGTGCCATGACCGGATTTGCGATCGCGAAAACGCTCGAAGCCACTGGAACCGTTCCAAGCTTGCTGATGGGATTTATCGGAGCAGGATTAGTCGGAGCCACGATCGCGCTGATTGTGGCATTTGGAGCGCTGACACTGAAACAGTCTCAAGTCGCGATCGGGTTTGTGCTGACGCTGTTGGGTGCGAGTTTGTCGTCGTTTCTAGGAAATCCATTTGTGCGAATTCCAGGACCAACCGTTCCAAGTTTTCGGGTTCCGCTACTGCAAAATATTCCGTTGATTGGGCAGTTATTTTTTCAAAGTGATTTGCTTGTTTATCTCAGTTATTTGTCGATCGCGCTCGTTTGGATTTATTTCTATCGGACTCGCGCTGGATTGATGTTAAGAGCGATCGGAGAGCAACCAAATGCAGCATTTGCTAGAGGAACGAATGTTGTTTTGATGCGCTACATTTACACCTTGATTGGTGGCGCAATGATGGGAATGGCTGGAGCAGCATTCTCACTAAATTTCAAAGCAGGATGGAGTCAGTTGCATACGGCAGGATATGGGTGGATTGCGTTAGCGATCGTCATCTTCGGCGGCTGGAATCCACTTAGAGTTGCAATTAGCTGTTATCTGTTTGGAATTTTGCAATCGCTGGCGGGTGTGGCTCAAAGTACGATTCCAGATGTTCCGACTCAAGTGTTTACCGTTGCACCATTTCTATTGATGATTTTATTGTTAGTTTTGACTTCGAGCGATTGGCTAGAGCGATTGCTAAAACTATTACCTTCCCCGATCGACAACACGGCATCAGAACTGATTCGGAGTACGCCGCCTGCTGCGTTAGGGAAGGTATTTGAACAGGATTAGCAGCAGCTTGAGGAGCTACAGCCGTCGCCGTTGGACTGCTCGATCGTCTCACGATAATCTGTGCCTTTAGTCACGCGCGGATCACGAAACGCATCGCCGGAGCAATCAAACGGTTTTGCTAACTGGAATGAAACTGAATCACGCGGCGGAACCGGAATGATATCAGAATGATAAGCGCCGTTGGGATTGGTGTAGATTTGAAACGTTTTATCACACACTGCCATGCGTTCACCCCGATAGAGAGTGTGTCCGTCGTCATCTTGCACCGCCTTCCAAGGGCCGCGATAAATCACAGCCTGATTGCGCTCCCAGCACTCACCTTGTTTCCCTTTGAACGCTTGAACGGTGAGCGATCGAAACTCCACGCCATCGATCACTTGCCACGGTTCAGTCTGACGCGCCAGAATTTCGATTCCGTAGAATCCTGCCTGATCAAACATTTCAAGAAACTCATTCTCGCGGAATGCGCCTGCAATACAGCCGCTCCAGAGTTCCGGATCGTTCAAAATCTTCTCAGTCGGAGCTTCATCACAAACAATGTCTGAGATTACAGCGCGTCCACCCCGTTTGAGAACACGAAAGATTTCCTGAAACAACTGTTTTTTATCTTGAGGACGAACAAGATTGAGAACACAATTGGAAATTACAGCGTCAACGCTATCCGTCGCAATTAAGGGCTGAGTTTGACGTAAGCGATCGCACTCTGCCTCCAGTGCTGCAATCTGATCTACGGAATGAATCGGATGCTGTTCGAGCCACTGTTGCACCAAGTCTAAATTCAGCGCTAGGTCTTGAATCTTACCTTTTACGAATGCAACGTTCTCGTACCCTAGCTTCTCGCTCATAGGCACAAGATACTTGCGCGATAAATTGAGCATTTCATCGTTCATATCGACACCGATGATTTTCCCAGTCGCGCCGACTTTTTGCGCCAGAATATAGCAGTTTTTTCCCGCTCCAGAACCGAGATCAACAACGGTTTCACCAGACCTGACATATCGAGTTGGATCACCACAGCCATAGTCTTTCTCGATGATTTCTTGCGGCAGAACTTCTAAATAGCGTTGATCGTAACCATCTGAGGGACAGCAAAGCGAGGCTTGGGGTTGCTGTGCGCCTGCTGCATACCGCTCTCGTACTGCTTGTTCTACGTCGTAGGGGAGTGTTGTGTCAGTCATACCGAATCGTTCTCAATCACTGAGATCTAGTTTAGAAAATTGAATCAATTGATCCAGGATTGATCGCGGTTTCTAAAGATTTCCGCGTAAGGCTTGTTCTCGCTCGATCGCTTCAAACAAAGATTTGAAATTTCCTTCACCAAATCCCTGCGAGCCATGCCGTTCAATGATTTCAAAAAATAAAGTCGGGCGATCCTGCACAGGGCGAGTAAAGATTTGCAGCAAATAGCCTTCACGATCGCGATCGACTAAAATCCCCAGTTCGGCTAATTGGTCGATCGATTGGTCAATCTTGCCAATTCGCGCCTCTAAATCTGCATAGTACGATCGGGGAACGCTGAGAAACTCAATGCCTAAATTCTTCAGCTTTGTCACTGTATCAACAATGTTGTGAGTCAGATAAGCAACGTGTTGAACTCCCGCACCGTGATTGTATTCTAGAAATTCCTGAATTTGAGATTTTCCTTTGCCGATCGCAGGTTCGTTAATGGGGAGTTTGATCGTACCTGTGGCATTCTGCATTACAGAGGAAGTGAGTGCAGAGTACTCGGTCGTAATTGCTTTATCGTCAAACTGTATTAATAGATCTAATCCTAAGACGTTCTCAAAAAACTTCACCCAGCAATCCATTTTTCCTTTCTCAACGTTCCCAACAATGTGATCAATCTTGATTAATCCAGCATCTGTATGAGGTTGAGTTGAACGCGGAACAAATTCTGGAGCAAAAACGCCGTGATAACGATCGCGCTGCACGAATTTGATCAACGTATCGCCATATCCATAAATTGCAGCATAGCGATAAGTTCCCATTTCGTCTGATTCTTCGGTCACTGGAACTGCCATCAAAGCGCCCCGTGCCATGCTGATTTCAAACGCCCGATCGACATCCATCACCCTCAGCCCAATGATCGCGACATGATCGCCGTGTTTAGCAGTTTTAAGCGCGATCGGATGATCTGAATCCAGTGCAGAACTTAACACTAAGCGAATCTCGCCTTGCTGCATGACATAGGAGGCAACATCACGGGTTCCGGTATCGAGTCCTCGGTAGGCGATCGACTGAAAACCAAAAGCGCGATCGTAAAACATCGCTGCTTGTTTTGCATTGCCGACATAAAGTTCTAAATGATCGAAAGCTTGAATCGAAACAGCATCACTCATGCACACCATCACTCGTAATTGAAGGCGACATCACAGAACTATGAAAATTCATATCATTTCGCAGCAAATAACCCTAGTTTTTTATCTAGAAATACAGAATTAGACTGAAAATCAGTTTAATTGTTTTATCAGGCTATGAGTAAATTTGGGACAATAAATATACCTTTAGAGAGATTGCCAAAACTTTGTACTACCGTGCAAACTCACCCGAATTGATTTCAATACTCAATCATTCAGCTTTGTGTGAAGTTCTTGATAACTTTAGAATTGTTGTCGGCGATCGCTTTAACAATTCTGCTTGTACAAACTTTGCGTAGATTTAGAATTCGCTCACGTGTAGCTATTCCTGGTACTGCTCCAAGCTGAGCGCTTTAATTTCTGGTTGAGCTTGCATCGTTTCACGATGGGATTGAACTGCTTCTGTACCATTATCTATAGAATGTCTACCTATTGAGAACGATCTTAAAATTGCTCAAATCTTGCACACTAAACGAATGCTCAACACTGACCACGACGATCGCATTTTCTACTCCACGGTTGTTCTAGAATTCATCGTTCCCAATGGCAACAAAGCTGCGTTTCGCAACTGGGTTCGGGCTTTGGAGCGGGGCGCTAAACGTCATTCAGGATTTCTTAGATATGATCTGTGTCCGCCGTTGCAATGTGCAAATGGTGTAGTGAAATGGTATTCAATCGTTCATTTCGATACGCCCAATCACTTAAATGATTGGCTAGGCTCTGACGGTCGTGAACACTTGATCGAATCGGGGCAACAGATTTTTGAAGCTTATAAGTTCAAATCATTTACCACTGGATTAGAAGGATGGTTCTCAACCGAGGCAGGCGAAGAGCGATCGAGTTTAGGAGCGCCCCCCTGGAAACAAGTGCTGGCAGTCGTCTTAGGACTTTACCCGCTGGTGATGATCCAGATAAAACTGTTTTCGACTTATGATTGGCTAAAATCGCTGCAATCGTGGTCGCCTGCGGTCATTACGCTGGTCAACAATATCATCATTTCTTCGCTACTCACCTGGGCAGTGATGCCGCAGATTACAAAACGGTTGAATTTTTGGCTACAGCCTGCCTTCCGCGATTCTAGGCGAAAAACAGACTTGATCGGGATTGCGATCGTTCTTGTTGCCTTCGTATTGATGGTTTCGCTATTCAGCCGAATCTAATTCGTCAATTCCTGCATCCAGCGGCTTACCTGCATCCGCAATCTCTTTTCCGAAATGTCAGATTCCGGGATGCGCTCTAGGGAGCGGTTGTAATCTGCGATCGCAAAATTCCAGTCGCCTGCTAAATGATGCGCCCGACCCCGCGCTCCGTAGAGATGCGCCTCTAGCACCGAATGATCGTTCAGCGGCGAGGAAAGCAGTTGCGAGATTTGCAGCCCTTGTTCAAAGTTCTCGATCGCCTGCGAATACAGTTCAAGATCGCGAAAGGTAATTCCCTGATTTAGCCAAGCGCGAATATTTGTCGGATCAAGATCGATCGCTTGGTCATAGTCTATGATCGCTTCGATTAGAAGCCCTTGGGAGGCGTAATAATTAGCGCGGTTATTGTAGGCGCTCGCAAGCTTGGGATTGAGGCGAATTGCATTGTTATAGTCTTCGATCGCTGCGTCCAAATGCCCGCACTGGAAATGCACCAGTCCGCGATTGTTGTAATCGGTCGCATTTTCAGGATTACGATCAATCAAGATTGTCAAGCCTGCGATCGCTTCGAGATAGTGACCTTGTTTCGCATCCGTTAGTGATTGTTGGCGCAATAAGCGATCCTGAGCAACGGGATCAAGCCAGACCGTTTGCGGTCGGGTAGATTTGGGTAATGAGCGATCGACTTTCGGAGAGCGACGACTCACTGTACGACTCACTGTAGTGGCACGACCCACATTCACAGTTCGTTGTTTCGATTGCTTGCTATCTAAAAAAGTCCGACCGTTCATACCATCCTCACCATGTCTATGAACTAAACTTACCGGCTTACTCCGCTGCTGGTTACTGCCCAAGTGCCATAACTGAATATGTCCACGGTCAGATCTTGCGTTTCTTCTCCGTCCTTGGAGCCACTTACCTGAACGAATTCTAAGCCTCAGTAATTTCTACACTGCTGATTGATTCGATTTCTGAAACCGCTAGATCGTTCACGAAATCCTAGTGCTTTACAGAAACTTTGTATTAACTTTGCATAGCCTTGATCTTTCTCCCGTATAAACACGAACATGCCAACACTCGAAAGATAATCTGTAGAATGGCGATGCTGGCTACGCTTATGCCAAATTTCAAATTGACCCAGGCGAAGTTGAACGATAACTAAAGTGACAGACTCGATCGAAAAACCAAAGCTCTAAAACATTTGCACTGTTAGAACACTGGAGCGATCGGCGATAATGCAAGAGAGTTTTCTGAATCCGATCGCGCTTTCGGAACATCTTGGAGAAAAACTGAACTTTCAGACGAATTCAAGATCAAACGGGATACGGTAGGGTTGACATAATCTCTGGGTTTCTAGAACTTGATCGCGCTCTAGAAGCTCTGTGATTAAAGCGAGTTTGGCGCGAAATCGTCCAGTTGTAGTGTGCGATCGTATGAACATTGACGGCGTAGGGTTGGAGACAAACAATTTATGAAAGCCATGATTCTGGCGGCTGGGAAAGGCACGCGGGTTCGACCAATTACGTACACAATTCCTAAGCCGATGATTCCGATCCTGCAAAAACCAGTGATGGAGTTTTTGCTGGAGTTGCTGCGTCAACACGGCTTCGACGAAATCATGGTGAATGTGAGCCATTTGGCAAATGAGATCGAAAGCTATTTCAAAGATGGGCAGCGCTTCGGTGTCCAGATTGGCTATTCGTTTGAAGGCCGGATCGTAGACGGGGATCTTGTCGGTGAGGCAGTCGGTTCAGCAGGCGGAATGAAGCGCATTCAAGACTTCTCACCCTTCTTCGACGATACGTTTGTGGTACTTTGCGGCGATGCCCTAATCGACTTGGATCTCACAGCAGCAGTGAAGTGGCACCGAGAAAAGGGATCAATCGCGACGGTGATTATGAAAACGGTCGATCGATCAGAAGTTCCAAGCTACGGCGTAGTTGTGACCGACGAAGACGGCAGAATCAAGGCATTTCAGGAAAAACCATCGGTTGAAGAAGCCTTAAGCACGAATATCAATACCGGGATCTACATTTTTGAACCCGAAGTTCTAGATTACATTCCATCTGGCGTTGAGTTTGATATCGGTAGCCAGTTATTTCCGAAGCTAGTGGAAATGAATGCGCCGTTCTATGGATTGCCGATGGACTTTGAATGGGTCGATATCGGCAAAGTCCCAGATTATTGGCAAGCGATTCGCGGCGTTCTCAAAGGCGAAATCAAAAATGTTCCGATCCCAGGACGTGAAGTGGCTCCGGGGATTTACACGGGGCTAAATGTGGCAGTCAACTGGGACAAGGTAGATATTCAAGGGCCAGTTTACATTGGCAGTATGACTTGTATCGAGGACGGCGCGAAAATTGTAGGCCCTGCGATGATTGGGCATAACTGCTGGATTTGTAGCGGTGCAACCGTAGATAACAGCGTCATTTTTGAGTGGTCGCGTTTAGGCCCAGGAGTGCGATTGGTCGATAAGTTAGTCTTCGGGCGGTTCTGTGTAGACAAGACAGGCGCAACGATCGATGTCCAAGCCGCTTCACTCGACTGGCTGATCACCGATGCCCGTCATGAAGTGCCAAGACATCCCGCCGCAGAACATCAAGCGATCGCGGAACTGTTGAATGTCGATACGAAGGTTGCGACTTAAGACGCTCACCGTTGAAATTGTCGCGATCGTGAACGAAATAGCCCCCTAAATTTCCGATTCTGCGGAACTTAGGGGGCTAACTTGTTTAAAGGTGCTTGAAAGAGTTATCTCAAAGCAGCATTAGAGAGCGTTCGATCGAACAGTGGACGCACCACTGCTTGATGCTTTACCAGGGTTCCAATCTCAGCTTGAATCGGCAGAACATCGAGCGAATCGAGCGTCGAACAATATTTCAGATCTTCCATACAGTTCAACCGCAGCAGTCGCTTACCGTGGCTGGCGTGATACATCAGGCTCAGCAGATTATCTTGCCACTGTTGGTAAAGCGAAACTGCGCCAACCAATTCATCGTTACCCACCAAATCTTCCAGCGGACAGCCCAATTGATCCGCCACACTTTGCACGATCGCACCCGCACAAACGGTATCTTCAAGGGCGAACGATCCTTCCCAGCCCGCCCCGACGATCCAAACT
Organism: Cyanobacteria bacterium FACHB-63; assembly: GCA_014695255.1. Classification (GTDB taxonomy): domain Bacteria; phylum Cyanobacteriota; class Cyanobacteriia; order Leptolyngbyales; family Leptolyngbyaceae; genus Leptolyngbya. The sequence goes on from JACJNX010000064.1 coordinate 187,517, forward strand.
GTTTCGGGTTGATGCTCGACCAGATATTGCACGACAGCATGACGATTGATCAATGCCGCTGCCAATACAGTCGGACAAGCTTGAATTTTCTGGAGTGCGCGAGTTCCGTTTGTGGTGCTGATAAACAGTTGTTTTCCGCTCATCAAATCGGGCGTACAGTCGAGCGGTGAGTTACCGAGATCGCAGCCTTCTACCTTGCTTCCGCCTCGTTCTCCTGCCCGTAAACGCTTTTCTGGGGGTAGCGCCTCGCTTTCTTGGACGAGCTTTTCCATGTCGCTGAAGACATGAACTGCTTCTGCCCCGGCAAACAGAGCAGTTGCGATCGTGCTGGTTGCTCGCAGTACATCAATCGCAATCGCACAATCAGCAGTGCTTTGTCCAGGCGTAAGTTCAGGCGTGTGGAATACTGAAAATTTCATAGGATGTAGAGTGTAGTGACTGCGGCAGGAAAAACTTCAGATGAAGAGGGGTCGCCGCTTTCAGGATACTAAATAGAGCGTGAGTTAATGAAATATATCTTAACGGGGTTGTTATAGATTCTACTCAATGATACCCCAAAGCGGCTATTGGAAATACAATATGCAGTATTGCTTGAGTTCACTTCATTTGCACTCCAAGGAGTTGTAATGATTCTTGAGCAAAACTAGATTCCTCACCGCTTAGGATGTTTCTAGAGTCAAAACTATTCTCGAAGGTGTAGAAGCGATCATGTCACAGCGCCCCATTATTCTTGGCATCGTTGGCGATAGTGCGGCTGGAAAGACGACGCTCACTCGTGGAATTGCTCAGGTGCTGGGTGAAGAGAACGTGACGATCATTTGCACCGATGACTATCACAAGTACGATCGCACTCAACGCGCTCAGGTTGGCATTACTGCTCTACACCCGGACTGTAATCATGTAGACATTATGCAGCAGCATTTAGCGCTGTTGCGATCGGGTCAGCCGATTCTCAAACCAAACTACAGCCACAAAACTGGAACGTTTGAGGCTCCCACTTACATCAAGCCGAATCGCTTCATCATTATCGAAGGCTTGTTAGGGTATTCGACTCGTGCAGCGCGGGATTGCTATGACGTGAAAGTGTATCTTGCGCCGCCAGAATCGCTGAGAGCGCAATGGAAAGTTAAACGCGATACGCAAAAACGCGGATACACCGAGGAGCAAGTTTTAGAAGAATTACGCAAGCGCGAACCGGATTCAGCCGAGTTTATTCGTCCGCAACGGGCTTGGGCGGATATGGTAGTGAGTTTTTGTCCACCAGAGCCGTCTCCGAATGTGAATGGTCACTTGAATGTGAAATTGGTGCTACGTCCTACGATTCCGCATCCGGAGTTAACGCGCGTGGTTGGGGATGATGCACCCACACGATCGGCGATTCGATTGGGACTTGATCGCGATATGAGTAAACCTGTCGATGTGTTGGAGATCGACGGACACGCGACAAAAGATCAGGTTGTGGATCTAGAGCGGTTTATCTGCGATGAGCTTCCCGCACTGTCGAATGTGTGCAATCCGACGGGTGATACCGAACTAGGAAAGGTATCGGGCACCACCGGCGAGATGATCCAGAGCTATCCCTTAGCAATGACGCAATTGTTGATTGTGTATCACATGCTCAAGGCAACGAAAGCGCTCTAAGATTGGCTTTCGACATCGGGCGATAGGCTGACGGGCGGACGTTCGATTTCTCCTTCGCTGTAGCCTAGATCGTAAAAACTGGCGGCTTGTGGATCATGCTCTGGGGGGTTCTTCGATCGACCTGCCCAAGCGTCCTCTTTTCCACGATCGAACCAGTCTTGGTCAGGCATCGTGTCACTATCACTCAGCATGGTTAGATTGCTCCTGATACGAACTTTGACACACTTTAAATTCTTGCAAGCGTGAATGTATCACTCTAATGGTTAATCATCAGGGAACTGCCAGCAAGCAATATATTCGACATTTGTGCCTCCACAGATGCAAAGCTCAGATGTAGAAGCGACCCATTCCCGTTCACATTTACGACAGTGGCAGAGAATATTGTAGCGATCGGCTTCTTCAAGGCGCTGCTGCCATTCCTGAAGTTCTTCAGGTGTGAATTGGCTTGGAATCTCTGGCATTGTCAATCCTCCAGCTCCGGCATGAGTAAATATTAATGTCAGGCTGACACGTTTTCTTGCACAGCTCAAACCTCATCCGTTCGGTAAGCCGTACTCTTTCTAAAGTTGCATTCGATCGCTGGCTTCGCTAAATTAGCACTCAGGGAGCGAGAGTGCTAACTCAAAACTCCAAAAGCCTGTAGACTGGTAAACGTTGAAAAAAACCGACAGGCGACCCGGTTGAATCACGTATTCAGCCGCCAGTATTTGATCGTTTGTTGCTCATCTAGATTGTTGGAGGAATTGTATGGCAGCCATCTCTCTTAGCGTGTCCACCGTAAAACCGTTGGGCGATCGCGTGTTCGTAAAAGTGAGCGAAGCTGAAGAAAGAACCGCAGGCGGAATCTTCCTGCCTGATAACGCTAAGGAAAAGCCCCAAGTTGGTGAAATCGTAGCGGTCGGTAGCGGCAAGCTCAACGAAAAGGGCGAACGTCAACCGATGGAAGTCGAAATTGGTAATAAAGTGCTGTACTCCAAGTACGCAGGAACCGACATCAAGCTCGGTGGCGACGAGTACGTTTTGCTGTCTGAAAAAGACATCTTGGCAGTCGTTTCATAGTTTTCTTGACTCTCTCTTTTCTGTAAACCTTACAAGGCTTTCAACACATTATGGCTAAGCGCATCATTTACAACGAAAACGCTCGTCGTGCTCTAGAGCGCGGTATGGATATCCTCGCCGAAGCCGTTGCCGTCACCTTGGGACCTAAAGGTCGCAACGTGGTTCTGGAGAAGAAGTTCGGCGCACCGCAAATTGTGAACGACGGTGTGACGATCGCCAAAGAAATCGAACTCGAAGATCACGTCGAAAACACGGGCGTTGCCTTGATTCGTCAAGCCGCTTCTAGAACCAATGATGCGGCTGGAGACGGAACCACAACTGCAACCGTTTTGGCACATGCAATCGTCAAAGAAGGAATGCGGAACGTTGCGGCTGGCGCAAACGCAATTCTCTTGAAGCGCGGCATGGACAAAGCGACCACCTTCTTGGTAGACAAGATTGCTGCTCATGCCCGTCCGGTTGAAGACTCGAAAGCGATCGCGCAAGTCGGAACGATTTCGGCTGGAAACGATGAAGAAGTCGGTCAAATGATCGCGTCCGCAATGGATAAAGTCGGCAAAGAAGGTGTCATCTCGCTGGAAGAAGGCAAGTCGATGACGACCGAACTCGAAGTCACCGAAGGGATGCGCTTCGACAAAGGCTACATCTCGCCCTACTTCGCAACCGACACCGAGCGGATGGAAGCAGTAATGGATGAGCCATTCTTGCTGATTACCGATAAGAAAATTACCTTGGTTCAAGACCTCGTTCCGGTTCTCGAACAAGTGGCGCGTGCAGGTCGTCCACTGATCATTATTGCAGAAGACATCGAAAAAGAAGCACTGGCAACCTTGGTCGTGAACCGTCTGCGCGGTGTGCTGAACGTGGCTGCGGTGAAGGCTCCTGGCTTTGGCGATCGTCGTAAAGCGATGCTCGAAGATATCGCTGTTCTGACCGGTGGACAGTTGATCACCGAAGATGCAGGTCTGAAGCTCGACACCACTAAGCTCGATCAATTGGGTAAAGCGCGTCGTGTCACGATCACCAAGGACAACACGACGATCGTTGCAGAAGGCAATGAAGCGCAAGTGAAAGCTCGCGTTGAGCAAATCCGCCGTCAAATGGACGAAACCGATTCCTCCTACGACAAGGAAAAGCTGCAAGAGCGCTTGGCTAAGTTGGCGGGTGGTGTTGCAGTGATCAAAGTGGGTGCGGCAACCGAAACTGAAATGAAGGATCGTAAGCTCCGCCTCGAAGACGCAATCAACGCAACCAAAGCGGCTGTTGAAGAAGGTATCGTTCCTGGTGGCGGTACAACCTTGGCTCACTTGGCTCCCGAACTCGAATCTTGGGCAGCGAGCAGCCTCAGCGGCGAAGAGTTGATTGGAGCGCAAATCGTGGCTCGTGCATTGACGGCTCCTCTGAAGAGAATTGCTGAAAACGCTGGTCAAAACGGTGCGGTAATTGCTGAGCGCGTCAAAGAGAAAGAATTCAACGTGGGCTACAACGCTGCAACGGGTGAATTCGTGGACATGCTTGAAGCAGGTATCGTTGACCCCGCGAAAGTGACTCGTTCTGCACTTCAGAATGCGGCTTCGATCGCAGCAATGGTGTTGACGACCGAGTGTATTGTGGTCGACAAGCCTGAACCGAAAGACGGTGCTGCGGCTGGCGCTGGCGCTGGTGGCGGTATGGGCGACTTCGATTACTAATCTGAGTCTCTAAAATTGAAGGCGCGATCGTTTCTGCAAGGGAGCGATCGCGCTTTTTGCTATCAAAAACTTTCTACAAACTAAGAAAACTTGTAAACCAGCCTGCCAGAGATTTGTATCACGACGCGATGAAAAATGCTTTGAGCAAGGATGGTTGGATAATTACAAAAGATCCATTAACGATTGAATACGAAGAGATTCAGGTTTATGCAGATATGGCAGCAACAAAGCTATTTGCGGCTGAACGGGATACTAGGAAAATTGCAGTAGAGGTTAAAAGCTTTATTAGTCCTTCTCCAGTTCGAGATTTAGAACTTGCACTGGGGCAGTACATTATCTATCGTAGTTTTCTCAAGCTTACTGATCCCAATCGACAAGTCTACCTCGCAATTCGTGAAGAAGTTTTTAACAGCTTCTTCCAGCTCAAAGCAATTCAAACCATAATTGAGCAGAACCAAATTTTCTTGATCGTGATCGACACTACAAACGAGGTCACTATGCAATGGATAAATTAATCCAGTACCGGATGATTATTCAACAAGTTCTGACTGGTTATCAGAATTTGGTTCCACATTCTCCCGATGATGAAGTTGAAAGCTTACTGGCATTCGATGAGGAGCGTGATCAATATCTCTGGCTTCGTTCGGGTTGGCAAAACAAAAAAAGAGTTCGACACATCACAATTTACATCCGAATCAAAAACGGTAAGGTTTGGGTTGAAGAAGATTGGACAGATCTATGCGTTGTGGACGATTTACTTACGGCAGGGATTCCGGCGACAGACATTGTGCTTGGATTTCAACCGCCGGACGTTCGGCAGTATACGGATTTTGCGATCGCGTAGTCTCAAATTAGAATTGATCGCAGCAATGGTGCTGACGACTAGTACATTGTGGTTAACACTTTTCAATTCAGGAAACTTATTCCTCAGCAGTGGAGCTAACTACTACAAAAAGATTTGAGTTAGTTTTATGCGATCGAATCCTGCTCTATTTGCCTTGGGAATTTCTGCCTTATTTTGGTTCCCAGCCATTTCAGCCAATGCTGCCCCTATTAAGATGCAGGTTTTAGCCGCAAATATTGGTCAAAATACCGTTCGCTGTCCTAATGAAGTCACTTTGACAGAAGCCTCACGCCCTTACCGCGAGGGAGGCTATACGATCGACGGTTCAGCCAATCTGAGCGCGATCGCAGAAAAGATGACGATCGCAACAACAGACGATTTTAGTGTCACTTGGGTCGGAAAACTTAAGCCACAGTACAGCAAATGTAAGGCAACTGCGGGCATAACTCGGATTGACGGTAAAGCGTATCAGGGACATTCCCATTTGCGCCTGCGCTTTGCGAACGGCAAGATTTACCTCATTCTCGACATGACCGGAAAAGCTGATGCGAATGGTTTCACAACCGTTATTTTGCAGAGATCAGCACGAAATGGAAATCCAAGCTGGACTTGGGGCGGAACAGATTAAGTTGAAAACTGCAATCTGCAATCTTTCTAGGCGATCGCTCTTTAGAATTCCGATGAGCAAAATCGCCATTCAATCCCTTACGATGAACTTAACAGCATTCAGCAATCGCCATGACTTTCGCAACGCCTGAAGCTTCGATAAAGTTGACCCTTGCGTTAACCGATGATCAGTTTTTTCAACTGTGTCAGGACAATCGGGACTTGCAGTTTGAGCGCACAGCATTGGGAGAAATTATTATCATGCCACCCACTGGAAGCGAATCAGGACGACGCAATAGCGAGATTACAATTCAGTTGGGGGTTTGGAATAAACAAACTGGACTCGGAGAAGTCTTTGATTCGTCTAGCGGCTTTCATCTTCCCAATGGTGCGGATTATGCGCCTGATACCGCTTGGGTCAGTCGAGAACGGTGGGATGCACTGACACCAGAACAACGAGAACGATTTGCACCGATTTGTCCGGATGTGGTGATTGAATTGCGGTCTAGAACGGACTCGTTGCCAAAACTGCAAGCGAAGATGCGCGAATATATTGAAAATGGAGCAAAGTTAGGTTGGCTGCTCGATCGCCAAAACCAATGCGTTGAAGTTTATCGCCCTGGAAAAGCGACAGAACTATTGCAAGCACCTAGAACGATCGCAGCAGACGATATTTTGCCTGGATTTACGCTCGATTTACAAAAAATTCTCTACTAAAAAACGCGATCGCTCAAGAACGATCGCGCTTCTAATTAATTAGCTCATCACCCCACCGAAGAAGTCGATCGTCTCTTTCAGCGCTTCAATGAAGCGATCGATCTCCTCGCGAGTATTGTAGAAATACAAACTAGCGCGAGCAGTCCCCGGAGCATTCAACAATCGGTGTAACGGCTGAGTGCAATGATGTCCCGATCGAATCGCAATGCCCTCATGATCTAGCAAAGTTGAAAGATCGTGAGGATGCAAATCTCCGGCGGTAAAGGAGGCTAAAGCGGCTCGTCCTCCCCCTTCCGCATCTGGCTTAGGTCCATAGATTCGCAGATTCGGAACTTCTGAAAGTCGCTGGAATAGATACGCCGTTAACTCCTCTTCGTAGGCTCGGATCTTACTCATGCCGATGTTCGTGAGATAGTCAACCGCAGCACCAAGCGCGATCGCTTCTGCAATGGCTGGAGTCCCCGCTTCAAACTTATGCGGCAAATCAGCATAAGTCGAATGATCCAAATACACATCCTGGATCATCTCACCGCCACCGAAAAACGGAGGCATCGATCGCAGAATATCCAGCTTGCCGTATAAGAACCCGATCCCGGTCGGAGCACACATCTTATGACCGGAGGCAACCAGCCAATCACAATCGATCGCCTGCACATCTACAGGCATATTCGGCACCGCCTGACACGCATCAATCAGCACTTTTGCTCCTACCTTGTGAGCTTCAGCGCAAATCTCACGCACCGGATTAATGCAGCCAAGTGTATTGGAAACATAGACCACCGATACCAGCTTGGTCTTCTCAGACAGCAATGACTTGTAGTGCTCGAAATCAAAGCCTTCCGATTCATTCAACTGAACATGCTTGATCACAGCCCCTGTTCGCGCTGCAATCAATTGCCACGGCACCAAATTGCTATGATGCTCCATCACAGAAAGAACAATCTCGTCCCCTGCTTGTAAATTATTCAAACCCCACGCATAGGCGACGATATTGATCGCTTCGCTAGCATTTCGGGTATACACAATCTCTTGTCGAGAGGCTGCATTGACAAACGCTGCAACTTTATCCCGCGCTGCTTCATAGGCATCGGTCGCTCTTGCGCTCAAAGTGTGTGCGCCCCGATGAACATTCGCATTGTCATGCTCATAGTAATGCCGTAGCGCCTCAAGCATCGCGATCGGCTTTTGGGAAGTCGCGGCATTGTCGAGATAGACCAATGGCTTGTCATGAATGCGCTCGTTCAGGATCGGGAAGTCCGATCGCACTTGAGCAGCGAGGGTTTTTTCTTGCAGGAAAGTCATGGCTTAGGTGTGTTGGGAACGAATGAATGCAGCGAGTCGATCGCGCAAGGTTGGTACTGGGATCTGGTCGATGATGTCGATTGCAAAAGCATAAGTCAAGAGCTTACGCGCTGAGTCTTGATCAATCCCCCGACTCTGGAGGTAAAACACTGCGTCATCTTCGAGCTGGCTAACAGTTGCACCGTGAGCGCATTTGACGTTATCGGCAACAATCTCTAACTGAGGCTTGGTATCAACTCGCGCTTTCGGAGATAACAATAAGTTGCGGCTCAACTGTCTCGCGTCAGTTTGCTGTGCGGCTTGGGGAACGAAAACCTTGCCATTAAAGATTGCATGGGCACGATCGCTCACGATCGTTTTATTCACTTGATTGCCCACACCATACGGCTTACTCAGCGCTAGCAAACTATGAGTGTCTCCAATGCGATCGCCATCAATCATAGTCAAGCCATTAATGGTCGTCTCGGTCTGCTCTCCGGTCTGATAGATATCTAGATTGTGCCGAGAAAGTCTGCCGCCGAAATGAACAGCAGTACAGGAATAGCGAGAATCTCTAGCTTGTGAAACAGCAGTCTTACCGATGTGAAACGCAGTGCTGCTATCCCTCTGAACTCTAGTATGACGGACTTCCGCGTTTTCTGCGATCGTAATCTCCGTAACGGTATTGGTGAAATACGCGCCCTCGGTCAAGCTGACAAAATCTTCAATCAGCGTTACTCGACTTCCGGTTTCCGCAATCACGCACACACGGGGTTGAGTCAGGGTTTCCGCTTGAGTGGAGACAAACAGGAGATGAATCGGAGCTTCGACATCTTGGTTTCTTGGCACGAAGACGATCGCGCTGTCCGTCAAACTTGCAGTGTTCAAAGCGGTGAAGACTTCATCTTCTCCAGGAAGTTTAGCAATGTAGTCTTTCACAGATGGCATTAATTCCAACACTGTTTCAAGATTGCTAACCACAACGCCATCGGGTAGATCGTCGATCGCAGACAGATCCGCCGCAAACACACCATCCACAAACACTAATCGCGAATTCGCTGATTCTGGCAGTAAAAATGATTCAATCTGCGGAAAGCTTAAACTCGCAGGTTCAGCAACTCTCAGCGAAAGAGAGAGCAAGTCAGAAACATCAGTAAAGCGCCATTCTTCATCGCGAATCGAGGGAATCGCTCGATCGTGAACCGATGCCGCAGCGCGATCGCGAATCTCTTGAAACTTAGGATGGGGAGAGCGTAAATTGAGTAATTGGTTGAAATAAGTGGCGCGATCGACGGTTGCGATCGTGCCTGAATTTCCAACTTCAGAAACGGCTGAAACTTCAATCATCATGCACCTACCGTTTCACCTTCAACAACCCAGTCGTATCCTTTCGCTTCAAGCTCTAGCGCCAGTTCCTTACCGCCACTCAGAAGAATCCGACCATCCGCCATGACGTGAACAAAATCAGGCGTGATGTAGTTCAATAGGCGTTGATAGTGTGTGATCACAAGTGTTGCATTTTCTGTGGTCGTAATCGCATTTACACCATTCGCAACAATTTTCAACGCATCGATATCTAAACCAGAATCGATTTCATCTAGAATGCCTAATCTTGGCTCTAACAATGCCATTTGTAAAATTTCATTCCGCTTTTTCTCACCACCCGAAAATCCTTCGTTCACACTGCGCGAGAGAAAGCCTGCATCCATTTTGAGCAATTCTAATTTGGAATGCACTACATCATCAAAATCAAACGCATCCAACTCTTCTAAGCCTTCCTGTTTGCGTTTGGCATTGTAGGACACGCGCAAGAAATCTACATTCGTCACGCCCGGAATTTCTAACGGATACTGAAATGCCAGGAACACACCCGAAGTCGCCCGCTCATGCGGTTCGAGTTCCAGGAGATTTTGTCCACGGAACAATATTTCTCCGCCTGTCACTGTGTACGCGGGATGTCCTGCCAGAATCTTAGAAAAGGTACTCTTTCCCGATCCATTTGGACCCATAATCGCGTGAATCTCACCTGCTTTAATTTCGAGATTCATGCCCTTCAAAATCGGCGTGCCATCAATCTCAGCAGTTAGATCCTTAACCGACAAAATGACTTCACCATTCTCAACTATCATGCGCTCCCTCCTAACTGCTTTATTTGAGTAACATTCTGGCGTGATCGAGGCTTTTAGATTTCATAGTTAAAAGGATTGGAAATCAGCGCATCCAATCCTACGAGTGACCTGCAATCTCGATCGCGCTAGTAATTAGCCCACACTACCTTCGAGCTTCAGGCTAAGAAGCTTATCCGCTTCGACTGCAAACTCCATCGGCAACTGATTAAACACATCCTGACAGAAGCCACTGATCATCATCGAGATCGCACCTTCTGGAGAAATGCCGCGTTGAGCAAAATAGAACAATTGGTCTTCTCCAATCTTCGAGGTCGAAGCTTCATGCTCCACCTTGCCTTGATTGTTCTGCACCTGAATGTACGGGAAAGTATTCGCTTGGGCACGATCGCCGATCAGCATTGAGTCACACTGCGAATAGTTCCGCGCTCCCTTTGCTTGCGGGGAAATCTTCACCAAGCCGCGATAACTATTTCTCGACTGACCCGCCGAAATCCCCTTCGAGATAATCGTGCTGCGGGTATTCTTGCCGACGTGAATCATCTTGGTTCCGGTGTCCGCCATCTGATGATTGTTCGTCAACGCTACCGAGTAGAACTCTCCGACGGAATTATCCCCAACCAATACACAACTCGGATACTTCCAAGTAATCGCTGATCCGGTTTCTACCTGCGTCCAGGAAATCTTAGAGTTCACACCTTTGCACATTCCGCGCTTGGTAACGAAATTAAAGATACCGCCCTTACCGTCTGCGTCTCCTGCATACCAGTTCTGCACGGTCGAGTACTTGATGTCAGCATTATCGAGCGCCACCAACTCGACAACCGCAGCATGAAGCTGATTCGAGTCGTACATCGGAGCAGTACAGCCTTCGAGATAGCTCACTTGTGCGCCTTCTTCCGCTACGATCAAAGTGCGCTCGAACTGTCCCGACTCGCCATTATTGATGCGGAAGTAAGTCGAGAGTTCCATCGGGCACTTCACGCCTTTAGGAATGAACACGAACGAACCATCAGTAAAGACCGCAGAATTCAAAGCGGCAAAATAGTTGTCAGCAGGCGGAACCACGCTACCGAGATACTTCTGAATCAGCTCCGGATGCTCATGCACTGCTTCAGAAAACGAACAGAAGATCACGCCTTCTTTCGCCAACTTCTCCTTGAACGTGGTCGCGATCGAAACGCTATCAAAAATTGCATCCACGGCAACATTGCTCAAGCGCTTCTGCTCAGACAAAGAAATTCCCAGTTTCTCAAAGGTTTCTAAGAGTTCGGGATCGACTTCATCGAGGCTTTTCTTCTTCTCGCTGACCTTCGGAGCCGAATAGTAAATGATGTTTTGATAATCGATCGGCGCATAGCCAAGCTCCGCCCAGTTTGGCTCAGTCATCTTCAACCACTGCCGATATGCCTTTAACCGGAAATCGAGCAACCATTCCGGCTCTTCTTTCTTGGCAGAAATCAAACGAATGACATCTTCGCTGAGTCCACGGGGAATCGTGTCAGACTCAATATCCGTGACGAAGCCATACTTGTACGGCTGATTAACGAGTGTTTGGAAGGTTGCTGTCATGGCTAGAGGTAGTGTTCTCGGATAGAGGGGTGAAGGGGAGCGATCAAGCAGTCTTAATCGAGATTGGTATGCTTGCGAATTTCGTCGAAGGTAATGTCTTGTCTTTCGCCTGCAAAGTCGTTATCGGGGGTGAGGAACAGCATACAGTGACATTCCTTGCGCTCACGCATCGGCACACAGGGGCAATTCCAGTAAGCAGCAGCGACCTCGGCTTCCTTGTCTTCGTAGTGACGGCAGGGGCAGAGCGGCGATCCCAAATCTTCCTTGTGCTTCGCCAGCCCTTCGATCACAACGGCGGTGACACCGGGATCAACACAAAAATAGGTGCCTGTCCGCTTCGCATACTGCTCGGAGAAGTGGCGCATGGCTTCGAGTTGCTTATCTGAGGCTTGCATAACTTGAGTGTCCGTAGAAATAAACTGAAAAGCTGTACATCTAATGAATCTTATTACTAAAGCAACACCGATGTTGCGATAGGATCGAGAAAAGCGGGACTTGCTCTCAGCAGGCTATACTTTAAACAACTTCCTCGTTGCTTATCTCTATTGTAGATTACTTTAGCAACATGAGCGTTGTCAAAGTGGATTTCTCGATTGGTTTCTCTATCGTTGGCGGCGAGAGAATGCGAGAAATTCGAGTAAACTAACGTTACGAATCGTTGACGTGAGACCCCAACCATGACCACGACTCAGCAGCCTTCGACCAAACAGGACATTCTGCATCACCTTCTGAGGCAGGGTGAATCGACCGCGCAAGAGCTGGCGGAACGGTTGCAGGTGAGTCCGCAAGCAATTCGACGGCACTTAAAAGATTTAGAGACTGAAGGCTTGATCGTTCACAAAGCGATTCAAACGGGAATGGGTCGCCCGAATTATCTGTATGAACTGAGTCGCGAAGGTCGATCGCAGTTTCCCGATCGCTATGATGATTTTGCCGTGTCGCTGCTTGGAACTCTAGCGGAAACGGTCAGCAAGGATCAGATGAAGTCGATTCTGCAAAAACAATGGCAGCGAAAAGCGATCGAATATCGGGAGCGGATCGGAACGGGTTCATTGGCGGAACGGGTAGAAAATTTAGTCAAGCTCCGGGTTTCAGAAGGATACATGGCAGAATGCCATCGGATCGAGCCAAATCAATTCGTGCTGACGGAATATCACTGTGCGATCGCGCAAATTGCAGAATCGTTTCCAAGTGTGTGTGGGCATGAGTTGGAAATGTTCGCTATCGCGCTACCAGATTGCAAAGTCGAGCGGACTCACTGGCAGGTAAATGGTGAGCATCGCTGCGGATATTTGATTCAAGCAGAGTGACGCTGGCAGGCTACAACGAATGCCTGAAAAAATCGCTGATGGGCGGGATTATCCATTGATAGTTCTGGATGCCACTGCAGTGCGATCGCCCAGGGATGGAATAAATGTTCGATCGCTTCGATCACGCCATCACTCGCTCTTGCTGCTAGTTGCCAATCGGAACTAAATTCGGCGATCGCTTGATGATGCCAAGACACAATATTCAATCGAGATTCTGAAAGCAATTGAAACAAGCGGCTTTCTAGCAGAATTTCGACATCATGAGGAATTGGGCGACGCGGATTGTCGAGACGATGATCGGTCGCATCTCCATAGACTTCAGGAACGTGCTGAATCAAACTTCCGCCCGTTGCAACAGTTAGCACTTGCATTCCTCGACAAATTCCCAAAACTGGAAGTTCTCGCATTAGCGCTAACTTCGCCAATGTGATCTCGAAGATGTCGCGATCGTCATCGATTCCATAAATCGTCGGGTGGTCTTCTCCGTTGTAGTGAATCGGATGAATATCTCCACCACCAGAAAAGATCAACCCGTCCAACACATCCAGCAAGCCATCAGGGTTGGTGTGTGTAGGCGGTAGTAGAACTGCATTTCCACCGACCGATTGAATAGCATCGACATAAGTTCCAGGAAGAACAACTTCACCTGCCGTATTTCTGCTATGGCAAGTAATTCCGATAAGGGGAGTACGGGTCATGGGCTAGGGGGTACGAGGATCGATGGGATTAGCTTAACGAGATTCGAGCCGATTGATCGAGTACATTCGCTACCTTTTTCTAACTCGAAGCACTGGTGTAGAACCGGAGCGCAAATCTCCAGAAAAAGCGTGACACGAATAAAAGCACGATCGCTAAGATTCCCGCCCCGATGATCCAGCTAAACTCGGTTCGTCCTAACATTGCTTCGGCTGGAATTGTGGTGAGAAATGCAACCGGAACAATAAACGTGAAAAAGAATTGATAAACGATCGGATAAGCTGCCATCGGATATCGTCCTGCTTCGATTAATCCGCGCAATACTTCAGTGACATTGTAAATCTTGACAAACCAAATGCTAGTTGCACCCAGCATGAACCACAAGCTATATAAAATTGCTAATCCGAATACCAATGGAATTAGACTAATTAAGTAAGCGTTGGGCTGAATGCCAAGCTTACCACCTGCATAGAAAATGACGATCGCACCAAAAAGAATATCCGGCAATCCCCACGGCGAAATCGTGTGACCCGATAACCAGAACTGGGAGCTAATCGGTTTCAGCAACACAAAATCGAGTGTCCCTTCTTGCACATGGCGAACGATTCGATTCAGATTTGGCGCTAGAAACGTACCAGAAAAGCCTTCTAATAGCGTAAAAATTCCCACCACGATTAAGGCTTCCTCCCATCGCCAGCCCGCAAACGTGTAGCCTCCTTGATAGAACAGAAACAATCCGAACAAGCTGCCAATTAAACCCCCAAAGCTGGTAAACGCTGCAATCACGAAATTAATTCGATACTCTAATTCAGCCGCGATCGCAGTTTGCCAAAACAATCTTAAAACTCGAAAATACCGCTTCATGCCCCCATCCCCGAATATTGCTTCAACCCTTGCCGCCACAGCCAGCGATTTAGTACAAAAAATGCTGCACTCCAGCCAATCATGACGAGAAATCCCTGCGCTAAATTCGTTGGTAATCCTGTCAGGATGCCAGCAGGAAAATTAACTAGATAAGGAAATGGTGTAAAGAGCGCGATCGTTCTCACCACAGGTGGAAACACTTCGAGCGGCGCAATCACACCAGAAAGAAATAGATAAAACAAAAACCAAAATTCTTGTAGCGAACTCGCCCGCTCTGTCCAGAAGGCTAATAACGCCAACGTATATTGAATCAGGAAGTTTAGCGTAAATGCTAATGCGATCGACAACGCAAACAAAATCACTGTTGGAAAGCTGGGAACCCAGATCGCAGACGGATACAGAAAGAAGAATAAAACAATCAGTAAAAGTGCAAAGGGAATTCGAGCGAATCGTTCTGCTACATGAGAAAAGACATGATGCCAAACCGGATCGATCGGCTGCAATAACCTCAGCGATAATTTACCTTCAACGACTTCGCGCTCAAACTCCCAAATCACCCAAACTACCGTTAATTGCCGTACCAAGAAAACCGCTAAGAAGTACCGTGCAAAATCAGTCGGAGACAATCCAAAATTACTCTGACGTGCTGCCTGTATCCAGACACCCATCAAAATAATCGGTAACGATCCCGAAAGTACCCATAGAATCAACTCTGCTCGATATTCCACCATGTAGGCGTAATACACCAGCAGCAAAGTTTTAACCACCCGAAAAAGCCGCTTCATGTCTTTAGATTTCTGGACTGATATTCATGCTAGTCGGAAAAGTTTTAAGTTTCCTGCTTCAATCGTTCGATTTCGTGAATCACACGATCGCGGCTTGCTAATAGATGCGACACGATCGTATTCACTGCCTGACCCGTATTGCGAGATGAAATCGCATTATAAATCTCTCGATGTTCCTGCCGAATCTCTAACACTTGAGAATTGCGTTGTAGCGTTTGAATCCGCAAAAGCGCCATTTGATCAAACACTTGATCGAGCAGCGAAGTGAGCCATTGATTGCCAGAACTGCGGGCGATTGATCGATGAAATTGATAATCCAAATTCAGCAATTCAGCATTGGACGAATGCGATCGTTGCGCTTGTTCTGCGGCAAGCACTAATTCATGTAGCGCTGCAAGATCAGTCTCCGTCGCATTTTTACAGGCTCCCGCCACCGCAAGCTGCTCTAGTGCAATGCGGCAAGTGTAAAGCTGTTCCGCATCCTGCATTGATAGAGTGGCGACCCTGAGCGTTCCGGCACTGTCGATCGTGATCAAATTCTCTTGCTGAAGTTGGCGAATTGCTTCTCGAATTGGGGTACGACTCACCTGTAGCTGCTTCGCAAGCTGAGTCTCGACCAATCGCGTTCCAGAAGGAATTTCACCGGATAGAATTGCCGATCGCAGCGCTTGATACGCTTGTACCTGCAAAGACTGCCGCCGAGCAAGGGGAACCATCCGCTCAGCCTCGGCGGATTGTGGAGATCGATTGAATCGTTCGTTGCCTGAATGCAAACTGCCCTTCCCTTGACTCAACTGAAACATTCTACTTTGAAACCATAGATTGAACACGAATACGGTAGTCTAGATCAGCTTTGGAATTGACCATGACTTCTCGCACGATTCAGAAAATCTACACCGATGGAGCTTGCTCCGGCAATCCAGGTCCAGGCGGTTGGGGCACAGTCGTTTACTTCGCCGATGGAACCGTGCAGGAACTTGGGGGATACGAGCCAGAGACGACTAATAATCGTATGGAGATGCAAGCGGCGATCGCAGCCCTCGACTTTTACCGCGCTTCGGGACAGTCCCAAGTCGTCGCCCTCTACACCGACAGCGAATATGTGAAAAACGGGATTACCAAATGGTTATCCGGCTGGAAGAAAAAAGGTTGGAAAACCTCGACCGGAAAACCTGTGCTGAATCAGGATCTTTGGGAACAACTCGACGAACTCGATTCCCCTAAAGTGGAGTGGCGCTATGTGCGTGGACATTCAGGTGATCCCGGTAACGAGCGCTGTGATGTCATTGCCCGATCGTTCTCCCTGGGCAAACAGCCTTCCCTTAAAACCCCTGATACTCCACTCCCTACTTCCCCACTCCCCACTTCCTCACTCCCCACTCCCCCAACGCCAGAAGCTCCTATGACTGATGCCTCATCGCCCATTGACTCACAGGACAATCTTCCCCGCGAAGTCCGGGTCGAGCAGCTTCGCAACTTGGTTGATACGCTGCAAATGGCAGATGAAATCGCCAGTAAAGGCTATCTGATCAGTAGCTCAGAGCTTGCAGACTTGATGGACATCAATGCGAATGCCGTGACTAGCCGTGGGGATCACTGGGTTTGGCGCAATTGGGTAGTTTCAAGAGTGCGACGAGAAGGAAATCAGATTCTCTGGCAGCTAGAGCGAGTGGATTAAAAACGCAAAAACTCCGACTGTCTAAGTCGGAGTTTGATAAGGTGCGATCGACTCTAGCTTGCGCTACCACCTACACCAGAACCGATGGTGCGATCTCCCGGCTCGCTCTTACGGTGCCAGCTTCCGTCTTCGCTACGATTAAAGCCTTGCTTCACACTATTCCAAGCAACTTGCATTGCAGCTTCACGACTTAGACCGTCATGCTGCGAGTTCTTGAACGCAGTCATGAAGACTTGATCTGCACCATCTAAAAGCTTGTCAGTGACTTCAGAGGGCAACTGTTCATTTTGCTCATCGACATCGTCGCGCTGAGCTGCAATTTTATCCGCATCAGATTTCGGCGTTGCTAGATTGGCTTGATCTTCAGGGGTTCTAACGCTATCAACAGCTTCTAACTGCATATCCTCAGCACTAATCTGGGGATTAGATTGAGTCCGTTCGCTTCCAGTTGGCATAATGTATAACTCCTAGTTTTTAAATCTGGAATCATCCTAGGGGGATCAATTTCTATTCACATCTTTCAAAAGAAAGTTTGTCTCAGAATTGATCTCTATCTGTCTACGGAGATCGTTGTTACGGATTGCAGTAGGAGCAGTACATCGGTTCGGCAGTTCGTTTTTCATCTGGATAAAGCCTATCTTGCTCAAATCCACATTTTTGGCATTGGTAAGTTTCAGCTAAAACTAAATCGGTCGGACTGCCGCACCAACCACAAGGTAAGCCCCGTTTTACCGTCGATACTGTAAATCCGGGCGTTAAGCAGTTCGGACAGCATTGTTTGAGCTTTTCAACGAGATCGCGGGTCGCTTGCTCGATCGCTTTCATCCGCGTAGGATTGTGCATTGCTCGCATATCTGTCTCAATGTGGATGCTTCCAGTTTGTGATCGTGCGAGAGCAATCAATACTGATTCTTGCAGTTGGTCAAAATCTGCAATACCTTTAACAATCTCCAATCGATCAGTCGAGTCCTTGCAGACCATAACAACTAATCTATGCTCAGGAAACCCCACTTTGATCGCAAATTCATACGCTTCCTCAAAACTAGAAATGCTACGGTGATTGAAATTCGTTTCAGTTGAGATCACTTCTCCAATCACTTCTAGACCGTTTAACCGATCAATTAAGAGAATCAATTCGCGATCGCAAGGCAGCATCGGAAGCGCAGGATGAGGAGCAAAACTTCCTTCAGAAGCGATCGCTAAATCCATGCCCGTCTGTTCGAGTGCAGACAGTGCTTTTCTTCTTGCCGCCTCTAATTGATCCCCCGATCGTGTAATTTCCCGCGTAAATGTGCCAAACTGATCAGTATTGAAATTCTTTGGAACATGAATTTTTAAGCCAAGTTCGAGTTCTAGAATAGGCGCGATCACCACCTCCTTATGGTGCATCGTCGCGAGGACTGCAACTCGATTTTGGAACAGATGAAAAGAAGACATGGGTGAAGAAATCCTAGGCGATGTCGATCGTATCTTGATTATTTTCGCCTAATAAAATCATCAAAGAACTTGAGAAACAGAAGATCCGGTTCACCCCGAATTGGGTTATGATGATGCTTCTGAATACTTAATGCGTCTAAATAGATCGCGGCTGAGAAAAATCATCAGCGATCAAAGGTGTCGGCTGCACATCTTCTGTGTGCGTTGCATCGATAGGAGGCAAATTTTAACGGAGACAACTGGGAAACGTTTAGCATGGTCAATCAGAACACAGTAGCGATGGATGTTGGTTTCACTCACGAGGATTTCGCGGCTTTACTGGATAAATACGACTATCACTTCAGTCCGGGAGATGTCGTCGCGGGAACCGTGTTTAGCTTAGAGCCAAGAGGCGCTTTGATTGACATCGGTGCGAAAACAGCGGCATATATTCCGATCCAGGAAATGTCGATCAATCGCATTGATGCCCCGGAAGAAGTGTTGCAGTCGAACGAAACACGCGAATTTTTCATCCTCGCTGATGAGAATGAAGATGGTCAGTTGACTCTCTCTATTCGACGCATTGAGTATATGCGGGCTTGGGAACGAGTGCGCCAACTTCAAGCCGAAGATGCAACGGTACGATCGCTGGTGTTTGCGACGAACCGGGGCGGTGCGCTGGTACGGATTGAGGGCTTACGTGGGTTTATTCCCGGTTCTCACATCAGCACTCGGAAGCCGAAGGAAGAATTAGTCGGCGAAGAGTTGCCGCTGAAGTTTTTGGAAGTGGACGAAGAGCGCAACCGTTTGGTTCTGAGCCATCGTCGTGCGCTGGTTGAACGTAAGATGAACCGCTTGGAAGTCGGCGAAGTCGTGATCGGAACGGTACGGGGCATCAAGCCTTATGGTGCGTTTATCGATATCGGCGGAGTCAGCGGTCTATTGCACATTTCCGAAATCTCCCACGATCACATCGATACGCCGCACAGCGTGTTTAACGTCAATGACGAAGTGAAAGTCATGATCATTGACCTTGATGCAGAGCGGGGACGGATTTCGCTGTCAACCAAGCAGCTTGAACCGGAACCCGGCGATATGGTGAAGAACCCGCAAGTGGTTTACGACAAGGCTGAAGAAATGGCAGCGAAGTACCGCGAGAACATGAAGCAACAGCAGGGCGGTGCAGTTCCTGCGATCGAGATTCCGGTTGCCATTGATGCTCCCGCCGCAGTCGAGGAAGAAGTTGAGATCGAGGTCGAGGCAATTCCTGAAGCGATCGAAGCTGAATAATTCAATTACGTAATTAACTTAGATGAGAGGGAGCAATCCCTCTTTTTTATTGACGTATGGCACGCATTCTTTGTAACGACGTTCGCTTTGATGCGATCGAAGCCGTGATTTTCGATAAAGATGGTACACTCGCAAATTCGCATCAATATCTGCGGCACTTGGGAGAAAAACGGGCGGATGCGATCGTGGGGGCTTTGAGAACTGCACTAGATCAAGAAATTTCGCTTCGGTTTGGGCGGGTTGTGCCCCAAACGCAGCAAATCAACTGGATCACCCTAAAAACTGCAATTCTCGAAACGCTCGGATGCAACCAAGCCTCGGTCGATCCGGCTGGACGATTAGCCGTCGGAACACGCGAAGAAAATGAAAGCGCGGTAGCTTCGCTTCTCGGAGAGTTCGCCTCTCTGCTCGCAGAAACAGGATACAACCTGAATCAAGCACGATCGCTCGTTCAGGTTGCCTTTCTCGCTGCCGATCGACAACTCCCTCGCAAAGCCCCCCTAACCCCTCTTTTTGCAGGTGTAATCGAGCTAGTGGAATCACTGTATCCAGTGAAGCTTGGAATCCTCTCAAGTGACACGGAAGCGAATATTCAAGACTTTGTAAAGACCTATCAATTGTCTCCCTACTTCAGCGCGATCGTTGGTGCTCAATCCGGAATCAGTAAACCTAATCCAAAGCTATTGGCGCTCGTTTGTGAAGCGTTAAACGTTGAGCCAGAGAAAGCTTTAGTGATTGGAGATACGAGTGCAGATACAAAACTGACTCCCCGTTCGATCGGGGTAACTTGGGGCGGAAGTACGATCGTGCAGCTTGACGATGCGGCTGCGATCGCGGATCAACCTGCCGATATTCGGCTATGCCACATTTGAGTGCGGTCGTGTATAGATCGAAACCTTAGTCAGAAGTTCGTCAAAATCGATCGGCTTGCGGATCAAGTCGTTTGCGCCGATTTCGCGGTAAGGTCTCTGAAAATATTCATCGTGGGCGGTTAACAGCACGATCGGCAACGATGCAAACCGCTCATTTTGTCGAACCTGGCGAGTCACATCGTACCCATTCAGACCTGGCATCATAATGTCGAGTAGAACCAAGTCAGGGTTGGTTTGCTCGATTTTGTCTAGAGCAGCCCTTCCGCTTAATGCAGTTTCAACGGCGTAGCCCTCCGCCTCTAGAATCGTCTGTAGCAGAATTAGGTTGTCTGCTACATCATCCACAATTAGAACTCGGTGGTTAGTTAACAGCATGATCAAGGGCGTTTTTCTCAAACGAATACGGACTAATAGCAGGCGCCTAGCTCAACAGGATACTGTTTTCTGCGACACCCTCTGCTCTAACCGTGGATAGATTTTTGCAAGTAAATGGGATAGGAGAACACCTTTATGGTTTCAGTCAAATTACTAGATCTTTTAGACGATTTTATGAAGATACGATGAAGAAAGCTCCAATATTAACTGAGCTTGTTCGTTTTTTCCTGAATCTTACGGAGGAATGTGTACTAGCTGGATGTCCCTCCATCGGCTGAATTCTTCATGATAGAACTCATCCCTGCGCTGCTTGCTCAGCAACCCTTAAAGCAAACAGCTACCCCGACACAACCGATCGAGCCTAGTTCCCTGATTCAATCTCAATCTGCGACCCCGACTGTAACTCCAGATTCGCCGATCGCAATTCCGGAATCTGTTTTCGTTCCAGTCAAAGCCACTCCCACCCCATCTCCAACTGCCAAGCCTGCTTCTCAAGCGGCTCCTGTAACCTCAAAGGTTGCCCTGCCAAAAGTCCCGCAAGCTCGCACCTCCCGCACGACTGCCCGATCCGCTCCACCTTCCAACCCGCAACCCTTAAATTCACAAACCGCTTCTAAGAATGAGCCTGTTGCACCAAAAGTGAGTTCAACAGCTCCGACAAAACCGACAGAAAAGCCTGCTCCAAGCATCGCTTCACCTTCTATTACCGTTGAAACTCCTGCTCCGACTGAACAAGCCAAGTCTAGAGTATCCAGCAGCATCGAAATTCCCGTTCCCAAACCAACGAACCAAGTTGAGCCAGAAGCGTCTGGGTCTAGAGCATCCAGCAACATCGAAATTCCCGTTCCCAAACCAGCAAACCAAATTGCGCCAGAAGCTTCTCGATCTGAGATATCCGATCGCATCAAGGTTCCTGCTCCAAAGCCAACGAACCAAGTTGCGCCAGCAACTTCTCGGTCTAGAGCATCCAGCAGCATCGAGATTCCTGTTCCCAAACCAGCAAACCAAATTGCGCCAGAAGCTTCTCGGTCTAGAGTATCCAGCGACATCGAGATTCCTGCTCCAAAGCCAGCGAACCAAGTTGCGCCAGAAACTTCTCGATCTGAGACATCCGATCGCATCGAAGTTCCTACTCCAAAACCTGCTGCTCAGACCGCTCCTCAGTCTTCCACTCAAGCGCAGAAACAACTTTTAGAACAGCGCCTTGCGGATATCGTCTCCAGAGATCGATCGATTAAACAAGCGGCTCAGCGTGACACTTTAGTTGCTCGCGCTTACAGCTATGCAACTCAGCGACGATTTGAGCAAGCCAGAAAACTACTGCAAGACCCAGCTATTCCAGCCGAAGTACGGGGTCAAATCGCAAGCAATATCAATTCTCTGGAATCTGCTAGCCGTACAATCGGAGTTACGCCGATTAAAGCACCCACTGTTAAACGGAATAACGCAGTGCTGGTGAGTAAACGGAATAACGCAGTGCTGGTGAGAAAATCTTCAATGGTGTCTCGGAGCGTCTCAATTCCGGTTCCGCGTCCTCAGCAAGCGATTAGCATTCAGATTCCAAGAGCGATCGACTCCCTGCCCATTCAACAGAGGCCCCCTGCAACGGACTTAACGGCTCCGATCGCATCAGATGCTGGTAGCGAAAGCCAATACTCCGGTCAGGTGGTTAACCCCAAGAATCTGCAAGCGTTCAACCGCAACTTACCCCGATTGAATTCGACGAGTCAGATTGTTTACCCCTTACCTGAACCTGTTCCCGTCACCTCTCGATTTGGCTGGCGGCGGCATCCTGTGACCGGAGTACGACGCTTTCATGCAGGCGTAGATTTGGGTGCAGGGCAGGGAACCCCTGTGATTGCATCGCGGGGCGGAAAAGTGAAAATCGCCGATCGTATGGGTGGCTATGGGCTTGCGATCGTGCTACAGCAGCCAAATGGAGCGCAAGATACTCTTTATGCTCACTTGTCCCAAATTTTCGTGCGTCCGGGGGAAACGATTCAACCGGGAGCCATTATTGGGCGCGTTGGCAGTACAGGACTCTCGACGGGGCCACATTTACACTATGAGGCGCGACGCAAGACGAATTCTGGATGGGTAGCGGTTGATCCAGGCGGACAGCTTGAGGCGGCACGAGTTCGATTGGTGCAGGCTCGACGGATTGAAGCGCAGTCCTCATCGAATCAGGGTGGATAGAGTGTGATGGGATTTGCGCTTCAATTTAGAAAGCGAACAGATTGAGAGGCAAGCATTTCCGCCAAACTTCGAGATAGAGCAAGGAATCAGATCCAATTTGTATGCGATCGCATCTGACATCTGCGAAAAGGTAGCGATCGCATAAATCAGATTCTATCAACAGCAAGAGCGCCAGGTTAACACCATAGAGATATGGAAAGTCTGGCTGCGCTTTCTAAGATGAAATCACGTTATAAAACAACGTTAAAAAACACCTCTCTTGGAGCTACAACTATGCAATCTCGAAACAGCACCGATTTACCTCCTGTTGCAACTGAATACAACGGCAAGGACCGTAACGCTTTTCTCTTTGGCTGGAATCCTCAAGCAGAACTCTGGAATGGTCGCCTTGCAATGATTGGCTTCTTGGCTTATTTAGTATGGGATTTGGCTGGATTCAGCGTTGTGCGCGATGTACTACACTTGATCAGCTACCGCTAAGTTAAAAAAACGTAAGGCAAGACAGTTTAAAAGCTCCTGATACCGATCGGTATCAGGAGCTTTTTGTTGTCATCAGTCTTGAGGCAGAAGATGAAACTTAAGGGGACAGATTAATGATGCAGCGATACGTACAAGAATTAACAGAACTTGTTACCTTTTAGCGATAAAAAAGAGACTCAGCATTTACAATATTAGTGAATTATTCGCTTAACAGTCTGAGAACGCAAATGGTGAATAGAAAATCCAATGCGGCAGTCAAAGTAAAAACAACGATGCTCGATCAAGCTGCGTCCTTGTTGGATGACCTGCCTGAAAAGCCCGAAGCAACAGTTTCACTCCGACAAGCGATCGAACTTCTACAGGACGATTTGCGGAGTTCGCTCGATAAAGGGTACGACTACGAAGAGTTGGCGGATGTGCTGGCAGAGCGCGGAATCGAAATTAGTCCCTCGACGCTGAAGCGATATTTGGCGCTGAGCCAAAAGGAGTCGGGTCGCCCCCGGCGGCGGCGCACCCGACGGGCGAAAGCCGAAAGCGAAGAATGAGAAGCGATAGACCACAGAGAGTCTAAATCCAGAGAGTCTAACCTGTGGTCTGCCGAGCTTATTGAACGCCCAATAGCTTGTGAGTCTGTAAACTAATTCGCCACTCCGGATGCTGTCTGACGTACTCGAAAATCAAATCCAAGCTTTCTTTACGGCTCCATTCGGGCTGCAAATATCGTAGGACTCGATCGCTGACGTTCTGCGATTGCTGTTCTGCCCAGTCGAAATCCGCAGATCCAGAAATCACGATTTTGAGTTCATCGGCATGAGGATAAACGCTTTCATGCGGGGGTTTAGATTGTTTCGGGGAGAGTGTGACCCAATCAAATTCGCCGCTGAATGGATGTGCGCCCGATGTTTCTAAATGCAGTCGTAACCCTGTTTGATGCAGCGTTTTTGTCAGTTGAGTCAGATCGTGCATTAACGGTTCGCCTCCGGTAATGACGACGATCGCAGGATTCGCCGCGATCGCGCTCTGGGCTAATTGGTCGATCGACTGTTGCGGGTGGCGTTTGGCGCTCCAGGATTCTTTGGTATCGCAGAACCAGCAGCCGACATCACACAGCGCTAAACGGATAAAAAAGGCGCTCGTTCCTGTCCAAGCGCCTTCACCCTGAACCGAATGGAAGGTTTCAACGATCGGGAGTGTTTGTTTAAGTTGCATCACCATGATTATTCGTCCTCGTACTCTGCCCAAGAATTCGGGGTTTCAGAAACTGCAACTTTTAGCTTGATGTCAGCCGGAAGCTCTTTTTTCGTTTTGTCGTAGATGTACTTGGCGATCATTTCTGCGGTGGTGTCGTATCCTTCTGGCAGCACTTCATTTAGCACACAGTGATCGAGTCCCCCTTTGAAGACATCTTTTTTTGCCCAACGCAGTGTTCTAAAGTCTGCCACCATCACCGGATGCGGACAAAATTCTGAGGCGTGGAGTTGAGCCGCAATCGCGCTAATTCTCACGGTGTAGGTGTGACCGTGCATTCGTCCACAAGGGCCGTCGTAATCGCGAATCCAGTGCGCGGCACTAAACGTAAATTCAGTGGATAAAGTCCATTTCGGCATAGGGTTTATGGGGCATATCGTTTCTTATTCATGCTAAGAGATCGCGATCGTAAGGCACGGTTTCTGCACCGATTTGATCACGATCGCCGCATAAATGACGCTTAAGAATCCGAGAGCGTCCCTCTCATAAACACATCCCGCAGCACAATCAGCAGCACTCCAACCGCCATAAATGCGAGTCCCAACACGCGGCTCTCATTTGAGGCAAAGGCAATTAAACCTAAATTGAGCAACAGTGCTAGAACCGGAACGACGATCGGAACCCGAAATCCTCTAGTCTGCGGGTCGCGCCGTTTAATCACAAACAGCGAAACATTGACCAGACAGAACATTACAAGGATTAAGGTTGCAGTCGCACCCGCCAAGAGTTGAATTGTGCCTGAAACAGCAAGCGCGATCGCCATTGGAACAATCACAAAGAATGTGCGATAGGGAGTTGATCGCTCTGGATGCAATCTGCTAAACCAAGCAGGCAGTAAACCTTCACGCGACATTCCATAAATTAATCGCGATGCGGTCACAAAGTTCAACAGCGCTGTATTCAGAACTGCAAACGCAGCAATCACCGTAAAAATAACGGGTGGGAAATTGGGTTGCGCTCGACGTACTACATCTAGCAAGGGCGCTTTCGAGGCAGCCAACGCTGCTGGATCGAGTACCTGAACCGACAGCCACGAAACTAGAATGTAAACCATACCCGCAATGCTTAACGCAATCACGATCGCCCTTGGCACATCGCGTTCAGGGTTTTTAGCTTCTTCCGCGACGTTCACCAAATCCTCAAACCCGATGAACGCATAGAACGCGAGTGCAGCTCCCTGGATTACGGCTGCCCAACCGATCGACGGTTGCGCGGGTGTTGCAATTGCCGCCGTCGAATTCCCTCCGAGCAGAAAGGCGGATGTAACCAAGATGACAATGATCAGCCCCGAAACTTCGAGCGTCGTACAGACCACATTCAAGGCTGAAGACTCTTTCATGCCTCGAAAGTTCACAAAGGTCAGACCGGCAAACAGCGCTAGAATAATCAACCAGTCTGGCAATCCGGGCGCGATCGCAATTACATACCCGGCAAAGGCTCTAGAAATGGTTGCCATCGAAATGACGCAGGTGCAAAACATCAGCCAGCCCACCAGCGTTGAGAGCCAGTTTGTCCGAAACGCCCGATGTACAAAGTAGGCAACTCCACCACTTTTGGGAAATCGACTGCCCATTTCGGCGTAGCTGAGTGCGGTAAATGCAGCAACGACCATTGCAACAACGAACGAAGCCCAAACTAAAGCACCCGATAGTCCTGCAATTCTGCCCACGACCGCATAAATTCCAGCGCCTAGAATATCTCCCACCCCATAGATAACGAGCATGGGTAAGCTAAATACGCGCTTGAGTGAATCCGCTTCTGCATTGGGTTCCATAGGCTTTGCTCTTGTCTATACTTTCCGTCAAGTATAGAGGGTTCGATCGACTCCTCTGGAGATTTACCAACCCCAAGATCCAGGTTCACCTTTGAAGGGTCCTACCACATCGCTCGTAATCCAACCGCCATAAAACTGTCCGGGTTGCGGTGTCACTTTCTCGCCATCGACATAACACGCATCCATTGGAGCAGCGTAAAAAGCCACATAATTTTGCATGGCGCTGAAGTCTGGAGTCGGAGTGCTGTAGTACCACGCAACATCGATCGCCGTTTTCTCACCCACCTGTACGCTGTAATAACTTCCTTGCCCTTTCCATTCGCAAAAGGTCGATCGACTCGATGGAATTAGATACTCTTGCTGAATGTCTTCGGGTGGAATGTAGTAGCTCGGTGGATGGCTGGTTTCGAGAACCCGCATTGCTCGTTCTGTGTCTACGATCGTCACACCGTTGAAAATAATCTGAATTCGCTTATTCACAGGCTCTAAGCGAGGAGGACGGGGATAATCCCAGACAGATTCTTGTCCGGGTTCTGGCTGAATGGGAGTAGGACACATAGATATTATTTACATAGGTTTTACTTTCGGTAAGCGACCGCGAATCGTTCAATCCCGGCAAGGTCTTTGTGGATTGTAATGCGATCGTAGCTTCCTTGGGCTGAAAGCAGGGCTGCGATCGTTTCAGCTTGCCCCATCATCATCTCTACCATCCAAACGCCGCCAGAAATTAAGTAATCCGGAGCCGTTTGAATCAAGTGCCGAATACTCTCTAAGCCATCAGCACCCCCATCTAAGGCTAAATGCGGTTCGTGCAGTCTAACTTCTGGCTCAAGCGTTGAAACGGTTTCAGTGGGAATATAGGGCGGATTGGAAACGATGCCGCTGAGTGAATGTTTTAAATGCGCGATCGACTCAAACCAATTGCCTTGATAAAACTGAATCTTTGCGTGGAGCAATTCAGCGTTTGATTTTGCGATCGCTAAAGCTTCCTCGCTGCAATCGACCGCATGAACCGTCGCACCAGGCAGCGATAACGCTAGTCCGATCGCGATCGCACCGCTCCCCGTCCCCAAATCCACCCACTGACCCGCTTTGAGCTTGGAATCTTGAGCGATCGCAAAATCAATCAGCAATTCTGTTTCCGGTCGCGGGATCAGCACTCCGGGCGCAACTTTTAACTCAAAATTCCGCCACGGGGCAATCCCTGCAAGATATTGAATCGGAGTGCGCTCCGCGATGCGTTGTTGCCAAGCGAGATCGAGATCGCTTAACGACGCATTCGACGCAATCGGCTGATTGGGCTGTAAGCGCAAAAAAAGTCGATCGACTCCTGCCAGTTCTTGCAAGAGCCAATCGACTTCATCCGGGGAAATGTCATGCGCGATCGACTGATTTTTCGCAGCCGATCGCCATTGCCAAAGTTGAAGCCCAGGAATCAAGAATTGATCTTTCATCCAGTGCTCTTTTTATCGTTTGGGTGCAGGTTGCGGTGCAGGTCTTTGCTGCGGTTGTTGGGGTCTTTGTTGCTGCGGTTGCTGCGATCGCACAAATTCCAGCGTTTCTCTCGGTGGAATTAGCACGATCTTATCGAGTTGCGGATCTTTTTCTTTCTGCATTGCCTGCATCACGCCTTCAAGCGGGAAGACCTGAATATCGACTGTTTTGGCGAGATCCGGCTTTTGTTGTTTAAAGCGATCGACCAGAGGCTGTAAATCTTCTTTGCTAAAGAACATGGGGATTACAGACTGATTTCCTTCTTGAATCGTCAAAAATCCTTTGTCTTTACCTGCGCGAGCAACAAACAGCGGCGTTCCATTGAACTGCGCCACATTTTGACCGCTCGCTTTGAGAATTGCTACTGCAGAGTCAAGCTGTTGCTTGGTTGGGACATAGGCGAAATCGAGCTTGTCGGGCTTGCCTTGGCTGCCTTGATTCAGTTGATAAACTTCCGCCAGCGATACGGGTACAACTCTGACATCCTTTGCCAGTGCTGGGTTTCTTGTCTTCAAGTTTTCGAGAAAAGCGTTGGCATCTTTTTGGCTGATAAACACACCTGCCACCGGATTTCCTTTCTGACCGTTTGGCGGTTGAGCAACCAGCGGCGCACCTTGATTATTGGCGATCGTAAACACAGGGACAACCTGTAGCTTTTGCTTAATTTGCTCTGGAGTCAGGGCGAGTGCTTGCAATCCGGCAAGCAGGGTTCCTCCTACCAGTGCCGCAGTTGTACTCCAACGAACCAATGATTTCATGTTTGCTCCTGGGTTCAAAAACGATACGTCAACTGAAATCTGAGGCGTTTACTGTCCCGTCGATTCGACTGCGATCGCCTTGATTCAATCGTTGCATCGAATCGGTTTTGTCTAGTTGTGTGACTCTAACCCTTGCAAATTAGTTTCCACACGAATCATTACAAACGTTCAGAATCCTGAACAATTCGTTAAACAATTCTCGGAAATATTAGCACCGTTTGGTCTAGTTGTGGCGTTCAACCTGAAATGATCAATTATTTAGCGATCGCACTATATGTGTTCTACGCAATGTATTCTACGTACTTAAAGTCTTGAGGTTAGGGCTAGATCGAAAGCAGCAGAAAATTTACGACTGAAAGAAATAGTTGCCTGCTGATAAGGGCCAATAACGATCACTACTACAACAAGCGGTATCGATGCGATCGACTAGGAGCAGTGCAATTGATGAACTGAATGGAAAAGTGGGGAGAAAATTCTCGTTGAGAGCCTTCACAGGGCAGGGCTGATTTATTGAAAGAAGGAAAAGAGGCGATGCACATCATGAGCAAGTTGTCTTAATGCTTGAGTCATCGAAGCAAAGCCGTGCTGACGAAACAGATTGATGGCAATGGTCCTAATGATGGCGAAGTTTTCAGGGGCGTGACCCGCACAAAGCGGCGCAGC
>JACJNX010000065.1 GCA_014695255.1 Cyanobacteria bacterium FACHB-63
GTCAACTTAGTGAAAGAAAAGCAGAATTAAGTACAACTGTTCCGTAAACAGTGTGATCGGTCTAATTTACGCAGCGGAGACGATGCTCCACATTTTTCAGCACTCGGTTCTGGGCGGCTTCGTAGATTTTGAGTTGGTCGATCGAGCGCTTTCGGTCACATGCTAGTACCAGAAATAAAAAATAATGTAGTGAAGCGCGGGATCAACACGATCACTAAAATGTTGACTATGTAAATAAGGCGTTCTTTCCCAGTGCGAAGCATCACGATCGGAGTCATTCTGCAATCGGTCGGAGTGCATTATTCTAACGTCATTTAGGTTGGTTTGCCCTCGTTTAGGTGCAGCTACTTCAGATGGTTCATTGTTCTGAGCATTGCTTGAAGATTGCCCGATTCTAAACAGACCTGATAGTTTCGTCAAAGTGACTTGAAGCCAAGACTGTCTGATCGATATGAATTGATTTGCGGATTGCCAATTTTGTGTGTTCTTTGACATTGATTGTTCTCCTTACATGAAGTGATTAGTGGGATTCAGAGTCGCTTTCTGTAGATATAATTGCTGTAGTGATAGGCTGGAATGCTTGGTTGTTCAACGCTTCATTACTTCAAGCAGCAACCTTCTGAGATGGATTTGGAGTCTGAATCGGGGAATTAGGATTCGGCATTTCCTGGCGACAGCGTGGGCAAAACCAGTAAATGCCGCTTGCGCGAGCGTGGCGAAGAAGTACAGTAGAGCAACAAAGGCAGGAATTCACAGCGATTCTCTTCCTAGATAGCGATCGTATTTACTTGATTGACAGGTCGTACTAGATGAAATATCGACTGACTCATACACTTTCAGAGCAGATTGAATAGACCTGCTAGACTACTAAGACTGAAAAGCGATGAGCAGAAAGTAAGCGACTGAAATCCCCGCAAGCATCAAGCTCGATTTCGACACAGGTTGTTTCTTGCCCTGAGTCATCTTGATCGCAGCATCCGCAATAAAACCCACTGCCATCCCATCTGCAACCGAAAATGTTAGCGGCATAACCAAGATCACTAGAAAAGCAGGAATGGCTTCAGCTAAGTTATTCCAATCGATCGCACGAACACCACTCATCATCAAGACCCCAATCATGATGAGAATTGGTGCAGTCGCAAACGCAGGAATTGCTGCAAAGAGTGGCGCAAACCATGCGGAAACAAGAAACAACAGTGCAACTACGATCGCCACGAAACCACTGCGTCCACCTTCAAAGATACCGGAGGCAGATTCAAGATAGGGAATCGCTGGCACGCTGCCGAAGAGCGCTCCAGAGACTGTGCTGAGAGAATTTGAGAGTAGCGCTTGCTTTGAGCGGTGCAGTTCTCCATCAGGCTTCACACGGTCTAGCTGTTGTCCCAAAACGTTGAGCGAACTAATCGTATCCGCGAAACAAACAAACAGCAGCATGAACACAGCAGCAACAAAGTTTCCGAGTTGTGACCAAGTAAGAAACTGACTACCGGAAATCGCCTGCCCGACGAGATCTAGCGGCAACTGTGGGATCGTCAGAATCTTCTCGGGCAAGGGAGCGACACCAAAGAGCCAACCGAGGCTTGCTGTACTAAAGATTCCGAGCAACATTGCTCCTTTTACCCGCCGAACCGTCAGCATTGCCGTCAGTAAGATTCCTGCGATCGCAATCAAGGTCGCGGGCTGTCTTAAAGATCCTAAAGCAGTGGTTGTTGCGGTGCTAGTCACAATGATACCCGCTCCCAAACTCGGAGACGAGATTTTGCCAGAGAGCGCAATGTAAGAGAGAAACAATCCTAAACCCACCACCATTGCCTGCTTGAGCGAGATGGGAATGGCATCAATGATATGGCGACGAAACGGACTGAGTACCAGCGCTGTGAAAAGAATTCCTTCGACAAAGGTGGCAGTCAGCGCCAGTCGCCAATTCATGCCCATGTTTAGCACGATCGAGAACGTAAACAGAGCCGCAGTTCCCGTTCCCGGCCCTAGCGCAAACGGATAGTTTGCGAACAGTCCCATTAGAACCGTTGCGATCGCAGAACAAAGAACAAGCCCTACCAAAATTTGCTCAAACAAATCTCCTGGCTGGTTTAGGAACATTGCGTTTCCTAGAAGATGAGCATTAACCACCAGAATCGGAGCCGTGGTCATGAATGTCGTGAAGCTAGCGAGCAGTTCAGTTCGATAGCACGTTCCTAACTGTTTGAAGTGAAAAAACTGACTGATTCGCTCCGACATCGGCAAAGTGAGCGCAATTTTTGACTTATTCATGGGAGGTACAAAGGGTGACAGTGTAATAGAAGTAGACCTTGCTTAACGCCATTGA
This sequence comes from Cyanobacteria bacterium FACHB-63, assembly GCA_014695255.1. GTDB lineage: Bacteria > Cyanobacteriota > Cyanobacteriia > Leptolyngbyales > Leptolyngbyaceae > Leptolyngbya. Next base: position 2,327 of record JACJNX010000065.1, read on the forward strand.
CCGAAATAGGAGTACTGAAGTGGTTCTATTCCGGTTGGTTTAGAGATTGCAAGCTGTTGTCTAACTTGTGAAACGGTGTAGTTTTGATAAGTGGTAAAGTCGAGTTGATTCAGATTTCTACGCTGTATCGATCGACCATAAGCAAATCCGGCATCAAAGCATTGGAAGTCTTTCCATGAAAAGCGATATTTTTTGGGATACACCGTGGATGTAGCAAACTT
>JACJNX010000066.1 GCA_014695255.1 Cyanobacteria bacterium FACHB-63
CGATCAATGGACCAATTGTTGAACGATTTAATGGCGATCGGTCGCGTTGAAGGCGGCAGTTTGAAGTTTTCGCCTGCGCCTTTAGATTTGGAGCAGTTCTGTCAACGCTTGGTTGAAGAAATCCAATTTAGTTTCGGTACCCATCAGCGCCTCGTGTTCCACTGTCAAGGGAACTGTGAGCAGGCTTACCTCGATCAAAAGCTTCTGAGACACACGCTCACTAATCTTTTGTCCAACGCCATCAAGTATTCTCCCGAAGGCGGCCTGGTCTATTTTGATCTCGTTTGTACCGATGAACAAATTACGATGCAGGTTCGAGACACAGGGATTGGCATTCCCCCAGAGACACAGCGACATTTATTCGAGCCGTTTCATCGGGCGAGCAACGTGGGAAAGATTCCGGGTACGGGACTGGGGCTGACGATGGTCAAGCGGTGTGTCGATTTGCAGGGTGGTCAAATTACGGTTGAGAGTGAAGTGGATGTTGGAACCACCTTTATCATTCAATTACCTCAGCATCAACGGGTAGCCATCCGCCAGGAAAGAATTGTATCGGGCTAACAAAGAAGCCAGCCAGGTGAGGGTAGGTGACGTTTAACCCTCGCTCGACTACTCCACATAAGTAAAATCGATACCGCCGGCGAATTATTTCTTGCACCTAAAACCCTGATTCTGTCGCTAATCACATTTATGGTACGACGATTGTATTAGCCCCGACGGCAAGGATAACTGCTTCCAGTCACCTTCAGTCCTGGATGACGGGCGCATCTTTTGGCGATATCTTTGAGTCTGGTTGCCTAGCCTTAACCATCACTCAAGGTAATACAGCGATAAGCCTAATTTACGGAAGAGCAGTCAGAATTCTTCTATTAGCACCACCGAAAGTCTAGATTGAGCAAGCAATTCTTGAATTACGTAGTTCTAGTAACACAGTCTGCATAGCCAGAAACAGTAGGCTTTTGGATGTTCTCCTTGATTGTGTCAAGATCAATGTAGGAATCAGCAACATTGATCAAGCTATCACTTGTCATTGAGCGTAAGCTGACGACGGCGACCCGGACGCCTTGATAAGCAATGGAATTGACAGCATAAGCTAAATCTCCATCACCGCTAACTAAGATGGCAGTATCGACGTGAGCTGCCAAGGTTAACATATCTATCGCAATTTCAACATCCAAATTCGCTTTTTTGGAACCATCTGGTAATTGAATTAGAGCCTTTGTGATTACTCGGTAGCCATTACGACGCATCCAAAGCAAAAAGCCTTGTTGCTTTTCATTGGTACGATCGACCCCGGTGTAGAAAAAAGCTCGCAGCAGCCGACAGTTCGCACTTAGCTGACAGAGTAGCTTTGAGTAGTCAATCTCAATCCCAAGCTGTAAAGCAGCATAAAATAAATTTGAACCATCAACAAAGATTGCGACTCGACCCTGATCTAGACGAGCTTGATCTGATTCATAAGTTTGTGGCATTTTAATCGATTTATTTTTGTCGCCATTTGTCAAATGCTCTGAGTAGCAAGGCTTTTTGAGAAGCGTTGCTGGAATCTCTTCGGGTGTGTGTGTTGTTGGCATCAGGACCTCAGTTTTAGAGAGAACCCCTTCCTCACAATGGAGTTAAGAATAAAGCGTTACATCTTCGCCACACTGATCTGCTAGATAAACTAAAGATTTAAAGCGAAGACTGACGATTTGATCGTAGAAGGGATTTAATTTACAAAGCGGTGGAATCCGAACAAGCGTGTAATCAAACAGCTTGATTTGTCGTTCAAACGGACAACGAGCCGGGATCATTTTGCAGAGTGACCGTGCTGTTTGAGGATTAGAAATCTCGATCGACTCTAGCCGTTGTTGAATCGGGTAGAGAAGAGCGCTCAAGTGACGAATGATTAGGGAGTTCACGGTGAGTCAGGCAGTCAAGCCCTGAAGAAACGATCGTCGGATGTAAAAGAATGACGCTTCCACCTCCGATAGTTTCTAACTTAGATCTGAAAAGTGCAGAACTTGTGTAGACGAAAAATTAAACTGGCAGCCATCACGCTTGGCTCCAACCCAGTATGTTGGAAATTTGCTCTGGAAGTTTCATTGCCTTAAAAGGTTTTGTGATAATTCCTGCCACATCTAGTTCTGCAAATCGCCGCTGCTCTGCTGCTTGCACCTTTGCTGTCATGAAAATGACCGGAATCGCCTGAGTTGTTGGATTCGCCTGAAGAGCGCGAAAGGTTTCGATTCCATCCATTTCAGGCATCATGACATCGAGCAAGATCACGTCTGGTTGCTCACTGACTGCTTTGGCAAGTCCCTCGTGACCTGAAGAGGCACTCGATACCTCCCAGCCACCCACCGTCTTCAAGGTGAGTTGAGCCACTGCCCGAATAGCATACTCATCATCAATAATCAAAATGTGTTTAGTCGTCATCGAGACTGTCTCCTGTCTTCGATCGAATCATCCGGTTGAGCAGATGAATCACTTGTTGCTCAAATTCTTGTGGCGTAATGCGTCCTTTGGTCAGAAATAGGGTTTGCCCAAGTCTTAGCCGTTCCCGTTCGTGATGATTTAGATCGCGAGCAGTATAAATCACCAAGGGTACGCGGCAGAGACGGTTATGCTGACGCAGCCAGTCTACCACGGCAAAACCATCGTCAGTCGGTAGTCCTACGTCAAGGACTAGCAGATCAGGAAGCACCTGCTGGCTGAGTTGAATCGCATCTCGTCCGGTTTGAGCGTGAAATGTTTCGATTTGATAGCGAGATAATAAGGCTGTGAGAACTTGCGCTAAATCCAAATCATCTTCAATGATCAGAACTTTCAAAGGTTGGTTCTGATTGACTAAAGCTCGATCGAGGGCTTGCCTCAGCACTCTGGGGTCTGGCGGTTTTACGACCCAACCGCTCACACCATCATAAGGTGCCTCTCTCGCATCAGGTAGCAGTCCGCTTAGAATGATGACGGGGATCGCTTGCGTTTCAGATTGCTGCTTCAAAACTGTCAATGTTTCCCAGCCATTCATACCAGGCATCAGTAGATTCAGCAAAATCACGTTCGGTTGATGGGCACGTGCCTGTTCTACAGCTTCGTGCCCTGAAGCCACGGTCAGCACCTGATAGCCCTGTCGTTCTAACATCATTCGCACCACTTTGCGAATCGAAGCATCGTCATCACAAGCTAACACTAGCGGAGTTTGTGATTGGGTATCTAGCGCTAAATCGGTTAAGTCGGATGCCGAACTTAAACCTTGCGAACTTTCAGAGACATTAAGAATCGGTAAGGTAAAGCAGAAAGTGCTGCCCATTCCTAATGTACTTTCTGCCCAGATTTGTCCTTCATGCTGCTGGAGAATGCTGCGACAGATTGCCAATCCTAATCCGGTACCTCCTCGACGACGAGAATCTGAAGCATCAACTTGTTGAAAGCGTTCAAAGATAGATTCTAGTTTGTCGGATGGAATACCGCGTCCTTGATCGATGACTTTGATGAGAAGCCAGTTAGGAGAATTCGGCTGGTTTTCTATATTCTGGTTAGCTTCTAATGCCTCGTTGGTGATTAATTCTGCGCTTAACCAAATTGTGCTGCCAGGAAGGGAGAATTTGATGGCATTGCTGAGTAAGTTTGTCAGGACTTGAATAATTCGATCGGGGTCAGCCCAAAGACGAACGGTTAACGGCGCAACCGAGAGCGTAATTTCGGCTTGTTCTGCAATCTCTTGAATGGCTTCTACCGATTGATTGATCAAATCGGCAGCGTCGCAGACTTGTTTGGTCATGACAATTTTGCCCGACTCCATCCGCTCAATGTCCAAAATATCGTTAATCAGGCGCACCAATCGATCGGTGTTGTTCGCAGCAATTTGCAGCATTTGTTGCGCGTCTTCGGGCTGATTTTGCAAAACGCCTTCAGCTAAGAGATCCAAAGCAGCGGAAATTGAGGTGAGCGGAGTTCGGAGTTCGTGACTCACAATTGAAATAAACTCATCCTTCATGCGCTCAATTTCGCGCCGTTCACTAATGTCCTTCACAAAGCAATAGTTACCGTTAAACTGCTGTTGCTGGTCATAGGCTTTTACCATCACAACCTGCTTATCGAGAACTCCGCCATCTTTGCGAATCGCTCTCGCTTCTGTTTCTGCCTTGCCATGCTCCAACATTTGTTGATAGGCAGCCTCTACAACAGCAATATCTTCTGAGTGAACTGTCTGCTGCCATTTTGCCCCCAATAGTTCTTCAGGCTGGTAGCCTAACATTGCAGCATAGGCAAGATTGACCTGAACATATTGTCCTTGTGTATCTAATCGAGCAATTGCTTCGATCGCACTTTCTAACGCCTTACTTAAATTCTGAAGCTGCTCTTCAGCCGCTTTCCGTTCGGTGATGTCGCTGGCAATCCCCAAAAATCCTGTAATATGATCTTCTGCATTCTTGAGGGCTGTGATTGACAACAATACAGGAAAGCGCGAACCATCTTTGCGAATGTAAGTCCACTCATGCTCATCGATCGTTCCACGAAGTGCCTTGGTAATAAACACATCAAATCCTGGCTCGATTCGCTCTCCTAATTCCTGTGACAGCACCTGCGATCGCTGTACAATCTCTTGCCAGTCATGAATCAATACGGGCGTTGTTTGTCCAACAATCTCTGCTGCTGTATAGCCGAGCCATCGCTCTGCTGTAGTGTTAAAGGTAAGAATCGTACCGTCAACACTGGTCGAGATAATGCTATAGTTAGCGCTGTTTAAAATTGCTCTCTGGAATGTTAGTGTTTCGTGTAGCTTGCGCTCTACTTCTTTCCGGTGATTGATGTTGCGGAAGTAGACCGATAGTCCATCTTTGGCGGGATAGGCGTAAACTTCAGTCCACTGGTTCAAGGGTGGATAAAATGCTTCAAACTGAACACTGACCTGCTCCGCAACAGCACGCTGATACTCTTGGTAGAAGGTTGAATCGATCGCTTCTGGAAACTCATCCCATAAAACCCTGCCTAGCAACGCTTCTCGCTTTCGCTGCAACAACAACTCTGCTTGCCGATTGAGATAGGTAAATCGCCAATCGTGGTCTAGAGCAAAAAAAGCATCAGTAATGCTTTCTAAGATATCCGTAATCTGGTTGCGGGCAGCTTGCTCTTGGGCAAGAAGCTGAATGCGAATTTGCTCTGCTTGCTGCAATTCGGTTGTTGTTTGTGCCACCCTCACCAAATTACGTCGTAACTCTAGTTGAGAAATGACTTGACGACTCAAGGCTTGTAAGGCTTGAATCTGAGCAGAATTAAGCTGTCGGGGAACGCGATCGATAACACAAAGCGTTCCTAAGGAATAGCCATCTGAAGTAATGAGCGGTGCGCCCGCATAAAATCGAATATGAGGCTCACTTGTGACGAGGGGATTAGTTGCAAATCGATCGTCTTGGAGTGTATCTGAAACAATCAGCACATCGCTAGGCTGCAAGATCGCATGGGCGCAGAATGCGAGATCACGAGGCGTTTCTGTAGCCTCTAACCCAAATCTGGATTTGAACCACTGGCGACAATCATCGATTAGACTAATTAAGGCAATTGGTGTACCACAGATAAATGCTGCAAGCTGAGTCAAATCATCAAATGCAGCTTCAGGGACAGTATCTAGAATGTTGTACTGTTGGAGAGCATTCAGCCGATCAGATTCATTGGCTGGGAATGGCGCTTTCATTTTGGATTCTCCTCAGAGCGCTTCGCATTCTCAGCCTGATTTAAGCTACAGCGAGCAGCTTGATACAACAACTGAAGATTTGCACCATCTTGAGGATACTGAACAACTTTCGTTTTTAGGCTGATTTGCAACGAAGCTCCATTCACCTCGAACTTAAACTGCTGCCAGGATTGCTGGAAATCAAGAATACGTTGAATTCCATCTGTTTTAGTCAGATCAGGCATACCGACAACAAATTCTGTTCCTCCCCAACGACCGACAACATCTTCATTACAGAACGATCGCCGCAATAATTCCCCGAAGCGTGCTAACACTTTGTCTCCAACTGCATGACCATACTGCTGATTGATGTTCTTCAGGTGAGCTAGCTCTATCAGTGCTAAACAAAATGGCTGCTGACACTGGTCACACCACTGAAGTAACTGAGTGAGTGCTGCGGTGGATTTGCGCCGATTTGCGATGCCAGTTAGAACATCAATCTCTGCTAAGCTCTTGAGGAAATGAGCGCGCTCTAATCGATTAAAGATCCGCGTTACTAGCTCTGGCCCAACGATCGGTTTACTCACATAATCATCTGCACTCACAGCAAAGACTTGATGCATGGTTTCAGCATCCGTGTGAGCCGTGAGAAATAGAATCGAAAGATCACTCCAGCGCGAATCATTGCGAACAACTTGACAGAGTTCAATTCCGCTAATGTGCGGCATTTCAATGTCCAAAATCAACAGATCAGGCGGATTGGCTTCCAGAACCTCTAGAAATAAAAGTGGGTTGTCGAGTACCGAAACGTGAAGCCCCCAGGGAATGAGTAAGCGCTGAAGCACTACTAATACTTGCATATCATCATCTACGACCAGCACTCTCGCTTGCTTTGGACGGGCATGTTGTAGCGCTTGATTGACTGCTTCTAAAACTTGATTTGCAGTTACAGGCTGTTGAAGCCTCCGTCCACCTAATCGGGCGATCTGGACTCGATCGATCAATTTATCTTGCTCGGTCAACACGACTGTAGGAACTGGCGGCGTACAAGCACTAAGTTCGGACAACAACATCACGTTATTTGCGTCAGCAGCAGCAGTAAAATCCAGCAGCACAATATCTGGATGCGTTTCAGAAATTTGCTCTCTAGCAGTAACGGGATTGGTGATTACCTGAACTCGTAAACCCCAGCTAGATGAGGCTTTCTGTAATTGTGCAGCGAGTGTTGAATTTGAACTGACAATCAGGAACCAAGGACGTTGATCAATCGGCTCACTGACTGAAGTAGCCGTTTGCTGCTCGTTCGTTAAATACTCAGCGTCCAATTGCTGCAACTCCTGACGTAGAGCAGCGACAAGTTTAGAGAGTTGCTGCATCTCGTGATGGCTCAGCGATCGTCCCTTCTGGAAAAGCGGTTCAATTTCTTGGGCTAAACGAGAGCCTTGATCTGCGCCAAACATACCCAGCGACCCCGCCAACTTGTGGATCTCCTGTTCAGCTTGCTGCCGCAATTCCTGGTTCAGTTTGTTTTGCAGCAACAGCGCCGTTGCCTGTTCAACGGTTGCAATCCGATGAGCAACAGTCTCTTTAACCTCGTTCCAGATGCTGTTCATCCCAGAAGAGGTTTGTGTTGCGATCGTGGGTGCGCTTTCGTCTTCACCCTTTGCCTCTTTGTTCCTTTGTTCCTTACCTTCTCTGTGCTTTTCCTCGGCAGATCTAAGTCGATAGCCAATACCATAAACCGTTTCGACCGGATTACCTAAAATTCCTGCTGTTTTCAGTTTTTGCCGTAACCCTTTAATATGGGAGCGGATAGTATCCTCGCTTGGGGTTTCCTCAAATGACCAAATGTGATCAATCAGCGCACCCGTACTAAAGATGCGATGCGGGTTACGGAGAAACAACTCTAGCAGACTATATTCTTTTGGCGTTAACCGCGCCATTTCACCATTACAGGTCACTTCGCACGTACTGGGATCAAGCTCTAAATTTCGCCATTTCAGCAACGGAGGCAATGCAGCGCCGCCTCGTCTGAGTAAAGCTCGGATACGCGCCAACAACTCCTGCAAATTAAACGGTTTAGGCACATAGTCATCTGCCCCAGCATCTAAGCCCATCACTTTGTTAGTGCTAGCATTTTGAGCTGTTAATAAAAGAATTGGAGTCTGATTGCCTTGTGACCGTACTTTTCGACATAAATTAATCCCGTCTAATTTCGGCAGTACTACATCTAGCAAAACTAAGTCATAGGTAAAAGATTCCAACAGTGACCATCCAGCCTGTCCATCAGTTGCGACATCTACAATGTAGTGTTGATCAGTCAAAGCTTTGACAAGCGGGTCAGCAATTAGCGAATCGTCCTCTATTAGTAGAATTTTCATAATTCGCTAGCCGCAACAATAGAACATGAATCGACAGATATAGCTCTTCTAGGCTAAGGCTAACGCGAATCTAGCCTTGTTATCTTATAGATTTATTGAGCGTTGTCGAAACCATAGATTCAGCTGAGCGGTACTATCAACTTAACCGCTTATGTTCAAAATTAATGAGCGATCCCACTGATTGCGAAACAACTGTACTGAATTTTGGATTTCCTGGATTAACTTGACGATACCTGGTTAACAACCTCAACGATCGCTCTGACTAATTCCTCCGGATCTACAGGTTTGGAAATATGCCGATGGAATCCAGAAGAAAGTGCCTGCTGACGATCGTACTCTCCAGCATAGGAAGTTAGAGCAATTGCTGGCATCCTTTCCCCTGCTTCGGGAGATCGTTCTCGAATCTGTTGCATCAGTGCATAGCCATTCATTTCTGGCATTCCAATATCCGAGAGTAAAACATCCGGAACAGAGTGAGACAGCGTGACCAATGCGGCGGCAGCAGAACTGGCAACTGTTACCTGGGCACCGTGTTGCTCCAGGATGAATTTTGCCAAATCGCGCATATCAGCTTCATCGTCCACGACAAGAATGTGCAGCCCGGTTAAATCCTCAATTTGAATTGGTGATTCTCCGGCTGTAGAGATTTCTGTTGCAACAGTGGCAATGGGCAAGCGAACGGTGAACGTTGCTCCCAATCCTTCCCCTAGACTGTCTGCCTGAATTGTTCCGCCATGCAGATCCACGATTTGACGCGCGATCGCAAGTCCTAATCCCAATCCCCCAAACTGACGAGTTGTGCTGCTATCCGCTTGGCGGAAGTATTCAAATACATGGGGTAGGAAGTCTGGATGGATGCCTTTGCCCGTGTCAATCACCTGAATGTGAATATGCTGTTCCAACTCCTCCATCCCAATGATGACTTGTCCTTCATTCGGTGTGAACTTGATGGCATTTGAGAGTAGATTCCACAGCACTTGTTGCAATCGATTGGCATCTCCCAACACAGATTTTGGGTGCTCTTGCAACCGAGTTTGAATCTGAATCGATTTGGCAGAAGCTGCGAGTTGCACGGTTTCGATCGCACTGTGAATGACAGTAGTTAAGTCAACTGGCACAATATTAAGACTCAGTTTTCCTCGCAACATCCGAGAGATATCTAGCAAGTCTTCAATGAGCTGTGCCTGAAGCTTGGCGTTCCGTTCAATGGTTGCTAAGGCTTGATCGACCTTATCAGGCTTTAATTGTCCAGTTCGTAGAATTCTTGTCCAGCCCAAAATTGGGTTCAGGGGCGATCGTAGTTCGTGAGAGAGTACGGCTAGAAACTCATCTTTCACCCGGTTTGCCTGTTCTGCTTCGGCTCTTGACTTGCGTTCTGCCTCATACAACTGGGCACGAGAAATCGCTTGAGCACACTGACGACTGAGGGCGAGAATAAACTCGCGATCGTCCTGACTCAACTGCTTGAACTCCTTAAAGCTCAGCAACATTCCGCCGATTGACTTGCCTTCAACGACTAAGGGAAGTGCTATCCAGGATTGAAAATCATACTGACCGTAAACCTCAGCTAGATGGGGATAGCGAGCAATTCGCTCTAACAGTGCTTCTACCCAAACTGTCTGCCCGGTTCGGACAGCTTCTGCCAAGGGAACATCAGCGTCGATCGGAAACTTACGCCAAGTCTTTACTAAATCTGCTTCATAACCGATCGATTTCACAATCTCAAGTTCTGTTCTATCCTTACTGACTAAAACCACCAGTGCTGCCGCTGCTTTGAGAACTGCCATACTCTGTTCAACAATGACTTCTATCACTTGTTGGGGCGTGAGAGATTCTGAAAGGGCGGCTGTCACTCTTTGTAGACGGGTGATACGATCGGCGGCTGAAAGGGCTTCTTGCTTTGCCTGTTGAGTCGTGTGGTAAAGACGAGCATTATCAATGGCGATCGCGGCACGACGCGCTAAATCTTCAGCCAGATCCAGATCTTCCAGGCTGTACTGGCGATTTGATTCAGCAAACACAAAGGAAAGCGTGCCTAGCACTCGTCCGCGAGCTTGCAACGGCGTGATGATGCAAGACTTCAAGCCCAACTCTTGGATGATTTCTAAATACTCAGGAATTGGGACACTCGCCGCGAGTTGCTCCTCTGTAATCTCAATTGCAATTTCACTTTGCCCAGTTTTCATCACTTGAGAGACACCATATCCATCCTCTAAGTGTCTGGAAAAGCGTTTTGCTATCTCCCAAGCAAACTTCACCTTGTTCGGATCAGCATGGGCAACTGCGACGCGGCTAATCGAACCGTCGTGATTTAATAAATCAACTCCGCACCAATCTGCAAAGCAAGGAACAGCCAGGCGTGCAACACTCTGGAGCGTTTGTTCATACTCTAGTGACGATGCTAGTAAGGTGCTTGCCTCTACGAGAAAGGTCGATCGCCGTAAGTCTGCCTCTACTTCTAAACGAGCAGTTTGCTCCTGTATCTGTCGCCGCAACAATTGAACTCGCTCAATTTCTACCTGCTTGCGTTCTGTAATGTCCTTATTAATCGCAATAAGAAACAGAGGATTCCCCGTTTTGTCATACACAGTTTTGGCTGTGATTTCGATCGGCACTTCCGAGCCATCCTTCCGCACACAGGGAATTTCACCATAAAATTCACCAGTCTCTTGGATCGACTGAATCAGTTGAGCGGTCATCGCTGCTTTAACATCGGGGTGATAACTGAAATTGATAGGCTGACCAACCGCTTCTGCTGCGGTGTAACCAAAAATCTGCTCAGCATTGCCGAGCCAGCATTGAATGTTTCCTTCTAAGTCGGTTAATAGAATTGCATCGGGCATTTGTTGTAAAGCAATCTCCGAGATGAAACGCTCTGCTTCAGCTTCCTTGCGATCGGTGATATCGAAAAAGGAACAAACCACTGCATGAGGCGTTGCATCGTTGGCTTGAAACAGCGGACGAGTATTGATCGAGATCCAGGTCAATGTGTCATCGGGCTTGTGAATCCCCATAATTACGTTAGACTGAGGCTCTCCAGTTCGCAGCGTGACCATCGCTGGATGCAGTTCGCCTGGAAACGGAGAACCATCTTCATAGATCGCACACCAGCGGGGATCAAGGGAGGAACGCCCCATCATTTGATCGGCGGTTAGACCTAAGATTATTTCAGCGCTGGCATTACAGGTCGTGATCCGACTATCTTTATGCTGAAATACAATGCCTTCGGCTGCTGTTTCAATCACTGAACGATAGCGTTCTTCTGATTCTCGTAGAATCGCATCTGCTTGCTTACGCTCTGTAATGTCGCTGATAGCAGCAATTACATGGGTGATGCTTCCTTCTGCATTGAACAATGGAGAAGCATTGATCGATAAGATAATTTTTGTGCCATCGGAATGAGCGATCGCGTGCTCAACTTGATAAATCGGCTTTCCGGTTCGCATCACCTGCACAAACGGCAAATCTTCTTCGGGAAAGGGTTGTTCATCTACCGTTGTAATTGACCAAGACGGGTCATTGTATGTCCGTTCAGTCAGATGACTACGAGTGAGTCTTAAAATCTGTTCTGCGGTGGAATTGGCACTAACAATCTGTCCCATTAGGTCAAGAATGACAATTCCATCTGGAATCGTCTGAAAAATACTGTTTAATTGAGCTTCTCTTTCGCGTAGAGCCTCTTCAATCTGTTCCTTTCGCAAGGTCGCTTCGATTTCCTTGCGTTCAGTAATGTCCTGGAAATAAGCAAAGATACTTCCCGTAGCAGGCAGGAGGCGTACTGCAAACCAACGATTCAACACCGCATAAAATGCTTCAAATTCAACAGCCTGTTGCTCGACTATCGCCTGTTGGAAGTGCTGATAGAGTGGAGAAAGGGCATCAACCCGAAAAACATCCCACACCGTTTTACCAAGTAGGTGAGAGCGTTCAACTTCCAATATCTGTTCTGCTTTGCGGTTGAGATAGGTGCAGCACCCCGTTGAATCAAGCGCAAAAAATGCCTCTGTCATGTTCTCCACAACGACAGCGAATTGCGTCTCAGCCATCTGAAACGGCATTTGTACTAATGATGGCACCTGGGGATCGCCGTTTAGATTAGTCGAGTTAAGTTTCATGAGTGCTTCTATCGATTCAATACAAGAAATTATTTAACGAACGACTAAGCTGGCGATCGCTGAAATCAGGCCCTCCGGTTCAATCGGTTTCGAGAGATGTTTTTGAAACCCAGCGGCTAGAGCTTGTTGCTGATTTATCTCTCCGGCAAAAGCTGTAAGCGCGATCGCTGGGATAGATCCGCCCTGTTCCGGTGGCAGGGATCGAATCTGACGAATCAGCATATATCCATCGGTGTCTGGCATTCCAATATCACTGAGTAAGAGATTAGGTTGAGACTGCATGAATGTTGCCAATGCTTCAGTTGCTGAAGCGGTTATTATAACCCTCGCGCCAGCTTGCTCTAAGACAAAGGCAACAAACTCGCGAGTGTCCGTGTCGTCATCCACAACTAGAATCTGAATTCCATCAAGATTGTCCGATTTCAAGGGTTGAATCTCTTCATCCTGTAGCGATTGAGTAGACATCAGCGGGAGCTGAACTGTAAAAATTGCGCCTAGCCCTTCTCCGGGACTTTCTGCTTGAACCGTACCCCCATGTAATTCAACGAGATGCCGCACGATCGCAAGTCCTAATCCCAATCCGCCAAATCGGCGAGTCGTGCTGCTATCCGCCTGACGAAAATACTCAAACACATAAGGCAAGAAATCTGGGCGAATCCCCTGCCCGTTGTCGCTAACCTGAATCTGAGCGCAGGCTTCGACTTGCATGAGCCGAACCTCGATTTGACCACCGGATGGCGTGAACTTGATCGCATTCGAGAGCAAGTTCCACACAACTTGTTGTAGACGATTCACATCGCCGTTCACTTGCCCAACCTTCGAGTTCAAAATGGTTTGAACTTGAATGCCTTTTGCTTCAGCGGATAATCGCACTGTTTCGAGGGCGGCTCCGATCGTCGTTACTAAGTTCACAGGAAAAGAATTCAATCTCAGTTTGCCTTGCAGAATCCGAGAGACATCGAGCAAGTCTTCGATCAGTTGAGCCTGAAGTTTGGCATTGCGTTCAATTGTTTCGAGGGCGCGATCGGCAGCTTGTGGCTCAAAGGGGCGGGTACGTAAAAGCCTTGTCCAACCTAAAATCGGATTGAGGGGGGTTCTTAACTCATGGGACAGCACTGCGAGGAATTCATCTTTAATGCGGTTCGCGGCTTCTGCCTGCTCACGGGCAATCTGTTCTCGCCTCAGGAGTTGTTCACGTTCTACCTCTATCGCTTTGCGCTCTGTGATATCAATCGTTGCACCCAGCATTCGCACTGGGCTGCCTTGTTGGTCAAAAATCACGCCTCCTTTGGTCGAGAGCCAGCGAATTTCGCCGGTGGGATGGACAGCCCGAAGTTCAATTTCATAGCCTGACCGATCCTTTAAAGCCTGCTGGATAGCTTCTGACACTTTTGCCTGATCCTCAGGATGAATTAGTTCAGCAAAATCCTCGACTTTGCCGCTAAAGGTTTCGGGCGCTAAGCCATGAAACTGATAAATTTGTTCAGACCAAGTGATGTGATTATTGGCAATATCCCAATCCCAAATACCTGATTGACCCACTAATAACGCTAAACGCAGCCGTTCTTCGCTTTGGCGTAAAGATTCTTCTGCCTGTTTGCGATTCGTGATGTCAAAAAGAACTCCGATCGAGCGATCTGCCCGTCCCGCTTGATCGTAAGTAAAATTTCCTAACCCAGCTAACCAAGCGATCTGCCCATTATCTGCCCGAATTACCCGATACTCAGCCTCATAGAGCGTGCGATCTTGCCGCGCCTGCTGCCATGCCTGAATCACTCGCTCTAGGTCATCTGGATGAATGCGATCGCTCCACATCTCCTCGCTTGCTTCCCCAGTTGCAACAGGCTCATAGCCCATCATCGTAAAGTGTTGTTCTGACCAGATAGCTTTTCCGGTATTCAGGTCTACATCCCACGTGCCCATCTGAGCGCCTTCCGTTGCCAATCGCAACCGTTCTTCGCTCTGACGCAGGGCTGCTTCTGTCCGCTTGTAGTCCGTTACGTCAGTAGCTACGGCAAGCACTGTTGTGATCTGTGCTCCTTGGACTAATTCAGGCACAAAGCGAACCTGATACAACCGCATTTCGCCATTGAGATTGGGAAACTCATATTCAATCGAGGAACCCTGTCCTGTTTCAAAGACCTGCTGTAGAGTGGCGTACCAAAATTGCGATCGCTCGTCTGTAAATCCCAGTTCAACGCCTGTTTTGCCGATGAACTGTTCTGGTGGAATACCCAGTGCCCGCTCGACGGTGGGGTTGATGTAGAGATAGCGGAGGTCACGATTGTAGCGAACGATGATATCCGGTGTATTCTCAACGACCGCACGGAACATCTGTTCACTCTCTCGTAACTCGTCTTCAACCTGTTTGCGATCGGTAATATCGTGAACCGTACCCACAACTTGATAGGCTCGTCCATCTGGCAACCGAGACGAAACCGTGTTACGGCTCCACAGCCAACGCCACTCACCGTTCGCATGACGCATCCGGTACTCATAATCGACAACCTCGCCATCCTGTGCCCGATTCAGCCGTTCCATCTGAGTTCCGAGGTTCGCGAGATCTTCAGGATGCATCAATTGGGGAAAGAGCTGATCGCCAAATATCTGAATTTGTTCGGGTGTATAGCCTAGCAGTTCCCCAATTTGGCGATTGACATAGACGTTGCGCTGCTCCAGCATGTCATAAACATAGAGCGTTCCCGGTATTGCGTCGGCAATTTGCTGAATGAACCGTTGACTTTCCTGAAGTTGTAACTCAGCGCGTTTACGTTCGTTTTCGACGCGCACGCGCTCGCTAATGTTAGTTGTGCTACCGATAAGGCGTGTGGGGTTGCCGTTAGCATCTCGCTCTGCAACTAAGCACTGATCCAGAACATAGACATACTGATTCGACTTATTGAGAACTCGATATTCAGCAGTAAAGTAATCATCCTTCATCACCGCAACGGATGCTTGCTCTTGAATGGATAGTAAGTCATCCGGATGAACGAGATCGCGCCACCAGGCTCCAGTTGGCTCCGCTTCTTCCAGGGAATAACCTAAAATTCGAGTTAATCCATCTGTTCGCTCGACTCGATCCCGTTCAATATCCCAGTCATAAATCAAGCAATTGACTGCCTTTGCTGCGAGTTGAAAGCGTTCATTCGCCGCTCTTAAATGTTCTTCACTTCCCCGGAGTGCCGCTTCAGTTTGCTTTCGCTCTATTCTTTCTTGGCTAAGTTGCTGCTGGAGTTGCTGAAGTTGCTGCTGACATTGGCTGTGAGACTGCTCCAGATCTAACAGGCGTTGGCGAAGTGCGTTTACCTCGTCGAGATACGGATTCGTATGGGTGCCAGGGTTGTTCATTGTATCTGGGAGTTTCAGAAGGTTGAGTAATAGAGCAGAAAAGCGTAAAAAATATCTGAATTCACTAGGTCTGATGCAGTAACTCAGCGATCGCTTGCATGAATGCTTCTGGATCAACTGGCTTGGAAAGATGTCGCTGAAACCCAGCTGCTAAAGCTTGTTGTTGATTCACCTCGCCAGCATAAGCCGTTAGCGCAATGGCTGGAATTTGCCCGCCTTCCTCAGGAGGGAGTTTCCGGACTCGCTGCATCAGGGCGTAACCATCCATTCCGGGCATCCCGATATCAGCAACAATCAGTTGTGGCTTTAATTGAGGGATCTTATTGAGTGCTTCGGTTGCCAGAGATGTAGAAAGCACCGTTGCTCCTGCTTGCTCCAAGATAAATTGAACGAGTTCAAGATTATCCACTTCATCATCAATTACTAGAATGTCAACGCCTTGCAGATTAAAGGGATCACTTATAGGTGCTGCCTCTTGCGGAATCGAAGGTAGTGCTGGCATGAGAGGAAGCGTGACGGTAAAGGTTGCACCTTGCCCTTCTCCGGGACTTTCTGCTTGGACTGTGCCCCCATGTAACTCCACAAGATGCCGCACGATCGCGAGTCCCAATCCCAGCCCCCCAAAGGTTCGAGTTGTGGTACTGTCTGCCTGACGAAAGGTATCAAACACATAAGGCAAAAATTCAGATCGAATTCCTCTGCCAGTATCCGTAACTTGAATCTGAGCGCGAGACTGTGTTGTTGACAGCCGAATTTGAATTTGTCCGGTTTCAGGCGTAAATTTCACCGCGTTGGTCAGTAAGTTCCAAACAACTTGCTGTAAGCGACCCCCATCCCCCAGAACCGTAACACCCTCGCATTCAAATTGAGTTTGAATGTGAATGCCTTTTGCTTCGACAGCAAGTTGAACGGTTTCGATCGCGGCAGTGATCGTTGTGTTCAAATCAACTGGGACAGATTTAAGGCTAAGTTTGCCTTGCAAGATACGGGAAATATCAAGAAGGTCATCAATCAGTTGAGTTTGCAGTTTGGCATTCCGTTCAATGGTTTCCAAGGCTGCGGTTGTCTTACGGGTGTCGAGTATTCCTTGCCGAAGCAAGCGCGACCACCCCAAAATCGGGTTGAGAGGCGTTCGGAGTTCATGAGATAGGACTGCCAAAAACTCATCCTTAATGCGGTTGGCAGCTTCCGCTTGTTCTCGCGCTTCGCGTTCTTGTTCTAGTAGCTGTACCCGTTCCGCTTCGGCTCGCTTGCGATCGGTAATATCAAAAAACAGCCCATCCCAAACTTCACCCTGCTCAGTATATTGAGGACGCGAACGTCCCTGCACCCATTTGTGCTGTCCTGATGGTGTGATCAGTCGTCCTTCCCAAAGCCAGTTTGTAGAGTTCTGAACTGCTACGGCAACAGAATTCTGAAAAGACCATTTATCGTCAGGATGAATTAATTCCAGGAAGGCGTTTGCATTCTGAAGAATCGTCTCAGGCTCTAGTTCAATTAGTGCACGAGAACCTGAGCTGATATAGGTAAAAGTAGCCTTGTCTGCACCGGGAGCATAACGATAAACCATACCAGGCAGATTGCTGACCAGTACCTGAAATCGGTCTTCACTGTGACGTAGGGCTGCTTCTGCTTGCTTGCGATCGGTAATGTCTAAAGCAATTCCCAGGCAGCCGGGATTTCCCTCCGCATCATGGGTTAAGTTCGCCCAAATCTCCAAATCCACCTTCTGTCCATCTTTACGCTGATGCTGGGCTCCAAACCCATCCAGGGATTGCCCACTCAACACGGTTTGAAGACTGAGTAGAAACTCCGCTTGTCGATGAGGAACCGTTGGCATAAACTTGCCAATCGTCTCCTCGGCACTCCAACCAAAAATTCGCTCTGCTGCACGGTTCCACAATTTAACAACTCCTTGTGGATCAAAGAAAGAGATCGCAACGGGACAGAAATCTAGCAGAGTTTGTAGCGTTCGATTTGTGCGTTGCAGTTCTTCTTCTGCTTGTTTGCGTTCTGTAATGTCAGTGACAAGGACTGAAACTCCAGTGCTAGAGGGATAAATACGGTTCTCAAACCATCGCTGCCAGGATGTGTAAAAGTATTCAAATTGAATAATTCTTTGCTCTGCTGCGGCTCGATGCACCTCTGTATAAAACTGGCTCCCAACAATGTCTGGAAAGATATCCCAAATACATCGACCCATGAGTTCTTCTCTAGACCGACCAACGACTTCTACAACGCGATCGCTGACGTAAACATAACGCCATTGCTGATCCAGAACCAGAAACTGATCGTCAATACTGGCTAGCACCGTTTCAAGTTGGGCATTTGCCACTTGTACCTCAGCAAACAGCGATCGCTCTCGGCGCACGGCTTCCTGTTGAATCGCGGTTACTCGTTTATGTTCGCTTAAATCCAGCACAAATCCTGTGACTGTTGCTTCTCCAGTCATCACCGCACCATGCAGCACAGGAACAAGAGAGCCATCCTTGCGGAGGTACTCTTTCTCAAACGGGGTGCAAGCTCCAGCCGTCAATAGTTGCTCGACTGCTCTCTCGCTAACTTCTAAAGATTCAGGGGGTGTGATCATGCGCCAATTCAATCGACCAGTACGCAATTCTTCTTGGCTGTAGCCCACAAGCTGTAGAAAGTTTTGGTTCGCGTCAAGGATTGTGCCATCTATTTCTGCGACTAACGTTCCAATGATGTTAGACCCTGCCAAACAGCCAAATCGGGCTTCGCTTTCCTGTAGAGACTTAAAATTTACTTCTGCTTTACGGCGGGCAGTTCTCTGGGCTTCGGTTAATGAGTTAATGAAAAGCGCGGTCATCACGAAAGTACCGAGGCGCACAAAAGTCCCAAGATCAGGAATACTAAGTTCATAGATGGGCTCAACTAGGAAATAGTTGATTGCAAGGGTAGAAAGAACTGTTGCAGCGATTCCGGGTCCTAACCCGCCATACCATGCACTCAGCATGATGGCGGCAAAAAAGAGAGGAGTCGGTGTTGGTGCAAGATAAGGATTGAGTGCGAGGGTGATTCCTAACGCCAAAGCAACAGAGGCGATCGTCACACTATATTCCGCAATTTGAGATAGCAAGGAATTCTGCTGCGTTCGAGCATTCCTTAGTCGTCTTGAATTTTCCCCACTCATCGTATTCCCAACTCCGCTTCTGATACAGATTGATTCAATTGCTTATCGATCCTCTAGAGAGATTGGTATCAGAACAACTCCATTTCTAAGTAGATTTGGGGGCATAAAATGCGCGTAACCGATTATCCTGCTTTAGACAGATGCAAATATCTATCTGTTGGTAGAACTGCAAAATCTGTTCTCTGCTGTTCTTGCCTTTGGCATCACGTTCTTGCCTTTGGCATCACAAAGAACGGTATCGATGCTCCTGGTACTATCAACTTAACCACTTATGTTCAAGAATTATTATGCTTAGTTTTGAACATAATAATAGTTCGGACAGAATCAGGCAGCAATGATGCCGTAGTTGCAAAGGCTTGAGTAGTTGGGATGCGATTTAATTTGACTCGGTTCCAGGTCTAAGTTGTAGATAAATCGATCGAGGAGATGCTGATTGAGCATTCGATGTTTGACACTCGCCATTAGAAAACAAACGGTGCAGCTCCTGAATGCTGCTCGATTGCCCCGAATTTGGCAAGATTGAGCACTGCCGTGGACTTGTACACGTCTGCCTGTAGCGTTTCGACAAACGGTAAAGTTGACTTTGCCACAAACAATCAGAATCGTCGTGAGTAAGGTGACTAAGCATTTCGTCTGCGGTTTGCGAACTGGCCCACTTTAACAAGCAGGCTCACCGTAATTTTTACATAAGCCTCTCGCGACTGTACACAAGAAACAATGCCCAAATAGTCTCCCCTTGCCAGGCTTCGTCAGCTACTGGATAATTTAATCCTGGAGCAAGCAAAACAGTTGCAGGGTGAACTGAAAGCAGTGATTCACGAGCTAGAACAGCAACAAACTCCAGCATCTATCCCACCTTGGCATGGTCGCGAAGTTGTACGAATCCAACATTCAGATAATCGACTTTACCAACTAGAGCGAGTTCGCTGGGGCAAACCAACTTGTAAGTGCATGGGAAAGAAAGCACAATTACACGGACGGTACTGGTACGCCTACTGGCGGGAGAATGGCAAATTGAAAAGCCGCTATGTCGGAAAAAAGCTTGATTTGAGTAAAACTTGATTTAAACAAATGTATTTCCTGCATCGAGGACGTAATGAATCTTCTATTCTTTAATTTCTAGGACAACCTGCCGCGAAACAGCCGAGTTATAATCAACTGCCCTGATGTATGGCAGAATGCCTTATGATTCCAACAGCTATAAAAAATTCAGAAACGTGAGTCGTCTCTACCCAAATTTCTTTTCTACTGATAACGTTGTCATTACCTAAATTTTCATGCCATTACTTGAGTTCAAAAGACGTTGAGCTTCGTACTGATAACGTTGTCAGTACATAAAGATTTTTAGAAAACCTACGCAATTTCTAGGGTTTATGGAGATACAACTTCTTCCCGAATTCAGTTTTGCCAGAAAGTAAGCAAAATCGCAATGTTCTGTTCGATGAATTTGCAGTTTGAAATAGGAGCCTCAAAAGTATGACCAAAATTGTTGCGATCGCGAATCAGAAAGGAGGAGTCGCGAAAACTTCATCGACGATCGCGATCGCCTCACTAATCAGCCGGGGTAAGACTTGTCTAACGGTTGATCTTGATCCTCAAGGGAACTGCACCGATGGTCTAGGAGTTCGCGATATCTCAGACAATCAATTCACTGCTTATAATCTTCTAGATCTGCGTCAAGATCCCAATGCCATCGTTCTCTCGACTCAATGGGGGATTGATCTCACTCCTGCTGATATCGGACTGGCTCAAAAAGAGGTTGAGCTAATCGCTGCACCAGATTCACACTACATTCTGAAAGAGCAACTCCGTAAACTGAGTCAGTACGACTACATTTTCATTGATTGTCCTCCTTCCTTGGGTCGCTTGACCTATTCAGCGCTCACTGCTGCTGATTTCGTCTTGATTCCCGTTCAATGCCAATATTTTTCTGCAAAAGGGTACAAGCAGCTGCTCAGCACGATTCAAGCTGTTCAAATGCGCTCTAATTCTGATTTGCAAATTTTGGGAGTGCTGCCCACAATGTCAGACAACACTAACATCAGCAAAGGAGCATTAGTTTCCTTGTCAAAAGTGGAAGGTGTCGATGTTTTTCATTCGGTTCCTCGCTCAATCAAATTTACGGAATCACAACTCGCAGGAATTCCTATTGATCGATACATTCAAGAGCATCACAGCACCAAAGAGCGTGATGATTTAACCGAAAAACTAATCGAGCCGTATCAGCGGATTGTCGATCGTCTGTTGTCTCTGGAGGTTGCTTATGCCTAAACAAAAACTAGATATGACAAATATGCTGGGAGATACCAAAACGATTCAGGTTCTCTCAGCATTAGAAGGCGGACTTAAAACGAAGCAAGATCTCAATCAAGTTCTAACGCAAGCCGGTATCTCTGCTCAACAAATCGATCCGCGTGACCTGCTTCCAAGAGCGAAGAATCGCCCGTTGGATGAAGAGAAGGTTAAAGCTCTAATGCAGAGCATCAAGGACATTGGAGTTTTAGAGGATTTAATTGCTAGACCCCACCTGACAGAATCAGGTAAGTATGAGCTACTCGCAGGTAGCCATCGCCGTGAAGCCTGTATTCGTTTGGGTATCTTAGCTCCAACTAAAATCGTCCAAGTTGATGACAAGCTGGCGGCGAAAATTGCAGGCGCAACTAATTCTCATCGAAATCAACTGAATGCGCTAGAAGAAGCAGACATGGTGCTGGAAGTTTTGGCGCTAGAGCTAGAAACAACAGAACCAGAGGTGGAATCCTTGTTGTGGCAATACAGCAATAAGACGATCGACGTTCACAGTCCTCAGTGGAAGACGATCGAAACCGTAACGCCGACAGTTACATCAGTCGCAATCAGCTCTTTTATTCGTCACTACCTGCCATTACGGAAGCTTCCCCAAGAGATTCTGGATGCTGTGCGCTCTGGAAAACTTCATTACACGAAAGCCCAAAGATTGATTCGGCTAAAACATTCTAAGTTTGCTGAACAGCGTCAAGCACTACTGCGAGAGGCGATTGATGGCAATATACCAATTAGCGACTTGTCTGATCGTGTAGAACAAGTTATCTCTACCTCAACTCCTTCCCACTCTCAAAAATCTGAGCCGCCTCGTCGTGTTATCACTCGACGAATCAAGGCATTATCTCAGCGAGTTGGGCAGGTCAAGAATTGGGATGCAGCATCTCAAAAGGAAGTTGAGAAATTGTTGACTAAGTTAGAGGAAAAGCTTCAAGCTTTATCTAATTCGCCAGAGATTTGATGTGAATATTTTGGTGGGCCTGAGAGAGGTTAGCAGAATGCTTGCTTGAGTTGAAGCCTGAAGATCTTTGCTTCTCGTTCTACTAATTCTCAAATCTACCACCTCTACATTTTCTATTGATCTTTGCCATTACTCAACAATTACGATGCTTGTCACCGCACTGCATGTAGAGATCAATTTAGATCGAGATCTGGATCTAAATTGATCTATCGTTTTTGACACCTTTATTTTAAGCAAGTTTCAGAAGGCCAAAATTTTAGAACGCTTCTGTTCATCAGGGCTGTAACTGCTGCCCCATAGATATTTCATCCGATGATATCAAAATACATTGACATTCTGAATTATATCGATCCAATCCTATTATTTTCTTCAACAGTTGGTTTTACGGAAACTGGAAGCCGGTTTCGTACCCAGATCTCTTCACTGTAAAAGTCTGTTCCTTGTCGTTCTAATCGATAGCCACCCAGTAACAGCCCTAACCACACCTCAATCCACGGTAAATTGATCGACTGCCGAAGCGTCTGTAGAGAAACGATCTCGACTTCAGCCGCTTCAAAATATGCAGAAATTGATTTTGCCCAAGCTTCTACGTCTTCAATATGCGCGAGTTCAATTGCCATCTCAAGGTCAATCTCTGCTTGGGCAAATTTCAACCCTTCCGCCGCATCGGCAAGGGCTGCCGGATCGACCGCTGCAACGATCGTTTGATTATCCTCTGACACTTCTGCCCCAAACATTCTCGGTGCATAAGAACCCCGCAGTTGGTCGCGCTCAAATCCACCCACAAACTGAGAAAAGTCAACCTCCATGCCTTGGCGCACGTAGGGTAGAAACTGTTCGATCGTCATCTGCGGACCGTCTTGTGTCAGCGTCGCATCCAGTTCCTCAAACCTCTGTTCCGACGATGCCACAAACAGCTCGACCAGATGCTCGATCGCCCTTCCCACCACCTGAATCTGCTGCGGAGTCTCCAGTTGCGCGATCGACTGATCGAGCGATCGCCACGCGGCTTTGAGATCGATCGCCTCCCAACTCGTTGCTGTCAAAACCTCTTTCATACTTGAAGCTGCATAAAGCGAGCAGAATGACGTGGACAAGGACGAATAGGGCAATAGTCCGGGTCTAACTGCTCAATATCAGCAAAGTAAGGAATATCATAGGCTTCTTTCAGCAGTGACAGCATCGCCTCGACGTAGTGAATCACATCGCCCGGAGTCATGCCGATACAGTGTTCACCTTCAATCTCATTGATCAAGTCCGACCTCTGCCACACCTGGGCACGAATGGCATGAACGCGACCGCGATATCTGGGCGATACAGCAGCAGAATTGCGTAATAACGTTGAGCGACTGCACTCGGCAAGGGGACAGACAGTGGCGGGTGAATTGACCCAGTCGCGATCGGAGTTTCAGGAGCGGCTAACGAATCACCGAGTAGATCTGTAGCCAAGTTCGAGGGTTGGCTTTGCCGTTTCTTCTGTTTGTGCTGAATCCGGCGATTGTAGTTATTCTGCTCGGACTTGCGGGCGTGAGAGCGGCGCGATCGACAGACTGAGGAATCATAACACCGCTCCCCCGTTCCCTCTGCGCCATGCAGTGCGTAAACCTGCGGCATCGTCAGCATCGCGCACTTGCGGCACTTCTCCGGGATTTGCGGACGACCCGCTGGTTTTTTGGTTGCCTCTGCGGATTTTTGAGGAGATTTTGCCATATCGATGCAGCCGTGCGGGTCTGAAATGTCATCAATCGGCGATCACCGATTGAATGGTCTTGCACTAATAAGCATCTATACTTATTACTCTGTTTGTCCCAACTATGGCACGAGTACTTGGTGTAAGACGATTGTAAGATGATGAAAGTAGGTTGAAACCAGAATACCAAATTTTTTAGCCCTGGTCAGAGTTTTCGCCGATAATGCAGGTGTATTGTTTGAGGAATTTGCGATTGTGCCGATGCGTCGTCCACTGCCCAGCCCAAAACTTGTGGTTTCGCCCGTTAGCCAAGTCGAGCAATCTGCGGTTTCGCCGCCCATCGATTTGCGTCAGACGTTTGTAGAGTCATTTTTAGCGGCACGAGAGTTGCAGCCGAATAGTGTGCGATCGTATGGGCAAGATCTGCAGCAGTTTATGGATTGGTGTGATCGTCCGTGGAATTCGATCAGTCAGCGACAGGTGATCGGGTTTAAGACGTATTTGCTTGACGAGCGTAAGCTCTCGAAGAATACCGTTCGACGAGTTCTGCAAACCTTGAAGTCGTTTTATCGCTGGATGAGTATGTCAGGTCATGTGGCGAATGACCCGACAAAAGGGGTGCAACTGCCAGAGGCTGAGGAAGCTGAATCGCAAGAACTTTCCGATAACGAAGTGGAGCAGATTTATCAGGCGGTGCAGGAGTCGAAGTTTCCAGAGCGTGACCGTGCAATTATTACTGCCTTACTACATGGGCTGCGCGGTGAGGAAGTATCGAAGTTGAATGTGGGCGACTATCAAACGCAAATTGTGGAAGGGTATGCGTCGAAGCAGTTGCATATTCGAGAAGCGAAAGCAGGTAGTACGGGATGGGTGGTGCTGTTCGAGGAAGGAATCGCAGAGTTTGAAGCGTATCTGGCTTGGTACGGCACTCAGGTCGGAGGGACACGTTCGCGTGAGCCGAAGGCTGCGCTTGAAGCGGATGATCCGATGTTTCTCTCGTACTCGAATCGCACAAAGAAGCAGCGGCAGCGCCTGACGTATTGGGGGATTCGGGAAATTATGCGATCCATCAAGGAGCAGACGGGGATTGATTTGCATTCGCATCGGGGGCGGCATACCTATGCAACGAATTTGCTGATTAAGTATGGGTTAGGCGAAGCCGAGGCGATGAAGTTGACGCGGCATCGCGACAGACGAAGTTTCAAACGCTACACGAACAAGAAAGAGATTTATGCGGCGCAGGTTGCGCTTCTACGAGCAAGTGGACAATTGTAATTCCGGCTGTTAAGGAATCGAGCGTTACTTCTAGCTGGCGGCATACACGATCGCAGGAACTCGTTTGTAAGCAGGTGTTCCTGATCTCGTTTCGACCTTTGCACTAAAAATGCGATTCACCTCTGGATAGAACATCACTGCTGCTCCCGGACGCACGGCTCCATAGATCAATTCCACCTGCTCTAACTTGCCTGCATTGCCTTGAACGGTTACGCGCTGATGCTGCTTTAATCCTGCTTTCTCAGCATCAGTTGGGTGCATTAAAATACAATTGCGGTGCGGCATTCCGCGATACTTGTCGCCCTCTTTGTACACTACGGTATTGTGCTGCGAATAGCTGCGCCCCGTCATGATGGCGACAATGACACTGGGAATTGATTTCTCAACATGGAACGAAGCGGAATCGGGCAATTCCAACTGAGGTAACGGAGTTGTAAACATCTTTGCTTTCCCCGAAGGTGTGGGAAATTGAGGTTCTGTGAGGATGCGCCCCTCGATCGTGAACTCCTCACGGGTTTCATCGATCGTTGCCATCTTCGAGAATCCGGGAACCATTTCTGCAATCAATTGCCGCACATACTTTGGATCGCGAAGGTTGCGCCATTCGACGGGGTAAGATCCGTGCACTCGGTGGGCGAGTTCAGTTAGAAAATCAATTTCAGGAATTACATCCGCAGTTTTGAGATGAGTTTTGCCCGGATCATTCAATCGCACAAAATTATTGCCAGATTCAACTGTGGTTTGGTAAGGATTTTCAAAGCGATTGAGAACTGGAATCAGGATCGTGTTCTGCTTTGCGAGTCCATTGAAATGTCCAATGTTGGGTTTAGTTGCGAGATAAATTACGGTTTCGATGTTTGCGATCGCTCTCTTGGCTTGAGTCGAGTCTGGATTCGCACCATAGAGATTGCCACCCAAGCAAATCAGCGTGTCCACCTTACCTTGATCGGCAGCTTCAATCAGAGCGCGAGTATCATAGCCTTTCACACTACTTAATGACTTTCCGAGCAGTTTCTCTAGGGACTCCTGAAGCCCTTCCTTTAGCTTCTGAGTCGTCACCCCCATTGATCCAAATCCCTGAACATTCGAGTGTCCGCGCACAGGCATCACCCCTGTTCCTTCTCGCCCAATATTGCCTGAAATCAGGGCAGTATTCGCAATGCTAAAAATATTATCCACACCATTTTCATGTTGTGTGAGTCCCATTGCCCAAGCAAATACGACTGATTTCGAGGTTCCAATGACGGTTGCAGCGGCTTCTAGTTCTTCCTGGGTCACTCCGCAAGTGGAAGTAATCGTTTCCCAGGATGTTACGCTTGCTTGCTCTAAGACTGCTTCTGCATCTTCCGTGTGAGCGTTGAGAAAGGTGCGATCGACAAGTCCCTGCTCAATCAACGCCTTCTGAATACCCAGGAATACAGCGACATCACTGCCTGGAATCGGTTGCAAGTACAAAGACGAAATCTCTGATCCGGGAATCAAGGATTTAACTGGAAACGCAGGCGATCCAAACTTGACTAGTCCAATTTCCATCATTGGATTGATCACAATCACTCTGCCACCCCGTTCATCTCGGAGCTTGATCAACTCATTCATCAATCGCGGGTGGTTGTAAGCGGAGTTTGCACCTGCCAGAACCACACAATCCGCTTTCTTTAGGCTCTCCAAGGAAACGATCGAGGTCTTGGTGCCAAACATTTGCTGAAGGGCAAAGGTTGAAGGTGCATGGCAGAGATCCGAACAATCAGCGAGGTTATTCGATCCGAACGCCCGCATCATCAATTGCAGCAGAAATGCGGCTTCATTCGACGATCGACCGGAACTATAAGAAGCGACTCGTTCTGGTGCTTTCCGAAATCCAGCTTCGGCAATGCTATAAATCTCATCCCAGCTAATGCGCTCGTAATGTGAACTGCCTGCACGAAGAATCACAGGATAGCTCAACCGCCCTAAGCGATCGGCTTGCATCGAACTCAACTGCTGCAACTCGGTGATCGAATGTTGTTGAAAGAAATGAG
Source organism: Cyanobacteria bacterium FACHB-63 (assembly GCA_014695255.1). Lineage (GTDB taxonomy): Bacteria > Cyanobacteriota > Cyanobacteriia > Leptolyngbyales > Leptolyngbyaceae > Leptolyngbya. Next base: position 26,900 of record JACJNX010000066.1, read on the forward strand.
GCTTAATCCCTGGCTTGATCTCAGCAGAGATTGCTTCGACACTCTTCATACAACGCTGAAGTTTTTCCCCTTCCTCATTGGTAAAGCCCCCTTTCTGCCCACCTGTTCCCCAAGAGCAGGACAAGCAAGCGCTATGGTGAAATAAGGTTTGCCAAATTTTTGCGCCTTCTGGTGAAAGCGTCTTTTCTTCCCAGAACTGAATGACAGGCAATCCGCCGCCAATGTCTAGCCCCTCATCGTTCTTTTCATTGAACGGGGGCACAGGTTGAATATCTTGCGGATTGGTACTCATGGATCAAGTTTTTTAGTGACTTCCGCAACGTATCTCGGATGCGATCGCGGCAGAATGAACCTCTAGGAGGATCTAAGCTTCTGTCGTTTGATGGATTTAGCTCGGTTTGATGTCTATCCTGCGAAAAATACTTCTGTCATGGCATGAGCGAGTTTTGGATGCAAACGGTGTGGGAGGGTCGGAACCCGGATTCAAGATAGAGCAGACGTGGAGGTTGCCCGTCACGGAGTTCAAATACAATGCCGTCTACTTTGCCCATTTTGGTTTGATTGCGATCGACAATTTGATTGTCTAGCACATCCCGAACTAAGTTCATCTCAGCTTCCTCCGAGTAGTTCTAATGGAATAGCAACGATCGCTAGATCTGCCCATTTACCCCGTGTTAAGATAGCCATTGAACTGCTGTACCTTTCTAATTTCTCTAAAAATCTTTCAGTTATGAACGCCAAGCATCTGCGTTTGTAGAATTATACGACAGTTGTAGATTAGGATTCGCTAAAATAGAGGCAGAACAAGCATTTCAAGATATCTTTCAATTGAACTCGACAACTCATTCTCCTCATTTAGACTCACTACAGACTGCTACTCAACATCTGGAAAACCTGACTCGACAAATTGCTCCTCGCTTCTTCAGAACTGAGACCAAGCAACG
>JACJNX010000067.1 GCA_014695255.1 Cyanobacteria bacterium FACHB-63
CTACATTCCCAGATTCAGCCAAAAAAGCCTCGCATTAAATGCTGCGCTTGCTTCAAAAGAGACAATAACACACAGAGCTGTGACCCAAAAGATCAAGCTAAATCGCTTCATACAAATCCTCCAAAATAGCGTTACAGCGTGTGAGTAAACAGTGCTTTTGTTGTAATTCCTACACCGACTAGAGTAATTAGTAACGCACTGGCGGCTGGAAACAAGTTATTTCTAGGAGCTTGAAGAGGCAGTTGTTCAAACCACGCTCTAGCATAAACAAGAAGCAATCCAATTCCAGTTAAAACGCCTGCGAGTCCTAGACTGAATGCAGAAACTAGCGCCAGTCCAAACCCAACTCGGCCCAATGCGATCGCACTTAACAAAACAACCAGTGCAGAAGGGCAAGGCAACAAGCCACCCGAAATTCCCAATGCGAGTAGACTAGACCAGGTGATCGCAGCTCCATCTGGAGTTGTTGGCAAATGAGAATGGTGATGGTGAGGATCGTGATTATGCTCATGGGCATGATCGTGATTGTGGTTATGCTCATGGGCATGATGAGCTTGCTTCATCAATAATCGCAGTCCAATCCCTGCCATTAGTATTCCAGAAAACGCGCTCAACCAAGGATAAACTTCTTCCGTAAGGACAAAGTGAGAAGTACTCAGCATCAGAAGTCCTAGCGCAAAGATGCCTGCGGTATGCGTTAGCGTCACAGTTAATCCTAGAAAAAGAGCGTGCTTTGCTTTTCCGCGAGAACCGACGAGATATGCTCCCACAATTGTTTTGCCGTGCCCTGGAGAAAGCGCGTGTAACCCACCCCAAACAAACGAGATCGCTAACGCCAGTACTGTAGTCGAAAGGTCGAGTTTCTCTAGTGTGATCAAGCGGGTAAAAGCATCATTACTTCTGCCTTCTAATGCCTGATTTGAATGATTCAGAGGCGGAAGCTTGGGAACAGACGCGGGCTGGGCTGGATTTAGCTCAACTGTGATTTTTCGCTGATCTAGCGGACTCATCAATAAATCAGTCGGATATTTGGTGAGACGGTTTGTGATGCTAGAAGCAGTGAAATTGCCCTGAACCGGAATTCCATCTGAAGCTACAGTAATCTCACGCCAGCCTAAACGCTGAGGATAGAGTTGATCTTCAAATTCAACACTACGAATCGCGCGACTCTCGATCTCTTTCTGAAAAGCGCAAGTTAGGCGCAATGTCGATAAATCACCCACACCAGGCGGAAATTCTACCTTCGCATTGTCTAATAAAAAAGACAACGGCTGATAGTCAACTTGTAGCTTGAGATGAGCGCCAACTTCACGGCATTTCTCAGCAGGATAGTTGAGCGTTTCAGTTGTATCGGCTTTGCGGTCTCGATTCGTATCAAGTTGATGAATCTCCTGAAAAGCTGGAATCTCAGCCATATCCAGCACATAATCAATCGTGATTTGCTCGGGCGCGACTTGCAACCCTGCATAGTGATTGATGGTGAAATTGCCCAAGGGATGGGCAGTTGCCGGAGATATCCAGAATAGAGAGGTCGCTGTGATCACAGTTATCCAAGTTAACCCACGCACTAAGATTTTCATCATTGAGTTAAGACGGTAATGAATCTTGAATAGTAGCCGCTTTAAGCTCAGCCAAAGCTTGACGAGCCTCAACAGCATACTTGGGATGAAATTGAGAGTTCAGTGTCAAAGCTTGCCTCAATCGTTGAACTGCTTCTCCTCGATTTCCGCAATGTAGCTCAATTATTCCACGGTGAAATTGCAGCAGTGCATCCTCAGTTTCGTATCGAGTTGCTCGCTTTGCTGCCTGCTGTGCCTCTTGCCAAGCACCGTTCGCAGCAGCAGCCCAAGCCAATGTATCCTCAGCATAGATATCATCTCTGATCTTGACTTCACGACGAGCGATCTCTAGCGCTTCTGATAAGTGTATCCCATGTTCACTATAGTAAACCGCTAAAGCTCGATCGTAGATGCCTTGAACCTTGCTCAGATGGGCAACGACTTCAATAATCTCCTCAGTTGCAATTGCTCCGTCTGGGTTTCCCAATGCCCGTTGAGCATCTGCTTTATATCCTAGAGTTTCGATCAAAGGAATTCGATCGATACCTTGATTGGCAGTTTCTAGAACATTCTGCCAGCGATGTTGCACAGCATATAGCCGAGTTAATCCAGTCAATGCGGCTACATCGTGCGGAAATATAGCCAGTGCTTCGTGATAGCGTTTCTCAGCTTGGACAAACTCTTCAGCTAAGAAAGCCAAATCACCCGCCCGCACATGAAACCAGGCAACAGTTTCTGCTGGATTCGTATAGAAATTGTCCATTTCTTGAATAGCACCGTCCATCAGTTTCCGGGCAGAGGTTAAGTGACCTGTTAGCTCCAGGTAACGAGCCACGATCGCAGTTTGCCCAGAATCCGATTGAGTCTCCATCGGTTGTAGAAGTTTTCCTGTTGCTTCATAGCTCCCAAGCTCCATCAGAATCGAGGCTTTCAGCATCTTCAGACTGACATCATCAGGTGCAGATTGCTGCGCTTTGGTAGCGGTCTGCAATGCTTCTTGAAAGCGATGTTGGGAAAGCAAGGCTGAAGTAAGAAGCATCGAAGCAGAAGTATTATGGTGAGACTGTAGAGACAGCGATCGTGCTGCGGCATGTTCGGCTCTGAGTAGATCTTCGACATCTGCTGTTTCACGGAAACGCCTCAAATATTGAGCCGCTAACAAGCGTAACAGCAGAAACGAGTTCGGAGATTGACGCACTAGCCCTTCATAGTTTCTGATAATTTTAGAGCGCTCTAAATAGTCAGGAAATACAAGATCTGAATGTTCAGTAGAGATAGATGTGCCATTGATACCAAGTGCCAGGACACTATGGGAGCCGAGCAGACCGAGTAGAATCACTAGCACCAGGAATAACCCTAGGAGTCGTTGCGCCATATGCTTAGCGAGGATTGCCTAAATAGGGAAATGTAGGCAGAAAGTTAGCAGGATTGGCATTCACATTGTCGCTTGTGAGGGCTGGAATTGCACCTTGAGTAATATTTGTCACAGCACTTCCGAAAACAACTGAAGCAGTCGCATCGATCACATCATCGGTCGGTCGTCTACCTCCAAAGTTTTGACCGAGTTGCGTTCCGAGATAGCTTCCGGCTGATTTAGAGAGGTCAGCTTGTATTACATCGGGAATTGCAACTGAAATCACGGCATCAGCAATTCCTTGAGGTCTTCCGATCGCAGTTACGAAAGCACGAATAAAGTTCGATTGATTCGCAGCATCCTCTGTCGGTGACGCCTGGTTACTTGCGTCGTGCGCTTTGAAATCCATAAAGAGTTCATTTAAAGCCGGAACTGCAAGGCGTTCGATCTGCTTGAGATTGCCGACTCTACGGCTTGCATCTGAAACGCTGGTTGTCATCCAAACCCCAATTTTTCCGGTTCCAATCTGTGCTCTGGGGAGCTCTATCACAATTGAGTGAATATTGAACGGATCAAGAGTATCCTGGGCTTCACCTGGCGGACGAAAAGACAGGACTGTAAAGGGCGGATTAGGGTTTGGCTGAACTAAGTAATTGCGATCAGGAATGATTTTAAAGAACTGTTCTAAATCGAAGAAGAACGGATCTTTTCGTGTTCCCACAAAAACGGTTGAGCCTCCAGGACCCGCAAAGACTTCATTGATTCTGCCTTGCCGCCTGCGACCGAGTAAAGTCGAAACTGTACCGATTCTTTCTGGACGATCAGGTCCGAAGACTGAGACAGTCTGATTAGGACCTCTATCGTTGACTTTGACCTGGATCACGCGATCTTCGATCGCATCTCCGTTGTTATCGATCTTGAATTGATAGAGAATACTCGGATCAAAGGGGCGGTTTTCGCCTTGAGTAATCAAGGGATCAAAATTCATGATCAAGACGACTTTGCTTGGATCTGTCGGGCTTTCAAACACATACAAATCCGTTAAATCTGCTGCTGTGCGCTGGGTTGCTAGAAAAGTCGTATCTTGATGGTCTGAAGCCCTAGCTGGCAGTGCAATCAACAGCAAGGTGAGTAACATCACAATTCCAACCCCAACGATCCGCAGCCAACTTATAAACTGTTGAGCGATCGACTGTATCGAGTCAAGAAAGACGTAAATCATAGCCTGAATCTTCCGCATGGATAATCTCCCGAAGACGCTTCATCTTCAGTATGAGAGCAAGAGTGAGGGGCTTAGCTTCAAACAGAACTAAGGTCACGTGCAGAAGTACGTTCAACAATCCAAGTTGGATTCATGAAAATAAAACTTTTTAGCAGAATAATCGTACTGCTTCAACGTTGTTCGCATCCGCTTGCCTGTGTATTAGGCACTGTCAGGTTAACGCGAATGTAGAATAATGGCAATCAATAGAAAGAGGTAGGTACGCGCAACCCTCCTGGTATAACTCGATTAACTCTTAGCGCTGACTTCGGTAAATCCTTGTATTGTCCTTCGTTCACCAGCGTACAGACAATCAGGCGATACAGCTGGTAGAATTCATCTATCTATAGATAGATAAACTTGAACCAAGGTCAAGCCAGGGCACTATCAACTTAACCGAGAAGATTCAGAATTAAGCACGGAAATCCCTCAATCGTCAGTCTCGCTCAAGTTTATGCAGCATCTTTCACACAGGTAATTTCCCGCCAATCTTCTAAGCGCTGGCGTAACTCTTCTCGATATCGTTTTGCACTCAGTTCCTGTTGCTTGGGATGGAAGTGCCCTCGAAGCGGTCCAAATGTTGATAGAAATCGTTGCGCTTGCCCTGGCGATTTGAATCGCCTCATTCGCCTTTCTCTGACTCTTGTGGGCGGGTGGGAGTTCTCCGCCCGGTTGTTCAATCCCTTGTGCTGTCGATGCTCCACACTCGGCATCACCTGTTTCTTTGCGGTTTCATAGCTTTTCAGCTTGTCGGTCACGATCACCCGTGGCACAAAGCCCTGTTTCTTCAGCAGCTTACGGAAAAATCGCTTCGCTGCCTCAGTGTCTCGATGGCGTTGCAGTAAGACATCCAGCACGTTCCCCTCACTGTCTACGGCTCGCCACAGGTAGTATTGCTGCTTCTTAATCGTCACCACCCTTTCGTCGAGATGCCATTTGTCAGTGATATGAGGACGCTTGCGCTGCAACTGATTCGCGTACTCCTGCCCGAACTTCTGACACCACTCCCGAATTGTTTCATAGGTTACTTCAACGCCTCGATACAACATCATTTTCTCGATGTCCCGGTAGCTCAAAGGGAAAGTGTAATAGAGCCAGACACAATAGCTAATAATTTCGCTCTTGAAAGCGATGACGGGAGTACATGGGCAAGCAGGCAACGTTGAATCAGTACGATTATCTACACTTCGGTTAACCTGACAGTACCGTTGCCATAGTTCGGTAGATGAGCGGTGAATGCGTGTTAGTGGGAACCCTGCACAGTAATTTGTCAGTAATTTGTGACAGGTAGAGCTTGCTCACTCACAACTTGGTGAGAGATCGCAGTTTGCTTAGACGGTAAGTGGACTGCTTGTGAGCGAACTTTGTGAATTGGTAGCAATTGGAAATAGTTCATTGCTGCTGGCTGCACAAATCAAAGCGTGATTGGGTAACAGTCCACTAGAACCAGATTGGGGAGGTTCTGCCGTTTTGAACTGCCCGATTGCTCGATCGCCTGCGGCATCGGTGACGCGGTAAAAGTAGGAAGTCCCAGGATGCAGATCTGATAGATCAACTTTGACGGGTAGATAAGGATCGGCGATCGTGGCAGTTTTTGTGTCTGAGATCGTGCTGAAGTCTACCGAGGTGGAATACTCAAAAGTAACAGTGCCTCGAAAATTACTGCTGGCAAGTAGTACCGTTGAATCTTGAGTGGTATCATCGCTTGCGATTCCAGTCAATGACTCAACTTGTGGAGTGCGAGGATTATAGCTGGTCGGATCAATGTCTAATGGATTCGGGAAGCTGTTGGCAATGTTCTCCCAAGGCACGAACTTAAAGTTAGAGTTGATATTTTCTAGTTCGCCATCGTCCTCTACTAGCACAGCCGGATCGTTAGAACCATCCTGCGTGACAAACAAGCCGAACGGGAAGTTAGCACCGAGCGGTAAATTAATAACATCGGCTCCATCGGATTCCTGTACACTGTCGATGCTGCCGTTCGCGCCAACCGCAAACCGTCCGAGGAACTGATTAAAGCCATCACGAGTGTAAACCGCGAAGGTATTGTCTCCTTGGCTAGAGGAGAGCAAATAGCCTGTACCGTTTTTGCCGTAGTAAATCGTGAGTCCTTCCACATCATCGGTCAAGTTCGCACCACCGAGTTCCTTGACTGTATCAATCAGAATGCCAGTGTTACCTCCGTTCGGTTCTGCTTCATACTTCCAGATGCCGATATTCTCCTGACCGATGTAGAGGAAGCCTGTTTCTTGATCTACGACCATGCCTTCGAGCTGAGGGTCGGTATCAGCGGGGGTAGGAACCGTAAAGTTGCGAACTCGATCGATTCCGATCGCGCCGTTTCCACGATCAATGAGCTTGTATTGTGCAACATCTCCGGTTTCGCGGCGGTTCACAAACACAAATGAATCACCGCTAACCGGACTGCGATACAAAGCAATTCCGTAAGCACTGCGCTCGTCCGTAGAGTAAGGAGGCTCAAACGGTTCAGCCTGAAATAATGTGCCAATGCCGCTATCGGTAATGTCTTCTAGATACTGACCATCAGTAGCATTCGGAGTAACCTTGAAAATCGCTAACTTGTCGTTGTTGCGATCGGTTGCGAGCGCAATATCGGTGTGCACTCCATCTAACTCGAAGTTGTATTGCAGATCCACATTGTTGTAGCGGATGCCGCCCGGATTGATTGATTGCACTAGAGTGCCGCCCAAATCATACACTCGCAATCCACCATTCTTCACCGCAGTAATGACCAAGCTTTTTGCTGCATCGCTCTCATTTACATAGATGGCGGGATCATCAGCATCTGAGTCTTGAATCTCGTTATCGAGCAAATCGGGGCGAGTTTCCACAGTGGGCGTAGCCGTAGGGACAATCTCAGCATCCAAAGCAATGATTTGAGTGAACTGAGTCGGGCTGAAATTATTATCGCTAGTTACAATGAGCGATCGACGACCATCCGGCAAACGAGGACCAAAACTAATTCCTTCAATGTTGTCGGTTCCAGTAAAAAGTTCTAGATCATCAAAGTTGAGCAGCAATTGCTTCCGAGCAGGCTGAATCTTTTCTAGAAGTGATGCGCTGATATTGTTGAGTGAGTCGTAGAAGCTGATATCAGTTGCACCTTGTAGACTGATTTCATAGAGTTTGATCGTGTTGCCTGTGTTGCCAGGAGTCCCAACCGCACCTGTGGAAAACGATCGTTCCAAAGCTAGAAATGTGCCTCGATCGTCGATCGCTAAAAGATCTACCAAACCATTGGTCGCGAAACCATTCTCAGGATTGGGCGGCAAGGCAACCGGATCAGTGATGTAGAGATATTCTTTCTCAGGTTGTCCAGTGATAAGATTGTATTGCACAATCCGATTACGGCTTCCACTTGTTAACGAGGCAGCAGAACCATCCTGCACTAAAGCGTTCTCGGTTGCGGTAAATAGAAAGGTCTGATCCGGCGTAATCGTCAAGCTCTCAAACGCTAGGTTATTTTGCACTCCAGACAATTGAGTTTCTCCAGTATCCAATTGCCCGTTGCCATTTGTGTCCTGAATCACAGGCAGGAACTTAGCAGGAATCGGCAGGGCACGGATCTGTTGTCCTGTGGACAAGTTGAACTCATTGATAAAAGGGTTCAGTACCCGATTGGCGCTGACCTCGCCTTCAGAAGAGATAAATACCGTCGCGTTTTTAGTTAAAGCAATGCCTTCTGGATCGAGCGTATTTGCTGCAAAGGGATTACCGTTTGCATCTTTCAATTGAGTTACATTCGTGAAATTAACATCACCGCTATCGAGTTCGCCATCACTCAAATCGATCGCGGCAGTGTAGAAGCGGGCATTTGAAGAGCGATCGTCAGAAATGGCGTAGTAGCGATCGTTTGCCGCGTCATAGACGATTCCAGAAAGTCCACCCACAGCAACCGGAGTGCCGCTAATGTTGCCTGCGGCTCCAGACGGCGTAAACCCAGTGGGGAAAATGGCTTGTCCCGCAAATTCAGTTTCAATCACAGCGCGTCCGGCTGGAGTCGCATCGATTTGCACATCCACAAAAACCTGCCGATGATCAGAACTCGGAAACCCATTCCACAGCGCCGGATTGAAGGTTCCCACCAATGGAAAAAGCGGATCAGTATTGAGCGACCAAAATACGCCTGAGTTAGCGATCGACAAATCGATCGAAGGCAACACATAATCCGCCCGGAGATTGCCTGGAGAACTATCAGCAAAGTCTGCGGTATCAAACGCAGGATTCCCGCGTTGAGTCAGGTTACTTTGCCCCTGAAGCGTCGTTTGTTGCACAGCACCGGGACTGGTGGGAATGAAGTTCGTATTGATATTAGGATTTTGCAAGAGTTGCAGAATTGCATTGCGATCGCCCACTCGAAACGCATCGCCATCGTAAGCTTCAGCATTCTGGTCACCCATAATCACAAAGCTAGAACCTGGCTGCAATCCTCCGGTTCTGCCTTGATCATCATAGATATAGTCACCCTGTTCAGGAGTCACATAGTCCGCCCAAAAGCGAATCTCATCGGAGTTCCGCTTGCCGTTACGGTCTTCGGGTCCATCAAAAACTGGTGGAGTCGGATGGCTCGCAAGAACATGAATGGTTCGACCCTCGATCGAAATCGGCACATCCCAATGGTTTTTGGAAGAAAGGCGTAGAATTGCCTGTTCCTCAGCGGTGTAGAATTCAGCGAGATTTTCTTTAATCGTTGTGTCCGGGTTATCTACCGTCGGATCATCAGTCAGCAAGTTTTCCGGCATATCTTTCCACCGAAACGTTTGGAACGTGCGGACGTTCTCCGTGTCGATCGGGTATTTCGACAGCAACACCATGCCGAACTGTCCTGGAAAAGCCCCAAACCCAAACGCATCGTCCCCGTATCCAGGCGCACCAATCCCATCGGTAATGGTAGTCACAGCAGCACCATTATTGTTCAGGTCAAATCCTGTTGGAATTCCTGTATTAGAAGGCGCAATGTAAAAGTAGGGATAATTAACCGGAGGGGCATCACTTTGAGAAACTGATAAAAAGTTCTGCTGAAAGAGTTCGACTGCTTGTTCTGGATCAGGCGTGAAGAAATCAAATTCATTAATCAGCAATACATCGGGATTTGTGCGCTGAATAATTTCTGCTACTGTTTTTGCCTGCTGAATCCTCACCGTTTGGGGCGTTGGTGTTCCTCGACTATCAGAAATTGCTGGATCAGAGAAATCATTAATAATTTGACCTTCTGCGGCACGATTAAGCGACGCATTGAATTGAGAGAAACGAATAGTTTCAGACATAACTTCTACAGGATAAATGACAGAACGGGCGCTTTCTGGCTGTCTGGAAGAAACGAACTGTGATCAAGTAAGGCTAGTCAGATAGGTAGACTGCGAGCGACAGATAGTGAAATTGCACAAAGCCAAAAAGGCACAACAAAATACAGCCCTCCTTGAAAAAAGGAGCGACGATCGAGAATAGAAAAGCTTCCAAAAGGTTGCTCCTTGAACTAGGGAAAAGCTGCCCTCCACAAGCCAAGTACATTTCCTACAAAAAACGAGTTAGATTTTGGGCTACAGTCAATCCCGTCCAACACTTGCGATCGATGGCTTGAGAGTTATTCCAAGACATACTGAAACTCACCGACAGCACTCTAGCATCAACTTCCCCTAAAGTTCATGTTCTCTGGATCACAGCGATCTCGAAAATTTGTATGTTGATTGAACGAGATTGCTAAAAAGTTATGCTTTGCTCTGGTGTATAGAAGATAAGGAGAAAAAGGCGTATCCTGCTGAAAGACAAAAAAGCTCAGACGAGGAATACACTATGTATAACAGTAATTTGATTGAATTCGGAACGTCAGAGTCAACAGAAAAATTTACAGACGCGCTAACAGAATTAGTGCAATGGCGCACAGATCATTGCTCAAGTCGTTTTCACCTCAAGCAACATGAACTGAGAGGATGTTTTAAAGGTATAAAAAGTTTTCTCGCTCCCTTCTGAATTGCCCCGGACTGAAGGCGGGACTGACGGTGCAAAGTCCTTTTCAAAGGACTGAAAGCCTGATTCTGTTCGGCTGTTAGTCCCTTTAGTGGACTTCGTTCTGTTAGCCCCGAATTCTATTCCGGGGGCGGGTGAATGCAGCGATCAATACTTCTAAAACATCCTCTGAGTGCAAAACGATACCAACAACAGCCTCGCCAACAGTTTGAGAAGTAGCGAGAAGTTACTTGAAGATTGCTGCGTAAAGTAGAGCGAGGCTTGAGTGCTCAAGAATTGCCGTGCTTAATTTTGAATATACGTGGTTAAGTTGATAATGCCGTTACCTGTTAGTTACTTTCAGCTACCTTAAAACAAGTAAATTAAATAGCCCTCTCATCTCAATTGGTACGATTTTGGTACGTTCGTTATTGAGAGTTCTTGAAACCTTTTCCGTTAATGCGTTCTAGGTTCCTGCTCGCCTCAGCGATTGGTAGAGCAGCTTAAAATTACGCTCCTGCTCAGCAGAGGGTTGTGTCGCAAAAACAGGCTAATGATAAGGTGAGAAAGCTAACAACCTCATCCCTTGCTTGCTGTGTCTACTCTTTCTCTGTTTAAGTGGCGGCATTTTTTGCCCGAAATCATCCTACTGAATGTGCGTTGGTATTGCCGCTACGCTTTGAGCTACCGAGATTTAGAGGAGATGATGCAAGAGCGAGGGGTGGAAGTGGATCATTCTACCATCAACCGTTGGGTGCTGAAGTACGCCCCAGAACTAGACAAGCGAGTTCGTCCTTATCTTAAGCTAACCAACGACTCCTGGAGGGTAGACGAGACTTACACGTTCGCAACAATGTCGCCAAAATCTCGCTAGACTTTAGTGCAACAATCCCACGCGAGCAGATCCAGATCGTTTTGCAGCAGATGGATTCTGGCTTGGCGAACACTACAGCGGAGCGTTGCTATGGCAAACCATCCGACTCGCGCCCTTTCCGTCGAGGTTGAATTTGAGTTTAGCCGCCTTGCTCATCAATACATGATTGATGCTTATGCTCAGGTTCTGCCTGAAATTCGTCTCCACACAAAGACTTCAAAACCCATTGAAGCGCAACCTGCAAGCGCGAAGGAGGTGCAATCGTGAACCCGACTCAAGTTGCCATTTATGCTCGGGTCTCGTGTGAACAACAGGTGAGCACGAACACCATTGAGAGTCAACGGATGGCGTTGCAAGTTCAGGGTGTATTGCCCGACAATAGTATTGCTGGACCCAGACTCGCCGTAGTGTCTCAATTGCCGGAACTTCGCGTAACCAGGCAGGACTCGTAATGGCAAAAATAGCACCCAATAACTGCCACCCATCTTCTCCATAAAGCTGCGCTTGCTGTTCTCGCCCTTGTTCAGACGTGGGCAAGTGATAATCTTCGATCCGCTCACTGTAACGTTCAATCCATTGGGGTTGGCTTTGAGTGTGCAACCATTCAGGTGCAACAACTGCTAACGCATTCAATGCCGCTCGCATCGTTTCTCCAACACACTCGAGCCGAGTCGTGGCACGAATCGATGCCAGAACATAAGTTGAGTCAGTCCGCTGGCGGGTGCGGGATTTGAGCCAGTCTTTATCTTTGCATAGCGTCAGGAGCTTCTCAAAGATCAGACCTTCCGCCTGCGCTGTGACTAGGCGGGTGCGAAATTCACTCAGCACGCTAGGGTCAAACCCGATGTCGGTCAACTCAAGCCCCAATAAATATTTCCAGTCAATTCGACTGCGAACCGCATCTGCGGTTTGTCGATCTGTTAATCCTTCCACATACTGCAAAATGGTTGCTAGCGCTAAGCGTAGCGG
>JACJNX010000068.1 GCA_014695255.1 Cyanobacteria bacterium FACHB-63
GAAGACCCGGAATTTGAAACGTTCTACACGAAGAACATTTTGCTGAACGAGGGCATCCGTGCTTGGATGGCTTCTCAGGATCAGCCGCATGAACACTTTGTATTCCCTGAAGAGGTTCTCCCCCGTGGTAACGCTCTCTAATCCTTCATTCGCAGGCAACCGCGACCAAGAATCATCTGGATTTGCTTGGTGGGCTGGTAACGCTCGTTTAATCAATCTCTCTGGTAAATTACTGGGCGCTCACGTCGCTCACGCTGGTCTGATCGTCTTCTGGGCAGGTGCAATGACCTTGTTTGAGGTTTCGCACTTCATCCCTGAGAAACCAATGTACGAGCAAGGCTTGATCTTGCTGCCTCATTTGGCAACTCAAGGTTGGGGCGTTGGGCCGGGTGGCGAAGTGATTAACACTTTCCCTTACTTTGTTGTGGGTGTTCTCCACCTTATTTCTTCTGCTGTTCTCGGTCTGGGTGGAATCTACCACGCAGTCCGTGGACCAGAAACGCTTGAAGAATACTCGTCTTTCTTTGGTTACGACTGGAAAGACAAAAACCAAATGACCAACATCATCGGCTACCACTTGATCCTCTTGGGTCTAGGTGCATTGCTGCTGGTTGTGAAAGCAATGTTCTTTGGTGGTGTCTATGACACTTGGGCACCCGGTGGCGGTGATGTCCGCGTGATCACCAACCCCACGTTGAACCCCGCTAAAATCTTTGGCTATCTCACTAAAGCTCCTTTTGGTGGCGAAGGCTGGATTGTCAGCGTGGACAACATGGAAGACATTATTGGGGGTCATATCTGGGTCGGATTCATCTGCATTGCAGGTGGTATCTGGCACATTCTGACCAAGCCCTTTGGTTGGGCACGTCGGGCGCTGGTCTGGTCAGGTGAAGCTTACCTGTCCTACAGCTTAGGTGCATTGTCCTTGATGGGCTTTATTGCATCGGTGTTCGTTTGGTACAACAACACGGCTTACCCCAGTGAATTCTACGGTCCGACTGGTCCTGAAGCGTCTCAAGCGCAAGCGATGACCTTCTTGATTCGTGACCAAAAGCTGGGTGCGAACGTGGGTTCTGCTCAAGGTCCGACCGGTCTTGGTAAGTACCTGATGCGCTCTCCGACAGGTGAAATCATCTTCGGTGGTGAAACCATGCGCTTCTGGGATTTCCGGGGTCCTTGGTTGGAGCCGCTGCGTGGCCCGAATGGTCTTGACTTGAACAAAATCAAGAACGATATTCAGCCTTGGCAAGTGCGCCGTGCGGCTGAGTATATGACTCACGCTCCGCTGGGTTCGATCAACTCCGTGGGTGGTGTTGCAACAGAAATCAACTCGTTCAACTACGTCAACCCTCGTGCTTGGTTGGCAAGCTTCCACTTCATCGTGGGCTTCTTCTTCTTGGTCGGTCACTTGTGGCATGCAGGTCGCGCTCGTGCGGCGGTTGCAGGCTTCGAGAGAGGAATTGATCGTGAAACTGAACCCGTGCTGTCGATGCCGAACCTTGACTAATTTTTAGTCCTGGATTAGTTCTAAGCCTCCGCCTCGTGCGGGGGCTTTTTGCATGAGAAAAGTCCGCATCAAGTCAGATGTATTGCTTAAAGAAATTGCAGTGCAATAGAAGTATCAACTTGCAGCGTAAAGAAGAATGACTATTGCACTATTACTTACAATCGTCGCCGCGATCGCAGGCGCTCTCAGTGCAGCCGCACGTACCGCTACAAAACTAAAATCTCAGCCGACTTCTTATCAATCCAATACCGTACAAGAAGCGAAATTCGAGCAGGCAGATCAAACCAGACTGCAACCTGATCTAGATTCAGAGCGCCCTGAACCGATTGAAGCTTCTAAATCCTCTGAGTCTGAAGCTTCTGCTCAGGGTTCTGAAGCTTCGACGATCGCGATTGCTTCAATGATGCCGACTACAGAGACAGATATTTCCTTAGCAACATCACTCAGAATTTCAGATGTGGTTGAATCGGACTTGTCGATCGAGTCTAAGCCGCACGAGCATAACCATACGTCAGTTCTCGAAGAAATTGGACAGCTAGACCATAGCGAAGAGCAATTCAGCCAACTTCAACAGCAGGCGACTGATCCAGATCATTTAGTGCGCTTAACCGTTGCGGTCGAGCTAGGGGAGATGGCAAGACAAGGACAAGCAAGCGATCGAGTCGTTGCCCTGCTGAATCAATTGATGCAGGATGCAGATATAGAAGTTCGGATGCAAGCAGGTGCAGCACTGGCGATGGTTCCCATGGAAACGAGCGAATAAGCGGTTAGCCCCGATTGCCGTGGGTGGGGCAAGGTGGTGCAGAGATTGATCGATCAAGCCAGCCCACCGCTTGCTGCAATCGGGGTAATGCTTCTTCTGAGTTGCCTTTCAGCAGATAAACCAGTGCCACCGCAGATTGCTCGATCGCTCTTGCTTTACGGTTCGACTTGAGGCGATGCCAATCGCGATCGGTAATGCTTAATCGTTCAAGGAGGGCTTGAGCGAGTTCGATCGTACTGGCTTCGGAGAGAGATGGCTGAGGAGAAACAGTGTCTGACATGATGAAGAGTGAGTAGAATGAAGCGTTCATAATTTATTCTGACGCATGGCGGCTTCTTCGGACGAAATTAACTTCGAGCAGGCTTTAGAGAAGGTGGAACGATCGCTCGATCAACTGAAAGAGCGATATGTCCAAGTTCAGCGAGACGAACAGCAGATTGAAACGTTACAGCAGCGAAAAGCAACGCTTCAAACTCAGGGAAAATCTGCCGCGCTTAAAGCCGAATTGCGAGAAATTGAGCAACAATTAGAAGAACTGGAATTGAATCTGGAAAGCCGACTGTTTTCTTGGTCAGGCTTGAAAGAAGTATTTTGGCAGGCGGTACGATTTGGGGGATTGGGCATTGCGATCGGCTGGTCGCTGGCATTCATTACCCTAAAAACACCGACTCCTACCAATTCCTCGACTCCTTCTAATAGTTTGTCTAATCCTTAGTATTGTTATGACTCGACGTATTGCAGAACTCCTCCGCGCTGGTCAACCTGATGAAACCGTGACGATTCAAGGTTGGGTTCGTACCAAGCGAGAACAAAAAGGCTTTTCGTTTATTGAAGTGAACGACGGTTCTTCGATGGCGGGGCTGCAGGTCGTGATTAATCAGGATGTACCCGATTACGAGGCGAGTTTGAAGCGAATTAGCACTGGGGCATCAGTTGAGGTGTCGGGAGTGCTGGTTCCGTCTCCAGGGAAAGGACAGCGAATTGAATTGAAAGCAAGTACCCTGACCGTTTATGGGGAAGCTGATCCAGAAACTTATCCCTTGCAGAAGAAGCGGCATTCGTTTGAGTTCTTGCGGGAGATTGGGCATTTACGATCGCGCACCAACACATTAGGCGCAGTCTTCCGGGTGCGAAACGCTTGCGCGGCTGCAATTCACCAATTCTTTCAGGAGCGTGGATTTTTGTGGGTGCATACGCCGATTATTACCGCGAGTGATTGCGAAGGCGCGGGTGAGATGTTCGCAGTGACAAGTTTTAACTTGAAACAGCCTCCCTTGAACGACCAAAAGGATATTGATTACACACAAGACTTTTTTGGTAAGCCTGCTTATTTAACAGTAAGCGGACAGCTTGAAGCGGAAATTATGGCGATGGCGTATAGCAATGTCTATACGTTTGGTCCCACATTTCGAGCAGAAAACTCCAACACTTCGAGACATTTAGCCGAATTCTGGATGGTTGAACCAGAGATAGCATTTTGTGATCTCGATGGCGACATGGATTTGGCTGAAGCATTTTTGAAATATATCTTCAGCTATGTATTGGAGCATTGCCCGGAAGATATGGAGTTTTTCAATCAGAGAATTGATGACTCAGTATTAGCAACCGCAGAGAATATTATTAACAATCAGTTCGAGCGGATTACTTATACAACAGCGATCGAACTTCTTGAAAAAGCCGACAGAAAATTCGAGTATCCAGTCGAATGGGGCTTAGATTTACAGTCAGAACATGAGCGCTATTTAGCTGAGGAACTGTTTAAGAAGCCGACGATCGTCACTGATTATCCAACGCAAATCAAAGCGTTTTATATGCGCTTGAGCGATGACGAAAAAACAGTTCGGGCAATGGATATTCTCGCGCCTAAAATTGGGGAGATCATCGGCGGATCGCAGCGCGAAGAGCGGCTCGATGTTTTAGAGCGTCGCATCGTACAGCAAGGGCTAGATCCTGCGACTTATTGGTGGTATTTAGATTTGCGACGCTATGGAACCGTTCCCCATGCTGGATTTGGTTTAGGGTTTGAGCGTTTGGTGCAATTTATGACCGGAATGGCGAATATTCGCGATGTGATTCCATTTCCTCGTACCCCTCAAAACGTGGAGTTTTAGTTTAACGAGGCATTGCTTCAATTAATGCCCTGAGTGCTTTGTTGACGGCTTCCGGGGTTGTGAACACCTCGGAAACATCTTCATCGAGAACCACGATCGTTCTTTTCCGATTGGAATTTTGTTCTGCAAACAGATTGGGTTTAGCTTTTTGATAATCAAACTGATACTCTGCTGCAAGTTCGTCGTTCTCAGGTAGAGAGTCATCAGGAGAGGTTGTTTTCATAGTCTTCACGTTCTCTTCGAGTTGCAAGACGGGCGCTGATGATGCGAATTCCGGTTAGACGGTCTGTAAAACTTACCAGTAGCAGCCGATTCTGAGAGGAATGTCCAATGATAATTCTCGGCGCTTTTGCGACGAATGTAGTTCATCGTCAAAGATAATTGCAAGGGGATTATCAAACACAGTGCTAGCTTCTTCAAAATCTACGCCATGCTTTTGAAAGTTCGATACTGCTTTGTTCTTGTCCCATTCATAATTCATCTGGAAAGTGTAACTTCAAGTGCTTCTGACTGTTACGGTATTTGACAAATAATTGAGCGATCGCAATTTCTTTGATTGAAATCTGTAAACTCCATAACACTTAAGGTACAGTTCAAACAATTGCTTGCACAATTAAAATAACAGGCGACATTTGTGATCCCGCTCTGTTCATTGAAGCGATGGCAATAACAAACCGACTGCCCCAGCAAGCTGAAGTTGAAACTCGTACACGCATCCTAAAAGCGGCGCTGAAACTGTTTGCAAAGCAAGGTTACGATGGCACAACAACGCGGGATTTGGCAGAAAAAGCGGGAGTGGCAGAAGGAACACTGTTTCGCCATTTCACGAATAAAAAAGCAATTCTGATTGAAGTCGCAACGCAGGGTTGGATCGAGATTCTGACTGATTTGCTAACTGAATTGAGTGAGATGGGGAGCTATAAAGCGATCGCTCAAGTGATGCGGAAACGAATGCTCAATATGCATCAGAATGTGGATCTATTTAAGGTCTGTTTTATGGAAGCGCAGTTTCATCCGGATTTGCGCGATCGGATTCAGTCTGAGGTGGTTGAAAAAATGACCGATGTGGCGGAAGCGTTCTTTCAGACCGCGATGGATCAAGGGATTTATCGTCCGATGAATCCAAGAATGGTAGCGCGGGTGTTCCTGGGAATGTTTACGATCGCTGGATTTAGTCAAGATACGATTATGGCTCCGGGAAGTTCTCCGAATGAAATGAAAGAGATGGCAGAGGGAATTGCCGATATCTTTTTAAATGGAGTCCTTGCAGAAAAAACTTCATGAGTCGATTGGCTGACGCGCTCAAATCTCGAAGACAACGGCTTGCAAAATTGATCGATTTTCCGGTGCTGCTGCGATCGGGAGATCCAAAATCCCGCAATTTTCCAGCGAATACTTATCCATTTCGTGCAAGTAGTCATTTTCTCTACTTTGCAGGACTATCTTTGCCAAAAGCCGCAATTCGGATCGAGGGCGATCGCTTGACGCTGTTTCTCGATGATCCCAATCCTTCGAGCGCTCTTTGGCATGGAGAATTACCTACTCGCGATCAGATTGCCGCAGAAATTGGAGCTGATGACGCTTATCCACTTTCCGAAGTCGCGAACTACGCAGCCGTTTCGGATGATTCAGAGTTCATGAATGCGATCGTGCAGCTGCGGTTAATTCATGACGAAAGCGCGATCGCTGAAATTCGCAAAGCGGTTTCTGTCACGGTTGAAGCTCATCGAACTGGAATGCAGACAACGCTGAAGGCGCAAAAGGAATCCCAGATTCGAGCCGCAATGGAAGGCGTAATCCTAGCTCACAATATGACTTGCGCTTATAACAGCATTGTGACGGTGCAGGGTGAGGTTTTGCACAATGAGCATTATCATCATGCGATCGCACCTTCCGATCTGATTCTTGCGGATGTGGGTGCGGAAACTGAGTCAGGTTGGGCATCGGATGTCACTCGAACTTGGTCAGCGAGTAGGAAGTTTTCACCAACTCAGAAAGCTGTTTACGAAATTGTTTTAGCGGCGCACGATCGAGCGATTGATAAAATTCGTCCCGGTGTTGAGTATCGTGATATTCACTTACTCGCTTGTAAAACGCTGGCAGAAGGCTTGATCGATTTAGGCATTCTTCGCGGAAATGCAGCCGACTTAGTGGATCAAGATGCTCATGCGTTGTTCTTTCCGCATGGAATCGGGCATCTATTGGGCTTAGATGTGCATGATATGGAAGATTTAGGCGATTTAGCGGGATATGAAACAGGTCGATCGCGCAGTTCGCGGTTTGGGCTTGGGTATCTCAGATTGGATCGACCGTTAAGAGCCGGAATGATTGTGACGATCGAACCTGGATTTTATCAAGTTCCAGCAATTCTCAATGATCCAGAGCGACGTGAAAAATATCGTGATGTAGTCAACTGGGATCGATTAGCTCGTTTTGCCGATGTTCGGGGCATTCGGATTGAAGATGATGTGTTGGTGACAGTAAACGGTTCAGAAGTGCTGAGTGCTGCGCTACCGACTGATCCAAGTTTGGTTGAAAGTATTGTGGAGCAAGGTTCATGACTGGAAAATCAATTGCAAACCTCTGTGCATTGTCGTTGAGCTTATTCGTTCTGTGGACAGCACCAGGTTATGCTCAAACTCTTTCGGCTGCGGTTTCGGTCAGTACACCTACACAGCAAAAATTAGATCCTCAAATGGTTCTCAAACAGTTGAGACAGTCGAGAGTGATTTACTTAGGCGAAACACACGACAGTGAGGCGGATCATCGCGCTCAGTTGGAGATTATCCGATCGCTTCATCAACAAAATCCTAAACTCGCGATCGGAATGGAAATGTTTCAGCGTCCGTTTCAATCGGGACTAGATAGCTATCTAGCGGGCGCTTCCACCGCAACAAGGCTGCGGGAGTTCACCGAATACGATAAACGCTGGGGTTATTCTTGGGAGTTTTACTATCCGATCATCAATTTTGCGAAAGAGAATCGCTTACCTGTTGTAGCGTTGAATACGCCAGCAGAAGTGACTCGCAAAGTAGCACGGCAAGGCTTGGAAAGTTTGACCGCAGAAGAGAAGCGCTACATTCCACCGATCGACGAAATCCGCCTAGAACCGGAGCGATATCGCGATCGATTACAAAAGATTTTTGCCGCTCATGCTGGAAAAGGCAGTAGTCGCTGGTTTAATTCGTTCTTCCAGGCTCAAGTGTTGTGGGATGAAACAATGGCCGATGCGATCGTGCAATTTTTGAATAAAAATCCCGACCGTCAAATCATTGTTCTCGCAGGTCAAGGACACATCATTTACGGCGATGGAATTCCCAGTCGAGTGGCACGTCGAATTCCGCAGATTAAACAGTCCACGATTTTGCTCAATCCACCTGCTCAATATTTCGGAGAAGCAGCGATCGCAGATTTTTTCTGGAAAACTCGCTAGGAACGTTCTGCTAATTCCAGAACAAATGCTTGATGTTCTGGAGATTGCAGTCCGAGTTGTAACGTATTCATCACTGTAATCATTTCGGTGTTGAGTAATGCTGCAACATCTAGCCAAAGTCTCGAAAATACTTGACTTTTAATCATTCCATTCTCGTCTGGCTCAACTAAAGCGTATTGCTCATTCTCTAACCTAAACCAACTGAATTCATTCTCGAAGGTTTGCCAAACTAAGTATTCTTGAACGCAATTTCGGCGGTATGACGTGACTATGAGTGTGAGTTTGTCCCCTCAAGATTGTATAATCAGCATCCCCGCCCGAAAACCGCAAGAGTCTTTAACATAGAAGTATTGGGAATCAGCGCAAAGCTATGCAATTTATCGACCAAGCAGAAATTCAGGTGCAAGCAGGCGATGGCGGAGATGGCATGGTGTCATTTCGGCGAGAGAAGTATGTGCCTGCGGGTGGACCGAATGGCGGAAATGGGGGGCGGGGGGGATCGATCGTTCTCAAAACCAACGAAAATCTTCAAACTCTGCTCGATTTTCGCTACATGAGATTGTTCAAAGCGGATAACGGTCAGAAAGGCGGCTCAAGTAATTGTACGGGGGCATCGGGGCGCGATCTCATCATCGAAGTTCCTTGCGGTACGGTGGTTTATGATGCCGAAACCGATGAAGTGATCGGAGACTTAACCGAGAATGGTCAAACTTTGAAAGTCGCGCAAGGGGGTCGGGGCGGTTTAGGCAATCATTGTTTCTTGAGTAATCGCAATCGTGCGCCGGAAAATGCGTTTCCAGGACAACCGGGAGAAGCACGATCGCTGCGGCTCGAACTCAAGTTATTAGCCGAAGTTGGCATTATTGGCTTACCGAATGCAGGTAAATCCACGCTGATTTCTGCATTATCGGCAGCACGTCCGAAGATTGCTGACTATCCGTTTACAACCCTGGTTCCGAACTTGGGAGTGGTTCGCAAACCGACCGGAGACGGCACTGTGTTTGCAGATATTCCGGGATTAATCGAAGGCGCACACATGGGAATTGGACTCGGACATGATTTCTTGCGCCATGTGGAGCGGACTCGATTACTCTTGCACCTGGTTGATGTCACCGCAGACGATCCGATCGCAGATTATCAAACCATTCAGGGTGAACTCGATGCTTATGGACGGGGATTAAGCGATCGCCTTCAGATTCTTGCGGTGAATAAACTCGACGCGATCGATCCAGAAAGCGAGGAAGTGAATGCGATCGTTTCTGAACTAGAACAACTGAGCGGAACAAAGGTGTTCAAAATTTCAGCCGTATCGCATTTTGGACTTGAGACATTAATGCGGCAAGTTTGGCAGACTCTCGATGAGTTGAAAGCGCAGGAAGCAGCAGAACAACTCGCGATCGGAGAGTCGATCGCGGAAGCGGCGATGTCTCTGGAACCTAGAAGCTAAAGGAAAATACCGTTATTTTAGTGAGCGATCGTTTTATTGTTGGCAGCTTATCCAGCAGTGAAGCGATCGCTGCATTGTTGTTGATTCAACATATCATCGTAAGGGACAGCTTAAGGGCGAACAGATTAGTCCCTTAGAGATAGTAGGTTTTGGGGATCAACAGTGAGACATCCCCTCGGACAGAAAGCGAGTTGGCACCCTTGGTAGAGGGGAATCTAAACACTTCTCAACTAGATTAACTGTATCAATCAACATTTGTGCCGACTATCGAGAGACTATCAAGAGTCAAGAGACTATCAAGACTTGATTGCTACAGGGTCACAAACATTCATTAGATAACGCACTAAAACCCATTTAAGACACTAGATTCATTCACTATGTACTCACCCATTTGGACAGGAAAAGTTTATCCATTAGGCGCAGCCTGGGACGGGAAAGGAACCAATTTTTCGCTCTTTTCTGAACACGCCACTGGTGTCGAGGTTTGTTTATTTGATCCAGATGGTTCAGAATTGCGTTTACCGCTCTACCAAGGACAGAACTTTCTTTGGCATGGTTATGTTCCGGGAGTTGCACCTGGACAGCGATACGGCTTTCGAGTTCATGGAGCATGGGAACCTCAGCGCGGACATCGGTTTAATTCAAATAAGCTTTTAATTGATCCTTATGCCAAAGAGATCGAAGGTGATGTTCAACATGATGAAGCCATCTTTAGCTATCGTTGGGGCGATCCAGCAGAAGATTTAGGCTTTTCTGATTTGGATGACGCTCATTTAGTGCCTAAGTGTGTAGTGGTTGATCCATCATTCAACTGGCAAGGCGATCAACTCCTACAGACCCCTTGGAATGAAACCGTGATCTATGAGATGCACGTTAAGGGATTCACAAAGAACCATCCCGATATTCCTGAAGAGCTACGGGGAACTTATGCTGGAGTTGCACATCCTGCTGCGATCGAGCACTTAAAAGCATTGGGTGTGACTGCGGTTGAACTCATGCCTGTGCATCACTTTCTGGCACATCCAGGGCATCTAGTCGGCAAAGACTTAAGCAACTATTGGGGCTACGATTCGATTAACTTCTTCTCACCGTACTCAGGCTACAGTGCCGATAAAAGCCTGGGTGGACAGGTGCGGGAATTCAAGCAAATGGTCAAAGCTTTGCACGAAGCTGGGATCGAAGTGATTTTGGATGTGGTTTACAATCACACCGGAGAAGGCAATCACTGCGGCCCGATGCTCTCGCTGCGGGGCATTGATAATAAAACGTACTATCGCTTAGTTGAAGGGAATGAGCGGTACTACATGGACTTTACCGGGTGTGGTAATTCCCTGAATGTTCAAAGTCCCCAAGTGCTCAAGCTGATTATGGATAGCTTGCGCTACTGGGTGACAGAAATGCACGTGGATGGTTTCCGGTTTGACTTAGCATCGGCGCTAGCGCGGGAACTGTATGCGGTAGATAACTTAGCCTCGTTCTTTGACATCATTCACCAAGATCCAATTCTGGCAGGGGTGAAGTTGATTGCAGAACCCTGGGATGTCGGAGATGGTGGTTATCAAGTGGGTAACTTCCCGATCCTCTGGTCAGAATGGAACGGAAAATATCGCGATGAAATGCGCGACTTCTGGCGCGGACAAGATGGTAAGCTCGGTGAATTTGGTTATCGATTCACAGGGAGTCCAGATCTCTATCAACTCAATGGTAGAAGACCTCATGCCAGCATCAACTTCATCACGGCGCATGATGGTTTCACGCTTCGAGATTTGGTGAGCTACAACGAAAAGCACAATGAAGCAAATGGTGAAGATAATCGCGATGGAGATAGCCACAATCGCTCTTGGAATTGCGGAGTGGAAGGTGAAACCGATGATGCTGAAGTTCTGAGACTGCGCGATCGACAACAGCGCAACATTCTCACAACCTTGATGTTGTCGCAGGGCATTCCGATGATTGTCATGGGCGATGAAATGGGTCGGACTCAATACGGCAACAACAATGCTTACTGTCAAAATAATGAACTGTCTTGGTTAGATTGGGAGTTGCGCGATCGTAATGCGGATTTGCTCAATTTCACACAGCGATTGATTCATTTCCGTCAAGAGCATCCTGTGTTCCGCAGACAGCGCTGGTTCCAAGGTCAAGCAATTCACGGTTCGAGTGTGAGTGACATTGCTTGGTTTAACCCCGATGGTCATGAAATGACCGCTGAACAATGGTGTAATGGATACGCTAAAGCAATTACAGTGTTCCTGAATGGGAGTGAGCTGCCCGATCGAGGCCCGAAAGGTGGACGGATTAAAGACAATAGCTTCCTATTGCTGTTTAATGCTCACTGGGAAATGATTGATTTTGTTCTACCTGAGCGGTTACGCCAACGCAAATGGACAGCACTGATCAATACAAAAGAGCCACGATTCCTTGATGAAAAGATTATCTTCACGGGGACGAAGAATGTTCCGGTGATGGGTCGATCGTTGGTTGTGTTGCAATCTGGAAACGGTAAAGCTTAGATTCGCCCAGTATTGTAAAACTTTCTCACTGCGTTTGTTTGAGTAGCCTCCTGTATGAATCTTGATAGAGATTCATACAGGAGGTAATAAAGTTATTCTGCGCCCTCGATCGGTGCAAATCCTTGACGCTGAACGTTCTCTGTCACCACACGCGGCTCTAGAAATTGGAGCAGATAATCGACTCCACCTGCCTTAGAACCAACTCCAGAAAGCTTAAAGCCTCCGAACGGTTGACGAGCCACGATCGCACCTGTAATGCCGCGGTTGATGTACAGATTGCCAACCTCAAACTCTGCCTGTGCTTGCTCAATGTGCGAAGGTGTGCGCGAATACAATCCACCTGTCAAGGCGTAAGGCGTTCCGTTTGCCATCTCTAATGCTTCTTGGAACGAGTCTGCTCGCATCACTGCTAATACTGGGCCAAAAATCTCTTCTTGAGCGATCTTGGCATCGGCTGGAACATTGGCAAAAATCACAGGCCCCACATAATAGCCACCTTCGGGGGTGGGAAGCTCGATCGCAACTTCCGCTTCAGTTCGTCCTTTTTCGATGTAGTCCCGGATGCGCTGTTGAGCTTCACCATCAATGACTGGGCCGACTTTTGTACTTGGTAGTTCAGCTTCTCCGATGTTGAGCGATCGAGTGGCTTCGATCAATCGCGATAGGAAAGTTTCGTAGACGGGTTCGAGGACGATCGCTTTAGAGCAAGCGGAACATTTCTGACCACTGTAGCCAAAAGCAGATTGCACCACACCTTGAACGGCTTGATCTAAATCTGCACTTTCATCAATGATGATGGCATTCTTGCCACCCATTTCAGCGACAACGCGCTTCAGGTGCTTTTGTCCAGGTTGTAGAACGGCTGCATCTTTGTAGATTTGACATCCCACAGCTTGCGATCCGGTGAATACAATCATGTGGACATCAGGATGCTTAACCAAATGTGCGCCGACCGTATGACCTTCACCGGGAATAAATTGGAACACTCCGCGAGGAACTCCGGATTCAATCAGCACTTCTGCAATTTTGGCAGCAATGACTGAGGAAGTCTCCGCAGGCTTCAATAAAGCACAGTTTCCAGTCACCAAGGCTGCAACCGTCATACCTACGGGAATTGCTAACGGGAAGTTCCAGGGAGAAATTACTAGAACAATGCCGCGAGGATGATAGCGATAGTGATTCGTTTCACCAGGGAAATCATAGTCTACGCCCCGATCGAGCCGTTCCATCTCATCAGCGTAATAGTTGCAGAAATCGATCGCTTCTGAAACTTCTCCGTCGCCTTCTTTCACAGGCTTACCCACTTCAAAGGTCATCCAGGCGATCAGTTCTTCGCGCCGTTGTTCAAATAGATTGGCAGCCTTGCGAAGAATTTGAGCGCGTTCTTTGGCAGAAGTGCGTCGCCATGCGGGAAACGCTGCTTTCGCAGATTGAATTGCTTGCTCTGCTTGCTCAACGTTAATCATGCCGATCGTGCCTACTGTTTCACTAAAGCGCGATGGATTCTCGGCTTTTAGCTTTTGGTCAGTTTCAACAAACTCACCATTGATTAGTGGTAAGTAGGTTTTTCCGAACTGTTGACGTACTGATTGGAGCGCTGCTTGAATGCGATCGCGCTTTGCACTGTCGGCATAGTCGGTATCGGCTGCATTCTCGAACTTATCTAAAGGTTTCAGTTCAGAATGTTCGGTTACTTTCGGAGCAGCGATCAAGTCCTCGATCGGGCGTTCTTCTAAGTTCTGCCGCAAAAATGAACTATTCGCCGTGTTCTCCAACAATCGACGAATCAGATACGACATTCCTGGAATCAGTTCACCATAAGGGCAATACACTCGAACGCGATAGCCTTGATTGACGATCGCTTTCGCTAACTTATCGCCCATTCCATACAAGGTTTGAAACTCAATTCGATGTTTGGGAATGTTCAAATCTTTGGCGATCGCTAACGCGTGAGCTTGCGATCGCACATTATGACTGCCGATTGCAGCATTCAACACTGCATGATTTTCTAGCAATAGCTCTGTTAACCGCTCATAGTTCGCATCGGTTTCAGCTTTGTCATTAAACACAGGCTGATCCCAGTCTTTCTGAACGGCTTTGATCGTTTCTTGATCCCAGTACGCTCCTTTAACCAATCGCACTGTCACCGGAGTTCCGCGCTCTTTTGCCCAATCGATTAAGCCCTGTAAGTCCTGCTCACTATCGCGCAAATAGCCTTGAATGGTCATACCAATATCAGAGCGCGATCGAAACTCGTCTTCTAGCAGCAAATCTTTCAAAATGGAGAGCGTCAAATCTTTGTAAGCATATTGCTCCATGTCAAAGTGAACGGCTGCCCCTAGTTCTTGAGCGCGACGCAGCAAGGTTCGAGCGCGATCGGCAACCCGCGCTTTACTGCCTTCCTCATCTAACGGATCGAACTGTGAGTAGAATGCTGTGAGCTTGACCGAAACCTGAACTTTCGGGAGCGGTTGACCATCAGCGAGATCGATTTGCTCGACTTTTGACCAGGATTTCGAGGCTTCGGTTAATTGCTCCATCAAATCGAGGTAGCGATCGAGATACGATTGCGCCTCCGCCTCGGTAATCACTGCTTCACCCAGCAGATCGACCGTAAACGCCATTTTCTCTTTTCGTAGGCGCTCGATCGTTTTCAACACCTGTTTGAGATTTTCACCCGCGATGTACTTATGCGCCAAAGTCTCCACTGCTGTCGAAAGCGTGGTTGCAGCAAGTTGTCCCGGCATGGATTCAGCATTCGCAAAGTTGAGCAAACTCTTCAGAGCTGCCGGAAGCTCGACGGTACGATCGCTCATATATTCCTGTAGATGTCGAGCAATCTCTGGCTTACTTCGTAGCGATGGCAAACAATCAATCAGCCGGAACAACTGTACCCGCAAGCCCGGATTGCCCATTGCCCAGCCCAGCAGCTTATCATCCCACTGCATCTGATCCCGCATTTGAGCCAACCACGATCGCGACTCACGAGTCGCACTAAGAAGCTGACGTGCGATCGCTTGCGTCTGAGATTCGTAACGGTCATGAAAAGCCTGACTCACCATAACTTCAACGTCTCCAATAGATAATCTGGGATTCGGGGCAAGTGTCCAATCTCTTACAGTTCTATTCTCGAATCTGTAATGATCCTCACAGCAGGAATGTACAAAGAAGGTTCACACTTCCTCACTAAAGTCAGAGGTTATTTATAGTCTGTCATTTATTCCCGGATACGGACGGGCTTTTTTAGGATGTAAGTTACAAAGTTTGTAGTTTTTAACTGGTGTTCTGAATTTAATGATCTGCCATTGTAGGATTTTTTTGCATCCTACAAGCTAACAGTTTGACTATGCCCCGTCTTTCCGAATTACACCCCCTGCTTTATCACACTCGTATTCATCAGAAACGATTGTTTCGCCAAATGAGCGATCGTCTCCAAGGTCATCAATTTGCCCAAGAAATCCGCTCTGAATCTTTACCCTTTAGTTGTGTTAAACATCAGTCGTTATTGCGGCGGAAGTTAGGCGATTCTGACCCAAGATTACAAGAAAATAAAATCAAGAATCTACAACTTGCTCACCGATCGATCGATGGCATTGTGATCCAGCCTGGTGAAACCTTCTCGCTCTGGAACTGTGTCGGAGAAGCGACCGCACAAAAGGGTTATGTTGAGGGAATGCAGCTTTCGCGTGGAGAAGTCAAAACCGGGATCGGTGGCGGTTTGTGTCAATTAGCCAACCTCTTGTATTGGATGGTACTTCATACGCCGTTAACTGTGGTTGAGCGTCATCATCACAGCTTTGATCCCTTTCCCGATGAAAATCGTACCTTACCCTTTGGGAGTGGAGCCGGGATTTTTTACAACTACATTGATCTTCGATTTTATAATCCCACTGATCAACCATTTCAAATTCGAGTTTGGCTCACAGAAAATCACCTGAAAGGTGCAGTTTATACTGATCCAAATTGGCTCTATACCTATCATGTCTTCGAGCGGAATCATCGCTTTATGCAGAAGAATGATCGCGTCTATCGCTCAAACGAAATTTGGCGAGTGCGCATCGATAAACGTACTGGAAATCATCTGGATGAAGAATGCTTGATCACAAATTTTGCTGAAGTGAAATATGCGATCGACTTATCCAAAATCAGCGAGAAAGAAGTCTTGATTTCAGAATCAGGTGTACTATAAGAGCTTGTAGCGCGACATGAAGACGCATGAGTTCATCCGTACAGTTTGGATTGATTTGCTTTCTGGTATTTTTCGCTCTATCTCAAGCCTTTCAATGGGCGCAAGAACTCACGCTGCCGCTGCCATTTTTTATCTTGGCTGGCGCGGCATTGTCGATCGCTTCAAACTTCGATCGACGGGCAGGATTTCCTTTTAACTTAATCCATTTCCCCAAGTCTGAAGCGCCTCCAGTCGAACCAACGATGATCGCCCAGTCTCCCACTCAAAAATTCCCTCGCGAAGTCTCCTTCACCATCCGCAAGCCCGAAAAACAGGATCAGTAATCTGCTGCCGTCTTCCGTCACAATGGGTTCATAGTGACGTTCATTTCTCTGACCCTTATGTTTAACCGCTTCGTATTAGCGTTTGTCGCGATCTCATTGTTCTGCTTCACGGTCGCACAACCCGCTTGGGCAAGTCTCGACGACGATCGTTTTGACGGCGAAATCTTTGCGCTTTATGCCGGAAACGGCTCACTGGTGCCGCCAAAAGTCACGTTAGCGGATGCGTTCAACCAGAAAAAACCTGTCCTGATGGTGTTCTACACCGACGACAGCAGCGATTGTAAACGTTATTCCAACGTTGTTTCGCAGGCGCAAGCCTTCTACGGTCGCGTGATTGATATCATGCCGATCCGGGTCGATTCGCTCCCTGTGAAGGAGAAGTTTGACCCGAAAGAACCTGGCTACTACTACAAAGGCTTTGTGCCGCAAACTCTGATCTTTGACCAAAATGGCAAAGTGCGACTCAACG
Source organism: Cyanobacteria bacterium FACHB-63 (assembly GCA_014695255.1). Classification (GTDB taxonomy): domain Bacteria; phylum Cyanobacteriota; class Cyanobacteriia; order Leptolyngbyales; family Leptolyngbyaceae; genus Leptolyngbya. The sequence continues at coordinate 16,756 of JACJNX010000068.1, forward strand.
AAGTCGGAACCATTCCTTACGAAAAGATCGATGACGAATTCCGAGGCATTTTTGATCTCCTGCCACGATCGGAGTCCGTGGTTCTCAAACGCCGTCCGGTCAACGAAATTAACACAGAGTTGGTTCCGCAGACGAAATAGCCTTGATCCTTAAGAATCACGTCAAGAAAGCCCACACGATCGAATTTCCTCGATAAGATTTCGAGTAGGACACCTAGCCCCTCTTTCTGAGATGCCCGACACCTACAGCACTGAGGAACTACTCCAAATTCTGTCGCGAGAGCGGCAAGCCTGCATCAATGGGCAACGCTTAAATCTTGCCGCGATGCCGTCTGGAATTAATCCACTGCTCGATCGCTTTGTTAACTCAGACGGCATTCAGCGCTTTACGGCCTATCGGGATTTCCGGAGCGCCATTCACCAGTATCAGATCGAGCAGCAAGTTTCGGGCATCGTCTGGACTGCTCTAACGATCGAAGGCAAAACTTGCCGCTGCCCCAGAATCCACGAGCAGTTAATTAGCTTGCCGTCTGATTTGGCAGTTCTCAAAGCTGAGAAAGCAAAGGTGCTCGAATTCTGGCGCTCTGTTACAGTCGGATTTGATTTTTATCTGAGTATGAATAGCGGCAAGCTGCATCAACAGGTGGCTCAGGAAGACATTGAGCGAATTGATGCGCGATCGGAGTGGGCAGTTTTGAGCCAGCAGGGAAAAGCGGAAACCCTAGAACTGATCTTGCAACTCGGTTGGGGTAAACCCGAAGAAGCGGTCTATCGTCGAGGATTTCCAGAGTCAGGCAGTGAATATATCCATGCAGTGCGACCCGGACGAGTGCCGATCGGGTAATGGCGCAATTTTTGATCCCACTCAGACCTATCGCTATGCCTTGTGGCGGTCTTGGGATGCTGCGCCTCACGTTGGTTTTGTGCTGCTAAATCCGAATCAAGCGAACGCAGAACACAATGATCCAACGATTCGGCGCTGTATTGGATTTGCAAAACGCTGGGGATTTGGCGGATTAGAAGTGGTGAATTTATTTGCGTATCGAGCGAAAACACCACAGCTTTTAAAGCAGGCAATTGAGCCGATCGGACAGGAAAACGATCGCTATTTAATGACGTTACCAAGCCGTGTTGATGGGATTGTTTTAGCTTGGGGCAATTGGGGCGGATTTGGAGCGCGCGATCGAGCGGTTCTACCGTTTTTTCAAATTCAGAAGGTGTATTCGTTTGGTGCTACAAAGCTAGGACACCCAAAGCATCCGCTTTACCTCCGGAGGGACAGCGATCTGGTTTTGTGGATTGCAGCAAAACTATAGGCGCTATAAGCGAAAAAGCCAGACTAAACCTAGAAGTAGGTCGTATTAAAGCCTGATATTTCTATTTTGAAGGTATGCAGTATACAGAATTTTCAGGTGATAGAAAGAATTCTCCGATGCTAATCCCTCATAAAAGTTTTGTGGCAGGCTTGTGCCAGAATTCGCTAGTTGGCTGATAGACTACACTCAATACAGTGGTTTTCGTCACTAAAATAAATCTTATTAAGTAGACTTAGCCTTAGAGTAAAGCTTTTGCTAATGTTTTAGGCAGAGCCTGTCCCAATGATATTAGCGCCCTCGCCAGCGTTTTTTTACTCATATTCTTTCGTATTTACGCATTGATTCAGCGTCATGAGTTTTACCCTTAGTGTTATCCAACTGCTCTACGATCGCGCAGTCTTCGGTTCTGAAAATCTCGCAATTCTGCCCATCTCTGTGGATAGGTCAATCTAGAATGGTGGGCGAAAAAATTGCTATTGTCGAAGATGAAGCGATTGTTGCACTCAGTTTGCGATCGCGATTAGAAGCTGCGAATTATGCGGTCACTGGCATTGCTGATTGTGCATCTTCAGCACTATCTCTTGTTACCAATACGACACCCGATCTTGTTCTTTTAGACATCAAATTAAAAGGCGATCAAACCGGAATTGACATTGCTCAAGCGATTTACGATCGCTGGCGAATTCCAGTGATTTTTCTCACAGGTTATCCCGATTTAGCCATTCTTCATTCTCCTGAAACATCAGATTTATTCGGCTATTTAGTAAAGCCAGTTGATCCCATTGCTCTCTATGGCGCAATCAAAATTGCACTGCAAAAATACCAGTATCAACAGCACCTTGAAAGAGTCATTCAGGAACGCACGACTGAATTAGAAATTATGAGTCTGCGCTTGCAGGAAGAAACTGCAAAATCTCAACGTCTAGAGACTGAAATTCCTCAAGCCCTCGACGAACTGCACGACCTCAAATCACGACTGGTCAGCACAGTTTCTCATGAACTTCGTACACCTTTGGCGATCGTTCTCACCTCGGCTGAATTGCTCGAGCGCCTCGGTGCAGACTGTTCATCAGAACGACGATCGGGCTATTTCCAAAAAATCCGCGATGCGATTCAAGCCATGACTACCATCTTGACTAACACGCTAACGCTTGGAAAAACGAACGCGGCTACACTCAAAGTACAATCCGATCCCTTCAACCTGCATCAGTTGTGTCTGGAAGTTCTTTCTGCTGTCGAGACTCATGACCGCATCCAGTTTCGATTTTTTGGCGAACCACAAGCTAGTCTTGATGTGGAACTGTTCCGTCTGATTCTGACTCATCTGCTCAGTAATGCGCTCAAATTCTCAGAAGAAGACATCGATTTAGAAGTTCGATACAGCGAGGGGCGAGTGGTGCTGACCGTGAGCGATCGCGGTCTAGGCATTCCACCCGAAGAGATGGCTCTGGTGTTTGAGCCATTCCATCGGGCAAAGAATGTAGGCACGATCACGGGTGGCGGCTTGGGTCTTGCGATCGTCAAGCAATGCGTTGAGCTTCATGGCGGCACGATCACAGCGCAAAGCGAGTTAATGGAAGGAACGATCGTGCGGATTGAATTGCCGATCGACGCAAAAGCCTAAACTTACAGCCGTTCACTGATTGCCCTCAAACTACTTGATAAGAAAAACAAAAGGTTGTCCAAACGTTGACATCGAGCGCAAAAAGCTCAGAAGCATTAATCCAGGAAGGTGTGCCGCCTGCACGATGAAGATCCTGTAATACTGCTTGTGCAACCTCAAGAAAGTTAGGCAAAGAGCGCACAAATCCTGTTCCTGAACCAATTACAGCCTGCGCTTGCTGAAACGGAACGCGACTGCAAATTAGATAAAGTTCAGCGAGTCCAGAGGGAGCTTGAATGATCCAATCTGTAGGAGACTGTGGAACGATCGCGGCTTCGCTGGGTGCGATCGACGTTTGCGCCTGACCATTCTGCATTGGATTTAACAGAATACCTGATCCTTGGTGATCAAGTCCCAACACCAAAAAATGAATCGGACTCAACTCCCCATTTTCAATCCGTAGCCGAATCGGAGTTCCTGCTGGCAGCGCCAGAACTTTTCCATCTGAAGGCACAACCGTTGCCGCAGACGATCGCTCGGTGTGTTGCGCTGCTACTTTAACATCGCCGACTTCAAGCGATGCCCGCACTGCTAACTGAGAAACCGTAGAATTTGTGGTTAAACTCAGCAGCTTTGCCCCTAAAAGCGTTTGCAATCGGGGCGCGAGTCGGCGAACCGCTAACTTGATGGCTTCACCCGATTCACCCGCTGTGCCCGCGATCGCGTCCCGTCCTTGCGAAAACAAGCCATACCCCGCAGGCGGAATCGTGCCTTTCATCGCATCAGAAGTCAGCGCTGCCACTTGAGTCGCTTCCTCAACTTTGCTGAATAGGTAGTCTGCGGCTTGTTCTCCTGCGATCGCGGCTGATACTCTTGGCAGTCCAGACAGCGCACTCACCGCATCCACCCGCTCAACCCGATTCAAAGCGGCATCGATCGCGATCGCTAATTTGACATCCTTTGCAAAGGTGCGAATTCTTTCTCGGACTCGTTGCCCAACTTGTAGATTTGCTGATTCTGTTAGCAATCGCGCTTTTGCAATCAATCCATTACGCTCAGCAATTTGTAACAGGGGTTGATCGTCAGTTTCAACCCGCAGCACCGCACCCAGACTATACGCTTCTAACACTTGTGGCGGTAGTCCTCCCAGCCAGAGTTGCACCAGCTTGCCATTGTCTTCGATCTCCCTAATCACTCCATCTGCGGGTGGTTGAATTGCTGCAATGTGGAAAGGTTTAAGGGGACGATCGCGTTTTTTTTGCCCTATTAATGTTGGCTGTTGCTTGCTATCCACCCGTTTCGCAATCAGGTCTGAAGCTTGTTGCAGGCTAATCCGTAAAGTGGTTTCGGGTGTTGCTTGCCACAATTGTTGCGTTAGTGCATAAGTAAACAATCCTGCACTAAAGCCATTCCACAGCGATTCTGTCGCAAACTGCTGATCGGTTGCAGCCGAGAGAACGACTCCGGGCAGTTGTCCCGATCGCCATCTTACCCGCGCTTGAGTGCGATCGAGTCTGGTACTGACAAGCAGCGTTTCTTGGAATTCTAGTTCTGCTTGGATCAGTTGAGAAGCCGGATCGCTGGGGCGCGATCTCAGCTTTAAGTTACCGCGCTGTGAATAGCCAGGGTAAAAGTATCCTGCATCTAGAATCGTTGTGACTTGTGAAGTTGCAAGCGATCGCAGCAATAACAATAAGGTGTCTTGAGAAAGCGCGTTGGCGATCGTGTCTTCTTTGGGATCATCCGCCGTTAGCAAAACAGGCTGAATATCATCTGCGGTCGTGCCCAGTCTTTGTAGGCTGCCAAATCCGCTGAAGTGAAACACAACTACATCATCGGGTTGCGCCTGCCGAATCAAATGTTCTATAAAATGTGTTTCGATTTGCGATCGCGTGGCTTTCTGGTTGGTGAGAACAACGATATCACTGGGATGAAACCCAAAGCGATGAATTAACAGTTCCCTTTGCAGTTCCAAATCGGTTAAACAACCATTCAACGATGAATTGCGATATTGATTAATTCCAACCAGGAGCGCGAGTTTACGCGGCGTGGGCTGCGCTAACACTCTACCCGCACGATCAAGTAAGAGTTGATCGACTCCCCAGGCTCCGCAAAAAATTCCGGCTGCTTGCAATAGCGATCGACGTTTCATGCCCTGATCCCGCGCCTCTCTTTTTCAGAGTAGCAGGTTGAGATTCTTCTCGGAACCCGAATCGATCTGAATCGCTTACGTTTTGCTTCGATCTTTTGCTGTACTGAGAATAAGCCGATACACTGCGATGTCAGGTGTATCATGTAAGCCGTTTAATCGGTGTTAGGGAGAATCATCAATGGGGTTACCTTTTGTTTTAGAGATTGCGATCGGTTTGGTGTTTACCTATCTGGTTTTGAGTTTGTTGGCATCAGAGATACAGGAGCTAATTGCAACCGTGCTGCAATGGCGAGCCAAACACTTAAGAGACTCGATCGAGGTGCTGCTTGGGGGCGGCATTCATTCCCCAGAAGAACAGCGCGTTCGAGATTTAGTGGCGCAATTGTATGATGATCCTCTGCTCAAGAATGTCAATCAAGAAGCAAAAGGCGTAATGGCGCAAGGGTTTCGCAAAATTACTCGCACCTTAGTGCCCGGCAATCGACCCGGAGCGTTTGGCAATCAAGCAACAGGCCCGTCATACATCGCCGCAGAGACTTTCGCAACTTCGCTGATCGAGCGTTTAGGTGTTAATTCAATGGTTGATAAGCTCGCAGCGGTACGGTTTGAGAAGTTTGTCGATCGCATTGTGGGTCACTATTGGGTGAATCAGTATGGAGAAGTGGGATTGCCCTCGGATGACACCTTTAAGGATGGTTGGGAGCGTGGCGCAATTCGAGAAATCGCGGGCAAGTCAAATCAACCGAGCCTGAGTGCCGATCAGAACTTCCGCTTGCTGGTCGAAGATTACGACCACATTCTCAGAGCCTATCAATCTGGGCAAGCCAATCTCGAAACGAGCATTTCGCGACTCGGAGAAGGATTAGATGCTTACATTGCTGCTTGTGCCAACTTAGATCAAAGTTCTCCGGATACCACGCTGTATGTGCGGCGATTGAAGTCTTATAAATCGAGCGTATTTGGTCAAAACAACGATCGCGCCGTCCTCTCTGGCGGATTGAGACCGAGCATTGCCGAAATTGCAGAACTCGTCAATCAAGGTACCACGACGCATCAAGAAGTTGCTGCTGCTTACGATCGCATTGCCAATCAAGCGCGCCCGATCGAGGCACAGGTAAATGCTTCACTTCAATCTCAAATTGAAGATTACCGCATGGGGCTTGATCCAAACGCCCTGGATCAACCGACGAAATTTGAAGACTTAGACTATGACCTCCAGCAGATCTTTCTCTCAAATGCAGTGAAGGATCTCACCCTGGAAGAGCAGCAGATGTATACAGAGTATCAGTCTTATAAAAAGATTCGCGATGGGCTGAGCCGTCTGCCGGATACGGTGAAGGAAAGTATGTCAATTTTGGCGCGACGGGCACAAACGCGGGTGCAGAGAACAGAAAACGAGATTAATCAGTTTCGCGATGAGGTTGCGACTTGGTTCGATCGATCGATGTCTCGCGCTTCCGGGGTATATAAACGCAATGCAAAAGGGATAGCGCTCATACTCGGTTTTGTCTTAGCAACGACGACAAATTCTGATACATTTCATATCTCCAGTCGCTTGGCCGGTGATGACAATCTACGACGAGTCATTACGAATCGTGCTGCTGACGTGACAACTCAGAATGCTCAAAATCCGGTGATCACTCAAGCACAGCTTAATGAGCTAAAAGCCGCAACCGATCAAGCACTGCAAGACATTCCGTTTCCGATCGGCTGGAGTCCAGCTAACCTCACACGACAACTGGGCTGTCAGACCGTTTCTGGAACTGCCGCAGCCTGGAACGATGTTTATGAGCGTTGTTTCACGTCTCAGCAATCGGTTGCTGCTTCAAATCCGCTAAACCTCCTGCTGGGTCTGCTGCAAATGATTGCAGGCTGGGTGGTCACTGGACTTGCGATCGCGATGGGTGCGCCGTTTTGGTTTGATTTACTCGGTAAGTTGGTGAACGTTCGCAATTCGGGTGGTAAACCAAGACGCTCTGATGAAGAACAGAGGACGAATTAGGGCTGAACGAATTAGGGTTAAACTGCGATCGCGCCGATCCAGCGATCGCAGTTTAAAAAATTCACCGAGTCAGTTCCTTTGCTCTGGTTGATTACAGGATCATTTTTTCCATTGCAACCTGCAAATCTTGAGTTAAATCAGTAACCGCTTGTTTAGCAGCACGACGATTGCTTTGATAAACAGCAGCCCGATCGCTCACTGAAATCGGAGCGCCAATAGTCATTAAAACCGATTGTTTCCCTAACTTGGGACGCTTAAACGCATTGCCACCTTTAATCCGCGTAATCATATCCCACAACAACAGCGCGGTTTCAGCGAAGCGATCGAGCGACGGTTTTTCAAGCACATATTTTCCGGTTACGGCAACAAAACTTTCAACCAATCGCATATGCCAAATTCTTAAACTGGCTTCTTCCGCCACGCGATCGGCAAGTCCGCGATCGACTGGAGAGATTTCGCCCAGTTTGAGATCTTCGCGGAAGATGAGATCCCAAGCTGCTTGCTCTAGCCGACGACAGCGATCGATCACATTGCCTTTTGTTTGCAAGTTGAAATACTGTTCTGCCACGCTCAAAGCGGCATCGAGTAGAATCTCAAGCCGGAGTGCCAATCTTGCATTGGGTTCAGCGTTTTCAACCGAGGGTAAATTTTGGTGATAAAACCTTGTATAAAATGATTCCATAACCGTTAGCATATGTTCTGCGATCGCATACAATCTCGCATAACGATCTGAGGTAATCGGTTGGATTCCTGTATCTGCTTCTAGCGATTTCAAAAGCTGATCTACGGGTTTCCAATCTTGTTTCACATAGTGGTATTGAATTCCAATTGGAACAATCACAACTTGTTCTGAGCGATCGGCTTTCTGCAAGTCCTCGACGCACCAAAAAGCCATCTGTGCGATGCCGGGTTCGAGTGGGCTAACAATCTCGTTATGTCCATTGGTTGCGCCTTCTGGGGCTGCCATGAGCGGAAACTGTCCATTCGTTAAAAGATCGCGCGCCGACTTTAATCCGACCCGATCGAGCTTGCCTCGATGAATGGGAGTTCCGCCGAGTTTGGAGTACATCCAGCCGATGTGAGTACCCGCCCACAAGGGAATGCCGCGATCATACATAAAGTGCGCGTGAGTGGGGGACTGGAGGCGAATTCCTTTTTGGCGTGCCGTTCGCGGTAAAAGATAATGAACCAGATACATCAAGCAAAACGGGTCATCTGCGCTGGGATGCCGAAATGCCAGCAATAGCCGAATTTTTCCAGTCTGGAATTGCTGATACAGTTCTGCAAGTTGCTCGACGTTCACCGCGTCGATTTTGGCGATCGGAGTTTTGCGACGCATCCAGACGGGAAGGATCGATCGTGCCACGCGCAAAATGTTGCGATCGAGGTCAGGCGGGATGAATTCTAGGGGTGGCTGGACGAAATGACGCGGGTGCGGCACGATCGGAAGCTCCTACAAAAACAAGATATAGACACAAGAGATGCTTGTATCTTAGATGCGGTTTTTTCAGTTGATCACAATCGCGTTACAGATTGAAAAGCGGCTCAAAAAATGAAATTCAACTTCAACTCCCATCCAGCTTCGGTGCGGATCAATTCGATTTGACGAATGAATTCGCGGAAGTAAAAGCGGCGTTCCGCTTCGGATAAATCCAGCCAAAATTGCGGAATCGAAACCGTTTGTGCGATCGCCTTCAAATTTACGGGTGGTAGCTGAGAGACTTTATTTTGTAGTTCTGCAATCTCGCTCCGAAGCTTGTACGATCGCAGGTCTGCGGTTTCCGCATCTAGAATTCCGGTTTCAGTGAGCGATGGAATTTGAGTTAGGATGGCTTGCTTTTGCGCGATTGCGCCTTGAATGTTCGCTTTAATTGCATCAATATCGGGGGTTCCCATTTCTGAAACTGCACGGGGTAAGTCTTCGCAAATCCGATCGATCGTGCATTGCAAAATTTCTTCGTAAGCAATTCCTTTACAGTGTTTAGGGCATTGCATCGGGCGTAGATATAAGTATTCTTTTTTGCCTTTTTTGCGCGATGTCACTCGCGTTACGGTCATGCCAGATTGACAATCGCCACAGGTCACAAGCCCCGCAAGCGATCGAGGAGCGCTGGCAGTTCGAGCGGGCAATCGGCGGTTGCGTCGGAGTAATCGATCGATTTGAGCGGCTTCATCACGTGACAAAATTGCGGGATGCGTATCAGGAATCGTTTCACCCGTTTGGTATTCTAAATCGCCTCGATAAACAGGATTGGTGAGCCAGCGTTGCCCCGTGGAGACGGAGATTTTTTTGGCGTATTTCTTTTCTAAAAATCGAACTGCACCCCGTAAAGAGCCATACAGCAAGAAATGATCAAAGAATTCTTTCACCACAGGAGCAGTGGCGCGATCGAGGATATATCGATTGCGACTGCGCCGATATCCATAAGGAGCTTTTCCAGGTGGCGCAAGGGTTTTAATTCGGTTACGGGCGTGACCTTGGCGAATTCTTCGGCTTTTCTGATTGTGTTGTAGCTCTTGTAGTTGTTGTAATGTCGTCGCTGATAACTCGTCTGATTCAGCAGAAATCACTTCAACGTTAAGAGATTCGAGTTGATTTAAGCGATCGCGAATCTCTGTAATTGAACTTCCCAGATCTTCAAGTCGTCGAATGAGTAATTGCACTGTTTCATTTTCACAATCCCGAAGAAGCTGGTTGAATTGAGCGCGATCAACCGTCTCCCCTGCAAAATCTTGATAAATCTGATCAATCTTCTGTCCCCACAACGTTGTATCTGGTGTTTCTTCCAGTAAAGGATCGCTGTAGAGATAGGCAATCACTTTCATGTTAAAGATTATGCTTCCCCTAGTTCAACGATATTGTGATCCGGATCTTTGACAAACAATGCAGCCCGACCCGATGCACTCATTTGAAATTCGCAATCATGTGCAATTAACTGCTGTTTCGCGGCTTCCAAACTTGCAACCGAGAAGGCTAAATGCCGATTTCTGCCCCACTTTTCAGCATTCAAAACTTCCGCTGCCCGACTCGAATCTGCAATCAGATGAATCTGAAACGATCCAACTTCGTACCAAGCGCCCGGAAACTTCAAAACACGATCGATCTTTTGTAATCCCAACACCGTGCCATAGAAATGCTCGGATTTCTCTAAGTCAGAAACAACGATCGCAGCGTGTAGAAATTGCGTCAATTGAATCATTGCGCTCGGTTGAAGTAAGGGGGATTATTCGGATTATAGGGCGCTGGTTCCGATTTGGCAGACGGTTGCTCTGCTGTCTTAAAAATATTGACAAATAGAATATTGCGAGCGCGATCGACACAGCCAATAATGTCAGGATTTCTCGCACCCGTCGGCAACTGAAAATAATTTGAGCGACCCGGTTGCGGAAAATCATAGCGGTTGCTCGTTCCTCCCGGACGCGGAAAATCAAAGCCATCTCCGGGTAAGGCTCCAACGCGGCGACTCTCCAAGCCACAAAGGTTTGAATGATCTCCCGCTTTTCTCACCCGAATCACAATTTGGCTATCGGTTGAGGATTGGCTGAATTGTTCAATCAGCAAATTCTGAGGAATGCCATATTCCTGCGCTTTAACAGCAGCGGGAATCAGCGCCACAGTCGTCATCAGTAGAACCATTAGTTTACGTTTCATAACGAAATCCTTTTAGAAATTGAATGAAGCGAATTAAGGCGATCGATCTGAGTTAAAAGATTTAATGTGAGTTCGATAGAACTTCCGTGATCACCCCATCGGTTCAGTAGGAATTACTTCAGCGAGTTATGCAGGCTTATGCGATCGCGTCACGAAACTTTAGAAACGTTTTCCACTTTTTTGCAGTTTGAAGGCGATCGAGCAACCACTTGGGCGATCGATGCTCGATTGCGACGCAGTATGCAAAAACGAATGGAAACTGCCTCCGGATCGTCAGAGTTTTGGACATTATACTGGTACAAATTCTGGCGAGAATCTTGCGATCGAGTGTCGATCGACCACCTCACCGCCTATCTACAAGAAACCTGCTACTGGTCAGCGCACAAAATGTTGCTGAACTTTGCGGCGGTGCAATACACGCTACCGGATTGCTTTCAAGTTGCGATCGTCAAAGTTGAGAAAATCTTACAGAACTTTAATCCACAACACGGTTTTAATCTGCAAAACTACGCCAGCGCGATTTTCTCAAGTACAATCCGAGACACGCTGCGCCAACGTCAAGAAATTGATATTTGTACAAATTGGGCATTACTGAGAAAAGTCAGTCAAAAACGCTTAATTGAATCACTTGAGAATGCAGGATTATCGTCAGAAGCGATCGCATCCTACATCCTCGCGTGGAACTGTTTCAAAACACTCTATACTCCACCCCAAAACGCTTCTACGCGCAAACTCCCGCGCCCCGATGAGCAAACTTGGAGCGCGATCGCCCAACTGTACAACAAAAACAAAGAGCGCGAATCGCTCCCGGAAGCCTCACCTACAGCGATCGAGAAATGGCTTGTCGCTTGTGCAAACTCAGCCCGAAACTATCTCAACCCCTCGATCGTTTCTATCAACACGCCCAAACCTGGATACGATTCCGGTGAACTATTAGACGATGTGCCCGAAAGTCCGCGAGAATCTTTGATTTCTGATCTAATCGCCGAAGAAGAACTAGAGGAACGGCAAGACCAACGATCGCAACTTAACCAAGTCCTCGAAACTGCGATCGCTGAACTTGATGCAGAACTGCGATCGATCCTGCACCTCTACTACGCAGAACGTTGCACCCAGCAGCAAATGGCAACCCGCCTCAACATCAAGCAATACACGATTTCTCGTCGGCTCACCAAAGCCAAAGAACTCCTACTAAAATCCCTTGCCGCTTGGAGCCAAACCACGCTGCATATTTCCCTCACTCCTGCCCTACTTCAAACCATGAGCGCTGTTCTCGAAGACTGGCTTCAATCCCACTACACTTCCTAACTACACTCCCTAAGCGCAATTCCTAACAATCCCTAACAGTCCCTAAAATGTATGTCCTTCGATCTTTTTCTCGACACCGATCCCGCCCAACTCCAGCAACCTAACTGGACTGCTTATCTCAATCAGCTTGCTCTCACAGCGCTGCTTCCTTGGTTTGAGGCAGAATCATCAAATGCGCGGCTCTCATTCAACGCCAACGCCCGTCAAAGCGTTTGGGCATTCGTCACCGGAACGGCTTTCACCGTTAACGGCTTTCGATTCGTCGTGATTCCAACAGAAGCGATCGACCACGACGAACTCCGCATTCCTCAAGAATGGATCGATTTACCCGCTTGGGCAGGCGATTATTACCTTGCGGCACAGGTTGAACCCGACGAAGGACGAGTCAGCGTTTGGGGCTACGCCACCCATCACACAATCAAAACTCAGGGACGATTCGAGGGGAACGATCGCACCTACAGCCTCACCCAAGATCAACTCAGCAATCCCGAAATTCTCTGGCTCACTTCCGAACTCTGCGCCCCGATTCTTCGAGCCGAAGTCGCGCCATTACCTGCGATATCGATCGAACATGCGAATAATTTAATCGATCGCTTGAGCAATCCTGATATTCTCATTCCTCGCCTAGCGATTCCGTTTCCATTGTGGGGTGCGTTGATGGAGCATGGCGGCTGGCGACAACGTTTGTATCAATCCCGTCAGGGTCTAGCCATTCAGCCTTCGATTCTAGAATGGCTGCAAACCGGAATAACGAATCTCTCCGGAATAACGAATCTCTTTGGATGGGAGCGGGTTGAACTTCAGCCAAGCTACGCCGCAGCCCGCAGCACCGAACTTGAGACTCCCACAGTGGCGCTGTCTCGCTTGCTAGAAATTGCCGGACAATCCTATGAATTGCGCGTGGTGCCACAGCCTGACGAGTCGTGGCGGTTTGAGCTAAGCAATACGCTACCGGGCGGAATGATTCCGGGCGGATTTAAGCTGCGCTTGTTAACCGAGGATTTACAGCCCTTTGAAGGCAATGAGGCGATCGCGCAAACAGCAGTGGAATCCTTGTCGATCGAGGTTGCCTTAGAACCCGGAGAAGGCATTGTCTGGGAAACCGAGCCAATTTCCGCCCAGTACGATCGAGAAATTCTTCGGTTTTAAGAAGGCTGCTCGATCACACTCAAAATCGTCATCGCCAGCAACTCCGGCTCAATCGGTTTTGTCAGGTGTCGCTGAAAGCCTGCTTGCCGCGATCGCTCTTGATAAGTCGCATCGGTAAAGGCAGTCAGCGCGATCGCGGGAATCTGTCCGGCTGGCATTGAGCGCACTTGCTGGAGCAACTCATAGCCGCTACAATCCGGCATTCCAATATCACTAATCAACACATCTGGCTCAAACCGGGACAAGCATTCCAGCGCTGCGGCTGCATTCGTTGCCGATTTCACATCAGCATCATAGTTCTCAAGCATAAAGGTCATCAGGTCAATTTGATCTGACTCATCATCCACAATCAGAATCCGAGTGCCAGCCAGCGAAATTGCCACCGGAGCCTCTAGTAATGAGGGTGAATCGATCAGCGATGTCAGCAGCGGCAATCGTACCGTAAAAGTTGCTCCTCCTCCTTCACCCTCGCTTTCTGCTGCGATCGTCCCGTGATGCAGTTCGACTAAATGTTTGACGATCGCCAGCCCTAACCCCAACCCATCTTTCGATCCGACACTTTTCTGTCCCTGCTGATACCGCTCAAAAATCTGCGGCAGAAACTCAGGCGCAATTCCTTTTCCGGTATCTCGCACTGACAATACTGCTTGGTTGCCTGCTTGCTCTAGCTGAATTTCAACCCGTCCGCTTGCGGGCGTGAACTTGATCGCATTGGTCAGCAAATTCACCGCAATTTGCTGCAACCGATTGAAGTCGCCAGAAACTGGCGGTACGGATGCAAGATGCAGTTCTAAATCAATCGACTTGGCTGCTGCCATCGGACGAACCAGATCGATCGCCGCTTCGCTCACCTCCGCCCAGTTCACGGGAGTTGTTTGAATCTGCAAAGTCCCCCTGACCATGCGAGAAATATCCAGTAAATCCTCGACCAGTTGAACCTGCGCTTGCGTGTTGCGCCAAATTGTATCCAGCGCCTTACTTGCGATCGCAGGATCAAGCTTGCGAGTTTGCAGCAGTTGCGCCCAGCCCGAGATCGAATTCAGCGGCGATCGCAGCTCATGCGCTACCATTGCCACAAAATCGTCTTTGCTGCGGTTGGCGAGTTCGGCTTGTTCGCGGGCAGCCTCGGCTTCGATTAGCAGTTGATGACGCTCCTGCTCTGCTTGTTTGCGCTCGGTAATGTCGATCGCCGCTAAGATTCCATAGTCCGGGCGGCGCGAAGGATCAGAACGATTGAAAAACACCTGCTTTCTCACACTGAGCCAGCGCACCTCTCCGGCTGGCCACACGACTCGATGGTCATAAGCAAACCAGCCCAATCCTGCGGGATCAAGCACTTGATGGACGATCTGATCGAGTTCGGCGCGATCGTCGGGGTGAAAGGTGGCATGAAGACGATCGCGGCTGACGGTCAGTTCCTCAAGGCCGTACAGGGCGGCAGCTTCGGGCGAAAGCGTCACTGTATCCGTGGTGTAATCAAATCGAGCCAGCGCCACCCCAGAGACTTGGACTCCCAATTGCACTTGCTCTTCGGATTCGCGTAAGCATTGCTCACGGTATTTACGATCGCGTTCGTAGCGAATACGATCGCTAATATCGCGCCCCTCCGGAATCAGCAGCACCACTTCTCCAGTCTCGTTTTGCACAGGTTTAAGCGAAAAATCGATCGTCTTAGTCGTCGTCCCAGCGCCTAAAACCTCGACTTCGTAGCGCACAAATTCGCCTTGGCGTGCTTGAGAGATCGCGGCTTGTAGCTGCTGTTGCGTTTCGGGTGAAAGCGTCCACCAGCGGATCTCCCAAAATGGACGACCCACGGCTTCCTCAAATGTCAAGCCTGCAAAGTCAAGCGCGGTCTGATTTGCTTCTAGTAAAATTCCATCGGGACTGAGCAAGCCAACGAATTGAAAAGTCGTGTTAAAGATTTCGCGGAAGCGACGTTCACTTTCCTGCAATTGCCGAATCAGTTCCTGCTGCCGGAGTTCAGCTTGCCTTTGGGAAGTCACATCTCGCCAAGACACGACAAAGCCATCATCAAGCTTGTTGGCGCGAATGTCATAGGCTCTAGACAAGTGCTGCCCCCCAAACTCATCCGAATAAATCAAGCTCTCTCGCAGCAAGGGTTTGCCCGCCTCGATCACCTCACAATAGGCTTCAAACATCCCCGTTTCACGATGAGCCGGAAACACCTCGCACAATCCTTTCCCTAGATCAGCAGACGTGAGTTGTGTGTCGCTCATCGCCGCCGCATTCAGATACTCAATCCGAAAATCGATGATCTGTCCCGATTGATCCCGCATGGCGGAGCAGATACCGAGACAATCGAGCGTGGTTTCGATCGACACCCGGAAACGATCGCGACTCTGTTGCAGTTGCAGCCGTAGCTGAGCATTCTCGATCGCGTTTCGCATCGTTCGCTGCACCAGCTCTGGGGTGAGATGACGCTTGACCAAATAGTCTTCCGCGCCTAGCTTAAGCGCTTGTACGGCAATCTGTTCGTTCCCTTCTCCTGTCACCATAATGACAGGCGGAAATTCGCCGTTGCTCTGAGCGCGGAGTGCCTGCAAAAACTCTAAGCCATCTCCATCAGGCAGCAGGTAATCGAGTAAAATCGCGTCGATCGCTTCGGTACGGCAGACTTCCAATCCCGCTTCAATTGAATCTGCTTCTAATAAATGGTAGACGCACCCTGAATCGCCCAGTAAAAAGCGCCGATAAAGCTCTCGATCGGGTGCAAAATCCTCAATCAGCAGTAGAGTCTGGGAACGGGTCATGAGTATCGGTTTGGGTTGACGATCGAGCAGCTATGAATAAACATAGTAGGACTGAGCATTCTCAGATCGACTTTATACATTCAATGAGTAGAAGCTGCCGTTTGCAGTGCTGTTTTCCCATCGGGTGTGGCAGCGCGTTTTAATTCTAGTGATAGGTGCAATTTTAGCACCAGGGAAACGCTGTCAGTGCCCCATTACGGGTGATGGGATTAGAGCAAGAGCGGCTTTCCAAAACGATCATCGGGTGCTGAATCGAGCCGTGCGGTCAAGTCGCAAAGCCAGTGCGATTTTGCTGGCTCAATTGGTCGCTATGTTTGCATCCAGTGGGACGCTGGTATTCGGCATTGATGAGACAATTGAACGCCGCTGGGGAAAACGCACGGTAGCTCCGTGATGCCGTGATGCCGTGCGCTCAAGTCATGAGCCTTGTGTCAAAGCGAGTGGACTGCGATGGTTGAGTCTGATGCTGCTCGTGCCGATTCGGGAGGCACAACGAGTCTGGGCATTGCCCTTTCTGACTGTTCTCGCCCCGTGTGAGCGCTATCATGCCCAGCGCTCTCAGCGTCATAAAACCTTCGATCCAAATTCTTACGAACTTGCGGACTCGGAGGACATCGATCGTAAATTCATCCAAGCTGTTCCAAAGGCAAATAGGATGAAAATTGCTCCTAGCCAAAACGGAGAGAAGATCCCAAAGTGATCAAAACACCAGCTTGCCCACAATGGACCTAGAATTGAAGCAATACTCTGTAGTCCTTGAGCATTCGCAAGGGTACGTCCCTGTTCTTGAGCAGAAACGCGATTAGAAATTAATCCTCTGAGACAGGGCAGAACTAATCCCACGCCCAGCGCTAACAATCCTTGACTGAGATAAAGCAAGAGATAGAGAGCAGGGATTTCCGACGGAACAACTATGATTAACCCAAAGCCGATCGACAACGCCACTAATCCCGCCAAAGTTAGCTTCCCTTCACCAAACGCGGGAATCAGCTTGCGAATCAGTCCCCCTTGAATCACAGTCGAAAGCACACCAATAAAGACAAACACAAGCGCGGCTGAAGAAGGCCCCCACCCAAAACGCCGATTCAGAAACAGCACAAAAACGCTGGAGAACCCAGAAAACGCAAAGTTGAAAATAAACGTCGTCCAAAGAAACCCTTTGATGCGATCGTGCTGAAATAAATCACTGATTTGACCAAGCGGATTCAAATCTTTCAATCGCAGGGCACGACGATTTTCTGGCTTTAGAGATTCCGGTAGGCTCACCCAGCCTAAGATGAAATTAAGCAGTGCGACAGTGCCCGCAAAAAAGACGGGTAAATTGAGGTTAATTCCTGCAAGCGATCCACCCAAAGCAGGCCCTAACACGAATCCCAGCCCAAAGGCAGCACCCGTGAGTCCGAAGTTTTTAGCGCGATCGACGGGAGTCGAAATATCGGCAATATAAGCTTGTGCGGTTGCTGCAACTCCCCCGGTTACACCATCAATCATGCGTGAGACAAACAGCACCCACAGACTACCCGCTAAGCCAAACAGGTAGTAGGAAAGAGAAGTTCCTAACACACACAGCAATAAAACAGGGCGACGACCATAGCGATCGGAGAGTGAACCAATTAGGGGTGTGGCAAAAAACTGTGCTAAGGCAAATGAGGATGTCAACAACCCCAGTGTTAGCGCATCTGAGCGAAATCTTTCTAGCAAAAATGGCAGAATCGGGAATAGAATACTTTCCCCTAACTTATCTAGCAGAATCGTTACGAAGATGAAAAGTAAGGGAGAAACCTTGAGACCTTTAAAGTAAGTGGGCATGAATTGTTTATTCCTTTCAAATCGTAGAAGCTTCGGATGCTTCGTGTTGAGCTAGCCATTTTTGCAGAATCGGATTGACTAACTCCGGTGCTTCATCCTGGGGACAATGTCCAACGCCTTCGAGTGGAATGAACTCCTCGACTGCTGGAAACTTCGCTAATTCTTGACCCTGTGCGATCGGTTCAAACGAATCTTCTGTGCCCCACAGCATCAATACAGGACAAGTAATTTCGGGCAACAAATCTTCGGGCAGCACACCTTTGGAGTGAGTAATAAATGAGAGAAACACATCTGCTGCACCCGGATCTTGAGCAGGTTTCAGCAAGATGTCTACTAATTCATCTGTCACCGCTTCATGTCGAGCATAGGCTTTTAACAGGGCTTTCCGAATCACTTGCGGTTGAGCCAGTTTTGCAAAGAAGAAATGCCCGATCGCTGGAGACAGCAGAAGTTTTTGCACCCAAGGAAAGGTGAGACGGCGAATTCCCTTAAGCTTGCGTTCATGTTGCAGACGTAAGGCACAGTCTAGCAATGCGATCGCCACTACTTGTTGCGGATTGCTCACCGCTGCTTGCAGCGCGACTAAACAACCGATTGAATTTCCCACTAAAAAAACGGGTTCTTGAATGACTTCTCGACAAAAATCAGCAATCTGTTGTCCCCAAGTTTCAAAGCGATAGTCCAGCGATTCGCTTGGTTTTGGTTTAGCAGACTGACCAAAGCCAATTAAGTCGATCGCATACACGCGATGGTCTTTTGCTAGAACTGGAATGTTTTTACGCCAATGATCACTCGATGCGCCTAATCCATGAATGAACAGCACGATCGAACCTTGAGTTCCGGCAGTCTGATATCGAATTGGGTAGCCGCGCCACTGCCAAATCTGAGAAGGCGATGTTACGGTCGGCTCGTTTGTAATCATGGCAACTCCTGGCAAAACACTTGAGTTAATTTAGGAATCTAGAGCATTCCAAATGGTTGAGGGAACTTGACGACCGCGCCTTGATGCGAGACAAGGTTGATAACAGACGTGTCCTTCGGATTCTGTTGACTGCAAAAATCCTTCTGCTGCAAGCTTCTCTAAGTGCGATCGTGCGATTGCTTCATCTTCAGCTAGATAGTTCGCAACCTCGCTCAGACTTGCAGAGCGCTGACGCAGTAGCCAGTTCATTAACCCCCGCTCCAGTTCTGGGAGAAACAGTAGATCTGCCATCGTCTTAGTACCGGGTTTTTCCCGACCAGACGACGAGGGATGGCGAATACCCATCGTCATTTATGCTCCTGTTATCGTGATGTGTCGCGATAGACCTGCACTCAGTATGGGAATGATAGCGGTGAAACTATCGCTCCTGTGAAAATTAGCACTATGGAAAAGCGCACCTATTCGCCGGGTGAAATGATTTACTGCGAAGGAGACGAAAGCGAATCAGTCTATCTGATTAAGGCTGGTAAAGTTGAAATCATTGATACTTACCCTGAAACGGGGAATGTTGTCTCGAAGTCTCTGGGTGTCGGTAAAGTGTTCGGAGAGGTTGAAATCATTGATCGCAAGCCTCGATCGTCCACTGTTAAAGCTGTAGAACCGCTCAAGCTTCTTGTCTTCAGTCACACCGAAATTTTGGACATTCTATTTCGCCGTCCTGAAGATAGCTTAGTGATGGCTCGTGATACTTTTGATCGCTTGCGGCAACTCTACAGTACAGATAGTCTAGAGTCGGAAATGACTAAACTGCGTGAGGAGATGCACGAGACGATTAAGAAAGCGGTCGTTAGCCATGAAGCTCGCGTTGTGAAAAGCCATAATGGCATGGCAGCGATCGCGATTCCGATTGTGTTATTGGTTGCGATCGTGGTGGGAATTCAAATTTACTTGCATTAATAGACTCAGTAGTTGCTGAAAGCCCCTGATATCAAGGGGCTTTTTTGATGCTGCTATAGTCCTAAAAGCTGGATTGACTTCTCAAGCACTTCATCTGGATCAAAAGGCTTCGTCATGTATAGATCTGCTCCTACTTCTATACCTTTCTGTCGATCGAACTCTTGTCCTTTTGCAGTCAGCATGATGATGTAGACATCCTGTAGGTTCAGTTCGTGTTTAACAGTCGCACAAACATCAAAACCGTTTAGGTGAGGCATCATAACATCGAGAAAGACCAATTGGGGAAGTTCGGTCTGGATGATTTCTAGCGCTTCGCGTCCATTCGTTGCAGTCAGTAGCTCAATTCCTTGATCCTCTAACTCCTCTAAAGTCTGCTCCAGCAGCAGACGAATGTGGAATTCGTCATCAGCGATCAGGATTTTTTGTAACATAGCTGTGTTTCTCCAGGGATTGAGAGTTTTATCGAGGGTGGCTTAAAGCAACGTTGAATCCGATTGATTGTCTGCAATTAAGAGAAGAAAAACGTTTTCGAGTCCTTTTTCAAACTTTAAGGTTTTTACTGCCGTTGAATGTTCCCAAAAATTCGCGTTTGCAATCACCGTGTCGGGCTGGTTAGAGAGCGTTTTTTCGATCAATTCTGCGTCGCTTGAAGCTTCGATCGCAGTAAATCCTTGAGCTTGCAGCACTTCGACCAGTGTTTTCGTCGCCAATTCATTCTCATCTACTACGAGAACTTTGCGACGAGAGTTTCCTTGAGCAATCAGCGAATCGACTTCATGTAACAATAGCTCTGTGTTGATGGGCTTGGTTAGATAGCGATCGACTCCAATCTGCAATCCACGCTCTTTGTCATCTACGATCGATAAGATAATGATGGGAACACCCATTGTTTGCGGGTCATTTTTTAGCACTGCAGCAACATCAAAGCCTGACATATCCGGCATCATCACATCAAGAATGATCAGGTGGGGCTTGTGCTGCTTGACGATCGCGACCGCTTCCCTACCATCTTTCGCTTCTAAAATCTGATAGCCTTCAGCGTCTAGATTTTGCCGCAATAGTTCCCGAATTGGCGCTTCATCGTCAACTACAAGAATAGTTTTGTGCGATCGATGGGTTCCAGAGTCCTGGTGAATCACTTGCTCTCGAAGTTGCTGCACCAGCGTGCTGAAATCGATTTTCTGAACTTGTTTTGATTCGATCTGAATGGGTAGCGTAAACGAGAAATTGCTGCCTTTTCCGAGTTCACTCTCAACCCAAATCTTGCCCTTGTGGTGTTCGACAATCTGTTTGCAAATTGGTAATCCTAATCCCGTTCCCGTTGGCTTATCGGTTAAGGTGTCACCAACTTGCTTAAATTTCTCAAACACTTTTTCATGATCTTCCGCCGCAATTCCAGTACCGGAATCAATCACGCTAATACGAACATCATCTTCAACGCGGATTGCTTTACAGATGACAGCACCCTGATCTGTAAATTTGACAGCATTGGAAATCAGATTGATTACTACTTGAACAATACGATCGTGATCACCCATTACTTTTGGCAACGGCTCAATTTGCCGAATCAGTTCAAGATTTTTGGCTTGAAATAGTGCAGATGTGGCTGCGATCGCACGTTCAATCACTTCGCCCACATCTAGAAGCTCCATTTTCCAATCCACCTTGCCCGCTTCCATTTTGGCAATATCTAACACATCATTAATTAGTGAAGTCAGGCGCATTCCTTCTGACACAATGATGTCAATGTTATCTTCAACTTGACGGATAGTTCGCTGCATTCTTCGGTCTTCGCTCACTACGGCTGGAAACACCACTTCATCGAGTTTCTTTTTGATGATTTTGGCAAAGCCTAACACCGAAGTTAACGGCGTTCTAAGTTCGTGAGAAACTGTTGAAATGAAATCAGTCTTCATCTGATCTACTTCTTTCTCCGAGGTAATGTCGCGAATCAGGATTACAGAGCCGATCGAGGATTGACCCTCAGACTGTTCAGATTTCAAAATCGCAGTTGCAACTGCTTTACCAATGCCGCCGCGATCTAGGGCAAGCTCAGCCGTAAAAATCTGACCTGGATGCCTCTGAGTTTGAGCAATTAAATCCGTAATTTCTTGACTGAACACGGCTGTACAATTTGGCTGAACTAAGTTTGTTGAGTCAATATCAAACATCTTAGATAAAGCAGGATTACAGTGCGTGATTTTGCCAGTGGTATCGGTGACTAATAACCCATCAACCAGATTATCAATGATGGCACTGAGATAAGCGAGAGCATCTTGGAGTTGAGTGCTAGTTTGGGCGAGTTGTTTGTTTAACAAAGCTTCTTGAATCGCTCGATCGCGGGTTTCGCTCAGTTGGCGCACTCGCTGTAGCGCAACCAGAATTGCCAGCCCTAACAATGTTCCAACAACTGAGGCAAGCAAATTGAGGGCATTGAGTTGCTGCTCTAGATTCTCTCGCGGAATTACTAGCGCCACTGACCACTTTGCTTTTTGAATCGGTGCATAAGCAACATACACCCATTGATCATCAAGCTGCATTAAATTAACATCGTGCTGTTGATTGACCATTGAACGCGCAATATTCGCTAATGCTGGATTATTGCTATCTAAAAAGCTTTGAGTGCCCTCGGTCAATTTGGGATCGGGATGTGCGATCGGCACACCTTTCGAGTCTAATGCAAAAGCATAGCTCCCTTTTCCCAGTTGAGTATTGGCAACCACTTCCGAGACTTGAGCGATCGCAATGTTCCCGGCTAAATTGCCAATCACTTTTGGCTGTTCGGATGGATTGCTCGGAAGATTGTAGAATGCCAAACTACTAGAGCGGACATCAATTCTATCTTTAGGAAGCTGAGTGTAGTTTGCACGAGGAAATGACCATATAGGCGCTGAAATGTTGATCTGGCGTTTGCCCGTGGTACGAGAAATGATCATATCTGAGACGTTCGATTCACCCTTCATTGCTCGTTGAAAATATTCTCGATCGCTGAGGTTTCTTCCTTTCGCAAACCCCAAACGAGTGGTGTAATAGGTTCCGTCTGGATTCACAAGAATAAACATCCAGAAGTTAGCCAATCGATCCTTTTCTAACTGCAAATAAGGCTCTGCAATGTCCCAATTCATTGATCGAATTTCGTAACTGTTTGCCAGTGCTTCAACACTACCCAACTGTTGAGCCAACCAAGTATCGATATCGCTGCCTGCTTTTTCCACCTTTAAAAGTGCATTGTTCTTTAGGGTGTCGAGAATTAAGCCACGCACAACCCAATAGCTTCCAAACGCGACAGCTCCGATTGCAGCGATCGATCCGCCTATTAAAAGCGTAGAAATAATTCTATTAGGATTGAATTTTGCACTGTTGAGTGGAAGTTTTTTGCGTTGAAACCAGGGTAGATGGATCATGTTGAGTTTAGCTACAAGAGTTGTTTGCAGGAGAGTCTAGAGTCAATGAATAACAGATATAAGGCTCTTTCTGGTTGATACATTTGAAATAAAATCGAATTTGGTCTAAAAATTCCAATTCTAGTAATTTAATTTCTTTTTCTAAATGCTGGAAAACAAGATCTAAGCTAATGAAATGACCATCTTGATGTTGACCTAATATAACCAGCACTCGTCCTTTGATTAGATACTGAATTTTTAGAGTAACAGTGGGATCTTTAATTTCGGAATGCAGATATCGAGTAACAATTTGGTTAATGTCTTTCAGTCTATGAGGATGCAACTGTGAAACTTGTACCTGTTTCGTCTCGATCGGCAGCGCTTTTTCTTTCGGATATTCTCGATTTTCTGGCTTTAGTTTAAACGGGATTTCTAAGCTAAGTGCAATCGACTTTTGCCACTCGATCGATAGCTGTCTCAACAATAAAAATAAACTGAAGATAACTAAAAAAGCGATTCCTATCAATCCGAGATGAACCGTTGAACTAAAGAAGCTTCCGCTGGAAAAAACGATTAGAAGAATCGCGATCGAAAAGGGAAAAGACATCGCCAGTAAAGCTGTAGCGAATTCAGTATCAAAGAATAATTGTTGATTCTTTTCCGAGCTTTGTTGATTAATTCGAGTTCCATGAAGTAGCGACCACAAGCTACAAGATGCTTGAGGTAAAGCGATCATGAGCATCGCGATTTCTGAAGTAGGGCGAATTAGCGCGATCGCACCCGCACTTAACAAAAATCCAGCACCTGCCCTTGCAAGTAGCACCAGCAAAATCGTGCCTAACTGCAAAGATTCCAGTTTGAGCGAAATTCCAACGTAAAACAAAATAAGTGGTGTTGCACAAAGCGCAAGTTTATGAATCGCATCTAATATAGACATTGGAAGCGAAACAGAGTTGACTCCAAACGCAGCGAGAACCACACCGAGAACGATCGCAAGATTGACAGGTTCACTCAGCAAAAACAGTCCAATCTGTTGCCACTGAGGTTTCACTTCAGAATTAGAGCATTTTGCTTTTTTCTGATACCAAATTATTGCTAACGCATATAAACCAATTAGAACAAAAAATTTATTTCCCATATCTGCTAAAGCTGCCCAAGCCAAACCCTGAGTTCCTAAGAACTGCTCAACAAACGGGTAAACCGTTAGTCCAGGTGCAAGTGAAGGAAACAATAAAACGAGAGAGCGCCTTTTTGATTTCTCAGTTTTGGGAATGAGAAGATAGGTTAAACCAAAGCCAATTAGCATCAGATAGAGATTGACGGCTAAAGCAAACGAAGGCAAAAGCACTAAATCAAGACGGGTATCAATCTCGATCGTTGATAAAAAGATCGTTGCAGGAAGAGCCGCATTCAGAATAAAAGCCCGAATTGCTCCAACAGAAGTCTCACTGCTGAATTTGGGTTTGAGCAAATAACCCACCACAATCAGAAGAAGAAGTGCGATCGCTTTGTTAATGACTGAATGGGACACGGTTTTTTTGCACGATCGATGTTTTGAGCAGTTCACTTTCAGAATGCCCATTGGAATCGGAGAAGACCCAAATTTTCAAAAGATTACGCTCAGAGAATTCTACTTCTGAGAGAAATGGGCATACTAATCTAACTCAGCCCCATAATGTAGATCAGCAAATGGTACGAGTTAACTTAAAGCGTGTTCTCAAACAATCAGAAGCAACGATCGCGGCATTAATCAGTACGCTGAATCTGCCTGTGCAGATTCAGGATGGCTCTGGAAAACTGTTGCAGGGAAAGCCAGATCCGGCTCAAACTGAGAAACATTCTATATTCGCAGGCGAAAGACTGCTTGGTTGGGTTATTGGCGGGCAAGATTCACAAATTATCGCGACTATTTTGACCGACTTTTGTAAGCGAGAACTAGAACTCAAAACGTTAGCTGATGAAGTGTTAGATCAGTACCGCGAAATTAACTTACTGTATAACCTGTCTGAAAAGCTCACAACAAGTTTAGACCTAACGATCGTCTGTCAAACTGTTCTCACCGAAGTCCGTAAACTCATTCCTGCTACGGCTGCTTCAATTTTGCTCACAGATTCAGCGAACAAAGCAATCGATCGTACCTTTAGCCTTGATCACGTCGATCATGCTGCGATCAAACGCTTTACCGCAACTGTTTTTGCAACGGCGAAAGGCGAAATTGTCAACGAAGTTGCAACCGATGCAAGGTTCAATTCCTCCTCTGCTGAATCGCAACCAATCCAAGCGCTAATTACCGTTCCACTCAAAACCGAGCAAAACGTCATTGGTGCAATGAATGTAATCCATCACCAAGCCATCCATTACACGGCTCAACACCTCAAATTGCTTTCTACTGTATCGTCTCAGGCAGCGCAAGCGATCGCCAATGCTCAATTCCATCAACAGCAAGTGCAACAAGCAAAAGCCCGCGAAGAAAAACTGAAACAGCAATTACAAGAACTGCGCTCTGAAGTCGATGCTGCGAAGCGCTCGCGACAGATTACAGAAATTACTGAAACTGAGTATTTCCAGCAGCTACAGCAACGCGCAGGACAACTCCGAAGAGGTCGTCGGTAGACTCACTTCATGCCGTTGAAATCTTTAGGATGTCTTCTAGTTGAAATCTGCTGATAGCTTCGTCGCAAGATTTCCCATACTAACGTCAACCCATTCAAGCAAAAAAATTGTTATGTCTCAAATCATCTCCATTCACTCTTTTCGGGGCGGCACAGGCAAATCTAACCTCACCGCAAACATTGCCACTGCTGTTGCCAGTCAAGGGAAACGGGTTTGCATTGTTGATACCGACATTCAATCACCAGGGATTCACGTCATTTTCGGCTTAGACGAAGAGAAAATGACATACTCGCTGAACGATTATCTTTGGGGAAATTGCACCCTTGAACAGACTGCTTACGATGTCACTAATCACCTGAAAGATGCAAACGGAGAATCGGCTACGATCGCTGGCAAAATCTTTCTAGTTCCCTCCAGCTTAAAGGCAGGCGAAATTGCTAAAGTTCTGCGCGAAGGATTTGATGTTGGGCTTTTGAATGATGGGTTTCAGGAGCTTTTGGATCGATTAAACCTGGATTTTCTATTCATCGACACACATCCTGGCCTGAACGAAGAAACGTTACTGTCGATCGCAATTTCTGACGCGATGATTGTGATCCTCCGTCCTGATCGTCAGGATTATCTGGGAACAGCAGTGACGCTAGAAGTTGCTCGCAAGTTAGATGTTCCCAATCTCATGCTGCTTGTGAATAAAATGCCCAAAGCTTTCGATCGCGAAACCATTCGACAACAAGTAGAAGCAAACTACGAAGCAATGGTAGCAGGACTGTTTCAAGAAAACGAGGAAATACTACAGCTTGCCAGTAGTGGCGTGTTTTGTTTACAGTACCCAAACCATCCATTTACGCAAGAAGTTTATGCTGTAGCAGAAAAATTGATGTTCTAAAGACTGCTTAGAGCGTGAAATGGTCAGCCTTCATGCTGGTGCGCCTTCCTTGGAGACTGACATTATTTTAACCGCATCGAACAAGGTAATCATGCTGTACGATCGCCCAACTCCAGCCAAAGCCCGATCGCTTTTTCTGCAAGATACCGAGTAGAGAAATGTTTCGATAGTCTAAGCAGTGTTAAGAATACCCTGAGTCTGATTTTGCTGTAAGCCTTGATTGACGGGAAGTTGAGGCTGTTTTGAGTGAAATACGCTTGCGTAACACATCACAAAGCAAGTGCCAACGCACCCAGTTCCTTTGCGACAATGCTAAAGCAGTTCTTATACCCTTCACTGCACGACAAGGGAGACACTCGTTATGAAATTAGCTTACTGGATGTATGCAGGCCCGGCCCATATTGGCACACTCCGCATCGCCAGTTCCTTTAAAAACGTTCATGCCATCATGCACGCCCCGATTGGCGACGACTATTTTAATGTCATGCGATCGATGCTAGAACGCGAACGCGATTATACTCCGGTCACAACCAGTGTGGTCGATCGCAATGTTCTCGCCCGTGGATCGCAAGAAAAAGTTGTGGACAACATTACGCGCAAAGATGCCGAAGAACATCCCGATCTGATTGTCTTAACTCCCACTTGCACATCAAGTATTTTGCAGGAAGATTTGCAGAACTTTGTGGAGCGGGCGCAGCTTGAAGCCAAGGGCGATGTAATGTTAGCCGATGTGAATCACTATCGAGTGAATGAACTGCAAGCCGCTGATCGCACTCTGCAACAGATTGTGCAGTTCTACATTGCAAAAGCTCGTAAGAAAGGCGATTTAGTCACTGAGAAAACCGAAAAGCCTTCGGTGAACATCTTCGGACTCACTACACTCGGTTTTCATCACAATCACGATGCAACAGAACTAAAGAAATTGATGACGGACTTGGGAATTGAAGTGAATGCGATCGTACCCCAAGGTGCAAGTGTGCATGAACTCAAAACGCTTCCTCGTGCCTGGTTTAACTTAGTTCCGTATCATGAGACAGGCTTGCTCACAGCCGAATATCTCAAACAAGAATTTGGAACGCCTTTTGTAGACATTACCCCGATGGGAATTGTTGAAACGGCGCGTTGTATTCGCAGAATTCAGCAAGTGATCAATGAGCAAGGTGCAAATGTTAATTATGAGCCGTTCATTGATCAGCAAACGCGATATGTATCACAGGCAGCTTGGTTTTCTCGATCGATTGATTGTCAAAATCTCACCGGCAAAAAAGCGGTTGTCTTCGGAGATAGCACACACGCTGCCGCAATTACTAAAATTCTTGCACGTGAGATGGGAATTCATGTATTGCTAGCAGGAACCTATTGCAAGTACGACACGGAATGGTTTAGAGAGCAAGTCGGCGAATACTGTGATGATGTTTTAGTTAGCGAAGATCACGCACAGATTGCTGATGCGATCGCTCGTCTTGAACCTGCTGCAATCTTTGGAACCCAGATGGAACGTCACGTCGGAAAACGACTGGATATTCCTTGCGGTGTAATTGCTGCTCCGATTCACATTCAAAACTTCCCGGTCGGCTATAAACCATTTGTGGGTTATGAAGGCAGTAATCAGATTGTGGATTTGATCTACAACTCGTTCACGCTCGGCATGGAAGATCACCTGCTCGAAATCTTTGGCGGTCACGATACGAAAGAAGTGATTACTAAGTCGGTTTCGGCAGACTCAGATCTCAGTTGGAGCAAGGATGGATTGACGGAATTGAATCGAATTCCGGGCTTTGTGCGGGGCAAGGTGAAGCGCAATACTGAAAAGTTTGCTCGCGATCGCAACATTACCCAAATCACGGCTGAAGTGCTTTACGCCGCAAAAGAAGCGGTTGGAGCATAGAAATTACCGCGATCGTCGATGATGGGATTGGCGATCGTGGAATTTCCACAACTACTTCCTAACGGCTCAAATCAGCGGCGGCAGACCAACCCGAACTCAGTACCAATAGAATTCGCCCCTGTTTTTCACGATCTCTAGATTTCTCTTGTTATCCTTAACTGGTACTGCTATTCTATTGCAGTTGCAGCGCTCCAACAATTGGGGCATTCTAAGCAACGCCGTTGCTGACCCCTGAGATATGTCTACGTCTTTGCCGAACGCTCCGCGCCACGAAGTCACCCCACTCGAATCTCCGTCGCTCGAAGAAGCGCTCAAACATTACTTTGGGTATGACAGTTTTCGTTTAGGTCAGCGCGAGATTATCGAACATATCCTCTCGAATCGCGATCAGTTAGTAATCATGCCAACCGGAGGTGGGAAGTCGATTTGTTTTCAGCTTCCAGCCTTGCTCAAACCCGGATTGATGATTGTGGTATCGCCGCTGATCGCGTTGATGCAAGATCAAGTGGAATTATTACGGGATAATGGGATTGCAGCGACGTTCCTCAACAGTAGTTTATCGGCAGAAGAACGCCGATCGCGAGGACGCGCTGTGATGGAAGGACGAATTAAGCTGCTTTACGTTGCACCAGAGCGATTATTAAGTGAAGACTTTTTACAAGGCGTAATGCCACACATCACAGAGCGCGTAGGGATCTCAGCATTTGCGATCGACGAAGCGCACTGTGTTTCTGAATGGGGACACGACTTTCGACCGGAATATCGCCAATTAAGCATTCTACGATCGCGCTATCCCAATATTCCGATTATTGCTTTAACGGCAACGGCAACGCATCGAGTTCGAGAAGACATTGTTCAGCAGTTGAACTTACATGAACCGCGAATTCATGTTTCGAGCTTTAATCGATCGAATCTTTATTACGAAGTCCGCCCCAAGACTAAAACGGCTTATCAAGAAGTCGTTAAACAGATTAAAGAAACTCCGGGCGCAGGCATTATTTATTGTTTGAGCCGAAAACGAGTTGAGGAAATCGCGGCACGATTAAAACAGGATGGAATTGCAGCACTTCCTTATCATGCAGGACTGGACTCGGAAACACGCAAAGAGAATCAAACGCGATTTATCCGAGATGATGTACGGGTGATTGTGGCAACTATCGCGTTTGGCATGGGAATTAACAAACCGGATGTTCGATTTGTAATTCATTATGATCTGCCGAAAAACATTGAGGGCTACTACCAGGAATCAGGACGAGCCGGACGAGATGGAGAACCTTCGACTTGCACCCTGTTTTATAGTTATGCCGATGTTAAAACCATTGAATACATCATTTCGCAAAAAGTCGATCCCAATACAGGCGATGCCTTGGAAGATGAACAACGGATTGCGACTCAGCAGTTGCGGCGAGTGATTAACTTTGCAGAAGCCACAGATTGTCGGCGCACGATTCAGCTTTCTTACTTTGGTGAAGACTTTGCTGGAAACTGTGACAACTGTGATAACTGTAAGTTTCCAAAGCCCGTTGAAGACTGGACAGTAGAAGCACAGAAATTTCTTTCTTGTGTGGCACGATTTGCTCAGCGGGGGCGAACGTTTGGGATAGTTCACACGATCGATGTTCTGCGCGGTTCTAAAAACGATCGCGTGATCAAGAACAATCACAACACGCTCAGCACTTATGGAATTGGTAAAGAGATCAATGCCGATGACTGGAAAATGTTGGGTCGATCGCTGATTCACCAGCGTTTAGTCGATGAGTCCAGTGATGGCTATTCAGTCTTGAAGCTGAATGATCTGAGTTGGGAAGTGCTGCGGGGAGAGCGAAAAGTCCACATTGCGATCGACAAGCCGAAAGCCGCGCCTGCCGTTCCGAAGTTGTTAACAGTCGATACGCCAGAATCCGAGGAATTGTTCGATCGTTTGCAAAAACTACGGAAGCGTTTAGCCGATGAACAATCTGTTCCGCCTTATGTCGTGTTCTCGAATGCAAGCTTACGGTTGATGTCGCAGCAGCAACCCCAAACTCGTCAACAGTTCCTTAACATCTCCGGGGTTGGAAGCCGCAAGCTGGCTCAATATGGGGAAGTATTTTTAGAAGAAATTCGATCGTTCCGCCAGGAAAACGGTTTATCCATTCAAACCGAAACCACACCGGAGCCAACCGTTATTCAGCTTGATCCAAAAGTCACAAAGCTCGATTCGGTTCCAGTTCCGCCGAGCGCGAATGAAGCAACTTACACCCAACTCTACACCCTGGAACTGTTTCAGCGCGGCAAGAAGCCTGCGGACATTGCCGAGGAGCGAAATCTCCGACTGAGTACAGTAATGACGCATTTAGCAGAACTAATCGAGATGAGATATCCAATCGAGATCGATCGCTTAGTCGCACGCGATCGACAAGCTAAAATTCTCGAAGCGGTTCAGCAAGCCGATGAATTCTCACTGGCTAAAATTCGTGAGCGATTAGATGAAACTTACGGATGGGATGAAATTCGACTGGTGCGATCGTGGTGGAATGCTCAGCAGCATTAGACTTTGAAATCCCGAAGGATTTTCCAGCCTGTGAAGTGGGGTGTCGTGGTACTGTCGCAAAGTGGTTAGTTGTTGGTTGTGAGATAGAGATCTGAGAGGATTACGCGAATTTAATTCGTTGGATTAGCTTCCCCGATCGCTGAGATGTTCCTACAACCAACAACGTACCTTCTAGCGAGCGATCTCGCTGACTACCGCATCGGGTTGAGCTTTTTGATGAACTGCTGCCTCGCTTAGATAGCTAGCTAACTGAGTTTCTACTTCACTACGCACCAACTGACGGTAGTGAAGAAAATGCTCTAGCAAGCCGCAGTTACTCATGTAGGGTACAAACGCCCCTGG
Organism: Cyanobacteria bacterium FACHB-63; assembly: GCA_014695255.1. Taxonomy (GTDB): domain Bacteria; phylum Cyanobacteriota; class Cyanobacteriia; order Leptolyngbyales; family Leptolyngbyaceae; genus Leptolyngbya. The sequence goes on from JACJNX010000068.1 coordinate 48,041, forward strand.
ATTGCGCCGCAGCATGGAAAAAAGCTGATACCAAAACTGAACGCGTGTACTACGTTTGATTCCCTGTCGCCAGCAAATCGTTAGCACTGCCCGGAGTTCCACCCACTCCAACATCTGAAAAGGGCGCTTGTGGGGCGCTGGCTCCATATTCATAAAGTGGCGGTACACTCGTGCAAGATAGCGGCTGGGTTCATACAGTTCCCAAAAACAATTGACATACTCCCGCGCTAGGTCGTCGATCGGGCGCGTGGGGATAAAATTCATCAGCCCCATCTGTTGCCCGCTCAGATCTTTGCTTGATGCCAGCAAGCGACCTTCTTTTTCCAGCCGATGCCACAACGCGGTATTGGGTAGGGCGTGAAGCATCCCAAACATGGCTTTGGGAATGGCAGTTGCTTCGACAAATTGGATAATGCGATCGCCAGCCCCCGGTTTCTCGCCATCAAACCCCAGAATAAAGCCCGCCATCACAGACAAGCCCTTCCGGTTAATGGTTTGCACCGCTTCGACCAGCGAATTGCGCGTGTTTTGAAACTTTTGGGTCATCGCCAAACTCTCTGTATCGGGCGTTTCAATCCCCAGAAAGACCGCCGTGAAGTTTGCCCGCACCATCAAGTCTAGTAGTTCTTCATCCTGCGCCAGATCCACTGAGGCTTCTGTACTTAACCGGAACGGGTACTTGTGTGCTGCCATCCAGGGACCCAGCTCACGGAGCAGGAGTTTGACGTTACGCTTATTGCCAATGAAGTTGTCATCGACTACGAAGACCGATCGCCGCCAACCGAGATCATAAAGGGTTTGCAGTTCTGCCAGCAGTTGAGCCGGGGTTTTTGTGCGTGGCTTCCGTCCGTAGAGAACGATGATGTCGCAGAATTCGCACTGAAAGGGGCATCCTCGCGAAAACTGAACAGACATCTCAATGTAGGCGTTGAGGTCGAGCAAGTCAAAACGGGGGATAGGAGAAGCGGATACATCCGGCTTTTCACCCACAGGGGCGCGAAGAATTCCTGATGTTTCCCCCCGTTCCAGTGCCTCTACCAGCAGGGGTAAGGTAATTTCTCCCTCGTCCAGCACCAAAAAGTTAGCGCCAGCATCACGGGCTGCATCCGGTACAGAGGTGACGTACGGGCCACCAACCGCTACTAATTTACCCCGCCGTTTTGCTTCGTGAATGAGATGCAACAGGTCAGGCTTCTGCACAATCATGCCCGATAAAATCACCAAATCTGCCCATTCCCAATCGGCATCAGTCTCCGATCGCACATTCCGGTCAATCAAGCGAAATTCCCAGGTCTGCGGCAAGATAGCGGCAACGGTAATCATGCCAAGCGGGGGCAGAGATGCCTTGCGATCGATTAGTTCTAACGCTTTATTGAAGGACCAGAACGACTCTGGAAATAGCGGGTAAAGAAGTAAAACTTTCATTAATAAAAACCTCACACCAAGACTGATGGCTGGTACAGCGCCACTCAAGCTTACCCCGTCCTGCAAATTTTCGCGATCAACGCCAAAACGATGGCTTTGATAGGATTCAGTCAAGATTAGCGTAAGCTAGAGCACCCCTTGTCAATCGTGACGTAACCAATCAAATTGAAGGGGCTGAATTTTCCCTCATTTCATCCTAAATGGCTCCTCAATCGTTGTTCAAGGGGTGCCGCTTCTCAGCGCATCCTGCTAAATGTGCAGTGGTACAGTCGTTATCCGCGAGTTAGGCGGAAGAACCGCGATCGCCGCTCAATGTTGGCGCAAAGCTTAACTTTAACTTTTGTTAAGTGTAAGCTAGTTTAAAGCAAGATATCCCTCAGTTTTGGCTGGGGGATATCTTGCAATCAAGGGTTATGTTGTGGAGTGTTGCTTCAGGAGTAACCTCCACAATTTTTTTATCAACTAGCCGTTGATTGCCGGAGCTTGTACTGCAACGGGTGTTTGATCCCCTACAGCCAAGTCAAGCGGGAAGTTGTGAGCGTTACGCTCGTGCATCACTTCCATCCCCAGGTTCGCACGGTTGATCATGTCTGCCCAGGTATTCACCACGCGACCTTGAGAATCCAAAATCGACTGGTTGAAGTTGAAGCCGTTCAGGTTGAACGCCATCGTCGAGATACCCAGTGCAGTGAACCAGATACATACGACTGGCCATGCACCCAAGAAGAAGTGCAGGGCGCGAGAGTTGTTGAACGATGCGTATTGGAAGATCAACCGACCGAAGTAGCCGTGTGCTGCCACGATGTTGTAGGTTTCTTCTTCTTGTCCGAACTTGTAGCCGTAGTTTTGGCTTTCCGATTCGGTGGTTTCACGAACCAACGAGGAGGTCACGAGCGAACCGTGCATTGCGCTGAAGAGTGATCCACCAAATACACCGGCAACGCCCAGCATGTGGAACGGGTGCATCAAGATGTTGTGCTCAGCCTGGAAGACGATCATGAAGTTGAAGGTTCCAGAGATACCGAGAGGCATGCCATCCGAGAACGAACCTTGTCCGATCGGGTAGATCAAGAACACAGCGGTTGCAGCAGACACTGGAGCACTGTAAGCCACGCAGATCCAAGGACGCATACCGAGACGGTAGGAGAGTTCCCATTGGCGACCGAGGTAAGCGAATACGCCGATCAAGAAGTGGAACACCACCAATTGGTAAGGGCCACCGTTGTACAGCCACTCGTCGAGTGATGCGGCTTCCCAAATCGGGTAGAAGTGCAGACCGATCGCGTTCGAGGAAGGAACGACTGCACCGGAGATGATGTTGTTGCCGTAGAGCAAGGAGCCTGCGACGGGTTCGCGGATGCCATCGATGTCCACAGGGGGAGCAGCGATGAAGGCGATGATGTAGCAGATGGTTGCGGAAAGTAAGGTGGGGATCATCAACACGCCGAACCAGCCTACGTAGATTCGGTTATCGGTTGAAGTGACCCAGTTACAGAAGCGCTCCCACACATTGCCGCTTTCGCGTCTTTGTAATGTTGTGGTCATGGTTTTGATGATTACTAGAAAATACAAGAAATAAGATTCGGCAAATTTCGGAGTCCGTTATTCACCTGACCTCATCTTATGGATATCTATCTTTATTTTTCTAGTGTCTACTTATGAAATTTTGTGTCTAACTGTTACTTACTTAATCAATTTTATTTAGCAAAAGTTCGTAAGTAGAAGCTGTTGGCTATTTTGACTGCTAAGAAACATAAACACAAGCGTTTTACTAATACGAAGACACTGATTAATAAACCTTAAGTACACCTATCGATAAACTTCTTTACAAAATAAACTTACACTTGTTTGTGAAATAGTTGTTACATAAAATAGAACGAATCATTAAGTTTATTTGGAGAATTTTTAAGACAGACGAGTAGTTTAATTAACTTCATAACTCGCATCCGCTCAAAGGTCTTGCAATAAATCAGCTTCCTCCATGCAACTCCTAATCGCGTCTTTACCTAAAGCTGTAGCGAGACCGAGATTTTCGGCAAATCATCGCAAATCATCACTGAACTGTACCGATCAATCTGCTCATCATCCGATCAATGATCAATACTGTTGGCATCCATCAGGCAGAATGGACACCGCTTGAGGCGTAGATGTTCGGTTTGCTTTGAATTTCGCGTGTATAGTGATTACAAGTTTGTTGTTGGATGAGTGTGCTTATGCGCTTGAGAGTTTCTGCCCCGCTGAGCGTCCGGTCTCGGCAAATTTTATTTCTACTGAGTTTGGGTTTCGCGATCGCGTCTGGATCGGTGGGGAGCGATCGAGTCATTGCTAGCACTCCAGACACCGCCCCCCAAGCACTCAAACAAGCATTAACGCAACTCGATGCTGCTGCAAACCGTAGAAATGCTCAAGAGGTTCTCCAGTTCTACAGCCCAAACTTTACGCATTCTGATGGACTGAATCGCCGGACGCTGGAGCAGTCTCTCGCGCAACTGTGGAAACAATACCCGAATCTGACCTATAAAACAGATCTGACCTCCTGGCAATCAAGTTCCAATGGAATTCAGGCAGAAACCATCACGCGGATTACAGGAAGTCAGACCAAGGATGGGCAGCAGGTGCAATTAAATGCAACTCTGCGATCGCGCCAACAGTTTCAGAACCAGAAGATCGTGCGTCAGGAAGTTCTGTCTGAGAGAAACTTGATTACGACTGGAGAGAAGCCGCCCTCGGTGAAGGTGAATCTACCGGAGCAGGTGCGAGCGGGGCAGGAATTTAGCTTTGATGCGATCGTGCAGGAGCCGCTTGAGAATGATCTGCTGCTGGGTGCAGTAGTACAAGAGCCTGTGAATGCTAATGGATATCTCAAGCCTGCAACAGCCGATCTAGATTTGCTGACTTCTGGCGGATTGTTCAAAGTCGGTAAAGCACCGAATACTGCTGGATCTCAGTGGATATCGGCTGTGTTGGTTCGCCATGGCGGTATGACGATGGTGACACAGCGATTAAATGTGATTGCGGCAGGATCAACTCGTCCAGCGCGATAAGGTGTCTCCAACCTTGAGAACTTTCCCAGCTTCAGAAGGAGCGATTCGAGTGTTGACTGCCATGCGGTAGTAGTGATTGAATTGCTCTTTCGGTGCCCAGTCGGGAAGTTCTTCTTCGCGTTGTGTGTTGAATATTTTTTGAAATTGGGGGTAAGACTTCCCTGAAATAGCATCACGGGTAGGGACAACGCAGCGCTGACAGGAATTAATTCCTTGAATTTCGACTTCACCAAGTTGAAAGGTGATCGGGCTTTCATCTGCTGAGTAAAGCTGTTCTTCCCAAAATGCCGGAACTTCAGAGAGTTCTAAGTTTGTGCGGAGGCGCGATCGCATTCCTTCAAACGTCATTCCTTCAAACCAAGAAGCGGCTTGTTTTAGGGTCGCAACGCTAACGATCGTGGGTCCTGGCGACACCGGATCATCTGGAAATCCAGTCGTGAGATCTTGCTTGAGAAACACCCGAAAGCCAAAATAATCACTCAGCCAGCCTTCGATGCCGCTCCGACCATGATCGAGGTGAAAACTCACAGAGCGATCGTTCTGCACTGAGAGCGTCACAATTCGCGCTTTCAGATCGAACCGCGATCGGATCTGGTGAATCTTTGCGGTACGTTTGCCGTTGACCCATTTTCCAGATTGATCGACAATGCAGAATTCTCGATCGTGTTCTAAACTGCCACCCGGCAGAATTTTTGCCTGACTTACCGAGATTGCATCGAGAGACTTGATTGGGTAAATCAGAATTGTTTCAAGTTTTGTCATAGGAATTACACTGCGTAACCTAATTCATTGTGCGCGATCGTTCCGTTACAAGAAGGGGTCGCGTGATTCAAAAAATCCACTAGCCATTCTTTCACCTGATAGGTAGCGCGGCAATCATCCTCGTTGTAAATCAAAATCGACTCTAAATAACTGCGATCGCCTGTCGTTAACCACTGGGCATACCAATAGATTGATTGCGCCCCATTTGCACTTGAATCGCGCCAGTCAAACCCAACCCAACGAGCAATATGCTTGAGTGCATAACTTTCCACAGGAAGCGTCACGGTTTGAGTCACACAATCATGCAAATCAACAAATCGGGCTAGCAGCGGTCGAATTAATTCTTCTGGCGTTTCAAACAGCTTTCCAAGTCGTTCAACGGTCTGCACTTCATAGGGGCAAAAATGAAAAATGGGCGCATTCGGATACGCCCACAGTAAGTCAATCAGTTTTTGCCACGCTATTGATTCTTCTTCAGGAGTTTCTGCCAGCAAGGCGTGGAAGGTTTCCGTCTGGTTTATTCGATCGACGATCAATATTCCATGCAGGTAGATGAGGTTCAAACTTGGCTCGGCTTCGATATCAAAATAAAGCTCGATCGCGGCAGTCGGGATTGTTGGCATCCGGAACGGTCGTTTACCAACAGTGTGAGCCGCAAGGCTTTCGCCTAAAAGTGCGGTATCTTGCAGCGTCGATCGTGCCTGTCGGACGATTTTATGCGCCGTTTCGCTGCCAAAACCGGGAAGGGATTCGAGCTGGGCAGGAGGCGTTTCTGCAAGAGCTTCAAGGGTCGTGAGATTGAGGGCTTGCAGTTGAACGTAGCGAGGTTGCGTCACCCCCGGAAGTAAAGAAAGATGCTGTTCAGATTTAGCGATCGCGTAACAATGACTAAACCAATGGCACAAACTACAGCGACTCCGAGAGATAAAAACTTCTGGTTCGTGTTGCTGCGTTATGGTTTGGATACAGTTGGCAAGAATCGCCTCCATGCGGGGAACAGTTTCCCATAAATCTACTGAAAACGCGCCGCGCTCTTTCAGAATTAACCAAGCTTCCTCGACCCAAGCTCCCTGAACGGCGGCTAATACCTTGGCAAAATACGCAACAACAATTTGATATTCTTGCTTTGGGCGCTTGCTCAATTTAATTTCGCTTGGTACATAAATCCAATCGCCAAAAATAGATTGCCCCGGCTGTTTTTCCAACAGGTCAGGATTGGCAACGAGCGTAACGCCTGCTTCTTCAGCTAGCAACACAGGTTGATAAATTCGCTCGACTCCTGCTCGCATTAACTTTAAAGTTTCTTCTGCGCCTTTTTGCCAGTCGCCTGATTTATAGGTAGGCTCTCGATGGTCTTGGCTTGAAAGGACTTGTCGCCGATTTTCTGCACTATCTTGTATCAGCTTTAGCAGGTAATCGTTGGGGGGGTCTTTTTGTTCCGAATCCCCATATCGATCGAGAAAAGCTCGGCGGCTACAGCGTTGATAGTTTAGCAGCAGATCGGCAGTAATAAACATCTCTATAAGTTAGCAGAAGTTAGCGGACTGCGGCACCAATCAGAAGCATGATTATGTCTAATTCTAAAGCGAAAATTGCAGGAAGTTAACGATAACAATTGAGATCCTAGTTTATATTAGCAATTCAGGATTAATAGAAGGCTAACTGTAAATTAAGCAACAATTTAAAGCAGTTCTGTATTTTATTGTATACAGCATACAAAACAGACGATTGAGCAGCCAATTCAGGTTTAGCGCTGCATCAGCAGTAGTGCTTGACTATCCCATACCCGCTGGGAATAAAGTTTACACATATAAGGTTGCAACGAAAATGGTTCACCAAAAACAAGCATCTGACTTGGAATTAGAATCTACAGGCCATGTTCCTCGCTCTTCAGAACTCATTTACGGATTACACGATCGTCCCCCCTTAACTGAGACCATCTTTGTGGCAATCCAGCACGTTTTAGCTTCGTTTGTAGGGATTGTAACTCCGCCATTGATTATCTGTACAAATTTAGGATTGCCTCCGACAGATACCAGCTATCTGATTAGTATGTCTTTGTTTGCATCGGGCGTTTGCACCTTTATTCAATGCAAAACGTTTGGCCCGATTGGCTCTGGATTGCTAAGTCTGCAAGGAACCAGCTTCGCATTTTTAGGATCAATCTTAGGCGTGGGCTTGACGGCAATTCAGGGCGGACGATCTCCTCAGCAAGCTCTGGCGTTGATTTTTGGGGTTTGCTTCTTTGGGGCATTTGTGAATGTAATTTTGAGTCGTTTCCTCCATTTGCTCAGTAAAGTCGTCACTCCGATCGTGACGGGAACGCTGGTGATGCTGATCGGATTGAGTTTGATTCAGACCGGGATTATCAGCATGGCGGGGGGACGTGCAGCGATCGCAAATAAAACCTTTGCAAATACTCAGAATCTGTTGCTTGGCGGCAGTGTCTTTCTGATTGTGATTTTGTTGACACTCTCGAAAAATCAAATGATTCGGATGAGTGCGATCGCAGTCGGTTTAGCAGTCGGTTATGTAGCTGCAATCTTGATGGGCATGGTGAACTTTAGTACGCTCTCGCAGTTGCCGCTGATCACGATGCCGCAACCGTTCCGCTATGGAATGAGTTTCGATTTTGCAGCGTTGATTCCGTTTTTGATTTTGTTTCCCCTGACCGCGATCGAGTCGGTGGGAGATTTGACTGCGACTTCTTCGGTTTCTGGCGAACCAATTCGAGGTGGACTTTATTTTCGTCGGATTAAAGCTGGAGTGCTAGCAGATGGTTTAAATTCGTCGCTCGCAGCAATGCTCAATACCTTTCCGATTACAACCTTCAGCCAAAATACAGGCGTGATTCAAATGACGGGCGTGGGCAGTCGCTATGTTGGATTCTTTATTTCAGGAATTCTGGCGCTGTTAGGACTGTTGCCACTGGTTGGAGGATTGTTTCAAGCGATTCCGCAGCCCGTTTTGGGTGGAGCAACGACTGTGATGTTTGGCTCGATCGCGGTTGCTGGAATTAAGATCCTGTCTGAAGAACCGCTTGATCGGCGATCGACCATTATCATTGCAGTCTCGCTGGCGGCAGGTTTAGGTGCTGCATTTGTTCCAGAATTGTTTGCTGGCAAGCCAGACCTGATCAAAAATGTCTTTGCGTCTGCGACTTCGACAGGTGGATTAACGGCGATTTTGCTGAGTTGGTTATTACCTCAAAGTTCGCCTTCTCCGAATGAAATACCTGTCGAGCAGGAAATCGTTGATGCTGCATAGATGAATGAGAGGGGCGAATTGCAGCCCCTTTTGTTATTTTTAGAGAGCACGATCGATTGCTTTCTCTATGATTTCTCAACTCGAACAGCACCGCAGCGCATTTCCTTATCTCAAAGGCAAAGCTTATTTTAACTACGGTGGACAAGGCACAATGCCAAGACCCGCGATCGCAGCGCTGCATCAAGCCCACGATCGATTTCAGGAGTTAGGCCCGTTTTCGAGTGCGGCGAATGCTTGGATTGTGCAGGAAGGGAATTTAACGCGGGAGGCGATCGCAAAGGAACTTGGCACAACTGCTGACACAATTACCCTCACTGAAGATGTTTCTGTCGGGTGCAATATTGCGCTGTGGGGGATTGATTGGAAAGCGGGGGATCACATCTTAATCAGCGATTGTGAACATCAAGGAATTGTGGCAGCAGTCCGCGAACTTCAGCGGCGATTTGATTTGGAAGTAACAATCTGTCCACTGTTAGACACTTTGAATTCGGGTGATCCATGTGCGATCGTTGAGCAATTTCTGCAACCCAACACTAAATTGTTTGTTGTGAGCCATATTCTTTGGAATACTGGACAAGTTTTACCGCTTAAACAGATGGTTGAAGTTTGCCATGCGCGATCGGTGCAAGTTCTGGTAGATGCAGCGCAATCTGTCGGAGTATTGCCGCTGAATCTTACAGGGTTGCAGGCTGATTTTTATGCGTTTACGGGACATAAATGGTGGTGCGGTGCAGCGGGTGTGGGTGGATTGTATGTTCGTCCTGAAGCGCGAGAAAGTTTGAGTCCGACATTTATTGGCTGGCGGAGTGTGATTACGGATACCGCTGGAAATCCGGTTCGGTTTCAGTCTGATGGTCGCAAATATGAGATTGCAACTTCAGCGATTCCGTTATATCCAGCATTGCGAGAAGCGATCGAATTTCATGCTCCTTTTGCTCAGGAGCGGTACCGAATGATTTGCGATCGGAGTGCTTATCTATGGCAGCAATTAAGTCAGCTATCAGATGTGAAATGCTTAAAACAAACTGCTCCAGAAGCAGGATTAGTTTCATTTCAGCTATCCGATGGAAAGCATTCTCAATTAGTTCAGTCTCTTGAGGAGAAAAGTATTTTTCTGAGGATGATACTAAATCCGAATTGTATTCGTGCTTGCGTTCACTACTTTACAACTGAAGATGAAATTGATTTACTAATTAGTACGATTCAAAAATTTATTGCTTGATATCAATACAGTTGGTATTAGATGGTGTTGTAGAGGTAAACGGTGATGGGCATTCACCCGCCCCAGAATGGAATTCGGGGCTAATCGTGCGAAGTCCTTTAAATTAAAAAGGACTGAATAGCTCAAGTCTTGGCACAGTGCTATGCCCGTGGGCTTCGTTCTACTGGCTCTCCGAATTCCGTTCCGGGATGATAGCGAGAGTGAAGCGTTTTTATATTTTTCAGGCACTCTCGTACCGCCCGCTGTAGACTACTCAACAAATTAGGAACTAATTGAAGCTCACAACTTCCTCATACTCTTTGCATATTCTGACGGTGGGAGTTTTTCAGGGAATATTGAGCTTCTAAGCTGTGAGCAAATCATTTTGTAACTGATGTAGAGCAATACTTCGGACAGAATTATGCGGCGATAATGCCGTAATTGCAAAGGCTTGAGTAGTTGGGATGAGATTTAATTTGGCTTGGCTCCAGGTCTAAGTTGCAAATAAATCGG
>JACJNX010000069.1 GCA_014695255.1 Cyanobacteria bacterium FACHB-63
GTGCCATTACTCAAGGTTGACGATGAGGTTTTGTTTGAGTCTGCTGTCATTTGTGAGTATCTGGATGAAATCACGCCCGGTTCACTGCATCCTGCCGACCCACTAGAACGAGCCAAGCATCGAGCGTGGATTGAGTTTGGCTCAAGCATTCTCAATATGATCTCTGGCTTTTATAGTGCTTCCAGTAAAGACCTGCTTGAGCAAAAGCAGCAAGAGCTTCTCGATAAGTTCACTTGGATTGAACGCCATGGACTTGGCGAACCCTATTTTGCTGGAGAAGTGTTTTCCCTTGTCGATGCAGTTTATGCGCCTATTTTTCGCTACTTTGATGTCTTTGAGACCTTTATTGGTCGTGATTTCTTTGCTAATACTCCAACCGTGAAACTTTGGCGGCAAGCATTGCAGAGTCATCCTCACGTTAAGAGCGCGGTGGTCGAAGATTATTCGCAACGACTACTCACATTCCTTCAGCAGCGCAGGTCCTACCTGTCCACACTTATCCTGCAATGAACAGGAGCAAATACGATCGTGATAGATCATTACCTTGTCTTCTGAGGCTCTAGGTTTCTTAAGTGTTTGAGTCATTGCAACACACCATTCAAATTTGCAGACTTTCGCCTGTTTTGCAAAAAGGGACCAGAAGGGGGACCGCGATGTAGGAATTGATGAATCGAGCGACAAGATCTCTCGATTCATCAATTCCTACTATCTAGCTGCTACCAGTTCAGCAGGCATCTGGAGCGCTGGACGATCGATCACCTGATCAATCAAGCCATACTCCACTGCCTCTTGCGCGGACATATAAAAATCCCGCTCCGTATCTTGCTCAATTTGCAAGAGCGATCGCCCCGTATAGTTCGCCATGCGCTGATTGATCTGGTTCTTGACATAGAGAATTTCCTTCGCTTGAATCTCGATATCAACCGCTTGTCCTTGTACACCGCCCGAAGGCTGATGAATCATAATCCGCGAACTCGGCAAACTGCTCCGCTTCCCTGTCGCACCCGCGCCTAAGAGAAACGCACCCATACTTGCTGCAAAGCCATAGCAAATCGTACAGACATCGGGGCGAATGTGGTTCATCGTGTCATAGATGCCCAGCCCATCATTTACAGAGCCACCGGGAGAATTGATGTAGAGGTAGATATCTTTGTTTGGGTCTTCGGCTTCGAGAAAGAGCAATTGCGCCACAATCCGGTTTGCCATTTCGGGCATCACGGGTTCCGCAAGAAAAATAATGCGCTCTCGTAGCAACCGGGAGTAAATGTCGAAGGCGCGATCGCCTCGACCCGATTGTTCAACAACAGTCGGAATCATGATGGTAGTTCCTTGAATGAAGTAAATCAGAAATTGGGTTTAAGCGACAATCAAAAGCGCCCCTTCGAGTTCTAGTAACTGCTTGAGGGCAGACAAGCACAGCGCCCATCTGTCGCTGTTGCTGAGATAGCTTTGGGCTTCTAGTCGATCGTGAATCACGGTCAGCTTGACCTGATGTGCAGATGGCTCTAATAAGAAGCGGACACGAGAAGGCTGTGTGTGATCAAAAAATTGGAAGGTATAAGAAAGCTGATGCGGCGGTTCAGACTGCAAGATTTCACCAATGGTTTGTGATTCACCTGCTGAGTCTACTTGCTCTACAGTCGAACCTTCTTGCCAATCCGATTGTAGTTGTCGCTCTCCCCAATATTGCTGCATGAAGGCTTCGCTAGTGATGGCTGCCCAGAGCTGCTCGATCGTCGTCGCAATGTAGGTGACATAAACAAGGGTCGGTTTACTCATGGTCAGTCTCCTGTGAAGTTTCTTCGAGGGTGCGTTTGAGTTGACTTAACGCATCAAGTTGGGAGCGATCGTATTTGCTGAGCCAGCGATCGTAGATCTCTTGAATCGGAGCGGGGTTGAGATAATGCAGTTTTTCTCGCCCCTGCCAAAGTGTGACGACAAGGTTTGCAGCCTCTAACACCGCAAGATGTTTACTGACCGCTTGCCGCGTCATGACAAGGTGTTCGCAGAGTTCTCCAAGGGTTTGTCCATTGTGGGTGTACAACTGATCGAGCAATTTTCTCCGACTGGAATCAGAGAGGGCTTTAAACACGGCATCCATATCTCCTATTATGCAACTAAATGGTTGCATGTCAAGTCTACTAAAATCGAGATGCGCCGCTTGACAGTGATGCAGGGAGGAACATCAATGAATCTGTTCAACAACGCTTCAAATGCAGGCATGAATTTTGACGATCAGTGGATACGTTTAGCGCAAAGCGCAACTGCGAAGCAACCGCGCACGCTATTCCTACGACAACCGATCACCCATGAGGTTACGAATGAGTTCATTGCTCAACTGCTGTATTTGGAAGGAGAGAACCCAGATGCTGCGATCCAACTTCACATTCAGACTGAGGCAGGGTCGGTTGCGGCTGGGCTGGCAATTTATGACATGATTCGGAGTCTATGTGCTCCCATTCATACGCGATGTCTGAGCGTTGCTGATGGAATTGGATCGTTGCTATTAGCAATCGGCGCTCCTGGACATCGATCGGCGCAGCCTTATGCTCGTATCCGATTTGCGCAGCCGGATACTTCGTTCTCTGGAGGAACTGCCTACGAGATCGAAGCAGCAGCCAGAGAAGTCTTTCGACAACGCCACAGGCTTTACGAACTCTATGCCGAAGCAACAGGACAACCCATCGAACGAATCACGGAAGCTAGCGCCCGTCGGACGTTTCTGTCAGCGACGGACGCGCTAGCCTATGGACTGATCGACTACATCATTCGGCCTGGTGTACAGAAATGAGCCACCTCAATCTTGAATGGATAACTGCGATCGCTGCTCCATCCGGCTGAAACGTGTCCTTTACCACTGCTGTTTAGAATGGTTTCGCATCGATTTGTGCATCTTCTTCCAGCGTTGTTTCTCTGCCATCGCTGCCTGCTGATCCTGTTTACGAGCGAGATAGTGAAGTTCCCGCTGCAACTTCTGATAGTTCAGCAATCGCTGAGCATCGATCTGTCCTTTCAGAATTGCTTGCTGAACTGCACAACCGGGTTCTTGTTCATGTTGACAATTACGGAAGCGGCAGCGTTGCGCGATCGCTTCAATATCCGTGAACGTTTCTGGCAGGCTCTCTATGCCCGACCAGAGCTGCAATTCTCGCATTCCCGGCGTGTCAATGATTAATGCTCCTGAAGGTAAAGGAATCAATTGTCGATGTGTGGTTGTATGTTTACCGCGATCGTCACCCTGTCGAACCGATTGGACAGCTTGCACCTGCTCACCCTTCAGTTGATTTGTGAGTGTGGACTTACCCACGCCAGAAGAGCCGAGTAATGCGATCGTTCTTCCAGGTTGGAGGTAAGGCTGGAGCGCCTCCATGCCTTGTTGCTGTGCTGCACTGAGCGCAATCACAGACACACCGAGCGAGATCGCTTCCACCTCCGCAATCCGTTGGTCGAAATCAGGACAGAGATCCGCTTTGTTCAACACGATGACAGGGACAGCCCCGCTATCCCAAGCCAAGATGAGATATCTTTCAATTCGTCTCAGGTTAAAATCGCCATCTAATCCAGTCACGAGAAATACAGTGTCAACGTTAGTCGCGATCACTTGTTCCTCAGTTGTGCTACCTGCCACTTTGCGGGAGAATTTGCTGATCCGTGGCAAAATGGCTTGGATTGTTGCTTGGCGTTCGGTTTGTTGAATGGCAACCCAATCACCTACTGCAGGAAAATCTTGAATTCCAGTCGCTCGGTGTCTCAGTTTGCCTGAGACTTCTGCAAATTGCTCACCTTGTTCGGTGTAGAGGAGATAGCGATCGCGGTACTCCACCGCAACTCGACCTGCAACGAATCCGTGCTGGCAATATGGCATGAAGCTGGAAGCCATACGGTTGCTCCAGCCCAATTGTTCTAAATTCATGAGTGTTGCTTGCTGTGATTACAACTTGTTTGCGGCAAGGTTCACAGCAGAGTGCTAGCGGTTAGTCCTAAATGATGTAGGAGCAGACACGACTCTCTGTACCTTGCATTTGAGGCAGGGGTGTCATTTCAATGACTTGAGCGGCAAAGAATACAGTCATCGTCCACCTCCTTGCACAGAAGCAACGTAGAGAGATAACACATTTACGTTAACTGATTTCTGATGTCTGATCACAACTTTGCTGTAAACTTTTTTGCTGTAAACTTTCGTGATGCTAGATTACTGTGTTGAAGCGCTCATTTGATTTGAGAATTCGGTGCTGTATCTGCCGATACTGTTTAAGGTAAGGTTTTTGGATGAGAAGCTTCATATCAAGTCTTCTATTCAAACGTATTTGGCATCCTGTACCGCAACGTTGCAATACATCAAATATTCTCGCGTTACCGTTTGTCAAAAACGCTTGAATCTCGTCCTATGTCACAGTTTCAAAAATTTTTATTTGATCGCGAGTCGCTTTGCCGAACAAGTTAAGACCTGTTCAGGCTTTCGCGACTTAGCTGCCCCAACCGCTTGAGAATGCTGAAAACTATCGCTAAATCACCTGAATTCCGAATTCCGAATAGCTTAGATGTAGCATATCTCGGCTGAGACTCCTGAATTAATTTCACGAACATAAAGCTGCCCCCTGTTGTGATCAAACCGAAGCAAGGGCGCTCTGGATTAGGATTCGCCAACATATAAGACAAAATCTGAGGCAGTCCTTCTTCAACCGAGAAAGAGGCTCTTTTAGACTCAACCACCAATACCCAAAGCTGATCATTTAAGACGAGGGCATCAAGATTGCCAGTAATAATCACTCCTTCATCCTCAGCGGCAATTTCTACCGATGGCTCTGAACAAATGTGGAACGGAGGCAGATAGAAGCCGCCTAAGAAGAGCAAGGGATCAAGGACAGCCATCCGAACCACTCCTTCGAGTACGGGTGGATAGTCCAGTAAATTGAGAAAGCCATCGATCACGCGATCGAGAAATTGCTGTTCAATTTCGGTGAGGGTAGGTAAGTCGTCTTGCCATTCTCGAAAGAACTGCTCATCTCGAATAAGTTGCAATTCAAAGCGGTCAATGAGGTCGCGGAGCGTAACGTTTTTTGCTTGAAGAGTAAATGCCATGATAATTATCTTTAGTTGCGTCTTTCGATCGTGCTCCGATAGCTGTGAATTCAAGCCGTCACCGTCCTTGATCGCTGATAGAGAGCAGACGATATCTCTCATTCAATTACAACCTCAAGTGTTGATCCTAGGTCAAGTTGACACTACCATTCAAGGTTTAGTAAGGCTAGATTCTGGGAAAATTCAAATTCGGGGAACAGTGTTTCAGTCCCGCTTGCGGGATTCATCTCACTACCGGACTGTATTCCAGGGCAGCGCGATCCCAATGTCCTAAATTCGCTGCTGCTTCATAAGTGGTTTGCAAAAATGCTAGCACCATTGCATCTGGAGCACTTGCCTGCCTTACTGCTTCATAGGGCAAGACGAACTCTTGCATCTCTGGACTGAAGAATGCCTCCTGGGGTTGCACTAGGTAGTCTTTAAAGCCTTCGGGGGATGGATAGGCGTAGGCGTAGAACAACGCTTCGATCGCGCCTTTGCCAAACCAGAACCCGCAACTGCTCACCTCATGAGAGTAAGCCTCTCGTGTCACCCAATCTGCCATCCCTGGAACACCTCCCGGATGATCTGGCGCACATCGTCCCGAGAAGCGAGTCACTGCCAGATCAAAACTACCCCAGAAGAAATGCACCGGACTACACTTTCCCGCATAACGAGCGCGGAAAAGTGTGAGCAGGCGATCGCACTGCACGAGAATTCGCCAGAATCGTTGAGCGCACTCACGATCATAAGCAGCATGTTGGATATCTTGTTGGAAGGGAATGGGATCGGTAACTTCCTGGGGTATCGTCCAAATTTTCACCTCAATTCCAATGTCGTTTAGGGTACTCATGACTGCTTGATAAAAATCAGCGACAGAGCGAGGGAAGAGTTCAACTATTTTTGTCATCCCATCACTGGTTTCAATCACCAACCGATGATGGAGAAAATCAAAGGTGATTTGAAAGGTACGGGTTTCATAAGGAATTGCTGAAGTGGTGAGTCCCCGTGGTGTGACATAGAGAGTCGAATGCCACCAATGATTGACTCGAGGAGCGAGGGCTAACCGAATCTTACCGATAATCTGAGTCCATAGATGGAGTGTTTCATTCGTGTCTTGCCACTCTGCGACAGGTAAGGGCAGCCAAACTTCAGATAGATTAGTCTCGAACCTAGCCATGATATCAACCTCTATTTCTGGTTTGGGTACTTCTCACGATAAGAACTGGGAGCAACACCAGCCCATCGCCTAAACGCTTTGCTAAAGTTATTGTCCATCGTCTGACACCCACAAGTTTAATTTGAATTCACTTGATAGAGAATCAATCAAGCAATGGTCTTTCGGAGATGAACCGACCTCTGCAGTAAACAGCATGAGTTTTGGCAGTGTATCTGACTCTGTGCAACCTTCTACAATTGCCACCACGCGATCGCCAAATCGCTCTCGAATCACCTTAGAGGACGTTTGAGAAGTAGCGGATGATACTGTGCGCTAAAATAGCAGCATGAACCGAAAGCACTATCCGACTGATATCACTGATGGTGAGTGGGCTATTCTCAAACCATTGATTCCAGCAGTTCAACCGGGGGATCGTCCGCGTTTTAGAAATGTACGTGAGATTATTAACGCCATCTTCTATATTCAACGCTCTGGCTATGCGCGGCGCTTACTCCCACACGAGTTTCCAACTTGGCAAACGATGTCTTATTACTTTCGCAGCTGGCGGATTGCGGGTGTGTGGGAAACGATGCTTAAAACTGTTCGTGAACAGGTGCGTCAAGCATTGGGACGAGTAACCATACCCAGCGCTGGCATCATTGATGCACAGTCGATTAAAACCGCTGAAGTCGGCGGTACAGAACGCGGCTATGACGGGGGCAAGAAGGTGAAAGGGCGCAAGCGTCATCTGCTGGTCGATACGCAAGGATTTGTCCTGAAAGTCAAGGTACTGGCGGCGAACACCGCCGACCAAGAAGGTGCGAAGCAACTGCTTCAAGGGATTCAAGCTCAGTTTCCTCGCTTACGGCATTTGTGGGTCGATGGGGGCTACCGCACCACGTTTGTCACTTGGGTCAAAGAGCAGTTGGGTTGGACGGTGCAGCGCGTGCAACATCCAATGCGGGGTCGCGTCGTCGGATTGTGCTACCGGATGTCGAACCTGCACCGATTGTGAGCTACGCTGTGCCGAAGGCATCGCAGTTTCAAAGTGATTCCGCGCAGGTGGGTCGTAGAGCGTTCTAATGCTTGGCTTGGGCGGTATCGACGACTGAGTAAAGACTACGAATGTTTGCCTGAGATGTCGGAGGCATTCATCTATACTACATCTCTACCTACATTTCTACAAAAAACTAGTATAGTTTGTTAGTTTTCAAATGTCCTCTTACATAGATTCTTTGAACAGGATCACAGAAACATTAAGCGAATCGTAAAACCGATGATGGGATTCAAGTCGTTCAACAGTGCGAGAAGAACCTTGAGTGGAATTGAAGCAATGAATATGATTAGGAAAGGATAGGTGAAGGGAATTAGTAAAGGGGACAGTTTACCTCAATTAGAATTCATCAATGATATTTTTGGAGTGAATGCTTAAAACAATATAGTTGAGAACAGTTCATCTACTAATTAAAATTCTTTGCAACGCAAGCCACGAGTCAGAGAAAGGCGAATGCAACGCTTCAAATCTGCGAGGCAAGCACAACAATTTCCCTCAGCCTTTGAACCAGTCCGAGGACACTTTCACCCGAAGCAACATGAACTAACTGCAAAATGATACCGAGAACAGCTACACCAACGGTTTGAAGATTGGCGAGAAGTTGCTGGACTAAATTCTGCTGCGTAATCAGAGGGATCAAGACTGCTTAGGATTATCATGCCTAATTTTGAATGTACTCCGTTAAGTTAATAATGCCGCTCTTCAACATCCTTAAAGCGTTGACACGAATTCAACATGCGGTTAACCCAATTAAGCGCTAGAACTGCCCCAACTCAATTGTTATAAAAATTGATGTCCGGCGTTTGATCATCTGGATAAATTGGCGGGGACTGCACTGAAAGCAAGACAACATCCTCATCGGGTGTCCGAAAGCCATGACTTGCACCCGCAGAAATATAGATCGTATCGCCGGTTTTAACGGGATACTCTTTTCCGTCTAGCGTGATAATTGCGGTCCCCTCAAGAATGTAAAGAAAAGATTCGGAAGCTTCATGAACATGGGGTTTCAGCGCAGATCCTTTAGTAATCTTCACATGATCGAATCCTACAGATAAAAGCTGTTCACGGGACAATAGTCGAGTAATGGTTGCGCCAAACAACGATTCGGACTCGAATTCTGTAATGTTCTTGATCGTAACTCTGTTGATTGTAGTAGTCATTTTTTATCCTCCTAACGATTTCTATTAAGTTCCGACTGCTGTTGCTGTTGCTCATCGTGCTTTTATAACATCTGAAGTGCTTTGATACTGTTCTGCAATTTTGGTAAACGCATCAACACAACGATCGATCTGCGATCGCGTGTGAACTGCCGAAATCTGAACTCGAATTCGAGCTTGATTTTGGGGAACCACCGGGTAGCTAAATCCAATCACATAGATACCTTCATCGAGGAGGGCCCGTGCCATTGTCTTTGCCAGCTTCGCGTCGTAAAGCATAATCGGCACGATCGGATGGATACCGGGCTGGATTTCAAAGCCGCGATCGTGCATTTGCTGCCGGAAATAGCGCGTGTTCTCGATTAGACGGCTGCGTAACTCATTCGACTGGCTCAGGAAAGCCAATACCGTCAAACTCGTGTAGGCGATCACGGGTGCCAGCGTATTGGAAAATAGGTAGGGGCGCGATCGTTGTCGCAGCAAGTCGATTATCACTCGATGCCCGCTGGTAAAGCCTCCTGATGCCCCACCGAGCGCTTTTCCAAGCGTACTGGTAATCAGGTCAACCCGGCCCATGACACCACAGTGTTCAATTGATCCGCGTCCCATTGCTCCCAAAATGCCCGTTGCGTGACTATCATCCACCATGACAAGGGCATCGTATTGTTCCGCTAAATCGCAGATGAGATCGAGCTTGGCAATCTCCCCGTCCATGCTGAAAACGCCATCGGTTGCAATCAAGCGAATTCTGGCGGATTGGGTTTGTTGAAGGATCTGCTCTAACTCCTGGATATCGCTGTGAGCAAATCGATATCGTTGCGCCTTGCAAAGTCGAATCCCATCGATCACACTGGCATGATTCAACGCATCGCTAATCACCGCGCAATCCGCATCTAACAGTGTTTCAAATAGCCCTGCATTAGCATCAAAGCAAGCGTTATACAAAATGGTATCCTCGGTGCCAAGAAACGCTGAGAGCTTTGCTTCAAGTTCTTTATGAATTGCTTGCGTTCCACAAATAAATCGCACCGATGACAACCCAAACCCATACTTTGCCAAACCCTCTTGAGCGGCTGCAATCACATCAGGATGGGCGGCAAGCCCCAGGTAATTGTTGGCGCAGAAGTTCAAAACCGTTTGTCCTCCCTCAATTTCAATCTCGGCTCCCTGAGGACTGATGAGAATTCGTTCTTCTTTCGCAAGACCAGCTTGATCGATCTCATCTAGCATCGACTGGAAGATAGCGGCAGCTGTGTTCAACATGATGACATCCTCGTAAGAAGATTAACGATTCCGGTTTTTCAATGGAATGTCCAACCGTCGCGAAAGTTGTTTGAGCATGTCTTCAACGATCGCGGGCAAATCGTATTCTGGTCGCCATCCCCAATCGGCTCGTGCCTTAGAATCATCGACCTCAGACACCCAGGAATCCGCGATCGCTTGTCGAAAATCAGGCGCATAATCGCAGACAAAATCCGGCAGATATCGCTGAATTTCGCTGACAAGTTCCGCTGCCGAGAAACTCACGGCAGTAATGTTGTAGCTAGAGCGAATTTTAATGGCTGCTTCATCTGCTTGCATTAGCTCTAAAACGGCTCTCACTGCATCCGGCATATACATCATCGGCAATCGAGTTTCAGGACGAACAAAGCAGGTATAGTGACGGTCTTTCAGCGCTGCGTAGAAGATCTCTACTGCAAAGTCGGTGGTGCCACCACCGGGAGGAATGCTGTAACTGATGATGCCAGGTAAGCGAAGACTACGCACATCAACGCCATAGCGATGGGCGTAATAATGACACAACAATTCTCCGGTGACTTTGGTAATGCCATACATCGTGGAGGGGTCTTCGATCGTGATTTGAGGCGTATCTAGCTTGGGTGTATGCGGCCCAAACACAGCGATCGAGCTAGGAAAGAAAAGCTTGAGGTGATAAATTCTGGCGGTTTCTAGAACGTTGTACAACCCATTGACGTTAACATTCCAGCAGCGATCAGGCTGTTGTTCTCCTTTTGCTGACAACACCCCCGCTAAATGATAAATCGCATCGATTTGATATTTTTCGATTAAATCCTGAAGCCGCTGTCGATCCATCACATCTAAGACTTCGTAGAAACGATAATCTCTCTGAGGAACTGCGTCACAGTGGTATGCCCGATGCAACGCTGCTCGACCGCTTTCAAGTACACTCGCTGCGCCGTAGTGCTGACACAACGCAGCAACAAGGTCACTCCCGAGTTGACCTTTTGCTCCAGTCACTAAAATCGTACCCATATCCAGATATTCAGAATGAATTAGCAGTAATTGCGGCTTTATGTGTAGAGCTTGCCTAAAAGACTGTGGGTTATTTAACTTGATTGTATTAATCTTTCTTTGGATGGCAATCCCTCATAAGTGGCAGATAAAATTGTGGTAGTGCTATTTAATCTGAGTTCGGGTTAAGCCGGGAGCAAGAGATTATGGTCGAGGGCAACCGACGGCTTCTTTGGCTGATAGCAATACGCAATTAGTTCACCCAGGATATTGATAAAGCAATTTACTGGAGAGCGATGAGGTGAATGCTCGATTTAAGAAATGTTCTTTAACTGGTCGATGATCGTTTCGATGCTGCACCACCACTCCATCATCGAAACGGTCATTCAGTGGCAGCAATCGCTGTTTCATATTGCGGTTAAGTTGATAATGCCCTCCGAAGAGTTCATTAATGAATCTTGCTCCAGATACACTGTCCCCTCGACTGATTTCTTTCACTTGTCCTTTGCGAATCATACTCATCGCCTCTATGCCGCGTAAGGGTACACGCATTAGAGATCAGGCCCGCGACTGGTATTCTTGACACCGAATCAAGTTGGAGAGGAGCCGGATGACTTTAACGGGTTACGTCCGGTTCTGAAGCCGAGTCAGGGTACGGCTTTCTGGCTTAGGCTAACCATACCCGATGATCAGTCGAGAGGATATTGGCTCTCAGCCATTTAATTCAGTTGTTGATGAATTCACTGATAAAGCGGTTCTTCTAGACGACCTTCACCCGTTTGAAACAACCATCGCTCTAGTTTGCGATCGCGATCCGCAAACTGCTTAGAACAACCTTGTTCAGTTACAATCACTTGTCCATTAGAAATCGTAATTCTGTCGTAACCTTTAGTCCTGCTCTCTGTTAGCGTCACAATCAACCCTCGGTAGCCGAGTCCCTCTTTCAGCATCCCCTCTGAATCTGCAGGTAACGACTTCAGCAGTCGGTTAAACTCATGCGCCTCCGCAGGTGTCAACTCCCATCGAGGATTGGGTCTACCGCTAAAGACATCTAATTCGACTTGCATTTTTTCACCTGCTGCAACAGGCATCCCACGTTCCAGTATGCCAACTAGCAAGACAGAGAGCATGAAGTAGGTCGCTTTAGGCAGGGATTGGAGTAGATGTCTACGGTTCATGATGTGCGCTCCTTAGCATAGGTCAAGAGGGGACTGCTGTTTAGCAACGTGACATTGATTCCAATCTCCGATCGCTTATCGATCTGCATACTTTTGAATCTGTAGAAATAGCCGCAGAACTCGATATAGCTGGGTCATCCTGACGTGAGATCGCAAAGATTTTGCGCCTGAGAATCTAGCAGTTATGCGTCATATTGCTCTGAACTTACTGCCGCAGGAAACCTCGCTCAAGTTGGGAGTCAAGAACAAGCGACTACAGGCAAGGTGGGATGAAGATTACTTACTCAAGATTTTGGTTGAAGATGCGTTTGCCCTAGGGGCAGGAAAGCATGACAGCGAGAAAAACCTAAACATCGCTTATCATTCTATCCTTACCTCTTTAGGACTACCAAGAGTCCTTGGGCTAATAACAGTCTAGTGATTTAGGTGGATGTTAGATGCCAGGTATCTCCAGACTGTCTCTAACATTAGCGAATCAAAACTGGGGCATTGCATAGAATCAGCTCCAATTCATAGCCTGATCCTGGAACGCCGAAACAGCAAAGCGGATCCGATAAACATCATGACGAAAAACGCATTCAGACCCAATACACCCAACATACCCATGGATGCTTCTACCGAGGTTACTTGAGGCTTCTTAATAATCAGTGCGATCGCAGGAACCAATGCCTGAGCGAGTGCTGTTGCAAACAACGTACGTGACATTCCCTGCGGCCGTAAACGCGCGATGCTGGCACCAAGGATTCCAATGGCAAGCACTCCGAAATACATCAGGTTAACGGGGTTGTCCTCAGACCCGATGATACCAACGGCAAGGTTCATCCAGACGAGAAGAAACGCTGCCACGAGTGCAATGCCGACAGCTACTCGGTATGCCATAGTGCCCCCCTTCTTCGCTACCAGTTCATAGGCGAGACCCGTGCCAAAGATGAGGATACCGGCAACAATGAAGTCGGTCAGATTCCAGACTACTTGATTGGTAAACAGCGTTGCTAACAAGGGCATCAGCAATATGAATGCTGTCCCGAGTGCAAGGTAGATAATGTTTTTGGTTTGCATAATGATAGACGTTATGTTCTCTCTCATAATTCCGGCGGATGTTTCGACGAACAGCCAAAGAGCATAACCAAATAATCCTCGTCCTTCCTCTGCATGCTGCCGGAGAAGAGCGGTGAAAGTTTGCTTCATTTCCTCACCGAATCGCTCATAGTACGGCTTCGAGTAGAGACGAAGCAGCTTTGCATACCAGTACCGGTATCGTCGTATTAAGCGTTCGTTCATATGTCATACGCAAAAGTATTCGGCAAGATCCGTTTTTGTTGAGCAACCATCAAAACTTCGCGGTATCGCTCCAATTCCGCAGCAAGTGCTTTTTTACCGAGCCCAGTGATTGTGTAGTAGATCCGCCGCTCGTCGTCCATTTTTGGGTCTATCTTTTTGTCACTCTCACGTATCAATCCCGCCTCAATCATGCGGCCAATCGAGCCGTAGAGTGTTCCTGGCCCCATCTTTACCTTTCCCTGTGAATCCGACTCGACCTGCTTCATGATTTCATAGCCATGGCTCTCCTGTGTGGAGAGTGCGAGAAGGATATGAAACACCGCTGGAGTAAGGGGTGTATTGGTTGTGTTCTTTTTAGCCATACCTCATACTATATCCGTAACGGATACATGTCAATACGATGCTGAAAGTCTGAAAAATGTCACGCTTCACGATAAGTCGCAGTCAAACCAATGATGGGATTTCAATCGTTCAATGCAGCAAGGAGGACTTTGCGCGGGATTGAAGCAATGAGTATGATTCGTAAGGGACAAGTGAAAGGAGTTGATCGCGGGGACAGTGTATCTCAAGTGGAATTCATCAATGAAATCTTCGGAGTGAGTGCTTAAGGCAATACGAACGAGACCAGTTCGTTTGTCGCTTTAAAGTCTTTGCGGCACAACCATCAATTGTAGGAGAAAGCGGTGAATTGGAAAGTCCAATTTTTTGGGATCTCTGCGAGTCCTGCTGAGTTTCTCAAATGTTCACACAGCGAGTTTTCAGCGTTCATGATGCACTCCTTGCGCATCGCGTGGGAACAGGTGGAGTCAGTTGCGGTAAGCTCAAGAATCGCGCTCATGTTCCGTCGTCTGCTCTCAAATAGAATCGGTTGGGGAAACAGGGTGGCTAGCCGTTCAATCGTAATTCTGCGCTCTTTTTGCAACAGTTCAACCAAGATCTCTAGGGTCACGAATTGCGTCTCGCTGAGTTGAGCTTGCAAACAGCTTTGATAAAATGAGGGCAACATATTTTAGATTCATGAGGTGAAACAAACAGAATCACCTCATTTTTTCTGTCTCTAAATGCTGCTACCCGCCATCTTCTCTATCCTTCAGCCGCCTTGTCTCCTTCAGCCGCCTTGTCACCCTTTAAGGTGAAAGTGTCCTCGAATGGGTTCAAATGCAGAGAGAAATCGTTGCGCTTGCCCTGGGGATTTGAATCGCCGCATGCGTCGCTCTCGGGTTGGCGTCGGTTGATGCGAGTTCTCGGCTCGATTATGGGAAGACGAGTAAGACTCGTATCGTAAACTCGGAAAACAGACTCGGAACAGGATGGGTAACGACTTTCAGCTCGCTGACTCTTGAAGTCTAGAACAATACTGCTCTCGCACTCATCCTCACTCCAATTTCTCACTGACGAACACTCAGGGGTTTCGTGCTAGAACGCTCCCATAATCTTTTCGCTGGGAATTAGCTTCTGAGCCTGGCTCAAAGATGCTGCATAAACTTGAGCGAGACTGACGATCAAGAGAATTCCAGTGCTTAACTTTAACTACTCCCGGTTAAGTTGATAGTGCCGTCGAACTCACGTTTCATAATAGCGATGTTCCTGCCAAGTGACTCACTAGTTCTGCACTTTCGCCATCATCACAGGCTTACCTTGATGTTTCTGTGGGGCAGTCGCATCCTCGATCGTCACCGCCATAGTAGAAACTAAATTGGCAGACCGAAAGATTTTGGGGACTGAGATCAATTGAGACATCTTGCTCTCGGCATCGACAGTAAACACATCCGTTAAGATTGCACTCTTAGAATCCGTCGTCACCGGAGCATCCTGCTTCACCACCGTCCACAAAGCATAAACCTGTCCCGGTGGTAACGGCGGCAAATTCTGAACCGTTAGCACTGCCTCTAGACGATTTGGATCGATCTCAACTGTTGCAGAAGCCGCATTTCCCCCTTTTGTTGCTTGCAGTGAGTAAACCAGCCTTGCCAACCGCGCAGTTTCGGTTTGCGATATCTGTAGTGCTTGCCGCAATTGGTAATTATTGATTCCCAGTGCGACAACCATAGTCGCTGCCGCAATATTCAGCACTTGGCTCCAGAACGGCAATCGGCGGGTTGGTCTATTCGCTGCTTGTGAAATCGCTGAAGATTGCTGAGAAGCCTGAGCAGCTAAGATGGCTGAACGAAGGTGCGCTGGGGGATTGGCTTCAGGAGAAGCAGAAGACAGTTCTAGTGCTTTCTGCATCCGGTTAACTTCTTCCGCGATCGCAGGGTTATCAATCAAAAGCTGCTCGAATTCCGCCGCCTCATCGGAATCGAGATCGCCCAAGACATACCCTGCAATCAATAGTTGTAAGTGTTCTGAAGCCATCGACCAACTCATAAATGGGGTTATCCAAGGTAATCGGTAAGGGTTTGACGCAGCTTGAGGAGACTCCGCCGGGTTTTTGTTTTCACAGTGCCAAGCGGCATATTTAATCGTGCAGCAATTTCTGACTGACTAAGACCCTCGTAATAAGCCAGACGTAGAATCTGTCGATCGCTCTCCGGAAGTTGAGCAAGAGCAGTCTGAACCTCTTGAGATTGCTCCGTTTGAAACACCTGCTCCAATGGAGATTGGAGAGTAATTTCGGGACTGCCAGCGCGAAATCGATCGAGAAGAGAACGGGAGCTTTTGCGCGATCGCACCCGATCAATCGAGCGCGATCGGGTTAAAACTGCTAGAAACGTTCTAAGAGAACCCCGACGCGGATCGTAAGTTGTGGATTTAGCGAGATTGAGAAAAATATCTTGAGTTAAATCCTCAGCTTCCTGCGGATTGCCCAATGCTTTAAGCGCTAAGCCGTAGACCAACGCAGCGTGACGATCGTAAAGAGTACCCAGTGCTTCTGTCTGCCCTGCTCGTAATGCTTGAAATAGCTCTGCATCTGTCTGACTCGAAGGAGATTTTTCTACGTCGTCAAACTGCTCAGACATAAGGCTCATCAGGCTCAAGAAGCGCATTCGTTTTCCAACCTCTACTTTGACATCAACACTTATCGAAAGCGTTTACTGGACAGAAAAGTTATCGAATCTCAATGACTCGACAAAGAACTTTCTTGTCTGTTGAGAGAGTTTATGTGAAGAGAATTTATTCGGAGCGCATCCCTGATTCGTGCAGAAACTTCAAAGTAGCCGTGTTGCTATGTTCTTTGGCATTCTTAAATAGCAGAAACGCCACTCACGCGCAGCGTTTCTACTTCACAAGATGACCCATGCAGGTTGACCCGTTTAGAACGGCTTAAAGATGCCGCGTAATTCGCCACCGCGATTTTGTTTCGTGTGAATATCTACATATAGCTTACCATTCGCCAAAGCCTGTAGCTGTTCAGGAGTCAGCGTGTATTCCCCCATGAATCGACCTTGCAATCCACTTTCGCTGGGACTCACTTGCAGTGCATATTGAAACGGACCATTGGCGGTTGGTTCGCCTCGATGAATATGCACACCCGACGTAATGTTGGGGTTAGGCGGATTGAGCGGATCAGTTGCGTAGTCGCGTAGCGGACTCGATAGATTGCTAAAGTCACCTCGAACAATTAAGCGATCGCCCACTAGCGCTGCTCCTGCCGCACCAAAAGCATTGCTAGATGAAGCCATTGGCATAATCTCATCTTTAGTTAGAACTGCAACATAGCGGGTGAGGGGCTGGCTTTCCATCATGCCCTGAGCAACCAAAGCGCCCTCGGCTTGGTGTAACGCTTTCGATGCGGCTTGAAAGCTCTGCGCGGTCGTGAATATAGATTCTTGGCTCTGAACAGGTTGGGAAAAGGTCGAAATACTGACAGCAATCAGAAAGGCGATCGTGCCGAAAAGAAGATGACGAAGAAATTGTTTGGGCATGTTCATGGTTGTGTTGCTTTTAAGATGACATCAAAAAACACTCATCCGACAACTGCGTGAGCCACAGCGATCGAGAAGAGTTTCCAATAGTACGGATTGGTTTTCCATTTGGATTCCAAATAGGGCAAATTCTTTCGATTGCCATAGAATTGCTACAAGAGCGCTGCCCAATCAGCAGGGGTTGTGCCGCAAAAATGGTAACGATATGGAGGCTCAATTTTCTCTAGCTTTGCTCTAAATGACGACTGATACCATCTCAATTAATACCTGCTACAGATAAAGCGGATAAGATGAACCAGTATCCGGTGATGGATGCGGTCAGCTTTGCTATGCCGAAGGCAAGGTATTTCGACTCAATTGGTTCAGCAGATCACGCACATGGAGCCGCAACGCTTCGAGTGTTTCGTAGCACATCCACGCCAACTCATCTTTGAGATATTGCCACAGTCGCTTGATTGGGTTGAGTTCTGGTGAGTAGGGCGGTTGAAACACAAGCTCGATGTTGTCAGGAATAGTGATACCTTTTGCCGTGTGTGCGCCCTCCAGTCTGGGGTTCGACAATGCCGTAGAGGTAGTAAGTTTCTCGTTGCCATTGTTCCACTCCAATGGGCTTAACTCCTCGATTGGTCATCTTGCGGCGATGAATTGTTTTAAGTCCGACCCGGGTTTCGTCCTGACACCAGTAGCGAATCAACTGCTCAGTCCGCCCCATCCGCATCAAGCCCAATCGTGTGGCAAGTGTTTACGAAAACCGCGCTGTGCGCGTTCAACAGCAGACTCGTTGACCGGGCGAGGCACTTTCAACTTGGCACCCAAGCGATAACGGACCTGCCGATGCACCGTTGGGTACTTCACCTGCAATTGATGTTCCGTTTCAAGCCATTGTTGGAGCTCAAGATAGCTGCTCATGCCATTCGGGTCATCGAGTTTCTCCACGAGCGCCTGATTGATAGCTTCGGGAATCACCAATTTGCACCCTTGTCCAGTGCGCGGTGCCATGAGTTTTTCAATTCCATGCGCTTCGTATTTCAGCAGCCATCGCTGCACCGTTGTCCGGTCGCGTCCCACCATTTGAGCGGCAGTACTAATATCTTTAGCTTGCAGGCTTTTCAATAAGTACAAAACTTGAAATCGCTCTTTTGCGCTGGCGCTGGTTTGCAAGTGCATCAAGTGTTTGAGTTGATCGGTACTCTCTTGAATTTCAATCCGGCTGACTCCAACCATCTCTTTGCCTCAAACGCGGCTCTTATTATCTGTAGCACGTATTGATCAACTTGGTATTACATAGTTTTGGCAATTTTTATCTGTGGATAGAAATCACAGATAAAAATTGCCACGTTGCACAAAGTTGATCGCGTCGTCTGGAATTCAAGTCCGCTGTAAACCACAGGGCTGATTCATCGGTAGTAGAAAAGCGAGAATGGAAGCCTGGGTAGACGTAATCTCAGCTTACTTTAGATGGGCGTGAAACGGTTTCCTTGAAATCCCTTCAGCGGGCGATCTCATTCTCTAAGTTCGATGGTGCACTGTTTAAGTCCCTGCAATGTAGCGACTCGGATTTTGGCTGCGGCGTTGAGTCAAAAGTCGTTGTTGGTGCGGGCAAGGGCGTTGCTGAATAGGAGAATGAATCAGCTTGGAACAGGCACATCCCAGAATTTGAGGTAGTGAAGTAACAAGCGAATCGAGTGCCTCAGCATTTCCTCGGATTTCGAGTCGCATAACGAATGCGCGCTGCAGTCGAGCGAGATCGTGCCGCAACCGAGTGTTCTCAGATTCAACTCGCGTCATGTAGGTCTTACTCACAATCTGGTCACTGTCTGGAATGAATCATGGATAGACTTTCCAGCCATCCGTGACATAGAAATAACAGTGCCACTGTTTGACAGTCGCCCACAGCAGTTCAAAGGTTTCAGCACTGTGGTCACCGAGTACCCAGCCTAGAATCCCGGCTGTGAAATGGTCTACTGCTGTCCAGATCCAGATGTTGTTTTTTTAGCTCCGACAAACGCTTCGAGTTCGTCAAGTTCGCCGACTTCCAGGGTTTTATCTGGGTCATAAGCATCCGGTAAGTTCGCTCCGACTTGCTTCACCCAGTAAATAGACTTGCTTCACCCAGTAAATAATCGTTGTATGATACGCGCCTTTGACACATTCGATGGCTCAAGATCCCATGCCATTAGGGTACATCACCAAGCATTCACGCTTGACGGCATCAGAGTACCCTTGCGGTGGGTCATAGCAATCAATGAACTGTCGTCCACAATCGACACAAATGTGATTCTGTTTACCCTTCTTCTTTCCATTTTTACGGATATGAGTAGACGAGCATTCAGGACACTGCATGAAAAATGACCTCAATTCATATCATCATCATGCAACGCCCGAGCAAGAAAATGTGCTTTGCCGAATACTAAGTTATGGCAAAAGAACTAAATAAACTAGGGTTATTGTGCTGCGAATTCTAGCTGAAGTTGTCCGAACTGCCTAATTGAAGTCTTAAAGCAACTCTCATAGAAGCATCAAAGCCCTACCTTGAGAATTTGCTCTGCGGTCAGTTGGAGTTCGGGGAAAGTTGGCGAGATGATTTGATCATTACCCTGAAATGGCTGAGAGCGATAGCTTCCATTTCTCAGTTCTAGTACCAGGACGATCGCTTGCTCTGGGTCAGTTTGCCAAAACTCAGGAATTCCCCGTGCTGCATACTCTTTCGGCTTCTCTACATAGTCCCGGTTATAGTTAGCGCTGCCAGACTTTCCAGGGGATACAACCTCAACGACCACCAACTGAGGAGTAGGCATACTCCGAAGAAGTAATCGTTCACCCGATAGGACTGCTCTTGCAGATTCCTCAGTATGGACAATCAAATCAGGTTGTCTAGCGGTGACTTCAGTTGAATCGACCTCAATTTGATGCCCAATCGCAAAACAGTAAGGCGGAATTCCTAAAGCGGACAGCGCGATGACCAGCACGGTCGCGATCGTCGAATTAATTGGATTTTCAGCAGGCAAAGCGACTAGCTCCCCATTCACCAATTCGTATCGAGTATCGGTTCCGTCGTCATAGTCGAGGTACTCCTCGATCGTACTAAATCGTAATTTTGCTTGTGTCATGCTTTACCCCTCCCCTCGACCCTTGCCTTAATGTAGAAGTCGTTTTGATTGGAAATCTCAAACCCTATCGATTACTTTTTAGCATAGAGCCGTGAAAGTCCTGTCAAAACAGGCTCTATCTATTTTAGCCTGATCTTCTGCTTTGCTCTCAGCTTCGGAATGAACTCATCTATTGATCGAACTTCATTATTTGATTACAACTCAGCGACCATCCGCTTGATCTGATGGTGCAGTTTCAGGCGTAGTCGTTCGACTCCGGCTCCATTTCCATCAGGGATTGAGCGCTTGACAGTAATCACGAAATTTTTTGAGCGTAAATGCGGAATCAAAAGGAAGCCAAGCTTCTCTCAGTCCCCACGCTAGGTGATTTGTCGGGTGATATTCGTCATCAAAATCACGCTAGCTAGAATACAACTACTTTTTGGTAGTAGGACTGGTACTCAGGCGATAGTAAAGGTTTCCACCAATTACTA
>JACJNX010000007.1 GCA_014695255.1 Cyanobacteria bacterium FACHB-63
AGAAGAGATGAGAGCGTGAATCAAATCTAGGTCAGTAGTAACAATGGATTTGTGATCTAGAACTGTAGCTTATTTGCCCTCTATCCTTTGTCCAAGCTTTCGGGTCCACCTCAAATATCTGATCGGCTGCTCCCTTTGTTGCCGTGAAGGCGCCCAAGACTATTAGTAATACTTTTGCTGTAGAAGCACGTTTGCTTTCTTCATGTGCCGCTTTTGCCAAAATATCTGCAATTCTATGTAACTCATACTGTCTTTGAGTAATGCTTCCTTGAAGCATATCCATGTGTTTTTCACTCATTTCTCGTCTTGCAAAGTAGCGGTATCAATTTAGCACTGAACGCTAGCAGATGCCCTCAAAGTACTGTTCTGACAAATAACTTAAAGCCGCATAACGGTGAAGTGTAGCGGCGGTAAATAACTTTAAGCTCAGCACCGACGGCTTTTGTCCGTCCGCTACCACGCAGTGTTAGGCGGCTGGTGCTTAAGAGAAGATTGAGGCGGCTTGAAGTTGTTTTTCGATCGAATCACATGCCAAACCAACCCCGTCTTCTGCTCGGATGATACCTCCAATTTCTGCGGCTTTAGCTGCATAATCAGGACTTCCCAACAGCTCACGCAATTGCTTGACTACTTGCTCTGCTGAATACTGCTTACGAGGAATTATTCGCGACGTTCCCAATCGTTCAACTCTTGCTGCATTGTCCGGTTGGTCATGGCTACATGGCATCACAAGCGCTGGGCGACCTGCCCGTAATGCTTGGGCGGTTGTGCCAATGCCACCTTGATGCACGATCGCACAAGCACGCGGAAAAATTTGAGAATATGGAACGTAACTCATGGCAAATATGTTCTCTGGCAGATCCTCTGGAGGAGTATTTTTACCCATCAATAAAACAGCACGGCGGTTCAATTGCTTTACAGCTTGAACACTTTCTTGATAAAAACGACCAGGAGCCATAACTGCGGCTGAACCTAAAGTAAAAACAATTGGCGGATCACCCCTGTCTAAAAACTGCTGAAGTTTTGGTGCAAGTTCTGTCTCACCTTCGTTGCCGTCATAGAATGCAAACCCAGTGAGCACCGTATTTTTTGCCCAATCGGGTTGAGGCTTTGCAAATACTGAAGAGAACAATGCTAATACAAGATAAGGTGAATATTTATCATCAATGAATGGACTTCCTGCCAGAGGTGGCAAGCCAAGCTCGCGTCGCAATTGGTGGATCGGCTCTGCCCAGGATTTAGACAACACTTTTGATAATCGAATGATGCCTCGGTTAGCAAGAGAACCTAACCCCCGTAACTTGGCAAGAAATGGCAGTATAGGCAAGACGGATGGATCATAAACCGAAAGAAATGAGGCAGGCTGTAGAACAGCAAACGCCCACGGAATTTCTAGTTTTTCTGCGACCAATCGAGCCGCCACAACTCCTTCACCTGCAACCATGAAATTTGCATCTTTTGCGCCATCCATCAAATCGCTGTAGGTTTCACGCAAATTCGCACAAACCCAATTTTTGATTACATACTCTGTGCCCGTTTTCAGATCCATCATCCGTGCCATCTCTTGCGGATCGTCAAGCGCAGTGTTGTCAGGGCGCATCCGATGAAACTCGAATCCCAGTGCTTCAATTTTGTTTTGATATTCTTTATGGGTCGCAAATACAACATCATGACCACGCTTTCGTAATTCAAGCGCGATCGCAATTTTGGGATGCAAATCACCAAAAGATCCAATGGTGGTTAAAACAATTCGGCTCACTACTGCGCCTCTCGGTTAACGACACTGTTATGGATATACTTGCTTGATCTTAAGGCCTTGCTTTCCCAACAGTGAGATTGGAGTACCGCCCTCACCGAGATATGAAGCAGCCTAACGACTAAGATAAGCGGCGGCAAATAACCTTTGCAACACCACCAACTTCTACCAACAGTCCGTTTCATCGACTTGTTCGACTGCGATCGCTACGATCAACCAATTACAAACGGATATGGCGTACTTGTACAACTAGCCGCTTTAGAGGACGTAAGACTGGATGCCAAGTTGGAGGTTTGAGTTCAAGACCTGCGTGATGAGCGATTTCTTCTGCAACCGCCTCAATTGTTTTTTCTTCCGTATTGAGATGAACTGCGAATTTTTCATCTGATAAGGATTTCAAGCATCGGTCAAGTTGACGTGCATTCCAAGAGTTGCTGCCATCACCACGTCGCCGTAATCGACGAAGAATTGTCTCACGAGAAGCAAGCAAAGTGAAATGATGCACCTGCAAACCTTCGCGTCTCAATGCGCCCAAAGTTTGATCGTAGTAAAGAGGATCAACAACAGTCATTGGAACAATGATCGTTCCGACAAAATTCTCAGCAACGTATTGCAACCCTTGATGGGTATACTCGCGCCATATCCGATGATTTTGGAAGTCTCCTACACAAACTTCTGACGGTACAATCCTCCGGAGGAAAAAGCCAATTTGCTCAGGGTCAAATACAAAACTACCAGGGATTCGGCTGTGTAGCTCGAAGGCAGTCTGGGTTTTGCCAATACCAAAGGCTCCATTCAACCAAATAATCATCAGCGACAGAAATTTCCTAGATCGACTACAACTTGGCTCTGATTTAATACTCGGTAATGCTAACTACCTTCGAGAAGTATCACCCTGACGACCCATGAGGGATCTCTAACTGCCACCACCTGTACAAAGCAGGCGAACTATTTATTAGACTGACTCTTTCCGCCTAATTGCCCAAATCTGGACGTTATACCGAATTTTGTTGTTCTAATGTCCCCGTGGGGCGAGTTAGGCTGCCGAGAGTCGGCATAACATTCCAAACTGGGAGATTAGAACGATTCGTTCTGCCTAATCCTGGGATTTAGCACGTTAGCTCGACTCATGTTCCGCATATTACCCCTCGATTAAGGAATTAGGCGGAAAACTTCCGTATTTCTTCTCAAAGAAAGTCTGTACTATTCTGCCTAAGATCCTGTTCAACCTGATTTGACTGATGAGCAGGATCGAGAGAGAGATAACACGGTTGTGTCGCAAAAATGGTAAGGTGTGGAGGCTTAATTTTCTCCAGCCTTGCTCTAAATGATGACTGACTCCCTGTTCAAATGGCGGCACTTTTTGCCTGAAATTATCTTGC
>JACJNX010000070.1 GCA_014695255.1 Cyanobacteria bacterium FACHB-63
CTTGTACTACCTGACTCATACAGTAATTTCCTCTTTGATCGTTCCATTAATGACTTTGATCTTGTCTGTCTTGGTGAGGCTAGAGATTCGCGATGGGAACTCAGCCACAAACAATTGATTCACCAACTGAGTAGAAATAACTCCTGCGATCGCCATGTCATCACTTTCACTCAACGGTCTACCGCTTTCTGTCTTACGTACCAATTGCGCGATCGCACTGGGATTAAACAGCCCTGTCGCTCGGATGGCTGACTCTGACAATAACTCGGACACATAATCGGGTGTGTGAGTATGAAAGAAGCATCGATGAATCGGAGCGCGATAAGGACGCTTGCGGCGTTGCCAAATCTCCGCAGGTAGCATTTGACTTGCAAGCTGCCGCAGTAACCATTTTTCGGTTAATCCCCGCAGCTTGAGCGAATCAGGCAGGCGATTGCAAAACTCCACGACTCGGTAATCGAGAAATGGAAAGCGTCCTTCAACGGAATGAGCCATACTGACACGATCGCTCTGGCATGACAGCAAATACGGAGCGAGAAAGGTTGTCATTTCTAAATATTGAGCTTGTCCTAAAGATGACCAACTGCCGAACTTTGCTGGCAGTGGAAGTCGATCCTCGATCCACGTGTTGAGAGAGTCGATCGGAGGTTGCAGCAACAAGCGTCTTAGTCTTGCAGTATTCGACCAGCGAAGCCAGTGAGAATAGATATTGAAATCTGTGTCAGTGAGCCTTTGCTTGAAAAAAGCAGTTAGAAAGGCTTCAGCACTGCCAAACTGAGAAATTTCAGGATACAACCGCTTGAGCAGGAGCGGACGCAGTTTAGAATCCGGTTGTTTACTCCAAAACCGTCGGATGGTCATCTCTTTAAAAAGGTCGTAACCTCCCAAAATTTCATCTGCCCCCTCTCCAGTAATGACCACCTTTAAGTTATGTTGATGAACCAAGCGAGACAGCAAAAACATCGGTGCAGGTGCAGTCCGCAGCATTGGCGTTTCTGTGTGCCAAACTACCTCTGGAAAGATATCGCCAATCTCAGATTGAGTGCAATGCACAACTTGATGATTCGTACCTAAAAGCGCGGACATTTGCCGCTGAAAGTGACTTTCATCGAATTCGGGATCAGAAAAGGCGATCGAGAATGTATCCAGTCGATTTTGAGTGTATTTGCGAATCAAGGCAGTGGTCGTTGATGAATCTAATCCACCGCTTAGATAAGCACCCACAGGAACATCAGACCGCAGCCGCATTAAAGTCGCATCAATCAGCAAATGTTCAAACTCATCAAGATAATCCTGAGTGCTGCGATCGCGCTCAACATCTTCAGTAAAATCTAATTCCCAATAGCGATCGATGCTCAGATAACCTTCCCGCACTATCATGTAATGAGCAGGCGGAAGCGTTTGAATTCCTTCAAAGATAGTTCTTGGAGGGAGTATACTCCAGAAGGTAAAGACCTGAGCTAACGCATCGGTATCAATCCGAGCAGTGACACTGGGATGAGCAAGTAGCGTCTTGATTTCTGATCCGAAAATGAGTTGACCTTTGCAAACGGTGTAGAACAAAGGACGAATCCCCAGTCGATCGCGCCCTAAAAACAGCGTGTAGCTGCGAGTATCCCAGAGTGCGATCGCAAACTGTCCATTTAGATAATTGAGACAGTCCGCACCATATTCCTCATACAGATGTAGAACAACTTCGGTATCACAATCCGTCTTGAAGCGATGTCCTTGAGCTTCTAGTTGGGATCGTAGCTTTGGGTAATTAAAGATCTCACCATTGAAAACAATCCAAAGAGTTTCATCTTCATTGCTAATTGGTTGCTGTCCACCACTCAGATCCACAATGCTGAGACGAGCATTGCCCAAATTTGCCCATTCATCTCGATAGATTCCGAACTCGTCTGAACCCCGATGACGAATCATGCCCAACATTTGCCGCAAAATTTCGACAGGGACAGGAGCAGAATCAAATAAATTCAGAACACCCACAATGCCACACATTGCTAACTCCCGCCGTGTTGCTTGAATTAGGTCAACTCAGTCTTCTTAATCTTGCCTGTGGAAGTTTTAGGCAGTTCGCGACAAAATTCCACCCATTGAGGCATCATAAAATCTTCCAGATGCTCATGACAATGCCGCAGAACATGCGCTTCCGTGATTTCTGCATCGTTCTCTATGACTACAAATGCTTTCACGGCTTGACCCAATCGGGCATCAGGCACACCGATTACCGCAGCTTCTCGAACACCGGACAAAGCATACAGCACATTCTCAACTTCTTTGGGCGCAACTTTTTCGCCTCGGCTTTTAATCATGTCATCTTTGCGGGCAACAAAGTACAGATAGCCCTCTTCATCCATCCGAAAAAGATCCCCCGTATAACACAAGCGATCGCCGAGTGGAGTAGACCGAAACCGCAGCGTCGATCGTTCTGGGTCATTCCAGTAGCCGCGCATCACATGGCGACCCCGAACAACCAGCTCTCCGACTTCACCCGCTCTCAATCGCTCTCCCCGCTCATCTTCAATCCAGACTTCCGTACCAGGAATAGCAATGCCAACTGATCCAGGACGGTGATTCAACTGTTCGGGAGGAAGATAGAGCGTGCGCTTCGTTTCGGTAAGACCGTACATCGAGAACAATTTGACCGTAGGGAACATTGCGCGAATTGCTGCAATATGGGAAGCAGGAAGGGCGGCTGCGGTGTTCGTAATGTATCGTAAGCTAGATAAATCATAGCGGCTTAGATCAGTGTGCAGCAGTACCGAGAACAGGGTAGGCACACCTGGAAATCCTGTAACCCGCTCAGTCTCAATCCGCTTAAGCACGATCGCCGGAAACGTAAAGCCTCGCTCTAGCACCAAAGTTCCACCAAAGTAGAACGACATAATCAATTGATATAAGCCATAGTCAAACGACAAAGGCAGCGCATTGATAATCGTGTCGCTCTCAACATTTTCAAGATATTGAATAATAGAACTAGCAGCAAAGACAACATTGCTATGATCTGACATCACGCCTTTTGGATCACCCGTGCTACCAGATGTATAAATTAGACAGGCTAAATCCAGATCAATGTTGATCGAAGACAACCGATGTTCTGGATAATCTGCTTGAATCGCATCATAATGCAGCATCGCGTGATCTTCCTCGATTGCGGGAATCGGAGCCGTAAGAATTATTGCTTTTAGCGAAGAAACCCTTTGAGCTAGCTGGCTTGCCAAGGTTGCTTGCCGTCCACTTGTGATTAAGACCCGCGCCTGACAATGGTTCAGAACATAAGCGCACTTTTCTAGCCGGGTCGTGTGATTAATCGGAACAAACACGCCTCCGGTCTTGAGACTAGCAAAGATGCTAATCACAAGCTCAGTACAGTTGGGCAGAAAGAGCGCAATTCGATCGCCCCGCTGCACTCCCAGAGCGCGAAGTGCATGAGCTAAACGATTGGCTTGACACTCAATTCCTGCATAGGTCAAGCGCTCTTCACCACAAATAAGTGCAACTTTATCTGCTAATCGATCGGCACTCCGCTCTAGTAACTGATGAACTAACATGACAGTGTTTGAATTTAGGGGTTGAATCGCAATGCTCAGACCGCCAAAAGCTGCTTGCGCTGCACATAGGCAGCTAAACCATTTACCGAGTCAAAGTTATCGGGACTAATTTCATGATCCTCGACTTGAATGTTCATGTTTTCCTCTAAAAACACCACGAGTTCCATTACATTCATCGAATCAATGATGCCGTTTTCTAAAAGCGAGTCTTCATCCGCATACGGATAACTTTGACTAAACAAGATGGTTTCTGAAATATACTTGCGAATGATGTCCTTAACGTTTTGCATTTCAGTCTTCCTGCTCTCTTACAACGCTCTGCTAGATTGATCCAGCTAGGGTTTATCCTTTACCATCACAAAACCCCTGACAACGAGCATATCCTTGTTTGGAAAGTATTTCTCCTTTATCTTCATCTTCACACTGTCGCCGACACCGATTAGGTTCACTCCCGCAGAAACATCATCGCCGATCGCAACAGCAATTCCATGTCCTTTTCCCATAGAGCCACCATTTCCCAGCATTCTCACTGTGGCGGTTGTATCTGTTAAGGTAGCGCTTGGATCACCAAGAGCAAGTGCATCGGCTGTTACACCTACGAGAACTCCTCCTGAAATGGTATTGTTCTCTGCAATCTCTTCCAAGTAGCTCAAATCATTGATCAGCATAAAATCAATCCTATAGACTGTTACTAGACGCTAGGCTTTGTTGAACAAGTTGTAATGTAAGTTAACTCTGCGATCGCAGCACAAAAAATGCTTCAATCGAAGAGGCTCAAGCCGGGCTTAACTCGCCGAAAAATATACTCGTAAACGATTCGATGTTCCCATTAATGTTTTGAGTGCGACTCGTAACCCCTACAACTGGCATCCCAGAAACGGTAAGAGCAACCTGAGTCGGTGTTGATGAAAGCGTTGTTTCAAACAAGGGTTTAGAACCATACTGAAGAACAAGCGCTTTATCCTTGATAGACAAAAGCAAAAGACCAAAAGGGAGAACGCCACCGGAACAATCGGGTACCTGACCTAGAGTTTCCAGATAAGATAAGTCATTGATTAGCATAGCGGTACTTTCAAACTGTATGACCAGCTTAGTAAATTAGTCAGGAACAATGCTGCCACTTTGGCAATTTCTTCAGGGCTGACGAATGCTAGATTGATCCGTTAAATCAAAGTTTAGTGATCCGAGATGAGTTCTTGAACTTTTAGCATCCGTGATTGAAGTAGTATTGAGAACAACCCATGAAAATTCTAGTATTGGGGAATGCGACCGATGCTCACGCGGCTCACGTCTTTCAAGCATTGACTGAGTTTGGAGCCACAGTCGCCTATTGGGATACTGCTCTATTTCCCCGGCGATCGCGCCTGTCCTGGTATCCCCAAACCGCATTGGGCAGCATTGTCCTGCCTGATCAACAACAATGGCTGCTAGAAGAGATTCAGAGCGTTTTCTGGCGCTCCTTTGCTGGCGTACAGATTCCTTCTCTATCAGAACCCGATCAAGAACAAATTGCCCTACAGGATGCAATGAGCGTGTTGCGATCGCTGCTGCACACAGAATCGATTCGCTGGGTGAATTCTTGGCAGGCATACCAGTTCCATAAAGAAAAACCGCGTCAACTCAGTCAGGTCTATCAATTGGGAGTTCAGATTCCAGCAACCCTAGTGAGCAATGATGCAGACGCAATTATCAGGTTTGTGCAGCAACATTCTAAGGTGATCTTTAAGCCGGTTTATGGCGGTGCTCATACCCAGTTTGTTACCCCTGAACATTTAGATTCTTCTCGGCTTCAAGCGGCTTTGAGCATTGCTCCTGCCACCTTTCAGGAATATATTCCGGGTACAAATCTACGGAGTTATGTGATTGGCGATGCTGTGTACACCGCTGAAATTCGTAGTCCTGACCTTGATTTTCGACAAGATCTATCTGCTGAACTCATTCCGATCGCTCTACCCGACTCCATTCATCAGCAATGTCTTGCGATCGCTCGTGCCCTACTGCTGGAATGGACTGCGATCGATTGGCGACTGACTCCTGAAGGAGAGTACATTTTTCTAGAAGCAAATCCCAGTCCAATGTTTCTTCATTTTGAACGGCAAACGGGCTATCCCATTACTCAACACCTCATTCAGCAATTGATCTGTTAACAAAGCATTAAAAAGGGCAGCAACTATTTCTAGTTGCTGCCAAGGGGCGCTGGGATGTTGATCAACGCGAACAACCTAAGATCACAGTAGAGAATCCGGGTATCCACCTTCTTCCCCTAATGCCAAGGTCGTCACTCCGCCTTCTTCTCCTAGAGCCATAGTGGTCATTTCTGGCGGAGGAATCGGGACTGGGCGCGGGCAAATCGGAGGAACCTTGGGAGGGCGAGGAAAATAATCCCCCCTTCCGCCTTCTTCTCCAAGCGCTAAGGTGGTTAAAGTTAGTCCACCTGCAACCGCTTCAGCCGCATCTAGCATCAAGTCTTCTTCAAAGTCTAAATCAAGAGTTTTTAGTTCAGTAACACTTAGATCAAATGGGTGTCTCATAATGATCCTCTGCGTCTGTTAAATGAGCATTCATACAATAAATTTGAATCGGATCAGTGATGTTGCCACACTGGCAATGATTTCACCCGGCGAACCAGCCATTCAACCAGGTAAAGCAATATCCACCCTTCACCTGCTGTTTTTCCTGAGCCGCTTCAACGTAAGCGAGATCTCGAATGGGATAGAGCGGCGAATTTTGATTAGCACTTGAAAAAGATTTCCGACCCGCCGCGACACTCGTTTGTTTTTGGGGCTTATCTTCCTGAGACGAAGATCTAGATAGCATATTGTCCTTTACCAGCCGATTGTAAGTCCGGTAGGGAATGTAGTGGAGTGGATTGTATCCAGCAAATCGCAAAATTAGCACACAAGCCCATGAATACTTGCCCGCTAAAATCGCCTCAACGACTTGAGCAAACTGATCGGCTTCCATCACTTTATCGACCTTTGCGCGATGGGTTTCGGAGTAAGAAGTGGAATAGTTCATTAACTTTTCTCCCGATGTAAACACAATGATTGCTCTGTTGTTTATAAATTCGCACCGTTCTGTAACTTCTTCAAAGGATCTAACAGCACATCTGCAACCCGACGTTGACGAGTCACAATCTCAGCAACCGCAGTTTGTCCAGGCTTAAACTGAAAGGTTTGTCCTTTGGCATTGATGCTGTCACGATCGAGCGCCACTTCAACTCGATAGCTCTGCCCGAATTGTTCGTTCGGTTTGCTATCCGGAGAAATCGTGCTGACTCGACCGGGAACAATCCCATAGTCTTGATAAGGATAAGCATCCAATTTGACTTTAACAGGCAGACCCGGTTTGACAAATCCCATCTCTGCGCTAGGTAAGATAGCAGAAATGACCAGGGGTTGACCTTGAGGCGCGATCTCAGCGATCGTTTGTCCGGGTTGAGTAAAGACTCCACTACGACGAACGTTAAGCGATAGAACCACGCCCTTTGCGGGTGATCGCAGGAAACGCTGCTTCAGCTTAGTTCGATTTTCCTCTAGAAGAAACCCTGTCTCTTTGACCTTCGCTTGCAGTTCTGTCAGCTTTACCGTGAGTTGTTGAATTTCCTGCTGTGCTTCTAACTGACTTTGTTGTGCCTCATCTTTTTTCTGAGCTAGTTCAATCTGCAAGCGTCTTGCCTCAGCTTGGGTTTGTTCTAACGCATTTTGTCGTTCTGTAATGCTGCGAGTTCGATCGCGCAATTGTTGTTCTGCGGTAAATACATTTTCTTGAGAAATAGCACCTTGTTCAACCAAGGGTTTTAATCGTTCCAGGCGTTTTTCTTGAGCATGAGCATCGGTTTCAAACTGAGCGAGTAACTCTTGATTGCTTTCGGCATTGTTTTTCGATTGAGTGATCGCAACCTCCTGCATACTGATACTCGTTTTGGCGATCGCGGCGCGTGTTTCTGCCTGTAACCGAGTTTTGTCGAGTAGGTCTTGAGTTTGTAATTTCTCCATCTCAGACGATTGCAGCAGGTGTTCTAAGCGGTGCACCTCTTTCTCAGCAAGCTCAGTATCTAGCTCCATCAGAACTTGTCCTGCTTCTACGGTTTGACCTTCCTGCACCGCAATGCGAACCACTTTGCCAGAATCGATCGAATGAACTTGAAAAACTTCTCCTTTGGGAA
The DNA here is from genome assembly GCA_014695255.1 of Cyanobacteria bacterium FACHB-63. Classification (GTDB taxonomy): domain Bacteria; phylum Cyanobacteriota; class Cyanobacteriia; order Leptolyngbyales; family Leptolyngbyaceae; genus Leptolyngbya. The sequence continues at coordinate 7,723 of JACJNX010000070.1, forward strand.
TTAACTTCCCTTTCGCTTGGGCAACTTCGTCGGTATGTCCATACCAAGACCAGACCGCAAACAGTAAGCAAAATGTTGTTCCGCCTAGAATCAATCGACTCGGTAAATTTGAAGGCGGCTGGTCTAGAACAGTTTGTAGAGGCAACGACCATTGAGTCGCGACTGCGTTGGCATGAAGTCTTGTCGCTTCCTCTGGAGATGATTTAGGCGTAGAAACCATAATGTTATACCGAAGAAATGATCTGAGCATTAGTTCTGTCAATTCGCTAAGGCAAAATGACAAGGTTTCGAGAGGGTTGAGGCTAGAGAGCCGATGATGAAAGACTCCAAAATCAATCGTAAACAGTAGGAAAGCTATTTGAAGTAATGTCTGCGAACAATAAAATGTGCTATGACACTTGAAGCTTTGCTTCATGATAGTTGTAACTCGGAGTTCGCTCTGCCAGATTGGCAGGAACATTGTTTAGCTTTCTTAAGCTATAGATTTAACTGCTGTTGTGCCAGGTTGTAATACAATCCTTGCTGGGCAATCAACTCCGAATGAGTTCCCTGTTCAACTAACACACCTTGATCGATGACTAAAATTCGATCAGCGTTCTGCACCGTAGACAATCGATGAGCAATGATGAATGTAGTGCGATCGCGGCTAATTCGCGCTAAATTCTGCTGAAACCGCCGTTCAGATTCTGTATCTAGCGAACTGGTCGCTTCATCGAGCAATAGAATTGCCGGGTTTCCAAGCAGCGCACGAGCGATCGCAATTCGTTGGCGTTGTCCACCAGATAAATTTGCTCCCCGTTCTCCTACTTTGGTGCTATAGCCCAAAGGCAAATCTTGAATAAATCCATGAGCTTCTGCCAGCTTTGCCACCTGAATCACATCTTCTAGGGTAAATTCAGACCGAAAGAGCGTAATGTTCTCTAGAATCGTGCCTGAGAACAAGAAACACTCTTGAGGAACGACACCCAACTGCGATCGCAGCGAAGGCGGAGAAACATGACGAATATCATGCCCATCAATCCAGATTCGACCCGTCGTGGGATGATAAAGACCTTGCAAGAGTTTGACGAGCGTACTTTTTCCAGAACCACTCCGTCCTACGATCGCGATCGTCTGTCCAGGTTGGATTGCCAAAGTAATGTTCTGAAGCACATTCTTCTCAGTATCTTGATAGCGAAAAGTCACATCCTCGAACTGAATTTCACCCTTTAACTGTGGCAATACAAGCATCGGAGCGTGAGAAGACTCTTCCGGTTGAGTCGAAAACACATCATCCAAACGCTCGACAGAAACAAGCACTTCCTGACACTCATCCCACAATCCGACCAACGACAACACTGGATTCGTAACATTCCCAATCAACATATTGAACGCAACAAACTGCCCGATCGTTAACTGGTCTTGAATCACCAAGTTTGCGCCAAACCAGAGTAAGGCGGTACTGCCCAAGGTATTAATCAATCCGCTTGTCGTTTGCAGCCCCAGCGAAAACTTCTGACCCCGAAATCGTTCATTCAGCATTGAGGTAAAGCGCTCCTCCCACAGCCAGCGCATTTCGCGCTCAGCCGCAGATGCCTTCACGGTTGCGATCCCCGTAATCATCTCGACGAGCGAAGAGTTTTGCGCGGCAGCTTCTTTGAAAATAGAACGAGAAATGCGACGGAGAAACGGACTCGCCACGATCGTCAGAATAATAATCGGCGGTAAAAGTGCTAGAACCAGCAGCGTGAGTTGCCAATTGTAGTAGGCCATCAAGCCCACATAAACCACTGCGGTAAGCGCATTTAACCAAGCTGTCACGGCTTGCCGAGTCAGAAACGCCTGAATCTTCTGGTTTTCCTGAACCCGCGTGATAATGTCCCCGACCTGACGAGATTCAAAAAATTGCAGGGGTAGCTTTAGCGTGTGGTTAATAAACGCGCTGATAAAACTGAGATCGAGGCGGTTAGAGAAATAATCCAGCAAGTATTGGCGAACCGCTACTAAGCCGATCTGCCACACGCTGAATAACACTAACCCGATCGCAAAGACATTCAGGGCGGCTGGACTTTTTTGTACAATCACGCGATCGAGAATGATTTGCGTGAACAGGGGCGTGATCAATCCAAACACCTGAAGCAACAGGGAAGTCAGAATAATTTGTACTAGAACTGAACGGTAGGGGGATAGGGCAGACCAGAACCGATTGAGCGACAGCTTTTCGCTTTTCGTTGCTCGAAACTGCTCACCTGGCTCCAATAAGAGAGCATATCCTGTCCAATTGCTCTGAAACTCTTCCGGTGTAAGTGTTTGCTTTCCAACCGCAGGATCAGCAATCAAAATCTGGCGATGTTTGGCACGATAGACCACGACATAGTGATCGCCCTGCCAGTGAGCAATCCAAGGCTGATTCAGTTCGATTAAACGCCCCAAACTAGCTCGAACCGGACGGGATTGAAATCCAACTCGTTCAGCCGCCTCAGCGAGATTTTTTAGGGAAGTCCCCGATCGCCCTACATTTGCTAAATTCCGCAATGTATTGATGCTCCGTCGCTTGCCCCAATACTGACCGATCATGGCGAGACAGGCGATCCCACAGTCAGACGAGCTTTGCTGTTGGATAAAAGAGTAGGAAGCCCACAATCGCTTGCGCGATCGTCGTCGAGTTGGAGTTGGAAACGCCACTTCGGGTTGCTCAGAAGCCGTTTCTGGGGATCGGTCTGAGCGTGCGGGATAAGCAGTCGGCGCGACTTTCGGGGCAGCCAAATAATGTGGCTGCGATTGAGCGCCTCTACTCACCCTGATCTCCAATGGCATTGGCTGGAAAATCGATCGATTCCCAGAAGCAGATTCCCGATTCAAAAGCACAGGAGCGATCGCGCAAGCCGCTTGCCAATGTTCTTCTGACAACTTGTAAATTGTCAGTTCTGTTTCAGCGACCCAATGAGAGGGAACTGGGTCAGGATAGCCCCAAAATTCTCCAAGCTGAGGAACTTGTTCAGCATTCCCCTGGTTCGCAATGCGTCCCGATCGTAGCCAGCAATGATTGATTCGGCAAAGATTCGAGTCCGAGAGTCGCTCTCCGGCGGCAATTCGATCTTCCGCAAGTAGCGGTAACAATTGCTGGAGTTGATCGCTAGGCAGCGATTGCAGCACTGTGGAAGTTTTGAAGAAGATTAAATGTTCGCGTTGTCGCGTTCGCTGCTCTAAGAAGTCCCGCAGATCCGGTAGTTGTTGCAGCCAGTATTGCACTTTCTCCTGGTCGAGGCGAGCGATTTGACTGGCGGAGGCGGCGATCGCTTGGTAAGGGAGCGGGGTATCTGAAAACAGCCGATCCCCGCCGAAGACTTCGCCGACTTCTAGGCTTTTGACTGAAACCCATCTTTGCCGCCTGGGATCAAAAGAGAGCAATCGCACTCGACCCTGACACACAATGAATAAGTCGCTCAGTTCAGTGCGGTTTTGTTCAGTAAGCACAGAATTGTCTTTGCGATCGTCTGTAGAATCAGTACAGATCGGCTGACCGAGCTGAAGCGAAATTAATTCAAACTCTTGAGAAAAGCGTACAAGCAGTGTCGGTTCTGCTTGAGACAGTGGGAGTTGTCTCAGAAGGTCTGGAACTGTTGCAACCGTTACATCTTCGATTCTTGACCGTGAACGGCTATCCACACGCGGATTCATAATTGCAATCCTCTAGTGAGTGTTCAGGCGAAACAGAGCGATTGATACTGACTTGCTTTTCTAAGTTGATCGACAAGTTAGAAGAGCGATGGAGTAGATTTTGAGATTAATACCTCGCCGGATTGCTAGCTTATGATTGCTTGACAACAGCAATTCTTCAGAAGCTCCTAACCCTTCGGAGTTTCAAGCGACTTCACAAATTTAACTCTTAGTCGAGCCTCATCTATTTGAAGGGGATGAAACGATCGTCTTCTAGCCTGCCGAATTTACTCTTTTGATATGATGCTAAATGTTGTTGTTTTCTTGAAACTAGAGTTCAGGGTTAAAGCAAGATTCAGAGAATAGCAAGAATCCCTGAAATTTCAATTAGATTGAAATCGGGTCAGGAGAGAAAGGCTCCAGTGACCAGACGCTTGCTTACAGCCGACTGTGCAATCAACTGGTTAATAAAATGACTAAATTGCGATTGGATCTAGTGTCTCTGAACAAAGTATATAAAGAAGCTTCCGTACCTTGTTGAAGTAGCTCACTAAACAGAAATAAATTATCGTTCTCAGAGCTTGATTCTGCTTCAATCGAGAAATCGAATACTGAAACTGGTTAACAATTTGAATTGTTACGGATGCAACTTGTTGAATAAAGGAATCAGGCAAGTTGCAGGTTGAGATCGAATCGTAGCGCACCATTATAAAGGAAATCTCCTCGCTTTACAGGACTAGGGGGCGTAACCTGATGTGCGATTTCCAGCCGTCAAAGCAACGTTTTTCGACACTTTATTGGCCTCGGACTTGATCTAAATTGTCGCTCTTCGTAAGAAGTGCTGACCCATGTTGTAACAGCTATCCGTTCGTATATCAAGCTCAACTGATCGGACTACGAACTTGCGATTAAGAAACTAGCGTCCAGTACTTATAAATACAGATATTTATAAACAATGTCAAGGGTATTAGTTTCTGCTTCATATAATGTTTATCAATACTTCGGACAAAATTAAGCAGCAATAGTACCCTAAGCGCGCAAGGATTCGTAGTTGGGATGAGATTTAATCAAAGTGGGCGATCGCTTTAACTTTGAAATAAAGGCATCGAGCAAGAAATCATTAAGGGCGCGGCGGTTGAGACTGGTCATCGAGAGGACAAATGGCTGTTCTAAGTCACGGGCTTGCCAAGCTTGCAGTTCAGCGAGATTGAGCGCACTCAAACTAGCATTGACGTGAAAATCAAGTTTTTTGGCATGACGGGATTGGCAATCTTCGAGACCTGTAAATTGCTTGCTGTCACGGAAGAGAAATTCGATTTGAAAGCGCAAATGGTACAGTGTCACCATTTCTTTTGGGCAGAAATCGAGGTCGGTGGAAAAGAGGACGATGCAAAATTGCATAGACTTTGGGAACTTCCAAACTTTTGGTGATTCATATAGGCGATCGCAAACCCTCATGAATGCTGATTCAATAGTTCTGTTAATTTGACATGCTTCATCTATCACATGGAGTAATTTCACATCATCCATGAGATATTGGCAAACATAAGGCATTGTCAAATCTGCACGGGGCGGCAAAAAGTCGATTGGTGTTCGCCACCTTAGAAATATTGAACGAGATTTCAAAGGTTTTGACTCTATTGATCCGGGGATCGAAGCGGTGCTAGAGATTTTTTGCTGCCCTGTCCACAAACTAGGTGGAAAGCATTCTCATATACGAGAATTGAGATAGCAGGCATTGTTGCCCAAAATGTGTGTGCAAGTCCAGAATTACTCCGTAAATTTGCAGACATGAATTTGGCAGCTTCCACCAGCCGTCGCAATCATCTTTCCATCTGCACTAAATGCGATCGCGGTAAGCTTCTTGGAATACATCTTTGATCGATAAACCTCCTCAAACATTTCTAGATCCCACAGATGCAAATTTCCGTCGTCGTCACCACTCGCTAGAATTGCTCCTGTCGGACTAAATACCAAAACCTTGACGGATGCCAGCACTCGCAATGCTCTAATTTCTGCTCCAGTTTGAGCATTCCAAAGTCGGATCTTATTGTCTGGAGCGGAACTTGCAATCGTCTGTCCATCCGGACTAAATGCGATTGCATCCGTCCAACCTGAATAATCGCCAAATTGACGGATTGCTGTTTTCGATCGCACATCCCACAGTTCAAACATTCCCTTACGCCCAGTCGCTAAATATTCTCTAGTAGGACGGAGCGCGAGCGGCAGGGTGAACTTCAACACCCGTGAGAAAGCGATTGAGAAATCAATCGGGGCAGAACAGGAACCTGGAATCGGCATCAAGCATGAGCAAAGCGATGCAACCAAATCGTTTGCAGTCCTGGATAGCAAAACAGAACCTCTAACCAATTTCGAGCAGCAGGATCGCGCTCAAGAATCACTTGCAAGTCAGATAAGAACATAGATTAGGTTTGATGAGAATGAATAGGGCTTTAGAGGGTGTGTTGTGCAATTGCAGCATTCCAATCACCGTAGATGATGTGATAGAACGGCGCAAGTTGGTCATAAAAATTGGTCATGGTAGTATTTCTAATTCACGCTCGTAAATAGCATTGAGCACGATTAGTTCACATAATGTAGTTTATAGTCTCCGAAGTTTTTGTGCGTGCCAGTTCAACTCACAGTGCATTCCTTTCGGTTTGTTGGGCAATCGTTGGAATGTGCCTCGAAGTTTTTGTGCTAGAGTTTCTGCTTGACGAGTACCCAATCCAGCAGCAGCCTTCCCACTGAAATCAGTGTTGCCATGATCAATCACTCGAATGACTTGTTTGCTATTTTCTTCAGCGCAAATCACTGTAATTCGAGTGGTGTCGATCGCATACTTGCCTACATTACACAATGCTTCTTCTAGAAATCGACACAAGTTTCGCTTTTGCTCTAGGCTGAGACCGCGATCGTTCATGGGTTCAAATTTGACAATGCGTGACCGAATCGTTTTGAAGTAAGGTAAATCTCGCTCCATCGTCTGCAAGTAGACTTCATACAGGAGCGTATGGAGCGGTGCTTGTAGATCTAGGATAGAGTTCGCGTCGAGCTGAAAGCTTGTTTCCTGCTCTAGAGTTTCTCGCTGGATGACTTCATAGACGGAACGCAATTCTTGATTGAGATGCTTTAGATCTGGTAGCAGAGGATGAGTTGCATCCTGCATTTGCACATCCCGCAACATTTTTGCCAGCGTTTGCAAAGCGCCATTGTGAATCGTGGTGAATGTCTGATCGATCACAGCCTGACGATCGCGCAATCGCTCCCGTAATGATTGTTCGTAACGGTAAATTGATGCTGCTGCTAATCCTGCACCGTTGAATACTAGAACGATCAATGCTGGGACGACTGGAATCCACCAGCCAATCCAGATCAGCCCATACGAGATCGCAATTAATCCAACTGATGAGAGCGCGACACCTAGTAAAATGCGCCCAGGCGATCGTGCCACTCGTCCGAAACTGATGCCAACAATTCCCCACGCAACAATCCAAAGATATTCCCACCCGTCTGACCAAACTTGCAGGAGTGGTCGATCGTCTAAAGTAGCGCTCAAGATTTGGCTGACAGCGTGCGCCTGCATTTCTACACCATTAACCAAGCCATAGATTGCACTAGGTACGGCATCTGAGTTAACAACATCCTTGGTGCTAATTCCAGTCAAGCCAATTAAAACAATTCGTCCTCGAATCCAATCAGGATTTACTGTGCCCGATTGCAAGTCGCGCCAGGAGACGATCCGAAACGGTTTACGCCCAGCCCGTGGATACAATAGAACCTGATTTCCACCTGCATCTGCATTGATATATCCCCCAGAATGCGGCTGAAACCTTGTCAGTTCTGCTTGACCGAATCGCATCGCGACACGATCGCGCACCCCATTTTCTAACTGAATTCCTTGAGTTGATAGATACGATCGTGCTAACTGAAGTGCTAAAGAAAATCGGTACTGTCGTTTTGGGTTCGTTGCACCTAGTAACCAACGTCGCAATCTCCCATCCTGATCGGGTAGCACATCAGAAAAGCCGATCTGTTGTGTGGGAATGTTCGGAGGGGCTGCAACACTAAATCCGCCTTGTACAGGAAGCGCTTTCTCAATTGCAATCACATTTGGAGATTGAAGCGCCTTAAGAAAAGCTTCGCGTCCCGGTGAAACGGGAACATCCCGTAAGAAGTCAAGCCCAATGACATTCGGTTGATCTGCTTGAACTCGCTGAATAATCGTTGCAAGATCGCGATCGGGAAGCGGATAGGTGCCAATGCGATGAATGTCCTCGTCGGTAATGCCAACAATCAAAATTCGCTCATCTATCGGTTCTGCGGGACGCGATCGTAGTGCGGCATCGAATGCCATTAATTCTAAAGGTTGAAGAAATCCGAAGGCACGAAGCGCGATCGTACTAGCAATCACAGCTAATCCAGGAATTGCACCGACTCGCCACAGTAACAGTTCTGCTTTTAGTTTGCGAATCATGATCGTTTAGTCGATTAATCCTTCTTCACGCGATCGCATTTCCGTTTGAATCCGAATGTTCTTACCTGCGTCGGGGTAGACTTCTAGCGCATCCTGGATCTTAGACCAGTAGTGCCGGACTGAGCGTTCAGACACTCGCATTCGTTCTGCGATCGCTTTGTCTTGCAATCCTTCTCCAAATGCAAGCTGCAACACTTCTAACCATTCTGGTTTAATCTCTAATCCGGTTCGCATCTCCTTGGGCGTGTAGAGTAATCCTTGCAGTGCCCAATCGACTCGCGTCAGCATATCCTTCATGGGTAAGCTTTTATCTACCACGGCAAAACCGCCTTCGTGGGTGCTAATTTCAGGCTTGAGACGAACGAGCGATCGGACATGGGCGCTCTGCACCACAATATTGAGGCTTGGATAGTTCTTTAGTAAGGTTTTGAGCAGTTGAATGCCTACATCCGGTCGCGCCGTTGCTCCCGGTACGTCGGGTATTGCTAAATCCATCACGACTAAATCTGGCTTAGTGCCTTCAATCTGCTGTAGGGCTTGTTGTGCAGTCTGCGCGATCGTAATCTCAACGTCTGGATAGTGTTGACGGAGTACCGCAACCGTTCCACTTAACACGGCTTCATGATCATCGATGACCACAAATTTCGAGCTTGCCATAATGTTTAACCTTTTATCGTGTTTAACCTTTTGTTTCTAACCTTTTGTATAGTCTATGACCATTGCAGTAACCATTTCAGCGTCGCATTATCGAAGTGATAAGTACAGGTTCCGGCTGTTAAAAATTGTGCAGCCCGCCTCAGGTGGGACAGTTCTGTGAGTTGAGTCTGAAAGGTTTGACGATCGTCGTTTGAATAGAAAATCTGAATCATGAATTCATGAGTTGTAGTACGCTGAGTCAAACACGCTGAAATGGATTCAACCGAGGGCGCGATCGCAATGCGAAGCAATTCATCAATGGCGATCCAAACGACACGACTTTGCTCATAGGAATTCGGTTGCCATTTTTCAGGAAGAGAGAAATTTAACACCACATTGGGATGTTGATGCGATCGCAGCAAATGTTCGATCGACATGGGAAAGCTATCTTCAAGGTAGGGAGGCGATAGAAAATCACTAAATCGTTTGAGGGAATCGTGCAGTTCTCCCAAGGTCATGAGCAATTTTTCTTCATCTGCCTTTTTTAGGGCTTGGTGCTGTATTGACGATAGTTCTACAGTACGTCTCAGGGTAAAAGCATCTTGAAGCACACCGTTCCGCACAGCTTCCGCTTCATCAAATAATCGCAATACGTGCTGCCGATACCACCACTGCAACGCTTGCTGAAGTCGATGCCACCGGAGAACAAACCATGCTCCCAATAAGAGCATTCCTATCAATCCAAGAATGAGGCTCACGCAATTTGATCCAGAATGGTAAATTACAAAAATCATTTTAAAGACTTGAAAACATGATTTGCACGAGCCTTTTACGCTAACGCAGTGTCATAAAGTAGAAATTTCGATCGCAGAAAAGTGCAATTAGGTTTGCACTTTTCAATCTGTAAATTTATTGTTATCAGCCTAGGAGGGTGGGCAGCGATCTAGTAAAGTGAAAACAAATTGTCAGCGCTTTTGAGAAAACGATGTTTCTGGCTCTTAAAAAACGGTTACTTACTGTATCGGTTCAAACCGCGATCGGGTTAATCTTGAGCATTGGCTCATTAGAAACACGACCTGCCCATGCCGATTACCAACCTCCCAGCGAACCTTCTGCACCGGCTGGAGGAACTTCAACGGCAGGGACACGCGGCGGGTGTTCTGGAAACTCTGAAGCTGGCTTAACGGTGCTAGCACCCCTAAGCTATGCGGGTCAAACCGTCTCGACCCGTCCAACCTTTATTTGGTTTGTAACAGATACGCAATCTTACCCCTTAGAGTTTCGGCTCTATCAGGAAGGTAGTGGAAGGCGTCAACTGCTGAGAAAAGTTCAAATGCAGAGTCAATCTGGGCTGATGAAGTTTTCACTGCCCCCAAGCCAGCCTGAATTACAACCTGGAAAACTCTACAGTTGGCAAGTCATCCTAACGTGTAATCCGAATCATCCGTCACAAGATTTGGTTGCAAGTGCAACGCTGCAAATCTTGCCATTTCCGGCTACTTTGCGATCGCAACTTAACAGCGCCAAGAGTGAGATTGAACGAGCCGAGCTGTATGCCAAAAACAGCTTTTGGTATGATGCGATCGCTGAAGTTACACAGCCTAATCCGTCTATTGCGGTCAAACAATTGCAGCATTCATTGCTCAATGATTTAGCGAAGTCGGAAAAAGAAACGCCGCAGCTAGGAGCGATTATTCAAGAGCAAAAAGCTCGTTTACAACAACTTGCCACCCTTAAATAGTAATGATTCCTGCTGCTCATGCCGATTCGCCTTAACTACACTCGTTGGCATCTTTGGGTTCTTTTTTTAGGCACGTTAGTTTTGTGTCTTTGGTTTGGGACGGCAGCAAACAGCCAATCTAGAGTAGATGCCTCGCAATGGGTACAACAGGGCGTGAGTCAATATCGATCGGGCAACTATCAAAAAGCGATCGAAGCGTGGCAAACTGCAACCCAAACGCTTCAAGGAGAACAAAATACCCCTGAGTTGGCGATCGTTCAAGAAAATCTTGCGCGTGCCTATCACCAACTTGGCGATATCTCTCGAACCCTCAAAAGCTGGGATCAAACGATTGCACTCTATCAACGACTCAAACAATCGGGTGAAGTTGGACGGATTCTAGTCGAGAAAGCACAGCTTTATAGTCAAATTGGACAACCCAAACAAGCGATCGCATTGGTTTGTCAATCAGATTCGAGTGGACTGTGTAAACCAGGAAGCGCACTGCAACTTGCAAGAGCCAGCCAAAATCAAGCGATCGAAGCGGCTGCATTGGGGAGTTTAGCAGAAGCTTATCGATTGACAGGAAACCATGAGGCTGCGATCGCAACGGCTGAATCTGGACTCAAGATAGCGCAGGCTTTGGGACTCAAGGACTATCAAGCGATCGCACTTTTGAGCTTGGGAAATAGTTATAGTAACTTAGCACAAATCAACTATCATCGTGCTGAGTCGTCATCGCAACGAGACGATCAAATCGAAGCAAAACGCTATCAGCAAATCGGAAAGGAAGCAGATCAGCAAGCAATTACCTATCTCAAAAGAAGCTTAGAAATTCTAAACCCTCAAAGTCAGCCACTTATCAGACTGCAAGTTTTGCAAGGTCTGATCCCAATTTACTATCGCATAGGTGATCCAAAGTCAGCACAGTCTACCCATCAGCAAGCAATAACGGCACTGCAACAGCTTCCAGAAAACCGCGATCGCGTTTATGCCAGCATTACCTTAGCTCATTTACTCGAACCAGTCCGACCCACTGAGTCTTTTGTAAAACCCCGTTGTTTATCCAAGGCTTCGATTCTCACTGAAGAACGGTTACTGAACCAAGCGCAGCAAGTTGCTAGTCGAATTCGCAATCCACGCGCAGAATCATTTGCCTTAGGAGAGTTGGGTCATTTAGCGGAGTGTCAAGGCGATTTCGCGACTGCAACTCGACTGACGCAGCAAGCGCGGTGGGCAGCAGAACAAGAGAAAGATAGTCTTTACCTCTGGGAATGGCAAGCAGCACGATTGCTCACAGCGCAAAATCAACGAAAAGCAGCGATCGCAATGTACGATCGCACGATTAAAACTCTAGAAAGTATTCGCGGCGATATTCTCACCAGCGATCGGGAACTCCAGCTAGATTTTCGAGACACGGTTGAACCGATTTACCGTGAGCGAATTGCATTAGGATTACAGGCAGACAAATCTAGTTCTAAAGCAACGGCATCGGAGTTAGGCGATGTGTTGAAAACAATGGATTCGCTCAAGTTAGCAGAATTACAGAACTATTTTGGCAATGATTGTGTGATTAAGATTGCCAATATTAGCGAAAAATCAGCGATCAATGCATCAACTACAGCCGTTTTTAGTTCAATCATTCTAGACAATCGGACTGCAATTATTCTCAGTCTGCCTAATCAAGCACCGCAGATTGCTTGGGTTGATACGGACAATCGCACTCTAAGAGCAACGGTGAATGAGTTTCGACGGGGACTAGAGCGCTTTTATGATGACTATGATTCCAAGCCAGCTCAGCAGCTTTATGATTGGGTGATTCGTCCCTTTGCATCGTTGATCGCAAACTCCAAAGTAACCACGTTAGTCTTTGTTCAAGATGGAATTTTACGCAGTGTTCCGATGGCAGCGCTGCACGATGGTAAACAGTTTCTCATTCAAAAATATGCAGTAGTCACAACTCCAAGCCTGGCATTCACCGAAGCATCAACGCCTTCTACAAGACCTCTACGCGCTCTGATCTTAGGGCTAACTCAAGGAGCAACGATCGCGGGACGAACGTTTCAGCCGCTCCCCTACGTGACCCAGGAAATTCAAAATGTAGAACGCCTGATTCCAGAAAGTAAACCGCTTTTAGATCAATCTTTTACTCGCGCTCGACTTCAGAAAGAACTCGCCCAGGAAAGCTATCCGATTTTGCACATTGCAACTCACGGAGAATTTAGCAGCGATCCTGAAAATTCGTTTTTAATCACAGGCGATCGACAGAAGCTCACCCTCAATCAATTAGATGTCCTAATTCGCAGTACGGTTCGACAGAATGATCCCTTGGAACTGCTAACATTAACCGCTTGTCAAAGTGCCGCAGGAGATGAGCGGGCTGCACTGGGTTTAGCTGGAATCGCGATTCAAGCGGGTGCAAAAAGTGCATTAGCCTCGCTTTGGTTTATTAACGATGCAGCGACTGCTAAGCTATCGAGCCAGTTTTATCAGGGATTACGGAGCCATTTGAGTAAGACTGAGGCTTTAAGGGCGGCTCAGCGATCGCTACTAGAATCTGATAGTCAATATTCTCATCCAGCCTATTGGGCAGCATTTGTTCTAGTCGGCAACTGGAACTAACAGAATTGGAATAGATTGCGCGTTGTTTTCTGCAATTGAGTTGGCGAGATTGTACAGCGAATTAATCTGATTTGTGCGATCGTATTTACAGAAATAGTACGTGCTTCTGAGTCGCAATCTCTCTACTCTAGTAATTAAGCAATCCAACACATCAACCGATTGCTTCTAAAAAATCAGTACCCTATCCATTGAGGAATTCATTCTATGTTGCATCACATTTCCATCGATGTTAAAAATCCCCGCCGTGTTGCTGAAGTGCTCGCTAAAGTAATGCGTGGACAAGTCTTTCCGTTCCCGGTACATGAGGGTAGCTATATTGTTGTTGCAGGTGATCAATATGGGACTGCGATCGAGCTGCTCCCTGCTGGGACAAGTCTTGTTCCAGGCTTAGAAGAGGTGGAATTTAAGGCAACCTCGATTGCGCCCCGATTTGGCTCAGTTCACGCAGCGCTCTCGGTTCCTACCAGCCTGCAAGAAATTGAAGCGATTGGAGTCCAAGAAGAATGGATTGTTAGACTCTGCGATCGAGGCCCATTCAAAGTAATTGAATTCTGGGTCGAGGATCAATTTGCCTTTGAGTTTCTCAGCCCTGAGATTGTATCGGAGTATTTGGAGTTTATGCAGCTTGGTAAGTGTGAAGCTTTCCTGAATCAAGAAGTACCCGCCGTTGCCTAAAAGGAAAGACTCATGAAATACAACCTCCTAGCTACAGCAATGATTTTAACCACCTCGATCGCAGCTCTTATCAGTCCGCCGAATGTTCTTGCCAATCCAAATTCGGGTCATTGTGAAAGTTCAAGTTCTTTGGTTTTGAATCTAGGAGGTTCAAAATCGTTACCGACTCGGTTGCTATCTTTCTGTCTCAAACTCTCCAATCAGTCAGGAAGTCCCGCATTTGTAAAGCTCTCAGTTATTGCAAATTCAGAGTTGTAGCTGCTTTCCTTCCTGCGTGGGCATTGCATCTCATACCTGCTCGAATCTATCTCAAACTCATCATCACTCTAGGAGAACTCTCAATGTTCATGAAAAACACATCTAAAACTATCACTTCACTGCTCTCGATCGGGGTTGCCGCCACAGTAGCGCTCTGTGCATTTCCAAGCATTGCAAAAGCCGATATTCGAGTACAAATTCCGGCAAAACGCCATTGCAAACCCTATTCTGTCTCTTACGCCTACAACAAGCAAGAATCCTTTCCAGTGTATATGATGCGCTTGAAAGCTGGACAGCGCTTTGAGGTTCGCAACATGGATGAGTATGTTTCTTTAGTTACCTTAATCAATCCCCAAGGACAACAAATTCAAGATTTTCTCATGTCAGCCGGAGAAGTTGGATCAGTCACAGTTCCTCAAACTGGAGACTATCGAATTCAACTTGCTAGCGATAAAGATTACTATGATTTACGCTTTTGTGCGTACTGATTAGCTCTCGCATTAGTATTGTATCAATGCAACTTCCAAACGAGATCAAGAATTGCAAGATTGCAGAATATGCAAATGTGAGGCTATAAAATATCTACAGAAACCGATCGTCGATCCATTCTCTGGAGAAGCGATCGGTTTTTGACCACTCATGCTTTAAAGTTTAAACACGGCTGATAAGCAAGCACTATCCTAAGCTTAAGAACGTTTGTCGTAATCGAGATAGAAACGACACCGTATCGAACAGAGTAGAACCGCGAATCTGTTGGGCAGAATAACAATAAATCTTTTTAGTCAAGTATTTATGGAAAAAAAGGCACATTTTGTCATAGTAGTCGCGATCGCCTTAAGTAGTTCCAATAACATCGCAACAGCGCAAGACCCACCTTCTTCTTTTCCAATTCCATCCATAGTTCCTAATATTACCGAGCAAACCATTTCAAAACCTACAGGACCCTTCCCGTCAACGCCCCTAGCATCGATTGATTCACCACCACAACCTCTGCTTCAGATCCCCACTCCAAGCCAATCTGAAAGTCAATCTGAAATTCCTGCAAACTCTGACCTTCGCTTCAAAGCACGAAAAATTGAAGTTGTAGGCAATACTGTTCTTAAAGAAGAAATTGCAAACCTAATTCGTACTTATGAGAACCGAGAGACTACCTTTGATGATCTGATTGCATTGCGTTCTGCAATTACCCAACTGTATATCAAGAGTGGTTATGTAACATCAGGAGCATATCTTCCAAACAATCAAGTTTTGGATCAAGGAATTGTTAAAATTCAAGTAATTGAAGGTGTGCTAGAACGAATTGAAATCAGTGGACTTCGGCGATTGCACGATCGCTATGTGAGAAAGCGCTTAGAACTCGTAACGAGTGCCCCCTTAAATCAGCAGAAACTCGAACGTGCCTTACAACTTTTGCAGTTGAATCCATTAATTGCCAAAGTCAATGCAGAACTGAGTGCAGGCAGTGTTCCAGGTCGCAATGTTTTGCGTGTGCAACTTCTCGAAGCACCTGCACTCCACATCGGATTTGGGCTAGACAATCATCAATCCCCTAGTATCGGTTCGGTTCAAGGCTCAGTGTTTGTGAACCACGATAACCTATTAGGACTTGGCGATCGCTTCAGTGCAGAATATGGACGCACTGAGGGTTTGAACTTGTATGACCTGAGCTATTCTGTGCCGATTAGTGCTAATGATGCTACGATCTCGCTTCGCTATGGCAACAATAGCAGCAGAATTACCGATGAAATTTTTCGCGATTATGGGATTAGAAGCAAAACGCGCACCTTTGCGATCTCGTTTCGTCAACCGATCATTCGCACTCCTCAAACCGAATTTGCACTGGGGCTTTCTCTCGATTTACGCCGCAGTCAGACCTTTCTGCTCGATAATATTCCGTTCTCGTTCTCAGAAGGTGCAGAGACTGGAGAATCTAAGGTGACGGTACTGAGGGTTTCTCAAGATTGGGTGAACCGTGCACCGAATCGAGTCTTGGCAGCTCGATCGCAGTTCAGTTTTGGAATTGATGCTTTGGATGCAACAGTTAATGAGACAGGCACGGATGGGCAATTCTTTAGCTGGCTAGGTCAGTTTCAGTGGGTGCAACAGTTGTCGCCGCGAGTGTTGTTACTCACGCGAACTGCTGCTCAAATTACACCAGATTCGCTCCTATCTTTAGAAAGATTTAGTCTGGGTGGAGTTGGGACAGTCCGCGGCTATGGTCAGAATCAGCTTGTCACAGATAATGGCGTTTTAGGTTCGATTGAACTTCGCCTTCCTTTGACAAAAGACCCAAATGTTTTGCAGATTGCCCCGTTTTTTGACATTGGTAAAGGTTGGAATCGCAAAGCAACAGATCTAGACTCTTTACTGATGGGAATTGGGGTGGGATTGGAATGGAATCCTAGTTCTAGTGTGAATGTTCGGATCGATTATGGGATTCCGCTCAAATCAGTTTCTGGGCGTGGAAATTCTTTGCAGGAGAATGGGTTGTATTTCTCAGTGCGGTATCAACCACTTTAAACTAGCAATAGGTAGTGATATCTTCACCACAACTATCTGCAAGATAGCACAATGCTCGGAAACGTAAGCTCACTAGCTGTTCATAGAATGGGTTAAGTTTGCAAAGCGGTGGGATGTAGAGTAAGGTTCGACCAAAACAGGAAATGGTGCGTTCAAAGGGACATTGAGCAGGAATGAGTCGGCAGAAAAAATGTGCCATGTTTGCGCTTTGAATTTCGAGGACATCGAGCTTGGATGCGATCGTGTCAAGGATTGGGGGTAACATGATTCGGTTCTCCTTTGGTATTGCTTGATTACTTTTACAGTAGAGTGAGCCTCCCAAGAACACACGACCTGTTTCGACCAAGTTGCTGACACAATGTTGTAGAGAATATTGCCCAATCAAGTCCCTGACTTTGCCGAAAACGGTAATCAGACAACTGAAGCCGTTAACCTAAGAGAAGTTTTTGAACTACAATTTTTCTTCTAAATCTCTGAGTTGCTTGAAACGGCCTTCCTGCTTACCTTTGTATTCCAAGAAGAGATCCCAAATGGGTTCTATAGAAGAATTAAAGGTCTTTCGGCAATTGCTGAATGCTCAACTCACATCGCTACAGAAACGCAACCTTGAAGCAAAATTTTCAGGGTTCAGCCGAGTCACCATCGGTAGCATACTTGCATAAGGTGAAACCATCGTCGCTCTCGAAACCGCAGAACGCTACAAAAATCGCTGTCTCACTTGGATTCTCGACGAATGGAAAGAACAAGTCATCAGCCCAAGCTATGCCGAAATGCGCCAACTACTCGATCCACAAACCGCGATCGTCTATTGGCATCACCCTTGAAAAAACGGGAACTGATATGGATGTTATACCAGCTCCGCCAAATTTAGATCTATTGGGACCCGCCGATAAATCTGCTGTTTACAGTTTGGGAATTTGCTCGATCCTATTTATTGCCATTCTTACAGCAGTTAAGATGCGTCGAGGTCAACCGATTCCACCACTAGAGGAAGTTGTAGATCTAGCCTTTGGTGTTGGAAGTACAATCGTCGGATTTCAGCTACTTTACCAGGCATTTACAATACAGAAAGTGCAGGAATGCTTGGGCTGGGATGGCTTAATTGCCTTTGCGGTTGGTGAATTTTGTGCAGTTTGGGTTGGTGGAAAACTCATCCGGAGCAAGTTTGCATAGTTGCCAATTAAAAAAGGAGCCTCTAATCGAGACTCCCAACATCATCAGAATCAAGCAACGACTATTTAACCGAAACCTTACCGCCAGCTTCTTCGATTTGCTTCTTGATGTCTTCAGCTTCAGCCTTCGCAACCCCTTCTTTGATCGGCTTCGGAGCAGCTTCAACCAGATCTTTCGCTTCTTTCAGACCCAGGCCTGTGATACCGCGAACAACCTTCAGAACCGCAATCTTCTTATCAGCCGGAACTTCTTCCAGAACTGCGTCAAATTCGGTCTTCTCTTCGACTTCTTCAGCCGGAGCCGCACCCGCACCCGGAGCCATCATCATCATGCCGCCAGCCGGAGCCGCAGCACTGACACCGAAAGCTTCTTCGATTTGTTTGACCAATTCGGACGCTTCGAGCAGGGTCAAACCCTTCAACTTTTCAACAATTTCATCAGTTACAGCAGACATGGATTAACTCCCTAAACAATTGAAATTTTTACAGATGCAACTATGCTGCATCTTCTTTTTCGGACAGTTGTTGGATCGCTCTTGCCAATCCAGACGGCACCTCGTTGATCGCAACCGCCAGTTGAGTTGCAACTCCATTGATTGCGCCTGCAATTTGCGCGATCAGTTGTTCCTTGGACGGTAAATCTGCGATCGCTTTTAAGTCAGCTTCTCTCAGAAGTTTGCCATCCATCACACCGCCGCGAATCTCAGTCTTCTTGGCAGCCTTTTGGAACTCTTGGTATGCCTTGATTGCACCACCAAAATCGTCTTTGACCATGACAAATGCAGAATCGCCTTTCAGCAATTCGTTCACCGCTTGCCAGCGATCGTCGCCTTCAGTTGCTTTCTCCATAAAGGTGTTTTTTGCCACTCGGCAAGTCGCACCTTTCGGACGCAAGCGATTCCGCAAATCTGAAATCTCCGCCACGCTCAAACCACTGTAGTTAATGATGAACATCAACTGCGATTCGTTTAGCGTTTCTTTCAGTTCAGCAACAATCTCTTTCTTGCTTGCTAACGTTCTTCCCACTCTTTCTCACCTCCTGGTTTTGGGATGTCGAGAATATCCAAAAACAAAAACTCGACTTGATTAGAAGCCGAGTTTGCGTGATTTCTTTAGAACACAGGAATTGTGTCTCGAAAAATCAAACCTCGGCAGGACATTAAGTGAAAAACTCACACCCGCTGTCTTTGGCTTGGATATTCAGTTGAAAAACTTTTGTCTAAGCGGCATCTCCGACTTTAAGGTCGCGCAGGCTATTGATATCGACCTCGATCGAAGGACCCATCGTTGACGACACATACATTGTACGCCAATAGCGTCCTTTTGCACCGGAAGGTCTATTTCTGTCGATCGTTTCTTGCAGCGCTTTCAGGTTGGTGAGCAAATCTTCAGCCGAGAAGTTCGCTTTACCAAATAGGACGTGAACGATCCCGGTACGATCTGCCCGGAATTCGAGCTTACCTGCTTTGAACTCTGCGATCGCTTGCGCTAAGTCGAATGTAACGGTACCGCCCTTCGGTGATGGCATCAAGCCACGCGGACCCAATACCCGACCCAGCTTCGCAACTTGCGGCATCACATCCGGAGTCGCAATCAACAAATCGAAATCCATCCGTCCTTTTTGGATTTCATCGATCAGTTCTTCTGAACCTGCGATATCTGCTCCCGCGTTCGTTGCTGCGGTCACGTTCTCGCCTCGCGCAATCACCGCCACTCGAACTTCTTGTCCAGTCCCCTTCGGTAGTGCGACGGTGGTTCTGAGCTGTTGGTCGCTGTACTTCGGATCAATACCGAGTCGGATGTGCGCTTCTGCGGATTCGGGAAATTTCGCCGTTGCCGTCTCTTTTAGCAGTTCTAAGGCTTCTAAAGGTGCGTAAGCCTTGTCTTGGACTTTGGCACGCAGTTCTCTCGTGCGCTTTGATAGTTTCTTTACCATGTGTCTCCTGGGGTAATCGCGAGAAATTCTCTCCCCCGAATAAAGGTTAGTCGGTGATGGTTACGCCCATGTTACGAGCGGTTCCTTCGATGATCTTCATTGCCGCTTCGACATCGTTTGCGTTGAGGTCGGGCATTTTGGTTTTGGCGATGTCTTCCAATTGAGCGCGGGAGATTTTGCCCACTTTCTTTTTGTTCGGTTCGCCAGATCCAGTCTCAATTCCAGCTGCTTTTGCAATCAGTTTTGATGCGGGCGGGGTTTTGAGAACAAACGTAAAACTACGGTCTTCGTAAACTGAGATTTCTACAGGAACGACCATACCCGCTTGATCGGCGGTTCTGGCGTTGTATTCCTTACAGAACATCATGATATTGACCCCGTGCTGACCGAGCGCAGGGCCGATCGGCGGTGCGGGGTTCGCCTTGCCAGCATTAATCGCCAGCTTAATCACTGCGGTTACTTTTTTTGCCATCGATTCTTGACTTTCTAGAAGTCGGTTAGATTTTCTCTACTTGGTTTACTTCGAGTTCAACCGGGGTTTCTCGCCCAAAGATTGACAGAAGTGCTTTGAGCTTGTTCCGCTCTGGGCTAACTTCGATTACTTCCCCTTCAAAGTCCTTAAACGGACCTGAAAGCACTGTAATCTTGTCGCCTGTTGCCATGTCGATTTTTCTGACTGGCTCCTGCTCTTCGGACTGCTTGAAGATGCGTTCGACTTCTCCATGTCCGAGTGGCATTGGTTTGACGTGACCCCGCCCGCGTCCGTAGCGGCGCTTTTGTTCTGCGCCGACGAAGTTGATCACGTTGGGGGTGTTCTTAATCACCTGCCACGTTTCATCATCCATCACCATTTTCACAAGAACGTAGCCCGGAAAAACTTTCTCAGCGGCTTCCTTGGCTCGTCCGTCTTTCTGGTGTCTGAGAATCGGCGTTTCAGGAATTTGAACTTCCAAAATCCGGTTGGCGACATCAAGGGTTTCGATGCGCTGCTCTAAGTTCATCTTCACACGCTTTTCACAGCCCGATGCCACTTGCACAGCATACCAACGGGCACTTTTTGATAACACCTCATCCTGGTTGTCGTCAGCGCGATTGTTTTGCGTTTCGTCTGAAGTGTATGTCATCCGAACACCTTCACTTGTGCCCAATGAAAGAGTTGATCGACGAGATAAATCGTGGTTGCCGAGAGCGTGACCATCAAAATGACCGAGACGGATTCACCGATCAGTTGCTGACGGCTGGGCCAAACGACCTTATCAAGTTCTTCCTTCGTTTCCTTAGCAAACTCGTTCGGGTCAAATCCTGATTTTTGGGGAGTTAAGACCTCTTCTTTCTTTGCCACCGCTGGTGCTCCATTAGCGCTCGACCGACTTTCTATGATAAAGACTTTTCTCGATCGCGGCACACGATTCGATCAAAATCGATACTCATGCAAAATCAGAGTAATTCAGCGCGCCCTGGAGGACTTGAACCCCCGACATCAGGTTTTGGAGACCTGCGTTCTACCAACTGAACTAAGAGCGCATACGCTGAACGACTCTGATTGCGTTCTGTATCTAGTTTATCAGGGAATGGACAAACTAGGTCAAGGGACGATCGAAACGCTGCTTCAAGCGAGTTGCCTTACCCACACGATCGCGCAGGTAGTACAGTTTCGCCCGACGCACTTTCGCCCGACGAATCACTTTGATGCTTTCAATGCGTGGAGAGTGAATGAGGAAGACTCGCTCAACTCCAACACCTTGAAACACGCGCCGCACTGTGATGTTATGCGTGATGCCTGTACTGCCTTTTGCAATAACGACACCTTCATAGGGCTGCGTCCGTTCCTTGTCGCCCTCTTGAATGATCACGCCGACTCGAACTGTATCCCCGATATAGATCGTGGGGATATTGTCTTTCATTTGTTCCGCTTCGATCGAGCGGATGATTTCTTGCGCTTTCATAAAGGGCGTTAAAACTCACAATCGCGTATCTTAGCGCATCAATTGTCGTTTCGTCTATAGAAACGTTAGAAGTTTTTTGGAAGAAAAGGTTTGAATCTTAAGTCAGGCTTAAATTCGAGCGATTATCCCCCCAGGCAGGATTGAATTCATAGAGAGCGATCGACTCTACTAAACGTTTAGAACTCGCTACAGGTTTTCTCACAAGGATGTCTCGTTGGAGATCAGTTCATGCTTTCTGCGCTATTTTTTCCGCATCATTTGGCGTTGCATATTCCAGATGGTTTCTTAAATTTACCTGTCACATTGCTGACTTGGGTATTTGCGATCGCTTTGATTGCAATCAGTCTCAACCGAGTTCAGGCAGAGTATCAAGACCGTGTGGTTCCCCTGATGGGGGTGTGTGCGGCATTTATCTTTGCAGCTCAGATGATCAATTTTCCGATTCCGGGGGGAACGTCAGGACACTTGCTCGGCGGAACGTTGGCGGGTGTTTTGTTAGGTCCTTGGGCGGGATCGCTAGTCATGACCGTCGTCTTTATTGTTCAGTCCCTATTGTTTCAAGATGGCGGAATCACTGCGCTGGGAGCCAACATCTTTAACATGGGATTAATTGGTACGTTTGGTGGCTACTACTTGTATCGATCAATTCGCAATATAGTCGGGCGCGACTCCACGAAATCTGTGCTGATTGGAGCTGCGATCGCGGCTTGGACAAGCGTTGTGATTGCGGCACTGGTTTGTGCGGTTCAGCTTGCGATTTCAGGAGCTGTACCGCTCATCGTTGCGCTGATTGCAATGCTGTCTTGGCACGTCATGATCGGGATTGGTGAAGCAATCATTACCGTCGTGGCATTAAGCTACATCTTGAAAACTCGCCCGGATATGGTTTACAGAGCACCCCGTGCTGCTATGCAAGAGCTTCCTCGATCGTACTCTTCACGTTAAAAAGGTAGTGCTATGACTCAAGCTTCACAAACTCGAAATCGCGCTTTTATTATCTCCGGTTTAGGAATTGCTTTGCTGGTTGCAGTGTTTCTTTCTCCGTTTGCTAGTTCTGATCCAGACGGACTCGATCGCGTCGCCCAAGACCAAGGCTTTGAGAAAAAAGCGGTAGAAGAGCCGATCTCGCACAAGTTACCGTTTTATCAAATCTTTGAGGAATATCAGTTGCGGGGTGTTCCTGAACAAATTGCCACTCCCGCAGCAGGCTTGGTCGGAACATTAGTTGCGTTTGGATTAGCTTGGGGGGCTGGAAAGGTTCTGGTTCGTAATCGTGAGCAGGATTGATTAGAATTTGCTTCAAAGTCCCCCACTTGTGGGGGATTTAGAAGGCGAATCTCAACGCTTCAATGACTCAAGTAATCCAATTTAGACTCGATGATTTTATTGCACATTGGCGCACTTCATCTCGCTGAAGCTGAAGAAAAGAAAACGGTTTGGCATCGATTGACACCACGATCGCGCGTGTTGTGCGTGTTGTTATTAGTATTCGCGATCGCGTTAACTCCGAATGGTCGCTGGTGGACTTGGGCAATTTATGGCAGCGCGATCGCGCTAATTATCCTAGCGAGCCGTGTTCGATTATCAGTTTTATTGAAACGAGTTGCGGTTGAATTTGTTTTTATTGGCGTAGTTATTCTTGGAACCTTGTTTCGAGGCGGCGGTGATGTTTTATTCCAATGGGGTTGGATACAAATTACAACGGAAGGCTTAACTATTTTAGGAAGTATTGCCCTTAAAGCGCTCTTATCATTACTGATTCTGAATACTTTAATTCTCACAACCTCGATTCCAGCATTACTTCATGCGTTGGCTGCACTGAAGATGCCGCCGTTGCTCGTTGCGATTCTTGCGTCGATGTACCGGTATATTTCCGTGTTGAGTGATGAATTTAGCTCGATGCAGAAAGCGGCTCGATCGCGCAACTTGTTGAGCAATCCTAAACGTCAGCGCACGGTCATCGGTAATATGTTCGGCTCATTGTTTATTCGCACTTATGAGCGCGGCGAACGAGTGCATCAAGCGATGTTAGCGCGGGGTTATCAAGGTTTACCTCCGATTGCAGAGGTTCAGAAAGGGGGACGGCGCGATATTTTAGCGTTAACGATTACTATCGTAGTTTCATTGTTCGGTCAAGCACTTTACCTATTTCATGCACCATAATCCGATCGACATCTACAATCTTTCCTATGCTTATCCAGACGGCACTCAAGCCCTCAATGGTGTAACCGTTTCCATTGCGGCGACTGAACGAGTCGCGTTAGTCGGTGCAAACGGATCTGGGAAATCAACTTTATTGATGCACTTTAATGGCTTGATTACGCCGCAAGTTGGGCAAGTGATCGTCGGGACGCTGCCAGTTGAGGCGCAGAATCTAAAACGGATTCGCGATTTTGTTGGTTTAGTCTTTCAGAACCCGGATGATCAACTGTTTATGCCAACGGTTTGGGAAGACATTACCTTTGGACCGATGAATCAAGGCATTGCTGGACAGGAACTTACGGATCGATCTGTTCATGCAATGCACTGTGTTGGACTCGATCTCGAAGCGTATGGATCGCGCAGTGCAAACGGTTTATCTGGTGGGGAAAAGAAACGAGTCGCGATCGCGGGAGTGCTGGCAATGCAGCCTCAAGTTCTCGTTCTCGATGAACCGTCTGCACAGCTTGATCCACGATCGCGTCGTCAGTTGATTGAGCTGTTAGATACGCTGCCGTTAACGCAGCTAATTGCAACTCATGATTTAGATTTGGCGTTAGAACTGTGCAATCGAACGATCGTTCTCAGCAAAGGGCGAATTGTATTCGATGGTGAAACTGAGCGAATTATGAGCAATCCAGAACTATTAGCTGAACACGCTCTAGAACCACCCTTGAGCTACAGCCGCCCTTACTGCCAGATTGAAGATGCTTACAGCAAAGCTTGAATGTCTTTTTCGATGTCTTCGGGCTTGGTCGTCGAAGGATAACGTTTGACGACTTGACCGGAGCGATCGACTAAGAACTTTGTGAAGTTCCATTTGATTCCTTCCGTACCAAAGATTCCAGGAGCAGCTTTGGTGAGAAACTTAAACAACGGGTGTGCGTTTTCTCCGTTAACATCAACTTTCTCAAATAGCGGGAACGTTACACCGAATCGAGTTTCACAGAAGGATTGAATTTCGTTAGCGCTTCCAGGTTCTTGTTGTCCAAACTGATTACAAGGAAATCCTAAAACTGCAAATCCTTGATTCTCGTACTTGTTATGAACTGATTGTAAACCTTGATATTGAGGTGTAAATCCGCACTGGCTTGCAGTGTTCACAATTAGCAGCACTTTATCCTTGTAAGTGCTGAGTGAAACCGGTTGACCTTCGATGCTATTGGCTGAAAAGTCGTAGATAGAGGGCGATGTTTGTGTCGTCATAATGGCGCGATCGTGTGAAACTGCTTCTCTCAGTTTACTACTGCTTTATATTTCTTTACTGGGCTTGCAGGTCGATCAATTCACGATCGACACCTCGCTTACACCTGCAAACGCTAGAGTGGAACCTGCTTGACGTTCTAAAGTCTAGGCTTTACAGACCAAATATTTTCTACCATAGGTGCTTTAATCTTCCTATGCCTTTTCTAAAATTTCTTCAGCAATATCGCTTTGCCAGCTTTCTGTTTGTGCTCTGTCTCAGCGCGGTACTGCTATCCAACTCAGTCCCTTTTCTGCAATCTGCATCTGCGGCGGTTCCAGCTTCCGTCACTACGACAGATACCGTTCGCAAGACTGTCCTTGATAACGGATTAACGGTATTAACCAAAGAAGTTCCAACGGCTCCAGTCGTCACGGTACAAGTTTGGTATCGCATTGGATCGCGGGATGAAACCGCAGGCGTTAACGGCATTGCCCACCAATTAGAACACTTGATGTTCAAAGGAACGACCGATCGACCCATCCAATTCGGTCGCCTGTTTAACGCTTTAGGCAGTCAATCGAATGCGTTCACAAGCTACGATCAGACTGCTTATTTCGGCACTGTTCAACGAGATAAATTACGATCGCTCCTTGCCCTCGAAGCCGATCGAATGCAGAATGCCTTGATCAATCCCGATTCACTGACCAGTGAAAAGCGAGTGGTAATCTCCGAACTGCAAGGGTATGAAAACAGCCCGGATTATCGGCTCGATCGAGCGGTGATGAGAGCAGCTTTGCCAAATTCACCGTATGGATTACCTGTAGGTGGCACAAAAGCGGATGTCGAGAAATTTGAAGTCGAGCAAGTTCGGAACTACTACAGCAACTATTACAGCCCGGACAATGCCACATTAATTCTGGTTGGCGACTTCAAAACAGAACCCACGCTGCAAGCGGTAAAAGAATTGTTTGGCAAAGTTCCGAAGCGAGAAAGAACGAATACTCAGACCCCGGCTCCAACGGCTGTCAAATCTGCAAAGCAATCTCAGCCGATCGTGCTACGAGAGCCAGGTAGCGCTCCTTTGCTCAGTGCCGTTTATCCTTTACCGATCGCGACTCATCCGGATGTGCCAGCGCTGCACGTTCTGGATCTCGTCCTTACTCAAGGTCGCAGTTCTCGGTTGTATCAAGCCCTCGTCGAAACTGGTCTGGTTAGCGGTTTTAGCGGCTATCCCGCAAACATGATTTCAGGCGGATGGTATGACCTTTCTGCCACTGCTGCCCCCAATCAGGACTTGACTAAGGTTAACGAGGCGATTCAAACAGTATTAGCGGATATTCGATCGCAGGGTGTAACCCAAGAAGAACTCACCCGCGCTAAAACTCAGCTAAAATCCTCGGTGCTTCTAAGAAATCGTGACATTACTAGCCAAGCGTTTCAACTTGGGGACGATCAAACTACCACAGGAGATTACAAATACACCGATCGCTTTCTGGCAAACGTCGATCGTGTGACTCCTGCTGATTTACAGCGAGTGGCTAAAACTTATTTCACCCTGGATAAAGCTACGATCGGATTCTTTCAACCGACAACGATCGATGGCAAATCTGGGAGCGCTGTGAATGCAGGTCAAACCAGCGAGAAGTTTAATGCGGGACTGCCTGTTGATCCGGCTCAGGTGGCAAAATACCTGCCTGCGGTGCAACAAGGCGATCGCACTCCACAAGCTCTACCTGAGAAATACGTGCTGCCAAACGGCTTGAGAGTTCTACTCATGCGCGATACCAGCACGCCGACAATCTCGCTTAGTGCTGCGATTCAAGCGGGTTCAGAATTTGATTCCAACACAAAAGCAGGACTAGCAAAACTAACGGCGGATAACTTAACGAACGGCACAACGACCAAAGATGCGCTAACTCTGGCGAAAACGCTTGAAGATCGAGGAATTGATTTTGGCGTTGAAACCAGTAGAGAAAGCGTTTTAGTGAACGCTAATGCGCTATCTGAACACCTGCCGATCGTGCTGCAAACTTTATCAGACATCGCGCAGAAAGCAACGTTCCCCGATCGAGAACTCGAACTTGCTCGCGCAAGATCGCTGACCGCGCTCAAAGTTCAACTTGATAACCCTGCCGTTCTTGCTCGTCGTGTCTTTCAGCAAACGGTTTACCCGAAAAATCATCCGTTCTACAGCTTCCCCACTGAAGCCAGCCTAAAAGCCATTCAGCGTCAGGATTTAATTAACTTCTACCGATCGCACTACCGACCGGATAGAACGATCGTCGCGCTAGTAGGCAACTTTGATCCAACGGCAGTCAAATCGCTAATTGAAAAAGAATTAGGCGGATGGAAAGCGACCGGAAAAGCGCCAACCCTGACCTTCCCGCCTGTTTCATCTCCGAGTGCAACCGTTCGCCGTTACGCTGCGATTCCCGGCAAAACTCAAACTGTGACGCTAATTGGCTCAGCCGGAATCGATCGTCGCGATCCACGCTTTTATAACGCTTCCGTGATGAATCAAATTCTTGGCGGCGACACCTTATCGAGTCGATTGGGGTCAGAAGTGCGCGATCGTCAAGGACTCACTTACGGAATTTACAGTTTCTTTCAAGCAGGAAACCGTCCGGGTCCCTTCGTGATCTCGATGCAAACGGCTCCCGAAGATGCTGATAAGGCGATCGCTAGCGCGGTCAATCTCTTAGACCAAATCCGCACCAAAGGCGTGAGTGCAACCGAAGTCGTGACGGCGCAGCGATCGATCACCAACAGCTACCCTGTTGACTTGGCAAGCCCCGATCAACTTGCTAGCGTTCTCTTGATGAACGAGATGTACGGCTTGAACCCGATCGAGCTGCGACAGTATCCGAATCAAATTGATGCGGTGACGCAAGCCCAAGTGAATCAGGCTGCCCAAGACCTACTTCGACCCGAACAGGTCATCATCGTTACAGCAGGACCACCGAAGCCGTAATTTCTCGCAGTAAGATTAAGTTTTCTTAAAGGGTGTGTCCAAGCTGTCACATCCTTTTATTTTTTTAATAGGAACGCGCAGAACAATTCAAATCTAGTAGGGGTGTTCTATTCAATCGACAATCAGTTCGTTAAAATGGAAGTAGAATTAAGTACCTGTTGGTTTATTGCCTTCAGGAACCCTTGATACGCGATTTCAAGCCTTTGGCTACCTCCGGATTACCAGCGTTATCTACCGATTTGAATTGAGCTTGTCTCGATTCAGATTTTGCGCCAAGTCCCTTTACTGCCTCAACAATGACTTTAAGAGTGTCTCCCCAGTCCCGACTCCCAAGCTACGACCGTGTTGCGCTTCAAATCCTGTCCTTGGTGAGAAAGCTTTTGCCTGATTCAGCGTTAGGCTTGATCGTATGAATACATCGCCCCTGGATCAGATGCACCGAATCGCGATCGCACCCCACCCATCCCGTGACATTGCGTTCAAATCTGTTTGATGAAAGACGGCAGCAGAATCGAAGCTGCGGTCTAATTTAGTGATATTCGAGTAATTCGCTCAGGAGAAGCATATGCTACACCGCAAGATCTATCAACTCTGTTGTGATGGTCGTGAAGTTTGGATCTTCTTGCGGGATCAACAACGCTGGATCGAACGCGCCAAGATTCTAGATATCGAAGGAGACTTGGTGACGCTGCGTTATGAGACCGACGAAGAAGACGAGAACTGCTCTTGGGAAGAAATGGTACGGCTCGAAAGCATTGGAGCGGTCACTCAAAAACTCTCCTCTGTGCCGAAAGGATGTGTTGATCCGCTCGTGTCGGATGATTGTCCCGAAGCCGAACAGCTCTCTAATCCTCCGTTTGATAAGCGCGAAGATTAAGAGAACCGAGAAAGAAGGAGAAGGGTGTTGCACCCTTCTTTTTTTTGTTTTGACTTAACTCTCTCCAGGGGATGCAAATTTAGCGAATACTTCTGCTTCTGTTAAATTCACCGTTTGATTCGCAAACTCGTAATAACTAGGTTTTCTGTCGATAAAAATCTGCTCTGTGAACTCGAACTCGATTCCATCTTGAAAAAGACCCGCCGGAAGAAAGTAATCGTTTGTCGGTAGTAGCTTATAGAAGATGTGCGTACCGCATTCACCACAGAACGATCGTTCAGCCCATTCTGACGATCGGTATACTTTCAGTTTGTCTGCGCCCTCTATTTGCACATCTGAACCGCAGGATATCCCTAATGCTGGACTCCCTCCCCACCGCCGACACATTCCACAGTGACAAGCATCAATACTCTTTTTGTCCGGTGTTCTGACAGTAATTGCACCACAAAGACACTGACCTTCCATTTCTACTTCCCCTACTTTCAGTAATCTCTATTCTTGCCGCAAAATGCCTGCGAATCGATTCCAGTAGACCGCAGAAAATGGGGCGAGAACAATCCCACCCCAGCCTAAATTCATTGAGTTGTTTACTGAGTTGTCAGCACTTCAGAGGGCAAGCGCTTGAACTCTAAGCGCTCGGTCTCACCGACATCGACAAAGATCGTATCGCCTTTGGTATAGTTGCCGCGCAGGATTTCTTTCGCGATCGCTGTTTCCAACTCCCTTTGAATCGCCCGCTTCAATGGACGCGCACCGTATACCGGATCAAAGCCCACTTCAGCTAAGAAATCTAAGGCAGCCTCGGACAGCTTCAGCGACATCTTGCGCTCCGCCAATCGACTCTCCAACCGCTTGACTTGAATCTTGACGATTTCGCGCAGTTGCGATTTTTGCAGACTGTGGAAGATGATGATTTCGTCAATCCGGTTCAAGAACTCAGGACGGAAGCTCGATCGCATCGCATCCATCACCCGCGATCTCATTTCTTCGTAGCGATCGTCGTCCCCACCGTATTCAAAGATGTACTGTGAACCGATGTTCGAGGTCATGATGATGATGGCATTTTTGAAGTCAACGGTGCGACCCTGCGAATCAGTCACCCGACCATCATCGAGAATTTGCAGCATCACATTGAATACGTCTGGGTGTGCTTTCTCGATTTCGTCGAATAGAATCACCGAGTACGGACGACGACGAACGGCTTCGGTTAACTGTCCGCCTTCTTCGTAACCCACGTATCCAGGAGGCGCACCAATCAAGCGTGAGACGGAATGCTTCTCCATGTACTCAGACATATCGATCCGCACCATCGCTTCTTCGGTATCAAACAGGTAAGCAGCAAGCGCTTTTGCAAGCTCGGTCTTACCAACCCCGGTTGGACCTAAGAAGATAAAGCTAGCAGTGGGACGGTTTGGATCAGCAAGTCCGGCTCTTGATCGCTGAATTGCATCGGATACTGCGGTCACCGCTTCATCTTGTCCGATCACTCGCTTATGCAGAACATCTTCAAGCTGTAATAGCTTCTGCATTTCAGATTCAACCAGCTTACTAACTGGAATACCTGTCCACTTAGAAATGATTTCAGCAATATCTGCTTCAATCACCTCTTCACGCAGCAGAGAAGTACCAGATTTTTGAGCTTGAGTCAGACGAGCTTCGGCTTCTTCAACTTTACGGTTCAATTCATTGAGCTTGCCGTACTTCAATTCAGCCGCTCTGTTAAGGTCATAATCGCGCTCAGCTTGCTGAACCTCAAGGTTAATCTGATCAATCTCTTCTTTTAGCTTCTTAAGTTCATCAATCACGCCCTTTTCAGCTTGCCATTGAGCATTGAGCTTCGATTGGTCTTCTTTGAGATCTGCCAGTTCGCGATCGAGTCGTTCTAAACGATCACGTGAAGCTGCATCACTTTCTCCCTTAAACGAGAGCTTCTCCATTTCAAGCTGGAGAATCTTGCGATCGACTTCATCTAGCTCCTCTGGCTTCGAGGTAATCTCCATTTTCAACTTAGCCGCAGCTTCGTCTACAAGGTCGATCGCTTTGTCAGGCAAGAAGCGATCGCTAATATAACGAGTCGAAAGCGTTGCGGCTGCAATCAAAGCAGAGTCCGAAATCTTAACCCCGTGGTGAACTTCATAGCGTTCCTTCAGTCCGCGCAGAATCGAAATGGTATCTTCAACCGAGGGCTGATCGACAAACACCTGCTGGAATCGCCGTTCGAGTGCTGCATCTTTCTCGATGTACTTGCGATATTCATCTAAGGTTGTTGCACCAATACAGCGCAACTCACCCCGCGCCAACATCGGTTTCAGTAAATTACCCGCATCCATTGCGCCTTGAGTGGCACCTGCACCGACGACCGTATGAATTTCGTCAATAAACAGAATAATATTGCCGCGAGAATCAGTAACTTCTTTGAGAACAGCCTTCAAGCGCTCTTCAAACTCACCGCGATACTTCGCACCTGCAATCAGCGCACCCATATCTAACGCAATTAGCTTGCGGTCTTTCAGCGATTGCGGCACATCCCCGCTTAAGATGCGCTGGGCTAGACCTTCGGCGATCGCAGTCTTACCCACACCCGGTTCCCCAATTAGAACCGGATTGTTCTTCGTTCGACGAGACAGAATTTGAATCGTACGGCGAATTTCATCATCTCGTCCAATCACTGGATCGAGCTTCCCTTCGCGAGCATACTGAGTCAAATCACGCCCGTATTTCTCTAGCGCTTCGTACTTGTTTTCTGGCGTTTGATCCGTCACTTTTTGATTACCCCGAACTTGTTCGATCGCGTTTCTCAGCTTCGCTTCATCTACTCTAAATTCTGCCAGTAGAGCCTTCCCGAAGCGACTATCTTGGGCATACCCTAACAGCAAATGTTCGATCGAAATAAAATCATCCTCGAACTGTTTGCGATAGTCTTCAGCGCGATCGAGAAGCGTATCGGCACTGCGTCCCCAATAGACATTTGTGCCACTTCCCGTTACTTTCGGCTGACGACGGGTAAATTCATCGGCTCGATCGCGCACTCGATCGACAGGAACAGCCAGTTTATTGAAAATGCTAATCGCTAAACCGTCTTGTTCTAGCAGCGCTTTCATCAAGTGTTCGGTTTCGATCTGCTGTTGCTGTACCTGCTTGACAATCTCTGGCGTGCGGACGATCGCTTCCCAGGCTTTTTCGGTAAATTTTTCGGCATTGGTTGGCTGCATCGCGTTCCCCTTCATAAGATCGATCGTGATAAAGACATTGTAGAGAAGCGATCGTCCTTGACGAGATCGGAGTACCGTCCTTTAGCCGTCCAAATACCCGAAAGTTCATGACTCAATAGCGAAAGTATGAAGGCTTCAGGCAGGTGTTCGTTCGTAAAGCATCACAAAAATCGCGAAAAAACTCAAAGAAAGAACGTCCAGCGTAATAGACATTGCTTTCTAAATCCCAAAATTCCGGGTAATCCTCTTGTATCCAATACAAATCATAGCTAGAGTCCCTTTCGCAATAAGTTTCCAAATCCCATACTAGACAGTAACCCGAGCTATCGATACCAATCCAAAAGCTATTGTTCAATAAATTAATTTTTTCATTGTCTAAGTCATCACCACATGGAAATTCTCGAATATTGTTGACAATTAGTTGGCGCTTTTCTTGTCCCAGCAAAAGTTGGGAATTTCCAGGACAATAAATATCCAGCGTGTTACCGACGCAACCTGAACCGATAAGCTTACAAAACTCTCGGTAGTCTGGCGGAAAAACAATTTGATGCTTCTGCTCAAAAGCGGCAATGACTTCTTCATTGGAATTTTGACTTGCATTCTCCCCCTCAAATTCGAGAGTTTGCATTAATTCATGCCAAGAATCACTCATAAAGCGAAGATAGCAATCTAGAAAGGTCTAAATTGGACTAATCAAAATCGAGTTCGGTGAAAAGTTCAGCGATCGCTAACCGAAATCCCTCAATCACTTCCTCACCGTCGAGAAAGTCAGTCTTTACTACCAAATTTCTGTTTTGCTTGGTCGTAAATTTCAGGAGTGATTTGAGTTGCGCCTATTTCTAGAGCGAATTTTTCAATCTTCTTTCGGGCTGCCGGACGCACAAAGAAAGGGATTTCTTTTAACTTAGCTTCGGCTTCAGGTGTCCACTCGGTCATATTAGTTCTCCTGCACTTGTGATGTTTGTTCTCATGTTTAGTCTAGAAGAACTGTTCTGCTCGATCGATAACTTTGACAACTTGGACTCAAATATTGAAAAACCCCCTGGAAACGATCGTCCGTTTCTAGGGGGTCAGGTTTATCTCAGTCCTTAAATTTTTGCCTCTTCCACAAGCTTCTCCCATCCCATGTTCTGCAATGCACTATTGCGACGAAGCGGACGAGTGACAAGCTCTAAGATATCGCGAGTATTGCTGAATCCATGAATTTGAGCGAAGGTAAACTCAACTGACCACTTCGTACTAATGCCTCGTGCCTCTAATGGGTTAGCGTGAGCCATTCCAGTGATGACAAGATCCGGCTTGATTGCGTGGATGCGCTGAAGTTGATTGTAGTTATCGGGCTTTTCGATAATCTTGGGAACTGGAACCCCCATTTCATTACAGGTTTGCACAAGAAAATCGAGTTCTGCGGCTTGATAGCGCTTATCCATATAAGGAATGCCAATCTCTGGACAAGTCATGCCGCAGCGAATCAGAAACCGCGCTAGCGAGATCTCTAGCAGGTTGTCCCCCATAAAGAACACTGACTTTCCACGAACCAATTGCAGATAGTCCTCGACACTTTCCCAAATCTTTGCCTCCCGTTCTTCTAAGCCTTTCGGCTCAATGTTGAACACAGAACAAATCTTTTCGATCCAAGCGCGGGTGCCATCAGGACCGATCGGGAACGGTGATCCAATCAGCTTCGTTTTCCGTCGTCGCATCAACGTGGTAGCCGTCCGCGATAGGAATGGATTTACCCCCGAAACATAGTATCCTTCTTCGATCACTGGAAGGTCTGTGTATCGTTTCGCAGGAAGCCAGCCAGAGACTTTAATGCCTTGCTTCTTCAGTTCCAAAGTAAGCTGAGTGACGATCGGATCTGGCACTGATCCAAACATGACAAGCGGCGGATGATCCACGTATTCAGAATCCTGTTGCTTGATCTCTTCCTGCTTGCGTCCAAAGTTCATCAGCTTTTGAATCGCATTGCGCTCTTCTTTCTCTGCTTCACCTGTAGGAGCTTTGGTCGGACAGCGTTGCGCCATTGCTGCCAGCACCGTATCTTCACCCTGAGTAAAGGCATAGTCTAGACCGTTAGCGCGAGCAACGACGATCGGAATTCCAATCTCTGCTTCGAGCTTTGGAGCTAGTCCTTCTAAATCCATTTTGATAATCTCAGTAGTGCAGGTTCCAATGAACACAATCACACTGGGATTACGATCGCGCTTGACCTGTTCACACAGTCGTCTCAGTTCTTCGTAATCATTGAGTTGAGCTGAAATATCACCTTCTTCAAGTTCTGCCATTGCATAACGGGGTTCTGCAAAAATCATCACACCCATTGCATTTTGCAGAAAATATCCGCAAGTTTTTGTCCCAATGACTAGGAAAAAGCTATCTTCAATTTTTTGATAAAGCCATGCAACACAGCTAATCGGACAAAAGGTGTGATAATTTCCGGTTTCACACTCAAATTGCAGAGCTTGAGGTTGAGAATCAGCAAGAGTCATAACAGTGTTTCTCTAAATGAGGGTTTTATCGAGGAGCGCGATCCGATTGATGCGATCGATCCCGTCCTTCACAGGCTTCGTCTACTTCAGCAGGGCGGCGGGGTTTGACTTCAGGAGTAGAACTTGCAGGTAGATATTTCGGATTTTCGGTTTGAAGCTGCTTGAGATGAATCAGTTCTTGCTCTGGGTCAAAGTTCAGTCCGAGGGCAACAACGATGCGATCGGGATGATTGCTCAGATCGACAATCAGCGGCAGGAGGTCAACGAGTCGGGGTTCTACACTGGAAAGCGCACCTAAGATGAAGCTGGATGACGGTCGCCGCTGTCCGTCGCAACTCACCCAAATCGATAATCGAGTAATCCAAGCGCGGTTTTCCTGATAGTAGTCGAGCCAGCGATCTTTGAGCGATCGCCGCAGTTGATCAATGTTCACGAGTCAAATCAAGATAACGATAAAGTCAGCCTCAATCTAATCACATATCGCGATTTGCTTTCTCTATCTGTTGCTCTTCATTCTTTCTTTAGACCATCATCAAATCGAGTTCTTCTTCGGCGGTTTTAGGCTGTTTTGGATTGAGGTAGAAGTCTGACAGCAGCGAGAACAATTCGCGGTCTTGAGCATCTTTCGGCACAACGCCTTCAGGATTTGCCAAAATTTGATCGGCGATGTTCAGGTAATAGTCACAGACGTAGTTCAGCGAGGGATCGGATTCTGCCATCTCGAACAGTGTTTTTCCTTTCACCCGCGATACGCGAATATCTTCGATGAGCGGTAGCACTTCTAACACAGGCATGGGAACGGCATCGACGTATTTATCAATCAAATCGCGTTTTGCAGTCCGATTCCCGATCAGTCCTGCTAATCGGAGTTGATGTGTCCGCGCTTTTTCGCGCACTGAAGCTGCAATCCGATTGGCTGCAAACAGGGCATCAAATCCGTTATCGGTCACGATCAGGCAGTAATCTGCGTAGTTCAAGGGTGCGGCAAATCCACCGCAAACTACGTCGCCAAGGACATCAAACAGAATGACATCGTATTCATCAAACGCATTCAGTTCTTTGAGCAGTTTTACCGTTTCGCCAACCACGTAGCCACCGCAACCTGCACCTGCTGGCGGCCCGCCTGCTTCAACACAATCGACTCCCCCATAGCCTTTGTAGATCACATCTTCAGCCCAGACATCCTCGTAGTGATAATCCTTTTCTTGAAGCGTATCGATAATCGTGGGGATGAGAAATCCAGTCAGGGTAAAGGTGCTGTCGTGTTTGGGGTCACAGCCGATTTGTAATACTTTTTTGCCGCGTTTTGCGAGTGCAACGGAGATGTTGCAGCTTGTCGTTGATTTGCCGATACCGCCTTTGCCGTAAACTGCGAGTTTCACTCTGGTTTCTCCTGTCTTTTGTGAAGGGATGAGCGCGGGTACGTCTCTATTTGCATTGTTGATGATGTTTGCGGTTCTGACTAGGAGTCGAAAGAAGAAGTTACATTGATAGCAGAAGTCTGGTTTCGCTAAGAGTCAGAAGAACGTACCAATTAGCTCAGATCGTCCAGGAAATCCAGATTTAAGATTTTACCAGCTTTTATTATTTGAATTTTATAGAAAGAAGAACGATAAACAAAAAAAATCGAGATAGCTGTATAGGCTTTTGTACTTGGCTTTTGTGAAAGATTTGACGCTTTAATACGGCTATTCGCTTCGTTGTGAAGGGCTTCTTGCCCCCTAAATCCCCTATGAGTGGGGAACTCTGAAAATTGGAGAATCTTGGGGATTCGGGAAATCCTTTTTCTCAAAGTTCCATCCTGGTATTGAGGAACGATCGAGCCTAATCATCAAAGCCGATTCTATTAAGAATCATCAAACTTTCGGACAAAAAATCGTGCCTCTTGGAAAAAGCACGATCGCGGCATCACTAAATTGTGCAAACCCTACATCAGATATTTCATGTCAATCTGAATTTTGGTATCGTTCCCAGAAACGCTTACAGCCGTTTCCTCAAATTTCGGCGCACTCATTCCGATCTTAGGATTGCGTGAAAAACCAAATCCTTCTTTGGGAATGCCGAATATGCCTGTATTCAGTTTGCCATCCCCGTTATCGTCGTGAATTACAGCAACGGCATATTCACCTGGAGACAGTTGATCAAATATGGCTGAAACCGAAGCTTCCTTCGCCTCAACAGAGCGAGACGCAATAGCACGATCGCTCTCGTTCGGAAAGCCCTGCTCACCTGAAAACAAGCTTAAACAGACAATCCCTTTCTGGTTTCTCAAGCCATTGATCTCAACCGTCAAGCATCCGTTAGCGATCGTATTCGTAGAAGATGACATTCTTGATTGTTCCAACATTGTTATCAACCGTATTTAAATTTAATCTTTTTTATATTCATATCGCTTCTACAAACAGGTCTCAACTCACTCTAGGATATATTTCGGTTAATTCTTCAATCGAATCAAGTGTCATGCCCCAACTTACGACAGAATCTCGGAGTGATACGATCGGGGCAGAACGCCTTTGAACGCCATTGTAGGACTGTTGTATGTCGATTATCGTTTCACTAGAAGATCTTGAACTGTTCCGCGAACAACTTTCAGATCACCCAAACGCACTTGCAGCCTTGGACGTGATCGAAGATTGTGACGGCGATCTTGAAGATGCCGCAATTTCTCTTGCGATCAAATCAGGACAGCTACCAGAAGCAAATGAGCGCTGGATCGATGGACTTGCTAAGCGATGGCGACATATTCTGTGTGAAGCGCAGATCAAAGAAGGACTCGAAGATGGATTATCCGGGGAGTTGGTCGATGCGGTCGTTGCACAAACAGGATTGCCGATGCGATTAGCTGTTCCCGTTGCAATTTATGTAGTCAAAACGGGAGTCCAGCCCTTTTGCCAGCCGATGCAAGAGAAGATTTTTGAGGCTTAAAAGGATGCGACGACTCATGGTGTAAAGACGCGATTAGGAGCTTCGCTGCACCTACGGTGTTCGCGTCTTTACATCCCGTCTTTACGAGGGGACTGCTGTGTCGCAGGACTTTCGGGAGCTGGCATTACTCTCGATCGATCCCTAAGCAACCAGCGATTGGCAAATTTGTCCTTGCAGCTCTCCTTCTCGAACCTGCATTGCTTCAATCGATCGCATCAGAATCTCGCGATTATCGAGTCCTTGTTCGCTCAGTTTAAGCCAGCGCTGGGCTTCATTGCCTTCGCGTAGAATCTTCTTCACCGGCAGTAAGAAACAGCTAAAGCCCTGTGCTTTCGCAATCCCGAACATTTCCCCATAAAGCTGCTCAACCCAATCCCGCGCCCGGATCGGCTGTCCATCTTTCCAATGTCTCAGTTCTGCATCTAAGCTCGATCGCGATGCTGCCGCCTCATTTGTATCGGTAATTTCAACCAAATCCTCTGCGCTCAATTGACTAAGCTGTAGTGGATCTAAGCTCGGATCTGCGATCACTTGATGCAATCGCGCCTCTAATAACGCAGTGATCGCCAACAGCGCGATCGGATCAGACACCAAATCACAAATCCGCAATTCCAACCGATTCAAATTGTAAGGACGACGATCGCCATTCGGACGCACCGAAGACCAAAGATGGCGAACATTCTGCATTGTCCCGATGGCAATCTGTTCTTCTGTCCAACGAATATAGTGACCATGACTTTCAAACAGCGGCACATGAGCAGGCGTTTTCGGAAACAAACCCCATCGCGTGGAGTGATATCCAGTGATCTCACCGTTAAAGATTGGAGATGCCGCGCTTAACGCTAAATATAGCGGTGCTTCAACTCGCACTAATCGACAAGCCCGCATCAATACATCGGGATCACTCATGCCAATATTAATGTGAACGCTAGCGGTGACAACTTTTGTACCGTAAGTGTTTTCGATGTAATCGTGATAAGGATTTGTGGGATCAGAGCGCCAGAATCGATCGCCCTGTCCTTTAAGCGGCAAAGTGCTGCCCGGAATCAGCGTGTAATCACCCTTTGACTTGAGAAATTGACGCAACTGCAACCGAGGGGTGACTAAATCGCACAGCGATCGTTCATACCGAAAGCCGGGCGGTGTCGTGTACTCGACATTGCGGCTATCTGGTTCACGCACGAATCCATCCAATGCCGCCACAATCTGAGCCGAGAGTCCGACCACATCCCCTTGCGGAGTCCCTGTGTAGACTTCAATTTCAAATCCTTTCGATAACATCGCTAACCCCTTTCTGACTGTCGCCTCTTCTAGTATCCGAGAAAACCGAACGCCTGCCACGCTCTAAAGGAGTGCGATCGTATTTTCCTTACACAACTCTGCTTTGTATTTCGGATCGCCACTTCTTTGGAAGTTGTGTATATTGCAATAGCTCACAATTCGGGGAACTTGCATCTACTCTCGCTTGTCATCCCCCATAAGCAACACGCACGCACACGACTCTGAGATGAGAGGACTTATGGTACGTCTAGGCATTGGTAAATTTCCCTTTTCCCGCGCGATCGTTCCCACCCAACTGAGCTTACTCGCTTTACTGTGCTTGGGTACTCCCTTAATGGCTCAAGCACCTACCGATAGCCAACTCCCAACCACCTCAACCCCATCGGTGACAAGCCCCACGATTACAACAGTTTTATACGTCAATCCTACAACTGGCAGCGATCAGCCCACGGCTGGAAAAACTGATGCTGCACCCTATCGCACCATTACGTTCGCACTCCAGCAAGCAACCGCAGGAACGCTAATTCAACTCGCTCCCGGTAACTACACCGAACAAACCGGCGAACAATTCCCGATCGTGCTGAAACCCGGTGTCGTCCTACGGGGCGACGAGAACAGTAAAGGCGCGAATTTCCTAATTCAAGGTAGTGGACTAACGCCGAGTAAAGTCTTTGGCAACCAAAACGCCACGATTCGAGCCGCCAATGGTGGTGAAATTCGCGGTGTAACCGTGACGAATACTGTTACACGCGGCACTGGAATTTGGGTCGAAGATGTAGACTGCATTATTGCTAACAGCACATTTACCAATAGCAACCGGGAAGGTATTTTCATTGTAGGTAACTCTAATCCGGTCGTAACTGACAGTGTGTTTACCAAGAACTCCGGCAATGGCCTCTCGATCACTGGTGGAGCGCGGGGCACAATCAGAAGCAATGTCTTTAACGACACCGGATTTGGATTGGCAATTGGTGGAACTTCAATCCCTAGACTAGAAGGCAACCAAATCACCCAAAACCAAACGGGCATCTACATGGATGGCTCAACTCGACCGATCCTTCGCAATAACGTCATCACCGATAGTTTAGGCGATGGCATCGTTGTCCTGAATCGTGCCTTTCCCGATTTGGGAACTGCCGACAGTTTAGGCAACAATACCATCCGCAACAATGGCAAAGACACAAAGCGCAAGCCACTCGGACTAGAGTTAAACAATACAACCAGCAACACCTTGCAGGCGGTCGGCAACAGCATTGATCCGAAAAAGATTGCAGGACTGATTAATTTTGTCGCGGGTGGAACGAATACAGCGTTTTCTGATGTCCAAGGGCATTGGGCACAACAGTACATTCAAGCGTTAGCATCTCAAGCGATCATCACAGGCTTCCCAGACGGCACATTCAAGCCGAATGAGCCAGTGACTCGCGCTCAGTTTGCGACGATCGTTTCCAAAGCCTTTAATCCGGCTCCTAAAAATCCGGCAGTCAACTTCTCTGATGTTCGCAGTAACTTCTGGGGCTTTGCGGCGATTCAATCGGCTTCTCGCGGTGGCTTTATGACAGGTTTTCCAGGCGGCACGTTCCAACCGAATCAGCGAATTCCGAAGGTTCAGGCATTGGTCGCGCTGTCGAATGGCTTACAGTTTGGATCTGGAGATCCGAGCGCGCTTTCTCGCTTCCAGGATGCGAATTCGATTCCCGGCTGGGCAGCAAGCCCGATCGCGGCTGCTACCCAACGCCAGATTGTCGTGAACTATCCAACAGTCGGGCAACTCACTCCTAATCGAGAAGCAACTCGCGCAGAAGTAGCCGCCTTTATTTACCAAGCACTGGTGAATCAGGGTAAAGCTCAAGCGATTCCGTCTCCATACGTTGTTGGAGCGCGTTAAGTTGACCGAGCAGTTCTCTTAAGGCGTTTTGCGGCTTTCAAGGCGAAATAGCCAGACCATGAGCGCGACTAACCCAATTTGCAGGGCAAGATTTGGCACAGCCGTTTCTAAATCTCGCCCTGCAAGGGTTCGCGCCAAAAAGACGACGGCACCGATCGCGCCTGATCCGCCAAAGGCAAGATAGATAAATTTCCGCAGTCCACGATAGGGTGCAGCAGCTTCAGCTTTGAGACGCGCATATTTTTTGGGGTCGGATCGCTTGAGTTGCTCGGATTGTTGATTCATTAGGAGAGTCGAAGTTTTCTCGATCGTGACATGAGATCGAATTTTGTGCAATTTGTGTGAATGAGCGATCGAGAATCTGCTATAATTTCTGAGATCTTATGCCGATGTGGCTCAGGGGTAGAGCACTCGATTCGTAATCGAGCGGTCGCGGGTTCAAATCCCGCCATCGGCTTTCTAAGTAAATTGCTGGTTTCCGCGATTTGGTGGAGCTTTCAGACTTCGCTCTGTTCGTTTCGCGTCCCGCTTTACTCCAAATTGATCACTCATGTTCGGTCAATTTGGGGCACGGATTGAGATAAGGATTGAGATAAAGATCTAACGAGAGCAAATCAATGCCCTGTTTTTGGGTTCAAGGAGGCTCTCTTGAGTAAAATTTTGTGAAGCTGGTAAGTTCTGAAAGCGAATTTCCTTGCCAGTACTGGCTTTCATTACCGTTTATCTCAATTGCTCACATCTCAGTCTTGAATACGGTATCAATTAGAGAAGCGGTATCGAAACCTTCTGAGCAACACAGTTCGCTTTCCTCAATTCCAATCTCAAACTTTTGGATTTAGGAGCAATTTGTGTATGCACTCAAAGAATTCCCGCAATCGCAAGCGGGCAAAATCAAAAGCTGGAACGGTTCAGATTCGTTGTTCTAACGAACGCCTACAACTGGTGTTTACCTTTGGTGGGCAGCGTCGTTTTCTATCTCTCGGTCTTTCTGACACACCCTATCATCGAAAGCTGGCACAGGATCGAGCGTTAGAAATTGAGCGAGATATTCAATATGGGGAATTTGATGTCACGCTGCAAAAATACAAGCCGCAATCTGTCCTGAGTACCGCAGACCCTGTGGCTCAGATTGCTGCAACCCCATTGACGCTCGCTGAACTCTGGCAGCAGTACGTGGAGTATAAGCGTCCTCATGTTTCGCCCAAAACGATTAACGGGACGTATGACCCTGTGACCGCTCATCTTGGGAAATGCAGCACAGATGGTTTGGTTGAGGCATTGAAGTTTCGGCTAGAACTGCTGCAAGTCACAACCCAATCACAAGCGCGACGAACGTTGATGCAGCTTTCGGCTGCTTGCAAGTGGGGCATCCGGCATAGCTTATACAGTACGAATCCCTTTGACGGAATGTATGTGGAACTTGAAGCCACTATTCCTGATCCGCCAGTTGCCTTTACGGTCGAGGAGCGCGATCGTATCATCGCAGCATTTGAGAATCACTCAGGCAGTGGGATAACCTATCAGCACTACACTCCATTCGTCAAGTTCTTGTTCTGGACCGGATGCCGTCCTTGCGAAGCAGTTGGCTTACGTTGGGGCAGCATCACCGCCGATTGCAGTAAGATCCATTTCCATGAAAGCATCGTAGAAGTATCAGGCAAATTGGAACGACGGGCAGAAACAAAAACCGGAGTCAAACGCTGGTTTAGCTGTACACCAAAGTTGCAAGAGCTTTTGTTGTCAATTCGTCCTCCCAATCCTGCTGCTGAACGGCTCGTCTTTCTATCACCTAGAGGAAGTGTCATTCGTGAGAGTAACTTTGGCGATCGTGGATGGAGTCGAATTCTGACCAGTTTGGGATTAGCAGAAAAAGATGGCATCAAAATGACCCCCTACAACTGTCGTGATACGTTCATTACACTTCAGGCAATCGAGGGGAAGTCATCAACGACGATCGCACGTTGGGTGGGTAACTCCAGCAAAGTGATTGAGGAGAAATACCTCGATCGCGTGCAGCTAGAGCATCTGAGACCGTCAGACGTTTAGAAGCAGCCTTAAGCCCACTCTGTTCACTAAGTGCAGAGTGGGCTTAAGTTTACGTGATATGAAAAGCGGTGATCAAACACAATCAGCAACACAGCGGAGCTTTTATCTCAACTCATCAGCGGATCAGTTGTGGACATTCGAGCAGCAGACTTCTTCGCTGTTTTTTGATGACTCAACAGACTGGCTTGATAGGCTTCGATTGCGCGTCGATGGGCAATGGGATTATTGCGATTGTGCAGCCAGTCCTGAAGTAGCTCCAGGTTGTAACGCACACAGCGACAGTTAATCCTTACCCAATGAACTCCTTCAATCCATTCGCCTTGAACGCGATACCGTCGCATGGTTTCGCCGCTCAAGGCAAGCACTTGCGAAGCTTGTTGCTTACCAACGAATAACACCATTGTTTCAGGCTCCTACCCAATTGAAATTTCAGTTAATTCAAGAATATGAAGCATGAACTCAGCACGCTGAATCCATTCGGCTTCAAACTTAGAAAAAGAAACAAACTATTCCCTGAACGCTAATTACTGCACCCAATCGATCTACACCTTCCGCGATCGCGACAAGTAAGAAGAGACACCAGATTTCAGTATTCCAAAAGCTAATAGGTTCTAATGAAACTAAGTTAGGCTCATCAAGGTAGATAGAAATATCATACATGAATTTTACAAGTTTGCTGAAGTAATGCTGATAAAATTATCTGTTGATTATTTGTGCTGAATTAATGCTGAAATAGATATTTCTATTTGATGACACTGCAACTTTGGCTCTGATACGAGGCAGCCGCAGAATTCTGACCACTGAGGCAGATTCTAACCCCTGATCGCTTTATTTCTTATGTTAAGAGGCATTGGGTGTGATATG
The DNA here is from genome assembly GCA_014695255.1 of Cyanobacteria bacterium FACHB-63. Classification (GTDB taxonomy): domain Bacteria; phylum Cyanobacteriota; class Cyanobacteriia; order Leptolyngbyales; family Leptolyngbyaceae; genus Leptolyngbya. Next base: position 51,265 of record JACJNX010000070.1, read on the forward strand.
AGTTTGTTTGCGTTACGGCAATTTAGTCGCTCTCCCATTGTCTAAGTGTGATGTCCCCTTTGCTCTTTTATCGACTCCAAAGAACCCATGGAACCGATCGAGACCCGCTTACAACTAGCGCAGCGTGCTGTTTGTGAAGTTGCAACCGCACATGGACTGCCGTTTAACCAAGCTGTCGTGCTGCAAAACCTCAGTAACGTCATCATTCACCTCGCTCCCGCGTCCGTCGTTGCAAGAGTATTTACAACGACTGGCACTGTTCGGGTCGGAGAGGCTTGGTTTGCTCGTGAAGTGGCGGTGGCAAGGCATTTAACCGCAGCAGGCGCTCCGATTATTCCGCTCAGTTCAGAGATCGAACCAGGACCCCATCAGCACTTAGGCTTGGTTTTGAGTTTCTGGGAGTTTGTGCAGATTCTAGATGAACCGTTTGATCCTCATCAGGCAGGTCGCGCTCTCAGGTCTTGTCATACAGCACTTCAGAACTTTCAGGGAACGCTGCCGATTCTGGCACTTATATCGGAGGCGCAACAGCTTCTGGATCAACTGATTGCCCAATCCGAGTTTGATGCAGCGGAGGCCGAAATGCTGTTGCGCGTCAGTCAACGAGTCGCTCATCAGATGCAACAGTTACCCATGCAACCGCTACACGGTGATCCGCATTCTGGCAATGTCCTCAATACAGCATGTGGAGTTTTATGGACAGATTGGGAAGATGTGATGATCGGACCCGTCGAGTGGGATTTAGCTTCGTTAGTTGCGACTCCTTTTGTGTTTGGTACCGACAGAGACAAAGCTGAAGCTGCGCTTGATGGATATGGTCGATCGTTTAACAATGAAGCCTTGGACTGGTGCATTGAGGCACGAACATTTGTGGCGCTCGTTTGGTCGATCATTCTGCATCGTCAGCATCCGAGTCCAGAGCGGCAAGCTCGAATTGCAAGACGGCTACAGTGGCTTCAGAGTCGTGAATGCAGGTAAAGTTCAGCGATGCTCACAGGGTTGCAGCACTGCATCGCAATCGTGGCTGTGATCGACAAGACGGAATTACGAAATTGGTGCATTACCACTCCGCGCTAAACAGAAACAGTTCGGCGTTGGTAAATTTGCAGATGAGTTTTAGAATCCTACTCGTTGCAATATTATAGCAATCCTTTTTGAGTTGTAAGATTAACCATAGCGGTAGAGTTTCGGAAAATCAAACAGCGTATCCTGGAGAAATTGAACAAACAATTGCTTGACTTGAGCAAACGTTTCACAGCGGTAGTAACGCTGCCGCAGGTAGGTCTTTGCTTGCAGCCAGATGTCCTCAATTGGATTTTGCTCTGGAGCATTTGGCGCAAAGCAAATACAGTGAATTTGCCACTCAGCTTGGGGCTTGTCACCATTGATCTGCCTTAGAAACGCTTGCAATTCTTCAGAGCGATGGTACTTCGCTCCATCCCAAAGCAAGACCAAGCGTTGATTCGGATATTGTTTCAACAGCGCCTTGAGGAAGGTAATCGTGTGTTCGGAATTGCCTTTCGGCAGTCCCTTGACAAACACTTCTCCGGTCAGATAGTCCACGGCTCCATAGTAGGTTTGTCGGGTTCGTGTGTTCAGAATCGGTACCTCAATCCGTTGACTGGTTCTGCCCCAAACATAGCCGAGAATATTGCCCCACAGCAGATGGCACTCGTCTAACATCAATGCTCGCATTGCTCCCGACTCCAGTGCCACTTGATGCTGTCGGAGGAATTGCTCAATTTCGACTTTTTTGCGTCTACTGCTGCCTCGTCGTGTTTGGGATTGAGACTTTGACTCTTCTTCCAAGACAGTCCGGCTTGCCTCAGCAAGTCGTAGTAGCTTTGACGAGAGCGAAACTCAACTTGGTAGGTCTGCCACAGATAGCGTTGTAACTCTTCCAAGTGCCAATGGTCTTTTTGCTGGAGCCACTCAATCACGGCTTGCTGTTCTTCAGTGCTGAGATATCCCACTCCGCCTTGATAGCCCAACTTCAGTGCAGATGCGCCTTGCTGCTGATAAATCCCTTTCCATTTGCTGATAAAGCCAGAGGTCACTTGTAACAGTGCCATGATCTCTCGCTGCATCACGCCTTGTAGAGTCATTTTTACGGCTAAGGCGCGTTTGAGTTCGCGGGCATCTTGCGTCTGTTGGATAAACTCTACCAAGTCTTCGAGCAAAGGTTCAGCCATCATGATTGAAAGTGAAATCAGTTTGATTCCTATCTTACAACCCTCTTAGGATTGTATATCTTCCTGGCTATGAAGCATATGGAGAACTCTTGCAGCGCGTTGGAGAAGTTTCACACGCTAGCTGCTTGCTGCTGACAAGTCGCGAAAAACCCGCAGAGGTGGCAGCATTAGAAGGAGAAAACTTGCCTGTACGATCGTGTATTCTCTCAGGACTTGATCTCCTTGCTGCAAAAAACATTCTCACAACCAAGGGACTCTCAGGCGGCCAAGCGGATACTGAAGCCTTGGTGCAAGGTTATCAAGGCAATCCCCTCGCACTGAAGATCGCCTCAACCTCGATCGTGGATATATTTGAAGGCGATATCCGAGAATTTTTAGATCAAGAAACGATCGTTTTTAATGGCATTCGGAATCTACTCGCTCGTCAAATTAGTAGATGCTCAGAAATCGAGACTCAAATTATGTATTGGTTGGCAATCAATCGAGAGCCTGTTTCCGTAACTGATTTGCAAACCGATCTTCATCCAACCGTCTCTAGAGCAAGGTTACTCGAAGCTTTAGAGTCGCTCCGATGGCGATCGTTGATCGAGAAGATCAAGCCACCTTTAATGGAAAAGAATGAGGGTTACTTCATACAGCAACCTGTCGTGATGGAATACATGACAGACCTGTCAATTGAGCAGATGACCCAAGCGTTGCTGACTGGGCAGGTTGATACCCTGAATCAATATGCACTAATCAAAGCGCAAGCAAAAGACTACATCCGAGAAAGTCAAATTCGAGTCATTTTAGACCCGATCGCGAACAATCTAAAGCGTCACTTCAACAGCCCAACCAAAATCGAACAACACTGTCAGGAACTGCTCCAAACACTCCGCAAGCACTATCAAAATGTTGCAGGCTACGCAGCTGGAAATCTAATTAACTTACTGCGACATTTCAACATTGATCTCACTGGATACGATTTCTCAGAACTCGCGGTTTGGCAGGCTTACCTTCAAGGAGCCAATCTGAATCGAGTGAACTTTAGTCAAGCCGATCTGTCCTATTCCAGATTTACTAACGCACTGACTAACTCGGTTTGGGTCGAATTTAGCCCAGATGGAACTCACTTAGCCACGAGCGACGCAAATGGATCAATTCGACTCTGGAACCCCGACAATGGTCAGGAAATTCTCAGCCTTGAAGGTCATTTGAGTTGGACGTGGGCAGTTCGATTTAGCCCAAAGCGTGACCTGCTTGCCAGTTGCAGTGGAGATTACACGATTCGCTTGTGGGATACCCACACTGGCTTATATTTACGCACATTGCTCGGTCATACCAGTAGCGTTTGGGCAGTCAGCTTTAGCCCAGATGGAAAACAGATCGCAAGTTCAAGCTTGGATCAAACGGTCAGAATCTGGGACATTCAGAGTGGGCTGTGTCTCTGTACGATTGAGCAAACAGGCGGACGGTCGATCGCTTATAGTCCCGACGGCAAACAGCTTGCGATCGTTCAGCGTGATCAAACGACGATCTCGCTTTGGGACATCGAAAAACAGCAAATGACTCAAACTCTCAGCGGTCATACAGATACCATTTGGTCACTCGCATTCAGTCCTGACGGAGCTTTGCTTGCAAGTGGTAGCGAAGACCAAACGGCAAGACTATGGCGGGTTGAATCGGGAGAGTGCCATGCCATTATACCGAGCCATATGGGATGTATTTGGACTGTTGCCTTCTCGCCAACTGACGCAGTTCTGGGCTTAGGCGGTGATTATGGTCTCATTACACTGTGGGATTTTAAGCAGCAGGCAGTCCGGCAAACGCTACAAGGGCACAGCGGACATCTTTGGTCAATCTCGTTTGCGCCAGATGGACAACGCCTAGCAAGTAGTGCTGAAGATCAAACAATCCGATTGTGGCTCGTCAAAGCTGGACAATGCTCAAGAATGCTGCAAGGGTATAACAACCGAATTCGAGCAATGGCAATAAACTCCACCGGGCTACTGGCTTGTGCTACCAATGACAGTATTACACTGCGAAATCTTGCAGTTGAACACGGTGTAACCCATCTGAAGCGTCATGTTGGCGAAGTGTACTCGGTTGCTTTCAGTCCAGATGGGGGCTGGCTTGCAAGCGGCTGTAATGATGGAACTGTGAAAATTTGGGATGTTAACACTGCTCATTGCTTACAGTCTTTTCGGGCACATACGGGTCGTATCTTTAAGGTTCTCTTTCATCCCACGCAATCCCTACTGATTAGCGCTGGATCTGATAGCACCGTTCGGATTTGGGATCTGTCTACTTTTCGATGCTTGTACACGCTGACAGGTCACACTGGATGGATCTTTTCTGCTGCTTTTAGTCCTGATGGTCAGCATTTGGCAACTGGAAGTGATGGAGAGATCAAATTGTGGGATACAAAAACTTGGCAGTGTCAGATGACGGTGCAAGCTCATCAGGGTTGGGTATGGGCGTTGGCATTTAATCCAAACAACTGTACGCTAGCGAGTGGTGGATTTGATCAAGTGATTCGGATTTGGGATCTTAACACTGGGCAGTGTCTACGATCGCTGACTGGACACTCCAAACCCATCTCAGATCTTCTCTACACACCCTCTGGAAAACAACTCCTGAGTTGTGGTCGAGATCAAACAATCAAGCTTTGGAATTTAGAGATAGGTAACTTCAAAACGCTTGAGGATCATCAAGGATGGGTTTGGTCAATTGGTTTGCTCGATTCGGAAATAAAGCAGCTTCCAAATCAGACGCTCATCAGTGGTAGCCAAGATGAAACGGTGAAGTTGTGGGATCTTGAAACGGCTGACTGTTTTGAGACATGGCGAGCACCACGCCCTTATGAATGCATGAACATTAGCAGGGTCACTGGATTAACAGATGCTCAGAAATTTACGCTCAGGATGCTAGGGGCTGTCGAAGGTGAAAGAGTAAACATTGCTTAATCTGTGTTTCTTGATTGGGTTCCCTGTAGATCGCCCTCCCTCTGTCTCTGCTGAGAAAGCTGTGGCTGAAGCAATCTCTCTACCTGGCTATGATTTGAGTGAAGTAGTAGGAAAAGGCTGATGCAAGTCTCACCCCAATCTTGAGCGAGCCATCGTCAAAATCGAGATAATACAGAAGAAGTCATTGCAGTTGTCGCTATGCTACAAACATTTAGGGCAGTTCTCAAGGGAAACTCGATCGAGTGGATTGACGAAGCTCCTCAGTTGGGAGATCAGTCGATCGCGGTTCACATCACCGTATTGGAAGAAAACGTAGGTTTAGACTCTGCCACTCGTGGTCAGAGAATGGCTGAAGTTTTGGAGAAGCTTGCATCGAATCGCGCCTTCTCAGACGTTGATCCCGCAGTTTGGCAGCGTGAGGTGCGTCAAGATCGTTCGATTCCGGGACGAGACGACTAATGCTTCTCGACAGCAACATTATTATTTACGCCATTCAGCCCGAAAATATTCAGCTTCGGCAATTCATTGCGGATCATACCCCCACTGTATCTGCACTAAGTTATGTTGAGGTACTTGGCTACCACCGCTTAACTGAGGCAGACCGCACAGATCTGGAGGAGTTCTTTCGCATTGCTTCAATGTTACCCATCACTCAGCCGATCTTGGAACAAGCCGTAGCACTCCGCCAAGTCCGAAGAATGTCTCTCGGAGATTCGATTATTGCTGCAACTGCCCTCGTTCATAATTTAACGTTAGTGACGAGAAATACGAGCGATTTTCAATGGATTCAACACATTCGGTTGCTCAACCCATTTGAAGCAGATACAGAATAAGTGGTGTGATCACACTAACTTTGAGCGAGATCGCTCCACCTCGCTATAATTTAGGTGAAGCAGGAGGAAAAGACTGATGCAAGCCTCATCTGAGCAACTTCTAAACGCGATCGCACAAATGCCCCAACCCGAATTAGAGGCATTTGTTGAGCAGGTGTTAAAACTGCGTGCCCAACGTCAAGCACCCAGCGTTTCTTCTGCGGAATCCGAATTGCTGCTCAAAATTAATCAAGCCATTCCTGCGGATCTTCAGCATCGATTTAACGAACTTGTTGCCAAACGTCAAGCCCTCACATTGACTGAAGCAGAACACACAGAACTGATTCAACTGGGCGATCGCATCGAACAACTCGACGCGGAGCGCATCGAACATTTAGCAGCGTTGGCAAAATTACGGAATCGATCGTTGAGAGAGATCATGCAAGATTTAGGAATTCAACCGCCCGCCTGTGTAAGTGCGATCGTGTGACCGCTCAACAGCGACGCTTGGTGATCGATCGAGCCAAGGGTTGTTGCGAATACTGCGTAAGCCAGATGAACTTTGCTACGCAGTCTTTTTCGGTTGAACACATTTTACCTCGTGCTAAAGGCGGCTTATCAGAACTGGAAAATTTAGCGTTGTCCTGTCAGGGCTGTAATAATCACAAATCCACGAAGATCGAAGGGTTTGACCCTGTTGCCAAACAAACGGTTTCACTCTTTCGTCCCAGAGTGCAGCAATGGCGCGACCACTTTGCTTGGAACGAAGATTATACGATCGTCATTGGGACAACCTCAACAGGTCGCGCCACCGTCAACGAGCTAAATCTGAATCGCTTAGGCTTGATCAACCTTCGACGTGTTCTCTTCGCATCCGGTGAACATCCCCCCAGCGATACGCTACCTTAGCGAAGACAATTCAGTTAAATCTATCGAATCTGTTGACGGCTGCGATCGCGTTGTCGTTGTCTCTGCTTTTGAGATTTTTGCGATCGCTGATTCTCCCGATACGCTGCCTGAAGCGTCAGTTTGACATAACTGCGCGTTTTCTCAATTCCTTGCTCCTCCTGCAACCATTGAACATACGGACTCTGCCAGAGCAACTGTCTAACCTGCTGGAAATTATTGCGGGAAGTCACCCCAGCGTTTTGTCCTTCTGTTAATGCAAGTTGAGCCACGATTAAGTCTTGTTTGACGGGATTCTTTTCCTGGATTTGGTCGCTGTACGCTTGCCAGGATTTCAACTGCCTTGGCGGAGTTCCGCTTTCTTTTGGGTCTGATGCGGTTGATTGGGCTGATTGAGATTGAAGGTTGTTGCTGGCAGTAGGCGCAACATTAGAACGATCGTGCATCCGGTCGAGATCGCGAACAGCGCCATCAGCCCGTAAATCTTGAGCCAATTGAGCTTGATCGGAACGGGTTGCTGAAGTACGTTCACTCGTTCCGTGATTTGGTCTAACTGTTTCTGCTGCTCGGTTATCTGAGTCTTGCCCTGCTCGATCAATTGTTGAAGTGTCGGAATCGCTTTCTGTAGCACTGTGGCACTCTCCTGAAATTCCTCCAGAATCAGATTCACTTGGGGAATCGTCTGCTGAAATCGCTGGTTCAGGGTGGTGATCTGCTGATTCAACTGTTGAAATTGCGATCGATTCTCTTGCTGGAATTTCTCTAGCTGTGGCTGAAGCTGACTCTCCGGGGTCAAATTCCGCACCGCTTCGACCAACGCTTGCACAGGTTTCACTTGGCTCTCTAGTTGCTGCAAGAGTTCCAGACTGGTGATCAGCGATCGTAGCGGAATTTCCGAGGGTGTCACTTCCTGCTGTAATGAATTCTCCTGCAATGGATTCGATTGCATCATCTTCTCTTTGGCACGTTGTCGAATTTGATCATTCATAATTCATCTCCAATTGACTGTGAACTCGGCTCCAGGTGTAGCGTTTTCCCAGTTTGTAGCCTGGAAATGCCACTTTGTTGAGCTTGTATGAAATGCCTGCAATGCCAGACTGGATTTGACGCAGCCGGACTGCTACACCCAGTTGGGCTAACTGATTCTGAAATTGTTCGATCGTGGTCGCCGTTGATAGTGCTTCACCGATCGCGACCTGCAACATCGCTCGAACGCTCGGCTCTCCGGTGCGGTGAAACTGTCGAATCTCTCCAACCGAAGCAGGCTTGATCTTAACCTCCCAACTTGGCGGTATCGATCGCAGTTGGTAGTCCTGCTCTAATTGGCGGAGAACTTGTTGCGCTTTATGGTAGTCGAGCCAAGTTTCGACAGTTGTGCCATCGAGCCGCAAACGGGACACGACTAAATGAATGTGATCGTGCTGGGTATCGGTATGCCTCACCGCAATGAACTGATTGTTAGTAAAGCCCATTGCGGTCAGGTAGTCAGTTGCGATCGCATTCCACGTTGCATCATCCAAATTGCGCCCAACCTCGACGCTGAGACTGGTATGGCAAACTACTGCCTGCGTCACTTTCTGCGGCGATCGTCGCTCCTGGCGTTGCACCCCTAAATCAAATTCGCGCTGGAGTTCTGCTACGGTTGCACCCTCCATATTTCCGCCAATTCGTTCCGCCCCTGCTTTGCTCAAGACATAGCGCAAGCAGCCGGAGAAATTTTGTCCTTTTGTGATGTTGGCAAGCATGATTAGCGATCCTTTGTGTGAGGTGAATCGCGGTTGTGCTGAATTTCGTGATGCAGTCCTGACTCAGTGGAACGAATACCCGAAATCTCTGCCCGGATTTGGTGCAGCAGTTTGAGCAGTTCATTAATCCATTGCTGAGTTTCAAAATCTGTCTGTGACGATTGCTGAGCCAGAGTAATGCTGAGTTTATGAAGTTCTGCATAGGTCGAGATGGCAACGTCTGTCACCACGACAGGAAGCGTCTTTCCAAAACAAGCGGAGCGAATGTAGCGGCTCATCGACATTCCTGCTTGTTCGGAGAGAGTTTCAAGCTGTGATCGCTCTTCAGGGGATAAGCGAATTTCAACCCGATAACGAGTTGAAGTGCTGGACTGGGGTGAAGTCATAAGAATTTTTCCGGACGTTGAGTTTGCTTGCTGATAAATTATGCGGTATATTGTCAGCATATCATCCGCAAACGTCATTGAACTCGATGAGATTCCGAAAATAACTCAGCATAATTCAGCACAAGGGCTAGACGCTACAAAACACGGGTTCAATGGCGCTCACACAAAGGAAGAATGAATCATGTTAATTGCTTCACTTGATTTAGGCAGTTCGCTCACTAAAAGCTTCTACATCCGCGACAGAATGCCTTGTCCGCTAGTGATGGAACCGGAAATCGCCTGGGTGCAATCTGAGCTTTTGGGGAAATACCAAAGCGTGAATCACGATGCTCAACCGGAAAAGGTCGCCTGGGTACAGTTAGGGGATGAGATGGCAGCCGTTGGGCAATTTGCTCAAGGCTTTTCTGGCGACAACGGACTGATCGAGCGCAAAGAACGACGTGCCATCTATAAGGTGTTAGCACTGTTAGGGGCTGTGCGAGAAAAACTTCAGTTGCCCACTACAACTACAGCAACGGTTGCGCTGATGCTGCCTGTGACTGAGTTTAGCGATCGCCAAAAACTCCAATCTGCGATCGCGGAATCTGCTCAGAATTTCATCTTCCGAGGACAACCGCTCTCAATTTCATTTGACAAGCTGCAAATTCTGCCCGAAGGATTCGGCTTGTTCCTGACCAAACGAGGTGAACTAATCAAGCGAGGCGTGAATCCCAAAAATCGCACCATCATCGTTCTGATGTTTGGGCATCGCAACCTGAGTATTCTGAGATTTCAGAATGGAGTTCTCCAAAGCAACTCTCGCAGTGACGGACCTGGATTTCTTCATGCCGTAGAAGTTGCAGCTTCGCTCAAGGGTTTGTCAACTACTACGCCGCATCTCATTGAAACGATCGCGCTCAATCAGCCCACGCTGCGAGTCGCAGGACAACTAATTCCGATGGACATGAAAGAAATTAATGGGACTGCTCGTGAAAGCTACTGGAAGCAAGTCAAAAGCTATCTTGAAAATCATTTGCCGGGAGGCAACTATGATGTGATCGTGGCAGGAGGCGCGGCTACAGTCATGCAATCAGAATTGATGGAGCTTTTTAGTGTGATGGGACTAACCAACCGAATTAGCTTTGGCGAAATTCTGCAACACCAACTGACGGCAGTGCTGCATGATGATCCTGATCTCTGTCAGCAATCGTCGCTGATTCCTCGCATGACCGATGCCTACGCAGTGTTCGGCGCACTCTGGGCAGCCCATCAACAAACTGCCGCTTAACCTGTTGGAGTGACCTATGCCCAGACCCCCGAAAAAGACCACGGATGCCACCCCGAAATACACCTCGAAGGAGCGTGTCCGGTTCATCTTTGAACCTGATCGCAATTCTCCAAATGGGCAGACTTACTCCTGGCTGATCCACACGACCTACGATGGCAAAGAAAAAGCTGCCTCTGCCACGCGATCGTTCTGGATGCCGTTTGCTGCCCGTGACAGCGGCAAATACTCGGAAGCAGAGTTACAAGAATTGGCGAAACAGTGCATCTGGCGACTCGAAGAGCAAATTCAGTTCATCCGCGAAAACTTCGGGGTAGACGTACCTGCTCGTCAAGTAATTGCTTCGCCTCCGGCAACCTCATCTACCGCAGAGAATGGTGCAGGGTCATCGACCTCCGAACCACAGACTGAGCAAGAACGCTTTTTCAATGATCTCGATCTCAGCATGGACGACAATATGTTGGGCGACATCGGCGACGCATTAAGTTAGGAGTTCGCAAATCGTGGCAAATCCAGATGATGATGAGTTAGATAGCGATGGGGATGGACTCACGAATCGAGAAGAACGAATCGCGGGAACCAGCCCCTACAGCAGTGACACAGATCTCGACGGTATAGACGACGCAACGGATATGGCAACTGGCAACCCCTTAGACTCAAATCCCAACACTCCACGCGACCCCGAAACCGATAAGGCGAGGTTGATGCGCGAGCAATATTTGTCGTTTGCGAAATCAGTTCTCAGCGATGCGACTCTCAGTTATTCCGCACTGTATGAGCGGTATGCCAGCGATCGTGCCGACATCCAACAATCAGCGCGATCGCTTGACCAATCCGTTGCTACGGCTGCCCTAAAAGCAGGCCTCGATGCCAAAACCACGATTCAACTTCTGGCACAAGGACCGAAAACTCAATATCAAACCCAGAGTCTGGACGCTGACGCGAAGAAAGCTGCTCTTCCTGGCATTCTGAAATATTCACAATCCACGGTGGAAGCGATTCAACGTCAGCGATATACCGAGTATGCGATCGCAGTCACCGGACGGCAATGGACGTACCCCGATTTGTATCGAGAACACATCAGCAATGATCTGATCGCAATTCAACTCGATCAGCGAGTGGCAGCGGCGGCTCTTCGTGCAGGAGAATCCCCAGAAGCGGTAACTTCCCTGCTTCAGCAAGGACCATACTCTCAATTCCAGGTCGGACTCAAGCAGGTCAACCCTGCTGTGATCGAACAATACGGCAGAGGCACAGTTGCCCAAGTTCAGGAGATTCAATCCCTCCGACCACCAACCCCTGAACGGACTCGGCAACGCCCGAAAGACCTCGAACGATAACCTTAACCAAATCGAATCATGGATAACATTCTTCAGAAGCGCCTGGACTACCTCGCGCTCGTTTCAAGCTACGCATCTGCGTTGCCCCAAGACTATCAACCCAAAACCGTTGAGATCTTTTGCAACGGTTACCGCGTTTTACGAATCACTGATGGCACTCAGATTGAAATGCTGTCTGACGATCCAGAATTACTCGAAGTGCATTGGGATGGCGAAGTTGTACAAGCTCGAACCGCTGAGGGTGCAATTTTGGTTGATCGCTTGCCTGCCGATCATCAAAGCTAATACTCAGCTATGTCTCAAACCCATCTCTTGATTCCTGCTTTCGAGGAGTGGTTTCGAGAAGGGAAGCGATTTGCCACGATCGTTGAAGCTCGACAATTTGCGGCTTCCGTTCTTGAAACACCTGTTGCACCAGGGACTGCGATCGCAAAATTCGTCGATGAATCGATCGAACGTTCCCTGGTTCGTATCGCTCGTGGAATTGCTCAAGCCAATCCTGATCGAGAAGCCGTTTTCGATCAACTGGTTGATCTCTACCAACGGCAACCGACCCTTGGAACCCGCTCCTCGACAAGCGTTTTGCAACAGGCATACAGCACTCCACTGCCGATCGCTTCTCTCGCTGCAACTCTGATCGGCATTACTTCTGAATCTACCGTTTACGAACCGACTGCCGGAAATGGGGCGCTTCTACTCCATACAAACCCCGATCATGTCACTGCTAACGAACTCAACCCAGAAAGAGCGACCGAGTTACAGCATCAGGGTTACACCGTTAGAGGACGTTTGAGAAGTAGCAGATTATACCCATTGGCTAGAATGGAAGGATGAACCGAAAACCTTACAACACTGATGTGACTGATGCTGAGTGGACAATCATCAAACCATTAATTCCAGCAGTTCAACCTGGCGGTCGCCCACGTTTTAGAAACATGCGCGAAGTTATTAACGCAATCTTCTACATTCAACGTGCTGGCTGTGCTTGGCGCTTATTACCGCATGAGTTTCCCCCTTGGCAAACGGTGTATTATTACTTTCGCACTTGGCGCATCGCGGGTGTGTGGCAAGTAATGCTCAAATCTATGCGTGAACAAGTGCGTCAGGCGTTGGGACGAGCCGCAACACCCAGTGCAGGCATTATTGATGCTCAATCTATCAAAACCACTGAAGTCGGCGGTACAGAACGGGGCTATGACGGTGGTAAGAAGGTGAAAGGGCGCAAGCGTCATTTGCTGGTCGATACGCAAGGATTTGTCCTGCAAGTCAAGGTGCTAGCGGCGAACACAGCTGACCAAGAAGGAGCAAAACAACTGCTCCAGGGAATTCAAGCTCAATTCCCCCGCTTACGGCACTTGTGGGTCGATGGCGGCTATCGCACCACATTTATCACTTGGGTCAAAGAGCAGTTGGGTTGGAGCGTGCAGCGTGTCCAGCATCCGAATGCTGGGTCGCGTCGTCGCATTGTAGGTCCGGGTGTCGAACCTGCACCAATTGACCGCAATTTCAAAGTGATTCCGCGCAGGTGGGTCGTGGAGCGAACCTATGGTTGGCTTGGGCGGTATCGACGACTGAGCAAAGACTACGAATATCTGCCGGAAACTTCGGAGGCTTTCATCTACACCGCCTCTCTCCGTACGCTGTTACGAAGACTGGCGTAATCCGCTACTTCTCAAACGTCCTCTTATACCAAATCTCTAAATTCCGGCTACAGATAGTGCCTCTAGAATCGATGCTCGCCCTGTAATGGATGCAATCGTCTCCGGCGACAATGCCAGAATCTGCTGGGTGATCCACTGTCGCAACTCCTTTAACGTCTTCGGCAGATGCCAGCGAAACCGCCGCTTGAGATATTGCCAAACCTGCTCGATGGGATTGAGTTCAGGACAATGCGGGGGTTGAAACAGCAACACAATGTTGTCAGGCACTTGCAGGCGTTTGGCTTTATGAAACGCGCCATTGTCAAGTTGCACAATCAGCAAGTCTTCTGGGAATTGTGCAGCCACGAGATTGAGAAAGATTTGGAAGCAATCGGTATTGAGATGTGAGAACTCATAGAAAAATGAGGCTCCAGTTTGGGGTTCGACGATGCCATAGAGATAGGTTGCCTTGAACTGCCATTGCACTTTGCCAATGGGCTTGACTCCTTTGGCAGTGATCTTGCGTCCACTCACCGTTTTGAGTCCAAAGCGCGTTTCATCTTGGCACAAGAAGCGGACTCGGCGTTCGATGCCGAGGACATTGAGACTAAACCACACCAACATTGCCAAGTTTGCGCCTAAGTTTTTTTATATGCCTCTAGCTGCTCTTTGCATTGCTTGATGCTCTGGGGGCGAGGAACTTTAGGCAATCCCCCTAGCCGTTGATACACAAGTTTATGCACGGTCTTGTAGGGAACACTCAAACCCAGCGTGTTCTCTAGCCAGTCACAAATCGCTTGATAGCTCTCGAATCCCTCTGGCTCTTGTAACCGCTTGGCGAGTGCTTGTTCTGCCCATTGCGGTAGGTTACGCGGTCGTCCGGTTTGCTTTTTGCTCATTAACAGCGCTGCGATGCCGCCACTGCGATAGTGCTGCAACCAGTCTTGAACCGTCACACGATTACGTCCAATCAATTCAGCCGCCGCTTGTACAGTCTTCGCTTGCTTCGTTTGCAGCAGATACAGCACCTGAAGACGCTCTTTCCCCTTCGCCGTGGTCTGCGTTCTGAGTAGTTGCTTCAGTTCTTCAGCACTTTCTTGAATCTCTAGCTTGTAAACGCCTGCCATCGTCGCTGACGGAATGCTACATCTAAGTTATATCATCTGTAGTCATATTTTGGAGATTTGATATTACTCAAAACAATGCCGTCACTTATCGTCCCTCGCAACTGCACGATATTGTCATCACGAATCCGCCGTTCGGCAGCTTGTCAGAGAACGGAAGCACCAAACGATTTCAAGTTGGAAAACTGATCACGACTCAGATTGATCATGCGATCTCACTCCAAGCCTTACAAGCGATGAAGCCTGATGGAAAAGCAGTGCTGATCTTAGGCGGAAAATTAGGCGATGACGAAGAACGGCGATCCGATCGCTACCACACACGCGAAAGCCGCGCTTTTTTCTACACGCTCTACCAGACCTACAACGTCACCGACCACTTCTCCATTTGGGGCAGCTTATACCGTAAACAGGGAGCAGGCTTTCCGATCGATCTCATCATCATTGAAGGACAAGGAAAATCACAGAGATCGTTACCTGCTGCAGACGTACCTCGCATCTACAAATCGTTTGATCAACTGAAGGAGCATCTTCATGCAACTCTACTTGAACAGTCCCAAAGTTTGGACTCCATCACCGGATCAACCGTTATCTCAGGTTCTAGCAGTAGTGCAAGTGCCATTGACCTGGATGGCGATCTCGACCTGGGACGACTATCTGGAACTTCTCGCCCATCGGGTGAACTGGATGATTCAGCAGGAACCAGACCTGACTCAAGCCTGCCGAACCATTCATCGCTACCTCAACGAAGCGCACATGGATCATCAGATTTGGAATCTCCCCGACCCGAACGAGGAGCCGATCGATTGGGCAACGGCGATCACTCTGGGAAATCCCGAACTACGAATCAGGATGTCGATGCGCTCAACCTGGAGCTTCCCGCTTCAGACGATCGAGTCCCCCGAAGTTTTAGAAGTCATCTGCCAAACATCGCTCGAAGCGTGGCTCCAAGCAATGCCTCAATAACTGAAATCCTCTTCAACAAGGACAGCACAATGGCAAACTCAGACATTCAACGACAAGTGACTTACACTCCGCATAGCACCGGAGATCCTGCGGGAACCCTCGTTCCGGTCAATATGAAAACCCCAACGGCGATCGCACTCGCTCGGCTCGAAACTGAAGTGGGCAATATCGACCAGTACGTGGCTCAAAAACTGGAATATGGCACTTCTGAGCAATTGCATCGGTATCTTACAGCCGAACAAGTCGATGCAGTTGCCCTAGCGATTCGCAACATTGAAAAGAACTCTGGCTTCATCATCGGTGATCAAACTGGAGTCGGAAAAGGTCGGGTGGTTGCCAGTCTGATCTGCTACGCCAAACTGTCTGGCTACACCCCAATCTTCATTACCAAAAAGCCCGACCTCTACGCCGATATGATGCGCGATTTGGCAGACATCGATTCCGGTAGCTTCAATCCCTTTGTCACGAATGAGAACGTTCGGATTCCATTGGCGAATGGTGGACAGCTTCGGACCAGTTCAACGACACATAAACAAGAGATGCGATCGCTGCTGCAATCCGAGAATCTGGGCAGCTATGACGGTATTTTTACCACCTACTATCAACTGCAAGCGGTCGGCGACAAAGAACCAGAGCGACGCGAGTTTCTGCGGAAGTTCGCAAACAACTCGATCTTGCTGCTCGACGAGAGCCATATGGCAGGCGGCTCGATTAATGATTGGAAGCAAACCAATGTTGCTAATCGTGCGGAATTTGCTCGTGAACTGATTGAGCGATCGCAAGGGGTTCTCTATTCGAGTGCCACTTATGCGAAGAATCCGCAAGTGATGACGCTCTACAGCAAAACGAATATGCGCCTTGCAGTGGGGCATATGGACACCTTGGTATCGCTGATCCAGAAGATGGGCGTTCCTGGGCAGCAAGCCCTCGCGACGATGCTGACTGAGGAGGGGCAATACATTCGGCGAGAGCGATCGTATGAAGGCATTCGTTTTACGGCGGATGTAGCATCAGTTGATCGAAACGTTGCCGAAAATGCGGCGACAATCATGAGTCGCATCATGGAATTTGACCGAGAAAAGCAAATCGCGGTCAAACTCATGAACAAGGAATTGAAGCGCGAAGCGAAAGCGTTGAAGCTCGATACGTCGATCGGAGAAGCAGTCGCAAAAAGCATCGAGTTTGCCTCTCTCATGCACAACTTGATCGATCAAATGCTGCTGTCGCTGAAAGCTGAAGCTACGGTAGAGCGATCGCTCGAACTGCTGCGAAACGGCGAAAAGCCCGTGATCACCGTTGCCAACACGATGGGCAGTTTTATTGGTAACTATGCAAGCGCTCAGGGCATCGAACCAGGAGAAGCTCTTAACCTTGACTTTGGAGCAATGTTGACGCGGTACCTGGAGCGATCTCGCGAAGTGATTCTGAAAGACGCTTACGGCACTCGCCAATACAATCACACTCGTATGGATGGCAGCCCATGCTATCGATTGAGTGATGAAGAACTCCGTTCAGAAGCGGTTGCTGCTTACGAAGAAGCTTTAGACCTGATCGACGCAACCGATTTTTCTAACTTACCGATTTCGCCGATCGACTACATCGAAAATCGGCTCCAACAAGCAGGCTACCAGACTGGAGAAGTGACGGGACGAGAACACCAGGTTGAGTACACCGCAGATGGCGGACGGTTCTATCAAACTCGCACTCCTGCCGAGCGCAGTACCAGAGCCGCGATCGAGACAGTTGCTGGCTTTAATCGCGGTAATCTCGATGTGATGGTGCTGAATCAGTCTGGCTCCACGGGCATCTCGCTTCATGCCTCTGAACGCTTTGCTGATCAGCGTCCGCGTCACATGATCGTGGCGCAGGCAGAGCGCAATATCGATGACTTTATGCAAATGCTCGGTCGGATTCATCGGCACGGACAGGTCGCGCTACCAAGTTATACCTTGTTGTGTGCTGACATTCCGGCAGAAAAGCGACCGGGAGCCGTTCTAGCCAAAAAGATGGCATCGCTCAACGCCAGTACCACGGCGGCGCGATCGAGCAATATCTCGCTACAAAACGTCCCTGACTTTATCAACGAGTATGGGGACGCGGTGGTCAGCGAAATCATGTTGAACAATCCGGAACTCCACGCTCGTTTGGGGACACCGCTCAAATTCCTCGATGAAGGCGATGAACCCGAAGCCGCGATTCGCAAAGTCACAGGGAGAATTCCACTCCTGCCACTGAGTGAGCAAGAAGAACTCTATGACTTAATCGAGCGGGAATACGTCGAGTATGTCGAGCGACAAGAAGCAATGGGCGAATCGATCCTCGAAGCACAGTCGTTTGATTTTGGAGCAAGAACGATCGCCCGTATGGAAGTGCTTCCGGCTGATTCGGGTGAGCCGAGTCGCTTCACCAGTGCTGTACATCTCGATGTCGTCGATGTTAAAACACCTCGCAAACCCTTCACTACGCTGGAAGCGGTGAACTATGTGCGACGGCATTTAGAACTGCCAGAAATAACCGACGAGAACTTCGATCTGTATGGAGCGCGATCTCAGATCACCGAAACCGCCAATCAACATCAAGCCGAGCAAGTCCAGCAATTACGCTCTGAGGTGGAAGCCTACCGAGCGAAATATCAAGTGCGGGTGCCACCGAAAGCAGAAGAATCGGAAACCGACACTCAACTGAGAACGGGTCGGGCGATTGATAAGTTCAATGCTCGATTAGATCAGCAGTTGGCTCATGTCCGCAAAACACTCGAAACCTTCCCGCTCGGAACGCCGACGCGGATTGTGACTGACAATGGGGGTGTCTTCTATGGC
The DNA here is from genome assembly GCA_014695255.1 of Cyanobacteria bacterium FACHB-63. Lineage (GTDB taxonomy): Bacteria > Cyanobacteriota > Cyanobacteriia > Leptolyngbyales > Leptolyngbyaceae > Leptolyngbya. The sequence continues at coordinate 69,401 of JACJNX010000070.1, forward strand.
ATTACGGCACGGCTTTGGAGAACTGACCCCAAGGGCAATCCGACTGCTCCAGGAAACTGGAAAATTCAGTTTCTTCTCGCAGACCCTGCCAAAGAACTGACGATGCCTCTCTCCAAGGTGAATGCTGGCGCATCCAACGGCATCACTGCGACTCCGAAAGAATATGACTTCTTCGACCAACCCATCTACGAAGTCTTCGATCAACGCCAGCAGAGAAACCGCGAAGAACGTCAAATTTTCACGGGGAACATCCTTCGGGCAATGGAGAAGTTCAACGGCAAGATGATCAACTATACCAATGCTGCTGGAAAAACCTGCCAGGGAGTCTTAACACCGCCAGAATTTGACATTGAGAAAGCAGTGGAGCAAACCCCGATTGCAATCAGCAACCCCGATGATGTGCGACGGTTTTTGTTCGAGGTCACGAATCGAACCGGACAACTCAAGACACCCGACGAAGTTCTAGTGGTGAGAGCGCAGCGCAAGCGCGATGGCAATGGCATCATTCTCCAAACCCCAAAAGCAAGAGAAGAAGGTGGACAATATTATCTCAACGAAGCCCTGATGTCTGCCGCTGGTGGCGGTGAGTTCTTTTCAGTCGGCAAGAAGATGATGCTCGTTGTGCCGCCTGAGCGAATTTCATCGGTCATTTACTACCTCAATGCTCAGGAGTTGACGCTTGCCGCATTCGAGCAACGCCATAAAGCCCGCGAGATGATGGGGATTGAACTGCCGCAGCTAGAGCTAGTGGGTCAAGACCAGTTCGAGGCACAGGCTGATTATGTTCCGTTCGTGCCTGAGGTTGATGCCCAAATCAGAGCATCGCTAGAACAAAGCTTTAATACTGTGCCTGAAGTTGATCCACCTCCAACGATCGGACCTGCAATTTCTGGGCAAGCTTCCGAGGAGACGCAGGAAGACTCAGCAACAGAACGGCCTCAGCTAGCGCTCAACTCACGCGAATTCTGGGCAGCGCAATTGAGTCAGCTTTCGGATCCATTAAAACAGCTACTAAATCCCGCCCAAATCAGCACCATTCTTGTTCAATCTGATCCGATCTCAGCCATTCGGACCTTACAAGCAGCACAACCGCTCTTTGCTGACATTTATGAGGAGTTAGCAGACTTCTATCTCGCAGTTCAGCAAGCACAGATCAATTCACATTCAGGAGAACCTTCGATGTCTCATCCTGCTGTTGCAACCCACCTTGACCCAGCTTCGACTATCGATACGTCGATTCGCCCTTCCGATTCTGAAAATCAACGACAGGATCAACCTGCTCCCAAACTTGAGCAGCAATTGATCGATGAATTGCAGCACCTTCCCTCATCTTGGGCACTGACTCCGATCGATGCTCATAAAGCTCCATATCGTGCAGGCTGGCAAATGGAAGCTTCCTTGTCACAGGCTGAGTTAGTGCATGAAATTGAAGCAGGAGCAAAAGGGTATGGACTAAGAACCGGATTAGTTTCGGGTGGAATTGTGGCGATCGATCTGGATGGTGAGTCTGCTCATGCCAAAATGCTCGAACTTTCTGACGGACAAGAATTACCCGAAACTGTTGCTTTTACGTCAGGTCGGGCAGGACGATCTCAACATCTATTCCAGGTTCCGAAGGAGTTGTGGTCGGTCATGCGATCGCGCAAATTTGCAACTGGAGTCAAAGGCGATGACGGCAAAGAAGAACACGTTGAACTGCGTTGGCAAGGCTTGCAGTCGGTGTTGCCACCTTCATCTCATCCAATGACCGGACAGTACGGCTGGATACGCGCTCCTCAAGACACTGAAATTGCCCTCGTTCCTCAATGGGTAGTGGAGCGAATGTTAGTGGAAATGAAAACACGATCGGCAGAATACACCAAACCCAATCTGCACTCAGTTCAATATCAAGACCAATGGACAGACCAAGATTGGGCATTGAGCTATCTTGCCGCCTTACACCCGTGGAGAGCCGATGATCGCGATACCTGGCTGAAAGTTGGCATGGCATTACACAGCGTCAGTTCTGATTTCTTGTCCGAATGGGAGCGGTGGAGTGCCCAGAGCGAGAAGTATAAGCCGGGAGAGTGCGAGTACATCTGGCAGCGTTTCCAGGAAAATCGGGGGATTACGATCGCGACTCTCGGCGGTTGGGCAAAAGAAGATGGTTGGCATTCTCCATTTGAAGTCCATCAGGAATCGACTCGCGATCGTGCAACCGAGAATGATCGACCTAAGAAAACTGTTAAGAGCGAGGCGAAGCCCGACGTGATCGAGGAGCCTTATTATCCTTCGTTGCAGGACTTTAAGCGATGGTATTTCGAGGCGCGAGAAACCGGGCAATCCCAAAAATACCTTGATCGCATTCAAGCCTTAGCCGAGGACTTCAAAGCAAAAACACCTGCGTCAATTAATGATCTAACTGCCCGTAATCCTGAAGTCCCGCTCTCATCGGCAGCAGTTCTACACGTGAAGCAAGACTCAGCAAACTACCAGGCACAAATCGAGCAGTTCGTGAAAGATGCCAAGACGATTCTTAAATACAAAGGCAAACAGCTTCAGCTAGAGGAACAGCCCGTTTACGAGTATCAATCGCGCAAACACGACTATTTGCTGCGATACCACTGCACCACGGAACTAATCACGGTCGAAAAAGCAGGGCGATCGCTCCTGCAATATGACGCGAACCACTCAACGATTCAAAAAGGAGCAGGTCGCGAAGATTTTACCTGTTTTCACCAGGAGGCGACTCGGCTCCGTGAGAAGGCGAAGCTTCCGTCAACTCTATCAACATCCATGAAGCCCAATGAACACCAACGGTGAATTCTGTTCTAAGACTCGGATTCGCAGTAGGTCTGTATCAAGTGACGGCTGGACAAACTTAGGAACTTGTCCAGCCGTGATCGCTCGTCACATCCCAAATCGCAGGTCGTCTAAAATCTCCTGCAAGACTTGATCCAGATGGGGCTGTTGCCAAATCAGACGTTGAATCAAACAATTCACAACGGCTGGAATTTCATCGGACTGAATCAGCGCTTGTTCAGAATCGAGCGTATTTTGAGCAATATAAGTTAGAAGTCGATTAATCTCGATCGCAGGACAGGCAGATTTGTAGGTATGTAGTTGCTGTGCCATTGTTACTCCCTTGGTGGTTGGAATCAATAGTCTTTACGAATTCACTCACTATCAAATTGTGATTGCCGTAGAATTTGCAGATACAGCGTCGTTGCTAATGCTCGAAAATCGCGTGGATCTGCTAGATCTGCAAACTTCTCGTGAGCCACTTCCAGACAGAATCTCAGTAAGTCAGCATGGTCAGAGATTTGAGCCGATAATGCTAGTTTTTGCTCATCACTCCAAGTTGCTGCAATGCTTTCTGGACGATTAATGAGTGATTTAGCAGAGGTTGCATCAGCCGCAGAAGCATCTGAGTTGAGCGTTACGATATTGTGCTTGTCTTTGCCGCTTCGATCCTTACCTGCGGGGACTAAATGCACGATCGCGCCTTTCGATAGCCCTTGCGCTTCTTCATTGCTCAGCGACTTCCAAATCTTGGCAGCTTCTGATTCGACAGGTTGAGACTGATCCAAGAAAAGCACTGAGCGATACTGTCCATAAGCTCCTTCTTTCAGCTTGCCGATCACTTCGACTTTCGCCACGATCGCATTCACTATTTTTGCCATGTGAAACCTCCAAATACAGCAGGAAAGGGAACCAACCGCAGTCAGTCCCCAGTGATTCAGCTCGCTTAAAAGTCGCAGTGGCATTCATCCACACCATCCATCCTGCCGAAAGCAAAATGGCTGCGTGGACTGTAGTGCTGAATCTTGTCTGTCTCTGGATCAGTCGGTAGCGTTTTCAGTCCGGCAAAGTAGCCTTCGAGATACAATTCATCGTTGTACTCTGGCATTCGCCCGAATGCGGCATCGGTTTTGCCTAGAGTGAAGCGATCGTACAACTCTTCTCGAACTTCCTGATCGCGCTGGTCACGTTCGTCAGCTAAACAATCATCCAGAAACGCCATAATAGGGTTAACTCCTATGTGAGTGGGGAGAGCGGTTTGATTGCGAGTCGGGCGCTCTCCTTTTGGTTTGCGAATGTAAAAAGATGACAACAACCTAGAGATTTTTTGCCTCGGTGTAGTTCAAAATGAGTCAGTCTTGAAGTGGTTGCCTGTCTCTCTACACTTCTTATTTTAGCTTATAAACCGTTATATATGGCGGATCTAATCTGAATTAATACAAGGCTTTATATCTCTCAAGCGGACATATATGACGGTGTAGAATTTAGGCAGGGACTACTAGGAACTGACATGACCGATCAACCGCGTGATCCATCAACTCAGCGATTTCAAGAGAAACCTGGAGCTTATGCCAGAACTCCCGTTTCGGTACTTTTGCCGAAAGAGGTCGATCGTGTGGTTCGCGCTTTACCGAATCGAACCGAGTGGTTACGACGAGTGATCACCGAAGCCGCAGAACGCGAAGGATTATTGAAGACTGGACTTCCACCAGAAGCGGAGTGAAAGTTTTCCTTCTCCTGATTCGTTATCTTCGACCGATTTTTACTTTTTACTAGCATTAAACTTCAAGACCGTTTGTGCTTCGATAATGCGCTGAATGCGAGGATCACTTTTCTCGACCCAACGCTCAGAAATGCCGAAATAACTGCCGAACAGCACGATCGGCATATTGGCAACCTCCACCAACAATGGATAAACCATCTCTTCGTCGTCAGAACGATCGTCAGCCGAAAGTTCCCCAGTGAGTTCCGCGTACAGTTCCCAGTTCACCCACACACACTCGATACATTGCCCATGCAGTGCGTCGAGCATCATCCATTGATCCGGGCGTAACTGCTGACGATCAACGAGCCAGAAAATATCGCCACTCTTGTCTCGCTTGAACCGGACTGGATAAATTCTGCCTGTGGTCTGGTCTGCCAACATCAATGCCGGAAATCCATCAGGAAATCGCTCTAACATTGACTCAAAGGGGGAGTGTTGTCCTTCGATTACTTGGATGAAAAAGCCTTCTTCCATCACTGCCTCACGTTTAACTGCGTTTCAAAATTTGCTCAAGCATGGATTTGCTCGGCTCGACAAATGCCCAGGTGCCGTTCTGCTGTTTCTGAAAGGTCGCGAACACCAGGAGATTTGCCCTTCCGATCGTTTGTCCTTTTCGTAGCGTTCCAAAACTTGGTGCGCTAATGCCACAGAATCGAAATAGATAGGCGGGTAGCTCGGTGCCAGCAAACAGGACACATCCTGTTTGATCGGGCTTCGCTTCTCCGCTCATGGGGGCATAAATGGGCTTTCCTGCCAGGTCGATCGCTAACTCTCCCAGCGCACTTACGACAGTTTGATCATTGATGCGATCACCCCGTTGAAGCTCCCATTTTTGATAAACCTGAATACTGGTTGGCTTGACAAGGGATGCGGACTGTATCTTCTCGATCTGACAAGCGGTGAGGTTAGTGACCACCAAGCTTGTGAGCCAATAAGTATGAATTCTGCTCATACGATGATTAAAGTAAAGAACTGGAACATTGCTGAGTTTGTGGCACTAATCGAACACCCAAATAGTTATCGTCTTCATAGAGGACAATGACCCAAATCTTGGGGTCAAACTCAAGCGGGTACACTTCCCGTTCTGCCGTGGCTCCGGCTCGGACGGTGCTCGGCTTCAGTCGGCAATAGGGAGCTTTGAGAATGATTCGGATTCTTGTTTTTGCAGTTCCTTCTGCGAGGGTCATCAGTTTCAAAATCCGTTCTCGGCTTAGCACAGCATCAGGAGTGACAATTTCTGCACACTGAAGTTCCTCAGTTGAGGTAAAGGCTGAAAGCCTCAGCAGATTCGGATTGAACTGCCAGAGGAGTTTGACTGAAGCGGCGATAGTTGCACTCAGTATCAATAGCACCAGGGGAACTCTCAAATATTGATGCGTCTGATTTTGTCTCATAGCATTAGCACTGCAAGCAGCAGCCCTCCAAATAAACAGGAAAGGTTCCAGAGCAGTTTCTGCTTCCAAGGAGTAGAGACGACAACGATCAGAACACCGATGCCACTGAGTGCGATCGCAACTCCAGATAGCAGAGCGGCAAACGGCTGAAGGTAGAAAACCAGGACGCAGCGAATCAGCACACCTAGCAAGAATGCAAAGCATCGAATAATGACCATAGCGATCGGGCTTGCAGGCCGAGAAACACTTTTGGGGTCGGCGGCATTGGTGCGCTGCTCCTGTCGCAAGTCTGTTTCACCCGATTGTGTGATAGGTGGCTCGATCGGGCGAACCGGAGTTGCTGGATTCGGAACAATGAAGCGGCTTGTTTCATGTAGTTCCGCAGGACTGTAAAAGTCTGGACGAGGCATGGGATGAGACGAATTTCGGGCAGGTGTCTTATCTGAATCTTTGGCTTGATCAGCCTGGTAGAGCGTGACGAGATCAAGCGACAACACTTTCAGCAGTGAGGCTTTGATAGAGCGGCTTCGGCGGGCGAGAATAATTTGCCGCTCAGTTGTTGGTTTTCGGTTAGTCGAAGATTGCCGTTTTGGATGAGGCATTGGATCAAACTCCTGCACTTACAGAAACCGCTTTCTAGAACAAGAGTACCATGAATTAGAATAGAAAATTCTGGAAATCTAGAATTTTTGCATTCTAGGCGTTTAGAAGTCAGATTAAAGGGAATCAGTGCTACTGTTGAAGCGTTCAGTCAACGTGATGTAGTTCGGGTGGTCAACGACAACGATCGCAGCCAGCGCTTAGCGAGATTAGTCAGGCGCTTACGAGGAGATGCCAGCACCTATGTGTTTGGCGCTCAACTTGGCATGACACATAGTACGATTCGCCGTTGGGAGAGCGGTCAGGGTGGCATTAATGAGGAGGGAGTTGAGAAACTCAGCAATGGAACCGGAATTTCTGCTGATATGATTCGAGCTTACCTTCGGGGAAGCATTAACTTGAGAGCCTGTTTAGGACTTGAAGCACCAACACAATCCGGGGCACAGAGCTTAATTGAGCAGTTAGCGACACTATCGATATCAGAACTGCTGATGGTGCTAGAAGCAACGATCACACATTTGCTGAGACGGTTGCCAAACGTGCGACCAGAAATTGCACAGATTTTTCAGGCGGCGATCGGTCTACTCAACATTTCGCCGTCAGCAAAGCAGTCAAAACGATTCAAAGCAACTATATCGATTGAACAACGATTTTTACCGCAAACGATTCAAGATGCGATCTCTGATGAGATTGAAGCTCGATATGGAAGCGTGAACTCAAGAACGATCGCCCGATTTGCTGAAACGGCTGGAATTCAACCTAGCGATCGCTTAGTTGAAGTTATACAAGGGGAAAGCCCACAGAAGGCTGAGTTACTGAAGTTGCAACCTCATTTACACAAGCATTCCGATCAATGCTGGAGCATTGAAGAGCTTCTTGAATTGGATTGTTCTAAAAAGGATCTTGAGTAGTACAAAGTTGGAGTAACGCCTGATAGATTTCGACCATTGCTAAGGTATCAAGTTGGCAATAGGCTTGCAAGTCTGCGATAGCTTCGCTACACGGGTACGTGCCCGCTTGCTCTTTCTTAGCTTGATCGGCACAGTTAATCATCTCTTCCCAAACAGTCTGAGCATGATCACCGCGCTGGACAGCTAGTGCTTTGTATCTCAAAGTAGGAACTAATGTTGGAAGAACGTTCTTAATTGAAGTTGAACCCCGAAAAGCAGGATGCTTGTAGTGTTCCTTAAAGATGTCTTCTAGATCCCACAATCGACTCGCGATCGATTCCAAATGCTCGGTTGTGTCGCAAAAATGGTAGGGTGTGAAAGCTCAATTTTCCCTAGCCCTGCTCTCAATGACGACCGATTCCTTGTTCAAATGGCGGCACTTTTTGCTTGAGATCATCTTGCTAAATGTCCGCTGGTACTGTCGTTATTCCTTGAGCTATCGAGATTTGGAGGAGATGATGCAAGAGCGCGGAGTCGCCGTAGATCATTCGACCCTCAATCGGTGGGTATTGAAATATGCTCCAGAAATAGACAAGCGAATTCGTCCGTTCTTGAAGCCCACGAACGACTCGTGGAGAGTCGATGAAACCTACATCAAAATCCGAGGAGCGTGGAGATACCTGTACCGAGCGGTGGATTCGGAGGGCAACACCTTGGACTTCATACTGAGTGCGAAGCGGGATGGCAAGGCGGCAGCGCGCTTTTTTCGCAAAGTGCTGAAAGCAGAGCATACCCAAACTCCACGAGTGATCACGGTGGATAAAAATGCGGCTTATCCAGTTGCTGTAGAAGAATTGAAGCAAGATCAAACATTGAAAGCGGAGACTGAATTGCGGCAGAGCAAATATTTGAACAACGTGATTGAGCAAGACCACCGCAACATCAAGCGGATTGTCAAACCGATGCTGGGATTTCAGTCGTTCAACGCGGCAAGGAGAACGTTGCGCGGAATAGAGGCAATGGCGATGATTCGCAAAGGACAAGTGAAAGGAATCAGTCGAGGGGACAGTGTATCTCAAGCCGAGTTCATCAACGAACTCTTTGGAGTGAGTGCTTAAAACAATACGAACGAGACCAACTCGTTTGTTACTTTAAAATCTTTGCGACAGAACCGGATCTCCTGGGGTAGGATCTCCAAGAGCTTCTGAAGATCATCCATGTTGTGCATTCTAGAAGTGTTGTAGTGAGCAGCAGTGAGAGCAGAAAAGGTGATATTTCAAAGACGCGTTTTAGCAAATGTTTTGGTACAGACAAAGCACAACGGAGCGATTTCATTCGCTTAAATCTAAGGTTTCTGTTGTGCTGAGGTTAATGGCTATCCTTCTTATTATTAAATTAAAATCTAACAATTACAGATCTAGAAATACAGGAGGAGAACCGACGTTATAAGTACGGATACTATCCTTCAAAAGTGGAGAAATAATTCAAATATTTCTTTTTATACGAATCATGAAAATCTCGCTATTTCTTCCATATAGCAACAATTTCCTTATGTTACGGCAATGTAATTCTTATCACTTAAAGCGTTAGTGATTACAATCAATTGCCTCTTACTAAAGAGTCATGTATTCAATCATCTAATACTCTAAGTTAAATGTAGCTCTTTAAGGATTGAGTTCAAGAATTAAGAGCGTTAAATTTGTTTTTTCAAAACCTTATGTTAGTCAACGAATCTAACAAAAAACAGAACGTCTACTCAATTGCGTAACGCAAGATTTAGTGATGATAACTTTAAAGCGAAGGACATCCTCTACGGCGGGACGATTACGCGCTCGTCCGATGCAGCCAATAGAGACTGGAACACCTGGGCTGTACTCGCTCAGGCTAGAGGGTCGGGATGGGTTGCTTTATGTTCCTACAACCTATCAAGCTCATCAACCCGCGCCGCTAGTGCTTATGTTACACGGTGCTGGAGGTGATGCAAAAGGCGGGTTAAGCATGATTCAGGAATGGGCAAATGCTTTTACAACCATTGTGGTCGCGGTAAGTTCACGTTGGCAAACTTGGGACATGATTGTCAGTCGCTACGGTCCTGACATTACCTGTATTGATCAAGCATTGACGCAAACCTTTGCTCATTATGAGATCGATCCACGTCACATTGCGATCGCAGGCTTTTCCGATGGAGCCTCCTACGCGCTTTCAGTCGGGATGACCAATGGTGATTTATTTACTCACATCCTTGCTTTTTCTCCTGGCTTCACTGCATCTGCTGATCAAGTGGGTAAACCTCAATGCTTTATTTCTCATGGCAAGAGCGACACGGTGCTGCCGATCGATCAATGCAGTCGTCGCATTGTGCCACGACTACAGCAAACAGGCTATGAGGTGATTTACCGGGAATTTGATGGTTCTCACACTGTTCCCGTTGAGATTGCTCGTGAGGGAATGCACTGGGTGACAACTTGAGTTCAAAGCGATCGCTGTGCTGTGCTTTATTGACTAACAAATTTTGGAGTAAAACTATGTCTAATTCGCAATCGAACCAGCCTGATGATGAGTCACTTGGCGTTGAACAACTCCCTGAAGACGAATTAAGTGCTTCTCCCGGTGACGAGGACATTCAAGCATCTAACCCTGATGTGAAGGATGCAGGAGTTGTGACAACTTCTGCCGATTCAACCGAGCAGCAGAACTCCCAGGGCACCCCCTCTCCGGCAAGGGAATAAAGCCTTACTCGCTTTAGGTGTGCAAAGCGCACTTTGTCTGTGTAACTGCGAATTCTATTCACCAAGTATCAACATCAACTTCATATTAGGAATAAAAACCATGAGCAATCCATCACTGTCAGATTCAGCGACTAACCCAGATCAATCGGTTGTTGCATCTCAGCAAGCCCAACCTCAGGTCGCCGCGAATGTTGCAGGCAGCGCTATGCTGGATGCTCAAACAGCGGCAGGAGAGGTTCAACCAGAAGGAGAACCAATCTCTGCTCCCATCGCAACCAATTTTCCAGGAGCAACCGATGCAGGCAATGCTCGAACTGCTGGAGTTTCTGACGTAAGAGAGTCTTCTACAGGTGGACAATCCTCAGATAAGGGCTTTGTTAATTTTCAAAATAACCTTGATGTTCCCAGCGATCGAATTCAAAACTTGCCTGACACCGATGCTCTTGAGCTACCAACCGATCCTGAAACTAATCTTCCAGATTAGGTGGAAAACTGAATGACGATTCACTGAATAGTAACCTACAAGAAAAGCCTCCAGCTTGTGAACTGGAGGCTTAATTAATCATCTTTTGCTGACCTGAATCAGCTTATTCAAACCCTTAAAAATCACATTGCAACTTGTCAAACACCAATGAAGGTTTGTGGTCAAGCCCTCGGTCTATTAGTACGGCTCGGCTGCACATATTACTACGCTTCCACCTACCGCCTATCAACAGGTAATCTTCCTGTGACCTTACTAGCTTGACGCTATGAGAGTACTCATCTTGAGGTGGGCTTCCCACTTAGATGCTTTCAGCGGTTATCCACTCCACACTTGGCTACCTGGCGTTTACCGTTGGCACGATAACCAGTACACCAGCGGTATGTTCCTCCCGGTCCTCTCGTACTGAGGAGGACTCCTCTCAATACTCTTGCGCCTACACCGGATATGGACCGAACTGTCTCACGACGTTCTGAACCCAGCTCACGTACCGCTTTAATGGGCGAACAGCCCAACCCTTGGGACGTACTACCGCCCCAGGTTGCGATGAGCCGACATCGAGGTGCCAAACCTCCGCGTCGATGTGAACTCTTGGCGGAGATCAGCCTGTTATCCCTAGAGTAACTTTTATCCATTTAGCGACGGCGATTCCATGCTCAACCGTCGGATCACTAAAGCCGACTTTCGTCCCTGATTGACTTGTTTGTCTCACAGTCAAGCTTCCTTGTGCTTTTACGCTCTGCGACTGATTTCCAACCAGTCTGAGGAAACCTTTGCGTGCCTCCGTTACACTTTAGGAGGCGACCGCCCCAGTCAAACTGCCCACCTGAAACTGTTCTCATGCCGGATAACGGCAACAGGTTAGACGCTCAATTCTGACAAAGTGGTATCTCACCGTTGGCTCCACCATCCCCACAAGAATGGTTTCATAGCCTCCCACCTATGCTGCGTAATCAGAATCGATCGCCAATTTCAGGCTACAGTAAAGCTTCATAGGGTCTTTCTGTCCGGGTGTAGGTAGTCCGCATCTTCACAGACAATTCTATTTCGCCGAGTCTCTCTCCGAGACAGCATCCAGATCGTTACGCCTTTCGTGCGGGTCGGAACTTACCCGACAAGGAATTTCGCTACCTTAGGACCGTTATAGTTACGGCCGCCGTTCACCGGGGCTTCAGTCGCTAGCTTCAGAACTTTCGTCCCTGACCAACTTCTTTAACCTTCCGGCACTGGGCAGGCGTCAGCCCCCATACGTCGTCTTGCGACTTAGCGGAGACCTGTGTTTTTGGTAAACAGTCGCCTGGATCTCTTCACTGCGGCTGGCTTGCACCAGCACCCCTTCTCCCGAAGTTACGGGGTCATTTTGCCGAGTTCCTTAGAGAGAGTTATCTCGCGCCCTTTAGTTTTCTCAACCATCCCACCTGTGTCGGTTTCGGGTACGGGCGATTTGAAGTTATGGTGTTTAGAGCTTTTCTGGGAAGCTTGACGTGACACACTTCGAGTCCGTAGACTCTCGTACTCATGCCTCAGCTTGGAATGGTTTCGCCACTCCGCAACGCCTCGGACACTTGAACCGCTAACCAACATGCGGCTGTGCTAGCCTTCTCCGTCCCTCTGCACCACTCCAAATCGGTATCGGAATTTTAACCGATCGTCCATCGACTACGTCTTTCGACCTCGCCTTAGGTCCCGACTCACCCTCCGCGGACGAGCCTTCCGGAGGAACCCTTGGGATTTCAGGGCATTGGATTCTCACCAATGTTTGCGCTACTCAAGCCGACATTCTCACTTCTGATTCGTCCACATCTGCTCACGCTGATGCTTCTTACTACTACAGAACGCTCCCCTACCAATTGAAATGTGTATTATTTCTCAATTCCACCGCTTCGGCACGTCATTTAGTCCCGTTCATTTTCGGCGCAGGAACGCTTGACCAGTGAGCTATTACGCACTCGTTCGAGGATGGCTGCTTCTAGGCAAACCTCCTGGTTGTCTTTGCATTCCCACCTCCTTTGCCACTGAATGACAATTTAGGGGCACTTAGCGGATGGTCTGGGCTGTTTCCCTCTTGACGATGAAGCTTATCCCCCACCGTCTCACTGGCTGTGTGTGCAGTTAGTTGGTATTCTGAGTTTGACTCGATTTGGTACCGCTCTCGCAGCCCGCACCGAATCAGTGCTTTACCCCCAACCTATAATCACAACCGCTGTACCTCAATACATTTCGGGGAGAACCAGCTAACTCCGGGTTCGATTGGCATTTCACCCCTAACCACACCTCATCCGCTGATTTTTCAACATCAGTCGGTTCGGACCTCCACTTGCTGTTACGCAAGCTTCATCCTGGACATGGTTAGATCACCCGGGTTCGGGTCTGCAAACAGTGACTCAATTGTGCCCTTTTCAGACTCGCTTTCGCTTTGATTTCGGCATTTCCGCCTTAGTCTGCCACTGCCTACAAGTCGCCGGCTCATTCTTCAACAGGCACGCGGTCAGGCGTTAAATCGCCCTCCCACTGCTTGTAGGCTTACGGTTTCATGTTCTATTTCACTCCCCTTCCGGGGTTCTTTTCACCGTTCCCTCGCGGTACTAGTTCACTATCGGTCACACAGGAGTATTTAGCCTTACGAGATGGTTCTCGTGGATTCACACGGCTTTTCTGCCGTGCTACTCGGGATTCAGCTTGTATTGTTAAACTTTCGACTACCGGACTGTCACCGTCTCTGGTGTAGCTTCTCACTACTTCGTCTAGCCGCTCAATTCCGTATTGCTGTCCCACAACCCCATACCGTAAACAGTATGGTTTAGGCTGTTCCCGCTTCGCTCGCCGCTACTGGGGGAATCGAATTTCTTTCTCTTCCTCTGGTTACTAAGATGTTTCAGTTCACCAGGTTCGCTCTGACCACCCTATGGATTCAGGTGGCAGTACCTTGGGTTGCCCCATTCGGAGATCTTCGGATCTAAGCTTGCTGTCAGCTCCCCGAAGCGTTTCGTCGATCGCGACGTCCTTCTTCGCCTCTGTGTGCCAAGGTATTCACCGTAAGCCCTTTGTAGCTTGACCACAAACTTACATTGGTGTCTGTGATATCTGTCGTTTGGTTTTATTCATTGCTTAACGTATTGAATAAACCACAAACGATGGTATCTACCTGACAAGTTACTATGCAATTTTCAAGGTTCTCGCTGGCATTCAATCCAGCAGGCTCTCTAGTTTAGCAACGCTATCACTAAATGAGTTGCTGAAGTTATTTCGATTGAATTTGGTTGAAGTCTTTGTGGTTAGTATCAATCCACTCGCTGAATTGGCTAACTGCTTATCACTCTTACTAATATAGCGAATTCCATTGAACTGTGTTGGGTGGGAACCGAACTATTTAGTGTTGCTTCCCGTTGTCTTCTATTGAGGTCTTTGTCTCAACCTGTCCAACACTCACTCTTACTACTGTACACAATGGATTTAAGAACCTCAGTCAGTAGAACCGAAGGTTTAAGTTCGGTTCTACTGGCTGAGAGAGAACCAAGTGAGTTTGAAAGCCTTTATCCAAGCTCGTCTCGACCTTGGGATGTCGGATCAAAGCGGACATAACATCAGAGATAATCTCTCGCGTCCGGTCTTTGTCCGAAGGTCTCCCTTTAAGGAGGTTGTCCAGCCGCACCTTCCGGTACGGCTACCTTGTTACGACTTCACCCCAGTCATCAGCCCTGCCGTCGGCGTCCTCCCATCAGGGTTAGAGTGACGACTTCGGGCAAAACCAACTTCCATGGTGTGACGGGCGGTGTGTACAAGACCCGGGAACGTATTCACCGCAGTAGTGCTGACCTGCGATTACTAGCGATTCCGTCTTCACGTAGGCGAGTTGCAGCCTACGATCTGAACTGAGCCGCGGTTTAAGGGATTGGCTTGCCGTTGCCGGCTTGCTGCCCGTTGTCCGCAGCATTGTAGGACGTGTGTAGCCCAGGGCGTAAGGGGCATGATGACTTGACGTCGTCCTCACCTTCCTCCACCTTATCGGCGGCAGTCTGCCGAGAGTGCCCAGCATTACCTGATGGCAACTCAGCATGAGGGTTTCGCTCGTTGCGGGACTTAACCCAACATCTCACGACACGAACTGACGACAGCCATGCACCACCTGTGTCCGCGCTCCCGAAGGCACTCTCTCGTTTCCAAGAGATTCGCGGCATGTCAAGCCCTGGTAAGGTTCTTCGCGTTGCATCGAATTAAACCACATCCTCCACCGCTTGTGCGGGTCCCCGTCACTTCCTTTGAGTTTCATCCTTGCGGACGTACTCCCCAGGCGGAACACTTAACGCGTTAGCTAAGACACTGAATCAGTCGATTAATCCAGCGCCGAGTGTTCATCGTTTACGGCTAGGACTACCAGGGTATCTAATCCTGTTTGCTCCCTAGCTTTCGTGCCTCAGTGTCAGTCACAGCCCAGCAACGTGCTTTCGCCATTGGTGTTCTTTCCAATATCTACGCATTTCACCGCTCTTTTGGGAATTCCCGTTGCCCCTACTGTGCTCCAGCTTGAGAGTTTTGATCGCGCCTCCGAAGTTAAGCTTCGGGCTTTCACAATCAACTTCTCAAACCACCTACGCACCCTTTACGCCCAATCATTCTGGATAACGCTTGCCTCCTCTGTCTTACCGCGGCTGCTGGCACAGAGTTAGCCGAGGCTGATTCATTCAGTACCGTCAAAAATTCTTCCCGAATAAAAGCGGTTTACAGTCCTAAGACTTTCCTCCCGCACGCGGTCTTGCTCCGTCAGGCTTGCGCCCATTGCGGAAAATTCCTCACTGCTGCCTCCCGTAGGAGTCTGGACCGTGTCTCAGTTCCAGTGTGGCTGATCGTCCTCTCAGACCAGCTACCGATCATTGCCTTGGTAGGCTCTTACCCTACCAAGGCAATGATCGGGCGCGAGTTCATCTTTAGGCGGATTGCTCCATTTCACTGATGGCATATCTGGAATTAGCGATCATTTCTAATCGTTGTCCCAGTCCTCAAGGCAGATCCTCACGCGTTACTCACCCGTCTGCCACTATCTCTTATCGAGACCGTTCGACTTGCATGTGTTACGCAGACCGCCAGCGTTTATCCTGAGCCAGGATCAAACTCTCCATTTATATGCTTAGTTTGAGAGTTTGTTGGCTCCGAAACAATATTTGTTGCTGTTCCGGAATCCTCTAAATGTTAATTCGTCTTGGGATAGTCCCAAAACTCAAATCTTTTAACGAGGGTTGGATAATTGTTTGGCTTTCAAACTATTGATTTGTCTTGGTTCAAGGTGCCTTGGGGTTCCTTGACACTCTTCTACTATAACGAGACCGCATTCACTTTGCAGTGTGGGCGACCGTACTCAAAAGAGGTATTTGTACGACTCTTACAAGACGGTTGGCTGTCGGGTTACAGAGTGGTTTTTCCTTGGCACTTCCCCACTATAGCGAATGAAATTGTAGTGTGTGTGTCTAGAACCGTACAAGATGGTAGAGGTATACACCCTATACGATCGAAGCGTGTTAGGTCTAGCTACGATTTGCTAAATCTTCGTCAAAGTAATCGTCTTGTTGTCTTTGGTTGCGATACTGATCAAGGCAATCTCTGATGTTAGACATGATCGATTCTTCAAGTAGGGAATGTTGCCAGTTGATGTCGAGCGATACAGTCTTCCGCCCACTCGAAAGCAACGCCTGCCCGTCGAGCCGCTTCTTCGTCCTCGGCACGGTCTCCAACATAAAGACAGTCTTCGGGAAGATGGTTATGCCTCACCATGGCAAGTTTGAGCATTCCAGGGTGGGGTTTGCGATATTGTCTGAACCATCGCGTTTGGCTGTGGTTATGAACATTGTGACGGGTCACGCGAAAACATTTCCTGCCCTCAAAGTCTGGGCAGAAATAAATCTCTTTCAGTTGAGGAACAAGTTTGAGGGTGTACTGCTGTTCTTCAATACATTCCCGCATTGTTTTATGGCCCGCAGCAACACCACCCTGATTCGTAATGCCCACGATAATCCAATTATCCTGATAAGCACGCAGGGCAGCGTCAGCCCCAACAATAACTTGTTGATCTTGAGCATTCTGAAAGTAGGGTTGGGCGCTAATTGGCTCCCGTAGCGTCCCGTCCAGGTCGATCATGAGTAGACTCATAGGTTTCGTCGGCTGATTGCTCTACCGTTAAGTCTGGCAATTCGTCTGGAAGAGTTCATCAGCCAATGAGAAGAGACCAATTACGAAGTGATCTCGCGATGGTCTAGGGAACCTTATTCGCAGATCGTTGATTGTTCCATCAGCTCCTTCAACTCCTTTGCATTCTGGATAGCATACCCTTCAGCATCATTATTAAAGTAAGCATAGACATCAATATTGTGAGCGAGAAATAATTGAATTTGCTTTGCCCAATGTACTAGCTCGGATCGATCGTAGACAATCTTATCTTTGCCTCGATGAAACCGCAGATATGTCCAATCCGTAGTTAAACGGACATCGAGTGGAACGATCGGACTAATGGGCAAACAAAGCGCAACTTGCGATCGTTCTAGGTGTTGATACACTGAAGGAATTAACCAGCTTGGATGGCGAAATTCCATAGTGTAGCGGTAATTCGGGTAAGATTGCAGCACTTCTAGAAATGCTTCAAGTCGATCGAGATCCAGTTTCCAGTTGGGTGGAAATTGAAACAGGATTACCGCCAATTTGTCTTGAAGACCGCAAGCCGCATCGATTAATCGTGCAAGCGGCTCTTGAGGGTCTTTTAGCTTCTTGAGATGTGTTAGATAGCGGCTTGCTTTAACTGCAAACAAAAAATCGTCCGGCGTTTGATCATGCCAGGTGGCGAAGGTCGATCGCAGCGGCAACCGATAAAAAGAAAAATTGACCTCAACGGTTGAGAAGTGTTGAGCATAGAACGATAGCTGCTGTTCACTCGGCAATCTATCTGGATAGAACCGCTTCATCCAGTGCTTGTATACCCATCCGCTTGTGCCGACTTGTAACATTTTTACGAAAACTGCTGCCTCAATCTGTCTTGCATTGTAATCGCAGACGAAATATCTCAATTTGAGTGAGATGAGAAAGTTGCATTTTCACTTAGGTAATGACGCAGGGCTTGCCCAGCACTCCGCCAAGTATCAAGCTAAGTAGGCTCTTCCCAAGTTTTGGTGAACAGGTGGCAAAATCGAGATATCCCCTTTAGGAATTAGGAGATCTGAATTTCTTTCAACAACTGCTACCGGACCAACAACACCTTGAACTAAAACATTGGCATTTTGACGCTGCAACGGGTCAGTTGATGCTGACGGTTGCCTCAAC
>JACJNX010000071.1 GCA_014695255.1 Cyanobacteria bacterium FACHB-63
GCCGCAGCATTGGGAGGATATCTACGATCAGCGAAGTTAGTCGCAGCACCAACCACGATCTTGATTCGCCAGGGAGAAGCAATGGGTCGCCCTAGTCAACTTGTCGTTAGTATCCCAGCTGAAGGTGGAATTGTCGTCACGGGTCGAGCAGTTAGGATTTAATCTCTCTGTCTTGATCAAGCTTGACTAAAGACCAAGCGCGAAATGTCAGCGAAGGCGAAATACAAGCCGTCTGTCGAAATACAAGCCGTCTGTATAGTGCCAAGAACAACCAGGCTGCGATCGTTATGGGCGCGATCGAGGGGTCAGAGCTCATTAATAGATCGCGCGCTCTTCCATTGCCGCTGGGGATAAGGGACGGGTTTAGGGGTTCCAGGCTCTACCTCTCAATCGCTCCCATCCTCAAACAGCTTCTCAAACAACGCTTGATGCAAGATTTCACCTTGCCTATCGATGATCACGGGCAATCTCCACCCTGCTAAACGAACTGATTTCCAAGGGGCATTGACAGAAATAGAAGCGGGGTCGAAAGCAGTCAAATCAAATTGCCCTGCACGCTCTTGACTCTCAAGAACGTTCGAGAGTTCAATCTCATGGCGTTTGGTGCCGAAAAATTCCACCGTGTTCAGGTAAAGGTTCTGTTCGGTATCATCAAAGTCAATGCTAGCCACATAGAACTTGCCATACAACCACATACCGCCCGCGAAGACAGCACCGAGACTGCCAACAAAAGCACCGATCGCGATTCGTTCCGGCAGCGGTTTTAACTTGCCACCGTCTCCTGGAGCCTCACCATAATGCTGCACTAAATTGGCACCTGCGTATGTAGTTCCAACCAAGGTAGCGAGTGACAACAGCATGATGAAACGGACTTTCAGCAATTGGTCACCAGCGCGGAAGACAGGAATTCTAGACATAGTATTGAGGATGAATGCTCAAGGCTCTAAGTAGTGATATCATCCCATGCCGAGCTGTCCTGCCGAACCAAGGCTCATCGTTTGTAACGGTTCAGGAGCCTGTCGCGATAACGAAAGTGATCGTTCCTTAATGTAATGATTGCCTACTACTTGACTCACTTTGCAGGAGAACCTCTTTCTGTTTGAACCCTCAATTGCGGCTTCAACCGATCGTTAATCCCGCCGCTCTGCCAGAAATTCCCAAATCACTAGCCCAAACATTAACGCTAGGATCAGCCACGCTGTGATTGTCATGGGCGCAATCGCGGATTCAGAGTTGAGCATCAGATTGACTGGAGATTCTTCCATTGTTCCAACCTTGAGAGGATGGCTTTAGTGTTCTGACCACTTTTCAACTGCTGACACATCCTCTAAGCTATAAAACTGGCTCGCTAAAGCGTGCGCTAATCCAACGAATGCTTAGGAGAAAGGACATGAATCATTGGAAACTCATGCTGGGACTGCTCCTGACCACTGTTATGCTTCCGATGCCGATCGTGCGAGCAGAATCAGCCCCGACGAATGCAACGACTGCTCCCATTGCGACAACAGCAGCCGTTCCGTCTCTAACGCCGTATGACTTAGTGTATGCTGGATACCAAGGCCGCCTCCGGGCGCAGGGCTTGCGTAGCTATGGAGCCTTTGCGGATGGATGTAACCAAGGAACTCTCACTGCAAACGATGTGGCGCAAGCGGCAATCAAGGCGAATCTACTACCACAGAGCATTTTGCAAGACCAAGGTTACATGAATGCTGTGGATGCACAGATGAAAGCGTTCAAGAATAATTCGGGTAGATGAGCACAGGAGCGATCGCCCTGAATCCAAAGTAGGCATCGACAGATGGATGGTGCAGGTTCTCTGTCATCCACGCTTGCACCTCGACCTGTTTGGAATCGGTCAATCCGGGTAGGATATCTTGCTTCAACGATTTAAGCAGGGAGAAGTTACAACCCTTCGAGAGCGCTAGGTAGGAGTCACCAAAGCGGCGCTTGAGGCGATATTAAGAGCGCGGACGGTTGTACATTCAGATCTTTAGCGAGTGACCGGACGGAGACTTGTTCAGCGGAGAGCCGGGCGAAGGACTGCTGAATTTGTTCGGGATTCGGCGAGGGTCAATTATTGAAATGCCAAAGCCTAGAGAGCGGGGACTTTCCTGTTAACCTGCACTGTTAGAACTCCTTCTTAAGCTGAAAGAAGCTGTAGCCTGATGGATAGTCATCGACCTGAGCAAACATTTCATAGCCTAGCTTTTCGTAAAATCCCTTTGCTTGAAAGCTAAAGGTGTCCAAAATCGCTTCTGTGCAGCCACGCCGTTTTGCTTCTTGTTCTGCCATCAGCATCAATTGTTTGCCAAATCCCCGATGACGCAGCGACTCCTCGACCCAAAGCGTTTCAATCAGCAACCAATTCCACCGAGTTAGTCCAACCACTCCAGCTCTAATTTTCTGGCGATCGTCAAGCAGAAAGATCTCAATCGGCGTTCCCCGCAGTGACCCTTGCTCAAAACATCCATCCCGGATTGTACTTTCTGCGTTGTATTGCCGCAGTTTCGATCGCACATAGCTGCGATAAGAAGGATGCTCCTGCGAGAACAGCGCAAAATGATACCGTTCATCATGCTTGATCAAAAGCGCCGGAGGTTTATGCCGTAATGCTCGATCGAATGCCTGCACTTGTGCTTCGATTCCAGTAATTGCGGTGCCAACCACAACGGCGTAAGCTCCGAGATCAAGCGCTTGTCTTGCGGTCTGAGGAGATGCAATACCGCCCTCACACAGAATGGGTGTGTCCAACTTCTCCGCGAGTTGGCTGACCAGGTTAAGCCCTGGCGGTGTCTGCTGTAGAGTCGCTGGGGTATAGCCATAGAGCGTCGTTGCGATGAAATCGGCTCCAGCTTCAGCAGCAGCGATCGCGGCTTCTAGGGTATCTATGTCAGCCACCACGGGTTTATCTAATTGGGTGTGGATGCGATCGATTAAAGTGGCGACCGGTTCAGGACGATCGCGCAGGGTTGCATCGATCGCAATCAAATCGGCTCCAGCCTCGGCGATCGCTGAAGCATGTTCAAATTGAGGCGTAATATAGATTTCAGAGTTTGAAACAAACTGCTTCCACAGTCCAATCACGGGAGCAGAAACGCGCTGACGTACCGCAGTAATATGCTCTGGTGTATCAACCCGAACGGCAACGGCATTCTGGGCGATCGCGGCTTCTGCAAGGGCTGCAATAATCGAGGGGTGCCGGAGGGGAGACTCAGGCGGGGCTTGACAAGAAACAATTAGCCCGTATTCCATTGTTTTGACCAGTCGGGCAAAGCGGTTTGTCATGAACTAAATCGGTGCTAATCGCGTAGATTTTGCTGCGATGAAGAAACTTAGGGCTAAGAATTCCTTGCGTATCAATATAAACTGCGTCGCGCTTTTGATCAAACTTGTGGTCGCAGCCTTAAAGTAATTGCCTTTTCCCAGGGTCTGTTACCGGAAGTAGCAGATTCGATGCGCGAATACCGTTTTAGCGACTTGTTTCATCCGTATGACTGCTGAGGCTTGCATCGCTGCATTATGAAGATTCCGTATTTGTTCTTAGTTGCCCACAATTGTTTCCTGTGCATCTTAAGCATGGCAGTCGCTGAATTAATGTCTGAATTATCAGGGCTACCGCATTCAACCCTACTCAACACGGAATTACATCATGGCTGTTGAAAAAGTAAACTCCTCATCTAGCTTGGCAGAAGTCGTCGATCGTATCCTCGACAAAGGAATTGTGATCGATGCTTGGGTGCGCGTTTCACTCGTCGGCATCGAACTGTTGGCGGTTGAAGCACGAGTTGTCATCGCTTCGGTCGAGACTTATCTGAAATATGCTGAAGCGGTTGGCTTGACTGCTCAAGCAGCGGTTCCTGCTGCATAGGATGCGAATTCATCGTTCCTAGATCCTGTCTGACTGGGGGCTCGATCGGGTTTCCCCAGTTTTTTAGGCTTGCAAACTGCACGATTCATCCTATTAAACGCAATGGCTTTTAAAGACTCCTGGCAACAGCAACGGCAGCGCCGACTTCAACAGGTCGGGCAACGTCGCCAAGCCGTTTCGCTGCTTTTACAAGATACGCAGAAGCAGCGTCAAGCGCAGGCATCTCAACTCCGCAGCGATCTGAGTTTATTTCGGGAAACCCTATCGCACGATGCCCGTGTACGGCGCGAAACACTGCAAAACTACTGTGAATCTCTTCATCAACAGACTCAGGAATTTCTTGCGATCGCTCATGCCGAGCGTGACTTAGCTTCGCAGCAGTTGAGGCATGACTTACACCAATTCCGAGCAACGCTCACCGAGACTGTAGCCTCGCTTCAACAGAACATTCAAGCCGACCTCTACAAATTGCAAACTGAGACACGATCGCAGTTACAAGCCGCTCATCAAGCGCGAATTGAACGGCGCATCCAACTCACCCACGATTTAACCTGCTTTGTGGAGAAACTGCGCTCCGATGTAGCCGCATTTCTGATTGATGCAGCACTGGAGCGGCAGGAAAAAGCCCTGCAAGCTCAGCACGATCGCCAAGCTGAAATGACTCGATTATTCGCTGAATTCGCAGAGTTCCGATCGCAGCTCCAACAATTCCGCGCCAATCTCGCTCAAACGGTCTGGGGCGATCAAGCGCATCAGCCTGCTCTGTGTGAAACTCCCCACTCCCCACTCCCCACCCCCCCACCTTCACCCGAAACCCTGATCAACGAAAAAATCTACGAATACATCGAAGTCATGCAAAGCGTCCGTCTCACTGAGCTTGAGTCCGCGCTGAGTATGACCCGAATTCAAGCAGTTGAAGGACTACGATCGCTGATTCAGCAAGGCAAGATTACGCAACGCGATCGGATGTATTTGATTTCCACCCCAATTTAAATTCAGTAGAGGATTGCCCCCGTGACGACTGTATTAAGAGCTAGCCCCCGCCGCTTTGTCAGTACCCCTGCGATCGAACGGATTGCGATTCGCGCTTTGCGATATTTACAATCCGGTTTTTCTGTACATTTACGGGGCTGTGCCGGAGTCGGTAAAACGACCTTAGCGCTGCATTTAGCAGACCTGTTATCGCGCCCGATCATGCTGATGTATGGAGATGACGACTCAAAAAGCTCGGATCTCATCGGTGCACAAGCGGGATACACGCGGAAGAAAGTAGTGGATAACTACATTCACAGCGTTGTCAAAGTCGAAGACGAGATGAAGCATACCTGGGTCGATTCGCGATTGACTCTGGCTTGTCGGGAAGGTTTTACGCTGGTATACGACGAATTCAATCGATCGCGCCCCGAAGTGAATAACGTCTTGCTCTCCGCCCTAGAAGAAAAGCTTTTAGTGCTGCCTCCGACGAGCAATCAAACCGAATACATCCGCGTCAATCCTCAATTTCGAGCGATTTTGACCTCAAATCCAGAAGAGTATTGCGGTGTGCATTCGACTCAGGATGCGCTACTGGATCGACTGGTGACAATCAACATTCCAGAACCGGATGAACTCACGCAGCAAGAGATTCTGATTCAGAAAACCGAGATTGAGCGATCGGGCGCAGCATTTATTGTGCGATTAATTCGATCGTTTCGGCAAAGAACCAAGGCAGAGAAAGCATCGGGACTGCGATCGGCATTAGTGATTGCGAAAGTTTGCCAGGAACACAATATCCCTGTTCTGCCTGAAGATTCGGAATTTCGGGATATTTGCTCGGATGTCTTGCTGTCGCGAGCGAACCTGCCGCTTGAAGATGCGACTAAGATGCTCTGGGAACTGCTGAATGAAATGATCGGCACGGTGGAACCGCCGTCGCTGACCTCGCAAGTGGCAGAACTGCTCGATGGATTGCCCCATCAGCCAACTGAACACTTGACTCAAGAACAGCAGATTTATCGCTATCTATTGCAATCGGACGGAGGAGGACTTTCTGAGCTTGAAAGTGAGTTTAGTCTGGCTCGGACAGAGCTTTTAGAAACGCTGCGATCGTTGGTGACTCAAGAACTTGTGATTCATCGCGATCGGCGCTTCTTTGCGGTTGAACCTGTCCAGGCCGAAGCATAACTCCTTACCCAGAGCAGTCAGAGAATGAGCAGTCAGAAATCCATGCCCACTGCAACCGGATCAACGCTAGCCGATGTCCTAGAGCGCGTTCTAGACAAAGGAATCGTGATCGCGGGAGACATTTCCGTTTCGGTTGCCACCACCGAGCTATTGACGATTCGGATTCGGCTTTTAATTGCCTCCGTGGATAAAGCCAAAGAAATGGGGATCAACTGGTGGGAAAACAATCCTCACTTCAGTTCACCTCCAAAAGAATTAATCGAAACGAATCAGCGATTGCTCGATCGCGTTGACACGCTGGAAAAAGAACTCGCAGCCCTCCGCTCAGCACCGAAAAAACTGACGCAGGCAGACACTTTAGAATCACTGCTTGAGGATTTGTAGCATAATGACTATAGATCAAGTTTACTACTCATCGCCATGAACGACGACACTCTAAAAGAACTGCTGCTTGTCATGAAAGTATTGGCAGGTAACAATCCCCCCAATTGGCAACGTCCGTTAAAGAACTACAGAGACTTTGATTGGTCAAAGATTGGGGCAACTCCGATTAGTCAGGATGAGCATGGTGTGACTAAAGTGGTTTGGTGTGGTCATGTCTACACCCGTCGCAGTGGCGAAAACCGCAAGTTTGGAGCAGCAATTTGGTTTTCTCGTGCGAATGGCAAAGGTGAGGGTGATGAGACCAGTTACCTGAAGTTAATTACGTTCAAAGATTCGGCTGAGGCAGAATCGCTCCCCGATTATGTTGTGCGGAGTTTACGATAGCGATCGATAAGGAGTAAAGCCCCCCGTGTCCCCCGAATCAAGCCAACTCACCCCCACCTCAAACAAATCAGGACTCGCACCCTTGCTGTTGACCGTCGTTGAACTGATTCGTCAACTGATGGAAGCACAAGTAATCCGACGGATGGACAACGGACAACTGAGCGATCGCGACCTCGATCAAGCGGCGGAAAGTCTGCGCCAGCTAGAGGCGCAAGTCGTTCGGATGTGCGAGATTTTTGAGATTGATCCGGCAGATTTGAATATTGATCTGGGCGAAGTGGGCACGTTATTACCAAAAGCTGGAGGTTACTATCCGGGTGAACGATCGGCGAGTCCCACCATTTTGGAATTGCTCGATCGATTACTCAATACAGGCGTAGTGCTGCAAGGTGATCTCGATTTGGGACTTGCTGACATTGATCTAGTTCACGCCAAACTCCAACTGGTTCTCACATCCAAGCCCCTTTAGCCCCCGATTCACGATGAGCAATCTTTATCTCTACGGCATTTTTCCCGCTCCCGGCCCTCAAGACCTTGAACTTCAAGGACTAGACCAAAAGCCTGTTCAGACCGAAATCATAGACGGATTTGCGTTTTTGTACTCTGAAGCAAAACAAGACCGTTACCTTGCAAGTCGGCGCAATCTGCTTGGACACGAAAAAGTGTTAGAACAAGCAATGAGAGCAGGATATCGCACCTTATTACCGCTCCAGTTTGGCTTAACGATCGACACTTGGGAAACCGTTGCTCACCAACTGACTGCACCGCACTCTGATCATCTTCACCGGTTGTTTGAAAAGCTTTCAGGACACCGAGAAGTCAGCATCAAACTCTTTTGGGATAGCACCGAAGAACTGAAGGCATTGATGACGGAAGATGCCGCACTAAGAGCCAAACGAGACAGCCTAGAAGGAAAATCGCTCAGTATGGATGAGATCGTTCAACTTGGGCAAGCGATCGAGCAAGCGATGAACGAGCGACGCAGATCGATCATCAGTACATTTCAAACCACGCTTAATTCGATGGCACTTGAAGCAGTCGAAAACGAATTGCTGACAGAAGCAATGATCTACAACGCCGCATACTTAATTCCTTGGGATTTGGAATCGGAGTTTAGTCAAAAAGTGGAATGGCTCGATCAACAGTTCGAGGGACGCTTGAAGATTCGCTACAACGATTTCACGGCTCCTTACAATTTCGCACAGTTCGATCGGGGGTAAATCATGGTTTTACGTTTGTTGTTTGCGCCCGTAACTGGATTGGGTTGGATCGCTGAACAAATCCAAGAGCGAGTTGATGCTGAGCTAGATCAAACCGAGAATTTGAGTAAGCGGTTGCTGGCGTTACAGCTTGCTTTTGATCTCGGTGAGATTCCGGAAGAAGAATTTGAAGTTCAGGAAGAAGAATTGTTGCTGGCAATTCAAGCCCTCGAAGATCAGAACCACTCTTGAGTAGCATAGAAGAGTCGCATTGATACTCTTATGCAAACTCAAGAACCAATCGTATATCAAGGACAATTCGGAACATTCATGCTCGATGATCACGATCGACAAGGCGTGATCGTCTACCGGACTGGACTCGCGATCGCGGCGTTGAGTTTTGCGATCGCGACCGGATTCGCTTTTCTCCAAAATCACGCTTGGATCACGCCGTTCTATTTCATTTTTTGGGCAGCATTAGGAGTCAGTTTATTTACGATTCACATCTATCTCAAACCCCTGCATTTGGCACTTCAAGCATTCTGGGCGATCGGCGGAATTGCTTCGATCTCGCTTTTATTTATGAGTTCTGAGCCGTTGGGATTGTATGTGTATCAGCATCCCGTTTGGATTTTTGGAGTTGGATTTACGTTCGCAGCGTTAACCGGAATTTTCTTCAAAGAGGCATTTTGCTTTAATCGCTTTGAAACGAAACTACTCACGCCGATCGTGCCACTGTTATTGCTTGGACACCTAACCGGATGGCTGCCAATCTTATGGGAACAAGCATTATTAGGAATCTGGGCAATTTTATTCGTCGTTTTTGCCATTCGGAAATCGATTCAATCCATCCCACCTGATATCGGGGATAAAAGTGTGTTTGAGTATCTCAAGACTCAGAGTTAGAAAAGAGAAAGCAATTGGAAAATGCCACGATCGACGAAAAACCCATTTCGTAATCTATTCACCCTGAATACGGGAATACTGAGACCGGGGTTTTGAGGATTATTCCTTGAGTGAAGAACGCGCATTTTGGCTAGCTTGGTCAAAGGTTTCAGGAGTCGGAGCCGTTTTGCAAAAGCGGATTCAGACTCACTTTGGCAGTTTGAGTACCGCTTGGACGGTCACACCAGAAGAATTAGCAGAAGTTGAAGGCATCGGCCAGCAAAGCGCGATCGCAATCTGCGCTCATCGTCGCCAAATTCAGGTCGATCTCCTCCTGCGAGATCACGAAACTCAAGACTTTATTACGCCTGCTGATCCAGATTATCCACATCTCCTCGCTGAGATTCCCGACCCGCCCCCGGTTCTCTACTATCGAGGTGATTTGGGCTTGATTCGAGACCTCGATCGCCAAAGTGCCGTTGCGATCGTCGGAACTCGCCAACCCTCCGACTATGGCAGACGCTGGACACGCAAACTCAGCAAAACTCTAGCGCAACACGGATTTATTGTAATGTCGGGCTTAGCTGACGGCATTGATGCTGAAGCTCATAGCAGTTGCCTCGAAGTAGGGGGGCAAACGATCGCCGTTCTTGGAACAGGCGTAGATGTGGTTTACCCCTACAAAAATCGCCGTCTGTATGACCAACTCCTCGAAACTGGGCTGGCTCTAAGCGAATATCCCACTGGAACTCAGCCCGATCGCGCTCACTTTCCTCGTCGCAATCGCATCGTTGCGGGCTTATCCCGCGCAGTATTAGTGATGGAAGCCCCGACCAAATCAGGAGCACTGATCACAGCAACCCTGGCAAACGATTACGGGCGAGAGGTCTATGCGCTTCCAGGCAGTCTTGATAACCCCAAATCAGGCGGCTGTTTAGCACTGATCAGCAGGGGCGCTCAAATCATTTTGGGTGAGTCAGAACTGATTGAAGCGATCGGAGCGATTCCAGCACTCGATCAAACGAGAGAACCCGAATCGATACAGTCCTCCCTGCTCGATCTCGCACCCGAATTAGCGCAAGTGTTACAAGCCATCTCAACGATCGCTCAGCACTCTAACTATGCTTCGGCTCCATTCGATCTCATTGTTCAAACCGCAGCGATGCCTACTGCAACCGTATCCAGTTCCTTGTTACAGCTAGAGCTAATCGGACTCGTTACCCAAGCTCCTGGAATGCGGTATCAAGTGCGAGCGTAGAAAGAAAGGACGCATTGACGTATTTTTGCTAGTTCAAATCAGCAATTTCTCTGAACTTTAAACAAAAATACGGAAGTTTAGCTGATCTCGCCTCTGTAGAAAAAATCCTACAATGGGCAGAAGTTTGCAATAGCCAAACGATTTAAATAGCTTCATCGGGCTACTTCAACAGCATGACGGAACAGAATTTAATTTTAATAGTGGAGAGCAACGCGACAGATATGAGCGTGCTGCTGGAGGTCTTGGAGGCCGCTGGATACGAAACCTTAGCTGCACAAAGTGGCGAAGACGCGATCGCCAAACTAAGCGAGATTGTTCCTGATTTGATCTTGTTGGCTGTGATGCTGCCGGGAATCGATGGATTTCAGACCTGCGATCGGATCAAATCCAGTGAGACCACGGAAGAAATTCCGACCATGTTTATTACGGCTTGTACCCAGCCTGAAGATAAAGTGAGAGGGCTGACCCTTGGAGCAGTCGATTACATCACAAAGCCGTTTCAGCAAGCCGAAGTCCTCGCTCGTGTGCAAACTCATCTCAGACTGAGACACCAAACCCGTCAGCTAAAGGGACTGAACGAGCAATTAGAGCAGCGCGTGATTGAGAGAACTGCTCAGCTTTCGCGATCGCTCGATGAGTTGCAAGCTACCCAAATACAACTGATTCAGCAAGAAAAAATGTCCGCGCTCGGTCAACTGGTGTCAGGGATTGGGCACGAGATTAATAACCCTTTGAACTCAATCACTGGAAACCTTACCCACGCCCAGCAATATGTCCAGGATTTACTCAATCATTTAGCGCTGTATCACCAGTTTTATCCTGACCCTGTGGCTGAGATCGTGCAAGATGCCGAAGCGATCGATCTGCCGTATCTCGAAACCGATCTAATCCATCTGCTAAAGACCTTACAAGTTGCTGCCGATCGCATTGCCCACATTAGCCAATCGCTCCGCATCTTTTCGCGTGACGATAGCGAAAACGAGATTACTCTGCAAATTCAAGATGGGCTAGACAGTACACTATTGCTTCTTCAGCATCGCCTAAAGGCGAATTCGCAACGTCCTGCAATTGAGGTGATTCGTAATTATGCGGACATTCCGCCCATACCGTGTTACCCAGGGCAGTTAAATCAAGTTTTTATGAATCTTTTGGCAAATGCAGTGGATGCGATCGATGAGTCCCATCGCGCAAAAGATCCAGCAGAGATTGCCGCGCATCCGCATCAAATTCAGATTGTGACAGAGTTAAAGACAGGTCGGGTAGGAATTCGGATTCGAGATAACGGCATCGGAATGTCCCAAGCGGTGCAGCAGGAAATGTTCAAGCCCACGTTTACCACTAAGCCCGTTGGTAAAGGAACAGGATTGGGACTCGCGATCGCCTATCAGATTATTGTGGAAAAACACGGAGGAAGCCTGATTTGCAACTCTGCTCCGGGTGTGGGAACAGAATTTACGATCGAGCTTCCTCTACAGAAGAATTAAACTAAAGCTTAACCCAGCAGTCCAAAAGCGTGGAGCGGACCACGACCGAGAATCATCTCAATGATCAAGGCAATCAAGCCAATCATTGCAACCCGTCCGTTCCAGACTTCAGCAGAGGTCGTCATGCCCCACTCCCAGCCTTCCTGGGGATACATCTTCACTCGCTTCTGAGGACGAGCAACTTCTGAGAAATGGACAGACGGCACACTCAGCGCATCTGTAACCATCGTGGCTAACTCGCTAATAAAAATTGGGTGTGTATTGAGAGCAGGAACCCGCTCAAATCGCTCAATGCCCGCTTCTTCGGCAATTTCGCGATATTCCATGTCAATCTCTTGCAGCGTCTCGATATGTTCGGACACAAAGCTGATCGGCACAACTGCGAGATCTTTTACTCCTTCTTCCGCGAGTTCTTCGAGCGCATCTTCGGTGTAGGGTTTGAGCCACTCTACCGGACCGACTCGGCTCTGATACGCCAGGGTGTAGGGATTGGGTCGATCGAGCGTCTTCATAATCAGCGCGGTACACTGTTCGATTTCGTGCTGATAGGGATCGCCTGCTTCTTCTACGTAGCTCACCGGAACGCCATGAGCACTGAAGAAAACGTGAACATTGTCTGGACGCTCGAAGCGATCGAGTTCTTGAGCGATCAAATCTGCCATTGCTTGCAGGTAGCCGGGGCGATCGTACCAAGTGGGAATAACAGTGTAATCAATCTTCTGCAGCGCCGGATCTTCTTCCCAAAGTTGCTCTAGGAGTCGGAAGCTCGATCCGCTGGTGCTGATTGAAAACTGAGGATAGAGCGGCAGAATCACCAACTTATCGATTTGGTCGCGTTTGATTCTAGAGATCGCTTCTTCGGTGAACGGATGCCAGTAGCGCATTCCAATATAGACGCTCACTTCTTGACCGCGCTGGCGGAGTTGCTCTTGGAGCGCTTGCGCCTGTTCTTCAGTAATGCGGCGTAGCGGAGAGCCACCGCCGATTTGGAGATAGTTTGCTTGAGATTTTTTCGATCGCAACGTCGAAATCAACCAGGCAAGTGGACTCTGAAGCCACGGGAACGGTAGTCGAATAATTTCTGGATCGGCGAACAAGTTGTAAAGAAAGGGACGCACATCCTCGATCTTGTCCGGACCCCCAAGATTTAGCAGTAAGACTCCTACGCGACCCATAGCTATGTTATATCCCTTTTTTTCTCAGCTTTGTTACCGATTTTAACAATAAAATCCCTTGCCCGTTGAAGCAAGTCTAAGCAAACTCAAAGAAAAATTCAAACTGCTAAGTAATCAATACAAATGCCAATTTTAATTAACAATTAGATTGGCTCAGCATAAGATGAAAATCCTTTAACATGAAATTCTTTTGGTTCTCATTTCTTAGCATAGTTCAGGTATGGCAGATTTAGAGACGCTAGATGCAAAAATTTCTCAAACCAATCAGCGACTGAAAGCCGCACAACTGGGATTTCAGGTAGAGAGACGAGGCATCCGATTGGCGCTGCGGGGAACGCTGCCCCCGCGTCCAGGCAGTTCACGCTTGCGTCCACACCAGCAGCGTCTTAGCTTGGGAATTCCGGCAACTCCAGCCGGACTTAAGCAAATTGAGCAGGAGGCAAAAATCGTCGCTGCCCAGCTCATTCAGAATCAATTCGACTGGCAAGAATATCTCAGTTTTACTGACGGCAAACGCTTAAGTCAGCAGTCCCTAAGTGAGCAGGTTGATGCGTTTGAACAGTATTTTTTCGATCAGCCGCACCGATCGCTCAATCCCGCCGCTACGAAAACGACTTGGACAAGTGCATACGCCCCTTATCTGAAAAAACTGGTGACGATCGCGGCAGAGGCTCCCACTCTGACGCTAACGGAAGTTCTTTATAGAACGATTCACTCCACTGCGAACCATTCACGCAGTCGGCAACTCTGCTGTACGGCTTTGGGCGCGTTTGCTGAATTTCTGAATTTGAAACTCCCGACCGATCTAAAAACGCTCTCCGGGCGCTATGGTGCAAGTCAGACTCAAGCGCGGCAATTGCCTTCAGATGAAGAAATTCTGGCAATTTGGGAAAAAATTCCAAACCCAGCTTGGCGGTTTGTCTATGCAATCATGGCGACGTTTGGGTTGAGAAATCATGAGGTATTCTACTGCAACTTTAAAGGGCTAGAGCGGGGGGAAACTTCGATCGAAGTGCTGCCGACGACGAAAACCGGAAGCCATCAAGTTTGGGCATTTTATCCAGAGTGGATTGAGGCATTTAACCTGAGAGACATTCAATTGCCGCAGGTTGAAACTGATTTAAGTAAAACTACTCTGCGTCAAGTGGGGCAGCGGGTAACGGCTCAGTTTCGCCGCTACGGAGTGCCTTTTTCTCCTTACGATCTGCGTCATGCTTGGGCGGTGAGAACGATTCATGTAGGTTTATCCGATACGGTTGCTGCGAAGATGATGGGGCATTCGGTACTCGTTCACACTCGGACGTATCATCAGTGGATTACGCAGCGGGATCAGCAGCAAGCGGTCGATAACGCTTTGAGAAGACGCAAAGGAAATTAAAATGGCAACGATTTTAAGAGATTTAAGCTATCGGTATCAGTGGCTGTATGACGGAATTTCAAAAGTTGCCGCATTAAGTGTGGGCGGAGAAGCGCGATTTCGGCAGTTAGCATTGACGGGCATCGAGATCAAGCCAGAGACGAAAATTCTCGATCTCTGCTGTGGTAGTGGTCAGACGACACGGTTTCTGGTGCAGAGATCGCGCCAAGTCACCGGACTCGATGCCTCACCGTTGTCGATTCGTCGTGCTCAGCAAAACGTGCCCGAAGCGGAATACATAGAAGCATTTGCGGAAAAAATGCCGATTGTTGATCGTTCGTTTGATCTAGTTCATACCAGCGCTGCAATGCACGAAATGGAGCCATTACAATTACGCCAAATTCTGCAGGAAGTTTATCGGGTTTTAAAACCTGGGGGTGTCTTTACAATGGTTGATTTTCATGCACCAACGAACCCAATTTTTGTTCCTGGATTAGCTTTATTTTTCTGGTTATTTGAGACAGAAACTGCCTGGAAATTAATCAATTTAGACCTTAAAGAATTGTTACAAGAAATTGGATTCAACGTGCAGTCTTGCCAACTTTATGCAGGAGGAAGTTTACAGGTCATTCAAGCGCAGAAATAATAAGAGCGCTGCCAAACGGTAGCGCTCTCATGGTTTAGATAGGGTTAGGAAAAAGCAAATTGCTTTTTCGATAAATCAACGTTTTCTTATAGGACGGAATTATAGAAACGGCTTGTGATCTCGATGCTTTGAAAGAGGTTTTCTTGCATTTCGCTCACATGAATAAACTACACGGTATGACTGGCGAAATCGATCTATCTGAAGATAGGTTATTGCTGAATTGAATAAAGAAAAAGTAAGAGAAAAATTCTGTCTAATGACGACGTTTGAAAAGTCCTAGTTCGTTGCCACATCTCGCCCTGAGATGGCAGATCGGGCTAATCGGCAAAAGTCCCTTAGAGATGGACTCATAACC
Organism: Cyanobacteria bacterium FACHB-63; assembly: GCA_014695255.1. Lineage (GTDB taxonomy): Bacteria > Cyanobacteriota > Cyanobacteriia > Leptolyngbyales > Leptolyngbyaceae > Leptolyngbya. Next base: position 15,159 of record JACJNX010000071.1, read on the forward strand.
TCAAACGCGCTCCCAGTTCACCCCAGTAGACTTTCCACCCTGAGCCAGTAATGCTGTTTCAGGGTGGGAGCGCAGTGCGGCGAAGAGACTCTCTATACTTCTCAAACGCCCTTTACAATGCTGAGTCATCGACTCAAACTTTCTCGAAAATAATCAACTGTAGATTGACCGTCACTTTGCAGAATGCCATCTTCAAGATAAGCAATATGGTCAGCAACATCAGCAATTCGAGGATCGTGCGTCACGATGAGTACCGTTCGTCCTTTCTCTTTTGCCAGCGATCGCAGCAGTTCGATGACGGCATGACCATTTTGAGAATCGAGTGCAGCGGTCGGCTCATCTGCCATGATCAGGGCGGGATTGCCTGCAAGCGCACGCGCAATCGCAACTCGCTGTTTCTGACCCCCAGAAAGATCTCGCGGTTGGCGATTGGCTCGATCGGCAATTCCAACCTGCTCAAGCAATTCTATCGCTTGCTGGTGGGCTGCTTTGCCTCGAATCCCTTTAAGATTGAGCGCAACTTCAACATTCTCGATCGCGCTTAGGGCAGGAAATAAATTGAACCCCTGGAAGATAAAGCCGATGTTCTCTAAGCGAAATTGGGCTAACTTAGAGCTGGAGAGCTTGGTGATCTCCTGGCCCATGAGGCGCACCGTTCCCGCTGTTGGAGTCAAGATCCCCGCTAGAATTGAGAGCAGCGTGGTTTTGCCTGATCCCGATGGTCCCATCAAAAGCTGAATATCGCCGTACCGCACCGACAAGTCTACTTGTTTCAGTGCTTGATAGCGCTCCCCACCTGTCTGGTACACCATTTCGACCCCAGAGGCAGCGATCGCGCTATCCGCCCGCTCCAAACTACCGGATCGGGATTCGATCGCCCGCTCCTCAGTATGAAACATCCAATCAATCGAAGTTGCAGTCATTCTTTTAACAGACGGTAGGAAAACAGTTGAGAAGAAATAAAGTGTGGGGAGCGGTGTCGAAGCGTTCTAACCGTGACAGGGAGGGCAGTTCGCTAAGCCTGAGGTATGAAATAAACCCTACTCTAACAATAGTTAAGGTGAGGCAAAGATTTCATCCTCTAGAGGCTTAGACTCTAGATACATTCTAGAAGTTCAAATTTCGCGATCGGATGAATTCATGTGACAGTTATGTGTACAAATGTCGAGAGGTCATGAAAAGAGATACCATTTTTCCGTTAAGAATTTAAGAGATTGTTGAAAATTTTACGCTGCTCTCCATAATCTCAGGAAAATAATCTTAGGAAAATTTTGTCTACTTCACGCTTTAAACACGATCGCTGGATCAACCCTGGTTACTTTTTGTACGGCAAACAAGGCTGATCCAACGCACATCACCACGGTTAATACAAACATTCCGACTCCCGTCGCAGGCGTGATCAAAATCATGATATTTTGCGCCGCTTGTGTCCACGCACCCAATCCAACACAGAGGGCAAGACTGGGAAGGTATCCTAAGACTGCCATCCAGAGCGCTTGTTCTAGAATCACGCTGTAGATTACCCAGTTTGACGCACCCATAGCTTTGAGAGTTCCGAACTCACGCATATGGTCGGAAACCGAGGAATAGAGAATCTGCCCGACGATCACCATCCCGACAATAAAGCCGACCGTTGCACCGAGTCCGAGGATAAAACCAACTCCGGTGCGCGTTGTCCAATACGCACGGGTGAGATTGGCAATTTCGGACTGAGTAAAAGCGCGGGTGTTCGGTAGGGTGGCTTCGAGGCGCTGTTTTAGCTGGTTGAGGTCTTGCCCTGGTTTGGCGCGAATGAGAACGAAAGAGATTGGATCTTGAACGTTGACGCGACGTGGAGAAGCGGGATTGGCAACTGGGTTATTAAATCCTGGGTTTTGGTTCAAACAGGCAATTTCACCCTCTGCTTGACGAGTACAGGTCACTCCGGTATCGGCTCCGCCAATTCCATAGGCATTCGCGTTTTCTAAAGAAGTGTAGATAAAAGAACTCGAAGCGATCGACTGCGTATCTTCTGCGGTGGCGACAAATTGTGCAGGTAAGGCGTTAAACGCTCCGATCGCACCGCGATCGTTTAATTGATTCAGTCCTAATGCTTTCAAACTCTTGGAATCAGCCATGACCGTGTAGGGTTGGTTCAGGGCTGAGAGGCTTCCTTGACTCACTTGCCATCCCGCAAACAGGCGGCTGTTTGGGTCAAAGCCAAAAATCCGAATCGGGTTGATCTTTCCGGTACTGTCGCGCCAAATGCTCGTTCGGATCATCACAGCTTCAGCACGATCGATACCTGGAATCTTTTGCGCGTCTTCGACTCGTTTGGCAGGCATTGGCGAAGAGAGTTCTAAATGCACGATGTCTTTGGAAGCGACCCAAAGATCGGCGCTGGATTGATCCACTAATCGAGCAACAGAGCGATCGAATCCGCGCAGCACTCCAACCTGAATCGTAACGAGACTGACAGCGAAGACGATGCCAGCTTGAGCAACTAGGAAGCGCGGAATGTCTTCAAACAGGTTTTTGCGGGCGATCGAAGCCATAGGACGAATGGGCGGCAGGGTGGGTCGGACAGCGCGAACACGGCGTGAAGCAGAGCGATTGAGTTGAGCGGTCATGAATCAGAGAATCTACAGTAAATGGTATGACCAATTTCCTGGTTTTACCGTTCCCTTTAGGGAAGTAGGAGCAATCAATTTCAAAAAATTATGCAACAGAAGCTTCACGCGGGATCAGAGTCTCACTTAAGATAAGCCAACAGAAGCAAAAGATTTCTCTTCAGTTTTACCGGATGAATTATCAAAATCGTTCATAGCATTGTAGGGCGGTTACGGATTCGTGTTCCTCAGCTTGCTGCTGATGCTCAGTTTGCCTCACGATTAGGCGGATTTTTGGAATCTCTAGCAGGCGTAACTCAAGTGCGGATTAATCCGGCGGCAAGTTCGATCGTGATTCAATACCAGCCTTCGATTTGTGCGATCGCTGAATCCGCGATCCACACCTGCGAGAAAAAGGCGCAAGAGATTCTCGATTGGTTTGATCAAGAAGTGCTGGTCGATCGAGGCGGCTATCGTCAGTGGATGAGTGCGAAAGAGGGCGATCGTATTACTGTGATTGCAGAGCAGCGCATTCCCCTAGACGGTTGGATTGCAGAAGGCAATGCTTTGATTGATGAGCGGAGTTCAACTGGGGAGCAATCACCATAGTTCAGCAATGATTGCTGAATTCACCCACGGAACGCGACCGCTGTTTGATCATCGCACTTCAACTCCGGTAAAACCTCGATAGCTCCGCTACACGGCGCTATCGCGCTCTAAAACTAAGCGTTCCACTCGCCGTATGTTGTCTTCGTGACAAATTGAAATTGGTTGCCAACTAATTCGAGTCCTTTGGTGGCTGCTTTCGCTCCGAACACACGCATAAACGTGGGGAGTGCTGCAATTCCACCTGTCATCGTACCTGCAATGATTGCGCCTGCACTAGCAGCGACTAAACACTCTCTCACTGCCAGCCAGAATGTTTCCTCTGAATTTTCAGGCGGATTCACCGACAGAAACGCATGAATGGTAGTGTCGCGAGTTTGCAACTGTGGAAACGGAATCCAGCCTTGATTGTCCAAGATAACTCGCGCCTCTGGCAATCCCGGCATACTTGCGATCGGAAGTAAAGTTGGCATAGGAGTTTCAATCCACATTGAATATTGATTGTAACTTTGGAAATAGGTTTGCTGTTGGTTTTCTTAAAACTTGCTGTAGCGATCTCAATCGACTGGGAGTTCGGTTGGGAGTGGAGTGTCGTTCCCTTTCCCCTACTCCCTACTCCTTCTTTTGCGAAGATGTAGATACGACTGGACGAAATGAGCAATCGTGTTCGTCATAGTGCCATGCAATCCCTTCTGGATCTTGTGCCTGTGTCCATTGTTCAAAGTCGGATTTGGTGCGCCGACGAGTGATGGCTTGCGAAGTCACCTTTAAGCGTTTAGCGAGTGATGCAGTCGAACAGTTGGGGACAGCTTTAGATGTGTCGATCGTAGGTGACTCTGGTTCTTCTGGCGTTGATGTCGCGCTTTGTCCTGCAATGTCTTCATCCCAAGGTGAAGGAATCTCAGGAATGGAGACTCGCTTTGATTCAGAGTGCAGGGGTGCAAAAATTTGCTCTACAGAAGTTTGGGTTGGGGTCGAGGGGCTTGGGGTCGATTCGGTCGAGTCTGAGGGTTCAGAATTCGGCTCAGGATCACTGACTTCGTAAGATTCGGAGGTAGCAGGTTCAGAAGACGGATCTTGCTCAACAGTTGGGGCATCAGCAGGGGGAGTTAGCTTCACTTGTTGCATCAAGGAGATCATTAACTCTGCCATTTTAGAAGTACTGATCGCTCTAGCGTTATATTCCACGACGATCGACTGCGCCAGTGGACTGATTCGCACTGTTTTAACATCGCTCAATCCCTCGATTAGGCGTTGATAATTACTGCTTGCCTGCGAATCGGATTCGAGCCAAGGCACCCGAATGCGAATGCGTCCGGCGATCGAATGAACGATTTGATATCCTACTTGTTCCAAAGGAGTTGTAATCTAACGTAATTTGACTACATTTTAGCCTGTTGCTTTTAGAGAAAAAACCTAGAGCAGATACACTGATTGCGGAGTTGATATCCACCATAGTCTATTATTTAGGGCATCTGTTAAGGGAAGCCAACAGTTCCAGCCTGTGTATTCAATCTACGTGATAATGGACAGGACAACTTTCTGATACAACTCGATACGTCCTAACCTCAGATTGAATTTCATCTCTTCCTAGCTCGATTTAACGATTTTAATTCCTCGGTATATTCAAAAGTCAGAACGGCAGATTCAGAGGTCAAAAGCATGACAACCGCAGCGGAACACTCAAAGATATCTAAGAAAGATTTAGTATTACTTTCTTTACTGGTATTCATCCCGATCGCGCTAATTGCAGAACGGCTAGAGCTAAATCCGGTACTGGTGTTTATTGCATCAGGATTAGCGATCGTTCCACTGGCGGCGCGAATTGCCCATTCGACTGAGGGCATTGCTGAGGTGATTGGGCCAACCTTTGGTGGGTTGCTCAATTCCACTTTTGGAAATGCGACAGAACTGATTGTGTCGATTGTGGCGCTGCGGGCGGGGTTAGTGGAAGTTGTCAAAGCCAGCATCACAGGCACGATCGTGGCGAACTTGCTCCTAGCGCTGGGACTTGCAACTCTGCTGGGGGGTCTTCGCTATAAAGAACAAAGTTTTCAGCCGACGGTGGCGCGACTCAATGCGTCATCGCTGAATCTAGCGCTAGTTGTCTTGTTAACCCCTGCGGCAATTCATCTTACTTCTGACGGTTTGCAGGAAAAGACGCTGAATGACTTTTCTCTAGTTCTTTCCGTTTTGCTACTGCTCTTTTACGGATTGATGCTGTTGTTCTCGATGAAAACACACAGTCATATCTATCAGATTGCGGATACTGAAATTGAGCACGTTTTTGAAAGCCAGAGCAAATCGCAGCTATGGCGACAAGTGGGAGTGCTGCTAGCATGTACGATCGCGCTGGTGTTTGTGTCTGAGGTGCTGGTTTCGAGTTTAGAAAAGGCAATCTCGACGCTCGGATTTACAGATTTGTTCACAGGTGTGATCTTGATTCCCATCTTTGGAGGTGCAGTTGAGTACATTACAGCGGCAACGTTTGCCGTCAAGAACAAAATGGATTTATCTGTTGCCGTGGCAATGGGTTCAAGCTTACAGATTGCCATGTTTGCTGCGCCATTGTTGGTGATTATTGGGCGGTTTCTAGGACAGCCAATGAACTTAGAGTTTAATACCTTTGAAGTATTAGCGGTGGCGATCGCAGTGCTGTTAACGAATTCGATTAGCAGTGATGGTAAGTCAAACTGGCTTGAGGGTGCGATGCTGCTTGTAACTTATGCAGCAGTGGGAGCAGCATTCTATTTTCACCCCTAAGTTAAGATCTATGGAGATCTGATCAGTGAGAGACTATGACTGTAATGCTCTAGAATGCTGATCTCTGCTTAAATAAAAGCTAGTGACCTGTACATCATTCATCCGGTGAAATTATGAGCAGTATCATTGTTTGGATTACGGAATTTGTTGTAGAAGTGATTGTAGCGGCGATCGGGCAGTTCTTCTCGGAATTTGTGGTTGGCTGGATTGCAGAAGCGGCGCAAACATACGTTGCAGAATGGTTAACTACCTTGATTACAGAGGCGACACAATGGCTAGCTGAACTTTTTAGCGGCACGCAACGATAAAGAGCAGTCGATAAAAAGTAGTTGCTGCAATTCGACGATCCGTAAACGTATTGAATTGCTTGCTTGGGATTCATGCTAGCCTAATAAATACGTCCACTCATATTGAAGAACATTCATCACTAGGTGCCTCAATAGTCTGTTTTAGAGCAATCCGCCTACGACACCCACACTCAATGCAATGATCACACTGTAGAAAAAGAATGAAACAAGTCCATGTCCTACGACGAGAGAATCGCGACTACGGACAGTACAGTGTGTACGGTGAGGACAGATGCAGGGACATCCTTGTTGTCAACTAACATCAACCCGATCGCGCCAATGCTGACTAAAGCTGTACACACCACTAATAGAAAGACCATTGAGTGTTGTGCTTCTTGTCGTTGGGCACGGTAGGAGGTTCTTTCTACGTCCGAACTTACCATCATCCAAAATACGATGCTGAGAAAGCAGAATATGCCTGCAATCCAAGCACCAAGAATGCGGGTATAGAGGTGCATTCCATCCGGTAAAACTAGAAAGCTTGCCATACCAAACATCACAGTCAGTCCAATACGCCGACGAGAATCGAGATTGATGAGTGCATGAAACAGTAGAGCTAACAAGTCTTGAACTGATTGGGAGAATTGCGATCGCTGAGGTAGTTTTGGCTCAATTTTCATAAGTCTTTAGAGATCTAATGCAGATCGAGGACTGCTCGGACAAAAGAGAAGCCTGTTGAGGGAAAACAGAACTAAGGAGAACAAAGCTCCCGCGCAAAGATTTCCGGGTAGAGCGTGGATAAAAGCTTAAAGGCTCACGGATCGATCAGGTGAAGATGTACGGTCGTTTCGGAGCTAGACGAGCTTTCTGTATGCAGATTATAGATACTGCAACAAAATCGTCCTTGCTCGCAGAGGACTCTGCAAGTTAGATCGCTTTACCCTATTGCTTTGCGTTAGGTGCTTTGCTTTAGGATTGAAGCACTAAGTTGTAAAAAGCTCTTTTGATGTTGTTTTATAGCTTACTGTAGACTGCTGGGATAAAATCAGAAATTTTTATAAAGCAGCCCCTACTTCTTTCAGCGTTCACAACTCAAGCAGCGTCGCTGATCGTCTTACCCCAGCAAATCGGTTTTTTCTGCGGCTTTTCCTGACCAGCGCTGCCAACGATCGATCGTACGAATCACACCTTCTCGGCGCTCTTCTCCAGCAAAACAAATGCGCTCCATGCGCTCACACGCCATTAACACTTCTCCATTCCCCAATCCTGGGTTCAGCACAAAATGCCCCGGCTTTGTGTACAGGCTAATGAGATAGGTCACGATTCCCTCAATTCCTTCAATCGCTAGGGATTGATGAGGAAGCGCGATCGGCTGGTGCGAAAACAGCGCTAGGTAAAGTTCATTGTTCAGCAATTCGCCCCGGAACGGCATTTGCTGCGATCGACAGAAGGACAAAATATCACCTTGTGAGCGCAAGACAGCGACGACTTTGGCTTCGTTGATTAGATAATCGTGGCTCCATGCCGTTTGCGGTGGAACGATCGCAAGTGCTGCGTTTGAGGGCAAGCAATCCCGATATTCTTCGCCATCCGTCTTGCCGCAGTAGATCAGGTGATGTTTGAGCATCCAAGTATCACCCGTCTGCACGGCAAGATCTGATTTCTCAGGCTCAGCGACTCGGCGCGACGGTTTACGAGCGGTTTTTTCCGCTTTTTCCGCTTCAGCCTGCTAGAGCGCGAGCAACTGGAGTTCAGCTTGTTTCGCTCTTGCAGCAGCGGCGATTCTAGCATGTTCTTCTACTTCTGCTGGATTCTGTGCGGCGGCTTTGAGCGATCGTTCTGCCTGTTCTGCTTGCTTGCGCTCCTCGCTGCCTGCTCTGGCAATTTTTAACAGAGTTTGCGGACTCTTAGCGACGGTGGTTCCTCGAATTGCCGCTTTGACTTCGGGGGCAATGTCTCGCGCAATTTGCTTGCCCTGCTGAAAGGTGCGCTCGGTATAGCCGATCTCTTGCGCTAGCCCGACGGTGGTTTTAGGAGGCAGGGCTGTTTTATTGACAGTAGAAAAACCAGAATCAAGATACAGTTTGTGTTGTAACTCACGATGAGCTTGATTGATCATCTCAAACAAGTGCGGGATTATCGAACGCAACC
>JACJNX010000072.1 GCA_014695255.1 Cyanobacteria bacterium FACHB-63
ACGATGTGCTAGAAAAAAGAGCACCGTATCGCCAAGCTCATTTAGATGGACTTGCCAAACAAAAAGAAGATGGGATTTTAATCACAATTGGTCCCACTAAAGATGTAACCAAAGTGTTTGGGATTTATGAGGCTGAGAATGAAGCGATCGTGCGTGATCTGATCGAGTCTGATCCATATTGGCAAAACCAAATTTGGACGGAATACGATATCAAAGAATGGATTCAAGCGATTTAGGCGCTCCTTACATTTAGTTCGACTTTTTCGCTGCGTTGCGATCCGTTTGCAACGCAGCGAAACTGTACGTCTGTAATTCTTACCGCACACTCCGGACTAAAAAATTCGCCTGACCACAACTTCTTCGCGATCGTCGTAGCACTTCTTCACTACAAGTCCCAGGCTTGCCATCTTTCGAGTAACACACCAGCGTCTCTTGTAAAAACCGTCCTGACCCCGAACAACTCGGAGCAACACTGTTAGCTGTAAAACCAGGATTAGCCCTGACAAAATCCTGTTTAAACTGCGTCAAAGTCGCACGAAACGGTTGAGTTGGACGGACATAGCGATCGGGAATCGCAACGCTCTCTTTGAACGTTTTTGACAACTGATGATACTGCTGCTGGGACAATCCCGAACAAGTCCCATGCTTTTCCCATTCGTGACTGTATAGCTTTGAACTGGGATAAAGACCCGGAAACTGTTGCTGCATTCTTGGATTAAAGGCTTCGGTAGTGCAGTTTTGTGGATAGCCGCGATCGTACTGGGGCCACAACCCATGCAGCACAAAGCCTAATTGCCGCCCTGTGCCGCATTGTTGAGGATCGCGGTTGCCATTCGTTGCACAGTAATCCGGCGACCAAGAAAGCGCCATCACATAATAATCGAATTGTCCTGGAACATTCCGAGTCTGCTGAGCAGGTTTGGAACGAGAGGGACGTGCTTCTGTAATCGCTGGAAGCGCAAAGATTCCAGCCAGCATTAGAGTTGGAACAATTGCTTTTTTGAACATCGCTTTTCTGAACACAAAGAGTCCTTTTAGAATCAATTAGAGCAATCTGAATTTCGGAGCTTGAGAAGCAAGCCGAGAGTATTGTAGGGTTAGAGCCTTAGTCCGATCGACTCAAATTCTGTTCTGTTCCACAGTTGCGACAGTAGGGTAAGTGCTTGTAGGTCGGTTGATGGCAGTTGTGGCACTCTAAATTTTGATGATAGCCACAGTGCGGACAGTAGTTTTCATTGTGTTTCAGTGTTCTCGTACAGTTGAGACAGCGAGACTGTTGCACTAATGCAGAAGGTGGGAGTTTAGTGCGGACAGCAATCTTTTGGAAGAGCTTGATCAGGGCAAACCCTGCGATCGGAATGAGCAAAATATAGGCATAGCTCACCAAAAACAGCAATCCACCAAAAATCGCGCTGATGATATCGAACAAGAACTTGAATAGTGCACCAACTTGCAGAAACTCAAAGATTTTCAGGATCAGCGGAATAAAGAAGATGATCAGCAAATGCCAGCTAATCAGTGCAACCAGTCCATAGCGCTTCCGTTCCGCAAACCGATAAACCAAGCCTGCACCAATCAACAGAGGCACAAGGAACAAGGCTTGAAAGGCGAGCTGAATGCTGGGATACCAGAAGGATGCTTGTTTATATCCCCGCTCAACCTCATTGAACGCTCCATCATTTCTGAGAAAATTAAAAAACTCAATGCTCTCAGGTTTCGCGACTAATTCCGTTCTGAGCTTGGCAATCTCTCCTCTCAGTTGAGCAATCTGCTGATTGTTTTGATCGAGTTGTGCTTTAGCTTTTTCGGCACCTACATTATTAATCGATTGGTCACGATCTTGTCCTGCAATCTTTTCTAGCAATGTCGAATCGTATTGAGCGCGAATGTTGCGATTAGAATTTTCTAGATTGCCAATGCTGTTTTGTTTTTGGTCGATCGTTTTAACAAGCTTCTGGTTTGTAGGATTATCAACCTTGTCTTTCAGTCCTCCAAACGCCAGACAAGTTGGTGAAACACTGCCCAATCTTCCCTGACTCGCTTGCTGATATCGCTCCTGAAATCCCGGCGATCGCGACGATCTTCCATCTGGAAATAAAATAGGAGATTCATTCACTACAGCGCTACGAACTCTATCAAAATCCTTGTTTTGTGCGGTAGAAGCTCGATAGTCGCGCCACTCCGAATAGCAGGGGTAAGCTTCATTCGGGCTGATTGTCCAATTACTAATATCATTCAGACCCGTAAATACATTAACTAGAATGAAGATGTCAATCAAAATGATCACAATCAAACTCACTGCATTCAGTGGTTGCTTGTTGATCGATCGAGTCCGTCTAAAAAACTGTTGTAGCGATCGCCGTAATCTTCCTAACATAATCTGTCTCATCGCCTGAACCGGGGATGATTCAGGTGAAGTGTTTAGAACACGATCCCCGTTATGCTTTCTCTATCTAAAAGGAGATGCAGACCAAAGAGAATCGACGATGTGACAGGTTCCAAAGTTGCCTAAGATCAAGGGAGTTACGATCGCTCAAATTTAATTGCGATCGCGATGAGATTCGTAGTGTTTTCTTGAAATTTTTCGACTTAAAAAATCTCGTTTAATAATTTCATAAGCTTGTTTATAAATTTGGAAATCAGTCGGTTTTTCAGGCTCTGGAATGCTCCGCGTTACCGTATGAAAGGCTTGGAACAGAGCATTCAACCCAGCGATCGCATCTTCAAGCGGAATCGCAGCGTGAAACCCATCTTTGCTGAATCGAGTCGCATAGACAAGCTGATGGCGCTGTGCCAATTTTTCTAGCTTGTTCTCATGCACCAATCGCGCTACCTCAGTTATGTCTGCACCGATTAATCGAGCCACTTTAGTTGCCGTTTCTTCATCGGGATTACTTTGCTTGAGGCAAATCCACCCAAATCCCGCCCGCGAAATGTTTACCTCTCTCGCAAGCTGGCTCATATTCGTCTGCGGATTTTTCTCTAGATACCGCAACACAAGTTGACCAAAGGCAGAGCACTCATCAGAATTTAGCTTTAATGAATTCATATTAATGTCCAATCATTCCTATTGAGTACAACATCAAAACGAGTGTACTGATATTCAGCGTAGGAATCAGTTATCAAAGCATCATCTGTCTATCGTGTCTATCTTAGGGCTTCGTTAGGCGCATTTGGGGATCACCCCACAGACTGGTGAATTGCGATCGCGCAACCTCTTTACTCTTAAGTAAAAGCACTCCGATTACTTAAGAAAAGAAGGAGGTAAATGTGAGGTTTTTTCAACAAGGGCGTAGATTCTTAACCGCGATCGCGCTCGTTCTTCTATTAACACTAACGACTGCGTGCGGTGGGACAGCAACAGCAAAACAACCCCCCGCTCAAGCTCAAGTCGATCGTACCAGCAGCTACGGACAACTCGCATATGGCAATTCGTCCGCAGGTCAAGACTTTGGTACCTGGGTGATCAGTGCCAGCAAAGGCTTGATCAAGGATGCCTATGTGCGGGACAACAACAAGCTAGGGGTGGTGATCTCGCCTCAAGTTCGACCCAACGAAGTGAGAGACTTGGCCCGATCGCTAGCTCAAGGCTTCCACAAGAACTTTCCGAATCAAGATTTGACGGTTTTAGTTTACGCGCCCGATAAGAAGCTGATTCTGACGGCTCAATATGATCAGCAATCTAAACAGATTCAGTATCAGGCAGGTTAGTAATTGATTGTGATTTGACTTAATTGTGATTTGACTTAGGAGATAAAACAATGACAAGTAGTGATGCCTACAAGCGTCAAGTGATGCAAGACCTAGCGGGCGGAAATAAAGAAAGTCTGGGAGATACAGACAGTTCGCAGGACTATCAGAACTTTGATGACTTTGCTCAAAGAACAACACGCGATCAGCGCCACCAATTGTTCCAACGTTCTTTCCATCCCGATCAGGTTCCCACGCAGCAAATGGAACCCGAACTGCAAAAAGCGATCGCGCAGATTCAACCGAACGAGCGCGATGATGT
>JACJNX010000073.1 GCA_014695255.1 Cyanobacteria bacterium FACHB-63
GAATCACAAGGCTTTGATGGCTATCAAGGCATCTGTGATTGGCTCGAAACTGAGTTGGGGATTGAGGCAGCCTACAAAACAGTGCATCAATTGGTGCATTATCGCTTGCAGTCGTTCACCTAAGGTGCCACGCCCAGTGAGCGTGGAACAGTCAACTGAGGCGATGGACGCATCTAAAAAAACTTAGCTGAGAATCTGGCGATGCTCGTGTGGGTCGCCATCAGCATGATGGGTTGGAGGGGCGGTGTGCGGTTCTTTTGTGGCGATGAAACTCGGCTCGGACTCAAGACTCTCGGTGGACGCAGGATCACAGCCAAAGGGGTCAAACCAGTGGGACAAGTGCAATGGCAGTTTAAGGCAACGTATCTGTAGGGCATTGTGGAACCCAAGACCGGGGAACATTTCTTCTTTGAGTTCTCGCACTTGAACACCGATTGTTTTCAAGTGTTTCTCAACTTGGTCTCCCAACAGTTCAAGCATGATCTATTGATTCTTCAGCTTGATAACGGTGGGTTTCACAAAGCGAAGCGCTTGCGGGTTCCCGACAACATCATTTTGCTGTTTCAACCGCCGCATTGTCCTGAGCTAAATCCCATCGAACAAGTCTGGCAATATCTCAAGCGTGGGCTGCGTTGGAGCTTGCCTGCAACCTTAGATCAGTTACGGCAACAGCTCAAACAACGACTGACAGTCCTAACAACCGAAGTGGTTGCTTCGATTACAGGGCGATCATCTATGCTGTATGCCCTATCTGTAGCCGGAATTTAATGAATTGGTATAAACCCACAGATGTAGGAAGGACTCTGGCAGAATGGTGAACACAAAAAATCCGACCTCCCTAGTTCTAGAAGGAAGTCGGATTTTTGTATAAATTAAGGGGAGTTATCGAAGCGCAGGAGCAGTTGTGGCTTGAGCGGCGACCGTCTCTGCCTTACGATTTGCCAGCGTCGGCACTTCATCGCGTAAACGCGCTGTTAATTGCAGCGTTTTTGAGTCGTAGATCTGCGTCAGCATCTTCGGATAGAACCCGATGCCAATGATCGGAACCAGCAACGAAGCAATAATGAAGACTTCACGAGGTTCTGCGTCAATCAGGACTTCGTGCGAGGTCAGTTCTTTGTTCTCAGGACCGTAGAAGATCTCACGCAGCATTGAGAGCAGATAGATCGGAGTCAGAATGACACCAATTGCCGCTAAACCAACCACAATCACCCGGAAGGGCAAGCTATAAGCGTCACTGGTCGCAAATCCAACGAAGACCATCAGTTCTGCGACAAATCCGCTCATTCCAGGGAGTGCCAGCGATGCCAACGAGCAAGCGGTAAACATCGAGAAGATTTTCGGCATCTGCTTACCGACACCGCCCATTTCATCGAGCATTAGGGTGTGGGTTCGATCGTAAGTCGCACCCACTAGGAAGAACAGGCTCGCTCCGATCAAACCATGCGACACCATTTGCAGCACCGCACCGCTCAGACCGAGATCGGTAAACGATGCAATCCCAATCAGCACAAAGCCCATGTGCGAGATCGAAGAGTAAGCGATCTTGCGCTTGAGGTTGCGTTGAGCAAATGAGGTTAATGCAGCATAAATAATGTTGACGACACCGAGAATGACCAGAGCTGGGGCAACGATCGCATGAGCCGCAGGCAGCATTTCGGCGTTCATCCGAATCAGCGCATATCCGCCCATCTTCAGAAGAATTCCTGCCAGCAACATATGTACCGGAGCTGTCGCTTCACCGTGAGCATCAGGTAGCCAAGTGTGTAACGGAATGATCGGCAGCTTCACCGCATACGCAATCAAGAACGCCGCATAAATCCACAACTGAAACGTCAGCGGAAACTGCCTGTGCGCCAAGGTTTGCATATCAAAGGTGGGGCTATCCCCATAGAATGCCATGGCCAAAGCAGCAACGAGGATGAATAGCGAACCGCCTGCCGTGTAGAGAATGAACTTCGTTGCGGCATACAGGCGTTTTTTTCCGCCCCAAATCGAAAGCAGAAAGTAGATTGGAACGAGTTCAAGTTCCCAGGATAGGAAGAATAACAGCATATCCTGGACGGCAAAGACGGCGATCTGTCCGCCATACATCACCAGCATCAGGAAGTAGAACAGACGAGGTTTGAAGGTAACGGGCCAAGCCGCCAGAATTGCCAGCGTCGTAATAAACCCAGTCAGAATAATCAACGGCATCGACAGCCCATCGGCTCCGACTGACCAGTTTAGGTCGATTTGAGGCACCCAAGCATAGCGTTCCACCAACTGCATCTCTGGGTTGGAGAAGTCGTACTGGGTGTAGAAGGTGTAAACGATGAGCAGAAAATCAATCAGACCGACAATGAGGGAGTACCAGCGAACGGTTTTTCCGTCTTTGTCGGGCAGGAAGGGGATTGCAAGGGAAGCCACGATCGGAAACAAAATGATCGTGGTTAACCAGGGAAAGTTCTCAATCATTACTGTTAAGTTTTGTTTATACTGCGGTGAAGATAACACGCGGGGAGTAGTAGGACGATCCTAGACGGTTCTTATTGAAAATAAGAAATCCTAACAGAGTCTTCAGATGAAAGGGTGAGGTTGCCCCCACCCTTAGAAGGATTACTGAATCAGGTCACACCGGAGAAGACTACTAATCCTAGAACCGCTACGAAAATGATCAGCGCGTAGAATTGAGCGCGACCGTTTTCAAAGTATTTCAGTCCTTCGCCTGTCAGTAGCGTGACTAAACCTGCAAGGTTCACCACACCATCGACAACTTTGGAATCGACCTCGAGCACTTGCCGCGCTAGACGACGACTGCCTTTTACAAAGGCTTCATTGTAGATTTCATCGAAGTACCACTTGTTCTTCGAGAGGCGATAGAGAGCGGGGATTTTTTCGGCGATCGCACTCGGATCGATCTTGTGTCGGAGATACATCAGCGATGCCAATGTAATCCCGATTAGCGCGATCCCGACTGAGTTTCCACCCATAATCAGGAACTCGTTCAAGCTTTCCTCGCCCGCTTCTGCCGCCACTTGAACCGCTTCACTCGGAGCATGGATAAAGTGTTCAAAATAGTTAGCAAACGGCGTTCCGACTAAGCCAATCAGCATCGACGGAACCGCAAGAATCATCAACGGTAACGTCATCGTGATCGGCGATTCGTGCGGTTCGTGGCTGTGATGTTCGTCGTTTCCAGGATCGACTTCTTCGCCTGGAGCTTCCATCGTCAGTTCACGCGGGTCCATTGCACCCGGACCAAATGCCAATCCAGCCATTTGAAGCTGTTCGTTTTTCAGCGTTTGCTTCATTGCGGCATTCGTGCCCCGGAACTCGCCTTCAAAGGTGCTGAAATACATCCGGAACATATAAAAGGCAGTGATTCCGGCAGTTCCCCAAGCGATCGCCCACATGATCGGATTTACGGCAAACGTCGAGCCGAGAATTTCATCTTTCGACCAAAAACCAGCAAATGGCGGAATTCCACAAATCGCCAGCGTTCCAATCAGGAAGGTAGTCGCGGTGACGGGCATATATTTCCGCAAACCGCCCATCATTCTCATGTCTTGGGCGTACACCGGATCATGTCCGACGACGGCTTCCATGCCATGAATTACCGATCCCGATCCCAAGAACAGCATCGCCTTAAAGTAAGCGTGGGTCATCAGGTGGAATAATCCCGCGCTATAGGCTCCAACGCCCATTGCCATCACCATGTAGCCCAACTGCGACATTGTGGAATACGCCAAGCCCTTCTTGATGTCGTTCTGGGTAATCGCGATCGATGCTCCCAGAAATGCCGTAAAACAGCCTGTCCAAGCGATCGTATCCATCACGACCGGAATGCCCTCGAATACCGGGAACATCCGCGCAATCAGGAATACTCCTGCTGCCACCATCGTCGCCGCGTGAATCAGGGCTGAAATCGGAGTCGGACCTTCCATCGCATCCGGTAGCCAGACGTGCAGCGGAAACTGCGCCGACTTCGCCACAGGACCTAAGAAGATCAAAATCGCAAACAAGGCGGCAACGAAACCGCTTAGCGATCCGGTTGCGACCATATCCTGGAGTCGTGCCCCAGCTTCATTAAACTCGAAGCTGCGGGTAGACCAATACAGACCCAAAATCCCAAGCAGCAAGCCGAAGTCGCCGACTCGGTTGGTGACAAACGCTTTCTGACAGGCATCTGCCGCCGCCTTGCGGTAAAACCAAAAGCCGATCAGCAAATACGAACACATCCCCACCAGTTCCCAGAAGATGTAGACCTGTACCAGATTTGGACTGATAACCAAGCCCAACATCGAGGAACTGAATAGGCTCAAATAAGCATAAAAACGTACATAGCCTGGATCATGCGCCATGTAGCCATCGGTGTAGATCATCACCAGAAAGGCTACAGTGGTCACGATCACAAGCATCAGCGAGGACAGGGGATCGATAACGAATCCCATCGACAGCCGGAAATCTCCCGCTGCTGCCCACTCGAACGATTGTGTATAAGGTTCGTGCCCTTGATACTGGCTCCAGAATAAAGCAAACGCATAGGTCATCGCCGCGCCAATCAATGACACGATGAAGATAGAGTTCGCTTTTCTGAGCTTGTTGACATCCTTATTGAAGGTGATCAGCCCTAAACCCACAAGCATCGCCCCTGCCAACGGCAGAACGGGAATGAGCCAGGCGTACTGATATAACGGTTCCATCACTCGCGCCTAAAGTTAAGAGTTCTTTACATTACCAGAGTAGTCAATTTCGGCATCTCTGAGTCATTTTGAATTCAAAGTCTTTGACTTTAAATGACGTTCTGAGTCTCTATGATCCAGGATTTCCAATTTGTTTATAGACAACATCTGCATTAAGTGGGGAAAAAGAGGCAGGTTCTCTTAACAATTTGGCACAAAATCGAGCGAATCAGTCTAGAGAGCGAATTGTGATCCAGAGAATGCAGCGATCGCTATCGCTCGGTTACGCCATTCAATTGGCTACTCTATAATCGAACCTCCGTTGAAGATTGCTTCGGTCTCATCGAGGTGAGGGTGCTGGACGATTTGCATCAGGTACAGCAGGTTTAAGCTGACCTGGAGCGGGACGAGTCGGATCAATCTGCGATTTTTGAGCGGGCTTCGGTGGATCGATTTGCGGTTTTTGCTGCGTGGGTTGCGCGGGTTCGATCGTCCGATTTCTCTGCGCTGGCAGCACGTTCTGGTATTGGGAATTGCACATTCAGTTAATCGCGGCGAAAGCAGCCCAAGAAGAGCTAGAGAACCTGTTGAAAATAGGCGTGATCCCGAAAGCCGTTTGCGAAGAACTCCGAGCATCGTATCAAGTCCGAATGGCGAAGGCTGAACGAGTTCTACGGGATTGCACCATGGCAAAGAACTTGCGTCGATTAGCCCGATCTGCTATTTCAGGGCGGGATGCGGCAACGAACGACAACTTTTCAAACACCCTCTAAAAGACGAAAGTTAACAAGATCTATTTCATTTCGTCTAGTGTGAGTTAAGACGTTCTTCAGATGATTCTTTTCAGTTGCATCTCTAGGATAGAAACAGTTCAGCGCTATGTTGAACTTTATTTAGGAAGAACGACAAGAAGCTTTTGACTAGGGCTAATTTACCTCAAATAGAGATAGCAGGCTAAACAACGCAGATAGCTTATGTCTAGCTAATTTTGCCATCCCCAACCAGTTGAACTGTCGTTCCCAGCATTGATACTAAAAAGGAGATTGTTATGCCCGTCGCTACTGTTTTGTCTATTCTCGCAAACTCTCACCAAACGATCGACGCCATTAACAACGCTTGTGCCGCGACAGGTCTACCACCAGCACTCAAGATCGGAGCAAACCCTACTGACATTGAAGGAAATCAGGATTATCGATTTGAAGGGTTTGGGCTGATCGCAGGGGTGCCGCCGAAGTGTGCATTCTGGGTTCATTACAAACCGGAGAGCGCTCAGCATATTCCACTCGGCAGGTTCACAATGCCTGTTAGCATTGGCAAGCTTTCTGCAATTCAATCCCTAATTGGGCAAGTGTAAGCACTCCCTCCGATTCTGTTTCATTTAGGTTGTCTGATCAGGTTTTTATTGGAACCTGATTCAGACAATGTGTTGGAAATTGTGTTGGGAATTTTCGTCTCAGCTATAACCGTTGGCACAAATCAAGCAACCCAGTCTTTGTTGTACAATTTGTCGAATCGATAATGCGATCGCAGGGTAATTCTCAGGACAGGAACAATAAAGTTATCTTGAAGAAGTAACGGGTTGTTCAGTGCTTCACGCTGCAACCCGTCTGATCGTTCCTGCAACACGTTCGATCGTTGCTGCAACACATTTGATCGTTCCTACAACCCGTCTGATCGTTACTGCACGATATGCGATCGCTGCCTCCACTTGTGCGATTGTGACCACTAGCAAACGATCGTCTTTCCAAAACACTTTGGTGCCAGAGTCATTTAGAGAATGACCGAGGTTGCATAGATAGCGAGCTGCGATCGATTACGAAGCAACAGGCGGCTCAATAATCGAGTCACGTAGGTTTTGACAGTGCCTTCTGCAAGATGTAGCTCAGACGCAATTTCGCGGTTTGTACAGCCTTGACCAATCAGGCGCAAAATGTCCCGTTCTCTGGGCGTGAGCATGACTTCCTCTAGCTCTGGTTGCTCCTTAATACCAATTGAGAGATTTGTAATCAGCTTTTCCATTAATCCCGGAGCCATCTGGCTATAGCCACAATGAACGAGACGAATAGCCCTTGCAAGTTCCGGAGCAGGCATATCTTTCAGTAAATAGCCTTTTGCGCCTGCTTGCATTGCTTGAAGAATGTCAGCGTCTTGCTCGTATGTGCTAAGAGCTAGAACTTTAGTCGATGGCAACTGATTAAGAATCGATTCGATCGCGCTCCAGCCATCTAAGCTATCCATTAACACTACATCGGGGTGCAAAACTTGAAGTTGTGCGATCGCGCTTTCTGCATTATCCACACTGCCAACAATTTGCAAGTCAGACTCCATCTCTAACATTACTTTCAGTCCGGTACGCATGAGGCTTTGCGGATCAATTAATAAAACTCGAATGGTCGAATCTTTAATCTTGGTACTAGGAGGTAATTCTGAGGTGATCATGGCGTTGATTAGAAAGAGCGTTTTAACCACCTCTTTACCTTGGACGTTCGGCTTAGTTTTTCAAATCCATAAAACTCATGCCAACCTCATCTAAAATCTCATATACTTCTCGTGACCAAAACTCATTCTGGTATCGTTTATAGCACTAGATACTGATGTTGAAAAAACAGAACCCTGGTTAAACACAATCAGAGTCTAGATTAGCTTGTTGTAATATTTAGAACCCGCATTGAAAAAATAAGCTATTCCTGATTGAATAAACAAAAACAATTCAAATCCCGTGTTGTCCTAGTTTCTGTACTGGTGTATTGAGCGCTGAAGTCTAGCAACTATACAGGGGGTGCGCGGTGGGACAACGAAAGCGGTTGCGTGTGGCAAAAGCACAGCTAGCGAGAATTTGGTATCTAACAGCCCTTGCCTTGTTGCAATTTTTTTGCGTAATCGCTTGGGGCGTTTTCTCAGAAGCTCAGGGAATCGCTCAGACTGCGGCAAATCGTTCTGTTCCCACGCTGATCTCTCAAACCTTAAGGAGTGGGAACGCTTCGACAGCGCTTGTTCGTGCCCAAACGTTGAACACCCAAGGCGCAAATCAACTTGCAGCCGGACAAGCAGAAGCAGCGATCGGAACCTGGAAGCAAGCCGAAGCCGCCTACAAAGCAGCAGGCGACAAACTGGGGACGCTAGGCAGCCAGCTAAACCAGGTGCAAGCCCTGCAATCTTTGGGTCAATATCGACGTGCTAGAACGACTCTAGAGCAAATCAACACCCAACTGCAAAGCTTACCTGATTCTGCTCTAAAAGCCGATGGACTCAGAAGCCTGGGGATCACACGATTTCGAGTGGGTGACTTTAAAGAAGCTCAAGCAGTTTTGCAGTCCAGTCTGACAATTTCTCAGCGCCTGAATGCGAATGCGGGGCAGAGCTATACGCTACTCGCATTGGGAAATCTAACGAGGGCACTCCAGGAACGACAGAAAAAAGATGGTGTAAAAAACGCGACTACTGAAGCGGGAGCTTCGCTGTTGCCGAAGGCAATCGCTTTCTATCAACGAGCCGCTTCTCTAACCCCTGATGATCTCACACGATCTCAAGCCAAGCTGAACCAGTTGAGCCTTTTAGCCGCAACAAACCCAACCCTCGATCAAACTCCCCTATTATCAGAAATCCGATCATTGCTCAAGCGTCTGCCCTTGAACCGTGCATCAATCTATGCCCAAGTGAATCTGGCAGAAAGCCTGATGAAAATGAGCAATCAGGATCAACGAGAAATCTCACAACTGCTCGTTAACGCCACCCAACAAGCGCGAGAACTCCGAGATCCGAGGGCAGAAGCCTATGCACTGGGTCAACTGGGTCATCTCTACGAAATACTGCGTCAATGGTCGGATGCTCAGAAAGTCACGGAACAGGCGCTGCAAATTGCTCAAGCGATTCAAGCGAATGATATTGCAGGCTCTTGGCAGTGGCAGTTAGGACGAGTTCTGAAGCAGCAGGGACAAACGACTGATGCAATTGCTGCCTACAATCAAGCCGTTGAAATGCTCTCAGTGCTGCGGGGAGATTTAGTCGCAATGAATCCGGAAGTGCAGTTTTCATTTCAGGAGCAGGTCGAACCGATTTACCGTCAATTAGTGCAATTGCTATTACAAAACAATCCGAACCAAGCAACGCTACAACGAGCCAGAGAAGTCATTGAAGCACTCCAGTTAGCAGAACTAAACAATTTCTTTCGAGAAGCCTGCTTAGACGTTAAACCCCAACAAATTGATCAAGTCGATCGCAACGCAGCCGTTGTTTACTCGATTCTGCTGCCCGATCGCTTAGCAGTGATTCTGTCGCTACCGGGACAACCGCTGCGGTACTACACTCCCCCTGCACCCTCAGATGCAAGTACGATCGAGAAAGCCTTTGATGATCTCTTCGCAACCCTCAACCCATTCATTGCCACCTCAGAGCCGCTGCGCCCAAATCAGCAGCTATACGACTTGCTGGTTCGCCCTGTTGCAAAAGATCTAGCCCAGAGCCAGGTCAAAACCCTAGTGTTTGTTCTAGATGGTGTCCTACGAGGGGTTCCGATCGCAGCCTTGCATGATGGGCAACAATACCTCATTGAACAATACAGCATTGCCCTATCTCCTGGTTTGCAACTGCTACCTCCCCGTTGGGAACGTCGCTCTCCAACCGCAACAGTGCCTTCAAACCAGTTGCAAACCCTAGCAGGAGGGGTATCCGAAGCTCGTCAAGGATTTTCGCCTCTTCCGGGTGTGGTGAAAGAAATGGAGCAAATTTCCACCTTGGTTCCGACAAATGTTTTGCTGAACAAAGCCTTTACGCGCGCCCAGTTTGAAGGCAGGGTCGAGTCGGTTCCGTTTCCGATCGTGCATCTTGCCACGCATGGTCAGTTCTCCTCTGAGGCAGAGAAGACGTTCCTATTGACTTGGGATGGACGAATTAATGTAAAAGAGTTCGACCAACTGCTAGAGGGTCGCAATCGCCAGGATCGTAAACCGATCGAACTGTTGATCTTAAGTGCTTGTCAGACTGCGACGGGCGATAAACGAGCGGCTTTGGGACTTGCAGGAGTCGCAGTACGATCTGGGGCACGCAGTACGATCGCAACGCTTTGGTCAGTTCAAGATAACTCAACGGCGATTCTGATGACGCGACTCTATGAGGAACTGCGTCAGCCTGAAATCACAATAGCCGAGGCATTGCGTCAGGCACAATTGAAGTTGCTACGATCTCCCGACTATCAACAACCTTTCTACTGGGCACCGTTCGTATTGGTGGGCAACTGGCAGTGAGCAACTACAGAAAGGTTGTCGTGATTCAAGAAAGTAATGTTACTAAGAAGAGATTGCGCTTCACATTCCTGATGAAATTCCAATTGAAATAGACTTGGGCTTTTAAGGCTTACAGTCGGACTACACCAATGTTCGCATCCCACACAAGAAGCTGCACGGGGTGAGCTACCCGAATTACAGAAGCAGGACAATCATCATTGACGCAATAGGATACTCCATCACAAAGTGCCCGTTCGGGTAATAACACTGTGAATCAAATTCTTATATCAATAAAGAGAAGCATTCGAGTGCCCTCTTCGAGACAGCGCAGAATGCCTCAAATCCTTTATTACTCGGAGTTAAATCCATGAAAACCTTAGATCAACCCGCAATGCCCACGATGAAGAAGTTCGTTATTCGTGAAGCAGAAACGCTCAAGACAACTCGTGCATCTTATTACGGCTCGTGTTGTTGTAAGTACTGCTAATTCACCGTTTATTTAAAGCCGCCATCTCAAGATGGCGGCTTTTACCAGAAAAAACAATGGGCACATATACAACAAATACACGGGTTGCAGTTTCTGCGTTTACTCGGCAAGCAGACGAAGAAGAAGTTGTGATTGGACATCCAGAAACGGCAGTGTTTTTAGTACTTCCTCCCGATGCTGTTGAACTCTTGGATGGTTTAGCAACGGGTAAAACAGTTGGGGAAGTTCAAGCTGCCTATCAAGCGAAGTATGGCGAAGTTCCTGATTTGGAAGACTTACTTACTTTTCTAGAAAGTAAAGGCTTTGTACATCCTCAGATGCACTCTAGAGAACTCAGTGGTTTCGATCAAGCAAAGAGTCGCACAGGGACTGTTAATTCTAGCAAACCTCCTCTGGTACGTTATCACTTCGCCAACTTTCCGAGATCGCTGGCTCAAGCGCTATTTAGCCGAATGGCGATGATTAGTTATGGGGGATTGATTGCTTTAGCATTGATCGCGATCGCGGCAGATCCGACGATCGTTCCTGGTTGGGATGCTTACTTCTTTAAGCAGAATGCAACAATGATGATCCTAATTATGGTGATTTTAGATTGCATCACGCTATTTTTGCATGAGATGGCTCATCTGGTTGCAGCGCGGGCACTAGGTGTCTCTTGCCGAATGGGAATTAGTCACCGCTTGTGGATGCTAGTTGCCGAAACAGATATGACAGGCATTTGGAGTGTACCCCGACATCAACGCTACCTCCCGTTTCTTGCTGGTCCTTTGTTAGACACTGTATCCGCCTCGGTTCTGGTGTTGATTCTGTCTCTGCAACAGCGCGGATTGATTAGCCTGCCTCCGGTAATATTTCAGATTGCTCGCGCATTGCTGCTCAACTATCTCTTGGGACTGCTGTGGCAATGTTACTTTTTCGTCCGGACTGATTTCTATTATGTGATCGCCAACTTCTTTCGCTGTAAAAACTTAATGAAAGACACAGAGGTCTTTGTGCGAAATCAGGTTGCTCGCCTGCGCCGGATGCATCACATTGATCAATCTCACATTCCAATCAAAGAACGGCGAGTGATTCGGATCTATGCCATTTTGTGGTGCCTCGGTCGAGTCGCTGCTCTTTATGCGCTTGGTTTTATTACACTGCCATTGATATGGCACTACAGTTTGTCGCTTTTGCCGATCCTTAGGGCTGGCTATCAGGCGAATCCTTACGCCTTTGTTGATGCTTTGTTGATGCTCTCGATGGTTTGTATTCCTCAAGGTATTGGCTTATGGCTTTGGTTGCGAAGTTTTCAGCTTAAACCCGCTAAATTATCATGAACATGCCACTCACTGCTATGCTGCAATTAGAAATGGGTAAAGTTACGGTTCTAGAAGCAGAATCAGGACAAGCCCGTCAGGATTATTTGCAACGATCGCTAGCTCAAGTAACAAACGCAGAAACCTGGTTGCTTCGGTGCGATCGCACCGAAGCAGGACCCTGGGCGGGTCTAGCCGATTTGCTAACTCAGATACTGCCTCAAGTTCAACACCACGCTCCAGAGTTAATTACACAGCACGACTACGAATTAACCCGCGTTCTGCCTGCTTTACAACGATCGCTACCCGTTCGCTATCCCTCTTTGACAGATATTGCTCCCCAACAAGAGCAAATCCGCAACTATCCAGCCGATCGCGCCTTTCGGATTATTCACGGTATCATCGATTTTTTAGCTGCTTGGTTTGAGCAGTCTCAGAGCAACCGCTTGATTATTGCTTGCGATCGCTACGACGACTCTGGTGGATTAGTTCGCATTTTCTTCACCGAATTACTGCGTCGTTGCGGAAAGCAGTTAAACCTGAGCCTGATTATTGCGATCGCTCCCGAGGCTGATCCGGATGTTGTAGGTAAATTTGATCCAAGTTTGATTGCACAAAGAATTTCGCTTGATCTACCGCATAGCGCAACTTCGATTGATTTACAAGCAATCAAGGCACAAGTTTGCGAGCTGCAACAGCGCGTTGACAATGATGCGATCGAGCAAGAAATTCACTTACCAAGGCTGATTCATTATTTAAAGCTTTGCAATCAGCCTGAACAAGTTTTGACTTACCAAATTAAGGCTGCTGCACTTTACACGCGGCGAGGATTTTACGAAGATGGTTTAGACTATGCACAGGCTGCTTTGGCACAACTAAAGCAGTGTCACCCAGACGGTGAGAAGCATTGGCAAATTGATTCCTTGCTGTATACCTGTTATGTCGCTTTAGACAAACCAAACGCTGCTTTTGCAGTACTCGAAGCAGCGATGCAAAGAACCAACACTGCGGACGATCGCTTCCGAGGTTGTTTCATGATGGCGATGTTGTACATTCGTGAACTTGAAGAGCGTGACATTGCCAAAGCAGAAGCATATTTGGAGCAAGGACTCATAGAATTAGCCCGAACTACTTTTTCAGAGGAAGAAAAACTGTTTCACACCACCTTCAATCGAAACGGTTTAGCTTTAATTCGCTACCGTCAGGGAAGACACCAAGAAGCCGTAGAGCTTTGTCAATGGTGCTATCAACAAGTCAATGCTGTGATTCAGCCTGATCAACATCGTCTCTATCGATCGGTTCTGCTGTTCAACATTGCTCAGGTGTATGACTTTATCGGCAACTATGCGGAAGCGATTCAATACTTCACAGCAGCAATGGAACTTGATCCAAATTACTCTGAATACTACAACTCGCGAGGAAACTTATACTTCAAGCTAAATCAGCCTGATGATGCTCTCGATGACTACAAACGGGCAGTTGAATTGAGTGCGCCTTATCCAGAAGTTTGGGCAAATATTGGTCAAAGCTATCGACGCTTAGGCAATTGGACAGCGGCAGTTGATGCCTATTCTAGAGCGTTAGACTTGCAGCCGCAGCAGTTTTCTGTTTTGGTGGCGCGTGCCCAAGTGCTAGAGATGCTAGAACAACCGGAATCTGCTTTGGCTGACTACAGTGCCGCGATCGCAATTGATCCAACGCAGCCCTTGGTGCTAGCAAATCGCGCAATCTTACACTACGGTATCGGGCAAGTTTCAGCCGCTTTAAACGATTTAAATCAAGCGATCGCTCTTGCTCCAGAAATAGCGGATTTATACCAGAATCGAGCGATTGCTTTAACGAGTTTGGGTCGCTCTGAAGCTGCAATTCAAGATCTGCGAACTTATTTACAACTTTGTCCTGACGCTGAAGACTACACGGAGGTAGAAAGCCAAATGCTAGCTCTGCGATCACTGAACTAAGGCAACAATGCCCCTGACGCTATATCTCTTTGCTTTGAAATAGAGTACAGCCTCCCCACCAAACCACCGGAAAAACTGCATCAACTTTTATCGAGCGCAATCAAGCTTTCAGCACAGTTGCCGCTACCAACCGCAGCAAGTTTTTTCCGAAAACTAAAGCTTCTTCTGCCGTCGGTAATCTCAGCAGGCGTATCTTTTGCAGTTCAAGTGCTGGATGCAGCCAAGGTCCATCGGTTCCAAATAGAACTTTATGAGCACCGCCTCTTTGCACAGTTTGCACGAGATAATCAAACCGACGCACACCGGATGTATCGGTATAGTATTACAGCAACGAATGTGCCAACCGTAGCAATCCCAGAAATCAGAAGCGTATGAATCATTAGGATTCAATATTTAAAGAAATATGATGAAAGTTGCAAAAAATCCCATCCAGCCATTCTATTAAATAAGAACCTTCAGGTTAGACGAGATCTCTAGGTGAGGGAGGAAGCGCGATCGTGCCACCCATGTTGCAGATTCAACTTCTTGGCGGGTTTGACTTGTCCTACGGCGACCAGAGTTTGACGGGGGCGGCTTCAGAACGGCTTCAGTCTTTACTGGCCTATTTAGCCTTGAATCGGCAAAAGGCACACCCTCGCCAACACTTAGCCGCTCTATTTTGGACAGACTCGAATGATACACAAGCTCGAACCAACTTACGTAAAGAGCTATACCATCTGCGGCAAAACTTACCGGATGTAGAACAGATTTTACGTATCGAACCAAAAACACTCTCATGGTCGCCAACGGTTCCGTTTACGCTGGATGTGATCGACTTTGAGAATGCCGCAGAACAGGATCAACTCGAACCCGCGATCGCGCTCTATCGCGGTGAATTGCTGCCCCAGTGCGATGACGATTGGATTACTCCGGAGCGCGATCGACTTCAGCAATTGTATGTTCGAGTCTTGGAGCAATTAATTGAACGATTCAAAGGGCAACAAGACTATCGTTTAGCCCTGAACTACGCACAGCAACTCTTACGGGTTGATCCGCTGAATGAATCGACCTACTGTACCTTAATGCGACTGCATGATTTGAGTGGCGATCGCGCCAATGCGCTTCAGGTTTATCACCGTTGTATGACCATGCTGCGCGAGGAGTTGGGCATTGATCCCAGTCCCACCACTCGCAAGCTCTATGAACAACTGTTGCGAGAAGAGGAGTTACCCCCAGACAAGCCCCGGATTCAGCAAGTACGCTATCTCCAGCCATCATCACCGCCGCAATCCTCTCTACCTCTAGTTGGACGTAGCCCAGAGTGGAGCCGAATTCAAGACTGGGCAAGTTCAGCTACTCAAGTTCTCTTGTTAAGCGGTGAACCGGGAATTGGCAAAACTCGATTGTTAGAGGAACTCCGAACAACGGTGCCAGTTGCGCTTTGGGGACGGGGATTTGCTGCCGAAATGGTGCGTCCCTACGGGATTTGGATTGATGCTTTACGATCAGTGCCGCTCCCACAGACTGTTCCAGCAGAATTGGGTTTCCTGCTGCCAGAGTTCGGGCAACCCGTCAAAGCCCCACCCGATCGTAGCCATTTGTTTGATGCGGTGGTGCAACTGCTGGCAGACTGGACAACGCAAACTCCCTTGCTGGTGATACTCGATGATATTCAGTGGATGGATGAAGCATCATCAGCACTGCTGCACTATGCGAGTCGATTGCTGAGTCATCTTCCGGTTAAATTTGCTTGTACGGCTCGTTCTGGAGAATTATCCAAAAATGTCGCGATTTCGCAAGTTCTGCAATCGCTGCGACGCGAACAACGATTAAACACGATCGAACTCCAACCCTTCGATCGTGGCAACACGGCGGAATTGATTTGCAAGGTCAATACCGATCACTCGTTTGATCTGTCCCTAGAGCTGATCGATCAAGTCTTTCAGGACAGCGGCGGGAATCCTTTATTTGTTCTAGAAATTGCGCGGGCGTTGTCACAAAAACAGTCCCATTATGCGGATAATTTGGAAGCCTTGATTCACGCTCGACTGCAACAATTGGATGACCAGACACGCGACCTTTTACCCTGGGCAGCCGCACTCGGACGCAGTTTTAAGCCTGCAAGGATCGCTCAGGTTGTAGACTATCCGTTGCCGCAGCTATTAACCGCGATCGCACACCTAGAGCAACAAAGCATGATTCGTCCTAGTACAGCGATCGGAAACGAACTGGGCTATGACTTTGCTCATGATGTGGTGCGCCAAGTTGTGTATGAACAGATGTCGGAGCCGTGCCGTCAATTGGTGCATTTGCAAATTGCTCATAAGCTCAACCAACTCACGACTCCTGACAATGCGTTAGCGGGTGAGATTGCTCATCATGCACGGCTAGGAGGCGATCACGTACTAGCTGCTTCTAGTGCCTTGCTTGCCGCAGAACGCTGTCTTAAATTATTTGCCTATGCGGAAGCGGCAGTGCTGGCTCAACGAGGTGTGCAGTCGTGTCAATGGCTCGATCGACAAACTCGCGTTCACTTGCAGTTGAGATTGCTTCGAGTTTGGGCAACTGCAGGCGTAACAGGCGATCGTGTCACTCAGATCGAAGCCGAAGTGCGTCAACTGATGGCAGAAGCGAGTCGATTAGGGTCAAACGATGATGAAGCGATCGCTCATGAAACCTTAAGTGTTCTGTATTATGAGCAAGGCAACTATGCTGAACTACATCAACATTCCCTGCGATCGACCGAAGTGAGCCGTGCCGCCAGTCCCGCAACAGCAGCCAGAGTTTTAGGGTTAAGCGGCTCCTGCTTGACAGAATTGGGACAGGATATGATTCGGGGAGAAGCAATCCTCCTGGAAGCACAATCGCTGGCGAGTCGAGTTGGGTTAGAGCAGAGCGATATCTATGGTGGATTGGGAGCTATTGAACTGCATAAGGCACACTATGATGCAGCACGGGCTTTCCTACAACGGGCATTACAACTCGCGCAGAGAGACCAAGACCGTTGGCGAGAGTGCAATTGCTTAACGAATCTGATCATGACCGAGCTAGAGGCGGGGGATGCCAATGCTGCCTTATCCTATTGTGAAGCTATGACGACTCTGGTTGCTCAGATTGAAGGAAAGGAGAGTGAAAGCGCAGTGGCAGCCGCATTGATGGCACTTGCCCATTACCAGCTTCAGCGTCTCAATTCAGAACTCAATCTAGAAGCCGCGATCGTCAGACTGAAACAATTGGACATCAAGCGAATGCAGGCTTATATTCTGATTGGCGCGGCGGAAGTGAATTTTGTACAGGAACAATTTGAGTTAGCCGCTGTTCGAGCGGAGGAAGCTCTACAAATGGCTCAGATCATGAAGCATCCAAGCGAGATTGCGATCGCGTGGGCATTGTTGATTCAAGCTGTTTTAGCATTAGGAGAAACAGATCGAGCCACTGCGCTATTTGAAACGCTACAGAATCACATCGATCTCCGTTTGCTCAGTGTCCGTGCCCGAAGTCAAGTCGATCACATGATGCAACAACTAAAACTGTTCACGTCTAATTGAGGTCATGATGTCACTCGTTATTGTTGAAACCGTTACCGAACAGCCGATGACTGATGCTTACCTGGAGGAAGCTGATCAGCTTGCTTTGCCCTGTCTAGAAGCTCATAATGTGACTTGGCTGCATTCTTTGTTATCGAGCGATCGTCACCAGATGATTTGTATCTTTGATGCGCCAGATGCGATGTCTGTGCGAAATTCCTACGCCAAACTTGGACTTCAAAAGTATGCAATCTGGGCAGGGGAGATCATTCAGTCAGAAGACATTCAACCGCTACCAGAGTTAGCAGAACATTCTGTCATCAAAGTCCATGATCCTACTTCGAGCGAAACAAACTGGAACGAAGCCCAGCAAAAATTCTCGCAATGCTGTGTGGCGCATGGAATCAACTGGCTCCGCGCTTATGTGTCGCTCGATCGCACTCGAACCATCTATGAATTTATGACACCGGATGTAGAGTCTCTACGAAACATTCAGCATCAAGTGAACCTCTCTTGCGATGGCATCTGGTCGGGTCAACTTTTAATCCCTTGATGAGTGGGGGTTTCAGGTTTGGAACGTTTTGGAACACTTTAGAAACGGTTTTGGAACGACACGATCGCTACCTTAAGTTCAGATGAATCTTCAAGGAGCAACCCATGACGACCCAAACTCTCGATTCCACCAAAGCAGAAGCTTTTGCTGGAAGAATGATTGATATTCTTAACAGTGCTGCTTTGACATTGATGATCTCAATCGGTCATCGCACTGAACTGTTTGACACCATGGCAGAACTTCCACCCTCGACCAGTCAGCAAATTGCCAATGCTGCTGGATTGAATGAGCGCTATGTGCGTGAATGGCTCGGTGCAATGGTAACAGGTTCCCTTGTGAACTATGACACAGCTCAGCAAACTTATGTGCTACCTGCCGAACACGCTGCATTTTTGACAAGAGTTGCCGAACCGAATAATCTTGCGCTGTTTGCTCAATTTCCTCCCATGCTGGCTTTAGTCGAAGACCAAATTATCGACTGCTTTTACAAAGGAGGCGGGGTTCCCTACTCTGAGTTCAATCGCTTCCATACGGTCATGGCAGAAGCAACCAATCAAGGAACCGTTACTCCATTATTCGATGGGGTGCTGCCGTTAGTTCCGGGACTGACTGAAGCATTGCAGCAAGGCATTGATGTTTTAGATGTAGGCTGTGGCTGTGGAAAAGTTCTCAACCTCTTGGCTGAAGCTTTCCCGAGTAGTCGATTTACGGGCTACGATTTCTCAAGTGAAACGATCAAGGTCGCAAAAGCTGAAGCTCAACGACATCAGTTATGCAACATTGAATTTCAAGTCAAAGATGCGGCTACGATCGAGGAATGCGATCGCTACGATCTGATCATGACATTCGATGCGATTCATGATCAAGCAAAACCGGATCAGGTGTTACGAAACATCTATCGAGCCTTACGTGCTGATGGAACTTACCTGATGCAAGAAATTCGGGCTGCAACCAATGTCGAGGAAAACTTAGTTCATCCACTCGCCCCTTACTTCTACACCGTTTCCTGTATGCACTGTATGACCGTTTCTCTCGCTTATGGTGGAATGGGTTTAGGTGCAATGTGGGGACAGGAAACAGCACAGCGAATGCTAAGTGAAGCTGGTTTTAAGCGCATTGAAATCAAGCAGCTACCACAAGACCTCGTAGAAGACTATTACATCGTTCACAAGCAATAACCCTATGTGTCAACTCTGCGGACTTGCAGCACGGTATGGCCGTGTTCGCCAGGACTCTCTTGTCCAAAATCTCAGTCAATTTGCGACTGCAATTCAAGCCAAAGCAACGATTGAGAAAAAACCGAATCAAACAATCACTAAACCAGCTAAATAGTACGCTAACAAGAGCTAAATAGTACGCTTCGTCCTCAAACGATCGGGAAAGTCACCCCTGCACCTGTGAGAGTTTCTGGACAGATTACAGGCAGTCGTGACGAAGATGTACTTCGATTTGAAATTGCGCCAGGACAGGATGTAAAAGCTGTTCTCACAGTTAATGGAGATGTAGATTTAGAAGTCCATGAAGACCAGAACCCAGATGGTCAGTTAGGCGCAGGCGATCGCAAGAAGATCTCAATCAGCGAAGGTAAACAAACCGTGGAAGTCAATTTCAAAAATATGAAGTCGCGGTTTGGCTTCATTCGCATCATGGATTCCGGCGGCTCTGGCTCGTCTGGAACCGTGAACTACAACCTGACTCTTACCGCAGTTCCCACAGACGGACTGCCTAGAATCGAAAGCCGCGATAAGCATCTACAAGCGGTAAGTAATTCAACAACATTCATTGACCGATTGAATTGCTACTAACAGAATCTTGTAATGTAGAAACAAGAATCCAGATGGAGGCAAGCTGCGATCGATGTTAAAGTTCTACTATGCTCCGCTTTCCGTGAATTCCCGACGAGTTTGAATTGCGTTACTGGAGAAGCAGATTCCCTTTGAACCAATTCTTCTCAATCTAGATGGCGATCAATTCTCCACAGAATTCACCCAGATTAATCCCCTGCAAGGAGTCCCAGTCGTGATTGATGATGGACTGACGCTTGTGGAATCGTTAGCGATTTTGGAGTACCTAGAAGCAAAGTATCCCATGGTCTCACTCATGCCTCATGACGTGAATACGATCGTATTCCAGCCGTTTTGCTAGAGAAATACCATTGGTGCAATCAAACCTACGGACAAAAAACACTCATGCTAGTTCTAGAAAAATTATCTAGCCTTTGAGGATCAACCTTATGGAACGTCAATGTTTACGAATTCCAATTAGAACTGGATCAACGGAGCGAGTGGTGCAATGGATTCGCTCCTTGCAGGATCGCACTGATGAAATTGCGACTGCGATTGCAAGTGAAGGTATCACCGCTGAATCAGTTTTTCTTGAGCGGAGCAACAACGGGGATACGCTTCTGATCTACACTGTGGCTACCGATCTGGTTGCAGCTAATCAAGCGTTTCAAGCTTCTACGATCGCGATTGATGTCGAGTTCCGCGCATTGATGGCATAAACGTTAGATTCGAGCGCTGCAACAGCCTTGGAGGTTCTGTTTGTTGTTCCGTAAATGAGGTCGAACCATGCAGAAAATTTTGTACGTTTTAATTGGACCAAAAGGAGCAGGAAAAACCCATATTGGAAGTAAAGTTCATGAAAGAACAAGTATCCACTTTCTTAGAGTAGAACCGATCTGGCTGAAGTTAGCACCTGGGGAAGATGGTTGGGAAATCGTTGAGAGAACGATTGATCAATTGTTTCAGCAACAGAATGAAGTCATGATTGAAAGCTTAGGAGCGGGTGCTGGATTCGATCGCTTACATTCATCTTTGAGACAGAAATACATCGTAAAGCTGATCAAAGTTGCAACGGATTTAGAAACTTGTTTGAATCGAGTTAGGAACCGTGACAACGCCAATCATATTCCAGTATCTGATGAAAAAGTACAGGAGTACAACCAGATTGCTGCTAGGGTTGAACATCGTTGGGATGCGATCGTAGATAATAATGCTCCAGCCACGGACGAAGAGATTCTCAAGGTCATCGAATCACTGAGGATAGTGCAATGACTGATTTTTATGACCAACTTGCGCCGTTCTATCACATTATCTATGGTGATTGGGAGGCGGCGATTGCACGTCAAGCGACCCAACTTTCCAGCATTATCCAAGCGCATTGGGGCGAGCATGCGCACACCTTTTTGGATGTCTCCTGTGGGATTGGAACGCAATCCCTTGGGTTAGCGGCTCAAGGCTATCAAGTCACCGCATCTGACCTTTCTGTGCAGGCAATCGAGCTTGCCCAGAAAGAAGCTCAATCGCGCAACTTAGATATTCGTTTCTCGGTTTGTGATATGCGGACTGTGTACAACCATCATCAAGCTCAATTCGATGTGGTCTTGTCGTGCGATAACTCGATTCCCCACTTGCTGAATGATGCGGACATTCTCACCGCGCTCCAGCAAATGTATGCCTGCACTCGTCTGGGTGGCGGTTGCTTGCTGACGATTCGGGATTACGACCAAGAACCGCGAGGCACGGGAATTGTGAAGCCCTACGGAATTCGCCAAGCTGCCGGCAAACGTTATTTGGTTTTTCAAGTGTGGGATTTTGTCGGTGACATTTATGATGTGGCGATGTATTTTGTTGAAGATGAACAACTCAATCATGCTACCACCACAGTTATGCGTTCTCGTTACTATGCGGTGAGTCCAAACCGCTTGATAAAGTTAATGGAACAAGCGGGCTATCACTCCGTGACTCGACTGGACGAGCAATTTTTTCAGCCTGTACTCATCGGAACAAAATCAACTCGATCAGAGCGTTTCTCCGCAGAGTTTGAATCTTAGGAGCTACTCTATGTCAACCTGGTACAACGAGGATCTTGCCTATGTTCATGATGTTGGCTTTCGAGATTACGCTCTGAAGTCAGCACCCGCGATCCTGGAACTGCTCAACGATCGCCAAATTCGCTCAGGATTAGTGATGGAGTTGGGGTGTGGAAGTGGGCTAACAGCCGAGGTACTGCATCAGGCAGGCTATCAAGTGTTAGGAATTGACATTTCCGCAGCGATGATTGCGATTGCTCGATCGAGAGTCCCCACTGCTGAATTTCGCATCGCATCTTTGTTTACGGTTGAAATTCCTCCCTGTGCAGCGGTGATTGCTGTTGGGGAATGTCTGAACTATGAATTTGAGACAAATTCGGATGCAACATTAGAGGCACTACTTCAGCGCATCTATCATGCCCTTTCCCCAGGTGGAGTCTTGATCTTTGATGTTGTTGTTCCTGGACAGGTCGCACCCGGAGAAATCGCGAAAAGCTTCACTGAAGGACAAGATTGGATTGTTCTAGTTGAAAAGCAGGAAGACCCCATTCAACAAATGCTAATTCGCCGGATTATTACGCTTCGGCAGGTTGATGATTTGTATCGAAGGACAGACGAAGTGCATTGTCAGCGATTATTCGATGTGAAAACCTTGACTGAAGCGTTAGAGCAAATTGGGTTTCAGGTTGAAACAAGGTTGGATTACGGACAATTTAAGTTACCTCCTGCTCGTGTTGCTTTTATTGCCGATAAACTGATGGAGCTTCGGACGGTTTAGGAACGCTTTGAGAACGCTGCGATCGCTAATCTAAAGCCAAGTAGTGCAGGAGAACAAGGCGATGCGAATTCAATTTACTAAACAATCTGGCAAGTACGATCGGATGAAGTGTATCCGCATCGATGGAACAGCAACATCCTGCACAATGCCCAAACAAGGAATTCTGCCCCATGATTTTGTGCATTATGTGGTGGAAGATACGCTGGATTTATGTCAAGGGTTCTGGGGCATTCTTGCGATCGGGGTTGGTTTTCCCGATGCAGAACCGCCTTGGGATGCTGCGGAATTTAACTTGCCTGATTTAACCCAAGCCCTTCAAACAGAATCGTTAGTGGAATACTTTCAGGCTGAGATGTGGAACAGCTTTCACGTCAGCGAGAACTTCGCAGAAATTCTTCAGGTTACTTGTCAGGCTCGCAATGTTCCAGCGCCTGAAAACATTTCGCTAGACCAGTTAGAGCAGGTGCAATCGCGCCTTCAATATTTCACCCAGCAATGGCAACAATTAGCTATTGGAGAAACTTTAGAAGTTGAATTCACTGATCCG
Source organism: Cyanobacteria bacterium FACHB-63 (assembly GCA_014695255.1). Classification (GTDB taxonomy): domain Bacteria; phylum Cyanobacteriota; class Cyanobacteriia; order Leptolyngbyales; family Leptolyngbyaceae; genus Leptolyngbya. The sequence goes on from JACJNX010000073.1 coordinate 22,831, forward strand.
ATTGCATAAATGGATAGAACAGAACGTGTAATTCATTCCCACTTCAGACATGAGTTGAAATTCAAGAACACTCAACCCTTAATGCGATCGCACTCAAACTCCCGCCTATCTCGAATCCTCCAACCCGCGCAATGTCCCCTTCTATTAACGACATGGCTTTGAAGTGATTGGCACGATTCAAGCGGGCGCATCACCCATGATGTTTCCAATGATTCGTGACCCACGATAAAATTTTAGGAGAACTAACATGACACAGTATCGCGCAAACTTACCCCAACTCTCGAACGATTTGTTTCTCACCGATGGCGGATTAGAAACGACGCTCATCTTTCGGGAAGGCATTGATCTACCAGACTTTGCAGCCTTTGATTTATTAAAGCATTCAGCCGGATATCAAGCCTTAGCCCATTACTTCCGTACCTATGCAACAATGGCTCGCAACTATCAAGTTGGGCTAGTTCTAGAAAGTGCAACCTGGCGGGCAAATCCAGACTGGGGAACTAGGCTCGGTTACTCTAGTGTTGAACTCACAGAGATGAACCGCAGAGCGATCGCACTTCTCCACAACATTCGCCAAGAATACGAAACCGAAAACTGTCCGATGGTAATTAGCGGCTGTGTGGGTCCTCGTGGCGATGGCTATATTCCGACGGATGCAATGACCGCAACAGAAGCCGCAGACTATCACCGTGCCCAAATTGAAACATTCCACGATGCCGATGCAGACTTAGTGACGGCAATTACGATGAACTATGTTGAAGAAGCGATCGGCATTACTCAAGCGGCTCGATCTGCTGGAATGCCCGTCGCGATTTCTTTCACAGTTGAAACCGATGGAAATTTGCCGACCGGACAAAGTTTGAAAGATGCGATCGCACAAGTTGATTCGACAACGAACAATGCGCCTGCTTACTACATGATTAACTGTGCTCATCCGACTCATTTCACGCACATACTAACCGCAGGCGAGGCATGGATCGATCGCATTCGAGGATTACGGGCGAACGCCTCTACTAAGAGTCATGCTGAACTGAATGAATCAGAAACACTGGACGATGGGAACCCAACCGAATTAGGGAATCAATACCGCGAATTGCGATCTCAATTTCCCCAGATCACGATTCTAGGTGGCTGTTGTGGCACAGACGATCGGCATGTTGAAGCCATTTGCAAGGCATGTTTACCTGTGCTTTGGACTCATCTTTCTTCTCCAACCCTGACATCAAGTATTTAGATATCAATCATGCTGTACATTACCTCACATCATCACACCACAATTTCCTATGACAAGTATGGTGATGGTCCACCTCTTGTTCTCGTTCATGGTGGCTTTAGCGATCACATCACTAACTGGGAGTTCGTGAAGCCCTTGCTCGAGAAGCAGTTTACTGTTTATGCGATCGCTCGTCGCGGTCGTGGTGATACGGATGCCACAATCGATCACAGCCTGAATGATGAGAGCGACGACATCGTGGCGTTGATTCAGTCGATCGGCGAGCCTGTCTTTCTCCTAGGTCACTCCTACGGCGCTCAGGTAGCACTTGCGGCGGCAGTCCAAGTTCCCAACCTGCTCCGCAAGCTGGTGCTTTACGAGGCTCCCCATCCCCATAGTATTAGTCAAGACCTCTTTGCACAGCTAGAAGCACAGGCGCAGGCAGCGCAATGGGACGAGTTTGCCGTCATCTTCTTCCGTGATGCCCTACTTGTTCCCATCGAGGAACTAGACGAACTGCGAGTTACACCGCTTTGGTTGCCCATCCTTGCTGATGCAAAAGCAACGCTCGGTGATCTGCGGGCACTGAGCAGGTACAATTTTGATATTGATCGCTTTCGTGATCTGCGCGTTCCGGTGCTACTCCAGATCGGCACCGAAAGTCCTCGCCATCTCTACATCACAGATACGATCGCGGCTGTACTGCCTGATGTTTGCATCGAAGAACTACCCGATCAAGCACACGAAGGCATGACAACAGCACCCAATCTATATGCTGAAGCGGTGTCGCGCTTCCTGTTGAGCTAGTTTCAATCAACCATTTTCGTTCAGTGCAAACAATAGGAGGTTATGATGCAACGTCTCTTGATTGCAATGAGATTGTTGACTTTTCTCAAGCGGCACTTTAAGAAATACAAAGTGATTGCTTTGGGAATGCTGAGTGCGATCGCATTGATTATCTATAGTCAAATCGCGAATCACAATCCGCTGCATATCATTCTGCCGCAGCGTGCGATCGCGAAAGATGCTCAATCAAACCAAGCACCTTGTCACCATGCTCCGCCAGTGACCGCTGCCTTGGCAGCGACTAAGACCGAAACCGTGCCATTGTATAAAGGGTTAGATCAATACCCCTATCCCATTTCAACGCGCAATGCTCAGGCACAACGCTATTTCAACCAAGGGTTACTCCTTTCCTATGGGTTCAACCATGCTGAAGCCGCCCGCTCCTTCCGAGAGGCAGCTCGGCTCGATCCTAACTGCGCCATGTGCTATTGGGGAACAGCACTCGTTCTTGGTCCCAATATCAATGCAGGGATGGACAAGGATGCGGTTCCTCAAGCTTGGGAAGCCTTACAAACTGCAATTCGATTAAGTCAAAGCCCCTCCACCAGTGCGCGTGACAAGGCACTGATTCAAGCCCTAGCCAAACGCTATACGTCACAACCCGTCGAGGATCGCAAACCGCTCGATCTCGCTTATGTCAAGGCGATGCGACAAGTGATGAAGCGTTATCCAGCAGATTTGGACGTAGCGACGCTGTTTGCAGAAGCTCTGATGGATACAATGCCTTGGGACTATTGGCAACCAAATGGTCAACCCAAACCGGATGCTATGGAAATATTTCAGACTTTGGAAAACGTCTTAAAGCGCAACCCCAACCATCCTGGGGCAAACCATCTCTATATTCACGCGGTTGAGAAAGTGAAGCCTGAGTTGGGTTTAGCGGCTGCCGATCGCTTGATGAAGTTGTTTCCAAACGCAGGGCATCTCGTTCATATGCCATCCCATATCTACATCCGTACAGGTCGCTATCACGATGCAGTTTTATCTAATCAACAAGGCATCAAAGCAGACGATGCTTATCTGGCTCAAACGCAAGCTCAGGGTATGTATCCCCTCGCCTACAAACCTCATAATCACCACTTTCTATGGTTTGCAGCACTAATGACGGGTCAAAGTCAGGTTGCTCTAGACGCAGCCAATCAAACTGCCAAAGTCGATCCTAAACTGCTCGGAGAAGGAGAGTTAGCGGGAGCCTTGCAGCATTACTCGATCATTCCCCTCATGACTCAGGTGCGGTTTAGTCGATGGGATGACATTTTGGCAGTACCTACACCCACACAGCCCTACCAAAAAGGCATCTGGCACTATGGGCGAGGCAAGGCATTTTTGGGCAAGGGACAAGCGACCCAAGCGGCTCAGGAGTTGAAGCAGTTACAAGCGATCGCAACCAACCCCACCCTCAAAGATCTGAAAATTTGGGGCTTTAACAGCACCGCTAGCATCCTGGAGATTGCAAACCATGTGTTAGCGGGAGAACTTGCGACTCAAGCACAGCAGTATAGTCAGGCGATCGATCATCTCAAAACTGCTGTGAAGCTAGAAGATGCGCTGGTTTACACAGAACCCGCAGACTGGTATCAACCGACGCGACAAGCGTTAGCAACGGTCTTGCTCAAGGCTGGAAAAGCCAGAGAAGCCGAGCAAGCCTACCGAGCCGATCTCAAAATCTATCCCAACAATGGATGGTCTTTGTATGGTTTAGCCCAAAGTCTACAGGCTCAAGGCAAAATCAAGGAAGCGCGATCGATTCAATCTCAATTCCAATCTGCTTGGAGATATGCGGATGTATCGCTCACTCTCAAGCAACTGTAAATCAGACAGGATGACTGTAATGCAAATTAAACCCTATGCTCCCTGCCATTTGGATGCGGTGATTCGTCTTTCACTGCGGGCATGGGAGCCTGTTTTCGACTCACTGAAACAGGCACTCAATCCCAATCTATATCAGGTCTTCTACCCTGAACATTGGCGGGTGAGCCAACAAAAAGCGGTCGAAGCAATCTGTGGGGATGAGCATACAAACGTCTGGGTTGCGATCGTTACAGACGCAGCAGAGCACAATGATGCAGGAACGATCGTCGGCTTTACCGCTGTGAAACTGCATCCAGAAGACCACATGGGCGAAATCTACATGATTGCGGTCGATCCAGATTTTCAAGGGCGTGGCATTGGTAGCGCTCTAATCGAGTTTGTCCTGGATCGGATGCAAGAGGCGGGTATGCTGGTCGCAATGGTTGAGACCGCTGGAGATCCAGGTCATGCTCCGGCTCGTCATACCTATGAAAAGGCTGGTTTTGAGCTTTTTCCAGTTGCTCGATATTTTAAGGCTCTTTAAACCAGCCACAATTTACTAGAGGGAACCTCGAAAAATTGACAGTTTCTGTTTCGCTTGAAGATAATCTGGCGTTGCTGAATGAGAGTATGAATCAGGTTGGAATAGGGACATCCCAAAACTTCAAGTAGTGAAGTAGCAATCGTACAGAGTGCTTGAGCATTTCCACGGACTTGGAATAGCACAGTGTTTTGTGAACTGACAATCAGGGCATTGCATGGCAAATCACCTTAACTCATACTCCTATTATGCAAAGCCCCCTACTTCTCCTAGTGTTTATAAATTAAACAAGATTACTGTAGTTAAAAAACATATCAACAAAAAATATTGTTCAATCTCTATTTTTATTGGATCGTTGTAGAAAATCTGAATCTCTATCAATAGTTGTTTTGAGTGCATTGTTGTTTTGAGTACATTGATTGGGCATTCTGGGCTGACCGCTCATCGTCAAACTCTAGAATTGCAGTGTCTGCTATGATAAACAACTTCATGAGCAACTCAAACTTTTCCTGTTCGTTTTACCAAATCAAGCTAGAATGTCACAGGTCAGTCTACTGAGCTTTTAGTTTAGTAGATTAACCTGTGCTGCTATTATGTTTCGGGGTCTACCACAATCGTTTAAGTTCGCTCTCATTCGCATGAACTAATTCATGTTGAATAACGAAAAAACAAATCAATCAAGGGGCAAGTAGAACGTTTTGTAGACTCTGAACTATTCCTGCTCATGCTAGTGTTCTTGCGCTAGTGCAGTGTGCAATGTGAGTTTTACCAAAGTCTATTCTTTAAATCACTTTATGCTGCACGCATATCAGCAGTGTAGGTAAGCGAGTTTGACTTGTTCAATTTAGCGTCTCAATTACGACCCGGAACGAAACAATGGCAACTTTAAATCCCGGTTTTTCAGCAGAAAGCCGTAGCTTTAGCGCGATCGAATCTGTCCCCCAGCTGGGAGCGATCGCCTCTGCAAACAATCTAGCGATCGCTTCACCAGAAAAAAGTCTCGCTCGAAGTAGTGCTGGCACTGGTCTACAGGGACAGTATTATCAGGGGAAAAGTTTCAGCAATCTCAAGCAAACACGCGCAGATGCAAACGTAAATTTTGACTGGAAAAGAGATGCGCCCGATGCTTCGCTACAATCTGATGACTTTTCAGTGCGCTGGACGGGTCGAATTTGGTCAAAGCATTCTGAAACCTATACGTTTTATACTCACTCTGACGATGGTGTGAGATTGTGGGTAGACGGAAAGATTGTGATTGATCATTGGACAGATCACTCGGTTACTGAAGATCAAGGAAGCATTGCCCTTGCTGCTGGGCAACCCCATGACATCAAGCTAGAATACTATGAAAACGGCGGAGATGCTGTTATTCAACTATTGTGGTCAAGCCCAAGTCAAACCAAAGAAGTGATTCCGCAGAGCCAGCTTGACGCGATCGCTGCTCCCGCTCCGATATCCTCTCCACCCGATCAAACTAGCCCAATGATCCCGGTCACTCCTGATACTATTGTCGCTCCGATCATTCAACCTCAAGCTGTCTCAGACAATCAACCTGTTGTCTTAGATCCCACAGCATTCATCAACGCCATGAGCAAGGACAGCATCACGACCACCGTCGATTGGAATAGCGGCAAGGGAGGAAATACAGCCTTCGGTTATGGCGTGAATGCTTATCAAGGCTTCCGACCGGAAGCTTTTAACAGTGCGGCTTACAAAAGCAACATGGCAGCTATGAATCCAGGGATGATTCGGTTTCACAATGCCAGTACCATGCAAGATTCCAGCACTCCAGATGGTCTGATTGATACGGCTCGTCAAACTTGGGATGCCAACAAAGCAAAATCAGCGCTAGCTGCCTCGTTTGCGTCGTTTGGGCAGAATCAACCGGAGCGCATGATCAACATTCCAACTTGGCCCGATTGGATGGATGCCGATCGTGATGGCTTCCTTGATCGCAATCAGTTTGATAATTTTGCTCGGCTCTGTGCCGATTTAGTCAAGATCGTTAACCAAGATGCTCGGCTCAACGTGAAGTATTGGGAAGTGACGAACGAAAAAGACAATGACTATTTTGTGCAGTTCCGGGACAATAGCGGCTGGGGTGGATTGAAAGATTCGAGCAAACCCGATCGCTTAGATGAACTGATCACGATTTATAACAAAGCGGCGGTTGCCATGAAGCAAGCTGATCCAACAATCAAAATTGGCGGGCCTGCGATCGCTCGTCCGGATCTTCAGCCGTTCTATGTTCCATTCATCAAGGGAACGAGCGACCATCTAGACTTCTTTACCTATCACTATTACGCCAGTGGTAGTGCTTCTACCGCAGACCAGGACGTTTTTAATGCAACTCGGTTTATCGGTGGCTACACTAAAACCATTGTTGAAGCGTTAAAAGCTGCAAGTCCAAACCGAACGATTCCGGCGATGTTGGGTGAGTATAACATTAGCTGGACGTGGGAAACTCGCGATCCACGCATGGCTAACTACAAAGGGGTGGTATTTGATGCGTTGAGTATTGCTCAAGCGCTCACAAATGGTGCGGCTGCAACGCTTGCCTGGAATGAAAAAGATGGTATCTATGGCAAGATGGACGATCAGGGGAATCTGCGCCCCGGTGGAGAGTTTTTGCAGTTGTTAAATCGCTACATGATTGGCGATCGGATTTCGACCACGACGAGTAACGAGAATGCAATTACATCTTTTGCTGTCAGTAACACTGCTCAAGGTTACAAATCCTTCCTGATCATCAATCAATCTAATGACTCACAACAGGTGCAATCGAATTTCACTGGATGGAGTCCTCGTCAATCCTCAGTTGATACTCACACAATGTCAGCTTCTGGATACAGCAAGAAGACTGTCAACTGGTCAAACCTCAAAAATGGTATTGTTGTGCCCAGTAATTCAGTGATTTTGCTCACCTTTGCTGATTAGCGTCGGGGTGATTAGCGCTATTCTTTAGCTAAAGCTTACCCAGGATAAACGCAACTAACAATCCCCATAATCCTGCTTGCAACCAGACAGGCATGGCTTCAAACTCCTCAATCCGTCCCTCAACACTAGAGAGGGATTAAGACGCGAAATGCAGTCTATCTTGAGGAGGTTTGATTGAGAATAGTGGGGATGATTTTTAGTGCTGCTGCTTGGGTTTCTCTCAGCAAACGAGGATCAACAATCTTGTCACCGGGTGAATGATAGTTTGGGTCTTTACCCCGAAAGAAAAACAAAGTCGGCACATTCTTTGCTTTAAAAGACAGATGATCACTCCCACCAAGCTGATTGGAGCTGACAGTTCCATGGATTGAGGACGCGATCGCGCTCACTGCGCCCGAACCATCGAGCAACAATCGATCGTTAATCCCGACCATATCAAAATTCAACATTGCTTTGAGTCCAGTTAGAAATTGAGAAGTCGCTCGATCGACAAACGCCTCAGACCCTTTTAGACCATCTTCCTCCCCGTCAAACGACACAAACCAAACCTGGCGAGCTTGCGGCGATTTCGAGAGCGATCGCGCTAACCCTAAAACGACTGCGGTTCCCGATGCGTTATCATTCGCGCCCGGAGAGTGCTCGACCGAATCGTAATGTCCGCCGATGATTAACTGGGGTTGTTTGACATCCGATAAATGAGCAATCACATTCCGCCCGATCGCGTTGGGCTGTGCTCTAACCCTCAAGGCTGCAAGAATGCTCGTGCTTTGGGCTTGTTGCAGCAAAGAGGTTCCTACTTCCTGAGAAAGCGATGCTGCGGGAATTGTAGAAGCCTTAAGTAACATTCCGCGAACGTTTCCAGGCTGATTGTTCACCATCAGAATCCCGATTGCCCCTGCCGCTGCTGCATTCTCGATCTTCTCAGCAAACTGAAGACCACCGCCGCGCTGAACGATCGCAATTTGATCTCGTACATTCACCGCTTTAAAGTCTTCAGTCCGCCCAAAATTCGGCACAGCGACTAACTGACCGGTCACATTCCCTGCAACAGAGCGAACCAGCGCCCAAGCTTCGATCGTTTTACCGTCGGTGATCAAACTCGACCCCGCATCTGCAAACTTCGGATAGGTAAAGGTCTGGATTTCAACCTGATATCCCGCCTTACGATATTCGCTGATCAAATACTCGCTTGCCCGCTCTGCCCTAGAAGAGCCTGCCGCCCGCGCTCCTAACTTCACCAGCGCTTGCACATCTGCATAAAGCAAATCTGCTGCAACCAGCGCATGAGCCGCGATCAAACAGAGCGCTATCGCTCCTCCAAGCCAGACCTGCCATGTTTGCACTACACGCCGCGTTCGATGTAACCAATAGAACATGAAGATCTCAAAGAGTAGTGTTTGTTTTAGCTGAATCGGTAATTTCCGCAGCGATTTGAGCCGTGATTATCAACAGAGTAGTAGATGTACTGTGCCACAGAATTTTAGTAAACAGCGTTCATGGAAGCGTTATACTCTGATGGCTAGATTACTTAGACTTGATAAAAATTTAAACAACGTTCTCCGTAATAGCCTCCGTATGAAGCTTGTAAGAAAAATTGCCACAAGTGCTTGCACCCTATCAAAGGGTAGGATTTATTCTACCTATGCTACCTTTCGCAAGCAGGCGATTTATTATTTTTATAACCCTTGTTTTATAGAGGTTCATATCGATATTTAAGAAATCTTGCAGGTTCGTGGATTGCCGCTAGATTCAAAATCGGGTCGTCGCCTAACAGAATGTTTTGTCTTATTCAACGCTTAACGCTCGGACACCAGTTATGTTAAATTTGCCGCACTCAGACAATAGTGGCGACCGTGCGCTCCAATTTTTGCAGACTTATCCGGCGATTTCACGATCGCTGCTACTTGACTGCGGACATGACATCGACAAAATTTCGACCCTGGTTGAACCGATTCTTGATGCTCCAAAGCGTTGCGCTACGTCTTATTACATTCAGGCAGTCACGACCGGACGAACCGCTTTTCTCACCACAAATCTATCGAATCTGAATCACTCTCAACCCAGTGCGATTGCTTCTACTTGGATGCTGGGTCGGAGCCGCAAGTGCGCGATCGTGGTTCCAAATCCCTCGGTTTCACGCTGTCATGCCATCATCGGTCACAGCGCTGATGAGGGATTCTATCTGATGGATGTAGGGAGCAGCAATGGAACCTTTCTCAACCATCAACGCTTGCCTATATTAGAGCGGCGATCGCTCCTAGATGGCGATGCGATCTCGCTGAGTCATTTGCTGGTCGAGTTTTTTGCAGTCAGTATGAAAGAGGCGTTTGACGAGTGGAATGAACCCACTCGCGCTTCGGAGAGGTCTTAAATCGGACTTTTCACCGTCAGCGACGGGAGTTGAGCGGATAGCTGCTTTGCTCGTTGCAGATTGGCATGTGCTGCCTCGTAATTCAAATCTGTTTCTACGGCTTTCTCAAACTGAGCGATCGCGTCCTTCACTTTCCCCTGCCGTTGCAGCACTGCGCCTAGCCCATTACGTGCGATCGCGTGATTGCTGCCGAGGTTGCCTTTGCGCTCGTTGGGCTGTTTCAAGACTGCTTGGTAAGCGGCGATCGCCTGATCAAACTGACTTTGATTCGCCAGCGCATGACCCAGAAAAATGTGTGCCCAAGTGTACTCTGGCGCAACTTCTGTCGCTTTACGGAACAGGTTGAGAGCTTCGTCAATTCTTCCTTGCGTTTGCAGTGCCCGACCCAAGCCGACGAATGCGATCGCTTGCGCTGTTTCCGTTTTCTCTGGAGCGTTTAATGCTTGTTGATACGAGGCGATCGCTTCCGGAATTCTCTTTTGCTGCGCGAAGACATTACCAAGTCCCGTATAAGCATTCATTTGCTGCGGGTTTGCGTCAATCGAGCGACGGTAGGCAGCGATCGCTTCTTCGAGCCGTTTGCGATCAGCAAGGGCATTTCCCAGCCCGCTATAAGCGACGGCATTTTTAGGATTGATGTCGATCGCGCAACGGTAAGCAGCGATCGCTTCTTCGGTACGACGCTGGCTTGTCAACACTTCAGCCATGCCATTATAGGCATCGGCATTTTCCATATCAAGAATGATGGCTTTGCGATAAACCGCGAGCGCTTCGTCGTACTTGCGGCTTTGCTGAAGTTCGCGACCCAAATTGATGTAGTATGCCGGATCGGTGAGGGCTAAATCAGTCTTCAGTTGCGGGGTAGAAGCGCGAACCGCATCGGAAGCATCGTCGCATCCGCTGGTGAATGCCGCAGCCGTTAAGGTCAGAAGCAAAGGGAAAACTGAGCGTTTGGAAACTTGCATTGCTGGTGCCTCGATAGGTTGGTAACAAGCCGTGATCCTGTATCTACCGCACCCTGATCCGCTTTATTCTGCATTAAGAGAGATGAAATGCAAAGTAGAACCTGATAATGCTGTACGCAGCCTTTACGTTTTATCATAGTTTTGTGAAAAATTCATTTACATTGGTGGATTTTACGGATGCTGTGGATTGGAATTGGCTGTCGGCGCGGAACTTCAAAAGCAACGATCGCCGACGCGATCTCCCTAGTTTTGAAGCAGTATCAGTTATCCGAATGTGAAATTATTGGAATTGCCACGGTCGATCGCAAATTCGATGAAGTCGGACTTTTGGAATATTGCCGAGACTATCATTTCTCGTTGTCTTTTTTCTCAGCCGAGCAGCTTCAGGCAATTCCAGTGCCAAATCCCTCGATCGACCGGATTGGAACGCGGAGTGTCGCAGAAGCGGCAGCGCTCTGTGCTGCTGGATCGGGATTTTTGCGAGTGCCGAAGCAAGCGATCGCTCAAACTGTGACCCTTGCGATCGCGGAAATTCCAGGTAAGCTGAAAAGTATTGATTTGGCAGTAGGACATGAAGATGCAGCGATTTGCGATCGGTCTACTCACGATGTTGATCTGTAGCGTTTGGACGATGAGCGCGATCGCTGATCCCATTCAGGGGAAACGCTACGATCAGCAGTATCGCCCGCCGTTGTCCTACAGTAATGCGGATGTCAGAGGGCAAGATTTTTCCGGTCAGGCGCTGCGATTTGCAGAATTTACCAATGCGAACTTGACCGATACGAATTTTTCCGATGCAGATTTGGCTGGTGCAGCAATGAGTGCCTCGAATATGACGGAAACGAATTTACACGGCGCAAATTTGCAGCAAGCGATGGTGGATCAAGTGCCGATGGTGCGCGTGGATTTGAGCGATGCGAATCTGACCGATGCGATGCTGCTGCGGAGTGCGTTTCTCGATGTTAATATCACGGGGGCAGATTTTACCGGAGCGATTCTCGATCGCGCTCAGATTCGCGACCTGTGCAAAGTGGCACAGGGAACCAATTCCAAAACGGGAGCAGACACGCGGGAATCGCTCGGCTGTCCATCTTAGGAGGCGAGTATGCGAATTGGAGTGATTGGCGGCGGACAGCTAGCCTGGATGATGGCAGATGCCGCTAAAAAATTGAACCTAGAGTTGGTGATTCAAACCCCAAGTTCAGATGATCCGGCTGTGTTGATCGCCGAAGAAACCCTCTTTGCGCCCGTCAATGATGCAGCCGCGACAGCAAAGCTGAGCGATCGAGTGGATGTGATCACGTTTGAAAACGAATTCGTAGATCTCGCTGCTCTGTCTCAGATTCGATCGGCTTGCTTTCGTCCTAGCCTGTCTGCTTTAAAGTCGCTTTTAGATAAGTATGATCAGCGCTGTTTTCTCAAAGCGAATGGTCTACCGACTCCAAAGTTCTGGCAACCTGGAGAGCAGCCTGTTTCATTTCCCATCGTTGTGAAGACTCGCCGCTTGGGATACGACGGTCAGGGAACCTGGATCATTCGAGATCAAGTGGCTTGGGATTTGGCAATGACAGAACTCGATGCGGTGCCGATCGTGCTAGAAGAGTTTGTTCCGTTTGATCGTGAACTGGCAGTGATGGCAGCACGATCGATCACAGGTGAAATTGTTGTTTACCCGATTGTCGAGACTCAGCAAGAGAACCAAGTCTGCCGTCGAGTGATTGCTCCAGCTGAAATTTCGGAATCTGTTGCGCAAAAGATTTCGACGATCGCTCACACGCTGCTACATCAATTAGAAGTGGTCGGAATCTACGGAATTGAACTCTTTTTAACCAAAGACGATCGCGTGTTGGTGAATGAAATTGCACCCCGAACTCACAATTCGGGACACTACACGATCGAGGCTTGTGAAACCTCACAGTTTGAACAGCAGCTTCGTGCTGTCAGTGGTTTACCTTTGGGAAGTGCAGTCCTGACTTGTCCTGGAGCCGTGATGGTGAATTTGCTGGGATTTGAGCAGGCAGAAAGCGATTATTTAGAGAAAAGAGCCGCGATCGCACAACTGCCCAACTCGTTTATTCATTGGTATGGCAAGTCATCTTCCCGCCCCGGTCGTAAGCTAGGGCACGTTACGGTTTTACTCGATTCGGCTGTGAATCTGCGAAAATCTGCTTTAGAGGTGGCAGACGCGATCGAATCAATCTGGTATCCCTCTTCTAAGTTGAAGCAGTAGGAGAACCAACGCTTCCTAAAGCCCTTTAACAAGCGAATCATCGTACAGCGACTGAACATCAAGTGGCTGTGACACAACTTTGAAATCGTAGGCGGCTTTCGCCACAAGTTCAAAGCTCTTAATCGCATTGTTCGCATGATTTGAGTTAAACGCGATCGTCTTGTTGTCCTCAATATCAAATAGTGTGATTCCCTTTAGTTGTTCGCGTAGTTCTTCAGGTCGAATGCCCAAGCGGTTAGAAGCGACAAGGACTGCTTCTTCATTTCTCGTTTTCAGCAGCCTGATCCCTTTGTCGGCTGCTTTGAGAAATTTGAGCAAATCTTCTCTACGGTTTGCAATTAAATCTTTGTGTGTTACCAGGACATCAGCAATTAAATTAGTACCCTTGGAGCTAAAGATAATCTCTCCGCCTCCTTCTTTGAGTGCTTTTGACAGAAAGGGTTCATAAGTTACAGCGGCATCGACTCGCTGAGTGCTAAATGCAGTTGCAGCAGCCGGAGCAGGCATATCTTTGATCTTAATATCCTTCTCGGTAAGTCCGCTTTTCTCAAGAAATGCTCGCAGAAACACTTTCTCAAACAGCACATCTTCACGCGCTAACGTTTTGCCTTTTAGATCGGCTGCCGTTTTGATGCCCCGTCCCAAGATGCCATCTGCGCCGTTTGAGTAGTCGCAAAGAAAGATAATTCTCAAATCCGGCGATTTTTCAATCATCTGGATCACATCGCCTGCGGTCATCCAAGCTAAATCAGTTTTACCTGCCAAAAACGCATCAATTTGCTCGGTATTCGACTGAAACAGCAAGTCTTGAATTTGCAGTCCTGCTTCTTGGTAAAACTGCTGTTTAAGTGCAACATGATGCCCAGAATAGCCAGACCAAGGATTGGTGGAAACAGCTAAAGGTTGAGATTCTTGGGTGGAGCAGGCAACTGTCCAAAACAGAGCGATCGCAAATACGAGCAGGCTAACAAACCGACGTTTGAACATTTTCCAGAAATCCTTGGGAAATACGCAACAACCCCAACTCGACGAAAGCAACTCAAAATTAGGTAAAGTGCTTTCACTCATCAAACTGACGTTGAGAATTGTTTTAAAACAGAGGATATTACTAACTTCAACGATCAAAAGCCAAATCAGGTCGGTTCGCTTCTGATGGAGACGAAGCTAGCAATATTGTTCATATTTCCCAAAATGAATCAGCGCTGCTAATCTTCCGTTAAACTGCAAAACTCATCGGTTGTAAGCAGCAATTCCCCGTATTCTGGAATCCATGCTAGCCATTGATCCTCTGCACATTGGCACAGCAACCAAGCTTGATCAAAACTATAAGCGGCCGGGGGTTTAAGCAGTTGCACCCACATAGATGCTGTGAATCGAGGAGCGCAGGGAATCGATCGACGAAGGCTCTTCCATGCAGCGGTAGACGTGCTAATTGCAAAAAATTCTGATTCAAGTGACATAATCCAGCTCTCTGAAGCGAAAAGTGCGCCGAATCCTAGACGCAAAATAATTCTGTAGCTTATGATACTGTTTCTCATCCTTCGCTGGAGAGGTTGTATGAGAAATTTACATTGCAGCTCCCAGATGGAGATTGAAGTGTTCTCATAAACATAAAATAGAGGTGACTCACTGGGAGAGTAGAGCCATGTTGCCGTCTAACCTACCATCAGCATTGCCAAGCCCCGATGAATTAGTGGATTCGGATGATTTTCCTGTGGATAACGAAGACCAGAATTTTATTCCCAATGTTTTGTTGTTTTTACTGGAATACATCTGGAAGGAGCGAAACGATTGGTTTTTTGCGGTAGACATGGGCGTTTATCACGCGACCAGCGCACACCCTAAAGTTCCGGTGGTGCCAGATGGATTTTTGAGTGTGGGGGTCGATCGGCGCAAAGGCGGCAAGTCCCGCAAAAGCTACATTGTGTGGACAGAAGACAACATTCCGCCCATTTTGACGCTGGAAGTGGTGTCTCAAACTCCGGGCGGCGAATACGATGAAAAACTGGCAATCTATGCGAAGTTAGGCGTTTTATACTATGTGATTTACAATCCTGAGTTTTGGCGACGCGATGGACACTTACCGATCGAGATTTACAAGCTAATCAGTGGCTCTTATGTGCTGCAAGTTGGAGAGCCGTTCTGGATGCCAGAGGTTGGCTTGGGCATTGGGCGGTGTCAGTTAGCAGATGATCCGTTTGGGCGAGAAGTTTTGAGTTGGTATGATGCGCGGGGCGATCGATATCTCAGCGAAGCCGAAGTGGAACGGCAACGAGCAGAAACGGAACGGCAACGAGCAGAAACGGAACGGCAACGAGCAGAAACGGAACGGCAACGAGCAGAACGATTAGCGGAACGATTGCGGCAGTTAGGAGAAGACATCCTCTAAAATTTCTCAAGCCCACCGAAGACGAGAAGCCACACTATGACGATTGCCCAGTGAATCACAACCGCAGTCCACAAAGATTGGCTTCTCAGGTAGGAAACCGTGCAGACGATTCCTAGTAGTCCTGCCCCAATTAAGAAAGCGGTAGATCGGAAAAAGGGTGGAACAAAAGGATGCAAGTGATACAGCACAAATAGACCCCAACTTAGGGCGATCGCGAAGCTCCGAGAAAACTGCGTTGATTCGGTCGAACGTGGAATCAGCATCCCTCGAAAGACGATTTCTTCTGACAATCCTGGCATCAGAAACGCTCGTAGCATTACCCCTAGAACAGTCTGCCAAGCTAGATGCGGTTCAAACTTCAGGAAGTCAAGGTAGACACCGATCGGTAAATAGAACACTGCAAATAGTAAGAGTAAGCAGATCGTCTCGTTCCAGTCTCTTGCTGTAGGAACACAATGCAGGGCAACACGGAGGCGGTGTAATACAACTTTCATGGGTACCAAGCTTGAAATGTTTTGATGCCGAAAGATCTAATCAAATCGTGTCTCTGACTGCTCAGAGAACTCGATCGCACGAGGACGGGGGTAGAATGATGAAGCTTAAAATTCAGCCCCTCTATCATGACTGTTGGTCAAAAACTCTACGAAGGTAAAGCCAAAATTCTCTACAGCACCGACGATCCAAACGTGCTGCTGACCTATTTTAAGGACGATGCAACGGCATTCAACGCTCAAAAGCGCGGCAGCATTCAGGATAAAGGCGAAATCAACTGCGCGATCGCATCGCATCTCTTCAAGCTGATGGAGAAAAACGGCATCCCGACGCATTTTATCGATCGCCCCGCCGGGAACGAAATGCTCGTTCGCGCCGTCACCATCATTCCATTAGAAGTCGTGGTCAGGAACATTGCTGCCGGGAGTCTCTGTCAACAAACTGGACTGAAACTTGGCACCCCACTCAATCCGCCGCTTGTCGAGTTTTATCTCAAAGACGATGCGCTGGGTGATCCGTTGATTACGCTCGATCGTTTACAAGTGGTTGATCCAGCATCAGCCGCCCAAGTCGATCAGCTTAAGCACATGGCAACGCAAATCAACACGTTGCTACAAGCCTTTTTTGAGCAATGCGGCATTACGCTCGTTGACTTCAAATTAGAGTTTGGCACCGATGCTCAAGGTCAACTTCTACTGGCTGATGAAATCAGCCCGGATACTTGTCGGCTCTGGAATCAGGCAGAAACTGACCCCGATCGACGAGTCCTGGACAAAGATCGATTCCGCCGTGATCTTGGCAACGTTGAAGATGCGTATCGGCAAGTGATGCAACGGGTACTCAACCAAACTGTATGATGCTTCTGCACCAACCAGTTTAAAATCAGTCCTACCCCAAATGAGTAACGATACTCAGGGTGCGGTACAATTTTGCCGTTTAATCGGAATCTATTTTATGTTGTGTCTGCATTGAGCAGAAAAAGTGTGAGGACGTGCGAAAACCTGTGAATACTATGCGCTTATCTCCTGTTGTGATGGCTGCGTTTGCGTTAACGGCGACGCTTGGCTTATCTCGTTCTGCCCTAGCAAAATCGCCCAATCAGCCAGCCCAACCGCAGGCAAAATCGACGACGCGAGAAACCGTAAAGAGCGTCCCCGCAACCGTGAAACCTGTGGGAACCGATGTCGTGGTCGAAGCGATTCCGGTGATGCAAAATTCGGCGGGGACTCGATCGCTGACTCCGCTCAAGAAAGTAGCTCAAGCGGGTAGCTCGATCGAGCAAGAAACGCCCGATCGCTTTCAAATTAATACCTCGCCTGCTGCGCCCGCTCCCTCGGCTCCAAATATTCCAACCATTCCTAACCAGCCGAGTTCGCCGAGTGTGCCACCAGGTTCAACGACGACCCCTCCGATTGAAGGACAGCAAACTCCGCCTGGTACAACAACCCCTCCGGCCGAAGGACAGCAAACTCCCCCCGTTGAGGCGCAACCGCAGCAACCCGGTCAACCGACTCAGCCACAGCAGCCTGCCCAGCCCGCCCAACCGCAACAGCCTGCTCAACCCGCTCCAGATGAACCTAGAGTGTTAGTCTCTGAAGTCGTCGTTACGGGTGTGAGTCCTGAACTCCAGCAGGAAGTTTACCGAGTGATTCAAACTCAGGCAGGACGGACAACTACGCGCACTCAGCTCCAGAACGACATCAACGCGGTATTTGCAACTGGATTCTTTTCGACTGTGAGAGCGACTCCAGCAGATACCCCGCTTGGCGTGCGGGTGACGTTTGAAGTGGCGGCGAATCCGGTCTTACGATCGGTGCAGCTCGAAGGCAGCAAAGTCGTACCGCCAGAAGAGGTGAACCGAATTTTCAGCCCACAGTACGGCAAAATCACGAATTTCCGGGAGTTGCAAACTGGAATTCAACAACTTACGAAGTTTTATCAAGACCGTGGTTTTGTGCTGGCACAGGTGATTAATGCCCAACAGCCCCAGGTCAATCCGGATGGAACCGTTATTTTGCAGGTTGCAGAAGGAGAAATCGAGCGGATTCAGGTACGATTTATCAACAAAGAAGGCAACGCTCAGGATGCAAAAGGCAATCCGATTCGAGGCAGAACCCGCGAATATATCATCACTCGTGAACTTGAACTGAAGCCAGGATCAGTCTTCAACCGTACTGTCTTAGAGCGGGACTTCCAGCGATTATTTGGATTGGGGCTATTTGAAGATTTACGTCCCTCTCTTGATGTCGGTGAAGATCGGCGCAAAGTGGTTCTGGTTGTGAATGCGGTTGAACGAAATACCGGAAATATTGGACTTGCGGGCGGTTTTAGTTCTGCGAGTGGTCTATTCGGCAGCGTCAGCTACGGACAGCAAAACGTGGGCGGCAATAACCAGAAGCTCAGTGCTGAAGTGCAGATCGGTCAGCGGGATCAGCAGTACGAATTGAGCTTTACCGACCCGTGGATTGGTGGCGATCCGTTCCGAACTTCCTACACCCTGAGTGTGTTTCGCCGCAGAACGATTTCGCTGATTTTTGACGGGGGCGACCCAGAAGTGCGACTGCCGAACGTCGATCGCGACCTTCCCCGAATTAATCGCACCGGGGGCGGCATTAGCTTCGGTCGCCCATTATCGAGAAATGTGTTTGAGCGGGCAGAATGGACAGCCTCGCTGGGCTTGCAGTATCAGCGCGTCACCGCGAGCGACGCGGAAGGGATTCGTCGAACCGTGGACGAACGAGGAAAACCATTGACGTTTGACCCATCGGGTAAGGATGATCTGTTTACCGGACAGCTTTCCGTCCGCCGCGATCGCCGCGATGATTTCCTGCGTCCGACTCGTGGATCAGTGCTGCAACTGAGTACCGAGCAATCGGTGCCGATCGGTTCGGGTAGCATTCTGTTCAATCGGCTGCGGGGAAGCTACAGCTTCTACATCCCGACTCGTCTGGTCAAATTCGCGCCAGAATGCCGCGATCGCGACCCGCGTCGATTAGATCAGCAGCAAACCCCGCAGGGACGATGCGCCCAAGCCTTCGCGTTTAATGTCCAAGCCGGAACGGTTGTGGGAGATTTGCCACCGTATGAAGCGTTTCCGCTCGGAGGAACGAACTCGGTACGCGGCTATGATGAAGGCGATTTGGGAAGCGGTCGCAGCTTCTTGCAAGCTACCGCAGAATATCGATTCCCGGTCTTCTCGATTATTTCAGGAGCGCTGTTTGTGGATGCGGCAACGGATTTAGGATCAGGTCGATCGGTTCCGGGCGATCCAGCCGGAACGCGGGGTAAGCCCGGAAGCGGATTCGGCTACGGGGTCGGAGTCCGAGTGCAGGCGGGTCCTTTAGGTCCCATTCGGATCGACTTTGGCTTTAACGATCGCGGCGGAAGCAACATTCGCTTTGGCTTCGGAGAGCGCTTCTAAATGGTCAACACACAGGGCTGCATCACACAGGCGCGATCGCTCTCTCAACCCTTCTCTTGCTCCGGAATTGGACTGCATACCGGCGACCTGACAACGGCGCGAGTCTTGCCCGCAGAACCCGGACGAGGGCGGTATTTCGTTAGAACCGATTTATCCGATGCGCCGGAGATTCCGGCTCGGATCGAATCAGTTCGAGAAACGATGCTTTCAACAGAGCTTGTGAATGGAGCAGCGAAAATTCGCACCGTTGAGCATTTACTAGCCGCGCTTGCGGGGCTGGGGATCAATGACGTGCGAATTGAAGTCGATGGGGCAGAAGTGCCCCTGCTTGATGGATCAGCTCGATCGTGGGCGGAAGCGATTATCCAAGCGGGAACGATCCCGCAGATGGCGCAGCCTTCACCGATCCCCCTTACTGAGCCTGTCTTTGTGCGGCAAGGGGATGCGTTTGTGGCAGCGCTTCCCGCCCTAGAACTGCGGTTTTCTTATGGAATTGATTTTGAGCTGAGCGCGATCGGCAATCAGTGGCACAGTTGGCGATTTGATCCAGACACCTTTGCTGAGGAAATTGCGCCAGCGCGGACGTTTGGATTGGCTCATCAGATCGAACAGTTACGAGCAAATGGTTTAATAAAAGGCGGTTCGCTTGAAAATGCCTTAGTGTGTAGCGCTGAGGGATGGATTAATCCGCCATTGCGGTTTTCAAATGAACCAGCACGCCATAAACTTCTAGACTTAATAGGAGATCTCAGTTTACTGGGGACGTTTCCAACTGCTCACTTTTTAGCATACAAAGCGAGTCATGGGTTACATACTCAACTGGTGCGTCAACTGTCGAATCTCATTTAAGTCTGCCACTGTTTAGCTCTTTAACCGGAACGCCATGTCAACCTTGATTGAAACCCATACCGTCCCAACCGAGAATCCAAACGCTCAGCCCGCCATCAAGACTACCTTCTCTGTTGAAGAAATCCATCAACTGCTGCCGCATCGCTATCCGTTTGCGCTCGTCGATCGCATCATCGATTACGTTCCAGCAAAAATGGCGATCGGGATTAAAAACGTCTCGTTTAATGAGCCGCAGTTTCAGGGACATTTTCCGGGTCGTCCGATTATGCCGGGAGTGCTGATCGTCGAAGCAATGGCACAGGTGGGTGGAGTTGTTCTCACTCAAATGGCGGATGTGCAAGGGGGACTATTCATGTTCGCTGGAATCGATGGAGTCAGATTCCGTCGTCCGGTTGTGCCAGGGGATCAACTGGTCATGACGGTGGAACTGCTCTCGGTGAAAGCACGTCGTTTTGGAAAGATGCGCGGTCGTGCTGAAGTTGACGGACAGCTTGCCTGTGAAGGTGATTTAATGTTTGCGCTCGTCGATTAAGGACAGCCTCATTGCGCTGATTCCCCCTTCTTTTTGTCCCTCTACCCTCTATCTATGACCACTACCTTGATTCACCCGACTGCTGTGATTCACCCGAATGCTCAACTTCATCCAACCGTCCAAGTTGGTGCATATGCGGTGATTGGAGAGCATGTCAAAATCGGAGCGGGATCAGTTGTCGGGCATCATGTGGTGATCGAGGGTTGGACGGAAATTGGAGAGCGCAATCAGATTTTTCCGGGAGCGGCGATCGGGCTGGAGCCACAGGATCTGAAATACGATGGCTCACTCGGTTTGCTGCGGATTGGCAATGGCAATCAGATTCGCGAGTTTGTCACGATTCATCGCCCGACCTTTGCCGATCGCATCACGCTGATTGGTAACGGCAATTTGCTAATGGCGTATGTGCATGTCGGGCATGAGTGCGTGATCGAAGATCAGGTGATTATCGCCAATTCGGTACAGATGGCGGGTCATGTACATATTGAATCAAAAGCGCGATTGAGCGGCGTTTTAGGAATTCATCAGTTTGTCTGGATCGGGCGACACGCCATGATCGGGGGAATGAGTCGGATCGATCGTGATGTGCCGCCGTTTGTGATTGTCGAGGGCAATCCTTCGCGGATTCGGGCGTTTCATCAGATTGGATTGCAGCGATCGGGCTTTTCGACAGAAGAGATTAATTTGCTGAAAAAAGCCTATCGAACCGTGTTTCGGTCTGGTTTGCCGATGAATCAGGGGTTAGAGCAATTAGACCTGCTGCCTGAAAACGAGCATATTCAACATTTGCAGCAGTTTATTCAGCTCTCTTTATCCCCCGGACGTAGAGGACTGACACCGAGCGCAGCGGTAAGAAGCTCATGAAGAAGCGGATTTTTATCAGTACTGGTGAAGTGTCCGGCGATCTGCAAGGGGCGCTGCTGGTGAGAGCGCTGTATGCTCAAGCGGAACAACTGGGTGCAGAAATTGAGGTGTTGGCGCTGGGCGGGGTTCGGATGGAAGCCGCAGGCGCGAAATTGCTCGGCAATACCACTGAAATCGGTTCGGTTGGAATTATCGAAGGATTACCGTATTTGTTGCCGACCTTGAGCGTTCAACGTCGCGCTAAGCAGTATCTCTGCGAGAATCCGCCTGATTTTGCGTTGATGATTGATTACAGCGATCCGAATATCAGCATTGGGTTACACATTCGCAAATATTTGCCCGATGTGCCAACCGCTTACTTTATCGCACCGCAAGAATGGGTTTTGCGAATTAACGAGAAAAAAACGCAGTGGATTGTGCAGATTAGTGATTGCATCTATTCGATCTTTCCCGCTGAGGCAACTTATTACAGATCAAAGGGCGCGAATGCTACCTTCGTCGGACATCCCTTAATTGATCGCATGAGCAACGCACCCGATCGCTCCACTACTCGATCGCAATTAGGAATTGCCCCAGATCAAACTGCGATCGTGCTGCTTCCGGCATCGCGCCAGCAGGAAATCAAATACATGATGCCTGTGATTTTTAAAGCAGCGCAGCAGATTCAAGCCAAAATTCCTGATGTGCGGTTTTTGGTTCCACTATCGTTAGAAAAATATCGATCGCAGATTATTCAAGGCATTAAAGACTATCAATTGCAAGCTGAAATTGTCGAAGGTTCACCGTTAAATGCGATCGCTGCCGCAGATCTCGCAATTGCAAAATCTGGAACGGTCAATCTTGAAATCGCCTTGCTCAACGTGCCGCAGGTCGTGATGTATCGCTTATCTCCGTTTACGTATTGGGTGGCAAAGCACATTCTTAAACTCAAGTTACCGTTTGCTTCGCCGCCAAACTTAGTCAACATGAAAGCGATCGTGCCCGAATTTATTCAAGATGCTGCCACGTCTGAGAATTTAACGCAGTCGGCACTAGCGTTGCTCAATTCTGAACATCGAGCGAAAACGATTGCAGACTATCAAGAGATGCGAGAGGCTTTAGGAGGAGAAGGAGCGTGTGAGCGAGTCGCGCGATCGATTTTGGCGCGGTTAGGATTTTGTGAAGCTCCGGAATTTCAAACTTTCGTATGAAGTTCACCAGGAAAACCCGTGCGATCGCATAGACTCAGAATGGAGCATCGTTCGAGCCATGTATACCTACGCTTTCTTCAAAACGCCATCTACGCCGTTACAACTGAGTGCAGGAATTGACGGAGATTTAGAAGTCATTGAAACGAGTGTTTTAGCAGCCTTGGTGGAACCAGAGTTAGAGTTTGAAGCAGTGCAGAACGATGATAATCAATTGGTGCAAGCCGTTCTCGCGCACGATCGCGTGATTTGCGATTTGTTTTGGCAAATCACGATTTTACCGCTTCGGTTTGGAACACAGTTTCTATCTCGCGATCATCTGATTGCTCATCTGAACGAAAACCGCAACAAGTATTTAGACAAGCTGAATCAGCTAGAAGGAAAGGCAGAATATCGGCTGAAACTCACCCCGATCGAGCTTGAGTTGCCGAGCAACCCAGAGATGAATGGCAGCCTGAAAGGGCGGGATTACTTTCAAGCAAAAAAGCAGCAGTATCAAGCGCATCTTGATCAAAAAGACCAGCAACAGCAGGAATTTCAGCAGATTTTGGCAGAAATCGAACAGGTCTATCCGGATGCCAAACTCAAGGCAGGTTCAGATGGGGTTGAGAAGCTGTATTTATTAATTAATAAGCAGGATGAGATGTCGCTTTATCAATATCTGAGTAAATGGCAAAATCAATATCCACAATGGGAATTAGGACTAGGAGAAGCATTACCGCCGTATCATTTTGTGTAATACTATCGGCGCGATAAAGCCAATCCGAAACTCAATACAAGTAGAATCACTAAAGCAATCCATCCTGCATTTCGTCGTGCCCAAGCAGCCGGAGTCATCTCATACCGGGATGGAGTGCTAACGATCGGCACGGTGGCGTTGTGGTACATCGTGCATTCCCAAGCATCAGGACGCTGCGGATAGTTGCAGGTGTCATCCGCATCATAAATACAGGTTTTGCAGAGGGGTTCAGTTCCGGTAGCGCGATGCAGTACGATGCCGGGATGACCATGTGCTTTGAGCGAGGTGCGACAGCGAGGACAAGCGATCGCATCGGATCGAACGGATTGACCGCAGCGAGGACAGTTAATCATAGGTGCGTCGCTTTATTTCACGGAGGGTTCGCTAAATTTGCGGACTTGATATTCGCCTTCTTCAGCAAACGGGAAGGATTGTCCCATTGCTGCTGTGAATCGTCGGTCAGTCTCTTCGAGAACCGAGGCGGGAATGCCTTTCCAAGCGTCTTTGGTTTCCCAGTAAATTACCATAATCAAGTCGGTATCATCTTTGGGATTAAACCAAATTTCCTTACCGACATAGCCTGGATATTTTGATAAAGTTTCTGTCCAAATCTCAGCATCTTTTTGAATATAAGTTTCACGCAACTCTAGCGGAACTTTAACTTTCAGCCATTCGATAACCATACTTTCTATCTGTAGAGGAATGACACCACGATCGTAAACTCATTAATTTAGAGTCTAACGCTTCGGGCATTGCTTATGTTGACTCATCTTAGCAAGCAGTGGAAAACTGAGCTAACAGATTTAGTTCGGGGCGCATCGGGTGGTTTTTTGCTTGGAATTCCATTGCTCTACACAATGGAGGTCTGGTGGATTGGTTCCTATATCAGTCCATTCAGAATGCTATTTGCTTTAGTATTGACATTCTTAATTGTATTGCTATTAAATCAGACTTCGGGATTTCGCCACGGCAAGGATATCAGCGCGATCGATGCTGTGAAAGATACGATCGAAGCCTTAGCGATCGGTTTAGTGTGTAGTGGTGCAACCTTAGTATTACTGCGAGAAATCAGATTCGATGCGCCGTTAATTGAGGTAGTGGGTAAATTGATTTACGAAAGCGTCCCCTTTACATTCGGTGTGGCGTTGGCGAATCAGTTTTTAGGGAAAGATCAATCGCGATCGGGCGATGATTCTCCTGCCCGTCAAGGTAATGCAACGTTGTCGGATATTTCAGCAACTTTAATCGGTGCGCTTGTGATTGCATTTAACATTGCTCCAACGGATGAAATTCCAATGTTGGCATCGGCGGTGACAGGTGGATGGTTGCTTGCAATGATTGCAGCATCTTTGTTGGTGTCGTATTGTATTGTGTTTGCGGCAGGCTTTACGAATCAATCTCAGCGCTATCAGCATAAGGGTGTGTTTCAGCGTCCTTGGGGTGAAACGATCGCAGCCTATTTAGTCTCCTTGTTTGCTGCAATGCTGATGTTAGTATTCTTTCAAAAGCTGCAATTTGATGATCCGTGGCAGTTGTGGCTAAGATGCACGGTTTTACTCGGATTGCCTGCGGCGGTCGGGGGTGCAGCAGGACGATTAGCAGCTTAGGAGAAAAGAATGACACAAGCAAAACGAGAAAGTCGATCGCCTGCTGAATGGATCACGTTCGGGATTGCGAGCAGCATTTTAGGCACGATCGTTGGATTGGTAATTTATGTGTGGGTTAGCGATCGCTATGAACCTGCTGCCATTTCGGTTGAGCAGCGCGAGATTCGCAACACGGATGGAAAGTTCTATGTCCCGTTTGAAGTGACGAATACGGGCGGTGAAACTGTAGAATCAGTGCAAGTGATTGCAGAGTTAAAGACGGGCGATCGTGTTTTAGAATCTGGCGATCAGCAGATTGATTTCTTATCGAGAGGTGAGAAGGAAGAAGGTGCATTTGTGTTTCAGCGCGATCCGCGTCAGGGTCAGTTAGTTGTCCGAGTCGCAAGCTATAAAATTCCGTGATGAATCATTCTCTCAGTGCGATCGTTCTTGCAGGCGGTAAAAGCTCCCGCATGGGACGCGATAAAGCGTTGATTGAGGTAGATGGCGTTCCATTGTTAAAACGAACTTGTGATGCAGCAAGGCACTGTACTGATTTGATTTATGTCGTGACTTCTTGGTGCTATCGTTATCAATCGATTGTTTCAGAGGTGCAGTGGATTCAAGAAACAAGCCCACGATCGCCTCTGATTGCCTTTTCTGAGGCTCTAACACAAGTTTCAACTGACTGGGTGTTACTGCTGGCTTGTGACCTACCTCGATTAGAAGGTGAATTACTCAAGGAATGCACAACACAACTCGCTGATGTGCCGATTGTGGTCGCGAGAAGTCAGGAAGGATGGGAGCCTTTGTGTGGGTTTTATCACCGAGATCGACTCTCCAGCTTGCAGAGCTACATTGCGGGGGGAAAGCGATCATTTCAGGAGTGGCTCGATTCTGAAACGGTACAGGAATTGCAGATTCGCGATCGACAAATGCTTTTGAACTGCAATACTCCAGACGACCTCAAATCAATTGAGTAATTTCGTGCCATTCCAATTCTGTTAAAGGTTGAATTGCAAAATCAATTTCAAAACAGTCTCTTGCGGCATTGACTAATGTATCTGCGATCGTCTCGATCGAGGCTGTTAACTCCAATAACGTTAACGGTTGACCGAACACTTGCTCGAACAATTCCATATCTGTTTGAATCTGCATTGATCCATGCTGCAAAATTGCATCATCCCGTCGCAACTGAGCACTTCCAATCAGTTTAATCCCGTCAAGTGTGGTCAAATCTGCACTTGTCGCAGTTCCAAAACAATTGGGATTATGAATATATCCCCGTCCTGCATCCCCGTACTGTAGCTGAATTCCTAACCGCTTCCATCCCTCAATCAGAAACTCACAAATTGCTTGATATGCCTGCATTCGCTTTTGTCCCAAACCAGACGTAATCACAGCATAAGTCAGATCGCCCTGATGCAAAACGGCTCGACCTCCGCTTGGACGGCGCACCAGGTCGATCGCACCTCCATTCCAGGTCAAAGTCTTCCAGCCATCAGGATAATGGCGTTGATGATAGCCGAGTGAAATAGCAGCAGGCGACCAAGTATAAAAGCGCAAAGTGGGTGGATGTCGGTGCAATCGATGCTGTTCTAGCAACCAGGTATCGATCGCCATTTGCAATTGTCCAGGAGCTTGAATTATGGGAATCAACCGCCACTCATTCATCTAATCAAAATCAGTTTCAAGCTTCTTCTTTTTCCATTGTAGCAGTGATAAAAGCCTGTAGAGAAAATAGGCTCGAATCGTCTAAGCGCAGCTTTAAGAACCAACATCTGTTAAAAGGCAACTGTATCGTATCTATCTTTTGCGAGGTTAAGCGATCGAATCCGACAACTACCGTGAATACATTCACACATATTTTGTAGGAGCTTTATGTCTTACGCAATTGACTCTCAAAGCGAAAATACTAAGCGTGCGTTATCAATGTTCCAACGCTACGACATCGACACTCAGCTTGCATTACTGTGGTATGGCTATCTGGACATCAAAGATGAGCTAACACCTGCTCCGCCTGCAACTGCAGATAACCTTGCTCATATCCTTTATGGTGAAATCAAAGCTCTTCCCCAAGAACAGCAACTGCAAGCACAACGCGATATTCTCAGCGGCGCAGACAGCCAATTTGGAAAGACTTATAGCGCAATGAGCAACAGTGCGCGAATTGAAGTCTGGCTGCTTTTAGGACAGGGTATGGAAAGTGGCGAGATCATTAACGTTCCTTCAGACTACAAACTGCCAGAACAAACCCACGAATTTAGCGATTTTATTTCTGGGCTGAGCTTTGAAGAACGAGTCGGATTCATGCAAGCCGCAGTACAACGCATGGGTACAACATCGAAAGCATAATTTTTAGATGCTGTGAAACTCCAAGAGCTTAGAACTCTTGGAGTTTTTGTGTTTAAGTTTTTTGTTCCTGAAGTTTTTGTCAGAGTTAAGCGCTGCCAAACTCTGCTTGTAAAGCATCATCCTTTTCGTCTGCGATCGTCGCCACCAGCGTAATTAATCGAGAAATCTCGCCCGGCGATAAGTCTGCGACCGTGCGCGAAGAAACCACTGCGATTTCACCGTTAAAGATCGCAAAGTGCGCTTCTAGCGTCGTTAACCAATTCATCTCCAGTAATTTGCGCATTAATTGCGGCTCATTCTGCACAGGCAGCTTTAGAACGCTCGCCCACACGGTCAACGTATCTCCCTCAGTTGTACCAGTCAACTGCACAAAGGTTTCTACACTGCCATATTTGAACTTCCAAACATAGCCACCTTCACCTTTGGTGTGGCTAACCATTGCGCTATCGGTCTGATCTAAGCTGCTGATCACCGTTTCGATCACTTGAATCAGGTCAACGCTGGCGATCGCTTCGTGACCCAGCGCGGCTGTGTTGGCATCAGAAGTTTCTAAAGTTTGTTGATAGTTCGTCATACAGTCGCTCGTAAAAATCGGCTGGTTGTGTCTACGGTAGCGCCATCTGCCCTTGTTTACCTCCACCTTGGGGATTTCTTCACTTTTACTACAAAAATTCGGAACAGCGATCGATTTGTCTTCCTACTTTCGATAGACGCAGATCAAAGTTACGAATGTCTCACATGATGGATGAAGAATTCCACTCGATCGCGGAATAGTTGGGGAGTCCCAATGTATAGGAGAAGAATTATGACGATCACGATCCGCGACGACGTGGTGTATATCATGCTGAAAAAGATTGATGAGAGCGATCAAGGCCCTGGCCCTGATCCCGTAAAGTTCACTGAGACCGACTTTACTGGCATTCCAATGACTCCTGCTGAGTTTCTGGGTCACTTAGACTATCTCAACCAAAGACAGTACATTAACGCTGAATTTTCCGGCAACGCTTACGGCAACCAAGACGATGTGCCGAATGTTGTGAATGAAGAAGAATTTGGCTTTAGAGTTGCCAATACCTATGGTGCGCCCGATGGCCCATTGCCGCATTTGATCGAGTTCAAAAAGGCGGAACTGACTCAGCGGGGACGGGACATGCTCAAAGACATGGAAGCCAATCCGCCGAAAACCATGCAAAAGGGGCAAACAGTTCCGATCGCGAGCAAAGATACACCCTTTCTCGAAAAAGTCGCGCTCAAAGGCGGAATTTCTGACCTGTACGATGCTCGAGACATTACTGAAGTGGTCTTCCGCACCATGCGCGACATGATGACCAATGAAGCCGTCGAACACGTCTCCGAAGAGCTGCATGTGCCGCTTGACGAAGGCAACCCCGATCGCACCCTCTACACTGCAACACCGCTTGCAACCCAAGTTTCCGACTTGTGGGAAGACACCAACCCGATCGTGCATTTTCTCAGCCACATTCGTCCGCCTCTGAAAATCAAAGCAGATACATTCTTGTTCCGAGTTAAACAGGAAGCTGGCTTACAACCGAACACCACGCCTGAACAAGTCGTTTCGGCAGTCTTTTCAGCCACCAAAGATGAGCTTTCACAAGAGCGCATCCAAGAAGTTGCACAGTTCTTGCCTGATAAAATTCGGGAACTGTGGGAAAAAGCGTAGCGAATGGAAGCGATCGCGGAATTAAGCCTGCCAAGTGCCTGAGAAAATGCTTTTTACCGCGATCGTAATTCTTCCTAAATCCTCATTTAGCAACGGCGGACACTCTAAGCTTTTTGCCAGTCCGCCGTTAAATAACTGTCTTGCTTCACTCGAAACGAGAAATAATGCAGTTGCTAAGTGTCGATCGAGCATCGTTTGATCTTGAAGCGCATCAAACACAACCTTCAACGCCAGCAAGATCGAAGTGACTTGTCCCGGCAAAGGAGGTTGACCCTGCTTTAACCGTCCGAGGAAGGTATCAGCAGCGTTAACATTCGTGTGATCGATGAGTAAACGACGAGCAGTTTCGTAATCCACGATCGAGCGCTTCAAAGAGATTGACTGTATCACTTTAGCGCGAATTGGCAATTTTGCTTAAAAACTCATCTCTTGGATTAACGTCAGTTCGATGAGCTTTTCACAAAATGCAGTGATATTAACTCTTCAACATCAAAAAGACTGTTATGACACAACCGATCGACATTCAAGAATTACAGCAACGATACGAGGCTGGAGAGCGAGACTTCAGTAACGTAGATCTTGCCGAAGCCAATTTAGAAGGCATGAATTTAAGCGCTGCGGTGTTCGCAGGCGCAAATTTAGAAGGAGCCATTCTACGAAACGCAAATCTGACTGGTGCGGACTTGAGTAGCGCTGACTTGAGTGGCGCGGATCTTAGCCAAGCAACTCTCACTGGAGCAAACTTAAGCGATGCGATGTTAGAAGGTACAATTTTAGAAAGCGCACTGCTCGATCGAGCAGATTTAAGCAAAGCAGATCTCGAAGTCGCAAATTTAACTCAAGCGACTTTAACGCAAGCAGACCTCAGCCAAGCCACCCTAAGCGGTGCAAACTTAGAATCTGCTGATTTGAGTGAAGCTGATCTTGCTAATGCTGAACTCGATCACGCAAATCTCGCCGATGCAGATTTAGACGAAGCAAATTTAAGCGGCGCAAATCTTAGGGATACAACGCTTACAGGCACAATTCTAGAGGGCGATGATCCAACCCTTGCGACCTGATTGCTACAGCAGACTTAAGAATATCGATCGTACTACTCCAAGCTTGTACCTCGGCAAATCAATGCTTTAATAAGTGGGTTGAGCAAGTTAAATTCAGCAGGAACAACGATATGCCACGCACGAACACGCAAAAAGCTGAGAAGCCGGAGCCGTCGATCGATTTAGAGGAGCAAGAGGTAGAAGAGCAAGAGGTAGAGGTGCCGATCGCGGCAACTGAAACCTCATCTGATGCCACAGAAGCACCTCAAGATATTGATGAAATTCTCAACTCATTAAAAACCCTGCTCAGCACAGTGGAGAAGCTGCAAAAAGTACGGCAAGAGGTGGGTGATATCAAACCTCTGCTGCTGAGAATGCTTGATGGAGAACTGGTCAGCGGAGAAGAATTAGACCAGCTTAAAGCCGGAGTTGGAGGTCTTATGCGCTTAGTGCGTGCTCATAGTGATCACCAAGCAGCACTAGCAAAAGCACAGGCAGCAAGAGAATTATTAGATGAGGTACTAAAGTTATCACCTGCGAGTTGATCTACCTGAGTTGATCTACCTTTAGTGTTTGTAGGGTCGTTGAGATCGTCGTTGCGACCCTATTTTTATCCCAATCTGGACCCTACAGGAATAACAACAGGTCGTAAGAATACACCAATTTCAGGGGTTTTCCACACCAGACTGCTGCTTCTAGATCTGTCAAGATGATCTTGTCGGTCGAAAGAGTCCTTCAATGAAAAAAGTCATCGCCCAGCCCCTCTACAACTGGTACCGCACACTTCTCCGCAACTCTAAGTATCGTTGGATTGTGATTGCCGGAAGCTTACTTTATTTAGTTAGCCTGATTGATTTTGCAACTGATGTAATTCCAGTTCTTGGTTGGATTGATGATGGCATTGTGGTGAGTGTATTAGCAGCCGAAGTCTCTCAGATTCTGGTTGAGCAACTCAAAAATCGCAAAGCTAAAGCGAACAATCTCGATCCGATCGCAACCCACTCAATCAATTAGCAATCCTTTATTTAGGTGGAAGGTAAATGATGACTGAACCGAACGATCGCCTTGATTCACAAGAAATCAAAGCAGAAGGCGAAACTCGCACCGCTAGAATTTTCAGGATCATTCAAAGTGCTACTGCTGCTGTGATGACAGAACTAAAAGCAGGCACAGATCAAAGCCCTACACTTTCGCAAACGACTTCAACTGCTAGCCAAAGCGCTCCATCAGAGACAGCTAACGCACCTTTCTGGACAACGGGCACTCAAACCCAAATTGCTAAGCAGATCAAAAGCTTGCTGCTTAACTTAGATGCCAAGCTAACCGATCGATACGGTGATGCTTATCAAGCACGACTGCGGAATCAATATGCAAACGCTCAACAGCGTTTAGGGCAGTTCCGAACCTGGTACACCAAGTCTAGAGCCAACGCAGCAACAATCCAAGTGGCTCCATTGCAGCAAAAACAAGCTGAAATCGAGCTTAAGGTTGCAGATCAAGGTACTTTGGTGGCTCGTAAAGAACAGCAGATTCGGCAGCAGATCAAGCAACGTTTGAGTGCAGCTATTCGTACAGTGCAGCAGTCGGATAAAACCTAAGTCATTGGTTTTGAGTCTTACCCATTTTTGTAATTTACTTCGGAGATCAATTTTATGCAACTGTTTCGACTACTTCTCGCCATTCTTCTGCCCCCTGTTGCAGTTTTTCTCACCTATGGCTTTAGCTTTACGCTACTGATCAGCATTGCACTCACATTATTGGGTTGGGTGCCCGGAATTATTCATGCACTGTGGGCAATTTCTAAGGCAGACGCAAAACTCAATCAGTCTACAGGCTCTGTCTAGCATTAATTCACTCTGTTCAAATATCTATCCAGGAGAACTTCCTATGCTTACCTTTTTGCTCACGACATTGACCACTGCACTCGGCTTACTCGTTGTGGATCTGGTGATTCCGGGTGTGACGATCGCAAGCTTCCCTGCTGCGCTGGTTGCTGCCATCTCGGTTGGATTAGTCAATAGTTTCGTGAAGCCTGTGCTTTCTTTGTTGTCTTTGCCGATTAACATCCTGACGCTTGGATTGTTTTCGCTCGTTGTTAACGGGATGTCTTTCTGGCTGGCTTCACTGTTTGTTCCTGGCTTTGCGGTTCACGGGTTTCTCGCATTCATTCTGGCACCTGTGGTTCTATCTTTTGCCACTACCTTCCTTAATCGCTACTTTACGGAGAAAGGGATGGGTGCGCTGCCTGCTAAGCAGTAACAGATTTCACGGTTCTATTTCTACAAGGGTGCAGTGTCTTCGGCTAGGCGTGGACACTGCTTTTTTATTACTATTCCTAAGCATTCAAAACACAGGTTTACAGAAGCGTATATTTATTCACTTAAGTCAATTACACCAGCGCCCTAGTTCGTAGTCGATCGTACTGAAAACATCAGTTAAGTCTTAGCTAATAGAACAGAAGCAGAATTGCTTGACCCCTCACCTCTACAAGACTTAATCATGAGTACGACCACCAGTAAGCCCCCGATTTCTAACGAAGTTGCCTTAAGAATTGCCCTTGCTGCCAGAGCATTACCGGAAATCCCGATCGCTGATCTGATCGAAGCCCTCCAGCGTTATGTAGGTGAAGACCTAGATGAAGCAGCATTAAGCCGAATCACTGTTACTAACTTAAAAACAGCCTTTGGGCAAACCTACGATATCGATGGTGAGGAAGACGGAGAAGATGCAAACGCCAGTGATATTGCTGCTCTAAAAGAAGCCGTTCGTATTCTTTGGGGCGCGAAAGATGACATTGAAGCGCTGCCTACGATCGAACCCTATCAAGACGGCGATATGCCCAGTTCAGTCAGAATTGCGGTCGCCTCAAACAATCGTGCTCTACTGGATGGTCATTTTGGCTCGTGTTTACGCTATTTGATCTATCAACTCTCTGCAACAGATTTGAAGCTGATTGATATCCGATCGGCCCTTGAAGCTGATTTATCTGACGATCGTAATGGTTTTCGCGTCAATCTGATTCGAGACTGTCATGTGGTGTATATTGTTTCGGTCGGAGGTCCTGCTGCCGCAAAAGTGATCAAAGCAGGCATCTACCCGATGAAGCTTGTAGAAGGTGGAGAAGCGAGAGCCATTCTCACCGATTTACAGCAGGTGATTGCGACTGCACCGCCGCCTTGGATGGCTAAAATTCTTGGGGTAGCAGACGGCGATCGCATCAAAAACTACAAAGCTGCTGAACGATCGCTCTAGATTCAGAGTTGATTCAAATACACAATGAGTCACAGCAAAGAGGGTGTTTGAACGCAGCGAAGAACCTTTCTATGCGCTTCAAACACCCTCTAATTCAGCTTCGCACCACATTGAGCACAAAACCGATCGTGCTCTCCCACCTCTCTGCCACAGTTGCGACAGTAGCGAGCGATCGCGCTGCTAGAAGTCGCCATACTCATCTTCATCTCGCCCATGCTCATTTGCATCGGCTCCATCTGCATCGACATATTGCCCATCCGGAGCGGTTCTAAAGGCTTCATCTCTGGCACTTTTCGGCTAGAAACTGCGATATTCCGCAGCGGGATCTCATGCGATCCTAACATCAAGGGCACTTCGCTTAATAAGCTAATACTGTTTGCTTGCAGACGGACGTAATAAGACCGTTGATTTGCCTCAACTTGCAGAATAAAACCAGAGGACACCTTAAACACGATCGGAGATGCTGACCAGCGACCCAGCGACAAACTCATTTGCTGACTTTGCTGCTGTCCTGCGCTCTTGGTTTCCCAAGTAATCACAGTTTGAGTCTCTGCATTCTCAATCGCTAAGGTTTGTCCTTGTCCTAAATCTGCTACGTAAGTCATTGCAGTCATGGCAGAATTCCACTCCTTCACCTTGCACCGTTCGCCCTTCGATCGAGCAATTCTGTCATATTTCTTGATTTTGGCACGACTATTTTCGTATTCAGCTTTACAGCTTAGAAAGTTCAGTCAATTCTATTAATCAGGTAGCTTGTTTGGGTGATTGACTGTGAAGCTAGCAAATTATGATCCGGGGCATTTTTACGATGAATTATTCCATGCACCGGGTTCGCCTCGCCCGGAAGCGATTCCACTCGTCGATCGCATTAATTCGCTGTCGCTTGAAGAAATTCAGCATCGGCAGCAGGCGGCTCAGATTGCGCTGTTCAAAATGGGGGTGACTTTCAATGTGTACAGCGACAATCAGGGGACAGAGAAGATCTTTCCGTTTGATATTTTGCCCCGGACGATCGCGGCTTCAGAGTGGCAAGTCCTGGAAAAAGGACTCAAGCAACGGATTTATGCGCTGAACCAGTTTCTTGCGGATGTTTACGGCGATCAGAAGATTGTCCGTGATGGCGTGATTCCGGGTGATGTGGTGTATTCGTCGCAAGGATTTCTCAAGCAGTGCATGGATCTCAAGCCCCCCAAAGGCATCTGGTCACATATTAGCGGTGTGGATTTGGTGCGCGATCGGACTGGGGAGTGGTACATTCTCGAAGACAATTTGCGCTGCCCGTCTGGGGTGTCTTATGTCTTGGAAGGGCGGCGAATTATGAAAAGTACGCTGCCGCTCGTTTTTGATCGAATGCAAATTCAGCCTGTGGAAGAGTATCCCAGCCATTTGCTCGAAACTCTGCTGAATCTTGCACCCGATTACATTGATAATCCAACCGTGGTCTTACTCACGCCTGGAATTTATAACTCTGCTTATTTTGAGCATTCTTATCTGGCTCAGCAGATGGGCGTGGAACTGGTGGAAGGGCGCGATCTGGTTGTGTCTGACGGTTATCTTCAGATGCGAACGACGAAAGGCTTGAAGCGCGTGGATGTGATTTATCGGCGGATTGATGATGAATTTATTGATCCGTTGGCGTTTCGTCCGGATTCGTTACTCGGTGTTCCGGGATTGATGGAGGTGTATCGATCGGGGCGTTTGGGCTTGGCAAATGCGCTCGGAACCGGAGTGGCAGACGATAAGGTGATTTACGCTTATGTACCGCAGATGATTCGGTACTATCTGGGCGAAGATGCGATTCTCTCGAATGTGCCCACCTATCTATGCTGGGAGTCATCACAGCTAGATCATGTTCTAGCGAATCTCGATAAGTTAGTGGTCAAGTCTGCGAGTGAATCTGGCGGGTATGGAATGCTAATCGGAACGCAGTCAACCCAAGCAGAGCGAGAAGCGTTTGCGGCAAAAATTAAAGCGGCTCCACGCAACTATATTGCTCAGCCGACATTATCGCTGTCGCGAGTTCCCGCGTTGATGGGCGATGAGTTTGAGGGCTGCCATGTGGATTTGCGCCCGTACATTCTGTACGGTGAGGATATTTATGTGACTCCGGGCGGCTTGACTCGTGTGGCGCTGAAGAAAGGATCACTTGTGGTGAATTCCTCACAGGGTGGCGGCTATAAAGATACTTGGGTTGTGAGTTGAGAGATTAAAAAGATGTTAAGTCGGGTAGCAGATTCGATCTACTGGATGAATCGATATGTAGAACGTGCAGAAAACATTGCGCGATTCGTGGATGTGAATTTGACGTTATTACTAGATTCGCCGATCGGGACTTCACAACAGTGGAAGCCGTTGGTGATGACCACAGGCGATTTGCCTATCTTTGAAGAACGATACGGAGAAGCGAGCGCAGATAACGTGATTCGATTTCTGACGTTCGATCGAGCGTATCCGAATTCGATTATTTCCTGTCTGAATGCGGCGCGGGAAAATGCACGATCGGTGCGTGAAATTATCTCATCCGAAATGTGGCAGCAAATTAATGCCTTCTATCACTTTGTCAATGATGCTGCAAACGAAGAAACGATCAACTTTCAAACCTTTTTCAGCGAGGTTAAGTTAGCCAGCCATTTGTTTGCTGGAGTCGCCAGTGCCACGATGACCCATAACGACGGCTGGCACTTTGGTTTGATGGGTCGCTTGTTAGAGCGAGCAGATAAAACCAGTCGAATTGTCGATGTGAAGTATTTTATTCTTCTGCCCTCAGTGAAGGATGTCGGCACAACCTTAGATCAGTTGCAGTGGATTGCACTCTTACGATCGGCAAGTGCCTATGAAATGTACCGTAAACGCGGCTTACATCGAATTACGCCGACTTCCGTTGCAGAATTTTTGGTGTTGGATCGAGAGTTTCCCCGATCGATTCGCTATTGTATTCGCCAAGCTGAACGATCGCTGCATCAAATCACTGGAACCCCTGAAGGAACCTGGAATACCGAAATTGAGCGGTACTTAGGAAAGCTGCGATCGGACTTAGATTACATTACGATTTCAGATGTGATGGAATCCGGGCTGCATGAATTTCTCGACAATTTACAGCGCCGTATGAACGAAGTCGGCTTCAATCTTTCTGAAACCTTTTTCGCAATGCAGCCTGTAAATTAGAGAGTGAAGGGTTTAGGAGTCATGCGATCGTGATTGCTCAAACTGAGAAAAAAACGCCCGAAGAATATCTAGAGTTTGAACTGAACTCGCATGAGCGACACGAATATATCAATGGGGACATTGTTCTAATGACGGGCGGAACACCGGATCATAATGAACTCGCGATCGCGCTTGCTTCATCTCTAAGATCTGGGTTACGAGGACAACCCTACCGAGTCTTTGCCACTGATCAACGCCTTTGGATTCCTGATCTGTCTTTGTACACTTATCCAGATGTGATGGTTGTGGATAAGCCGATCCAGCTTCAGCCAGGACGCACCGATACCGTAGTAAATCCTTGTTTTATTGCGGAAGTTCTCTCAAAATCGACGCAAGATTACGACCGTGGTGAGAAGTTTGTGTCATATCGCACGATCGAATCTTTTCGCGAGTATCTCCTAATCGATCAGTACAAAATCCAGGTCGAGCACTACGTTAAAACTGCTGCTCATCAATGGTTATTAACGCTTTATAGCGATTTAGATACTGTTACATATTTTAATGTCTTTGATATTCAAATCAGAATCGCCGATCTGTATGAAAACATTGAATTTACTGTTTAAGCAGTGATGCTAAGAATCGTTCGGTGTAGTAAAGCGCTAATTGATTACTACTTCCGCTGAAGACTGCATCAAAAGCGTGATCTGACCAAGGAATTTCGATGAATATTGCAGTATTGCCGTTTTGCTTCAACTTTTCATACAAGTTACGACCAAATCTTGATCGCACCACATGATCACGTCCACCATAGATGAGTAATGTGGGGGGAAGGTTCGATCGTACCTGCTGATACGGTGAAGCTTGACGATAGAGATCTGAAAGCTCTACCGGAGTTCCACCCAGAAAGGCGCGTAACACTCCTCGACTGTCGATCGGATCGGGGAAAGGCGGATTGTTATAGCCTTCAGTGAGTTCAACGGGACTGTAGTAGTTAACCACGGCTCGAAAGGAAAACGCATCAATTGCATAAGCCGTTAACATTGCTAAATGTCCGCCTGCCGATCGTCCCATGATTGCCATGCGATCGAGATCGATTTCATATTCATCGGCGTGTTGCTGAATGAATTTCAATCCGGTTTTAATATCTTCAATTTGCGTTGGGAATTTGTATTGAGGCGCGTGTCGATAATCGATCGCTAAAACTGTATATCCTTGTGCTGCCATGTATTGACTAAATTGTTCATTCGCATTGGGTGCTCCTGTTCTCCAAGCGCCACCGTAAATCATGACGATCGCTGGATTTTTCCCGGACTGCATCGGACGATAAACATTCATCCTGAGCGGCACATTATCTGGATTTGCAATCGCAATATTCAGTGTCCGGCGGATCTCAGATTTGGGAATTCCACGAAACGCATCGAACACAACAAAAGGCGCGGGTCGAAAGTTGGGTAAAACGCGAATTTCACCTAAACTTGCGATCGCGGCTGTCGCTTTTTGTACTGCTGCAGGAAGCTGTACAACAGGCAGTAGACTCAAACTTAGAGCAACCAGCATTCCAAGAAAAAGCGGTAGAGACTTCAGGCGAAATAAGGCAAGCAAAGCGGCGATCGTATTCGTCAAAATCAGCCAATGACTAATCTCTGGTGCGCCCACACTCAACGGCAACAGCGAAAAAATCGGAGCCGGAATGACAATCCAAAGTGAAACAAACAAGCTAATGAAACAGAAAATCAGAATAAGAACACTCATTTTAATGCTGGGGAATATAGCTAGAGATTACTCTACCTGCTCCTCGATACACCGAATAGTAATAGCGGCTCACAGCATCGCCCTCTTCCGCAAGCTGATCAATTCCAATCCCATTACGCCCTTTATCTTTGCCAGAACTGTGAATGTAGCGATCGTTCCCCAAATACAGCCCCACATGAGTCGCTTTCTCAGGTGTACCAAAAAATACTAAATCCCCTGGAAACAGGGCCTCTACAGGCTGCAAAAATGCCTCTTGTTGATAAGCATCTCTCGGTAAGCGAACCCCAACTGACGCAAACGCCGCCTGCATCAATCCAGAACAATCATAGTTCGGTGCAACCGTTCCACCCCAGAGATACTCATTCGGAACGGACATCGCAGCTTGAGTAAAGGCAATCACTTCAGGAATACGATCGCGAATCTCTCGATCCGTCCATACAGGTGCTTGATAGGGCGTTTCTGTTTTTTCTAAAAACTTTAAATCCTGCGGATCAAGCCATCCCGGATAGTCATCCTCACAAGTCATCACCTGAAGCGGCGAATCTGACAAAATTTTGAGATAGCGCCCGATCGCGGCTTGCGTTGCCAATCGGGTTAAATCAGGAGAATCGTAGAGATTGAGATTCGCGATCGTGCGATAGTGCATAAGGCAGAAATTTCACTCAGACGGGTATGACTTTTTTCCACAAAGACGAACGGTTAGAAACCTTGGGCGATCGAGTTTTGCAAGCGACTTGGGCAGAGTTTCGTGAACTCGCTCCCAATCAAATTGCAATGACCTGGATTGTGTATGACTCGCCCGTGTTCGTCAATACTGGCGGTGCAATTCGTCCGGAGGAGTTTTGGCAGCGATCGCCCAGGGGCTTTGCTTATCGGGGAGTTGAAAATATCTATCCTGCTAGCGTCGTCAAGCTATTTTACTTAGTCGCCGCACATGAATGGTTAGAGCGCGGCATGATTCCACCCTCTGCTGAACTCGATCGAGCCATGCGCGATATGATTGTCGATTCCAGCAACGATGCGACTGGACTCGTTGTTGATGTCCTAAGCGGCACAACCGGAGGACCTGAACTGCCCCCCGCCCCGTTTGAAACCTGGAAATATCAGCGCAATATTGTCAACCGCTATTTTCAATCACTCAACTGGTCGGAATTCACCACAATTAACGTAAATCAGAAAACTTGGTGTGATGGCCCTTATGGACGAGAGCGATCGTTTTACGGCGAGAATTTCGACAATCGCAATATGCTCACCACCAATGCAACCGCACGATTACTGCATAGTATTGTTGGCGGCGTTGCCGTGACACCGGAACGATCGCGCTCGATGATGGAACTGATGCAGCGATCGCTCAATCCATCCGACCTTGAAGCCGATCCCGAAAACCAAGTGGTCGGCTTTATCGGTGGCGGTGTTCCGCAAACGGCAAAAGTTTGGTCAAAAGCCGGATTAATGAGCCGAGTGCGCCACGATGCAGCTTATGTTGAGCTTCCCGACTTACAGCCTTTTTTGCTCGTCATCTTCACTGAGGGCAAATCCCACAGCAATAATGAAGCGATTTTGCCGTTCGTCACCCAGCAGATTAGCGAAGCGATGAAAGAAATTTAGGACGATCGCGCCCCGTTTGAGCAACGATCGATACAGATTTCCGCTCCGAATCCCGGCAGAATAACAACGTGTCCTAGAGTCAAATCACCATAACTAGCTATCAAGTCGCGATAAACTATTATCAGCGAGTTGGTAGCTTTCTCTTTGCGAGCAATAGGTCATGTCCGATTAAGTCGTGTGGAACAGGACAACGGGGTGGCGCGCGAACGTCAAATTTACAACGCTAAGCAAGCAGCGAAGCGAATCGGCGCAGAGTTACCCGAGGAGCGAATTTACTGCGATCTTATCAGTGGTCGCAAAAATGATCGACCGAATTTTCAAATTATTAACGATTATTTAGAGAGCTGCTCAACCGAAGTTGTGATCTTTAACCGAGTCGACCGGATGGGACGTGACTTGGAAGCACTGGCGCGGCTGGGGAAACAGTTCGAGCGAACCGGAGTTGGGGCGTTCATTTGTAATAAGGGATTACAAGGCGACTTTATTAATTAATTGGAAAGCCCCGGCGAATTGGAAGTTCTGGGCATCTAGTGCGGTTGCCGCCGAGAAAGAGTCCCGTGTGTTGTCGTATCGAACCAGCGCCGCGTGGGAATTCAATCGACACATGAGTCTAGCCGCGTACCGGGTTCCATTCGGTTACAGGCGGAATGCGGAGCGAAAATATGAACGTGATCCAGAGCAAATCGAGACGGCGATTCG
Source organism: Cyanobacteria bacterium FACHB-63 (assembly GCA_014695255.1). Classification (GTDB taxonomy): domain Bacteria; phylum Cyanobacteriota; class Cyanobacteriia; order Leptolyngbyales; family Leptolyngbyaceae; genus Leptolyngbya. The sequence goes on from JACJNX010000073.1 coordinate 63,315, forward strand.
GCTGAAAGAAATCTTCTTTGAAGAGAACGGGAACATAACTCGACTTCGAGACCGCGCCAAATCGGAGTTGAATTTAGTGCTGAGCCCGCAGACGTATCGAGATTTAATTAACGTCAGTTCCGGTTAAGCAGCGAGGAGCAGATTGTAATCGATAGCAATGGAGGGCTTCTTCGGTTGGTGGCAGTAGGCAATCAAGCCGCAGACGAGGTTGACCAAGCAGTTAATTGGCGAACGATGGCGAGAATGTTCGACCTGAGAAATGTTCTTGAGTTGGTCGATGATGGTTTCGACAATAGCGCGTTTTCTCAACATCAAGCGGTCTTCGAGTGGAGTCAAGCGATTCTTCATGTTGCGGCGAAAGTGGGTAATGAGTTGGACTCCGACCGTTTCCAATAACTGCTGAGACAGCTTTTTCGACAGGTAGCCTTTATCGCCAAACACTTTACCAAAGAGTGCCTGGAGCAGTTGAGGGACGGGAGTGCGGTCGTCGGTGTTGCCCGGTGTGAGCGTAAAGTTGAGCAACTCGCCTCGGTCGTTGAGCAACAGATGCAACTTGAAGCCGAAAAACCAGTCCACTGAGGTCTTACCTCGCGCCGCCAAATTCTCAAATACCTTGTGTTGCTTGATGCGACGGTTGTGACAAACTTTGATGCTAGTCGAGTCAATAAAGCTGATACCGCTACACCAACCAAAACACGAACGCAAATAAGCACACAAGGGCAGCAAAACAGAGGGCATCCAACTGACGAAGCGTTGATAGCTGACCAGCCCCGGAAATGCAATTCTCCAGTAGCAGCAGACGTGCTTGAGGTAGTAGTCTTTGAACGTGCGGTAGCCCTGTTGGTGAAACGCAATCAATATCGTCATAATCTCGCTCAAGCGCAACTGCCGCGCTCGTTGTCGAGTCTGTAACTGATGCGTCAATAATTGCTCTTGCCAGCGCGGTTCAAACGCTTGACAGAAATTATCGACGTGGTAGAAGAGTTCTTCTAAGCTAAACATAGGACGGGGGATGCTGATTGATTTCGTAATTCTCAGCGTACTGCCCCCGCCCTTTCTTATCCAGAACTCAGGTGACCCACTAAGTTTTCCGGTGATAAAAAGCGTCCCGCACTGCCATAGAGCAATCCCAACGGCTCAATCTGAATCAAATACTTAAACATCGCTCTGTCCCCACTCGCTCTGCAAATGAAATTCAACTTTGGCTAAGTTGATCACCCAATCATTGAGCGCGTTGTTCACTTCATCAAGGGGACATTTCTCCTTGTCGCCTAAAATGCCTGCAAAGGTTTGATGCTGGCGATCGTCATACTGATTCCACCAGTATTGCTCGTCGAGGAGATCGTTGTGCTCACCAAAGTATGCTTCAAAGAGTGCATGAGCGACTTCAATGTTGATTGCTTTTCCGGTTCCGAAGGCGTGTCTAGATTCGAGAACGGCAACATCGTTGTAGAAGTGAACCCATTTCTGCTCACCTGCTTTCTTGTTGCGATCACGATACTGGTTAAACAATCCTCGGTCTAGCTCACAGTAATGCTCAAACACTCCTCGCTCCAACACCCACCACGGACACGCCCATTCTAGATACGTGCCACTGTTGAACAAAATGCGAAAATTAATACGGTCTCGCCCTTTCTGTTTCGCAACTTTCTCAGCTTCACGGCAGTGCTGAAGCACTTCTCGCTGGGGTACTTTGCGACCTGCCCACACAAACCCAACACTCACATTGATCGGTTTTTTAGCAGGAACATCCCAGACTTTCGACTTAAACGCTATAAAGAACCTGAGACAGTCTTGGGCTTCCAGTTGATACTTCTTGGCAAACAGCACGCCCAGAAAATCATCGCCTCCAGCATAAACAATGCGGCTATCACCGGGCAGGGACGCTTTTGGTAAGTCGTGTCCCCACTGTCGCATCGCTCGACTGAATTCTGTAATCTGGTCAGTCTCCAAGGTCTTGAGATAGTTTCCAGCACCGTCGCCATCTCCTTGAAACCAGCCTGTCCAGTATTCGGGTTGATTTGGATCTCGTTTTCGCTTGAGTCGATTCAGTTCTTTGAAAGATTCGGGTCTAAGACGCTCTTTAATATCTCGAATCAGGTTATCTAATTCATCGGATTTTTCAGGTTGTGATTCACCTAACCATTGCCGCAAGCGCTCGCCCACTTTTTGAGCCACATCACCATGCGTAATCATCTGTTTGATTAGCCCTGGAATGCTGAGTTCTTCTCTGGGATCGATAAAGGCTTTTCCCAGTTTTTGGCTCAGTTGTTAGTAAAATCGCTCGACTTTGGTTTTTTGCTCGTGATAGTTGTAGCGGCGTGGATCAGCAATGCGTCCGAGTTCGGGATAGGCGATCGCATCACTGCCAGAGAGGGTTGAGCCTTCTCCCGTCCAATTGATGCCTGTCCAGTCGCGCGATCGCTTGGTCTGGGTGAGTTTGTCTTTGACTTGGGTGATCGTTTCGCCCGGTTGCCCCTGCACACAGAAGAATTCCCAGGCGTAGTTTGCCCAAAAGCTCCAATCACGCTCCCAGTAGTAATGCTAACGCTTGCCGTCGGGTGCGGTGACGAGTTTGGTTTCGATCCAGTCGCGGCAGGTTTCGACAGCACATTTCCAGGCTTGATCGAAGGCGAATTCGAGGCTGAGACGGCTCGAATTCGCCTTCGATCAAGATGACGTTGGGGAGACCTTGAGCGATGTTGGTGAGCGCCGGGGAAATGATGCGGAAATGTTGAGTCTCGGCAGCGTGGCAGACTGACCAAGAGAGGAAGGATAACAAGTAGGAACTGCCGTAGAGGTCGCGGAGTTTGCGGGAGTTTTCGATGAAGCCTTGGATGGGAGCAAAAGTGATGGCAGTGTAAACCGGAGGCGAGTCAGACATGGAAGCTCAGGGGAAATCACTTGGCCCTAATACGCTGATGTTTAAATTGATTCCTGAAGTTATCCAGAAATCTGCGTAAAAGTTCTTGTTCAGGATACTCGGTGTTTTGCCTATCGAAGCATAGAGTAATCTAATTTTCGTGGGGGTCAGGTGCTCGCTGAAAGACTGATTCTTGCGTTGACCCCCCGTATCGCCTACTGGGACTAGCTTTCACGCCCTAAAACTGAGGTCTTTTTGCAATAAGGAGTTACTTTATTGACCGTGAAAATGACCCCCGCGATTTTGAGGTTGGAAAGCTGCTCTGTGTAAGGCTCCTGCGAAGGCGGGGTTTCCGGTCGCGTGCGATCGGATTAGTTGGAAACTCGACCACGCTTACAGGTGGGTTTATCCCGATCTGATTCTTGTATAAAGCGCGATCGCAGCAATTCAAATGCTCGATCGCGCTTTTTGCTAAGATTCGAGACAAGCATTCAGAGAAATGATTGATGACCTACAGAGACATCCTGCTGCAAGAAATTGCAACCTCCTCCGACGAAGTTCTCGCAGAAGCGATCGACTTCATTCGCTTTCTGAAAGCAAAATCAGTGACAAACTCACGCAACGATCAAGAGTCATCAGCTCCAGTAGAGAACCCTCACTCAGAGCAGTTTGACGATCCGAAAGCAGAATTTAGCGCGTTTCTGGATGACTTAAAACAACTTCCGCTGCGACGCGCTGAACTCTTACGGCAAGAGGCAAAGACCTCTCTAAATTCGTTGGAACATGGCAAGGAAATGATCTGGAAGAATGTCTTCGCTTTGTGCAAGAAACTCGCTCTCAGTCGGAGTTTTAGCACCAATCATGTACTTACTGGATACGAATCACTGTAGTTACATCATCGATAATGATTCCCGTGTTGGCGCAGAGTTTCGATCACGCTCAGAAGCCAGCTTTGCGATTAGCATCATTACTTACGGTGAACTTCTCTACATGGTTGAGAAATCCACACAAAAGGCTGGCAATCTCAAGACAGTTCAATCCTTTCTCGATACGATCGGGCTCTATTTTCTCGATGAAGAAACAGCAATCATTTACAGTCAATCAATTGAAGATTGCGATCTTCAACCAATTTGCACCCAAAGATCAAGCCAAGCGGCGCAAAACAAACCTTCAAACCCTTGGCTTCGATGATAATGATCTGTGGATTGCTGCTACCGCATTACAACACAGTCTCACTCTTGTCTCCGCTGATAGCGACTTCACTCGAATGCAGCAGGTTTGTCCCCTTGCCCTCGAATCTTGGAAGTGAAGCATGAAAGTACGACTTCACGGGATTGCACTTCCTTAATAAAGAAGTGAGATCGCTTTAGAAGCCAAATGAATTTCTTTTGCGATCGCAACCAGTTTTCCAACTTATTGCCAACTTCAGTTTCTCAATTGTTTCTGACCATAGGCAACATAAGCAGAATTTGAAACTGCACCAATCAGAGCAACTGCACCATTTGCTGGCAAATAGTATTTCAGCCCCGAATCATTGATCGCGTCAAATTGTCCCTTCACATAGAAAGTTAAAACTGAATAGGATGCCAATAAAGGTTTCAGGTCATTGATGTAGTTTGCAATGATCGTCTCTTTTTGTGGTTTTGTGGGTTGGGGTGAAAAGACTGAAGCATTAATTAAATCTAAAACGACAACATCCGCAAATTGTGAGTTTGGTAACGTTCTTAATGTGTCTTGATTCCAGAATTGAACCTGCTGAAAGCCTCGTTCCCGAAGAAGTTTCGCCCCGATCAGTTCAGCCGCGATCGGAGGCAAATAATAATCCATGATCACAGAACCAATAATTCGTTCTCGATTCAGCAATCGCCTCACATGATCCACTTCTTGGGCAACCATATGGCGCACTTGGGTTGCCAACTGATACTCTGCTTCCTGCTGAACTTGTTGCCGTGCGACTTGGATTTCCTCTCGCAGATTTTCTCTCGCTTCTCGCAGATTTTTCCTCGCCTCTCGAGTGTTCTGCCCGACAAAAAGGCTAATAATCAAACCTGCTAACCCACCCAGGCTGCTGAGAATCACCACTGCCCACTTCATCGCGTCGATAAACTTCGTAAAGCTATCACTGAGTTGAGCATTCGATGCTTTCAGAAATTCAATTTGGCTTTTGAGCAACTCAAGGTCGCCCGGTCGAGGAGTGGGCGACCTTGAGTTGGTGTTTGAGCAATAATGAGATCGGTAAGCTGAGAAAAATCAAAAAAAAGGTAGCCAGTCCATAGACGCAGGGCTGATTTATTGATAGTAGAAAAACTAGAATCAAGAGACTGTTTCTATTGCGCTGACCATGAGCTTGATTGAGCATCTCAAACAAGTGCGAGATTACCGGACACAACCGCGCTATCCGCTGTGGGCAGTGTTGGTGTTAGTGATCATGGGAACAATGAGCGGTGCAGTTGGATATCGGGCATTGGGCGAGTTTGTCGAGCGGCACCAAGCTGTGCTACTGGAGCTAATGGAACTGCCACACCAACGATTGCTGTCATACTCCACGATTCGACAAGTGATAATTCGGATTGACTTTGTGTCGCTATCCCGCATGGACTCTATGACTTGAAGAGCAATGTGGGCTATATTCAGATTGGCACGAGCCACGATACGAGCGAGTTCGCGTGCGACTCGATTCGCTACTGGTGGCAGACTGCTGGGAAACGCCGTTATCTGAGAGCAACTTCAATTCTGCTCTTGTGTGATGGTGGGGGCAGTAATAGCTCCCGTTACTACATCTTCAAGCAAGACCTCCAAGCGTTGGTGAATGAGCTAGGCATTGAAATTCGCATCGCTCACTATCCACCGTATCTATCGAAATACAATCCGATTGAACATCGACTGTTTCCTCATGTAAGTCGAGTTTGCCGAGGCGTAATTTTGCACAATGTTCAACTGTTGAAAAATCTGATTGCGACCACGACCACACGGACGGGACTAAAAGTGTTTACGACGATTCTCGACTATTGAGAATGCTAAGGCCCCTACTCTAGAAGCATTTTGAGAGTTTACTGTCTACCTTGGGGTAGTAAGGGTCGTGGGTTCAAATCCCGCCGCTCCGATTGAAAAAATCTCCTCTAGCAGGGGGTTTTGTCATTTCTGGGTAAGGCTTTCAGGGATCACCCAAGGCTCAATAAGAGCGTCATAGAACATCATTAATGTACTTGGCCTCAAGCGATCGTGCTAGTGCAACAAAACTTGGTGCAATTGAGTTACACCATGGCTCCTGGTCTTGAGTCTGTTCAGCTGGTTGCTTGCAGTTTCAAAGTGATTGCAGTCGTTAGATCGTTGAGCACATAGACCTGAAGGAGGCTTTCCCTCCATACGGAACGGGGTAAGAGGCTTGGGTGATACTGACGCTTAAGTGAAGGCTACAAATTTGTGCCAGAAATATCAGAAGCGTTCATTTACTTGTCATCTCTCCGTATACTGCTATCTGGATTAGTGCCCTCCGATACTATCTAATGACCTCTAAATACATTTCACCTCATAATATGAACTTGAAGCAGCCCTATTAAGGTTTCTTTTGCTCCGACATCATATAGATTGCGGAGATGATTCGTGACTGTCTCAACGAAACGCGAGGACTGTGGGAGATCGCCAAAAAGTTCAGATAGCCTGAGGAGGCTACTGGGATCGGAACCATCTGCTTGGGCACGCTGAGTTAGGGCATCTGCCATTGGATCATCAATTGAAATTGGCTTCCTCTGGTCATTCAGCCCATTTAAGTAGCGGAACCAAGCAGCGATCGTCAAACCTAAATACTCAATTGATCCACCCTGCTGTAGTTTCTGCCGCAGTGAACTGAGCACCCACTTAGGTAACTTAGCTGAACTATTGAGACACAAGCGTGGAAGCTGATCTCGGATTTTGGGATTTGCAAATCGCTCAATCAACGTCTTTTTATAGTTGTCCAAATCAATTCCAGGAACAGGCTGAAGGGTAGATGTTACTTCCTCCATCAACTGTTCGACTGCTTGTCGAATTAACCGATCAGCCATCGCTTCATGAACATAAGAGTAGCCCATCAGTGTACCTAGATAGCCAATGAGCAAGTGGCTAGCGTTGAGTAGGCGAATCTTCATCATCTCGTAAGGATGAACATTATTCGTAAATTGAACGCCCACTACTTCGAGTTCCGGTCTACCTGCACAAAATTTATCTTCGATCACCCACTGAAGAAATGGCTCAGCAACAACAGGCCACGCATCCTCAATCCTAAACTGCTGCCGAACCATTTCGATATCCGGTGGAGTGGTGGCGGGAGTAATGCGATCGACCATACAGTTTGGAAAGGCAACATGGTCAGCAATCCAACGACCCAACTCTGGATCGCGCATTTCTGCGAAAGTCGTTAGCATTTTTTTGACAATATTGCCGTTCCCCTGCAAGTTATCACAAGATAGGACAGTAAAGGGCGCTAATCCCTGTTTACGACGCTGATCTAATGCAGCAGTCAGAAAGCCATATACACCGATAGATTCCTCTGGATGTTGTAAATCATGCTGAATCGTTGGGTGATCAACATCGAATTCACCGCTACCCTCGATATAGTAATAGCCTCCTTCTGTAATCGTGAGTGTAACAATGCGGCATTGGGGATGTGCTAATGCATCAATCACAGCTTGCCGATTCTCTGGTGCGAATAGGTACTGTGTAATAGAACCAATGACTCTAGCATTATCGCTTTCGGGCGATCGCTCTACTAAGGTGTATAAGCAATCTTGTGACTTCAAAGCATCTCGCATCCGCTGATCGAATTCCAGCAAGCCAACTCCACAAATGCCCCAATCACTGTTGGGATGCTGGTGAAAGTAATCGTCAAGATAAAGCGCTTGATGGGCTCGATGAAATCCGCCTACACCAATGTGAACAATTCCATTCGTGATTTGATGGCGATCGTATTGGGGAATGCGAACATCACTCGTTAAACGAGCAAGAGATGCTTCATTCAGCTTGATGGCTGATTCTGTTTTGATATTGTGATTCATGGGATTCATCCATTGTTAAGTGGTGACGACGCGCTTTGGGAACAGATTCACCGTTTTGATTAAACAGATGGCAAAGATCACCATTCACATGGATAAATGCGCGATCGTGCATACGGCTGGGATTGTCACCATCGGTTTGCACAACCAATGTGTCACCACCAGCAGCTCTGACGTAGAGAAATGTTTCTCCACCCAGTTGTTCCACCACAAGCACTTCACCTGTTAGGGTTGGATTATTGTGATCAAGTCTTAAGTGTTCTGGTCGAATTCCTAAGGTTGCTCTATCTCCAGTGGAGAGGCTTCCAGGTCTAACTGAAATTGTCACGCGAGCATCACCTGGAAGTTGAACTGTTGTACCGGAGTCATTGACGGCTGATACCGTGACTGGGAGAAAGTTCATTTTGGGTGAACCGATGAATCCAGCCACGAATAGATTTCGGGGATGGTGATATAGTTCCAGCGGCGACCCTACCTGTTCCACAATGCCGCCCTGCAATACAACAATCTTATCGGCAAGCGTCATCGCTTCTACCTGATCGTGCGTCACATAAATCATCGTGGATTGCAGGCTATCGTGTAGGCTCGCTAGTTCTAGCCGCATCTGCACTCGCAAAGCTGCGTCTAAGTTTGACAAGGGTTCGTCAAACAAAAACACCTTCGGATTCCGAACGAGTGCTCGACCGATCGCGACCCGCTGACGTTGACCACCCGATAGCTCTTTCGGTTTCCGGTTTAAGAGGGGTTCTAATTGAAGAATACGAGCAACATCCCGTGCCCGTTCCAGTCGTCGCGCTTTTGGCATACCCGAGAGCCGTAGACTGAATGCCATATTTTCTGCCACTGTCATGTGGGGATAGAGCGCATAGGTTTGGAACACCATTGCTAATCCCCGTTTGGCTGGTGGCACATCATTCACCCGTTCTCCATCAATCAGCAGATCACCAGAGGAAATGTCCTCTAGTCCAGCAATCATGCGAAGTAGTGTTGATTTTCCACAACCAGATGGACCAACAAACACTACAAACTCACGATCGTTAATGTCCAGATCAACGCCTTTGATGATTTCAACGTCAGTGTACCGTTTATGGATATTTCTTAAAGTAACTGTAGACATGAACTGCTCCTATCAATGATTAAAAACAAGCAGATGCTATTTCACAGCACCAAAGGTAAGACCTCGAACTAACTGTCGTTGGCTCAACCAACCAAAGATGAGAATGGGAGCGATCGCTAACGTTGATGCAGCAGAAAGTTTTGCCCAGAACAATCCCTGCGGACTAGAGAATGAAGCAATAAACGCAGTGAGTGGAGCTGCATCAGATGTAGTCAGATTCAAACTCCAGAAGGCTTCGTTCCAGGACAGAATAATGGACAGCAGCGCAGTAGAGGCAATTCCCGGCAGTGCTAATGGGAGTAACACGTGGCGAAGCTCTTGTTGAGTGCTGGCACCATCCATGCGATCTGCTTCTAGAATCTCTTTTGGCACATCTTTGAAGAAGCTATAGATCATCCAGACGACGATCGGTAGATTGGTCAGCGTGTAAATGATAATCAAAGCAAGGCGAGTATCTAGCAGCCCAGCATTCCGGCACAGGATATAGATAGGAACTAGGACACCAACAGACGGTAGCATTTTGGTGGACAACATCCAGGTTAAGATTCCCTTAGTGCGCTTGGTTGGGAAGAATGCCATCGCATAGGCAGCAGGAATAGCCAGCAGCAGTGCAAGAATCGTTGATCCGAGCGAAACCGCTATACTGTTAAACGCATAATTGAAATAACTCGCTCGATCCTGGATTGTTACATAATTTTCCATTGTCGGATGGAAGAACAACTGAGGTGGAGTAGCAACCGCAGCAACTTCAGTTTTGAAGCTGGTGATAAACATCCAGAAGATTGGAAAAAATAGGAGTAAAGCAGCTAACCAGCCAAGCACTGCCCACAGCCATTTACGAGAATTTTTACGTGCCATTTTAAGTGCCCCAACTAGGTATCCAAATTACGAGCAACACTTCGCAACAAGAAGATTGCCACGATATTTGCCAAAATTACGGCAATCAAACCACCCGCTGAAGCACCCCCCACATCAAATTCCAGGAGTGCTTTCAGGAAGATGTAATAAGCCAGGTTAGTTGTTGCTAGACCAGGACCACCACCCGTCGTTACAAAGATTTCGGCAAAGATAGTAAGGAAGAAAATCGTCTCAATCATTGCAACTACGGAAATCGCACGACTTAGGTGTGGCAACATTACAAACCGAAACAGGGAGATCGCATTTGCGCCATCCATCCGAGCAGCTTCTAACTGCTCATGATCAAGCGACTGAATTGCTGTCAATAAGATCAGCAACGCAAAAGGTAGCCACTCCCACGACACAATGATGATGATTGCTAGCAACGGGAAATTGGCAAACCAATCGATCGCCCCTAATCCCAAACCTCTTGTAATCTGAGCAAACAGCCCATTGACTGGGTGCATCAGCATGTTCTTCCAAACCAATGCACTGACTGTGGGCATGACAAAGAAGGGAGAGATAGCGAGTACCCGCGCAATTCCCTGACCAGGAAAGTCTTGGTCAAACAGGACGGCGAGTAATGTACCGAGACCGATCGTAATCGCCAAAACTGCAACGACGAGAACGATCGTAGTACCAATCGAAATCCAGAAGCCCGCATCACTTAGGATAAATGTGAAATTCTCAATTCCAATGAATTTCTGTGCATCGGGATTCAACAAGTTATACCGCTGAAAGGAAAACCAGATGGTCATCACCAGCGGCACAATCATCCAGAGCAGTAGAGCAATGACGGAAGGCGCAACTAGCGGCAAGGTTGATGCCTGACGACGAGTTTGTCGCCTAGGCGGTCGTGTTTCGGGATGACGTTCTACAACTATTGAAGACATAGTTTTAAAGATCGCAAATTAGTTGTCTTTGAACCACGTTGATAAGAAAGTAGGAACAGATTTTTTAGCCATTAGTAATCTTGAAAACTGCTGTTAAATCTGCCTCTACTGGATATAGCCTGTATGTCTCATGAAGCGCTCCGTTGTGCTTTGGGATTGTTGCAATGCTTGATCAACAGAGGTACTACCGGTCAGTGCAGCAGCGATCGTTTGCCCAGTCGATGATCCAATCGCCTGGAATTCTGGAATATCTACATACTGAATGCCTTTATAGGGCGTTGGTTGAGCAGCCGGGCGAGTAACATCAGCAGATTGGATAGAACGCAGCACGATCGAAGCAAAAGGAGCGGCTTTTTGATAGTTAGGATTCTGATAGGTGGAAGTGCGAGTACCCGGTGGTACGGCAACCCAACCATTTTGTTCAGCAACCAGTTGGATATACTCCTTCGAGGTTGCCCAAGCAATAAACCGTTCCGCTGCTTCTGGTGCCTTCGAGGTTTTAGGAACTGCTAAAGCCCATGCCCAGAGCCAATTTGAACCATTGGGATATTTCTCGATCGGCGCACGAGCAAAGCCTAGCTTGTCATACACCTTGGACTCTTTCGGGTTCGAGAGTAGTCCCGCCGCAACGGTTGCATCAACCCACATTCCGCACTTGCCTGTTGAGAACAAGGCTAAATTTTCATTGAATCCATTAGAACTTGCTCCAGGTGGACCATAGTTCTGCATTAGATCTACGTAGTAGTTGATCGCTTCTTTCCAAGCGGGTGTGTTAATCGTCGGATTCCATTTCGTGTCAAACCATTGACCTCCATAGGTATTCACGAGCGTTGAAATGAACCCCATATTTTCACCCCAACCCGGTTTACCCCGTAAGCACACGCCATAAACTCCATTTTTGGGATCATGGATTTTACTTGCCCACTCTTTAATTTGAGGATAGGTGGGCTGTTCAGGAACCGTAATTCCTGCTTTTTGAAATAAATCCTTGCGGTAATAAAGCATCGAACTTTCGCCATAGAACGGCACAGCATAGAGTTTGCCGTCATTAGAAAGTCCTTCTCGAATCGGTTTCAACAGGTCGTTTACATCATAGCTAGCAGGCAGATTTAATGGTCTTAGCCAATCACGTCTTGCCCAGATCGGTGTCTCATAAGAACCGATCGTCAAAACATCAAATTGCCCACCTTGGCTAGCAACATCAGTCGTGACCCGCTGGCGCAATACATTTTCTTCCAACACTACCCATCTTAGTTGAATATCGGGGTTAGCCTTCTCAAACTGACTGGAAAGCCCCTGCATGATCACCATATCGCCGTTATTGACGGTGGCGATCGTGAGTCTTGTTTTTTCTGCCGCTTGCGAACCTGACGAACAAGCATGTAACAGTTGTGTCAACATCATGCCAATCAGGAACACAACGATGATCTTGGCGAAGCGAGGTGTGCGCATCGCTAGCTCCTTATATTAAAGATCGAGCAAGTAATATTGATTTTCTGCTCCGCTTTTGGGCAAAAGCTCAATAATAGAAATCATACTGACCTCAGTTCTAAAACTAAATCGTTCATTGATATTTGAAACAATTCTTGATTAACAAGGAGATAAGACCATGACCGCAAGTGCAACTTATTCGTTTGAGGGAAAAACTATCTTAATTACAGGCGGTGCTGGAGATATTGGAAAAGCAACGGCACAACGTTTTGCAGTCAATGGTGCTGGAGTGGTTTTGCTGGATTTGAATGAAACCAAAATGGCAGAGGTGGTGCAGGAATTAAAGGAGTACAACGTCCCCCTTGGTGCATTTCACTGTGATGTGACGCTTGCAGACAGCGTGGCAAAAGCGTTTTCTAGTGCTGTAGCGCAGGTTGGACAGATTGACTACGTCTTCAATAATGCTGGCTATCAAGGAGCATTTGCCAAAACTGATGGCTATCCAGAGGATGATTTTCAAAAGGTTATTGATATCAATGTAGTTGGCGTTTTTCACGTTCTAAAAGCTGCCGCTCAGCATCTCCGTGATTCAGGGGGCGGCGCGGGCACGTACCCGTGTAGCAGAGCTATCGTCAATATGGCGAGCCATGCGGGAGTTGATGGACCTCCGAACATGCTGGCCTATGGAGCTTCCAAGTTTGCAGTGATTGGCATGACTCAAACCGCTGCAAAGGATTTAGCACCTTACGGAATTCGAGTAAATTCGCTCTCTCCGTCACTAATTGGCCCCGGCGTAATGTGGACACGGCAAACTGAATTGCAGGCAGCAGTGGGTTCTCAATATTTTGATCCGGATCCCAGAGTTGTAGAACAACAAATGATCAACTCAGTGCCAATGCGCCGTCTAGGCAGTTTAGAAGAGGTGGCCAATGGGGTTGCTTTTCTCATGAGTGATGAAGCGAGCTACATTACAGGATTTAATCTGGACATTACGGGAGGTCAATAGCGATCGCAGGATTTTGAGTAGACACTGTGTGATCGCAAATTTCTTTTCCTGCTTCTCGAAGAAGGGTTGCTTTAGTAGATTTCTTTGAGAGAAATGTGATAAATCTAACAAAGCAGTTTGAGCAAATGCTTTAGCTCTGGACATAAGCTCAAAATGCTCTTTAGGCAGATGCTTTTTTCTGGATGATGAGATATGAAAGAACCTTTTCTTGAGCGACGCGATCGAAAACTAGATCTTGCAGCTCATGCAGCCTGGCTCTATTACATTGGTGGCAATACTCAAGAAGAAGTTGCCAATAAGCTCAATGTCTCCCGTCAGGCTGCTCAACGTCTAGTCGCGTTGGCTGTTAGCGAAAAACTGATCAAGTTTCGCCTTGACCATCCTTTAAGGGAGTGCATAGAGTTGGCTGAATCATTACGGGACAAATTCCAATTGTCCTTGTGTGAAGTAGTACCCAGTGATATCAGCAAAATTGATGACCTTATTGGGATTGGGGTATGTGCTGCTAATTACCTAGAGACTTATTTGCTCGCAAAAGCTCCAACCATTCTGGCATTTTCTTCTGGGCGGACATTGCGTGCAATGGTGGAACAGATTCCAGCAATGGATCAACCCCAACACAAAATCATCTCCATCATTGGCAACCTATCTCACTATGGACGTGCTGGTCGTTATGAGGTTGTAATGCATCTAGCCGATCGCGTCGGTTCTCAAGCCTATCCTGTTCCCACTCCGGTTGTTGCTACCAGCATTGAAGAACGGCAGCTATTACAGACACAGCGATCATTTATTACCGTAAAGACCTTAACAGAGCAAGCTAAAGCAACATTTGTTGGGATTAGCCATGTTGCCTGGAATGCCCCACTCCATCAAGACGGCTTTATTAACGATGAAGAAGTTGCTAAATTGATTGAGCTGGGAGCAGTTGGAGAGATTGCAGGCTGGGCATATAACCGCGACGGAGTTTTATTACAAGAAGGAATCAATAGTCGAGTAGCCAGCGTTCCCTTGCAACAACCAGCCCAGCGTCTAGTCATTGGTGTAGCAGGTAGTGAAAAAAAGGCAGAAGCCATTCTAGCCGCCATGCGTGGCAAGCTCATTACAGGGTTGGTCACTGACAAAGCGGTTGCTGAAGCCATTCTTGCCAAAGTGTAAGTGCAGTAGAGCATAACTCAAGAATTTATCAAAAACGACTGTGTGAATTGAAACCTCATACAGTCGTCCTTGATGGATCTTAAGGCTGGGATGATAGGCTATTCATCAATGTTCCAAAGACTTGCCCGTGTTAGGGGTGCAGCAGTAACAAATCAGGCATTTGAAAAGGTGATTGATTTGTTACTGCTGCATCAATAATGTGAATTGCCGTTGATTGTACCGGACTGTTCAACGCACTGCTTTCAGGGCTTCATATAATTGCTGATATTTTTGAAATGCAGACTCATATATTAGATTTTTCTGTGGCTGTACAACGTCTTCAGCTTGGGGAAGAATCTTGAATGCAGCTTCTAAATTGGAATACGCCCCAACTCCTACCATTGCTAGAATTGCAGCTCCATAAGCAGCACCTTCTTCAGCCTTGGGCGCAATCAATTCTGTTTGCAACACATCTGCCAAGATCTTCAACCAAACGCTCGATCGTGCCCCTCCTCCCGTTGCCAAGAGTTGCTTCATGGGAGTTATTTCGTGAATCCTGTCCAAGGCTTCTCGTAGACTGAATGCAACACCTTCCAGTACAGCCCGGATGAGATCAGCTTGCGAATGTGCTAAGGCTAGATTTACCCAGGCACCGCGAGTCTCTGGATCAAGGTGAGGGCTGCGTTCTCCCGCAAGGTGAGGCAGAAATAAAACACCACGAGCACCGGGCTGTGAACTCTCCGCCAACTGCATCAGATCCGTGAAGGCAATCTGGGGAGCGATCGTGTCTCGATACCAGCGCAACGAGCCACCTGCCGCTAGCGTCACACCTAACAAGTGATAGCCGCCATCAGCATGACAAAACAAATGCACTCGCCCCTCTAGATCAGGGATGGGACGCTCCAGAGGAGCAAAAATCACGCCCGACGTACCGATGCTCAGACTACCTCGATTCAGATTATTGGCTGAAATTCCCAACCCAATTGCGGCTGCTGCATTATCACCCCCTCCAGCAACGATTGGTAATCCGTCTGGTAGCCCCACGCGTGTTGCGATCGCTGGTTTCAAGCGTCCAGCAATTGCGGTGGACTCCACTACAGCTGGAAACCATGCTGGATTAATCTCAAGCGCATTCAGAATATCGATGTCCCACTGTCGATTCGCTAAGTTCAAACAGCCTGTTCCTGAAGCATCGGAGGGTTCTGTAACGGCTGATCCAGTCAATACATAGCCCAAATAATCCTTAGGCAGCAAGATTTGCTGAACTTGGGCATAGGCTTGTGGCTCTTGCGTTCGCAACCAGATGAGCTTTGGAAGCTGAAATCCTGTGATCGCAGGATTGCCAGTTCGTTGAATTAATTCTTGGCGAGAAATTTTGGCTTCGATCGCCTCCACCGCCTTTCCAGTTCGTTGGTCATTCCATAAAATCGCGGGTCTGATCACATAACCTTCTGCATCGAGCGGAACCATACCGTGCATTTGTCCCGATAAACCGAGGGCGATTGCACAGTTTTCACCAAGCTGTTGAGCAATGTCTGATAAAGCCTCCAGGCTAGCTTCTACCCAATCTGCCGGATTTTGCTCCGTCCAACCAGGTTGTGGCGTGAACAGGGGATAACTTTTTGTTGTCTGAGCAATGAGTTGCCCATGCAGATCAACCGCGATCGCTCGCACCCCTCCTGTCCCCAGATCTAGACCTATTACTACGTCAGCCAAGCTTCCCTCCCAGTTCTGAATGGTTTAACAGATCTTCCTCCTGTGTAATCAGGCGAGAACCTCCTTTGCGGCTGAAGTAATTCCAGGACCACTGGATCATCACAATCAGCTTATTATCAAACTCAATCAAGTAGTAAATATGGGCAAACACCCAAATTAGCCAAGCCAGGAACCCAGAAAGCTTTAACCAGCCCAGGTTAACCACAGCGGCATTCTGTCCAATCACCGCTAAACTTCCAACATCTGAATAATGGAAGGATGGCAATTCTCGTCCTTGCAGACGATATCGAATTAATTTAGCGATATAAGCGCCTTCCTGCATGGCAACGGGAGCAACTCCTGGCAAAGGTTGATCACCTTGGTGCTTGTAATGAGCAAGATCTCCAACAACAAAAATGTTTGGTTGTCCTGGCACGCTTAAGTCAGGATTGACGATCACTCGCCCTACACGATCGAGCGTTGCACCTGTCCGCTCAGCCAGTACTTTCCCCATTCCTGAAGCGCGAACGCCTGCTGCCCAAAGCACCGTTTTGACCTGAATTGTCTCAATTTGTTCTCCGTGGCGAACCATAACCGTATCCTCCGTAATTCCTGTCACAAAGGACTGTGTCTGTACTGTAACGCCTAAATTTTCGAGAGATTTTGCAGCAGCAGTTGAAAGCTCAGGAGGATAAGGCGGTAAGACACGATCTAGCCCTTCTAATAACAAAATCTGAGTTTCTCTCGTATCAATGTTGCGAAAATCATGTTTCAACGCATAGTGAGCTAATTCGCCTAGAGCGCCAGCTAGCTCTACTCCCGTGGGACCAGCACCCACAACCACAAACGTCAGCCAAGCTCGGCGCTTTTCTGGATCAGTTTCTTTCTCAGCGATTTCAAACGCTCGAAAAATTCGTCGTCGCATTCCGATCGCATCTTCAACAGTTTTGAGTCCGGGTGCTACCCCTGCCCATTGATCCTGGCCAAAGTAATAGTGACTAACACCAGTTGTCACAACCAAGGTGTCGTAAGGTAGGACTCCAGTTTTTAGAATTACTTGATTTTGCTCGGGGACAATATCTGTTGCCTGATCCATTAGCACTTTAACGTTACGGTAATGGCTGAGAATTGAGCGTAAGGGGGACGAGATATCTCCAGGGGAAAGCTTTCCCGTTGCGACTTGATAGAGTAAGGGTTGAAAAAGATGAAAATTACGCTTATCGACTAATGTAATTTCAATGTGTTTAAAGCGTCCCAAGGCTTTAGCAGCATATAAACCCCCAAACCTACCTCCAACAATCACAATTCGGTGAGAAGCGGAGTAACCGTCTGCATTTGAGGGCTTATACTGTTCCATTTCAGGTATCCATAATAAAATCCGTTGAAAATGGACTTAATTTCGACGACAATTCACCTTTCACTTTGTAGCGATCGTTTAACGGAATTTTTAGACCAGTTGGCAAACTTATATTTCATGCCATATGCGGGAGCAAGACACGGATTTTCCCCGTACTAGAATTAAGTCTTAAATGAATCACGCTTGACTTTAAGTGTATTAAAGCTTCTGCAAAGCGTTCATACTTTATCAAAATCAAATGAAGCTATTTGCATGGGGGACAACTAAAAATACTGTTATGAAATTAAGAAAAACTTCATGAAGCTGGCGTAAAACCATGTCATCACATGGTGTGATGAATCGGGGATTTCTTGTTGTAGACCTCGATCGCTCCATCAGTCATACCCAAAACCGTAGTGACCTGCTGAGTGAGTTCGCCACTGCTCCCAAGATGTAATCCCACAATCTATTTGTGTTGAATTAGCCAAAGGTTTGTCGAATTTGTCACTTCTGGATGTTAGGTCGAAAAATCTAAGTGAATTTTCCACAAAATTGAGCAGCATCCTTTCAGATCAGCTTTCGATTGCACAAAAACACGCATGGTGATTTCTGCAAAATTGAACGGTGCTCTACAAGGATTGCTAAAACCAATAGTTTAAAAGGAAAGTGTAAATGGATAACACCCTGATTCTTCTCGCGTTAGGTACGCTTCTTGTGATCGGAATCGAGTTGGTTGCGTCCGGCAAACCCTTCACTATGAAGGCAACTGGTACACCAATCGGCTCTTTCGAGTTTCATGGCAACATTGCTAACATCGAACCGCCTCTGCTCCTTGAGCAAGAACCGCACGATCAATCGTCTGAGATCGATTAGTAGTATTTGGGGGAGAGCTTACGAAGGTTCTTCCCCAAATCGCCGATCCAATAGTTCAAGAATCTCAGCCCTAATCGACTCTGGTAGCTCATTCCACCGATCGCTATTCGTGAACAAAACCACGACAGAATCGGCAAAGACTGCAAAATCCTCAAACTCATACTCATCAAACTTCTTCAGCAATAAATCCAATGTTTTCACTGCCCTAACTTCCTTCTCGTTCCCGAAACTCTACCCAACTGCTTCAACGCCATTCCCACGGTCAAACACACCCCGCCAGTGATGTAGAGTCCCTTATTGTTGGTTCCCAGCCCTACAAAGTGCACCACGGCGAACGAGAACAATGCAGCGACCAGAATCGGCCTAATCACAATCCCTTGGGTATATTCCACCTTGTCTTGTTTCATGCCCAACTTCTCACGCTGGATCACCTTCCGCGCAATCATCGGGTTCCGTCCTGCGAGTGGCTGCAATTCTGCGATTCTCGACTGATCAATCTGTAAACCGAGTCTCTGAGCCTCCGATGTCATCACATTGCGGATATGAGCATCTGAGGGCAGTTCTAGTTCGACTTCCAACATTCGCAGAAACACATCACGACCGGGATTGATCGGACTGAAGGCAACGACTTTCACGCCGGATGAGATCGCATCTTCCAACCAGTACCGAATACTAGCCGGAAGTCGTTTCGCTTCGGGCAGAATGAACAGCCAATCATCGCAAGCATTTGAGAGAATTTCGTCCTTCATCTCCTCGACGTTCATGGGCTTGAAGTTGCCTTCACCGACCTCAATTTCGGTCGGTACACCGACCTGTTCTGCCAGCGACTTGAAGAAGGTTTTCGTTGCACCTTTGTAGGTTTCGGTGGCGCAGGTGAACTCACCCTCAAAACGATCGCGCACGGCAACCGCGAGATCATCGACACCAGATCCCGTCTCTCCAATGACAAGAACGCTGTGACCAGATTCGACCACAGCACACACCTTATTCAGAGCATCTTCATCTACGCCACTTGTCGGCTCTGGGGGATTTGGCTGAGTAGTTTGTCTGCGATCGCGCTGGGGTGAAAATTTGGGCGGGTTGCCTCCTCGGTGCGCTCCACTTTTGCCTTGAGGTCATCTGGCAAGTCATCCTTGGTCAACCGATTCGCGACTTCTCGAATCACCTGCGGCATCATCGACAGTTCGGAAGCCTTCAATTCTGCGGCTGCTCGAAAGATTTATTTGCCTAAGTCGTTCTCGATCGTCGGCTCCTCCAGTGTCGGGATTGGTTCTGCCAAGTCGCCTCCCTCCACTGCTGCAAGATTAGCAGACTCTATCGGAGCAAGTTCGCCACCCTCACTATCAATAAATCCATCCATTTCGCCCGTTTCTCGAATGTGTTGATCGAGTCGCTTCATCCGATCAAATTGCAATTTGTCGAGGTAAGCCTTACCCTCGTTGTCCTTGTGAGCTTTCATCTTAAGGAACTTAATTCGAGCGTAATACTAGGCAGATTTAATATCAAATTCTCGTTGAACCTCGTCCGGGCGGTACTGCATCTCAGTGGTGGAATTCTGGTCAACAGCGGCGAAATTCTGGTCAGTCATAGCAGAAAACTTTTGAATCAACTGCAGATATTATGGGAACTTCAGAAGAAATTTTCTGTCCGGGACTTCACCGGAATTCTGGTCAGCCACCGTGAAGAGTTGATGAAGACCGGAAATCGGCAGTCACCAGAATTGAGCGGAGAAGGGTCAATTTTTCCGCAACGGAGCTATTCGTATAAATTCGACTTTCCTATCAGGAACTTGTCCGATTTTGCCGATTATTCCTAACATCATCCTCACCAACTGGAGCGATTAGAACTGGCATCCAAACCATGAGCAGTGCCGATAGGAAAACTGCAGTCGAGGAATTCACCTTCACTCGCTTGATGAAATAACGCTGCTCTCGATCGACCAAACGGGACTCGATCACGCCTGAGATGCTGAGATTTCGGGTCTGTCGCCTCACCTGCTCATAAGTGAGACCGGAGCGCTCAACTAATTCGTTGCGGGTGAGTCCGTCTGTTTCGGTGAGAACTGCCAGAATGCGCGTTGCCTTCGGCCCACGGAACGTGTCCGCGTTCCCTTGCCCTGATTAGATTGTTCGTATATCGACAGCATGAAATGGTACAAAACTGCTGCTGTCAAAGTGCCCTAGCGGTTTCGTGCGATCGCAAGGAACAGATTACAAATATTGCTCTCTCAACACAGGTCAGCAACGCTTATCCCAGGGAGAACGAATCCCCATATCAGAAAAACTGGATTTTGTTGACTATTTGTAACGATACTGTTACATTAGTTTACAGAACGAAACAAATTACCCCCTGGAGAAACTGCAATGTATACCACTCGCAATGAAGACGGAATCCTCAACAACTACGCTTCGGAACCTGCGATGTACTTTGCTGAATTTCCTTCCTCTGAGCAACAACAACGTTACGCCACACAAGGCGCGATCGCTGTTCTGCTCATTACCTTCACATTTTTGATGGCGCTGGCTGCAAGCTAAAGGTTTCTAGAAGCTGTCTCTCCTCAGCTTCTGGGATTTCAATTGACGTTGAGCGATTGAGTTGATTGAAACGAACCTTAGCTTCTGGCTGAGGTTTTCGTGTTTGTAATGAGTTATGGCGACGAGTCAGCCGATGAAGAGACTGTCACGACCCAACTCGGAATATTGTCAATTCAGTGTGTTGGTTCACTCATCCGGTGATCGAGTCCATTGCATAACGGCTTGATTCCAGACGTATCAATCAGTATCAGATAAACGCCACACCGCTTCACTTCCAAGCATTCAGGAGACCGATTATGTTGCACCTCACTTCCAACAAATTCATCGCTTCCCTCCTTCAACCCATCGCCCAAAAGCTGGACGCGATCGAGATTCGTAATTCAGAAACTGCCCATTTCTTCTGTCGCCTCATTCCGGCTCAATGCCCGTTTGAACGCGATATTCGTTGCTTCGGTCGTGTTCTGCTCCACATTCCGCCGATGTGCAAACTGAATCCGTTCTATGAGCAGTTGGTAGGACTGCGGTTCAAAGCATTGTGCTATTTAGCTGATGTCTGTGGTGAAGATATTGCCCTATATTGCTGATTGCTGATTCATCGTGACTCTATCCTATACCGCTTGAATGTTAAGGTCGGCTCTCCACTCAGACAACGGCTTTTCCCAATCTTTTTCCCACTTCTGAGCAAGGAACGGGTGTGCATTCTCGCCCATTTTCCATCCCTGTTGCATCCGTTCGACCAGTGGATTGAGAGGAATGGAGGACTTCAAGGCGTAGGTTATTGTTGCTGCCAAGATCGCCACTGCTAAAGGAGAGCGGGTTTGAGCCAAAGTGAACGCTTGGAGTGCCATCTCATCCGCAAAATTCGTGTCAAACCCGGTAACAATGTGCCAAATATCGTGGGTTTGACGCATTCGTAGGGCAATATAGCTGTAATCATCTTCTACAGTTATTTTGCGATAGAAGTCAGGCTGTAAACCTGTCCGCTTCATCTCTGCCGCATAGTAAAATCCCAAAGAGTCTTGAGGACAGTTAAGCAACTTGTCCAGATCAGGAGTTGAAGAGCGATATCGCTCTTGGAGAATTTGAGTGATGGCAGGGTGAGAATGTGCGTACTCGATAAATTGTCGGTAAAGATCTGTCTTTCGTAATCCATCTGCAATATCAAACAAGGCTGCCGTTTGATTAGGGTCGTTAGCAAAGGTAATGAAGCCTCTGACGGCCTTGAGGATTTCTGGAGATAATTCAAGAGGGAGATCTAGCATGAAATTTCCTCAAACTAAGAATCTGTGTTTTAGTCGCCTTCTCAACTTCTGCCACAGGTCTACGACGCTCTAACCAATTGGCAATTCGTGTAACTTCAAAGAAACCGCAATCAATATCAATATTACGATAATCAACCAGCGCGCCAGGTTTGGGAATTTGACACCTCATTTTCGCACCTTCGATCGCGATTTCACTCCTCAACCATCTGGAAACTGCCAACAAGCAATATGCTCCACTCTCTTGCTCCCACACTGACAAGCTTCCGGTTTCGATGACACCCATTCACGATTGCACTCCCTACAATGACAGAGAATGTTGTGTCGATCGGCTTCCTGGATCGCTGCCTCCCACTGGCGCAATTCCTCTGGTGTGAGTTGTCGCGGAATTTCTGACATCACTTAATCCTCAAATCTGAACATCTGACAACATCTTCTCAGACTGCTACTGAGAACCATCACATCTCATCAGCATTTCCAGATGTCGATCGACTTCCTTCAACTGGACACTGCGTGAAGCGAAGCTACCGCGCCGATACTTCTATCGTTTCGCCTCCTGATGCTCCGGGCTGCCCCTCTCACCGATGTAGCAGAATTTCACCTTCTTTCCCTTAGAACGCCTCGACTCGAATATCGCCTGCCCACCTTTCGCACTCGCTGAGTTTACTCTCAAGATCTACTTCTGCAAGTCGCGCCTGAACAAAAATAAGATAAAAACAAAACAGGAATGATATTAAGCGCATGAATTCAAAGCTCCCATGTCGAGAACTCGGACGGAAATCCCAAAAGCACAAGCTCAAATCTGGAATCAAACAACAATTCAATGGAGCCTGTGCCTACTGTGGACGCACTCCCCGAGTTCTCACCTTGGATCACATCGTGGCTGAATCCAAAGGGGGCAGGAATGTCAAATCGAACTTAGTCGCGGTCTGTCACCGCTGCAATCTAAGCAAAGGGAGTCTTCCCCTCTGGCAATGGTGGCAAGCCTCTCCCTGGTGGAATGAAGAAAGGGCGATCGCGGTTGCTGCAACGGTGTTGGTTTGTCCGCTCAAGCCGCCAGCATCCTCAACGCTACCGCTTCCGCCGTCTTAATCCCGTCAATTCCTGCCGAAAGAATTCCGCCTGCATAGCCTGCGCCTTCTCCTGCTGGAAACAAGCCTTGAGTATTCACACTCTGCCCATCTTCTGTGCGCTTGATCCGAATCGGAGAAGAGGTTCGGGTTTCGACTCCAGTCAGAACCGCATCGGGCATCGCAAACCCTGCGATTTGTTTTTCAAAGGCGGGAAGGGCTTCGCGGATAGCCTCGATCGCGTACTCTGGCAAGCTAGATCCCAAATCGCCTAAATGCACGCCTGGCGCATAGGACGGCAACACACTGCCAAACTCTCGCGACGGACGATCGGCAATAAAGTCTCCCACTAATTGCCCTGGAGCCTCATAGGTTCTGCCCCCTAACTCAAACGCTCGCATCTCTAATTGGCGCTGCAAGGCAATCCCCCCTAAAGGACTCCCTGGATAGTCTTCGGGCGAAATACCAACGACAATCCCACTATTGGCATTGCGTTCATTGCGAGAATACTGGCTCATGCCATTCGTGACGACATGCCCTGGCTCTGAAGTCGCAGCAACGACTAATCCACCGGGACACATACAGAAGCTATAAACCGATCGCCCATTTTTGGCATGATGCACTAACTTATAATCTGCCGCTCCCAATCGTCGATCGCCTGCATATTGTCCGTATCGGGCGCGATCAATCACGGGCTGCGGATGCTCAACCCGGAACCCGATCGAGAACGGTTTCGGCTCAATATAAACGCCTTGATCAAACAACATCTGGAACGTATCGCGGGCGCTATGTCCAACCGCTAGCACCACATACCGACCTTCAAGGATTTCTCCACTGTCTAAGCGAACGCCCTGCACCTGCCGATTCTCGATCAAGACCTCTTCAACTCGACTTTGGAAGCGAATCTCACCACCCAAGGATTCGATCGTGGCTCTCATCTTCTCAACGATTCCCACCAGCTTAAATGTCCCAATATGCGGACGATTCACATACAGGATCTCCGGTGAAGCGCCCGCATTGACGAATTCCGTCAACACTTTCCGCCCATAGTGTTGCGGATCGCGAACCTGGCTGTAGAGTTTGCCATCGGAGAACGTTCCTGCTCCGCCTTCGCCAAACTGGGCATTCGATTCTGGATTAAAGTCGGCTCTCTTTTTCCAAAAGCCAAAAGTATCTGCCGTGCGATCGCGGACTTGTTTCCCTCGCTCCAGCAGAATCGGGCGAAATCCCATCCGCGCCAGCATCAGTCCCGTAAACAGCCCACAGGGACCTGTACCAATCACGATCGGGCGCTCTGTAAATCCTTTTGGAGCTTGAGCCACGGTCCGATAGCTCATATCCGGGGTCTCTTTCACCCGCGGATCTTTCTTAAACCGTTGCAGCACTCGTTTTTCTTGCTTTGTTTCTACGTCCAGAATATAGACCGCAGTGATCTTCTCCCCTCGATTTCGGGCATCATAGCTGCGCTTGAAAATGGAATACCCAACTAATTCTTCCGCTGTAAGGTGCAGCATGTCGAGAATAGCACTTTCAATCTCCGCTTCAGTATGGTCTAACGGGAGCTTTATTTCACTGAGTCGCAGCATAATCCAGAGTCCAACCAACAAAGTCCAGGATAACGTCTCCGCGATACCGACTAGCTTCGTTTCGGGAGCGGTCGCACACCGTTTGGAAAAAAGTAGATCACTCCGCTATTTGTATCAACATCTGCAACTGTCGATCGATTTTCTTCAACCGAACACTGCGTGGAGTGAAGCTACCGCGCCGATACTTCTGTCGTTTTGCCTCCTGATGCTCTGATCTGTCCTCCTTACCGATATAGCAAGATTTGACCTTTCCCCTAGAACGCTTCGAGTCGAACATCGCCTGCTCACTGCGCCACCAGGCTTGACGAAACTTGCGATCTTTCACTTTCCCGGTTTCAATCCAACAATGTTCCGGTGCAATCGTCCCTTCTGCTCTGAGTCGATCTCGTTCTATCTCCAATCGCGCAATCGCATCCTAATGTCCGCCTGATTGCTTTTCACTCTCACCCGCGCACGTTCTAGGGGAAGAAGTTGATCGGGTGAAACATCGGTCTGGTGCATCTCTCCAGCTTCAAGGTATCGAACTCGAAAATAGCCGGAGTCGTTTTGCGCGAACCCTTCGGGAAGCAAAGCTGGTGAGCGCGGAATCGCGCTTCCATTTCTTCCGTCCATGCTTACGGATGTATCGCAAATTCTCATCTCTGGGATGGGACGAAGCTTTGCGATTGCCGTGTTGCCATATCACCGCATCCTT
>JACJNX010000074.1 GCA_014695255.1 Cyanobacteria bacterium FACHB-63
GGTTTTACCTACTTGATTCGCATACTCAATCAGTTCTCTGGTTGGCAGCATCGTATTCCTCTAAGCATGAATTCTATCTTTTCTTCTGCCTAGAGTGATGAAAAAGGGATATAGCAATCCTAAATGACTCGTGAAAATGAGCCATACAGGGACAACTTAGCAAAATCAAAGCGTGACATCACCCCACAGCAAATGGCACTCATCCTCAAAGAACGCCACTAACTTGCCAGAGACCAACTCTGCTTGATGCGCTTTGAGGCAGTCGGTGATCTCTTGCTTTTTTTTTCAACGAGTTCTGAGTCTTTCTTGGGATTGCGCTTCTGGGTCTTCTTCCAACTGATCCCAGCTTCGTGGAACAGGTCGTAGTAACTCTGCTTGGAGGCGAATATCACACCATACTGCTGGTCCACATACTCCACTAGCTCCGGTAACTGCCAATACTGTTTCTGCTGCAACCAGTCCAAAACCCCCCGCCGTTGCCCGTCACTAAGATAGCTTTTGCGCCCTCGATACGCGAGACGCAGCCCCTTCACGCCTTCGGCTTCATAGCCCTGTTTCCACTTCGTGATGAACCCTAAGGACACTTGCAGCACCGCTTGAATGTCGCTGTACAAGTAGCCTTGTTGTACCATTTGCACTGCCAAGGCGCGTTTCAATTCGCGTGGGTCGGGATTGCCAGCGATGAAGGTCTTGAGATCACTCTGCATAGCACATGAAAATTGCTCTCGCCTGCCTTAGCTTGCCCAAATTTTTCCTTTTCAAAACTCAAATCGGATCGCTATGGAGGGGAATAATTTTATAGACTTTCAGCACCATCCAGATGAATTTATGAATCAGACATTAGAGCATCCAGTCCTGGGTCGTGTGATTTGGAATCCAGAAACCCACTCCTGGGAAGCAACTGTCGAGTTACGTCAAGACCATTGGATTGCGTTTTGTTTTGAGCCATCTGAGGCGCGGGAAACGGACATACAAGCCTTGATGAATCATGCCGCAGAACTTCTCAGCCAAATTCGTGAGTTGGAACCGCAAATACGCCAGAAAATCGCAGATGATCTTCTGGATCTCTACAACAACACCTGGGCAAGAGATGAAGACGACGATGCCCCACCTCGAATGAGCCGCGCCGAATTTATCCAGAGCATTACCTTAGAAAGTTTTAACCTGGCTTGGGATGGAAGCAGATCATGGTGGTACAACGATAACGACCTATTCGCTGGTCATTCCATTGAGCTATGGATTGATACCGAGCAAAGCATCGCAGACTCTACATCAACCCTTGTTG
Source organism: Cyanobacteria bacterium FACHB-63 (assembly GCA_014695255.1). Classification (GTDB taxonomy): domain Bacteria; phylum Cyanobacteriota; class Cyanobacteriia; order Leptolyngbyales; family Leptolyngbyaceae; genus Leptolyngbya. The sequence continues at coordinate 1,286 of JACJNX010000074.1, forward strand.
GGTAATCATCCCCGAGCAATCTTGCATTTCACGATTAATTTAGGATTGCTATATTCAGATTACTACCTCTGCAAAAATGAGGCGAGACACATAACATATTTATGTTCGAGTTTTACTGAATAGACATCGAGTCTATCAGAACTACGATCAAGGTTTTTGGATAAAGTTTCTGCAACCTTGAACTCATAAAATAATTATATGGATTGAAACAATTCTTTTATTGCTCAAACAGTTTCAACTTGGAAATTTGTATCTCCTCTTACCAATATTAGACGATGTGACCAAATAAGATGAGAGCACAAAATTCAGGTAGGGACGAATTTTCATCATGAAAACGCAGCGGCTGTATCGCAAAGGATTCGCATTCTGCTTACTGATAGTCTCTCTAGTTATTACAAGTGGTTGCTCTGGTGAAACTTCAGCAAATACTGCAAACAATAATGCAGGTAAAAGAATCATTCGGATTGCGATCGGGACTCAAGACCAAACAATTAATACCGCTACGGGTGGGTCAGTGATTCGAGAGGAGAAGCTCTTGGAAAAGTACTTGCCCAAAACTGGAAAGTACGCAAACGTTGAGTACAAAATCGAGTGGTCGAGTTACACATCTGGTCCACCAATTACTAATAAAATGTTGGCAAATCAGATTGATATTGGAATGATGGGTGACTTTCCATCGACAATCAACATGACGACTTTTCAGGCGAAAGGAAATGGAGTTAAAAGCTTATACATTGCAACTTTAGGATACAGTTCAACGGGTGCAGGAAATGCGGTTTTGGTTCCTAAAGATAGCTCTGCTAGAACCCTGGCAGATTTGAAGGGCAAAGAAATTTCTGTTCCGTTTGGGTCGGCGGCACATGGAATGTTACTGAAAGCACTCAAGAACGATGGCATTGATCCAGAAAAAGATGTCACGTTGGTGAGCCAATCCCCGGAAGTAGGAGGCAGTAATCTCAAAACTGGGCAAATTGCGGCTCACGCAAACTTTGTTCCCTTCGGTGAACTGTTTGCTTATCGGGGGTTTGCTAGAAAAATCTTTGATGGCTCTCAGGTTGGAACTCCTACATTTCACGGTGTTTTAGTCCGCTCGGACTTTGCGAAAGAAAATCCTGAGATTGTTGTGGCTTACCTCAAAGCTTTGCTAGAAGCTAACAAGATGTTTCATGAACAACCTGAAGCGATCGCGACAAAGGTAGAGCAATGGTCAGGTGTAGAGCGGGAAGTAGTTTATATGTTCCTTGGAGCTTCTGGGTTACAACGGCTCAACCCAACGGTCGGACAAGTTAACTTTGACGCGCTAAGAAACAGTGTGACGACTCTCAAGCAGTTGGGTCGGTTGGATAACAGCATTAATCCTGAAGATGTGACAAAGTGGGCAGACGATAGCTATCTGCGTCAAGCAATGCAAGAAATGGGTTTAAACTATGACGAGGTTGCAAAATCGGATGGATTGATGATTAGCGGCGAAGATGCTCAAACTAAAGAACCGATCAAAGATCCTAAAATGGCGGCTCAGATTTGGGTTAAAGGCGAAGACAAAGTGATGAATTTTGCCTCGATCGCGAACATGATGACTATGCTGCAAGCGCTGAAAGCAGACGGGAAAAAAGTGGTTGGGGCGATGTTTGTGCATGATCAGACCACGGGTGGAAAGCTATTTGCTGAAAACTCTTTCTATGTACAAAACGGTAAGACTATCTCTGCCTTTTTAACCGAGAAGGAAGCTCAGGCATTTGCTGAAAAGTCAGGTGCTAAAGTCGCAAATTTTCAGTCACTCCAGCAGTCGATCGCTCAATCCAATCAGTTCCCTGTTTTGGTTGGGGCTAGGTAGCTTGTACTCAAAATTTGTGCTCAAGAAAGTTCAGCGCTGCGTTTTTTGCAGTGCTGAAATTGCCTAACTTTTATCGAGGTGTTTGATGTCTAGTTCATCTTCTAAGCGATCTCTGAAAACTGTGTTGTTGGATAAGCTGAGTATTACAATCACACACTGCTTGAAAGCATTGAGTCCAAGTGAGCGATCGAGTTCTCAGCAAAAACGATTGAATGCCCAAGTGTTTAGGCGTGTTTTGTCGTTGGTTCTATTTTTTGGAATTTGGCAACTCCTCTGCTTAAACCGATTCAACTTCTTTATTAACTTCGAGAATGTGCCTTCTCCGATCGAAGTTGCAGGGGCAACAGTACGCTTTGTCGCGAGTGATCCGATGAAGCACATTCAAGCAAGTGTAATTCGAGTGCTATCAGGATTCTCGATCGCTTCGGTGTTAGGGATTAGCTTAGGGATTCTAATCGGTTGGTTCAAGAAAGTTGAAGATCTCATCTTTTTGCCGTTAGAGCTACTCAGACCGATTCCTGCGGTTGCTTGGATACCGCTTGCAATTCTGATGTTTCCAAATTCGGAATCAGGAATGATTTACCTCACGTTTATGGGTGCATTTTTTCCGATTCTGATTAGCACAATTCGAGGCGTTGAAAGTACTGATCTATTGCTATTGCGAGTAGGTCAGTGTTTGGGTGCAAAACAGTGGCATATTTTCAAAGATATTGTGGTTCCGGGAGCAATGCCGAGTATTGCGAGTGGATTAGTAATCGGTATGGGTAATTCCTGGTTTTGTTTAGTAACGGCTGAGATCCTAGCAGGTCGATATGGCGTAGGCTACATTACTTGGGAGTCTTACGTCACCTCGAACTATCCGCCGATCGTCATGGGGATGCTGTTAATCGGATTGATGGGTTCGTTCAGTGCGTATGCTGTCGATCGATTAACCTATCTATTGATGCCTTGGCGAATCACAAAAAAGAAAACTGTATAGCCCCTTCCAGATGAGACTTTAGGAGGTTTGAACATTGTGGCAACGCTGATCGAAAAGAACTTAGAGCAACGGGTAAGAGGCTTCGTAGAAGTTGAAAATTTGTCGGTTTCGTTCAAGCGCAACGGGCAATCGACTTGCGTGTTGGACTCAGTGAACTTCAAAATCGAACCCGGTGAATTCGTTTGTTTGTTAGGTCCTTCGGGATGTGGAAAATCCACGATTCTCAATGTTATTGCTGGATTTATTCAACCGAGCAGCGGGTTTGTTTTTGTCGATAAGCGCCATGTCGATACACCAGGTGCCGATCGCGGCTTTGTGTTTCAGCAGTATTCTTTGTTGCCCTGGAAGACGACCTTTCAGAATGTCGAGTTTGGGCTGAAAATTCGCGGTGTGTCCAAAACAGAGCGATCGGAGTTGGTTAATTACTATTTGAACCGAGTGGGTTTATATAAGCATCGCCATTCTTATCCCCATCAGCTTTCGGGCGGGATGCAGCAGCGTGCCAGTATCATCAGGGCTTTGGTTAATTCGCCTTCGGTGCTGTTGATGGATGAGCCGTTTGCCGCATTAGATGCTCAAACCCGGCACATGATGCAGGAACTTTTGTTGACGATTTGGAGTGACCTGAAGACAACTGTGATCTTTGTGACTCATGATATTGAGGAGGCTTTGTTTTTGAGCGATAAGATTTTCGTCATGGGTGTGAATCCTGGTCGGATTAAAGAAAAAATTGATGTGACTCTGGAACGTCCTCGTCATGTAGATAGTATTCTTTCGCCGGAATTTGTCGCACTCAATCGCCAAGTGTTTGAAATCATTCGTGAGGAAACGCTCAAAAGTATGGAGCTAGATTAATTAAGCCTGTGCAGATTGCAGAAATTCGGGCTGAATCCATCGATCGAGGTTAATCTCGTGTACCGATTCATTCCCCGGAATCTGGCTGAGTTGGGCAATGTGTTGAGTAATCCAGTCCGGACGAACAACTACTTCAGAAAAGAAACGTCCGGGCTGATTTTCAGGGTAGCAACTGCTGAGAATCCGAGAGACAATCTCAGGATCGAGGCTTGTCCATTGACTGATCAAAGACAGCGCAGAAGGGGTCGTTGCGTGCCAATATTGAGCCGCTGTCAAAGCTTTTAGATAAGCGATTACAACCTCTGGACATTGCTCTGCTAAAGTTGCGCTGACAACTACACCATGAAACGCAGGCAGTACATTCTCATCGCTTTGGAGATAGCGAAACCTGCCTTGCCGATAAGCAATCTCGTGAAACGGGGCAAAGTGAGCATAGCCATCTGCTTCGGTCGGATAGCCAAAGGGATGAGCAATGTTTGAAGTATCTAGAGAGGTCAAACGAACTTGATCGAGTAGTTGAGCGGAATAAAGCGATCGCATCAGCATTCCATGCGCGGAAGAACTAAAGGGAACTGCAATTATTCGCCCTCGCAAATCTTCGATGTTTTGAATGTTCGATTGATTTGGCACAATCACGGCATTACAAGAGCCATCGGGATTGGTGGACACAAAGCTAACTAGACGGGTTGGTTTGGCATCGGGATGCTGAACAGCGCTGAGCAACAAAGGATAGTCACCTAGAATTCCAATATCAAGTTGTCCAGAATGTAAGCCCTGAATGATTGGTGCTCCGGTCGGAAAGTCACACCAGCGAATCTGAAACTGGGTTGAGCTGTAGCGTCCTTCTTTAGGCAAAAAATGTTCTAGCAATCCTAAACGCTGAATTACAAGACCTGCTGTAACGGTTGGGATGGTGCTATTTTGAATCCCGATCGACAACGTGATCGTTTCAGGGCGTTGAGGTGTGGAGCGAGTGACTAAACTTGGCGATCGTAGATGGACAGGTTGAGGAGTTTCTGATGGCTGATCAGAACTTTGGCGTTTTAGCCCTTGAACTAAAGCCGTGAACTTTTGAATTGGATTGGAACTTTGCGACTGTCGGCGTTGTTGATTTGAATGAATGGTAGACTCACTCAATCGTCGGGGTAACAGCATAAAGACATTGCCCGATAAGGCAAATTCCTCAAGGGGAATTGACACGAGCAGCCCAGATTGACAGTCCGCTTTGAATTCAAACTCAGATGCAAATCCTAGATAGTTGCCCTGCTCGATAAAAGTTCGCATTAAACCGATCGTATCAACGGTTTCAATGTTGGAAAAGCTAGAGAGCGGTAGTTCTAAATCCTGTAGACGTGCTTCAAACACCATTCGACTCGGTGATCCAGGTGGCAGCATTACCCAGGGTTCTTTTTGTAGCGTTTTCAAACTGAGCCAGTTCTGTTGGGCTAATGGATGGTTTGCCGCGACGATTAAGGAATAGTGAATTGTATCGATTGCTGTAGCTGAAATTTCAGAGAATTCTTCAAAGCTAATATCAGAAATTCCAAAGTCAATTTGTCCATTAGTGACAGCTCGATACAGTAATTCAGCAGATTCAAAAACAACACATTGGGTTTGAATGCCGGGATATTTCTGGCGATATTGGAAGATAATTTTGGAAAGCCATCCATCTGAAATTGTGGAAGTGCAACCTACTTTTAGATGACCGAATTTTCCTTTCTTAATTTCTTCAATTTTGGCAACTAATTGGTTTTCAACTTCGATTAAACGAGGAGCTTCTTCATAAAGAAAATTACCAACTTCTGTAAGCTGAATTCTGCGTCCTAATCGATAAAATAAAGCAGTTCCTAGCTCAGCTTCTAAAGATTTTATTTTTACACTAACCGCTGGCTGCGTAAGGTTCAGGGCATCAGCAGCTTCAGTAAAACTCAAATGTCTTGCAACTTCTAAAAATACTTTAACTTGATAGACTTCCAAAATCTTTATCTCCTTTTTCAGATAGTTTTATTGCTAAATCACAAATCTATTCAAGTATTTTATCGAATTATAAAAGATATGAATTCAAAAATAGTAATCTTTGCTACAAAACGGCTTGTGACACTTCGACTTCTTGCTTATGATAAATGAGACAAAAGGCATTCTTAAAATGTTTTTTGCATCGCATCTCTAGAAGTTTTAGCAGCTTGGGGAGTAATCAATGGATACTCAATGGATGAAGACAGATGTTCTCATCATTGGTGGTGGAACTGCCGGAACAATGGCAGCCATCAAAGCGAAACAGGCAAATCCTGAAGGAGATGTGCTGATTCTAGAAAAAGCAAACATTCGTCGAAGTGGCGCGATCGCAATGGGAATGGATGGCGTAAATACCGCCGTAATTCCTGGCAATTCTACCCCAGAACAATATGTGCGCGAAATTACAATTTCTAACGACGGAATTCTGAATCAAAAAGCAGTTTACCAAACCGGAAAACTAGGATTTGGGGTGATTCAAGAGCTTGAAAGTTGGGGAGTAAAATTTCAAAAAGATGCTCAGGGTGAATATGACTTAAAGCAAGTTCACCGAGTCGGAAAGTACGTGCTGCCGATGCCCGAAGGCAAAGACCTCAAGCAAATTTTGACGCGGCAAGTCAAGCGGCACAAAGCACGAGTCACCAATCGAGTGATGGCAACTCGTGTTCTGGTAAAAGATGGACGAGCGATCGGGGCAGTTGGCTTTGATGTCCGCAGCGGCGATTTTGTTGTGATTCAAGCCAAAGCCGTTGTGCTGTGTACCGGAGCTTCGGGACGATTGGGACTCCCTGCTTCCGGATACCTTTATGGAACTTATGAAAATCCTACTAATGCGGGGGATGGCTACTCGATGGCTTATCACGCAGGTGCAGAACTTAGCAACATTGAATGCTTCCAGATCAATCCATTGATCAAGGATTACAACGGTCCTGCTTGTGCTTATGTTGCAAGTCCTTTTGGAGCTTACACGGCTAACGCTGAAGGAAACCGCTTTATTAGCTGCGACTATTGGAGCGGTCAAATGATGCTAGAAGTTTGGAAAGAACTAAACTCTGGTAAAGGTCCTGTTCAACTCAAAATGACCCATCTTGACGAAGATACGATCGCTGAAATTGAAACCATCCTGTGGGCAAATGAGCGTCCGAGCCGGGGACGATTTCACGAAGGCAGAGGCGAGAACTATCGCACTCACGGCGTTGAGATGAACATTTCTGAAATTGGGCTGTGTAGCGGTCACAGTGCTTCTGGTGTTTGGGTGAACGAAAAAGCCGAAACTAGCGTACCGGGATTGTATGCGGCGGGGGACATGGCAAGCGTTCCGCACAACTACATGATCGGAGCCTTTGTCTTTGGAATGCTGGCGGGTACAAATGCTGTCGAGTATGTTGTAGACGTGGATCACGCTGATCCTGACCCTGAGTTTCTAGAAGCTGAGAAAACTCGCATCTATGCCCCGCTGACTCGATCGAACGGCATTCCTCATACGCAAGTCGAATACAAACTACGGCGCTTAGTGAATGATTATCTTCAACCGCCCAAAGTCGATCACAAAATGGAGATCGGACTGAAAAACTTTGTTCGCTACCATGAAACATTGGATCTAATGGGCGCACGCGACCCTCATGAGTTGATGCGCTGCATGGAAGTTCACTTTATTCGTGACTGTGCTGAAATGGCTGCTCGTGCCTCGCTTTATCGACGAGAAAGCCGCTGGGGACTGTACCATTACCGGGTCGATTACCCTGATAAGAACAACGATGAATGGTTCTGCCACGTCAATCTGAAAAAGAATGAGTCCGGCGAAATGGCGTTTTTCAAGCGTCCGGTCGAACCGTACATTGTCGAAGTTGATCTCGAAAAAGAAGTGTACGATGTCGCTGTGCGTTAATCGAGTCACGAACAAGTTGAATTGAATGGAGAAGCTTGAGTGTTATGGCATTAGCAACGCAACGAGTTGATGTTCCGGTGATTGTGGATGAATCGAAGTGTTTGGAAAAGTGTACTGCCTGCATTGAGGTTTGTCCGCTAGACGTATTAGCAAAGAATCCTGAAACGGGCAAAGCCTACATGAAATACGACGAGTGCTGGTTCTGTTTGCCGTGTGAAAAAGAGTGCCCAACGAATGCGATCACGGTTCAAATTCCATTTTTGTTGCGATAGAGTTTTTTGCAATAGAGGAACGAAGATGTTTTCTGATGCCGATTCTGGATTAAATCAATGGTTAGAGATGCTGCGATCGGGTGAACTCAGCGATCGCTTAGTCGCCGTTAAAGCACTCCAACACTTAGGGGATGAAGGTGCGTTAGACCCCTTAATCGTTGCGCTGCAAGATGAAAATCTTACTGTTCAAAAATTAGCGGTCACTGCACTGTGGGAGCTTGCTAACCCTAAAGCAGTGCCAGCTTTAGTCGAATGTCTGATGTCGATCGATGAAGACATTCGCAGCGAAGCCCTATCTGCATTAGGGGAACTCGTTTCGCCGGATCACCTACTGTTGTTGCTAGATGCACTACATCGCGACAGTACAGAAATGCAGTTTAGCGTTCTGGTTCTGTTGCGAAAGATCCACGATGCTCAATCACTGCCTTATGTTCTGCCATTTTTCGACTCAGATTACGCTGAGTTGCGCGAGGCGGCCGTTACGACTCTACGGTATCTCAATCAAGTCGAGCGCTGCCAACCCGCGATCTCATTGATGTCTGATACGAGCGAGAGCGTTCGTCGTGCCACGGCCCTCACTTTAGGACATTTAGCAGATGCTGAAGTTGTTCCTGCTCTGTGTCAATCGCTGACCTCTGATCCTGACTGGCAAGTGCGACGCAATGCAGCAAAATCCCTCGCGCTTCATGCCGATGCTCAAGCTGTTTCCGCCCTAGAAACTGCACTATCTGATCCACATTGGCAAGTGAGGAAGTTCACGCTGCAAGCCTTGCAAAAAACACCGAACGATCGAACATTGCCCAAGCTAATTAACGCTCTAACTGATGAATACTCAGATGTCCGTCGAGATGCAGCGATCGCCCTTGGTAAACTAAAAAATCCTGCCGCTCTCAATGCACTCCAGCAATCTCTTGATGATCCCGATCGGGATGTCTGTATCTTCACTCAGCGAGCGATTCAGTCGATTCAAGAGTCTACCCCAGAAACATCTAATGCCTAGCCACCAATCTCCCTTTCGCCAAACCTTGCCCGAAGACAGTCCTGCGCTTCCTGACCCCGTGACCGAAGCTCGCGTACAAGAAGTGATTCACTGTCTCAAGCAGGTGATCGAGCCGATCCTCAAAAACGACATTGTTCGCTTAGGAATGGTGCGAAATCTGCGCGTGGTTGATGATTATATCTATCTACGCTTGTACATTGGCAGTCATCAACATTCCTTGCAGACCGAAGTTTATACCGTTCTTTCAGCGATCGATTGGTGTAAGAAACCCTATATTCAACTTTGTACCATTTCGGGAGTGAGAACAACTCTAGCCATTTCAAGCGGGAAAGGCGGTGTCGGTAAGTCTACGACTTCTGTGAATTTAGCGATCGCTCTAAGTTTACAGGGTGCAAAAGTGGGATTGTTAGACGCTGATGTGTATGGTCCTAATATTCCCCAGATGATGGGGCTAGGACAGACAGAGGTCAGAGTGATCGACACCGAGAATGGTCAAAAATTTCTGCCGCTAGAAGCTCACGGAATCAAAGTCATGTCTGTCGGTTTGTTAGCAGAACCGGATCATCCTTTGGCGTGGCGCGGTCCTGTGTTACACAAAATTGTGACGCAATTCATTCACGAGGTGGAATGGGGCGAATTAGATTATCTCCTGATTGATTTGCCACCGGGAACAGGCGATGCTCAAATCACGATCGTTCAAGAAAGTCCGATCTGTGGTGTTTTGCTCGTCACGACTCCGCAACAGGTCGCGGTTGCAGATGTGCGGCGCAGCATTCATATGTTTCGGCGCGTTGGCATTCCAGTGCTAGGCGTAATTGAGAACATGAGCTATTTACTCTGCGGACATTGTGGTAAGCCAACTCCGATTTTTGGCAGTGGAGGCGGGCAACTCCTCTCTAATGAGCTTCAAGCACCTTTATTAGGTCAAGTACCGATCGAGCCTCGAATTTGCGCCGGAGGAGATACTGGACAACCGATCACGATCGCTGATCCAACTTCGATCGTCAGTCAGGTATTTGTTCAGGTTGCTACTGGAGTGAATGCTACATTTTGTCCCTTGGCTCACACCGAAACGCAACCCGAAGCTGCTCTTATTGCTTAATTAGTCTTATTGCTTAATTTAGAATGCCTTCCCCCACGCTGACAATTCTGACAGCCGTTATCTTATTTGTCTGTACCTTTATTCGTTCAGCCGTGGGGTTTGGTGATGCCCTTTTAGCAATGCCGCTCTTAGCAATGGTCGTCGGCTTAAAAGTAGCTTCCCCGATCGTGTCATTCGCTGGATTTTTCGTAAGTTTGATCATTCTGCTGTTTGACCGTCATGTGATCGATGCTAAATCTACCTGGCGGCTGATTGTTGCCACGATCGCAGGTGTTCCTTTCGGGCTGTGGTTACTAAACCATGTTCCTGAACACCTCGTCAAATGGGTGCTTGGAATTACACTTATTGCTTACGGAAGCATCAATCTACTATCTCCTAAATATCCGCATCTGCGTCATGAGCGATACGCCTTTCCTTTCGGCTTCGTTGCTGGAATTCTTGCAGGGGCATACAACACAAATGGTCCTCCGATCGCAATCTATGGCATTCTACGCCGCTGGTCGCCTGACGATTTCCGTGCGACTCTGCAATGCTATTTTTTGTTCTCAGGGATTGCCACGATTGTGGGACATGGGTTAGCAGGATTATGGAGTCCGATGGTTTGGTACTTATCCCTGTGGGCATTGCCTGGAATTGGTTTCGGAATCTATCTCGGTGGAAAAGCTAATCGTTTGATTCCTCAGCCGATGTTCAGCCAAATCATTTTCGGCTTGCTGATTGTAGTCGGCTGCTTATTTCTCGTTTAAATTGTCGATCGCTGTACTTGCAGAAGTTTGGGTAAGTAAAAGCAATCTGTCAGGAAGTAATTATGAAACTGAAGGTTTCTTCTCAGGAGGATGCCAAAAAATGGTTGCAATTGAAAAGCAAGCTATCTTTTCGCTGGTTAAATTGGCGATCTCTGATGTTCCTGAGTCTTGCAGGAGGTTGCTTAACGCATTGGGTTTCTTCTCCCGCAGCCTTGTCACTTGGAATTCTCTTTACATTAACGCTAGAAAATCCCTTTCCGTTAGCAACTAAGATCGTTGCAAAGTACCTATTGCAAATCTGCGTTGTCCTGCTCGGTTTTAGCTTGAATTTGACGATCGTACTACAAGCAGGGAGTCAAGGTGTATTCTTGGGGGCTGGAAGTATTGGCGCAACGTTTTTGTTAGGGAATCAACTGCGAAAATGGCTCAAAATTCCGGCTCAAACATCATGCTTAATTTCCGCGGGGACTGCAATCTGTGGTGGCTCCGCGATTGCAGCAATCAGTTCCGTAATTAATGCTGCCGAAAGCGAAATCTCAATCGCAATGGGAACTGTGTTTGTCCTCAACGCGATCGCGCTTTATCTCCTTCCAGCATTCGGTCATGCACTCCACTTAACACCTACTCAGTTCGGGACTTGGGCAGGCGTAGCAATTCATGATGTCTCTAGTGTGGTTGGTGCGGCTTCACAGTTTGGATTGAGTGCGCTAGAAACCGCAACAGCCGTTAAGCTTTCCCGATCGCTTTGGATTATTCCCATCTCTTTGAGTGCGCTGAGACTATCTCAGCAGTCGCAGCTTTCTACATCCAACTCACAACGAAGCGCCATCCAAATTCCTTGGTTTATCGGGTTGTTTCTTCTAGCAGCGATTCTGCGATCGTGGATACCTGAAATTGCAGTCGTTGTTCCCACAATTAAGCAGATATCAACGACTGGCTTCACTTTGACTCTCTTTCTGATTGGGACAGGCTTATCGCGCCAGACTCTAAAATCTGTGGGCTTAAAGCCAATGCTTGAAGGAGTGTTGCTGTGGGTGTTTATCAGTACCAGTTCTCTCTGGCTGACGTTGCACCTCGTTCATTAGAATGAGTCGCCTTTTTACCCTTTGGGCAATGGAATCAAAACGGCACTATCAACTTAACCGAGAAGATTCAAAATTAAGCACGGAAATCTCTCGGCGTTGCATAATGTAGGGGGGAATTAGGATAAACTCTAATGCAATGTCCAGACTGCCAATCGACTCACATCCGGGCACTATCAACTTAACTGGAAATATTTAAAATTAAACACGGTAATCCCCCAATCGTCAGTCTCGCTCCAGTTTACGCAGCAATTTTCACATCAGTGATTTCTCGCCAATCCT
>JACJNX010000075.1 GCA_014695255.1 Cyanobacteria bacterium FACHB-63
GAAGACCCGGAATTTGAAACGTTCTACACGAAGAACATTTTGCTGAACGAGGGCATCCGTGCTTGGATGGCTTCTCAGGATCAGCCGCATGAACACTTTGTATTCCCTGAAGAAGTGTTGCCTCGCGGTAACGCTCTGTAAGAAGCAAAGTCTCTTTAGTCTAAATCAGCTCCCGCCGGAAGGATGGGAGCTTTTTTAATGACTTGACACATTCTCGAAAAGGTATGCTACATTGAATTACAGATGAAGGAATTCGATGAGTTCCGAGTCTGTAAACCCTTTGAAATGTATCCACTTAGGAATTAGGAGGTGATGCCCATGCCAGATAGTAGTAAACGCTTGGGTCGTCAGGTTAGAGTTAGTCGGCTGTGCGCCGGGGCTGTTCTCTAACAGTTATTTCAGACCTTTTGAAAGCAATTGTCCGAACAATTCTTCAATCACTGGACTAACTCGGAGTTCCTTCCGGCAGTCTGGTTTCTAAACTGAAGACCCGCTACACCGCTCTTGTTTGTGAAAGCTGATTCATTCATCTTTCTCCAAACAAGAGCGGATAGTTTTTTAAACATAATTTTCTCAGGTGTAGCTAAAGAGGTACGTCTTTGGAGGGAAGAGCTTAAGACGTGAGTACGGCAATCTGGGGTTATATGGGTTAATCTATTGGTGTAGTCAATAGCAGCCTTATATCGATCCTGTAATGAGAGTCTGACAATTAGAGAATTGTCACACTGTTAGGGTGTCACCTTTCGTCTCATATAGGTAAACTAAGGTGCAGTGAAAGAGTCGCTCAGCGATTTTGCCACTATGATGATTTTGATATGGAAGGCGCTGCTAGTCGTTCTATCAAAAGGTGTGAGGAGAACAAAACACAATGCGTAAGATCTTATTGAACTCGTTGTTCACAAGTCCTGCTGTCTTAGGGGCAGCTCTGTTGATGTCTTCGTCCGCATTTGCGGCTCAGAAGACCGAAGTGGCTGGACTTCCCACCGTTGAAGTGGGAACTCAGTCGAAAGCCAATCTTTCTGAAAGCTCAGCGATCGCGCCACTTGCGGAAGTGAAATCGCTTGAAGCGCTGAAGCCTCAGACGCAAGTTTCTGCTGAATTCAGCCCTGCTAAGTCTGTAGTCGTAAATGAGTCTGTAAAAGTTGCTCAAGCTGCACCCGAAGCTCCTGCAACAACCAGCACAGACTCGTTGAATCAGCTTAATCGCTACAGCCGCGAAGGTCGTAGCATGACGAGTGCTTCCAACGATCAAGTGACTTCCGTTTCTCAGCTATCGGATGTGCGTCCCACTGACTGGGCTTTCCAAGCGCTTCAGTCTCTCGTCGAACGTTACGGCTGTATCGCTGGCTATCCTGATCGTACCTTCCGCGGCAACCGCGCCACCACTCGCTTTGAATTCGCTGCCGGTCTGAATGCCTGCCTTAACCGCATCAACGAACTGATTGCGGCATCGACGGCTGACTTGGTGAAGAAAGAAGACTTGGCAACGCTGCAAAAGCTGCAAGAGCAGTTTGCGGCAGAGTTAGCGACGCTGCGAGGACGGGTGGATGCGTTAGAAGCGCGCACCACGACTTTAGAGAAGCAGCAATTCTCAACCACAACCAAGCTTGCAGGGGAAGCGATTTTTGCCATCACTGATGAATTTGGTGTTCGTGGAACCGGTGGAAACAACACTGTCTTCCAAAACCGAATTCGTTTAGCGCTCAACACTAGCTTCACCGGAAAAGACTTGCTCGTTACCCGGATTGCGGCTGGTAATGCAAACGGCTTTACGTTGGCAAACCCTGCGCTACCGGGTGGAACAGGCGCTGAAGGTATTCAAACCTTCAATTTTGGCAATACAGGCGGCAACCAGGCGTTCATTGACTGGGTTGCTTACTATTTCCCGGTTGGCGAAAATCTGAGATTCTACGTGCCGGCGGTGAGTGGTCTTCACTATGACTATGCTCCGACGATCAGCCCTGCTTTAGATGCGGCTGATGGTGGTACAGGTCCGCTTTCCGTCTTTGCTCAGCGCAACCCAATTTATTTGATTGGTGGTGGTAGCGGTATCGGTGCAACCTTCAATCTCAACAACACCTTCCAAATCAGCGCAGGTTACTTAGCTGACAACTCGAATGGAAGTCAGGTTACCTTTGGTGCGAATAATCCCGCATCCAGAGCTGGTCTCTTCAATGGAAGCTACAGTGCTCTGGCTCAGTTAACATTCAATGCGAGCGATGCGCTGCAAGTTGGGTTAACTTATGTTAACGCTTACCGCCAAGGCGCAATTTTTGACGGTGGTTCGGCACTGGCTTCTTCTGGTACCTTCCTCGCAAACCGCAACGTTCTGGGGTCAGGCGCTTCGCAAGTTAACGCTTATGGCGCTTCGGTCGCCTTCAAGCTCAGTCCTGGCATCGTGCTGAACGCTTTTGGTTCCTACATCAACGCAAACTTTGTGGATGATGGTCAGGGCGAGAAAGACATCTGGACATATGGAGCAGGCGTGGCGTTCCCTGATTTCGGTAAGAAAGGCAATTTGCTTGGATTTGTGGCAGGTGTAGAACCCTACGTGGGTAATCCAGGTGGCGGTTTACGGAATGATATTCCTCTGCACTTTGAAGGATTCTACAAGTATCAACTGAACGACAACATCTCGATTACTCCGGGTGTGATCTGGATTGTGAATCCAGGACAAAACGAAGCCAATGACGACGTTGTGATCGGAACCATTAGAACGACCTTTACGTTCTAGTTTGGACTGAGGCATCGCTCTGAATTACAAGCGATGCTTTTGCTTCAAGCTATCTGGCTCAGTTCGGTAAGCCTCATGTTAAACCCTGTCAAATTGGCAGGGTTTTTGCTTTGCCTCATACAGTGGACAGAGATTGAGACGAAACTCTAGAACGAAGTTTTACAAGGAAGTTAACGCTATTCTTTCAACGTGAAGGTAAATTTGGAGAATAGCTATGGCAAAAGTGAACCCGATCGAGGTACAAAAGCACCTCAAGGGACTCGACTATCCGGCGACTAAGGAAGATGTAATCAAACACGCAGAAAAAAATGGCGCAGATGAAGAGTTAAAAGCGCTTTTAAACGATCTGCCTGATGAGGAATTTGAAAAGCCAACGGATGTCAACAAAGCGATCGGACAGGTTGAATAGTTTCTTGGTTTAAAGACAACAAAGCGCTGCATCTTTGAGAATAAGGTGCAGCGCTTTGTTGTTTGAAGAACGCAAAAATGGGTGCAAGAGCTATTGCTTGCACCCAGCCTTTAATTCTAATTATTATTAGCCAACCAAGTGCAACAAGTCGCGCACAACACTATAACCAGCTAAATCCCAAAGCAGGTATGCGAGAAAACCAATCATTGCGAAACGACCATTCCATAGTTCAGCTTGGGGTGTCCAGCCGAAAAGAAAGGCATTACGGTCTTTTCCATTGTAGGCAGTAGAGATAGGTAAATCAGTCGTACTAGGAGGAGTCTGCATATCTAAAATTCCAAACGCTTCATATTTCTTATAGTAGTGGTTGATTTGCGATTAGCTGTCCATCCACGGAGATAAAACGTTTCTTTCTTAAGGTAGAGCTAGGAGCCTTGCTCGATTCGTTCAAATTCAGGTAATTCTAGTTATTCAAATTAGATGAAATCGAATGCAATTGGATAGAGAATCCGCGATTCAAAAGTAGTGAATTGTGAATTTTAGCAATGCAGAAATACGGAAATTTCCATCAATTTAGAAATCGTATTCATCACTACGATCGTTTCGCTTAACCTATCGTAAAGTTAGAGGGTAAGAATGACGACGCTTTCAATCTTGAATTGGTAACTTCTAGCTACATCCTGAGATAGAGGTAAGGGCAAAAACCGAACGCTACAGTAATGAAACCAAAAAATACATTTTGTAGTATTTTGCCTAGCATCTATTTAGCTGGGAGTTTGTTTCTATCATCGTTTAGTAATTAGTTAGTAATCGGGTTGTGGGGTATGGAATTATCAACTAGAACGATTCAGTTCCCAGAGACGTTAGATGACGCGGCGATCGCGCAATTTCACGAACATGCTGAGCTTGCAATTCATTCAGATGCAGCCGTTGTGCTTGTTGACTTTGCCAACGTTGAGTTTATGAGTAGCCCTGGTCTAATGGCTTTAGTGATTGTGTTTAAGCGATCGCGGGAAGCAAGTAAACCGATGCTCTTACGCTCTATTAATGAGCGTGTCAGAATGTTGCTGGAACTTACTGGAATGGAAGAAGTGTTTGAGATTATCGAAAGCTCAGTTGAGGAAAGTGAACCTCTTCTTACTGCTTCTAGATAGGAAACCTATTAAAAGTAAAGAAACCGGATTTAAGAAACTAAATCCGGTTTTTTGTTTAAATGAATTCGCGGATATATTGATTGACTAATTCAGGCTGTTCTTGTTGCACCCAATGACTACAGTTTGGAATATAGCGAATTTGAAAATTTCTTACGTATTGCTCGGTTCCATAAGTCAATTCTTTGCCTAATGCTGTATCTTTTTCTCCCCAAATCATTAGAGTTGGCACATTTAAAATGCCCCAATCTTTTCCAACGATTCCAGATTGAAATGCGTTGCGGTAGTAATTAATTGCTGAAGTCAAAGCACCTCGTTTTGCCATTGCATCTTTATAGCGATCGAGATCCGCTTGGCTAAATGCACTCTTATTCACTGCCATTCCTAGAAATGCACTTTCTAGCGCCTTGTAGTCGTCTAATTGAATTAGAAGTTCGGGCAAAACGGGGATCTGAAAGAAGAAGATATACGAGCTTTTCAAAAGTTGTTGTGGTGTTGTGAATCCCTGAGCAAACTTAGCTGGATGGGGGAGATTTAAGATGATCAACTTGTTTAGCAAGTTGGGGTAAGTGTAGGCAAAATTCCAAGCGATCGCGCCTCCCCAATCATGTCCAACTAGCGTGCAGCGATCGTAGCCTAATCCTTCGATTACACCTTTTACGTCTGCGACGAGTTCGGACATTTTGTAGGCTTCTGGCGCTGTTGGTTTATCGCTGTCGTTGTAGCCTCGCAGATCAATTGCAACTGCTTTATGATCTTTGGCAAATTCTGGAATTTGATGTCGCCATGAATACCAAAACTCAGGAAAACCATGCAGAAATAAAATTAAATCTCCCTGTCCTTGAGTGACGTAATGTAGGTTGATTCCGTTGACATGAATGCGATCGTGCGTCCAAGTTTCGATCATGATCCTGCGGGATGTTGTTGTAGAACTTGTTGAAGATATTGACCCGTGTAGGAGCGGGGATTTTTGACTACTTCTTCTGGTGTACCAACTGCGACAATTTCGCCACCACGATCGCCGCCTTCAGGTCCTAAATCAACAATCCAATCTGAACACCGAATCACATCTAAATTGTGTTCGATCACCAAAACCGAATTCCCTTTATCGACTAATCGCTGAATCACATCCAGAAGTTTGTGAACATCGTAGAACGATAAACCTGTGGTGGGTTCATCAATTAGATAGAGTGTTTTTCCGGTGGCGCGACGAGAAAGCTCGGTGGCAAGTTTGACGCGCTGCGCTTCTCCACCCGATAAAGTCGGAGCGGTTTGTCCCAAACGCATATAGCCCAGCCCCACATCGACTAAAGTTTGCAGGCGATTTGCGGCTTGGGGAATGTTCTTAAAGAATTCCGCTCCTTCTTCAACGGTCATACTCAGAACATCGGCGATCGATTTTCCTTTGAATTTCACCTGCAAGGTTTCTCGGTTGTACCGTGCCCCTTTGCATACATCACACTGCACATAGACATCCGGTAAAAAATTCATCTCGATCACATTCACGCCCTGACCGCTGCAAGCTTCGCAGCGTCCGCCTTTGACATTGAAGGAGAATTGACCAGGTTTATAGCCTCTAGCTTTTGCCTCGATCGTTTCGGCAAATACATCGCGAACTACATCGAAAACACCCGTATAGGTTGCGGGATTCGATCGCGGAGTGCGTCCAATCGGGGATTGATCGATGACGATCGCTTTATCTAGGGCATCGAGTCCTTTGACGGGCTGCATTTCTTTGGGTTGAGGAACCTTTTGCCCAAAGTGATGCTGAATGGCGGGATAAAGCAATTCGTTGATTAGCGTAGATTTACCAGAACCCGAAACGCCCGTGACGCAAACCAATCTGCCAAGTGGGATTTCAACATCGACATCTTTGAGGTTGTTACGGTTGGCGCTGCGGATTAAGAGCGATCGACCATTGCCTTCTCGTCGTTCGGCGGGGGTTTGGATCGATCGCCGACCGGACAGATAGGCACCTGTTAGCGATTCTTCTGAGTTCAAAAGCGTTTCAAAATCGCCTTGAGCAACAATTCGCCCACCATGCACACCCGCGCCCGGTCCTATATCAACTAAATAGTCGGCAGCTCGAATGGTTTCTTCGTCGTGCTCAACCACGATTAGCGTATTTCCAAGATCCCGCAGTTTAGTCAACGTATTCAGCAATCGGGTGTTATCGCGCTGGTGTAGCCCGATGCTCGGCTCGTCTAGAACGTACAGAACGCCTGTAAGACCTGCACCAATCTGGGTTGCCAGTCGAATGCGCTGAGCTTCACCGCCAGAAAGCGTCATTGCGGTGCGATTGAGCGTCAAGTAGTCCAATCCCACGTCCAGAAGAAACTGCAATCTCGCTTTGATTTCTCGCAGGACAAGATCGCCGATTTGAGCTTGGCGATCGCTCAGTTCTAAATTCTCAACTCGATCCAAGCATTCTCGAATCGAAACGCCCGTAAACTGATGAATTTGATATTGTCCCAAACGAACGGCAAGCGATTCCGGTTTTAAGCGTTTTCCGCCACAAACATCACAGGCTTGATCAACCAAGTATTGCTCTAATTTCTGCTTGTACAGGTCAGAGTTGGCTTCTTGATATTGGCGATCAAGCAACGGAATTGCGCCTTCGTATCGACGGTGGTAGCCTTTGTTTTCCCGATAGCGCGAATCGACTTCGATCCAAATCGGATCTTTGGAACCATACAGCATGACGTGCTGCTGCTCTGGAGTGAGTTGATTCCAAGGGGTTTGAATATCAAAGCCGTAAGCTTCGGCAACGCTGCAAATCAGCGATAAGTAATAAGTATTATCTTTGTCTGACCAGGGTGCGATCGACGCATAAACCGGAAGATTCGGATTCGGAATGATCAGTTCAGGTGAGAACGTTCGATGGCTACCAATCCCATGACAGTTTGGACACGCTCCATAAGGTGAGTTAAACGAGAATAAGCGGGGAGAAAGTTCTTCCATCACTGCCCCATGTTCTGGGCAGGCAAAATTCTCAGAAAAAACAAGTTCTGAAGGTTGGTCTTCCGAATTTTCATCGCGCATCAGATCAACTACGGCAATTCCGCCCGATCGCTTCAAACAAGTAGTTAATGAATCACTCAGACGTTCTTGCATATCGTCTTTTTTCACCAAACGATCGACCACGACTTCGATCGTATGCAACTGGTTTTTATCTAGCTCGATCGAGTCGCTTAACTCTCTTACTTCGCCATCGATCCGAACTCGCACAAAACCCTCTGCTGCAAGTCCTGAAATTAACTTGCGATGGGTTCCTTTCTTGCCTCGAACAACAGGCGCAAGAACTTGAAAGCGGGTTCGATCGGGGAGTTCCATGATTCGATCAACCATTTGATCGATCGTTTGAGGTGCAATGGAACGATCGCAAATCGGACAGTGCGGCGTACCTGCACGACCGTAGAGCAATCGCAAGTAATCGTAGATTTCAGTTACCGTTCCAACGGTCGATCGCGGATTATGCGAAGTCGATTTTTGATCGATCGAAATCGCCGGACTCAAGCCTTCGATCGCATCGACATCCGGTTTATCCACTTGTCCTAAAAACTGCCGAGCGTAAGCGCTTAATGATTCCACATAGCGCCGCTGCCCTTCTGCAAAAATCGTGTCAAACGCCAGAGAAGACTTCCCTGATCCTGAAACTCCGGTAAAGACAATTAAGCGATCGCGGGGCAGTTCTAGATCGATGTTCTTCAAATTATGCTGACGTGCACCTCGAATCCGAATCGAGTTCAGCGAAGTGATTTTTCTTGCAGGGCTTTTCGATCCGTTCGATTCGATTTCGGCTCCCAAATCAGGACTTAAGACCGGAGAATCGGAGCTTTTAGGTTGGCTAACGCGCTTTGGCATTCGGAGGGCGAAGAAATAGTCCTTAACGATTCTATCGCTCTGACTCACGATCGAGTTGATTTGTACTCAGGATCAACAAATCAACGGTCTGAGTTCGTCAATCTTTTGCGGGCGAGGCGCGATCGTAAAGAGAAATGTAGAGTATCGAAATTTAGGCTATCGATTCTTCAGCGCCCGCTGCATATCGCGCTGATCGTCACGTCGCTTAGAGTCTTCCCGCTTGTCGTACAGCTTTTTACCCCGAACCAGCGCTAGATCCACTTTGACCCAGCCGCGTTTCAGGTACATCTTCAGGGGAACCAGCGTTAAACCTTGCTGCTCTACCTTTCCAACCAGCTTACGAATTTCGTCGCGCCGTAATAATAGCTTGCGAGTGCGAACGGGATCATGGTTGAAAACCTGACTAGCCGTTTTATGCGGTGAAATATGAACGTTGTGTAGAAAAACTTCGCCATTACGAACCAGCGCGAATCCATCTCGTAGGTTGACCCGACCTTCACGGATCGACTTCACCTCAGTTCCCGCAAGCTCAATTCCCGTCTCGTAGGTTTCCAGAATTTCGTACTGAAACCTCGCTTGACGGTTATCACTAACGATTTTAATGGCTTCGTTTTTCTCACTCATAACCTCTACTCTAGCGCAGTTGATTCAGTCTGAAGCTAAAAAAATCGCCTGACTCAAGCGCAAAAGCACGACGAGCTAGGCGAATTACTCAAGGAGACGAAGCAAATTTAATACAAAAATACTATACACAAATATCCTTCCAATCGCAAATCCAAGCAAAATTCAGTCTGACACAAAGCGAAAATAACGGGAGCTAGAGTGCGATTCAAACAATTTCAGCAGCATTTTGTGATTTCAGATACAGATTGAACGTACTTAATCAACGAGATTTGACAATATCTTAAGAATCTACGCCTTTGGGTATACCGTCTGTCTCAGGTCTACACAATTGCGAATCTAACCTCACTTCAGCCGTAGGCAGACTCGAAAAACTGGCTCATCTATCACAAGTGTGTCAGTGCTGAATCTGAGGAGTTCTGGGATTCGGGAATTACATCTCCAACTTTAGGGGTTCTTCTGCTGAGCAAGATGGGTCATTCCACGCTTTGTTTAGTTGTCGCCGATTTCGGCTTTGTCGCATTCATCTAGGAAATCTTCTGTCATGGTGTCAAGAGCATCGTTGAAGCAAAAAGTGCAAATTCGCAGGAAAAAGCCTGCGCTGTTGAAATCTTGGGAGGCACTGGTTCATACAGTCAGCCAGCTTGCTCCAAGTTGGCAAATGTCAATTCCACTCACAGTCGCGATCGTTGGACTCTGGAGCTACGCGGCTGTTGCCCAAACCCCACCTACCCTTGAAAGCGTTGCGGCTGCGAACGCTGAGCTGAAAATTGGTCTCGATACGATGTGGGTGATGATTGCGGGCTTCCTAGTGTTCTTTATGAACGCAGGTTTCTGTATGTTGGAAACCGGAATGTGTCGCCAGAAAAACGCAGTCAACGTTTTGGCGAAGAATCTAATCGTTTTTGCCCTTTCGACCGTCGCATTCTGGGCGATCGGGTTCGGCTTGATGTTCAGTGACGGAAATGGCTATCTCGGTACAAGTGGCGGATTTTTCCTCACGGGTGCTGACAACAGCCCTGCAATGACGGCTGATTACAAAGGAATTTTCTCCGCCTTGAACTGGGCAGGCGTTCCTCTGGCAGCAAAATTCTTCTTCCAATTAGTGTTTGCTGGAACCGCAGCAACGATCGTCTCTGGTGCGGTTGCTGAGCGGATTAAGTTTGTTGACTTCCTGATCTTCAGCTTGTTATTGGTTGGAATCGCTTACCCGATCACCGGTCACTGGATCTGGGGTGGTGGCTGGCTGTACAAGCTCGGATTCTTCGATTTCGCAGGTTCGACCGTAGTTCACGCCGTTGGCGGTTGGGCAGCTCTGATGGGGGCTGCATTCTTAGGTGCGAGAATTGGCAAGTACAATGCTGATGGCTCTGCCAATGCAATCCCGCCTCACAACATGAGTATTGCAACCTTGGGCGCATTGATTCTCTGGCTCGGTTGGTTCGGATTTAACCCTGGTTCGACCATGAGCGTGGGTAATGGCTCACTGATTGGTCACATTGCATTGACCACAAATACGGGCGGTGCATTTGGTGCGATCGCAGCTACGATCGTCGCTTGGGCAGTTCTCGGTAAGCCCGATTTATCAATGATCATCAATGGTCTACTAGCAGGTTTGGTTGCAGTCACTGCATCTTGTGCCTTCATCACCGTTCCTTCGGCAGCAATTATCGGCGCGATCGGTGGGATTTTGGTGGTGTTCGCGGTTGGATATCTCGATAAGCTGAAGATTGATGATCCGGTAGGTGCGATCGCGGTTCACTTGTTTAACGGTGTCTGGGGAACTCTGGCACTCGGTCTATTTGCTGTGGGTCCTAGCGATCAACCTGGCGCACTGTATGCTGCTGGTCCCGCAGCGGGTTTGCTGTTCGGCGGTGGATTGAATCAGCTTTGGATTCAGTTCTTGGGAACGATTTCGGTTGGTGGCTTCACAGTTTTAATCTCCAGTATCTTCTGGATTTTACTGAAGTCCACACTTGGAATTCGTGTAACTGCTGAAGAAGAGCTTGAAGGATTGGATATCGGCGAGCATGGCATGGAAGCTTATGCTGGATTTGCAAAAGAAAGTTCTTTCGGTGCAGCAAGCAGCTATCCTAGCAATGCCTCGGATGCAGCGACGAAGTATCAATAAGCTGATCGATTTTCTCTAGTTTCATCGCTCGCAGAACACTCCTGAAAGTTTCAGGAGTGTTCTTTTTTTCGGATTGTTATTGATGGATCTTAAATTTGAGAACTCATAGATTCTTTTAATAAACATCTGTCTTGGCGATGGTGTGGACAGTTTATTAGTAGCAAAATGCTCTGTTGTGCGATCGTACAATCAAAATTGTATTGCTTACTACAAAATCGTAGTCATGAAACTGGTGCAATTCGATAACATTCATCAGATTTTTCAATGAAGTTGACGAATCTGAGAGATTATTTCACCTCTTTCTTAGCGTTAAAGGGTCAAAAGTCAGTGTTGAAAAAAACAATGTGGTTGGCGCTAACAGTCTTAGCGCTATCAGCTCTTCCATTTGTAGGTAGTGCCCTTGCTGATCCGGCAACGGCTGAATCTGCTCAAAAAGCGGCGGATCAGGCAACCATTCAAGGCGATACAGCGTTTATGTTAGTGTCAGCCGCGCTAGTGCTGCTGATGACTCCCGGATTGGCATTTTTCTATGGAGGATTTGTGCGATCGCGCAATGTCCTCAATACGATGATGATGAGCTTCATCCTCATGGGCATTGTTGGCGTGTCCTGGATTCTGTGGGGCTATAGCCTCTCGTTTGCGCCAGGAACTCCGTTTATTGGGGGTTTGCAGTGGTTGTTCTTGAACGGGGTCGGGTTGGAAACAACTGGATACTTACAAGGCAGCCAGCCGGATGCTGTGGTTTCGTATGCCGCGACGATTCCGCACCAGACATTCATGATTTATCAGGCGATGTTCGCGATTATTACACCCGCGCTGATTTCGGGTGCGATCGTGGAGCGAATGAGCTTTAAGGCTTACTTCTGGTTTATCGTGCTGTGGTCGAGCATTCTCTATCCGATTTTTGCTCATATGGTTTGGGCGAAGGGTGGCTTCCTGGGACTGTATGGCGGTTTAGGTGCATTGGACTTTGCAGGCGGAACGGTGGTTCACATCAGTTCGGGTGTGTCTGCGCTTGTGGCAGCTTGGGTGTTGGGTCCTCGGAAGACGTTTCCGAATCAGCCTGCGGCACCGCATAACGTCCCTTACATTCTGTTGGGTGCTGGATTGCTGTGGTTTGGTTGGTTTGGCTTCAATGGTGGAAGCGCTTTGGCTTCTGGCGCATTGGCAACCGTTGCATTTGTGGCGACGACAACATCGGCATCTGCGGCGGGTTTAGCGTGGGTCATTCTAGAGTGGGTGCTGCGTGGAAAGCCGACCGCAGTAGGAATTGCTACGGGTGCAGTGGCGGGTTTAGTCGGGATTACTCCAGCAGCAGGATTTGTCACCCCGGTAGCAGCAATTCTGATCGGAGCAATCACCGCGACGGCTTGTTTCTTTGCCGTAAGTTTGAAGGCGAAACTTCAGTTTGATGACTCGCTAGATACGTTTCCGGTTCACGGGGTTGGCGGAACGGTGGGTGCGGTTTTAGCGGGAGTCTTTGCAACGAAAACAGTGAACGCGGCAGGAGCAGATGGGCTGCTGTATGGCAATCCAGGTCAGTTAGTCACTCAGATTGAAGCGATCGCGATTACCTATGTGCTCGCTGCGATTGGGACGTATGTGATTCTGAAGGGGCTACAAGCAGCCTTTGGAACGCTACGGGTTCAGACTGATGCTGAATATCAAGGTGTGGATGTGAACGAACATGGTGAAGAAGGTTACGGTGAAGAACTCGCGTCTGGCTTCACGATGAGTCGAGTTGAGTAACAAGGTTAAACCGCTGAATCTATCTAAAAGGCTCCAGGATATTGACCTTGGAGCCTTTTGATTAGCGGCGTTTGGTGGATTTGGTAGAGAGTTTTTCTTGTTCGCGGCGACGACGATCGCGCCAGTCTGCCAGCGTTAAGTAAATAACTCCCCCAGTCACGGTAAGGAGAAGACCAAACGCGACGAGTACCAGTGTGTTAAAAACTGTGAATTCCACGGTGATTTCAGAAAATGAAAATATTACTGCCCATAGCGGTTAGGCTACGGGCGGAAATTCAATGCTAGAAGCCGTTCCGACCCCAAACGACCATTGCGATCGAAAAGGTGAAAACGGATAAAAGCGCGACCCAACCTAGTGACAAAATATCCATAATGAAAGCGATCGGTACAAAGGGTGATACATCTAATAATAAGGCAAAAGGGGTTAGGGGCTAGGATCTAGAGGAGTTATGCAGCACCTGAGATTGAGTTGGGAAGAACGGGTTGAGTCGCTCAAAGCGGGAATGCTTTCGGCGGCTTCGGTAACACTGATGTTTCCGCTAATTGCTCTGTTTAACGACTTCTTAGCAAGTCAATATGCCAGTCCTGTAATGAATTATTGGGTGAGTGGCGCGATCGTTCTGTTTGCAGGATTTTTATTTGGAGTGACGTACCGCTACATTATTCGGGAAGACCAAAACTCACACCTCAAATCGGGCGCGGTTCTAGCCTTTGGACTGGTGCGGGGATTGGCGCAAGTTGAACTGGGAATTGCAACCCAAAGTGACTGGGTTCCGATCGCCAGCTTTGCCGTTGAAAGTATTTTGCTGTTTGCGATCGCTCGGTTGGTTCTCGATGGCGGAATGGCAATCGGATGGATTCAGCGATTTAAGGGGTGAATTCTGCGATTTCGGTCGGGGTGAATAACTGATTGCGATCGATTGCAGAAAGGATCTTTCCATTGGCGCGATCGCTGACTAGACAACGGCATACTAATTCAGCGACATCTGCTCGATGGATTGAGCCGGAGATTTTCGGATCTTCTGTCAGAAATCCGGTTCCGGTTGGCGGTTCGGATTTCAAACCGCCGGGACGGACGATCGTATAAATTAAACCGCTCTGGATTAAATGCTGTTCTGCTTGCTCTTTTTCCTTCAAAACGGCTCCCAATGCTTCAAGAGCGCGAGGCGGTAAGGCGACGACACTTTCACCACTGCCGATCGAAGTCACTAACACAAACTTCTTCACGCCTGCTTTGAGTGCCGCATCAATCAGGTTGCGATTGCCTTCAAAATCAGCGCGTTTTCCTTCTGCGGGTAATCCGCCGATCGTACTAATCACGGCATCGATTTGACGATTTGCAAAGGCGGCCTCGAGTTGCTCAGGATTCATCGCATCACCGATCGTGGTTTCAACGCCTAACGCTTCGAGTTCAGTCACGGCAGCATCAGAACGCAACAAGGCAATTACAGTAAAATTCGGCTGAAGCAGTCGAGCAATTTCACGCCCTACACCGCGACTTGCACCCGCAACTAAAACTGTCTGAAGGTTTGCACTCGTTACACTTTGCAGCATTTTAATCAGCCTTTTGGTGAATCATCTATGATTCAAGAATAAGCTGCATACAGGGGCATTTTACACATACGGGAATCAGATCTCTTGACAGTCGAGGAAGCCGCCCTAAAGATTTGGCGAAATCTGTTCCAATAGAGAAGGCATCGATCGCTCCAATAGAGGACACTGCTGTGAATCAGAATCAACTTTATAACCTACAACTCGGCATTAACGGATTTGGACGACTGCTGACGTTCATTGGATTCGCACTTCTATTGAGCGCAGTGGGTCTAGGCTGGTTGGTGAAATCATTTCTATTTGTGTTGGCGCTGCTGATCGGTGCACCGATCGTCGGAATCTTCGTGTTTCAGTGGTGGGTGAGAAGGAATATTGTGCAGGCGGATTGTCCGGTCTGTGGTGCGGAGTTGACCGGATTTAATCAAGCGCAGATGCAATGTTCTAACTGTGGTGAACCGTTGCAGGCGGAAAAAGGCAGGTTTAAGCGGATGACTCCTTCGGGCACGATCGATGTGGAAGCGGTAGAAGTTGCAGTGCAAGTGCTGGATGATTAATGCTGCATTGGGTTGCAATGGCTTGACTCGGAAAGAAAAATCGATTAGTCTCTCAAGCTAAGCAAATTGACCTGACAAGCGATATTTGCGATTTCGTCCCAAAAAGCTAAATCCTCCGCTGCCCAAAGTTGTTTGCACCTAAATCACGTTGGCTCTGGATTGCGCGAATATTGATTGTGGCATTACGAGCTTGATCCATATTTACTTTTCCACCTGTATATGCAATGCCATCACGAGTTGAGCGGACTGTGGAAATCTGTCAGGCTTCACACCGGAGCCGCTAAAATATAGGATGTTCGTCGTTTTGCGGTGCGATTTTGTGCTGTCAGAACGCTTAAAACCAACTTTAGTTTCAATCGGATTTGTGAGTCAGCCGACGCGCAAGTCCGCATTGCTGTCACGAGGAATTCCTTATATGGTCGAGAGTCGAGATAGAACGCCCACCGCTCAGGAAACCTTTGTCCAAATGGCACAGGCGGCTGGACTGCGGGGACGCTTACTTTTAACGATCGGGCTTTTGATCTTCGTTCGATTAGGGATTTTTATCCCGATTCCGGGCATCGATCGAGCCGCATTTTCACAAGCGATTCAAGGCAATAGTGCTTTGAGCTTTGTGGACTTATTCGCGGGCGGTGGTTTGAGAACGCTGGGTCTATTCGCCCTCGGAATTCTGCCCTTTATTAACGCTTCGATCATTATTCAATTGCTGACTGCGGCGATTCCCTCGCTCGAAGATTTGCAGAAGAATGAAGGCGAAGCAGGAAGACGCAAGATTTCACAGATTACCCGCTACGTTTCGGCAGGTTGGGCGGTTGTTCAAAGTACATTGCTCACGGTTGGATTATTGCGTCCGTTTGCCGAAGCTTGGAGTCCGTTGTTTGTCGTCGAAACGGTTCTAGCGCTGACGGCTGGATCGATGTTCGTCATGTGGGCAGGAGAACTGATCACAGAACGCGGTGTGGGTAACGGCGCATCGCTATTGATTTTCCTTAACATTGTGGCAACGCTGCCGCAGACCTTAGGAAAAGCGTTCGATTTAGCGCAAACGGGCGATCGAGCTGTGGTCAGCAGCGTCGTCATTCTGCTGCTGGTGTTTCTGGCAATGGTGGTCGGAATTGTGTTCGTACAAGAAGGAACGCGGCGGATTCCGATTATTTCCGCTCGTCGACAAGTGGGACGACGCATGATGTTGGAGCGCAGCAGCTATCTTCCGTTGCGCCTGAATCAAGGCGGCGTGATGCCGATTATTTTTGCTTCCACTGTGTTAACGATTCCGGTCATTGTGGCGCAATCGTTTAATAATGCGGAGTTGGCAAACTTCGTCAGCACCTATCTTGGCCCTGCTTCGATCTGGCACAACCTCCTCTACTTTGTGTTGATTCTATTCTTTAGTTTCTTCTACGCTTCGCTGATTATGCAGCCCGATGATATGTCGAAGAACTTGAAGAAAATGGGATCGAGCATTCCCGGTATTCGTCCTGGAAAGGCGACGACCGAGTATATTGAGCGCGTTCTGAATCGGTTGACCTTCTTAGGTGCTATCTTCTTAGGAATCGTCGCGATCGTGCCTTCGATCATCGAGAATGCAACTCCGGTGAAAGTCTTCCAAGGCTTCGGGGCAACCTCTCTGCTGATTTTGGTCGGTGTGGCGATCGACACGGCGAAACAGATTCAAACGTATGTGATCTCTCAACGTTACGAAGGAATGGTGAAACAATAGTGGCGCGACTGATTTTTGTCGGACCTCCCGGAGCCGGGAAAGGGACTCAATCGAAATTTTTGGCTGACTCCCACAAGATTCCGCATATTTCGACCGGGGACATTCTCCGGGAGGCGGTGGCTGAGAAAACGTCGCTGGGGGTGAAGGCTCAAGGATACATGGATCGGGGTGAACTGGTGCCCGACCAACTGGTGATTGATTTGATTCGCGAACGATTGGGAAAACCGGATGCCCAATTAGGTTGGATTCTTGATGGGTTCCCGCGCAATGTAGCACAGGCAGAATTTCTGGATGTGCTGCTGGATGAACTGAATCAGGGGTGCGATCGTGTGATCAATTTCGATGTCCCAGATGAAGTGTTGGTGACTCGAATGCTGAGTCGGGGACGCAAAGACGATAACGAAGAAACGATTCGTCGCCGTCTGGAAGTCTACCGAGAGCAGACCGAACCGTTGATCCACTACTACGAATCGCGAGAAAAGCTGGTGACAATCAACGGCGATCGATCGATGGAAGAAGTCGCAACCGCATTAAATCAAGTTTGCGATTAGCGATCGAACTTCAACTGACCCGATTTGAGGCTGAACGCCTTGAGTCGGGTCAGTTTTTTATTCAGAATGAGTTGAATTACATCTTGAGTAAAAAAGATATTGTAAGCAACTTGACTAACAGCAATATAAAGCTTTCGATCGAGTGCTATTTTCTCTGATCAGCATCGTCAAGCAATCGGGCTAAAATCGGATGCTTGCCACAGAACTTTACCCTGTCGCACAGTGAGTAGCACATCCTCCGGTGTCACCCGCGTTACGATTGAGGCGGGAATGTGTTGACTGGAGCGCAAATGGGGTTGATGGAAATTGAGGGCAACAAAATCAGCGGGTAAGCCGGTTTCTAAATATCCGTAGGTATCCCCATCTAAAACTGCACGGATATTACTGGTCACCATTTTTAGGATCGTTTGGGGAGCGGGTTGTTTGGCATCTCCAAACTGACTTTTTGCTAGCTTGTAGGTGAAATCTAACTCGGCAAACAAGTTCGGGCTGTTGAGTAAGCCATTATCGGTTCCCAAAAGTAGATTTGCCTGACTTTGCATGAGCGGAGCGACTGGTGGTAGCGGTAAGCCTAGATTGGCATTGGCGCGAGGGTTGAGCACAACGTTGACGCGGTTCTGCGAGAGCAGTTGAATGTCTTCCCGATTGGCAACAGTGGCATGGATGACTAGATGGGGATGATAGAGTTCTAACGCCCGTTCTAGGTCTCCCCGTCCGGTAATTGCCAAGCTCACCTCCCGATAGCCCTCATTCTCTAAGCAATGAATGGCACGTAGTTTATGGTGCCGAGATGTCACCTGGTAAATTTCTTTCCAAGCAGCATCAGTCAGGTCGTTCATTGTACTTTCCGAAAATCCATCAGCGATCGCTAGCACCTCCGTCAGTTCAGCGATTGCCTCAGTCGAGAGGGTTGCCACATTTTGTTGCAACTCCGATTCGGTAAGCGGTAGCTGGTTAAACTGCCCTAAGATAATCGATCGTACCCCCGTTGCTTCGGATGCGCGTCGCAGCAGTTGCGCCCCGTATGCTCCCTGCTCTCGGAAATCAATATGCCCGATCGTTCCGGTACGCGCCATGTAGTGCAGATGGTTCGTTATCTGCGTGAGATGCTCAGCTTCCGGTTGTTGAGCGAGCTTGCGATATTTATAGCCATTGGGTCGAAAAAAACCTTCCTCTAAGGTTAACCCTGTTGCTCCATCTGGTGCACAAGCATCTCCCATGTGGGTGTGGCTGTTATACATTCCTGGCATGAGTACCACGTAACCCCTACTGATGGCTTGACAGGGTTCACCCAGGTCGATGGCAGCGATCGTGTCACCTTGCACTACAAAGCGGTGACAGTAGTGCGGTTCCAAATCGCGCCCATGTAAGACAATACAGTTGGAAAATTCCAGCATAACGATTGCTTGGGTGAAAAACGATGGCTTACCTCAGCGATTGCTGAGGCATGACCTTAATCAACAGGCTATACAGAATAGTTGTAACAATTATTCCAGGAATGAAAGAAAATCCGAAGAAGATTTTACCTAAAGTTGCGTCTCAATTCTTTTTCGTCTGCAATAGCCCAGACAATTTTGACAGGAAAGCTATCCATCGGATAGGGTGCAAATGGGTTAAAAAGCACCAGATAGCTATCCGATCGAGTGTTTCTTTCAAGTCTTGTCACCCCTACAACAAGCTTTTGGTCATCTCGTTTGGCTGCGATCGCAAAAGTAGAAACCAAAACAGTGCTTTCAGTAAGATTGAGGGTTTTAAGAGTGCTCCGTTAAGGACGAAAGATGAGTAGTACAAAGCAGTTAAAACTAGGCGCTTTTATGCGTCCTGTCAGCATTCATACAGCGGCTTGGCGTTATCCTGGCGCTATCCCAGATGCAAACTTCGATTTTCCAGCTTTGAAGCAATTCATTCAGAAACTAGAACAAGGTAAGTTTGATGCCTTTTTTATGGCAGATCATTTAGCTGTTCTCAATATGCCAATTAACGCCCTGAAGCGCAGTCATACTGTTACATCATTCGAGCCATTGACGCTACTTTCTGCTCTTGCTGCTGTGACTGAACATATCGGATTAATTGCGACTGCTTCAACCACCTATGATCAGCCGTATCACATTGCTCGTCGCTTCGCTTCTCTCGACCATATCAGTGGGGGTCGTGCGGGCTGGAATATTGTGACAACCTATAATCCAGATGCAGCGCTTAACTTTGGACTGGAGCAAGAGATCGAACATGATGAACGCTACAGGCGTGCCCACGAATTCTACGAGGTAGTGATTGGGCTTTGGGATTCTTTCGCGGATGATGCTTTTATTCGCGATGTAGAAGCAGGAGTGTATGTCGATCCGGCAAAAATGCACATTCTTAACCACAAAGGAAAGTATTTCTCAGTGCGAGGTCCTTTGAACATTGCTAGACCTGTTCAGGGGTATCCGGTGATTGTTCAGGCGGGAGCCTCTGAAGCAGGACGACAATTGGCTGCTGAAACTGCCGAGGTTGTGTTTTCAGGAGTCAATACACTAGAAGCAGGAAAGGCATTGTTTGCAGATATCAAGCGTCGATCGCAGGCGATCGGACGCAATCCCAATAGCATTAAAATTCTGCCCGGTGCGCTAGTAATTGTTGGTGAGACTATTGAGGCAGCACAGGCGAAGCAGGCACATCTTGATAGTCTGATTCATTACGATAGCGGCATTAGCAGCCTGAATCTTGCTCTAGGCTATGATGTGTCAAGTTTTGATCCAGATAGTCCATTACCGGAGATTCCAGCATCAAATGGTAGTCATACCGGGCGCGATCGCATTGTTGCGCTTGCTCGACGTGAAAACTTAACCATTCGCCAGTTAGCACAACGGGCGGCTAGCTATGGTGGATTAATCTTTGTGGGAACACCTCAGACGATCGCGGATGAAATGGAGCAATGGCTCTTCGAGGAAGCCGCAGATGGTTTTAATATCATGTTTCCTTTCTTACCTGAAGGATTGAATGATTTTGTGGATCAAGTGATTCCAGAACTTCAACGGCGTGGAATTTTTCGCAGAGAATACGAAGGTAAAACGCTCCGCGAAAATCTGGGTTTAGCGCGTCCTGAGAATCGATTTTTTCAGCCTAAATCGGTGTGAGTTTAGCCAGCAATAGACTTGTTGATTTGGGAAGAGCGACTTATGCTGTGAAACAGTTGAAGCTGAGATTGATTGAATGAACCAAACTCAAGAGCATCCTAAAGTTGTCGTGGTTGGAGCAGGATGGGCAGGCTTAGGTGCAGCTTACCATCTTGCTCAACAAGGATATGCCGTTACATTGCTCGAAGCAGGGGGCTATCCGGGCGGATTGGTAGCAGGATGGAAAACCGCACAGGGACGATCGGTAGAAGCTGGAATTCATGGGTTTTGGTATCCCTACAGTAATATCTTTTCCTTGGTCAAGAAATTGGGCATATCGCCCTTTACCGATTGGACGCGCTCTTCTCAGTATTCTCCAGCAGGGCTAGAAGTCGAGTCGCCAATCTTTCAGCAAGAACCCCGCTTGCCTACACCGCTTGGGACATTCCTATACACACGATTTAAGCGACTGCCATTGAGCGATCGACTGTCTGCGCTACCGTTACTTTATGCAGTGGTTGATTTTGACAATTCAGATGCAGCTTGGAAGCGGTATGATTCGGTGACTGCTCGCGAACTGTTTAAGCAGTTTGGAGTCTCTGCACGACTCTACAAAGAGTCCTTTGAGCCAATGTTACTGGTGGGATTGTTTGCACCGGGAGAACAATGTTCAGCCGCAGCAGCGTTAGGAATGCTGTATTACTTCATCTTGGCGCATCAACCGGATTTTGATGTGGTGTGGTGTCGCGGCACAGTGGGAGAGTATATCTTTCGTCCTTGGGTTGAGCAAATTGAGCGGGCAGGGGGACGGGTATTGACTCAGCGGCGTGTGAGTGATGTCATGGTTCAAACTTCGGAGGGAGTTCCCGCAGTAAGTGGGGTTGTGTGCGGTGAGGAAGTCTTTGAAGCAGATGCCGTGATTTTTGCGGTCGGTGTGACGGGAATGCAGAAGATTGTCAGTAGCAGTTCGACGCTGCGCCAGTTGCCTGAATTCTGTAGTTTGATGAATTTGAACGCGATCAATGCAATGGCGACGCGGTTGTGGTTCGATCGTAAAGTTCCCGTTCCGTTGCCGTCGAATGCTTGCTTTGGGTTTGATGCCACAACAGGTTGGACGTTCTTTGATCTCAATGCCCTACATGATGAATGGAAGAACGAACCTGGCAGCGTGATTGAGGCAGATTTTTATCATGCGAATCAATTGCTACCGTTAGATGATGCACAGGTTATTGCCAAAGTTCAGCGCGACCTTGCAGTTTGTGTGCCTGAATTTCGGAATGCTAAAGTGATTGACAGCAGTGTGGTGCGATTGCCAAGAGCCGTGACGCACTTCTCTCCCGGAAGCTATCAGTCGATGCTTTCTGGAACAACGAGCATTGGTAATCTCTTTATGAGTGGGGATTGGATTATTACTCGTCATGGTTCTTGGTCGCAGGAAAAGGCTTATGTGACTGGACTTGAAGCGGCTAACCAAGTGATTAATCAATTTGGTGTGGGTAAGTCTGCTGAAATTATTCCGGTTGAGTCGGATGAGCCACATATTGCGGCGCTTCGTAGCGCTAACCGCACCTTGAGAGATTTAGCAAGTAGCTTTGTACCGCCGCTTTGGTTGCCTTAAGTGTAATGCCAGTCTTGCTTGATTAGAGAGTGGTAGGTGTAGATAACTTAAAGCCTCTCGCTTCGTTCACTCCCGCCCCGGAGTAGAATTCGGGGTGAGTGAGTAACGCAGTGAGAAGGCTTTAAAACACACCTTAAGAATTCAGGCGACGAGAGCGAAAATTACCTTTGATCTCACGATTGAAGAATCGGCCAGGGGAATCTGTGTCTTGAAGTTCGTGCCAGGTTTCGACATCAACCCCTTCGTATTGGTACACTGCTCCATTCTTGAACTGAACTTGCAAAAGATGTTGATGTGGATCATATCCAACTGCATTTGCCATTGTGGATTGCACAGGTAACATTGGTAAGGCTGGATTCACGCCCGGAAGTTGATTGAAATCAGCAGCAGGGACTACATCTGAAGATACGATCGCATCCAGCAACCGCAATCCTTCATAAGCCGCTAACGGTGCAGGAACTTCAACAAACTCCAGATTATTCCCACGATCAATCACCAGTCCCAAGCATTCATCATCATGGCTAATCGCTACAACGCTTCTTAGATCGACTTTAGAAAGCTTCATGCACTATCCCTTTATTTCACTTTGTTTTGATTCCTGGCTTGTTCTAGTGCGATTTCCTTAACAGCATTAAAGGAACTCACACTGGCTGAGCCTTCGATCGCTTTCACGGCTAAGTCTTGTACTTGCTTCAGCGCTCCATCTAGCTGATTTGAGAGTGTCTGAATCCGGTTTTCCTGAGCTTGGATTGTTTCCAGTAGAGATTGAATCTGCAACTCATAGGTACGTTTTTGCCCTTCAATCTCTTTTGCCATCAAATCAGCTTTGACTCTTGCTTGCTGGTTTGCAATGCCTTTGCCTTCTTCTTTGGCACGTTTAACCGCAGCTTCAAGCTCTTTGGGGATGGCTTCGACTTTGGCTTTTAACTCCGCATACTGAGACTCACGATCGCGAACTGTTTTTTCTCGTTCTGCCCACTGTTTTTGCTGCGTCTGCTGCAACTCTTCCAATTCACGGTACAAGCGAGTTTTTTCCTGCTCATACTGATCATTTGAGAGCTTGCGCTCTAAGTTCAGTGTGTAGGTGTACTCTTCTCCATCTCGTCGCTGAGTTTTGGTGAGAATTTCATTGCGTTCCTTGACGCTGCGACGATGCTCCTCTTGTTCTTTTGCCCAGGCTTTTCTAGCTTGAGTGATCTCCTGGTTGAGTGTTTCTTGTCGTTGTCGCCGTTCTTCGCTGAATGTTTTGGAACTGTCTTCGTACTGTTGGATCAGTGCTTCTACAGTGCAATCTTCTGCCTGTAGATTGTGCAATGTCTCTAGCTGTTGAGCTTCTTCTACAACTGCCTGCTGTAGCTCTTGCAGCTTCAGCACTTCCAAAGTTAGCTTCTCAGATAGATCACTGACTGCGCCGCCAAAACCAAGTTGTAGCTGATTCAGTCCGGTGATGATGGTTTCCATCTTTTGTTGAGGCGCGATCGTGGGCGCGATCGTAGGTTCTGGGGGTGCTTTACCGTTCGTTTTACCATTCGATGCAGGTTCAACAGGTTTCGCCAGCAGTTGCTCTTCTAACGCTTTCTTCTGTTTGAGTAGTTCATCAAATGCAGACAGAATTTCAACCTTGGTGTTTTTTTCAGTGAGACGTTTAGTTACCATTGCCAATTCTCAAGAATTACAGTAAACAGTTCAGATGGTGCAACTATTCGCTTCTAGTAGCGAGACGGTTAGACGAACTATCAAAGGCTCGCATTGCAAGTTCTTGAGCTTGACGCAGCGCTGTTTGCAGTTGAGTAGAAATCTCGCTGATTTGCTCGGTCTGTTTCTGAATCTTGGTTTCTAGAGATCGGATCTGCAATTCATAGCCTTGCTGGGTGGATTCCCATTCTTTCTCCAGCAGATCTGCCTTGATTTTGGCATCCTGATGAGCATCGCGAATTCCTTCTTCCCGTGCTTTTTTGACCGCTTCTTCCAGTTCGCCTGGGAAAGCCGTGACCTTTTGCTGATACTCCTCATATAGTCTCTGATTGGCTGCCAGAACTCGTTCCCGCTCCGTCCAGTCTTTTTCCTTGGCTTCGATCGTTTCCCTAATTTCCCACTCGATTTGCCGTTTCGTTTCTTCATACTCATCGGTTGCAATGCGGCGCGATCGCGCACTGTCGTACTGGTAATCTTCTTCTTGACGCTGCCGTTGCTGATTGAGAAGTTCGCTGCTTTCGTTGGTCTGAGCGTCAAACTCTTCTTGCTCTTGCTGCCAGGTTTTGCGAGTTTCGGTGATGTCGCGATCGAGGGTTTCACGATCGCGCGTGGCTTGTTGTTCAAGTTGGCGCAGGGTTTCTTGATGCTCTTGGGTGATCAAGTAGAGGGCATCAGCAACGATGCGGGTCTGCTGAAGGTCTTTGAGGTGCTTACTTTCAACCGCAAGCGATCGCTTAAGGTCATCGAGCTTCTTGGTTTCAGTCGTTAGGCGATTGGCAAGAGCGGCGATCGTCGTACCAAAGTCCAATTGCAAATCAGCCAGTCCGCGCACAATTCCATCTGCTGTGTATTGCGACACTGCTTCCAGCACTGTTCGGTCTTGCTCTTTGGCGGCTTCTTCGCTGCGGGTGGCAACTCTCGAAGACAGCGATCGCTGCTCGGTAAGGATGGTTTGAAAGGCATCGAGAATTCTGGTTTTGCTATCGTTTGCAACTTGTGTCATGACGGAAGTGGGAAAAGAGTGAACTGCTGCTGCTCGGAAGCAGGACTGCTGCACGATCGAGGGCAGTGCTGCTATAGTAGGAGTAGAATGCAAACTGTGGTTTGCAATTCATGTGTACTACTTTATCACTTTTCTTCCGCTTATGCAATACTCAGCGACAAAATTTGTAAACTGTAGTTGTCAAAACGAGAATGGATGAATTTGCAAAACGAGTCCGCGATCGACGGATTCAAGAAGGGTTAAGCCAGCAGGAATTAGCTGATCAGATTGGAATTTCCCGCAATTACCTGTCTCAAATTGAGCGAGGGCAGGCAACGAATCTCTCTTGGCAGGTGCGGGAGCGCTTGTCTGCGGTGTTAGGGCTAAAGGCGGAACCTGCACCCAGTTCTGCATTAGAGACAGTCGATCTGCCTCCGAGTTTGGTAGAGTTCGCTCAAAACGCCAATCTGCCGCCCGATGATGTGTTGATGCTGTCGCGATTAAAGTATCGAGGACAGCAGCCGACCTCGCCGGAGAAATGGGAGCTACTGTATAACGTCATTAAGATGACCGTGGGAAAATAGAAAGCCCACCGTTCATTGAATGAATTGCTAATCGATTAACCCATCTTCGGGATGGGGCACTCTAGCGCGAAAAATGCGAGGAATCCTGTGAGTTTGCCACAGACTTATCGACACCCCGGACGAGCCTTCCTGTCTCAATATGGAAGGCTGCAATCTGAAGAGGATATCTTTCGCTATGTCAACTTCTTGCGCCACGAATCCGGGCTGGGTGACGAACCTCCGATCGCGCTTACTCACATTTATCAGCACTTTGGAATGCCTGAACCGCTACGCGCTCCACTCGATGAGCAACAAGGCATTTTAGTAGACAGCAACACTGGGATTATTTTGATCAAGGAAGATGACCCGATCGTGCGGCAGCGTTTCACCGAGGGACACGAACTGATGGAATTGCTGTTTGATGCTCAACAAGAAGCCAGAATGGAGAGTCCTTTGCCAAGTTGGAGTGAGCAGCGTAAAGAGCGACTCTGTGATCAAGGAGCCGCCGATTTGTTGATGCCACAATCTTCATTTGTGCCAAAGCTGCATCAATTAGGCATTTCCTTGAAAACGGGACGATCGCTTGCAACGGTCTATCAAACTTCACTGCTGGCGACGCTTGTGCGAATGTTGCAATACGGAGTCGGGGATCACGCGCTAGTCCTGTGGCATTGTGTACTTAAACCTTCTGAGATGAAACAAAGTCCCCCAATCAAAGCTCAGAGAAAACTTCGAGTCTGCTGGAAAATTCAGACACAGGACTGGACAGGCGGTTTTATTCCCAAAGATAAATCGATTCCTCACGATTCATTAATCTCGCAAGCTTATGTCAGCGGTCAATCTTACTCTGGAGCAGAAACGATTAATTTGGGTTGGACATCAATCCGATGCAACATAGAAGCTATGCCAATTCGGTTGGGTGATCGTATTAGTGTTCTGTCTCTCTTGCACCCTACAGATGGATGAATCACGCCATGACACGATCGATTATCACGCTCGGTAGTATCAATATGGATCTTGTGGCGCAAGTTCCACGACTGCCTCAACCTGGGGAAACGCTATTAGGCTACACTTTTTCGACGGTTCCAGGGGGAAAGGGAGCAAATCAAGCGGTCGGCGTTGCTAAATTGGGGGGATCAAGCCGCATGATTGGGCGAGTTGGAGGAGATGCGTTTGGTGCAGAATTGCTAGAAAGCTTGCAAACTGCGGGAGTGCAAACCGATTTAATTAGCGTCGATCGCACAATCTCGTCAGGTGTTGCGATGATCGCAGTGGATGATCGAGCTGAGAATCATATTATTGTCGTTCCAGGCGCTAACGGCAATGTGAGTGATTTCGATGTTGATCGTCTCAAACTTGCGTTAACTGACTCATCGATCTTGTTATTGCAGCTTGAGATTCCTTTATCGATCGTTCAATCTGCTGCAACGATTGCACAACAGATTGGCGCAACGGTCATTCTTGATCCTGCTCCCGCGCCTGAAACCTTCCCAGAAAAGCTTTATTCACAGATTGATATTCTGACTCCCAATGCAACTGAGACAGCACAACTTGTCGGATTTCCAATTCGGGATCAAGCAGATGCCGATCGAGCGGCGGCAATTCTGCAAGAAAAGGGAACCAGAACGATCGTGATCAAGCTAGGCGCTCAAGGCGCATTTTGCGCGACCCAAGATGATCGCTTTTTTGTCCCAGCTTTTTCAGTCAATGCGATCGATACGGTTGCTGCCGGGGATGCGTTTAATGCAGGATTAGCTGTGGCGCTATCTGAAGGGTTATCGATGCGCGAGGCGATTACTTGGGGTGCCGCATCAGGAGCGCTCTCTACGACAAAATCCGGGGCGCAAGCTTCACTAGCAGAGCGATCGGCGTTTAATACTTTTTTGAGCCACATGCAAAAGCCCTGAGCCGAAAACGACACAGGGCAGGCTTCTGAACCAAACTTTACTAGAGAGAGGAGAGTTAAGTCTGTAATAATTACAGTTTATAAAGAATTACCTGATGCTGTCCCACCCCTTAGAGAAGAAACATGCCCCAACAAAAGTTAGAATAGTCTTCCCCATAGGCTAATCCCCCTGGCTTATTCTGACGGAACCCTCCGGTATAGAAGCAGCAGAAAACCTATCAATTGAATATGATTGAGATGCAGTGGCTTAATCTATGCGTCTCCATCTTTGGGTAGAAGACCGTCTCTACCGTGGGACTTAGCCTAGATTTCACTCAAGTCAAAAAACTCCTCAAGTTCCTTCTTCGCTGGTAATACTTAAAAATGGAATCGTTACAGCAGATTAACATCTTTGTCGTAGATGACGATCCCGATACACGGGATCTGCTGCGGTTTATGCTAGAGGACGAAGGAGCAAACGTTACTGTTGCAACCAATGCTAAGGAAGCACTCTCGCTTTTGGAAAAAGAACTTCCTACAATTTTGGTGAGTGATGTAGCAATGCCCGAAATGGACGGATTTCAACTGATCGGACTCGTTCGCGAGTTACCGCGAGGCGCAGAACTGCCCGCGATCGCATTGACTGCCTACGCTCGCGAGGAGGATCGTTTACAAGCGATTAATGCAGGCTTCAATGATTACTTAACAAAGCCGATCGATCCGATCGAGCTAATGCGCGTCATTCAGCAATATTGTGGATCAGACTAATACCCTGGGGTTGCAGGCTAAAAGGCGAATTGCTTGCCAATAGAAAACCCTTCGCCGCGACAGCAAAGGGTTGAGAAGAGAGAGTAGTCATTAACAATTCAATTAGGCACTCGGTAAGTTTCTGCTGGCGTAGGCATCAGCTACGACGAAAGCAGGAACGCGGGTGCTGTAGTCGATCGAGGTGCCCGTGATCGAGTTGGATAGTGCTTCAAACGAGGTCGATCGCCAGTTGCGCTCGTGAATCGGTTTCGTTTGTTCTCCCAAGAAGTAAGCCAAAGAACCCAGCAAAGCAACCGCTACCCAGCCTACAACTGACAGACTAATGAGGATGACCATCGGAACTCCTGTGAACTTATGTTTTCTTATGTAAATAAATGTAACAGATATTTACAAAGTCTGCAAATTACTTCTGATTCGTGATAACCGAACTGCAAAACCTGAACGCAGAGCGATCCGGAGCCGATGAATCTGAGCTAGAAAATCTAATTGCTCCACGCACTCCGATCCCTGAAATTCCCATTACAATCGAACACAGGTTTTTACCCGCCGCCCGTCCCCTTCTGAATAGAAAGAGGCTCGACTCCCTTGGCTTCAACATTGACGAAACTCAATCTTCTCATCCCGATCGCGCTTGGTTTCAGTTGCTTAGCTGGACTAGCAGCCCCCGCCACCGCTAACCCGCCCCAAGATGTCGGGATTCAAGTGGGCATCGTGCAGCGATTTGGCGATCGTTCAGCCGATACGCTCACTCTGAAAGCCAATCCGGGCGATCGCTTAACGGTGCGCTTCAACACGAACGGCAAGCCCCAAACCCTAACTGCTCAAGAACTCAAGCTCGAAACGACGATGCAGAAGCTTCCGCAGCCCGTGGTCGAGGAGCGCGTTGTTTTCAGTACGCACCGCAGTTTTGAAACCGCAGAAGATCAGGCTCAAGACTGGAAATCTAAAGGGATCGAGGTCGAAATCGCTCAACCAGAGCGCTGGCAAGTGTGGGCAAAGCGCGATGTCTACAACACGCCACTCTTGCGGCGCTTGTTGCTGAGAAGCTTGCAGGCAAAAGGCATTCAAACCGCCCGGATTGAAACGAAAGTCGTTCAAGAAGTGCCGCGTCCGACGTGGGTACTGAATGGATTTCGGTATACGCGGGATGTGGTTGATATTGCATCGGGTTCAGGAGTCGTTCAGGTCGATCGGGCCACTGATGATAATCCAAACCGTCCTTTTGGTGGGGCATTACGAATTCAACCGAATGCTTATGGTAACTTTACGCTCGTTAACTTCGTCGGGATTGAAACGTATCTTAGAGGCGTTGTGCCGCATGAGATTGGAACTTGGGCACCCCAACCTGTGTTAGAGGCTCAAGCCGTTCTCGCCCGCACTTATGCTCTACGGAATTTGCGTCGGTTTGTGATCGACAACTATCAACTCTGCGCGACTACACAATGCCAGGTTTATCGCGGTTTAGATGGCGCAGCACCCTCAACCGATCAAGCGATCGCGGCAACTCGTGGTTTAGTCCTGACTTATCAGAATGAACTGGTGGATGCGGTCTATTCCTCAACCAGTGGGGGTGTGACTGCCAGCTTTGATGATATCTGGCACGGTTGGGAGCGCCCTTATCTTAGAGCAGTGATCGACTCAGCGAATCCAGTGTGGGATTTGCGATCGCGCAGTTTGTCCAATGAGGGCAATTTCCGCACCTTTATCAATCAAAAGAAAGGTTTTAACGAAGATGGAACGACGATGTTCCGATGGCGCTACCCTGTGCCCTTAGCGCAGCTAAATCAGGAATTGCGCGACTACCTAAAAGCAGTCCGGCATCCGCTCACGAACTTCAAAACAATTCGAAACATTCAAATCAAGCAGCGATCGCAAGGTGGACGCATTTTGAAATCGGCAATTGTCACCGACGCAGGCACGATCGAGCTTGAAAAGGATGATATCCAAACTGTATTTGATGCGCCAGCAAGTACGCTGTTTTATGTTGATCCAATGATGGAAAACAAGGCGCTCAAAGGCTTTGTATTTACAGGGGGCGGATTCGGGCATGGGGTTGGAATGAGCCAATTTGGGTCTTACAATCTCGGCAGATTGGGCTGGACGAGCGATCGAATTCTTCGCTTCTACTTCCCCGATACACAACTGCAACCGTTTAACAGTTCCATTACGCTATGGCGCGATCGATCTTCAGAGCGGCAAGCCTCGAACTGATGTTTGTTTATGCACTGCGTAAACGGTGATAAAAGCTCGTCTTGCTTTGGATCGCTTCAAATCTAGGATCAAGGTGAAACGTGGTCTCACCACTGCCAAGGAATAAACAGCCATCTGCTTGCAAGTAGTGCTGTACCTTGTTCAGAATCGATCGTTTGGTGTCGATATCAAAGTAAATCAGAACATTTCTCAGAAAAATGATGTCCATCTTGGGTAGAGCGCTCCAGGAGTGAATCAAGTTCAACTGCCGAAACTCAACTCTCTGACGAATTTCATCCACGATCTGCCAAGCATCTCCAGCTTTGCGGAAATACCGATCGCGCAGTTCAGAGGTCAGACCCCGGCTGATTTCTAGGTCTGTGTACTGTCCTTGCTGAGCGCGATCGAGCACTTGTTTAGAAAAGTCAGTCGCGATTAAGCGAATTGTCCAACCAGACAGTTCTGGAAAGGCTTCCCGCATGAGCATCGCAATGCTGTAGGGTTCTTGACCCGTTGAACAAGCGGCGCACCAGATATTGATAGTTTTCTGACTAGAACGAGACTGAATCAGCGCGGGTAACACCGAAGCTTTTAGCACTTCAAAGGGAGAGCGATCGCGGAAAAAAGACGTTTCCTTAATCACTAAAGCTTCAATGGCTTGAAGATGCAGTTCGCTGAAGGGAGTGTGTTTTAGGTGTTCGATCAATTCTGCAATTGAAGCAAACCCAGCATTAACCGCCATCTGATCCAGATGCAGCGCTGCAAGATAGTCTTTGTGTGCCTCTAACACCACTCCAGACTGCTGCCGCACCAACTGGCGGAGATACTCAAAATCAAAAGCAGGAATCGCCATCAGCCCATCCTCCGCGCAAGCGTAGACGATCGATTCACCCGACGCAGAATCTCTGGCATGATTTGATCGAGCGGCAAAACGGCATCAGCTAATCCTGCATTCACCACAAATCCCGGCATTCCCCAAACTACACTACTCGCCTCATCCTGCGCCAGAATTTGCCCATTGCGAGCGCGAATCTCTTGACAGCCCCGGAGTCCGTCTTGCCCCATCCCCGTCAGAATCACTCCTAGAGCGCGATCGCCATACACTTCGGCAACAGATTCAAACAAGACATCTGCTGAAGGACGACAAAAATTTTGGGCTGGAGATTGGTCGATCACAAGTTGCACAGTTGAGTCCGTGTCTTTTGAGTTTGTGTCTTTCACTCTCAAATGATAATCGCCTGGAGCAATCCAAACTGTACCAGGGCAAAGTTCTGCCTCTAGCGTTGCTTCCCAAACGGGCAAGGCGCACTTTGTCGATAGCCGTTCTGCAAGCAGCTTCGTGAACATAGGCGGCATATGCTGCACAATGACGATCGGGACAGGAAAATCGGCGGGTAAGTCTGAGAGCAAAGTAGTGAGAGCGTTTGGCCCTCCGGTTGAAACACCGATCGCAACGATTTCAGCGGACGATCGAGGGAGTTGAGGACTTGACGAAGCAGCGGGGATAGTTTTTGGGCTAGTGTCGGGGATGGGTGTTGATCGAGTCTGTGTAACTTTCTGGCTTAAAGCTTTAATTTTAGGAATCAGCGTTGCTTGAAGATATTCAGTTAAATGGTCTACGTTGTCCATTTGACTCGGTTTTGTCGCATAGTCTGAAGCTCCTAAAGAAAGGGCATCCAGCGTTGCAATTGCACCGATCGTGGTCATCGCACTAAACATAATCACGGGCAGTTCTGCATCACGTTGACGAATCTGTGCCAAGGTTTGCAGCCCGTCTAAGTCAGGCATTTCGATATCGAGAATGATCACATCTGGATTTAGTTGAGATAGTCTTGCGAGTGCAATTCTTCCTGATGAAGCAACTCCCGCAACTTCAATCTGGGGATCTGTTGCGAGAATTTTGCTGAGACGGCTCCGTACCATCACTGCATCATCCACGATTAAAACTCTAATAGGTTGCATGACTCCGGGATTATTAAAGAGTGATACCAGTTTCCAAAAATCCTGCAACACACCCGTCCCCTGGTAAAGAGGCGATAAATCATGCCTTTACTTCACCCGGATTGGTAAGCAAGCATCCAGACATTTGGTATGACGCAGATAGCGTATCGACTGTAGCAAGGAAGAATCACAGTCTGAAACAATCCCAAGAGGCATCTATATCTGAAATTGACCGATAATCGTTTGCAAATTGACTGCCATTTGTGCCAGTTGCATCGCCGCTTGAGCCGTGTTACCCGCCCCGATCGTCGTCGTCTGAGCATTCTGAGCCACCACCCCAATATTCTTGGCAATATCTGAGCTGCCCTTTGCGGCTTCTCCAACATTACGAGAAATTTCGTTCGTCGTTGCCGTTTGTTCCTCAACCGCACTGGCGATCGTATTTTGAATATCGTTAATTTGGTTAATCACGGCTGTAATTTGAGTAATCGCCTCAACTGCGCCGCTTGTATCCGTCTGAATCGCTTCGATCCGTTGACTAATATCTTCGGTGGCGGCG
This sequence comes from Cyanobacteria bacterium FACHB-63, assembly GCA_014695255.1. Classification (GTDB taxonomy): domain Bacteria; phylum Cyanobacteriota; class Cyanobacteriia; order Leptolyngbyales; family Leptolyngbyaceae; genus Leptolyngbya. The sequence continues at coordinate 32,332 of JACJNX010000075.1, forward strand.
GCGGTTTGTTTTGCCAGTTCTTTGACTTCATTGGCAACAACCGCAAAGCCTCGACCCGCATCTCCCGCTCGTGCCGCTTCGATCGTCGCGTTCAATGCCAGTAAATTAGTTTGCTGCGCGATCGAGGTAATTACTTTGATCACTTTGCCAATTTCAATGCTGCTTTGACCTAGCTTGGTGATCGTCGCGTTGGTTTGATCGGAAGTCTTGACCGCATCACTCGCGACTTTTGCGGCTTCTGACGCGCTTTTCGCAATTTCTCGGATGCTCGCGTTCATTTCTTCGATCGCGGTCGCAACCGTCGTTGCATTCTGGCTCACTTGTTCCGCCGAAGCCGATGCCGAGGTTGCTTGCTCAGCCGTTTGTCCCGCATTGCCTGTCATTTCACGACTCACGGCAGAGAGTTCTTCGGCTGCGGTCGCGACTGTTGTTGCTACTTCTGTAATCTGCCGCAGCGAACTCCGGAGATTCTCGATCATTTGATTGATGCTACGGGTGAGGGTGCGAAATTCTCCGGTATTTTCTGCTTCGATCTGGTTTGCCAAATCTCCTTGAGCAACAGCACGAGAAATCTCAGCAATACCGCGAACTTGCTCAGTGATGTCGCGAGTCATCTGATTGATGTTCTCAATCAGCTCCTGCCAGATTCCTGCTGCGCCTGCGATCGTAGCAACGCTCTCTAGATTGCCTTCGCTGCCAATTTCTCTTACAACTCGTGTAACTTCGGCGGTGTAAAGGTCAAGCCGATCGATTAGATCGTTGACGATCGGCGCGATGGGGAGGGATTCCTCAGTTGTTGACATTTTTTGGCTGAGATCACCTTGCGCGATCGCGTTTAACACTTGCTCGGCTTCGCTCATGCCTTGCGTCAAGCTCTGATTGCGAATCATTAACTGATTGAATTCTCGCGCTACCTCGCCGAATCCGTTGTTTTCGTCTAAACGAACCGAGAAATCGCCTGCGTTTGCGGCTTGCATTGCCTGTAAAAGTTGCTGCATATGTGCTTTCATCGCGGTTGCAGATCCAGCGCTTGCTGTTTTTGAAGTTGAATTAGAAACCATCGAAATGTCCTTAGTTAATTAAGCGAACTCGTCATTAGGGTTAAATCTGAAATTTTGGTTGAATCTGAAATCTTGATACTATCCAAGATCAGTAGAAAACCTTGCTCAAGCTTGTATGCGCCTTTTAGAAAGCCTCGAATGTGAGCAGTCAAATTAGCGGGCGGTGGCTCAAATGTTTCGCTGTCACAGTGCAAGATATCTCCAATGTCGTCAACAATGAAACTAATCACATCGTCGATCGTGTTCACAATGACGTTGTAAGTCGTTTCCTCACTGATGCCACAGGATGCCGATCGTAGTCCCAATCGACAAGGCAAATCTACCACGGGAATCACCTGTCCGCGCAGATTCATCAAGCCGCAAATGTCCGGAGGAGCGAGCGGAATTCGGGTGAGCGGAGGCTGTCTGATGATTTCTTGTACCTGCTCAATCTCAATGCCAAAGTAGGAACCCTTGAGATAGAAAGTGCAGACCTGTTGAATTGTCATCGATCACTTCACCTCCTGGTTGTGAGTTCGGGAACTCGATAAGGATTGGCTAGCTCGACGATCGCGTCTAAGTCCAAAATCTCAGTAATTTGACCTTGAACTGTTGCATAACATTGAGAACCCGGACGAATTGCCGCTCCTGTCACCGTCAGCGATTCTTCTACAATGTCAAGAATTTGGTTCACCATCAATCCAACAGTGCGATTCTGATCGAGTGTGATTACGACGATGGAGATACTTTCCTCAAACTGATCGAGAGAACGAGACTTTCCGGTGAAAACTGCTTGTAGATCAATCAAAGCAACGACGCGATCGCCATATTGCATCAGAAATTGTTGTCCAACTTGCTCAATCTTGGTTCTGGAAATTGTTTCTAGTCGAGTTGCCTGAGTTAGAACAATTCCCATGCGAGTATTCTCAGTCCCAAGCACAATCAGGATTAATTGACGATCGTGCGGCCCTGATTGGGAGACAGCCGTTAAAGTGGGGGTCTGCTTTTGAATGCCCGCATATCGAGCAAGCCCAGCGGCATCAAGGATCAGCGCCGCAGTTCCATCTCCTAAAACGGTTGCACCTGCAAACATTTCTAGCGACTTTAACTGTTTACTGAGCGGCTTAATCACAATATCTTGCGTATCTTCAATGTCATCCACAATCAAACCATAGTGATATCGATCAACTGTGATCACCACGAAATAAACTACTTCGGTTGCTGCGGTTGATAGCTGTAGAACGGAAGCAAGCTTAACCAAAGGAAGGATCTGTCCGCGCAGTCGATACACAGGAACATTCAGCACTGTTTCAATGCTTTGATCAATTTGCTCTTGTCCTTCGATTCTCACCAGTTCCTGTATGCTGGCTTGAGGAATTGCGAATCGTTCACCTCCACTTCTTACCAGCAGCGTCGGAATAATGGCTAACGTCAGGGGAATTTTCAGGCAAAATGTAGTTCCTTGTCCTAATTGGCTCTCGACCTCGACTGTGCCTTTAACCGATTCAATATTCCGTCGCACGACATCTAAACCAACTCCGCGCCCAGATAAGCGTGTTACCTCTGTTGCCGTCGAAAATCCTGGCTGAAAAATTAAATCTAACGCTTCTTGATTGCTGATTAATTCCGCTTCGGTGGCGCTGATTAAGCCGAGTTGCTGCGATCGCACTTTAATCTGATCAGGATCAATTCCCGCGCCATCGTCGCTGACTTCTAGAATTACTTTGCCGCTTTCTTGAGCGGCTCTCAATTTAAGCGTACCGGCAGCCGATTTACCCGCTGCCAATCTCGCCGTTGAGAGTTCAATCCCATGATCAATACAGTTACGAATTAAATGCGTCAGAGGATCTTTAATCGCTGCGACAATACTACGATCGAGTTCGGTTTCACCCCCTTCAAGCACCAGCGTTACTTCTTTACTACAGGCGATCGCCAAATCTCGCACAAATCGAGGCAGAGTCCGCCAGAGTGTATGAATCGACTGCATTCGCGTCTGCATGACTTGATCTTGCAGTTCACTTGTAATCAAATTAATTTGCTGACAGGTTGAAATTAGGGCAGAATCGCTGCTTGTTGCAGTAAGTTGAAGCACTCGATTGCGAGCGAGAACCAGTTCACCCATCAGGTTCATCAAATGATCGAGCAAATCGATTTGAACCCGAATCGTAGAATCAAACTGGGTGACAGGCTTTGCTTCAGCATCACTTTCTATAGGACTGATGCCATCGATCGCAGCGTCCACTGTGCAAAGCGCTGTTAATGTTGCAATCAAACTGGAATAATCCTGATTGCCTTCGGTTTTGGTGATTTCGATCGTGCGTAAAATCTGTCGAATCACGTCTGTAAGTTGCAGCAGCACCGTTGCAATCTCAGGAGAAATTCGGCGCTGCGCCGTCCGAATCTTGTCGAGCAATGCCTCTCCCGCATGAGCGATCGCTTCAAGCTTCGGAAATGGAATGAATCCACAGTTTCCCTTAATCGTGTGCAAGGCCCGATACATCCGATGCAGCAGCGCTGAGTCAAGAGAACTATTTTCTAGGCGTAAAACGTCCTGCTCGAACTGGGCAAGAATCTCGTGACTCTCAACCAAAAAAACCTTTAAATCCTCTGCGTCGATTTCATTCAAAGGCTGCATGTACTCCGGACTCAACAGGTGCCCACTATTCCTATCCTACGGAGGATGAACGCCGCTCACAATCTGTCCTAAGATAGACGTTGGCGTAAAAGAAATGCTGAAGACTAATGAAAATTCATCTGATAGGGGGATATAGATCGTCCGACCTGCGGCTCGGCTGAACTCCATAGAATGACGTGAGCAGTAGTGAAAGAGGCAGGAACCGTGGACGATGCAAATTTGACTTCAGTGCTAATTGTGGACGATGCAGCGTTCTCGCGACGGATGCTTCGCAAGTATGTAGAAGCGGAAGGCTACCAAGTTCTAGAAGCCAGTAATGGGCAACAGGCGCTAGAGATGGTGCAGCAACATCACCCAAGCTGTATTTTGACAGATTTGCTCATGCCGGATGTGGATGGCTTTCAACTCTTGCAAATGCTACAAGAGCAAGGTGAAGTAATTCCGATCGTAATTATCACAGCGGATATCCAGGATGCTTCGCGCGAACGTGGAGTTGCATTGGGAGCCGCAAGCTTCATCAACAAACCCGCAAAAGAAGATCAAGTGCGGCAGACGATTCGCCAACTCTTGCAGCCAGAAGGAGCCGATGTTTGATGCCACTGATTACAGACGAGCAACTGGATGCGCTTCAGGAGTTTATCAACATTGGTGTGGGGCGGGCTGGAGCGATGCTGAACGAAATGGTGGCATCCCCGATCGTGCTAAACGTTCCAGTTTTACAAGTGTTTAATAGCAAAACCTTGCAGCAAGAACTAGCAGGGCAGTTTAGCGATCATTGTTTATCCACTGTGGGATTAAAATTCTCAGGCAGCTTTACTGGCAGCGCAGAATTAGTCTTTCCGACGGATAGTGCTGCTGCACTCGTCTCGCTGTTAACGGGTGAAGAGCGCGATTCTCCCGATCTGGATGCCGTGAAAATTGGCACCTTGACCGAAGTGGGAAACATTGTGATCAACGGAGTGCTCGGATCAATCAGTAACTTATTGCGGCGACAAATGGATTACGCGCTGCCGACCTACTCCGAAGACACGATCAACCATCTCTTATCTGAAAATTATCCCTCTGAACTCGATACTATTTTTTTCCTTGCCCAAGCAAGATTTGAGATCGAACAGCTTGAGATTATGGGCGAAATTATTCTAATTTTTGAAATGGCTTCCTTCGATGCGCTCCTAAGCTGTATTAATGAAGAACTGAGTCTAATCTCATCGTTGTGAGCAGGAGCAGTTCAATCTCATGTCCCAGGGTCACGATCGCTTCAGCCTATTAGATCAAATCCCCCTCGGTGTCTGCGTTCTACGCGCTGATTATCAAGTGGTATTTTGGAATCACTGTCTAGAAGAGTGGACAAAAATTCCGCGCGATCGCATTAAGGGACAAGTGATTCGCGAATTTTTCCCCCGGTTTGCTGAAGCCCTTTATGTCAATCGCTTGGCTCCCATTTTTGCCGGAGGCCCGCCGACGATTTTCTCCTCACAACTGCATCACTATTTGATTCCAGCAACGCTCTCAAATGGCAGCAAGCGCATTCAGCACACCACGATCACGGCAATTCCCGCCGATGAGGGAGAAGCATTTTATGCCATGATCTCGATTCAAGATGTCACGGATCTAACCTTTCGCGTTCAGGACTATCGGCAGATGCGCGATCGGGCAGTTGCCGAAGCCAAAGAGCGCAAACATGCTCAAGAACGCGCCGAAAGTGCAAACCGGGTCAAAGACGAATTTCTGGCGGTGGTTTCCCACGAACTGCGGACACCCCTCAATCCCATCCTCGGCTGGTCGAAATTACTGGCTGAAGGCAGACTTTCGGGTGCGGCTGTTCAACGTGCCCTCGATACGATCGCCAGAAACGCAGCCCTACAAGCCCAATTAATCGATGACTTACTCGATGTTTCTCGAATTCTGCGCGGCAAATTAACGCTCGCTCGGCACAGGGTCGATCTCGTTCTGATTGTGCAAGCCGCGCTCGATACTGTCCGGTTGATGGCAGAGAATAAGGCGATCACGATCGTGCTACATGCTGATCGCGCGGCTCCGGTTGTGGGGGATACTATGCGACTTCAACAAGTGGTGTGGAACTTGCTCACCAATGCGATCAAGTTTACCCCAGCGGGCGGCACGATCGAGGTGACACTCCGCCGCGAATCTAAGCAAACGATTTTGTCTATTCAAGATACGGGAATAGGCATTGCGCCAGATTTTCTGCCGTTTGTGTTTGAGGCGTTTCGTCAAGCGGACGCTTCTAGTACGCGCAAGGTCGGCGGCTTAGGCCTAGGGCTAGCCATCACGCGAAATTTAGTTGAGCTTCACGGCGGAACAATCAAGGCAGAGAGTGTCGGGGTTGAGCAGGGTTCAACCTTTGCGATCGCGCTGCCGAATCCTCAAGCGGAAAGTCAGGTGATCAAATTTCCTCATTCTTTAGAGCAAGGTAAAGACGTGAACCTGGTTGGGGTGCGCGTTCTGATCATTGACGATGAGCAAGATAGCCGCGATTTGATTCAGTTTGTGCTGGAAAGCAGTGGTGCGATCGTGACTGCTACAGACTCAGTTGCAGCTGCGATCGCTGCGCTCAATCGTTATACGCCCGATTTAATTGTGAGTGACTTAGGAATGCCAGAGGCAGATGGGTTTGACTTAATTCAAGCGGTGCGATCGCGCTCTGATCAGGCGAAGCAGATTCCTGCGATCGCGCTTACAGCTTATGCGTCTGAGTTGACCCATCAGCAAACCCTTCTCGCTGGATTTCAGCAGCATCTTGTTAAGCCCATTCACCCGGATAAACTGCTTGAGGCGGCTAGCCAGTTAGTAATGCTGAATCAAACACCCCATCAACGAGAAGTCCGGTAGAAAGAATTCACTTGGGGACTTAGAGAAAAGGCGTTCCCTCACCTCAAAGGATGTTTGAGAAGTATCGTTGGTTGGATTCACCCGCCCCGGACTGGAAGTCGGGGCGAGATCGAGCGGAGTGAAGCTTTTTATACTTTTCAAACCTCCTCTTAAGTAAACTGGCGTAACACAATAATCGATCGTGCCATCAAAGGAACCGCTTGATGAGAGGCAAAAATCCGCTCCTCTTGAATAAAGCGAGGCTCTTTGGTATCGATTAACATTTGCCATTCTTTGTCTGCAAGCGCCTGCGGCAAAACGAACTCGATCGTTTCCCAATAGGCATTAAACAGCAGCAGAAAGCTATCATCTCTAATTTTTTGCCCTTGAGGTCCGGGACTGGGAATTCGATCGCCGTTGAGAAACACACCGATCGATTTGGGGTACCCTTCTTGCCACTCTTCCTCGGTATGTTCTGTTCCATCTGGGTCAAACCAAGCAATATCCGGTACTCCCCGAATCGCCTGCCCCTGGAACCACTTGCGGCGACGGAATACCGGATGCTGACGGCGGAAATAAATCAGCTCCCGACAGAAATTGACCAAATCCTGATTGCCATTGACCAAATTCCAATCAAACCAGGAGATTTCGCTGTCTTGGCAGTAGCCGTTGTTGTTGCCTCTTTGCGATCGACCCAATTCATCGCCCCCCAACAGCATTGGAATTCCTTGGGACAACATCAGAGTGACGAGCAGATTGCGCCGTTGCCGCTCCCGGAGTTTTAAAACTTCCGGGTCGTCTGTTTCTCCTTCGACTCCACAGTTCCAAGAGCGATTGTGGCTTTCTCCATCGCGATTGTCTTCGCTGTTAGCTTCGTTATGTTTTTCGTTGTAGCTGACTAAATCATTCAGCGTAAAACCATCATGCGCCGTGATGAAGTTAATGCTGGCATTCGGTCGTCTACCATTTTGCTGGAAGTATAAGTCAGGACTGCCCGTGAGCCGATAAGCGAACTCTCCTAACGTCTCGTCTTCCCCCCGCCAAAAATCCCGCACTGTATCGCGATATTTACCGTTCCACTCTGACCACAGCACTGGGAAGTTTCCAACTTGATAGCCGCCCTCGCCCACGTCCCACGGCTCAGCAATCAGCTTTACATCCGCCAATATTGGATCTTGATGAATGATGTTGAAGAACGCAGCCAAGCTGTCCACTTCATACAACTCCCGCGCCAAAGCAGAAGCTAGATCAAAGCGGAAGCCATCTACATGCATTTCTGTGACCCAATAGCGCAAGCTATCGGTGATCAGCTTCAAGACTTGAGGATGTCCGGCAGAGAGCGAATTACCACAGCCTGTAAAGTCCATGTAATAGCGCTTATTATCGCCAACTAGATGATAGTAGTTGCTGTTATCAATTCCCCGGAGGGAGAGCGTTGGTCCTAAGTGATTGCCTTCTCCGGTGTGGTTGTAAACTACGTCGAGAATGACTTCAATTCCAGCCCGATGCAAAGCTTTCACCATTTCCTTAAATTCAGCCACTTGTTGCCCTAGCGCTCCATTGGCACTGTAAGCGGCGTGAGGTGCAAAGTAGTTGATCGAGTCGTAGCCCCAATAGTTCTTCAGTCCTTTGTCGGCAAGATGTCCGGGGTAGGCGAGAAAGTGGTGAATTGGCATCAGTTCAACTGCCGTAATGCCCAACCGCTGCAAGTGTTCGATCGCCGCCGGATGCGCCATACCTGCATAAGTTCCCCGTAGCGCTTCAGGAATATCTGGATGTAGCTTGGTAAAGCCCTTAACATGAACTTCGTAGATAATTGTTTCATGCCAGGGAGTCCGCAATAGCTGGTCGCCTTCCCAATTAAAGGATTGATCCACTACTACCGATTTAGGCATCAGTGCAGCGCTATCCAGTTCTGAGAAAGATAAGTCTGCATCCGGGCTATTCCAGTCATACCCGAAAAGTTCAGGACCGTTCCGCACGTCTCCGTCGATCGCTTTGCCATAAGGATCAATCAGAAGCTTGTTGGGGTTGAAGCGAAATCCTTGTTCCGGTTCATAAGCTCCATGCACTCGGTAGCCGTATCGCTGTCCTGGCCCTACACCGGGCAAATACCCGTACCACACAAAGTTATTCACTTCGGTCAGCTTTACCCGTGTCTCTTGATCGTCGCGATCGAACAGGCACAATTCAACCGCAGTTGCATTCTCAGAGAACAGGGCAAAGTTGGTTCCTTTTCCATCCCAATAGGCACCCAGGGGATAGACGTTACCAGGCCATACGGAAACATGCATAGTAGACTTTCGCTTAGAATTCAGGCGTGAACAATGGTGTGGCAGATTAAACGATCGGCTGAATGATTTACAGCCATTAAGCTCGGTTTTCAATCGGCATATTTTTCGACAATAGGGATTACTAACGTTGTTGTCTATCGCTCTAGAGGCGGAATCGATCAGAGTGGGGAGTAGCGAAGCCTTTAATCTCCTTGCGCTTCTTCAAGGTGTAACAGACTGACGATCACACCTGCGATCGGCACTGCCAAAAAGACTCCTAATAGTCCTGAAACCCTTGTTCCAACTAAGAGCGCAAAAAACACAACGACCGGGCTGAGATGAACGGTGCTTTGCATAATGCGCGGAGAAATAAAGTTATCCTGCAACTGTTGCAGAACCACGCAAATGGCTAGAACTTTAAGCGCAGTGAGCCAACCACTCTGCACCAAGATAACCAAGCAAACAAGCGACACTCCTAATGTTGCCCCAATTCCAGGAATGAGGTCAAATACTCCGACAGTAACCGCAAGCAAAAACGAAAATGGAATCTGAAACAGAACAAAAACCAGAAAAGTAGCAACACTCAGGAGAAATGAAACCAGTAATTGACCTCGAAGAAAGCCGACAAAGTTTCTTTGTATTGCTTTGGCGACACGGCTTCGATGTTCAGTTGGAACTAATTTCAGTACGAGTTTCCACAGCTTTGCACCATCAATCAGCATGAAAAAGGCAACCACCAGCACAATGATAAATGTCACATAGTTCTGGAAAAGAATGGGTAGAGATTGGATTGTCCAATTTAAGCTTGATATAAATGCGTTGCGAATTTGAACTTCGATCGCATCAAGATTGAGTGGAATGTTGCGGGCCGCCAAAGCATTCTGCAACTGATCGAGCGGATTGTTTGCGCTATTTAGCGTCTGGAGCAATAAAGCTGCTAATTGCTGAACCTGGTCGGCTAGCGTGAGCGCGATCGTAACCACGGCAACAATGATGAAAATCAGGCTCAGCGCAATCACAAGACTCAGCGCAATACTTCTTTTGACAAAGCGCTCTAGATAGCGGACTGGATAGTTGAGCAGAAGCGCCAGAATTGCTGATAACGCAAATACAAAAATCACATATTCAAAATACTGAAATAAAGCAACAAATACCCAGCCAGACGCAAAGAACAGCAGAAATCGAACCAAAGCATTCGTGCTGATTCGGCTCCAAAAGGACTGATGTTTTGTTGGGTCTGGTACTTGATCCATGAGAGCTACCTTTTTGACGATTGATCACAAAGCGGAGTATACTGTTAGCGATCGGCGGTACTACTCTACCCAACACCACGAGCATCCAGAATACGTCAACGGAATCACTCAATCAATCTGCCCAAAAGTCTCTAGACTAAAAGTGCCAGTTAAATAATGCAGTGAGCAAAGTAGCTAGAGCGACCTTTGCATGAAGCGAAGCTAAAAAGCTTCTATCAATGGGTTGAGAGAAAGTTTGAAAATCTAAAAGTTATCGTCGTTTTCGTGCTGTCAAACAAATAGAAGCGCTGCGGATCATACAGACCCAGCAGCGCTCCAACCGACTATTCAATGTCCGATCGATCACGACTCTCTATGACTTAGCGACATCAGTTTGCTTCTGCTCAGCACTAGAAGCTTGATAAGCTTGCTCTAAGCGCATAAGCTGCTTCGCTTGAGCTGACAAAGCATTTGTATCCAGCCAGTTTGCAATCAAGGCATCGGTTGAGAATAAACCTGCTCCATTTACGACAAACACCAGAAAGCAAGCTGCATAAATCGCGGACAACTCTAAATAAGGTAGATTCAAGCCCGCTACGAGAATGTGATGATACATGGCAACACACATCGTACTGAATAAACCCAACGCTGCTGGACGAGTCAAAAAGCCAATCAGCAGTAATGGTGCGCCGATCGTCTCAGTGAGGGCGGCGAGATAGCTGAACACGATCGGGAAGGGTAGCCCGATGACCTCGACATAAGCATGAGCAAAGCTTTCAATGTCGGCAAACTTGTCAAGTCCGTTATGAATCATCATGATGCCCAAGACGGCTCTCAGAATCGCCCAAACCGTTTGCGACCAGAAGTTAGGCGTAACCGTTGGTTTCAGAAGCGTCGTTAAAAAAGCAGAAGGTGCCATAGGTTTAGAATTGCGCTATGAGGGGAAGCATTAACTTATGTTAAGTATAACATTAAGAAACGCAAAGAGACACGAGCTGTACCGTGTGTTTTCTCAGTTAATGGGACTTTGAAGTTTGCTCTCTCTTTGGGCAGAATCGCGCTAAGGCGTGGAAGCTCCTGGAAGTCAGGAGCTTCAGGTGGTTTTTGGGTTGTTTTTTGAATGACTTCTGGAAGGGCAACCGTGATCTGTCGCTCTGCTATTTCAGCCCTTAGATAGAAAGTCTTACAATAAACTTTACTTCTCTTAATATTGTGATTAAGGTTTGTGAATAGATCTAGCAGTCTTCTAGGTAGATTTTCAGAAACGCGCCACCCACCAGTCCTTTCACTGGCATCCCTGTTGCTAGCAGAGTGGATACCTTCCACTTCAAGGGCTGAGGCATTTCTGTTGGAAGGCTTAGTCTCTACTAAATGAGCAGAATCTAAAGGATAAAAGTGATGAAAGTTCAGAAATTCGCGCCTGTGATTGCCGCTTTTATTGGCTGCCTCTTTTTTATTACCATTAACCTTGTGGCTCCTCAAAGTGCTGCAAGTAGTCCGAAACAATCTCACTATTTGATTAAGCCGCTACAGGTCGATCGTGTCCTGTATGTACAGCCGAGACTATCGCTAGGCAATTTAGCGCCGGACTCGCTATTGACAGCATTAGAAGAGATTTCAGAGCGTTACGCCATCAAAGGATCTAGACTATATACTCGACAGGTCAATGGTCGAGAAATTCCAGGATTGTTGGTGTTTACTGCGCCGCTAACAGCACAAATCACCAATGAATAGCTCTATTTCAAATTGATATCTCCTGCTGCTTTTATTAAGGAAGACCTGACTTGAAACGATCGCGAATCGGACTACTCATTCTAGCGGTGCTGCTGATTGCTTTATCTTGGTGGGGAATCTTCTCAGCCCGCGCAGGATTAATTGTGCGTCCCTTGAATCAAGAAGGAGTTCCACTGCTTTATCTTGCGCCAAAGTCAGCGAAGTCGGTTCCGGGAGTGTTGATTGCACATGGTTACTCTGGTTCAAAACAGTTGATGCTGACCTACGGATATGTATTATCTCGCTCAGGTTATGCGGTGATGCTTTGGGATTGGGATGGTCACGGTGCAAACCCCAATCGGTTGCAGTCTGGTTCACTCCAGCGTAACTTTCAAACCGCTTGGAATGCGATCGCTCAGCAACCAGAAGTAGATCGTTCTCGACTTGCAGTTCTGGGGCATTCGATGGGAAGTGGAGCCGCGATGACTGCTGCGATCGACCATCCGAGCGATTTTTCTGCGACTGTTGCGATCTCGCCCACGGGTGCGACTGTGACTGCGGATCGACCCCGAAATCTACAGTTACAAGCGGGTACTTGGGAAGGTGGATTTATTCGCAATGCAGAACGCATCCTTCAGCAAGCAGGCGGTATTAATTCAGATACAGCATCAGGGCGAGGGCGCGAGTTTGTCTTAGTGCCCAACGTGGAACACATCACGATTCTATTTAACTCAGTCAGTCATACGGCGGCACGCAACTGGCTCGATCGCACCTTTGGACAACAGCAGCAAAGTCAGTACGTCGATCGTCGGATGCTTTGGCAGGGCGTTCATCTCCTTGGATGGGTAGTGGCGCTGATTGCGGTGCTCCCAAGCGTACGGATGAAGGGCGAAGTTTCTGCGATTTCAGCAACGCAGCGCTGGGGTGGGTTGGCTTTATCGTCGGTCGTGCCGACCCTTGGGCTGGTTTTACTAAATCGCGCGATCAACCTTCAAACGCTGGGCGGTGTTCAAGTGGGTGGAGCAGTCGCGCTTTGGTTTTTGATCGCGGGAGCAATTTGGCTGAGCGTCTTGCGTCAAATCCCGCCGCTGAGATTAAGAGCGGTGGGAGTAGGAATAGGTGTGTTTACGGTGCTATGGGTTGCGGTGGGAGCAATGGCACAAGTTGTATGGTTGCAGTCGGTGTTGACTCCGGAGCGGCTAGTTGTTTGGGGAGCAATCGCGATCGCGTCGCTACCTTGGTTTCTTGCAACTGAAATGACGCAGCAAAATCGAACACCAGCACAACGAATTGCTTGGGGAGTTGCACAAAGCATTGCCCTCATTGGCGGGTTTGTGTTGGTACTGCAATTTCTACCGCAGCTTGGATTTATGTTTTTGCTGCTGCCGTTGTTCCCGGTATTAATCAGTTTGTTGTCGATCGTCTCCGCTCAGGTGCAAGAGAGCTGGAGTGTCGCAATCCCTAGTGCGTTATTTTTCGCGTGGCTGTTAGCCGCAGGGTTTCCGCTGGCGTAGTTCTGCGCGATCGCGATACTCACTTAGGGCGCTTGAAATTGCGGCGGATTGTCTTGGATCTTCCGAACTAAGCCGCGCCGCTCTGCGTGCTTAGTGGTGATTGCAACACTTCTTCTTGCTTTCGAGATATCAGCTTGATCAAACCCATCATAAAGCTGATTGATCAGATCGTCGATCGACAACGGATGCTTCTCATCGGCAAGAACTTGCACGATCGCGTCCATTGGTTTGACTCCTTTGAACTTTGCCTTGAGTGTTGTTGCATCGAAGGGGGACTGAGCGGATTTAGTAGATGCTACTTTAGGCTTGGAGACTGATGCTTTGGGCTGTGATGCAGGCGCAGTCTGACTACCTTGTGGAGCGCTGGGCTGGCTGTCTCCTAAAAGTGAGTTGATATAACCGAGCAAGCGATCGATCTCTGCTTCAGCTTGCTTACTGATCGCTTGAACAATTTCGTCTTGCTCGTTCAGTAAACGGTTGCGGGTTTGCTCTAGTTCAGCTTTGAGGGAGTCGTTAAGAATAGGTGGCACTGTAGATTCCTTAATTTGAAGCGCATTTACTTCGATTGTAGTGCGATTCGCTGTTTTTGATATCTCTTGTCTGCTACTAATTTTAGTTTCTGAAGGGTCTGCTACCTTTTTTAGTGAGTGAGATTCTAGTGGGTAAGATTTTAGTGGGTGAGACGACGAGCTATCTTTTACCCAGCCTTAACCCTGAATGACTAAGTTTTCTGCTAAGACTGAGGCGAAAACCTACTAGAGACATCCCTCTATGCCGATGAAACGTCGGAATCTTCTCCTACTTCTGGGTGCTGCGGCTGGCACAACTGCGATCGGTAGCTTGGTGAAAAACAGTCAAAAGTTTTCGATGCCGTTTCAATCAATAGAGACAAGCGGGACTTTGACGAATCTCAGCTTTAAGCCAATTCAAAGTCCGATGTCATTGCTAACTAATGTTAAGACTGTGACTGCGTTTGATATTGTGGATGACTTGGTTGTTCCAGAAGGATTCTCTTATCAAGTGATCGGAGCCTGGGGCGATCGAATTGGTGATTCTCGGTTTGGCTACAACAATGATTACTTATCCTTTGTGGAGACGGCTCCGAATGAAGGCTTTTTGACGATTAACTTTGAGTACATTAGTGCAATTCCGTGGCTGCAATCTTACTCAAAAGTGCTAGGCAAAACGCTCCCGATCGCCGCAGTTGAGCAAGAACTCAAAAAGAAAAAAGCACTCAACGCCCTTGCTCTACCCGCAAAAAGCGCGCTCAAAGCTCAGATTGCAACTATTTGCAAAGAGGCGTTGATTGATCAAGGCATGGGTGTCATTTCGATTCGTAAGACTCCAGACGGCAAGTGGGAGCGAACCTTCTCAAACGCCGATCGTCGCATCACAGGAATCTCAGGCTTAGAAGATCAACGCTACCTTAGCTGTACTGGAGCAGCAAAAGCTGTGTTTCAGAAGAAAACGGGAAAAGGGTACATCGATAAACTGGGCGATCGCATTATCGGGACATTTGGTAACTGTGCAGGTGGCACAACGCCGTGGGGAACTGTTTTGAGTGCAGAAGAAAACATTCAAATTCAAGTTCCTGAGCCAGTTTACGCCGATGGCACATCGTTTCCGCCCGATCTCGTGACGTTTAGAATTAACGATGAGGATGTTTCTGGGCAAGGGAATGTCTTTGGATTAGCTGGCAACAAATACGGCTGGATTGTTGAAGTTGATCCAACCAACCCAAACGACTATGGAACTAAGCATACTTGGCTCGGTCGCTATCGCCATGAGGCAGTCGGAGTGAGAGTTGAAGTGGGAAAACCCTTAGCGTTTTATTCCGGGTGCGATCGGCGCAGTGGCCATATCTATAAGTTTGTCAGTCGTGAATCAGTGAATGATCCAAAAGACAAAGCAAATTCCCGCTTACTAGCCGATGGAATGCTTTATGCTGCGAAGTTCAACGAAGATGGTACAGGACGCTGGATTGCACTAAAACCTGAGACTGCGGTTAATCCTGAAGATCCAGCTACGATCGTCGGAGGTATGATCAATCTCCCAAAACGCCCTGAAGGTGGGTTTATTAGCATTCGCAATAAAGGCGCGATCGACCAGTACAAGCGACGATTCAAAACGCTAGGTGATCTCTACGAAGGCAATCCGACTGAAAAACAGGGTGCTATTTTGATCGATGCTCACTATGCTGCAAATGCGTGTGGTGCTACCTGTACGGCTCGACCCGAAGACACCGAGATTGCTCCAGATGGCTCTCTGTACATTTCTTTTACTTCTGGCTCGCCAGATAGTCGAGATGGTGGGCCAGATAAGCGTGTGTTTAAGGGTCCGAAAGGTGAAACTCCTTATGAATATGGCTTTGTCATGCACGTAATTGAAGATAACAGTGACCCTGCTGCACTGTCTTTTCGGTGGACAATGTTAGCAATGGGCGGCGAACCGACTGCGGGTGGTGCAGGCTTTTCAAATCCTGATAACTTACTAATTGATCCGGATGGTCATGTGTGGATTGTTACCGATATGTCTTCGGACAAACTAAACAAAGCGGTTCCGAGGCGAATTGGTAAGAATGGAGTCCCGACCAGTCAATCAAACTTACGCGGACTGTTCGGCAACAATAGTTTATGGTTTGTGCCGACATCAGGCGCGAATGCTGGCGATGCTTATCTATTTGCAATGGCTCCGATGGAAGCTGAATTAACGGGTCCGTTTTTGAGCCGCGATCGTCAGTCTCTCTTTCTCGCCGTTCAGCACCCCGGAGAAAGCAACGGCATCCGTCAAAACATGAAGTCCGAAACCCGCAAATTTGCAATGAAAACGACAGACGGCAAGGACTTCATCCAATCGCGCCAAGTTCCGATCGGCTCTAACTTCCCCGATAAAAAAGCAAATGCCGCACCCAAGCCTTGTGTTGTGGTGGTGATGAGGAGCGATCGTCAGAACATTACATCCACATAAAGAGGCTTGGTCATCGGTTGACTCAACGATTCCAAACGATTCAAAAGTTTGCAGGTTGAGTCAGGCAGGCTTCCAGATCGAGTGTTGCCAATCTGGAGTAAGCTTGCTCGATCGCGAACTTCCCGCGCAGCAGTCCAGAACTCGCACCGGGACAAATAAAGTGCAGTGTCTCTGAATTGAATGTTTCTAAGAGCTTCCGAACATTGCGAATCTGGCGGTTCCAGTGAAACGTTTTCGCTGTTCTGAGCGGAACGGGATCGCCTTGCGCGTTCGGGAGCAGATGACGACCGGAGAATAAAATGCCACCCAAAGCAGCGTAATACACACAAGCTGAACCGGGAGAATGCCCAGGAGTCCAGATTACTTGAATTTCCGGCGTACCCCCGCTGTCAAGCGAAGCTATCGGCAAGCCTTCATGAAACGAACTTACTGCTACATTCGGCAGCAAATATGCCTCTTGCTCCTGCACAATCACCTCACAGCCAAACACTTCTTGGATCTCACGCACCTTCCCCATGCCGCCGCGATGCGTGATGACTAATTTGCTAACTCCGCCCTGATCATCGAGAAACGATCGTGTATTTTCATCCCAAGCCGGACAATCGATCAATAAATTTCCATCTTTTCTTACAATGAGGTACGCGGTACCACCGAGCGTATCCCGATTCGGCGGAAACGCGAAAACTGGCGTGACACTAGATTCTGGACAAGTTTCCGCTGAAAATACTAGACGCGGCTGTTTCGGAGTGCGGGACTGTGGCGTTAAAGGAATCGGAGATTCTGGTGGCACAAGCTTCTCGATCGGTCAAACTAAAGAATATGGCAATTCTGCCATCGTTGATTGTGCCAGATCGCGTGATTTCCATCTATGCCCCCTGTCTCATCCTTTGGTCATGATTTGGCTTTTGCTTCTCGGATTGCTCACTTACCTGTTTATTACCCAATGGGTTGCCAGCCTGACGCGCACACCAGTTTGGGCACTGTGGTTGGTGGCGATGCTACCCGTGTTTGTCATGGTGGTGTGGACGATCGCGTTTCGGGGGCAAGCGATGCCGATGCCTTATACGATCGTGTTGTTTGCGGGCTGTTTGGTGCTGTATTTGTATTTGATTCAGCGGGGGCGAATTGAGCGATCCGGACGAGATCAGCGCTGGGCGGCGTTGGATACTGCACCCTCTGCGCCTCCCAAGCCTGCCACTGAGCTACAACCGCCGAATTTAGCAAACTTGCGTCCGCTGAATCCAGCCGAAGAAACCAGTTTACAAACGTGCTTTCCTTGGTCAGTGTTTTATCTACGGCACTTGGAATATCATCCGCAAGGCGTGGTTTGTCGGGGGCAGTTGCGTACCTCACCAGAAGTCGCTTATCAAACGGTGCGGCAGAATGTTGAGGCACAGTTCGGCGATCGCTTTCATGTGATTTTTCAGGAGTATTATCCGGGAGAGCCGTTTTTTGAACTGGTGATTAATCCAGCGGCAAGCGTTGAGTCGAAGAATTCGAGTCCGCTGATTCGCCCTGGATTTGCGATCGCGCTGATGCTTTTGACGGTGTTCACAACCACTTGGGCGGGGCTGCAAATCGTGGGGCGGGTTCCAACGGTCGCGGCGCTTTTAGAAAACGGATTGCCTTATTCGATTCCGGTTTTGATCTTTTTTGCAGCACGAAGTCTTGGGCAGTTTGTCACCGCTCGTAAATTTCAGATTGCAATTACGCTGCCGTATTTTATTCCAATTATTCCACTGCCGTTTTTTCCGCTGGGAACGATCGGGGCGTTTACGCAGTTAAAGTCTCCAATTCCGCATCGCAAGGCGCTGTTTGACATTGGGCTGGTGGGTGCGTTTTTGGGGTTGAGCGTGAGCATTCCGTTACTTGCTTGGGGATTGGTGCAGTCGGGTGTTGTGCCGCTACCGAGTCAGAGCGGACTCTTTCAGTTTCAGGCGCTTGATCCGAGAGTTTCGATCGTGCTTGCCGTTTTTAGCAAGCTGGCGATCGGGCGCGATTTAACTCCCTATGCAGCGCTGCGGCTGCATCCAGTGGCGATCGCGGGTTGGGTTGGGGTATTGTTCACTGCGTTTAATTTAATGCCGATCGGTCAGTTGGATGGCGGGCGGATGATTCATGCGGTGTTTGGGCGACGGCTCGGAGCCAGGATCGGACGCATTTCTCGGTTTTTGCTGTTAGGGTTTGCAATTGTATACCCGCATTTGTTGCTATGGACAGTGTTATTGTTTTTGCTGCCTGCGTTGAATGAACCGACGCTCAATGATGTGATTGAAGTTGATGGTTTTCGCAATGGGGTGGGATTAATGGCGTTGGCAATTTTGATTTTATTGGTGTTACCTGCGCCGAAGATTTTAACGACTGTGTTAGGGATGTAGTTGAATGGCAAAAGTACGATCGTTACCTGAGAAGTGTCTATCGCTGTTAATCTATCGCGATTTGCTAGATGATCCGGTGTTGTTGGCGTTTCGCACAGCTTTGAGTGCTCTCGATCGTCCAGAGATTGCAGCAATGAGCTACAGCGAGTGGTTTTCAGAATTGGCAAGACGAAACCAAGGATGGCGCGACTATTTGCTGAATCGAATTTTAGCTTCAGAAAATCCGTTTACCCAGCAACTTTATCGCGGCGAAATTCTCGAAGAACTCATAGAAGCAGCAAAGCATGATTTAAGAATTCTGCAACGATTTTATGAATGTAACAGCCAGCAGTTTTACCAATTGATGAAACAGAAGACTGTACCCTGGGTTGATTATGTTTCTCATACAGAAAGTAGTTTAAGACAAACACAGATTAAACAAATTCAGGAACGGCTTGAATCGCTGGAAGATTGGTCGATCGCACTTCCAGAATTAATCGAATTCTACCGCCGCTTTGGAACCGGAATTTTTGCCGAATACCATGCGTTTCATTGGCAAGATGGGCAATTGAATGCGATCGCGAATCCCGATCCCATCCAAGTTGATGCCTTAGTTGGTTACGAAACTCAGCGCGATACTTTGCTGCGAAACACTGAATTTCTGCTGGCTGGATTACCTGCACTGCATATTTTGCTGTATGGCAGTCGCGGTTCAGGAAAATCGTCGCTGGTGAAATCGCTGCTCGGCAAATATGAGAATCTACGCCTGATCGAAGTGCCAAAATCAGAATTGAAAGCGTTACCGACGATTGTAGAACGCTTGCGGGATCTCCCTCAGAAATTTGTAATTTTCGTGGATGATTTATCTTTTGAAGAAGATGACGATGCTTATAAAGCGCTGAAAGTGGTATTAGAAGGGAATCTCACCGCTCGACCTCAAAACGTAGTGGTTTATGCCACTTCAAATCGACGGCATTTAATTCGAGAATTCTTTGGCGATCGTCCCCGTCCAAAAGATGCCGACGAAGTGCATCACTGGGATACAGTGCAGGAGAAGTTATCGTTTAGCGATCGCTTCGGGTTAACCCTGACGTTTGAGCCTGCGGATCAAACCACTTATCTAAAAATTGTTCACCATTTAGCCAGCCAAGCTCAGATTGAATTGAGCGCTGAAGATCTAGAATTTAGAGCGTTGCAGTGGGCAACTCGGCATAATGGAAGGTCGGGTAGAACGGCACGTCAATTTATCGATTTTCTCAAAGCTGAACTGATGATTTCCTGATGCAATTTACTTACTCTCGATCGATTCACTTTTCCGAAACAGATGCGGCAGGAGTTGTTTACTTTGCCAACGTTCTTAACTTCTGTCACGAGGCGTATGAAGCCTCTCTGAGCGCGAGTGGAATTAATCTGCGATCGTTCTTTTCGGGTCAAACGGTTGCGGTTCCAATTGTTCACGCTGAAGTCGATTTTTTTAAGCCCATATTCTGTGGAGATGAAATTACGATCGCGCTCACTCCAAACTTATTAAAACCGAGTGAATTTGAAATTTCTTACCGTTTATCTCAGGAGCAAACGATAGCAAAAGCGCTCACCCGCCATGTTTGTATAAATTCTCAAACGCGATCACGGCAAGACCTCACACCCGATTTGCTGCACTGGATCAATGGCGATCGTTTAGTTCAATAGAAAACCGTTTAAAATCAAATCGCTCTAGCTCAAACCTCAGAACAGTTCTCGCTAAAATGTTGGTATGGAACAAGAAGTCATCACCCTCCTTTCGAGTCGCGAAATCGAAAAAATGCGTCGGGCTGGAAAACTCGCAGCGCAGCTATTGAATCACTTAGAGTCCTTCGTCAAACCCGGTGTCTCTACATTAGAACTCAACGACGAAGCTGAACGCTGGACACAAGCCCACGGAGCCAAAAGCGCTCCCCTCGGCTACAACGGCTTCCCCAAGTCCATTTGCACGAGCGTTAATGAAGTCGTGTGTCACGGCATTCCCAACGCTAAACAAGTGCTGAAAAATGGAGACATTATTAATATTGATGTCACGCTAATCGTCGATGGCTATCACGGCGACACCTCAAAAATGTATTTCGTCGGAGAACCGTCACCGTTAGCAAAGCGTTTGGTCGAAGTGACAGACAAATGCCGACAATTAGGCATGGATGCGGTAAAACCGGGTGCCAGAATCGGCGATATTGGCGCAGCGATTCAAGAATATGCCGAATCTCAAGGCTTTTCCGTCGTGCAAGACTTTGTGGGACATGGAATTAGCCACATTTTCCACACGGCTCCCCAAATTCCGCACTACGGCAAACGCGGTACCGGGAAAAAGTTGCGTCCTGGAATGGTGTTTACGATCGAACCGATGATCAACGAAGGCACCTGGGAAGTCGAAGTCATGCCCGACAAATGGACAGCCTTAACAAAAGATCGCAAACTCTCCGCCCAATGTGAACATACGATCGTCGTGACCTCCACCGGCTACGAAATCTTGACGCAAGCTGAGTAAGAAGAGATTGCGTTACAATGGTGTGCTGGCTTAAGTCAATCCCTGCCTCTCAAAAATATGTCATTGCCGATCGTTGCCATTATTGGTCGCCCAAATGTGGGCAAGTCTACGCTTGTGAACCGTCTTGCTCAGGTACAGGATGCCATCGTGTTCGATGAGCCGGGTGTGACCCGCGATCGCACCTATAAACGAGCATTTTGGCGCGATCGGGAATTCCAAGTCGTTGATACGGGCGGACTGGTGTTTGACGATGACACCGAATTTTTGCCCCTGATTCGAGAACAAGCAATGGCGGCTTTGTCGGAATCGAAGGCGGCGATTTTTGTCGTAGATGGACAGGCGGGATTAACTCAAGCAGACGAGGAAATTGCTCAATGGCTGCGTCAGCAGCCTGTTCCGGTTGTACTGGCAGTCAATAAGTGTGAATCGGTTGATCAAGGACTCATTCAAGCCGCAGAATTCTGGGAGTTAGGGCTGGGTGAGCCGTATCCGGTTTCGAGCATTCACGGGAGCGGTACAGGGGACTTGCTCGATCAGGTTGTCGAACACTTGCCTGCAACCTGTGAAATCGAAGAAAATCCTGAAACTAAAGTCGCGATCGCAGGTCGCCCGAATGTGGGTAAGTCAAGCTTGCTCAATGCGTTTGTGGGCGAAAATCGCTCGATCGTCAGTCCAATTTCAGGTACGACAAGAGACGCGATCGACATGGTAGTTGAGCGCAACGATAAAACATATCGCTTGATTGATACTGCTGGAATTCGCAAGAAAAAGAACGTGGAATACGGTCCTGAATTCTTTGGAATCAATCGAGCGTTTAAGGCAATCGATCGTTCTGATGTGGTGCTTCTTGTGATTGATGCACTAGACGGCGTGACCGAGCAAGACCAAAAATTAGCTGGACGCATTGATGATGAAGGACGGGGCTGTGTGGTCATCATCAATAAATGGGATGCCGTTGAGAAAGACTCCCACACCATTTATGAATATGAGGATCAGATCCGCGATCGCCTACATTTTGTCGAGTGGGCAGAAAGCATTTTTATTAGCGCCAAAACCGGTCAGCGGGTTGAGAAGATTTTTGAACTCGTCGATCGTGCCGCTGAACAACACAAGCGCCGAGTTTCAACGTCTGTGATTAATGAAGTGCTAGAAGATGCGCTGTCTTGGCACACACCACCCACAACGAGACAAGGACGACAAGGCAAGATCTACTACGGAACTCAGGTAAGCAGCGCACCTCCGACGATCGCGCTATTCGTCAACGATCCCCATCTATTCAACGACAACTATCGCCGTTATATCGATCGTAAGTTCCGCGAATCTTTAGGCTTCCAAGGCACACCGCTCCGGTTACTTTGGCGCGGTAAGAAAGTTCGGGAAGTTGAGCGGAACACCGCGAATCGAGCAACAAAGGTTTAGCGTATGGATTTACTGCGATCGCTGCCGTTGGGTCTATATCTCGAACAGCCGATTACCTGGATGCACCGACTCGATCCACGGGTAAAGCTGGCGTGGTTGATGAGTTTTCTAGCCACCCCCCTACTAGCGAGTGCAGAATGGCGATTAATTCTAGTCGGTGTGTTAATCGCTCTGACTTTAGCGGCTCGAATTCCCCTGCGGGTATGGCGGCAACAAATGGGCTGGCTGTTATTGCTGGCGCTCTATGTGTTTTCGTTGGTTGCGATCGCGCCTGATGGCTTAAGTGTTGAGCCACGTCCCCGACTGCCTGAGAATGAACTGGCATTTGTGCAGCAGCCGAACACGGTTCCAAAGCCCGCACCGCAACAGCCTTGGTTTAATCCATTTCAAGCAGCACCCAAAGAGCAGACCCAACTTGCCAATCAATTAAAGCGCCCAGAGTTAAAGCAACCGACAGATTATCAGTATGTGGTGTTTCAGCGAGGTCCGATTCGGGTGACTCGTCGATCACTGGATCTCGCGATTCGAGTGGGTACTTTATTGTTTACGCTGATCTACAGTACGAATTTATTTTTGCTGACGACTGCACCCGAAGAAGTTACCGCAGGATTGGAAGATTTGATGAGTCCATTGCGGCGATTTAATATTCCGGTGACTGAAGTTACATTGACGTTAACGTTGTCGTTGCGATTCATTCCGCTGGTGTTGGAGGAATTTCAGAATTTGGTTCGATCGATTCGCACTCGTGCTATCAATTGGAAGAAGTTAGGATTTCGCCGCACGATTCAAGTTGCGTTATCGGTAGCAGAGCGATTATTGCAGAATTTATTGCTCAGAGCAGAACAGATTGCGAGTGCGATGAAGGTTCGTGGATTTACCAGTCCGAATCAGCATCGGGTGGAATGGCATCAATTAATTTTGAAGCGCTTTGATTGGGTCGCGTTGGCCGTATTGGGTGGTTTTTGGGCGGCGCGATTGGTATTTGGGTAGAAACGGGTTTTGGCGCAACGGTTTTGTCCGGCGAAATCATGCGTTTACCCGATGGCGTAGAGACGCGATTAATCGCGTCTCTACCGGGGTTACGGGACGATCGCCAATCAAATCGAAATCGGGAATCCCCCATTCGGTTTAATATTCCGGCACCGACGGATCGACCTCACGACTCCAAGCCGTGATTCCACCCTTCACGTTGATCCCATCAATACCCGCCGATTTGAGAAGACCGATCGCTTTTGCCGATCGTCCCCCCATTTTGCAATGTGCAATCAACTTGTGTCCGTTGAGCAGTTCTTTCACTTTCTCAACGCCATTCCCGTTCTCGATGTCCGGTAACGGAATTAATACAGAACCGGGGATCTGAGCAATATCGTACTCGTTGGGATTGCGGACATCGAGCAAGACATACTCGTTCCCGATCGCGCCACTGTCGATCAGTTGCTTCAATTCCTGCACAGTGATTTCTTGCATACTCGCTTTTGCCTGCTCCTCAGCCGCTTTTGCCTGTGGAATTCCGCAGAACTCCTCGTAATCTACTAATTTCTCAATCACGGGACGTACCGGATTTGGACGCAGTTTAAGCTCCCGGAACTTCATCTCCAGTGCGTTGTACAGCAACAACCGCCCACTGAGTGTGTTTCCCTGTCCGAGAATAATCTTCACTGCTTCAGTCGCCTGAATCGTGCCGATAATGCCGCACAGCACACCCAATACACCGCCCTCTGCACAAGAAGGCACCAATCCAGGTGGCGGGGGTTCCGGATACAAATCGCGATAGTTCGGACCGCCCTCGTAGTTAAAGACCGTCGCTTGTCCCTCAAATCGGAAAATCGAGCCGTACACATTCGGCTTATTCAACAGCACGCAAACATCATTCACGAGATACCGCGTTGGGAAGTTATCGGTTCCGTCGATCACCAAATCATAAGGTTCCGCAATTTGCAGTGCATTTTCAGCACTTAATCGCGTCTCATACAGATCCACTTGGCAAGTTGGATTGATCTCAAGAATCCGTTGTTTTGCCGATTCAATCTTAGGTTTACCAACCCAAGAAGTTCCGTGAATAATTTGACGATGCAGATTAGAACTATCGACGACATCAAAATCGACAATTCCAATTCGTCCGATCCCCGCTGCTGCTAGATACAACAATAGCGGTGATCCCAGCCCGCCTGTTCCCACGCAGAGAACGCTTGCCGCTTTGAGTTTTTTCTGTCCATCCAGCCCAACTTCCGGCAGAATAATATGCCTGGAATATCGGGCGTAATCATCATTGGTTAACTGGATTTCATCCAGATTTGGGTTTAGCATGGTGCGTCGCTGAACAAGTTGACAAATTGAGGGAGTTCCTTCAGGTGATCGCCAGTTCTTCCGGCTGGAAAACCTGTTGATCGTCGAGGCTCCAGCAGCGAAGGTCAACCGACTTGCCTTCAGACACCGACACGATCGCATAACTATACGCTGACCATGCGGCCGCACGATCGCATTCTGAAGGAATCGCCGGATGATCCGGATGTGAGTGATAGATCCCAATGATATCGAGACCTTGCGATCGAGCGGCTTTCATTGCTGCCAACATTTCTTCTGGTGCAATTTCATATTGACGCTTTGGGGTCAGGTCGCTCTCGTCGCTACTCCACCGATTCTCCGTTGCTTTTACTTCCATGACGGTTTTCCCAGTGGGGTCACTCTTGCCCAACAGCAAGCCGCAGCACTCATCGGGATAGGTGCGCTCGGCATGAGCACGAATGCTCACAAGATGCTGAGAGTTGAGTCTGAGAATCACGGGCACGGTGAAGAATCACAAGCCAATTATCTATTCTAAGGGATTCAGCACTCGAAGCAAGACTGAGAATTATGAAGAAGATGAGCGACGATCGCGATTCGCCTTTTGTTAAGCTGAATGCACTGAGCGAGACTGTATCAATGACAGAACTGACCTTAAGGCTGGACGACGAACTCTTAGAACGAGTACAGCAATGGGCAGAGCGGCAAAACCTGACGATCGACCAAGCAATCTCGATCGCTTGTAGTCAAGGAATCGGTGTGCTAGAAAGTTCCATGTCTCCAGAAACGCTGACCTTAGCAGATCGCAAAGCTTTTCTAAAACGACCTTTGGCAGAACGGCGGCGCGTGTTAGCAGATCAGGCGGAGAAGATGGTCGCTCACTACGAGCAGGAGCGTGAATGGCAAGAGATTGCACCAGGAGACTTGATTGAGTATTGAGCCGAAACGCAAAGAAATCTGGTTCGTGAATTCTGATCCGACGCTTGGAACCGAAATCAAAAAAATTCGACCTGTGATCGTGATCAGTTCTGATGAAGTTGAACGCTTGCCGCTCAAGTTAATTGCGCCCATCACAGACCGGAAGAATTACTTCAGCCGTAATCTTTGGCATATTTGCATTGCTCCTGATCATGACAATGGTTTGCCAAAGATTTCAGCGATCGACGTATTACAAATTCGCGGTGTTGATACTCAAAGATTTATCCGGCGAGTCGGACAAGTGTCAGAAGAGCAAATGCAGGAAATTGGTAGCGCAATTGCTGCTGTAATCGAATTTCAATCGGAGTAATTATTCGATTTTGATCGTTTGTCCTTGTTCTGCCGATCGTTGCGCTGCGATCGCAACTTTCAACGTATATAAACTCTCTTCAGGTTGAACATAAAGCGGCGCTCCATCGATCAGGTAATCCAAAACGGCACTCGTATCCTTGGTAAACAATCCGCGTCTTGCACCGACCTCGATCGCACTCACACCCTCGGTATTCGCAAAAGCACCTTGATCACCGTCAAAGATCAAGGCACCGCGATCGCCCTGAACTTCTAACTTGCGCTCCGGTGTCCAAAAGGTTTCACCTTTGCCGTACACCACATCTGCACTCACACCACTCTTAAATTGCAGTTGCGCCTTACAAAGACAACCTGTGTAACGATCGCCGTTTAAATTCCAATAGCGATTCTGACAACTCACCGATTCAACTTGCCCAAACGCATGAATTAATCGGTGCAGTCGCGATAATGCACCGACTAATGGAAAGCCAAAGATTGCTCGATCGTAAGTCCATTTTGCAGAAGCAGGATGCTGCGGAGTGACGGTGGCATAACGTGCATAAAACGGTGTCCCGACTTGAGAGAGCGATCGCAAAAAGGCTTGATGCACTCCGCCCAAAATCTCAATATGCTCGACATGAAGTAAGCGATTTCGAGCATGAGCTAGTTCAACCACTCGCGTTGCTGATTCAAAGTCGATCGCTAACGGATATTCGACCACGACATGACGACCGGATTCGAGAGCGGATTCCGCGATCGCGCTATGCTCTGAGTTCACGCCGCAGATGATGACTAAATCAACCGCCTGGATCAACTCTTGCCACGCATTAAACGCTTGGGTTTGGTGTGTATGCCCGAATTCCGCTGTTTTATCAGGTTGATGTCCTGCTACACCGACTAATTTTGCGCGATCGTCTTGATTCACCGCTTCTGCTCTCAGCTTCGCAGCATATCCGGTTCCAACCAGTCCAACTCGAATCACGAAACTATTCCTTGAATGTTCTCCTCTCAGTGTACTGGCAGAGATCCCTCCCTTAGCTAGAGTTCGACGAACAAAAGAACGTTGTAGGTTGAGAAAAATTTACATACAAGCAAAGAACTGTCTGATACTAAATAGAAACGTTAGCGATCGTTTGCCCCCCTGTTCTCGAACTCATGGTTCTTGTCCAATTCCTATGACCGACGCTTTGATTCAAGAGACTTCTCCAGAATCCCTACGCCCTGAAAACGACGCAGAGCGGATAGAAGCACTGTTGCGATACAACATTCTGGATACACCAGCCGAAGAGGCTTTCGATCGCATCACCAAACTCGCGGCTCGGTTATTCAATGTCCCGATCTCGATTGTTTCTTTAGTAGACGAAAATCGCGCTTGGTTTAAGTCCTGTCAAGGATTTAATCTTCCAGAAGTTCCGCGCAACGATTCGATCTGCAACGTTGCCATTCTTTATAACGGAATTTTAGTGATTCCCGATACGCACAAAGACGATCGCTTCGCCTGTAATCCGTTTGCGATGGCAGAACCGGGTTTACGATTTTATGCAGGCGCACCGCTGATCACACAGGACGGCTATAACTTAGGAACGCTTTGTTTATTAGATAGCCAGCCGCACGATGATTTGAGTGCTGAGCAGCGGGAAACGCTCGTCGATTTAGCCGCGATGGTGATGGATGAGCTAGAGTTAAGACTCGCCGCCCGAAAAATTGCTCAAACCGATGCGGCATTATTAGAAGTGACGCAGGGCGTTTCAGCCGTCACAGGACAGGCGTTTTTTGATGCGTTGGTTCTACACTTTGCCAAGGCTTTATCGGTCGATTATGTCTGTATCGGGCGCTTAGTTGAACCCATGCAACAAACCGTTCAAACGATCGCGGTTTGCGCTCATGGTCAAAATGCCGAAAACTTTGACTATCTAATCGTGGACACGCCTTGCGAGAAGGTGATCGAAAATCGCAAGCTTTGCTCCTACCCGCGTCGTGTTCAAGCACTGTTTCCCGACGCACCAATGCTTGCCCCCTTAAACATTGAAGGCTATATCGCTGTGCCTTTCTTTGACTCAGGAGAAAATCCTCTAGGCCTGTTAGGGATTATGCACAGCAAGCCGCTAGAAAACGTACAGCTTGCAGAGTCGTTATTAACGATTTTTGCGCTGCGGATTGCGACAGAACTCGATCGAATACGGGTGTCAGAAGCTGAACGGGCTGCTAGAGAGCAAGCTGAAACTGCCAACCGGATGAAAGATGAATTTCTCACGGTTTTATCGCATGAACTGAGAACACCGCTCAGTCCCATTTTGGGCTGGACGAAACTTTTACGAGCGAGCAAAGTCAGCCTCGAAAGCCAGGATAAAGCCTTGGCAACGATCGAGCGCAACGCGGTGCAACTGACTCAATTGATCGAAGATTTGCTGGACATTTCGCGAATTTTGCAAGGCAAGTTAATGCTGAATGTGCGACCAGTAAACTTAGCTGGAGTGACGACTGCGGCGATCGAGACGATTCGGCTTGCTGCCAATGCGAAAAAGATTCAAATTCAAACGAGCATCGAAGCTCCTGCGACTGTATTAGGAGATGCTGCGCGGCTACAGCAAGTCGTTTGTAATTTGCTCTCGAATTCGGTGAAGTTTACACCGAAAGGGGGGCGGATTGAAGTGCGCTTAACTCAGGTTGATCGATCGGCGCAAATTCAAGTCATCGACACGGGCAAGGGGATTGATGGTGAATTTTTACCGTATGTCTTCGATCGGTTTCGTCAGGCTGATAGTGCGACCACACGCAAGTTTGGGGGGCTAGGCTTGGGTTTAGCGATCGTGCGTCAGATTGTCGAGCTACATGGTGGCACCATCCGCGCTGAAAGCTCCGGTGAAAATCAAGGCGCAGTCTTTATCGTGACGCTTCCGCTAAGCAACACGATCGCGCCGTTGCCGTCGAATGTTGATCCGCTAGAGTCTAGACCCTGCCTCGAAGGAATTCGAGTCTTAGTCGTGGATGATGAGCTGGATTCGCGGGATTTTGTTGCGTATGTGCTTGAATCGGCAGGGGCAACCGTTCAACGGGCAGACTGCGCGATCGGAGCGCTGAAAATCCTGGCTCATTATCAGACCGATCTCTTGATCAGCGATGTCGGAATGCCAGAAATGGATGGCTATCAATTGCTCAGAAGTCTGAAGCCAGAACACAGAGTTCCAGCGATCGCGCTGAGTGCCTTTGCTGGAGAAATGGCGCAACAACAGGCGCTCGCAGCGGGATTTGCGCGACACTTGGCAAAACCGGTCGAACCGGATCATCTCGTCATGGTTGCAGCATCATTAATTGCTCGGAATTAACCGCATTTCGTATCAAACTTGACCATTGTGAGTGGAGTTCTAGCGCAGTATGAAGGATAACAAAAGCGCTCCCGCTCCTTGTATCCATGCGATCCCTCACTGCCGAACTGTTTCCTGTCCTCTACTCTACACTCGATCCAAGGGCGATCGTGGCAAGGATTTTATCGTGCTACGACATTGGAACGGTGAGAAACTGCCAGTTTTGGTGTCGGGGATTGAGCGATGTTTATCTGATCGAAACCAATCGCGCTGCGTATGTTTTAAGAATTTCACATTGGGACTGGCGTTCTCAAGCCGATATCGATTTTGAATTATCCCTGCTGAATTTTCTACATCAGCGCGGTTTACCTGTGGCCTATCCTCTAGAAACAGAGGCGGGCAAACTCTCGATCACTATTCCTGCGCCAGAGGGCGATCGTTATGCGGCTTTGTTTACGTATGCGCCCGGAGGTGTGCCGATTGGGGATCTGAGCATTCGGCAAGCCACAAGATTGGGTGAGACGCTGGCAAAAGTACATCAAGCAGGGCTAGAGTTTGACTGTGCATTTGATCGTAAGCCCTTGACGCTCGATTATTTGCTCGACGATTCTTGGAGTGAGATTTCGCCTTTTTTGCAGCTTGAGGATCAGGCTTATATCGAAGCGGCGATCGAGCAGATTAAGTTTGTACTGAAGGATTTTCCACGATCGGCACCTTACTGGGGAATTTGTTGGGGCGATCCGCATAGTGGCAACACGCACTTTAACGAAGCAGATCAGCCGACTCTATTTGATTTTGATCAATGTGGCTTTGGTTGGAGAGCCTTTGAACTGGGCAAGTTTCGTCAAGTTGCGCTGAGTACGGGCATCAGTCGGCGAGTCAGAGAAGCTTTTCTGCAAGGATACCAATCGGTGTCTCCACTCAAAGCGTTTGAGTTTGAAGCGATTTCTGCATTTACACAAACTGCTCACATTTGGATGTGGGCAATTTGCTTAACTTACGCACTTCGCCACAATTACAGCCGTTTAGACGAACAGTTTTTCCGCAAACGAGTTGAGCAATTGAAGCAACTCAAATCTCCGGATTGGCAAATGTTTTAATCAAGCTCTCGCAAGCCGTAAGCGATCGAGCTTTACATCACTTACGGCTACGGTTACATTCACCTAGCTTAGATGCTTCTCTACCGTTAGATACCGTTGTACCGTCGAAATCAGTTGCTCTGTCCAGTAGGTTGCGAGTTCTGAATTTTCAGCTTCAACCATCACTCGAATCACAGGTTCAGTCCCGGATGCCCGTACCAGAACACGCCCTTGGTTGCCCATTGCCGCCTCAGCCTGAGCGATCGCATTCTGTACCGCCTGATTCTTATTCCAGTTCATCCGCAAGGCTCGATCTTCAACTCGTACATTCCGCAGGAGTTGCGGATAGGTTTTGAAACTGCGATCGACCAGTTCGGAGAGCGAAACGCCTGATTGCACAATCAAATTCGCTAAATGCAGTGCAGTTAATAATCCATCGCCACTGACGCTATGCTGAGGGCAAAGAATATGTCCAGATTGCTCACCGCCGAGAGCCGCGCCGCATTTCACCATTTCGGCATGAACGTACTGATCGCCTACTGCCGCCCGGATCAATCGTCCGCCTAACTTCTCCCAGGCACGTTCAAACCCAAGATTTGACATCACCGTTGCGACGATCGTCGCCCCTGGAAGCTGACCCGCTGATAAAAGCTGCTGTCCCCACAAGTAGAGAATGTAATCTCCATCCACCGTGCGACCTTGAGAATCAACCGCCAAAACCCGATCGGCATCGCCATCAAAAGCAAATCCCACATCCGCAGATTGTTCGATCACCGCCGCTTTTAGCAGATTCAAGTGCGTTGAGCCGCAGTTTACATTAATGCGATCGCCGTCCGGAGTTTCATGCAGCGCCAGCACTTCTGCCCCTAAAGCGCGAAACACATCGGTTGCCGATCGCGTTGCTGCACCCCAAGCTAAATCTAAGACAACGCGCAATCCTGTTAACGGTTGCTCAGACTCCGCGACTAAAGGGGTTTGAATCGCGTCAATGTAATGGTTAACCAACTCTGGACGATGAAAATGCTGTCCCCACTGCTGGGAAATCGTCGCAATTTTGCCTTCACCCCGCAATCCAGCTTCGATTTGCTGTTGGAGTTCTAGCGCCAACTTCGAGCCATCGGAATTGAAGAATTTAATCCCGTTATCTTCGGGCGGATTGTGGCTGGCAGAAATCATCACGCCGCCGATCGCTTCGCTATGATGCGTCAAATGTGCCACTACCGGAGTTGGACACAAGCCCAAATCCCACACCTCAATTCCAGCAGCAGTCAACCCAGCAGAAAGCGCCATAGCTAGCATATTGCTCGAATTGCGCGAATCCTGACCAATAATTACAGGCGCACGATTGCCTGCTCCCAACACTTGTCCTGCCCAGTAGCCGACCTGCATTGTGAGCGGCGCAGTCAATAACTCTCCCGCTTTTCCTCGAATCCCATCCGTTCCAAACAGTGCAGATTCTGGAAGCGGCAGTGCATCCCAGTGATGAATCTGTGGACGAGACGAAAGACGGCTAAGTAACTCAGCCTTGGTTGGTAATGACACCATAGGTTGTTCACATCCTCACACAATTGACGTTGTTCGATCGCACACCCCTGTCACTCTAACGTCAGCGCTAAATTTTCTCTAGCCGCTCAGGTTAGACTCCGACTGCATCCAGCAATCGCTGAAATGCCTCCCAACTTATCCCTTGTTCCACATAGCGTGGTGCATTCGGGTTATAGGGACTTTCTAGTCGATCGATCGATTGAATCACAGCAGAATCCGGTAACACCGGAACATCTGGATCAAACGAAGTCGGATTCATCAGCGAACTGGAGAATCCCTTAAATATCGCGACTTGATCCGGCTGACCCTCGATTTCGATCGACACCAACAAGACCTCATTCGGACGCTTAATCGTGTATTGCTCTAAGCGATGCCCAATAGAATGTTTCATGAACCTCAAAAAAGAACAGGTGTTAATTCTCGATTGCCGTCCGCTTGCGCTTGCCTAATCGGAAGAAAACA
This sequence comes from Cyanobacteria bacterium FACHB-63, assembly GCA_014695255.1. GTDB lineage: Bacteria > Cyanobacteriota > Cyanobacteriia > Leptolyngbyales > Leptolyngbyaceae > Leptolyngbya. The sequence continues at coordinate 64,769 of JACJNX010000075.1, forward strand.
AAAAATCCGAGATACAGCACGTAAATCACGAGTCCGAGGATGCCAAAAAATCCGAGCACAAACGGTCTGACTCCCCCATGAAAATATTCGCGGAACAGGAAAGGCGGATCAAGCCAAACTCGACAAGTACCATCATTCAGAATCTGTTGACTGGCAAGCGTGGCACAGCGCAAGATGGGAATCTGTCCGATCGCTCCCAAAACGCAGTACAGCGACACTGCCCAACGCCAAGACACAACCGAGAGCTTTAAGGCACTCGGCGGCGAATCGCGGATTTCTTCATTCAAATCCACCCAGTACCATAGACCCAGCGGAATTAAAATCCGCGCCAGCCAGCCGGAGACAAAGCCGATCGGTAGAACTCCGATTAACAAATACACGGTGATCGCCAGCAAACTAGAGACGCGCCAGTAGATCAACATCAATTTTTGAATCGCTTCTGAACGCTGGACGACTGCCCAAATCAGCAACACCAGCGGCAAGATGACAGTAAACAAGACTGCCAATCGGTAATCTGTCCAGACGATTGAAGATAACCAGGCGGGGACATCTTGCATAGCTCAAAAAGTAAAACAGGTGTTTAGCTTCATCAGTATATAAAGGAATCCGGAATTTCAGCGTTTTTGACTGTACTTTGCCACGGTTTGTGCCAGTGCGGTGAGATCGATCGGCTTTGTCACATAGTCAGTTGCGCCTGCGGCGAGACATTTTTCGCGATCGCCCTTCATCGCCATTGCGGTTTGCACGACGATCGGGATGAATTGATAAAGCGTCATCGATCGTAGCTGTTGAGTGAGCGTTAAACCATCGACATCAGGAAGGTGAATATCCATCAAAATCAGAGCGGGGATGGATTGTTGCAGCGCTTGCCACATTTCTTCACTGCTTTTTGCCCAAGTGACGGCATATCCGAGTTTGCCGAGATAGGTGAGGATTAATCGAGCATTAATCGCGTGGTCTTCGACGAGAAGAATAGAGTCGGAGCAGGAAGCAGTGGGGGGAGGCGTACAGGGGACGTTTGCACGGGGGGCAACAGCATCAGGGACAGCGCGGGGAAGCGCGATCGTAAAGCGTGAGCCGTGATTCAGTTCCGATTCGACTTGTATCCAACCTCCATGCAGTTCAGCTAGTTGGCGAGTGAGCGCCAGCCCCAATCCTGTGCCTTCACCGGGCGATGCATTTTGCAGTTGAGTATAGGGACGAAAGAGGGTCTGCTGCTGTTCAGAAGAAATCCCAGTTCCGGTATCCCAGACTGTGAATTCGATGAAGTCTGCGACGGCTTTGACTTCCAGCCCGACAGAGCCGCGATCGGTAAATTTCAGCGCGTTCGAGAGCAGGTTAAACAACATCTGCTTGAGGCGCAGCGGATCAGCAACGATCGCAGTAACTCCGGGCGCAATCGCCAGCTTAAGGAGTAGCCCTTTATCGTTCGCTTTTTCTTGCACCAGTTTCAGCGCTAGTTTGCAGACTTCGCTGACTTCGATCGGTTCCTGCTGCAAGGTTAATTGATTTGCCTCGATTTTGGACAAATCAAGAATGTCGTTGATCAGAGCAAGCAAGTGCTGACCGCTGCTAAGAATGATTTTGAGATATTCCTGATGCCGCCCCTTAGAAGGAGTGTAACCCTGCTCTCGCAGCAAATGCGTAAAGCCAAGAATCGAGCTTAAAGGGGTGCGGATTTCGTGGCTCGTATTCGCCAGAAATTCACTTTTGAGTTTACTGATTTGAGTCAGTTCCAGATTGTTGGCTGTCAGCGTTTGGCACTTTTGAATGAGTCCCTGGGTGCTTTTAGCATGGTGAACGATCTGAATGGTTTGTGCGATCGCTCGACTAATACATTGATGCCGGAGCTGCATCAGAGCCGTGTCGATCGGCAGGGGTGCCGCAGGAGAGACAGTGAGCAACCATCCGTAAGTGATTGTACGATCGCACAGTTCCCAGGTGCTTTGCCCCTTAAGGGGAGACAAAGACTGTAGGTCTGAGAGCGTTAATTCTTGCCCTAATTCGATGTCAAAACGAGTCATACAACCAGGGCGATCAGGCGGCATCGTTGAGGCTGCAAGATGCTGAATTTTAAGCTTCCCGATGTCAGCAGGAAGCGCGATCGCGACGAGTTCACCGTTTAGAATTTGGGCTAATTCGTCGGCTAGCGTTTGCCAGAGCTTTGCTTCGGTGGGCGCATCGTTGAGGCACTCGAACAGGCGAGCATTCAAATCATTGAGAAAGCGTTCGACCCAGTACGCAACAGCGAGAGGATTCGCGATGCAGGAATCCGACTGCGTAAAGAGTTGACGCAAAGCGGCGCTAGTCGATTCCTCTCGACTGGTCTGGTGCAGTTGCAAAGTCATGCAGCTTTCTCGAATCATTTAGACATTACGGAGATTAAAGTAGAGTCTCTGTGGAATTACTGATCATCCTACCGAGATCTACTTAGCCCCCAGCTTGATAAGACTCTGAGCTTAATCAAAGCCTTAAGAAGTTGCAGGCAAGTATGAAGCTTAGAATTCCCGCCGTGAGAAAATCAGCGACGCGATCGCTAAAGTAAAGATGATGTAAAGCAGGGCATATAACGCGCTTCCGAGTAGAGTGGGGGCAGCCGGAATGAGGTTGTAGACTGCTTGGTTTTTCAAATCCAACCGCGCTAGATCCGGAAGCACGAGATACAACCCTTGAGTCGCAGTTTCGAGCGCAGGATCTTTGGTCAATCTGCCGAATTGCACCAAGTCTTGGCTCAGTTGTCCGATCAGGTAAATGCCAAACGTCAGCATCATCGCGAGTAGAGCGCTAGCAAACACGCTAAACAGCAGCGCGATCGCGCTGACCAAAGATAATTGCAGCCACAGAAAAGCAGATGACAGCAGAAGATTCGCAAAAGGAAACGGAGTTTTGAAGACAGATAGAATCGCGATCGCGATTACGGTCATCGCTGTCATCAACACTGCCAGAACTGCCGATAACCCCAAATGCTTGCCAATAATGAACTCAGCCCGACTCACAGGCTTTGCAATTAGGACAAAAACGGTGCGCTTTTCGATTTCTTTGTTGACTAATCCTGTACCGATAAAAATTGCCACAATCAATCCGAAAACGGGCATGGCTGCCAGCGCCAAATCAAGCAGAATTTTCGCTTCGGTTGCCGCTGCCACTTCGGGTAAGAGGCGACCCGCCAGCAACAAGCCCGCACCATAAAGTCCAATCAGATAGAGAACCCGATCGCGAATCACTTCTCGAAACACATTTGCGGCGATCGCTTGAATTCGCATAACTGTACCGCCCACGGTCTGCACCGCCTGACTCATCGCCAACTCTCCTGCACAAGAAACTCACTTTCGGATTCCCCATTTTGCCCGAAGAATTACGATCTGGTTGGCTGAATTTGCTTAGGCGGCGTGATCGAACCACATTGCACGGTTCCTACTTCTTGCACACGAGCCGGAGCCGTAGCAGGCGGAACCGAGTCCTCGAATCTAAATTCTGGGGTGGGTCTTTCTCGCCGCACCGGAGTAATACGGCAAGTGCGCGTCAGTTCAGACCCTGCCTGACGAGAGTTGGGTCTGCGCCAGAGGGCTTGAAGCTTGAGGTCATACGCTGCCGAAGTAACTTCAGCATTCAGCGTCCATAAATCTGGTTGCGACGATCGCGGCAGTTGCTCTTTGACCTGCTGCCTCAAGCGCGGCACTTGCTGATCGAGGTTGGCAAGCCAGCGTTCGACCTGTCCCCAGGGTTTGCCTTCGAGTTCGGTGCGGACAGACTGAGCGGCAATGTTAAGCACATCGGCTCCACGAGAGAGCGCTGTATCTCGATCGAAGCGCTGCGGCTGCCAGACAAACCCACTGCGCGAGAAATCTTCGCCTTGCAGCGACGGATTATTTGCAATCCAATTTTGAACTTGAAAAGAGAACTGAAACCAGCAGCTAATAATCAGATTGGCTAAGATCACCAAAATGATGTCTTGACGAGCCGCCTTGCTGGGATTGGTGTAAACGGGGCTTTTAGTTTTGGAATCAGACTTGATGAATTTGGGAGCTGACCAGATGAGCGATGAAATCGGGGGCCAACTGATCCATGAAGTTTGAGTTGGAATCCTTCCACCTTCGATCGTGCCGAAAAAATACACACAGATGAGCGCTCCAACAATCCAGGGTCCCAAAAAGAAATTATAAAAAGTCAATTTCTTTTTCACAGGCGGCTCGTAGACAAACCACCACATGCTGAGAATTAAAAATATCCAACCAAACGAGGAAATAATCCGTTGAGCAATTTGTGGCGGCGGCGATGTGGTGAGTGCCGCAACAATTGCGCTAAAAATGCTTAAGAATAAGAGCGTTTGCCAGGATGCCCACTGCGGCAGTGTGACGCGATCGCGAACTTGCTTAAAGACTTGATTCACCCACAGCATGGCTTCTGCTCCTAAAACGCAACGGGCTGTTCAAAAACTGTCCGAACCAGAATAATCAACGCGATCAGCGCAAAACTTGCTGAGTTCGCCAACAGCACAGCTAATGCTCGACTTGGTACTTCTTGAAAGGCTTGGCGCTGTGCGTTTTTACCCTGAAACTTTGTACGATCGCGCACTTCCGTCACGCTGGTCGGTTTGTCCTCTAAAATCAAGTCCAGCCATTTTAGACTCTGAAGTTTAACCACAAACGTCCCTAAAAACGTTAGAAATGCAATCATGACTAACAACGAGTAATTACTAATTTCATCTAGAAAGATGTAGTTCATTAACTGTTGTTGCCAGGGCTGAGGGAGCCAGCGATCGCTAGAAAAAAACACAAGCCAGCCGACTACCGTAGAGAAAAGGTTCGCGGTTGAGGCATACTGAATGCTGGATTTTTTACCAATGCCTAAATAAAATTGCAGCACGATCGATTCGACTGCGATCGCCAACACAATAAAGAAAAGCTGATATAAAATCGCTCTTAATGGCAACACATTTAACATAGGCTGATTTGCTAAAATTCACTTCCAGATTGTAAGTGCAGTTGTTCGGGTTTGCATAAAAAATCGTGGAATCTAGAAGCATCGTAACGTCTCGGTTCTGTTTTGATGCGTTAACTGCACCCATCCGACCGAAGTCTCGATATGAAACTTTAGGCTAGCAATCCCAGTAGCTTTGTCGCCCACCACTTCTAGAGTGAGTTCTCCATGATGTCCCGAACTTCCCGGCTCCGAGACGATGTAATTTTGTCCCTTGGTCGGCGCAACGAAATTGACTCGACCCAGACGATCAACGATCGCACCACACTGTTTAATCGAATTCACTACAGAATCATAGTTCCGAAATTCTTGAACTGCCCATTGTTGACGCACTTCAGGCGATGACATAGTTCCGGGGAAACGGCTCTGATTGACAAGCAGTGCAATCCCAATAATTGCAATCGGGATTAAGAGCCTTGCGATCGACAAAGCTGGGCTTCTATACCGACGCTCTTGAGTCAGTCGGTGAAGAATTCCAAACACTTGAACAATCAACAACAAGAGAATCAAAGGTATGAGCAAGTAGACGTAGAGCGCTTCTCCTAGACTCATCTCGCGATAGTTCATCAAAGGATTAATCCGCTCCAAGAGCGCCGCGAGAACTGCGATCGTAATCCAACCACTCAACAGTAATCCGGTGATATCAATCAGCGTTTCAGTTTGACTTCTCATGGGCTAGAAGGTTGCTGCTTAAAAGCTTCAGAAGCAAGAACGCTTTATCCGGAGAGACGAGTGAGCAACAATCTTAATGTTCTGAAGCGCATTAAAATAAGGCAGTTCACATTCCACCCGATTTATGTCTGACATCAAAATTGGCATCATTGGCGGCAGCGGTCTTTACAAAATGGAAGCGCTCAAAGATGTAGAAGAACGATCGATCAACACTCCCTTCGGCTCTCCGTCTGATGCTTTGATCATTGGCACTTTGGATCAAACTCGTGTTGCTTTTCTGGCGCGTCACGGACGCAATCATCATTTAATGCCGTCAGAATTGCCGTTCCGCGCCAATATTTACGCAATGAAGAGCTTAGGAGTTGAGTATTTGGTTTCTGCTTCTGCGGTGGGGTCACTGAAAGCTGAGGCAAAGCCGCTCGATATGGTAATTCCGGATCAGTTTATCGATCGTACCTATCACCGTGTCGGAACCTTTTTCGGCGATGGCGTAGTGGCTCATGTGGCATTTGGTGATCCAGTCTGTCTAGCATTGGCAAAAGTGTTGGGCGATGCGGTTGAGAGTTTAGATCTCGCGAATGTCAATTTGCATCGCGGCGGAACTTACGTCTGTATGGAAGGTCCTGCGTTCTCGACTAAAGCCGAATCGAATTTACATCGCAGTTGGGGCGCGTCGGTCATCGGCATGACCAATCTTCCCGAAGCAAAGTTAGCGCGTGAAGCGGAAATTGCCTACGCGACTTTAGCACTGGTAACGGATTACGACTGCTGGCATCCGGATCACGATAGCGTCACGGTCGAAATGGTAATCGATAATCTCCAGCGCAATGCCATGAACGCCCAGAAAGTGATTCGTGAAACGGTGCGGCGGTTGAGCGAAAATCCGCCTGTTTCCGAAGCGCATTCGGCGTTAAAGTATGCCATTTTGACTCCGAAAGATAAGATTCCTGCGGATGCCAAAGAAAAGTTAGGATTGCTGCTCGACAAATACCTCTAAAGCAGTCCTTCTAGCTGACGGCGAATGCGATCGAGATCCCGATTTGACATTTCAGACTCTTCTTGTTGGGCTTTGTCCTCGGGACTCCAATCGGTTTCATCAATATTCCGTTCCGGGGGGGCGAGCAGCAAGCGCTCAAACTCGTTTTGCGGCATGAAATCCTCTGGAATCAGGAATGCCTCATATCCTGCATCCTGGCAGAATTCCTCAATTTCTTCCTGCTCAATCTTTTCCACGGTTGGAACCGCAAAATCCTGAGCTTCCAGCATCAAGGCGTAGCGCGTGGCATCGTCTTCTTGAGCAAACATCAACACGAGATTCTGATCGCCCACACTAATTGTATGGATTCCTGGATTATCAGTGTCGGCGTTGAAGAGTAAGACGAAAACTTGCATAGATCTAGAGAAATCAATGGGCTAGATTTAAGGGTACTTCACGAAGCTCGCATAAAGATGAATCTTTTTCGGAAATCTCAGGTTCGTTAGTGTAGCAGTGCAAAATAATACCAAGGCAAAACGACGAAGTGCTGGAGTGGAAAGATGCCAGGAATGCGAAGAGCGGATCGGGGAAGCGTCTCTAATGACAATGCAACTGATCATCCCCAGTCTCGAAGACAAGAACCCCTTTCTAGTCATGAACTGAGGCAGCTATTATCTACGGTGCGAGTGCAGCGAGACGAATGGCAGGAGCTTGCTAGAGTAAAAGAGCAAGAAGTCACACAAACCCATTGCTTATATTTAGAAGAGCAACAGAAGCACCAGACATCAGTGACGCTGTATCAAGAAGTACAGCAGCAGTATCAAGCAACACTGACGAAGTATGAAGAAGTGCAAACTCAAGCACGTTCTTATCTAATGCAGTATGAGGAAGCCCAAACTCAGGTTAGATCCTATTTTACGCAGTATGAGGAAGCTCAAAATCAGATTCAATCTTACTCTGTGCTGTATCAAGAGGCTAAAACTCAATTTGAATCTTATCTAACCCTCTACAAGTCTGAGAAAACGAAAAACGATCAACTCTCGATTCAATTCGAGGAAGTTCAAGCGGAGCGCGATCGCTATCTGACACTCTACAACGAATCCCAGAATGAGCTTAAGTTTGAGCGCCGCTCAAAGGCAGGAATTAAAGGTTGGGAGACGCGACGTAAGCGGGAGAATGAACGCTTGAAACAGGAGATCGGAGAGATGACTGTGTTGCTACGCGACTCCTTGGAGCGCAAAGATGAAGCAATTGATAGTTTGTATGTGGTCGCTGAGCGCATGGATCGCATTCAACGATTAGTCGATTCCGTCGATGAAGATTCAACGACTAACCCTGTGGGCATGATTCAAAAACTACAGCGAATTTGGCAGGCAGTAAAAGAAATTTTGGCAGAGTGAGGCAGGCAATGAGCGATCGCTCTAGTGCAATTAAAAAGATGGCAAATTCGGGAAACGCTGGCGATCATATTCGCGCGATCGCCGATCAACTGCGCCAAGAGACCAGTTTGCAAATTAAGGCAACCTCACGAATTTTAGGAGCAGCCGCCCAAATTTCGGAGAATCACGATCGCTTAATTGATCAAGTTGTTGAAATGGTGGAAGAAGATTTAGAGCGATATACTCAATCCACGACAACAGAACCCCTAACAATCGAACAGCTTCAGCAGCAGTTCAAAACCTTGAAACAGGCAAAATTACATTTCGGAATCAAGGCAAACGCATGGGCATCGCTGGTTGATAAGCTGAATCAACAAACAACGGCTTCTCACTCTAATCAAGCCTCTGCGCTGCAACGATTAGACACGATCGAGTTTGAGTTACAAACTGTACGCACTGATCTAAGCAAAGCTTTGAAGATATTGACGTTAATTTTAGAGAAGGTTTCGTAAACTTCAATCAGCAAGATTAGTCCAGTATTTGCAGCCTTAGAAAAGCGAGTTTTATACCAACGCTTTTCTCTGATTTTGCTTTGTAAAATCGCTCTAAATCTAGCTGGTCAGACCATGGGTTTGTGATGTTCGTGCCAGTGACGCGCAATATCAATGCGCCGACAGAGCCACACTCGATCGTGGCCCTGCACGTAATCCAAAAATCGCGCCAGTGCTGCTGCCCTTCCGGGTCTGCCGACCAACCGACAGTGCAACCCGACACTCATCATTTTCGGTGCGGTTTCGCCTTCTTCGTACAGCACATCGAACGCATCTTGCAAATACGCGAAAAACTGATCGCCCGAATTAAACCCTTGATTCGTGGCAAATCGCATATCGTTATTGTCGAGCGTGTAGGGAATCACTAGATGCGGCTTGCCGTTGCCTTGAACCCAGTAGGGCAAATCATCCGCGTAGCTGTCTGAATCGTAGAGAAAACCGCCTTCCTCGATCACCAGCTTTTGCGTGTGGGAGCTATTGCGTCCGGTATACCAGCCAAGTGGACGGCTTCCGGTAACGCGAGTGTGCAGATCGATCGCTCTTTGCAAATGTTCGCGCTCGGCTTCTTCGGAAAAGTCTTTGTACTCGATCCAGCGATATCCATGACTGGCGATTTCCCAATCGGCCGCTTTCATCGCCGCCACCGCTTCAGGATTTCGCTCTAGTGCCATCGCCACCCCGTAAACCGTAACGGGAATTCCACGCGACGTAAACATCCGATGCAACCGCCAAAATCCCGCCCGACTGCCGTATTCGTAACACGACTCCATATTCATGTGGCGCAATCCCACAAACGGTGCGGCTCCCACAATTTCGGATAAAAATGCTTCTGAAGCAGGGTCGCCATGCAGGATACAGTTTTCGCCGCCTTCTTCGTAGTTGATCACAAACTGAAGGGCGATGCGGGCTTGGTCTTTCCATTGCGGATGGGGTGGGTGCTGACCATAGCCTACCATGTCTCTCGGATACGAATTTGTCGTCGCAGTCATCAGCGGTTAATCGATAAAAGTTGCCGATCGAGAAATATCACAAAATCTCGGATCGTATACAGCATACCAATATCCCAGCGATCGCTAATCTCAATCTCAAACCAATCGCAAAAATCGTCGTGCAAGTTACACTCCCAATCAAACCAGCACACCAAAGGAAGCTGCAAATCCTCGGTGAGGCGATCATCAGGAACGACTTTACTAAACGGCAACCCGGAATAAGACTCCATCTGGTGATAGACAAATGCAGAGATATCTGGGGAAACTTTCAGGGGTTGCCAGAATGCCTGATGCCAGTCTTCTAAACTGAGAGCAGAGCGCGATCGCCAATCCTGCTGAATGCGGCGACGAACGCTGAGATCCGGACTGAGATCCGGGTAGGTTCTGACTGTTAGGACTACGTTCGTGAGTTCGCGCCACATTTGATTGCTGCCCGATTGCGATCGATGCTCTCAGTATTCCCACTCAGGAATCGTCTGGCACAAAGATTAGATTTTCAGGAGTTCGCAGGAATGTTAGAAACAAGAACTGATCGAGGTCTTCATATTCGGTAATAATAGATTTAGAATTGTTAAATTTTGTTTTCATTGCCGTTTAACTTTATCCTGATCGCTCTTGCTGCGTAGGAGTTCTCTGTGAAATTCAAACCGCTGATGAAACCCGATGGTGCGCGGGCAGTGTTAATTGGATCTGCGATCGCGCTTGCTGTCTCCGGGTTCGGCATTTTCTCATATTCCATCTTTCGCCCCAATCCCAAGTCTTCTGCTCAAACTCCGACGGTGCAGACCGACGTTGTAGATGCTGTTAGCGCTCTGGGACGATTGGAGCCAGAAAGCGGCGTGATCCAGATTTCTGCTCCGTCTGCTTCCACGGCGGGCGGATTGGGCGGGTCGCGGGTCGAACGAGTGCTTGTGAAAGAAGGCGCGATCGTCAAAACCAATCAACCTCTAGCCGTTTTAGATAGCTATCAGACGCTTCTAGCTTCAGCAATGCAGGCAGAAGCACAGGTTAAAGAAGCGGAGTCACGTCTAGCGCAGGTTAGAGCAGGCGCAAAACAAGGTGATATCAACGCGCAACGAGCGACAGTTTTGCGCGCTCAAGCTGAATTACCGAAGGCAGAAGCTGAATTTCTCAAAGTGGATGCTGAATATCAGAAAGCGAAGCGCGACTACGATCGTTTTGCTGCCCTCTACACCCAAGGAGCAGTAAACGAATTAGAAGTGAGTAACCGCAAGCTCGCCCTAGATACTGCCGAAAAACAACGTCAGCAAGCGGCACAAGTGATTAAGCAAGCAAAGTTAGGGCTTGAAGGCGCAAGACAGACGTTAAGCAGCGTAGCAGAAGTGCGACCCACGGATATTCAGCAAGCAGAAGCGAATGTGCAGGTGGCAATGGCAAATTTTCAGCGCTCAAGAGCCGAGCTAGATAAAGCGATCGTGCGTTCCCCGTCGGATGGGCAAGTGCTGAAGATTCACACCGATCCGGGTGAAGTCGCGGGCAACGATGGTGTCATGGATTTAGGGCGCACCCAACAAATGTATGTTGTGGCGGAAGTGGATGAGAATTACATCAATCGAGTGAAAGTGGGACAACGCGCCAAAATTACCGGATATGCGCTTCCGGGAGAACTTACGGGAACGGTCGATCGCGTGGGTCTACAAGTTCGGAAGAATGCGGTTCTCAACACTGATCCGGTTGACAAAACCGATACCCGGATAGTTGAAGTCAAAATTCGTCTAGACAATAGCAAACCCGTGGCGGGCTTGACCAATTTGCAGGTTAAAGTTGCGATTCAGCCCTAGAACTGCTGAGTCTGATGCGGGATGGGGGATTGATATACCGCACAAAGCGGATGAATTTTTGAATGTTAATGAGTAACGTATGTTTTCGATTCCCCTAGCCTGGTTACAACTGAAGCGCGAAAAAGTCCGGCTGTTGGTAGCGCTGGCGGGTATTGGATTTGCAGTCATTTTGATGTTTCTGCAATTGGGCTTTCAGGATGCGCTGTTTGAGAGTGCAATCACCCTGCACCAGAATATCGAAGGGGATATCTTTCTCATCAGTCCGCAATCGACTTCCTTGATTTCTATGAAGAGCTTTCCAGAACGGCGATTGTATCAATCGTTGGGGTTTGCGGGAGTGAAGTCGATTAGCCCGATTTACATTGGATTTGGGATTTGGAAGAATCCATTCTGGCCAGGACCTCCTGCGCTGCAAACTCGTAGTATTTTGGTGATTGGCGCGAACCCAGGAGACGATATCTTCGCGATTCCCGGTGTGGCAGAGAATCGATCGAAGATTCGGTTAACGGATGTGGTGCTGTTTGATAGCGCGTCGCGTCCTGAATTCGGTGCTGTTGCCGAGAAATTTAAGGCGTTGAGTCCTTCTGATCCTGCGATTCGAACTGAGGTAGAATCGCGCCGCGTCGAAGTTGGCGGATTGTTCCGTTTGGGGGCTTCGTTTGGGGCAGATGGAAACTTAATTACGAGCGATCTGAATTTCCAGCGTATTTTTCCCAGTCGCGATCCAGGCTTGATTGATATTGGAGTGATCAAGCTTGAACCGGGAGCAAACTTAGAAGCAACGTTAGAGCGGTTTAAGAGTCTCCCTGGTGAGCGCAGAGTTGATCCGAATAAGAAAATTGAGGAGACAAAAGAAGATTTTGTCGTGGGAGATGTGCGCGTGATGTCGAAAGCAGCGTTTGTTGCATTCGAGCAGAACTACTGGAAAGACAGCACAGCGATCGGATTCATTTTTACCTTGGGTACAGCGATCGGATTTGTGGTTGGAACGGTGATTGTTTACCAGATTCTTTATACGGATGTTGCGGATCACTTAGCAGAGTACGCAACGCTGAAGGCAATGGGTTATAAGAATCGCTACTTATTATCGGTTGTGTTTCAGGAAGCGTTAATTCTGTCGGTTATGGGATTTATTCCTGGTTATATTCTTTGTGTTGGGCTTTACAATCTCACTCGTAATGCAACTGCGCTTCCTTTAGCGATGACGACTTCGCGAGGCATTCTGGTATTGTGCTTAACCATTCTCATGTGTGCAATTTCTGGCACGATCGCCGTTCGCAAAGTTCAACAAGCTGATCCGGCTGACATTTTTTAACTATGGCTAAAGATTTCATCATCGACATTCAAAAAGTGAATCACTATTACGGGACAGGACGATTGCGAAAGCAGATTTTGTTTGAGGCCACAACCGCTATCGAGCCTGGTGAAGTGGTGATTATGACGGGTCCTTCTGGTTCTGGGAAAACGACGCTGCTGACGTTGATTGGAGCATTGCGATCGACGCAAGAAGGCAGCATGAAAGTGCTAGGACAAGAGCTATTAGATGCACCAGAGCGTGAGTTAGTCGAATTGCGGCGCAACATTGGCTATATTTTTCAGGCGCACAATTTGCTGAATTCGCTAACGGCTCGTCAAAATGTGCAAATGTCGATCGAACTCCACTCGGATATTCCGCAATCGAGAGCGCGTGAGATGGCAGAATCGATGTTAGCAGCAGTGGGACTCGGTGAATGGATCAATCAATATCCGCACGACTTATCTGGAGGGCAAAAACAGCGCGTTGCGATCGCTCGTGCCTTGGTGTGCAATCCGAAAATTGTGCTGGCAGATGAACCGACCGCCGCCCTTGATAAGAAATCTGGTCGCGATGTCGTGGAAATTATGCAGAATCTTGCGAAAAAGCAAGGCGCGGCAATTTTGCTGGTCACGCATGATAATCGGATTTTGGATATTGCCGATCGTATTATCAATATGGAAGATGGGCGATTAAATTCACTAGAGCAATCATCGTCCTAATCACTGAAACCGCTTTTTTTCACTTTGATAGCGAATGGTTTCAGCAATCAGAGCGACACTAGCTGATGCAATCATTAAGACAACGCTCAAAGCATTCATATCGGGTCTAACACTGGTACGCACCCGACTAAAGATTTCCATCGGTATCGTATTCACACCGCCTCCCGCCGTAAAACTCGCAATCAAAAAGTCATCCATACTTAACACAAACGCTAAAAGACATCCTGAAATGATCGCAGGCGCTAATTGTGGCAGCAATACGAAAGCTAATGATTGAAGCGGAGATGCACCTAAATCTAAAGCAGCTTCCTCTAAATGGGGATCGAGATTTGTCAATCTTGTAGAAACGACTAGCGCAACATACGCTAAACAAAACACGACATGAGCCGCAACGATCGTCCACAAGCTCAACGGCACGGCAATCACAGCAAGAAACACTAAAGTTGCAACGGCGATCGCAATATCAGGAATGATTAAAGGCAAATATACCGCGCCTTGAAAGAGCTTTTTTCCATAAAACTGATAGCGAGAAAGCCCGATCGCCATCAAAGTTCCGATCACCGCTGCAATTCCCGTTGCCAAACTTGCAACTAATAAGCTGTCTCCCAATGCCGATAAGATACGACTATCTTGGAAAAATTTGACATACCAGGAGAACGTGAACCCTTTCCACTGAGCGCTATTCGGTGCTGCGTTAAAGCTATAAAATGCTAAAACCGCGATCGGCAAATACATAAAGCCAAACATCAGCACCGTGAATAAGGTTGAGACTGGAAGCTTAGATTGACTTTGCATTTTTATCCCCGTACTTGATTAGAAGTGCGATCGCAAAACTTACCACCAAAATTAAAATCATACTCAGCGCTGAACCAAAGCCCCAATTTTGCGTTGCGCCAAGGAACTGATCGTAGATCGATCGTGCTGCGGTTCGACTGGCAGTTCCGCCTAATAATTCAGGATTGACAAAATCGCCTGATCCGGTGATAAACACTAATAAACTTCCGGCAGCAATTCCTGGTAAACATTGCGGAATCGTCACTTTCCAGAAGGCTTGGAACGGTGTTGCTCCTAAATCTGCTGCGGCTTCGAGCAGTTGACGATCGAGCTTTTCGAGTGACGCATACAAAATTAACACCATATAAGGTAATAAGCTGTAGATCATCCCAATCAAGACTGCGATCGGTTGATACAACAAATCCAGCGCAGGTAAACCAATACTGGTGAGAATGCTATTCAAAACGCCTGTTCTGCGGAGAATACTCACCCAGGCATACGATCGTAATAGCGAAGATGTCCAGAGCGGCAGCGTAAATCCGAGCAGCAGTAAATTGCGCCAGCGTTTCGGAGAAGAAAGCGCAATCCAATATGCCACCGGAAATCCTAGAACCAAGCATCCTAGCGTCGTACCCGAAGCCAGCAGAAACGATCTTCTAATAATCGAAAAGGTTTCCGGCTGGAAAATGCGCCAGTAGTTATCAAGACCCGACGGAATTACGACATCACCGGGCTTGATGTTGGGCACTAAGCTCAATTGAAAAATGATCAGCGTAGGCACGATCAGCAACAGCAGCAACCAGAGACTAGCTGGAGCCAGCATGAGTACAGGTTGCAACCATCGAGGTGAGATGCTCGGAGTTTCAGAAACAGAGGGCGCTTTCATGGAACAGTAACGATGAGAATGGCTCTTGTATGAAGAATACCCAGGATTTCTCACGGTGACACGAAATTTGCCCCACGCCTCTCCTAATGGCTAGAGCGAGACAGACGATCGCGGATTTTTTGCAGCGTATCGGAGGTGCGGACGGGCGATCGAGGCTGTGGCGTTTCGCTATCGGGCCAGAACGGTAGATCTGCGCAAGGACAGTCAGAGGGAGGCATTCCAAGCGATCGCGTTGGCACAGGCATCGCACAACGGGCACAGGGGCTGATTTCCCAATCCGATGAGAGCAGTTCTCGGATCGTTTGGGTGGTGCCTTCGATGTAGCAGTCCCCCGACTCTGGAGTGCGCACCAGATCCCAACAGGCTTCAAACTCGTCGCTGTAGCGATCGCCCGCAAGCACAGAGGATACCTTGAGCGCTTGCCGTCCGTTGTGAGTCATGAGTCGCTTTCCTAGCTGAAACCAGTAGGCGAGATACTGTCTAACTTGTTGTTCAGTTGCCATAGGTTGCGCGAAATCAGAATGGGTCACGAGCAATATGCCTCAACTTTAGGACGAGAGGTGAGGCGTGTTCCTCACTCTCATGGCAGGTAGCAGGATAGATTTTAAAGAGAAACCAAAGTAGTTTCAGCCTAGCGCGTAGGGCTTCTAATGAATATAAATAAAATCTTTAGACTTTCAGCGCATCGACCGCAGCTTTTACCAAGCCATAAAAGGGCGCTTGTGAAACATCGACTTCTTGCATTGCTTGATCTAGTTTTCCAAGGGTTCCAATTCTTTGCCCTTTTTGAATAATTAAGATTTCACCTTTAGTGTTCTGAATTCTTAACTCTTTGATTCCACTTTGTTCAAGTAAAGTACAGGTGTAGGGTCGATCGCTAAAGATAAACTTGGTTTGCTGCGACGGTAATCTTGCCCCAACGATTTCGAGTTGGACGGAAACTTCGTGATTCCATTCGTTGGATTTGAGCCGATAGGCGATATCTAGGGTGCTTGGCAACGGGAAATATTCGCCCCACCGCCATGCGATCGCGTTAATTTTCTCGCTGCCTGAACGCAACACAAATTTAATGTGTCCTTTTCCAATGCGGCGTTGCTCATCAATGCAAACGTTCGGTGTCCAGAAAACTGGATCGGGGTTGTCCATGCCGCAAGGATGCAGGGCATCGAGTTGGGCGTGAAGCGCTAGATCAAGCTGAAAGAGTTCGGCTTGAGCGTCGATCGTTACTAGCGGTTTAAGATGCTCAGGTTTGAGCGATCGGTGGGCAAAGGTTCTAAGCCTGGCTCGAATGTCGTCTAAACGATCGGCTGCAAAAGAAAATCCGCCTGCTGCTTTGTGTCCTCCATGTTTGAGCAGCAAGTCTTTGCAGAACTCTAACGCTTCAAACACATTAAATTCTGGAATACTGCGAGCCGACCCGCGAATATGGGTTTTCGCTTCGTCTTCATACGTTCCGATGAAGACTGGAACACCATAGCGCTCGACTAATCGAGAGGCAACAATTCCGATTACGCCATGATGCCAATCGGGTTGCACTAACAATAAAACACGATCGTCTTTTGCATCTAGCGAACTATTCTCATAGGCTTCGATCGCTTCTTTCTCAATCTGTTCACATAATTGCTGACGGCGTTTGTTCACCTGTTCACACTGCATTGCTCGTTCTAACGCAACGCCATCATCATCTGTAATCAATAGCTCAATCACAATCTCTGGATCAGAAATCCGCCCGATCGCATTGATTCTAGGACCTAATCGAAACCCGATCGCTTCAGGCTTAAGATTTTTGTCATTGCTCAAGCCTGCAATCTGGATTAACGCTTGAATGCCCGCTATTTTAGACTTTGGTAATAACTGCAAACCGCGCTTTACCCAGCGACGATTAACCCCGGTCAGGGGAGCTAAATCTGCGATCGTGCCGAGTGTAAATAGCTCTAATAGAGAATGCTGCAAGTCTCTGGTCTGTCCAAAGCTCTGAGCTAAACAAACGGCGAGAACATACGCCACACCCACTCCTGCCATGCCGCGATAGGGGGATGTTTCTTCGATTAGCTTTGGATTTAGGATTGCATTTGCATTCGGTAGGATCGGCGGTAAATCGTGGTGATCGGTGATGATCACCGTTAAACCGAGTTCTCTGGCACGATCGATGGGGTCATGCGCCGCGATGCCATTATCGACTGTGAGAATGAGTCCGACTCCTTCCTCGTGAAACTCTTCGATAATGCGGCGATTGATGCCATATCCTTCGCTCATCCGACTGGGAATCGCATAGTCAACTCTTGCACCCAAATACCGCAAAGCTCGAAGTAACAGTGCAGTGCTGGTCATGCCGTCTGCATCGTAATCGCCGCAAATGGCAATCCGGGTTTTGTTGTTGATTGCATTAATCAAGAGTTCTAAGCTGATTGCTAAATCTGGAAAGTCTTCTAGTGGAGAAGGTAGCGATTGGCGTTCTGGATCGAGAAACTCTTGAACAGATTCGAGCGAAGCGAAGCCGCGGTTGATCAAAATCTGCGCGAGAAGGGGCGATCGCTGAGTTTCTACGGCAAGCTGTGTCGCACGATCGGGCTGAGCGGGATGAATAAACCAACGTTGATCCGGGAGGCGCGATCGATCAGACATAGCATCAGACATAGCCAGAGCGCAAACTTAAAGAGTCGGAAACGATTGTACTCTTGAACGCTGCGATCGCGGATCAAACTGTACGGTATTCTTTACGGTTTCAGCAAAGCGCTGAGCGAGTAACGCATTGGTGTATTGGCTTAGAACTGCTTGTCGTCCGGTAGTTGCATAGTGCGATCGCAGTTCAGGATTCAGAATCAATTCGCTTAACTTTTGAGCAAGCGCGATCGCGTTTCCTTCAGGAAAAACTAATCCTCCTTTGGTTGCGTTGATCAGATGAGGAATTTCGCCGGAATCTGAGCCGATCACTGGAGTTCCACAGGCGATCGCTTCAATGATCACTCGTCCAAACTGTTCTTTCCAGCTCGATCGCGTTTCAGAAGGCAACACCAACACATCCAGTGCTGAAAGATAGTTCGGAGTTTCGGTAAACGGAATAAAGCCTAATTTTTGAATCCGATCGCTTAGATTTAACTGTTGTGCGATCGCATCAAACTCCGTCTCATATTCTCCACTGCCAATCATCACCAATCGCCATGGGAGCGATCGGATCTCGTTCAAAGCAAGGAGTAATGTTTTCAGTCCTTTTTGTTCAACAATGCGCCCAACATAGCCGATTAACACATCTTGGGCACCCAGTTCAGCTTTCAGCGTGTTCGATCGAGGATAGTAAATCGCTGGATCAATTCCAGATGGCATCAATACACTTTGCCCCGTGTATCCCTTTTCTCGCATCACCGCTTCTGCACTGTAAGACCCTGGAAACATCACATCGGTATGCTTCAGAACCCAGCGTTCCATCTGCCGAAATGGGATCGGATAACGCTTGAGAATGTTTTGCCAGGTAAAAAAACTAATTGGTTTGCGAATGGTGAAATAGTTTGCTAGATAAACCTGCAACGTTACTAACGCATAAGGCTCCTGATGCAGGTAGATAAAATCAGGATTGAGCTTGCGGAGTAGATTCACAAAGATCGATCGATAGCTATGCAGGGGAATACTGCCTGATTTCCAAACCGGAATGCTGATAATCTGCCCGCGAAAATCTTTCCAACGCTCGATTTTGCGCAGAATGCCGTATTCATCTTTCCAATTTTCAGGCATAACGATCGTGAGTTCCCAGCCGGTTTGCTGCTCAATCTCAGCGTAAAACTGTTGAACCACAGAGACTGTACAAGAATGATTCACGATCAAAAGCTTCATAGATTGCACCGCAGGACATTAAAGAGCTAATCGGCAGGCTGATAAGCAGGAGCTTGCTTGATTTTGTGCCATTTGTAATAGGTACTCCACTTTAAAGCACGTCGATCGCGCCAGAGTGCCGGAAGATTCTGCTGAATTTCGCGAACAATCCAACTTGCCCCAAATTCACTTTTGATCTTGTGCTGACGACAATAAGCCCAATGTTTGTAAACGTAGAGCAGGATTCTCAGGGGAACGCTAAATACCATCATCGCCGCAGGTTCGTTGTAAATCGCAGCAAAACACTTGTTACGACAGTTGTTTCTCAGCGCAACCAAGTTATTTCGCCCGATCGGGGACTTATAGTGAATCACATAAGCATCCGGTAGATAAACCACATAAAAGCCGCGATCGAGCATTCGCTTACAAAATTCGGGTTCCTCATAATACGCAGCGAACATTTCCCGATAGCCGCCTAATTCGAGAAACAAGTCTCGTCGTAACAAGCTACCGTAGCCGACAAAAGTTGGAGCATAACAACGATACTCGATCTCTAAAGGTTGCCCCGGCAAGAGTTTCCCGGTTTCGTCGCTTTGAGACAGCGCGACTGCTCCCACTTCGGGACTAGTCTTCAACACCGTCAAGGCGTTGTAAACACTATCCGCACTCAACAGTTGAGCGTCATCATCGAGATACAGCAGATAAGGCGCTTTCGCTCGTTCTGCGAGTTCGTTTCGAGTCGCAGGGATACCCTGATTGTTCTCATGCCGAAACACCTGTAATCGATCGAGCAAAATCGGATCGATCGCAGGCAGAACCCGGTCGGCGATCGGCGCTTCTGAGGCATCATCAATCAGCAGAATCTCAAACTCAACCTGCTGAAGCAAGGTAAGAGAATTCAGGCAGCGAATCACATCATCAGGACGATTACGACTGGCAACACAGACGGAGAGCGTTGGAGAGGTAGAATTCATCATCAGGCGAATCGCGTCAACTCCTTAAAATTTGAAGCGGCAGTGGGCATCTGTCATCTGTCGGAAGACAGGACAACTTTCCTATAAACAAAATAAAATTTAACTGCATCAATTGAAAGATACGATCGCACAGGTCAAACCGTATACTAAGAAAGCAATTTACAATCGTTTACTCTTGGGCATCGATCTTCGCAGCTACGTTTATATTGATCGCTTGCAGTCGCAGCACGCAGCTTATTTGGGAACCGAGGCGCTAGGATTTCTGCCGCTTCCGGGTGACGCTTCATTATGGATTGAAATCACGCCTGGAATTGAAATCAATCGCATCATGGATGTGGCACTGAAAGCGGCGGTTGTGCGTCCGGGGGTGCAGATGGTCGAGCGGTTGTATGGAGTCCTCGAAATTCACGCGAGCAATCAAGGCGAAGTCAATGCGGCGGGGCGAGCAATTCTGGCGGCGCTGAATGTGCAGAAACAGGATTGTCTGCGACCGCGTGTGATCTCCAGTCAGATCATCCGCAATATTGATGCTCACCATACGCAACTGATTAACCGAACGCGGCGCGGCAATATGATTTTGGCAGGACAAACGCTGTATGTGTTTGAAGTAGAACCAGCGGCATATGCCGCTTTAGCTGCAAACGAAGCAGAAAAAGCGGCGTTCATTAATATTCTGCAAATCTCAGCCGTTGGTAGTTTTGGGCGATTGTATCTAGGTGGTGAAGAGCGTGACATCATCGCCGCATCAAAGGCAGTGATTGAGACGATGGAAAATCTGCCAGGACGAGAACACTACAGCGATCGTAAGGAGTAAAGCGATCGTGGCGGTGATGGCACATTTGATGACGCTGCATAAGGGCGCGGTGATTTGGTCGGACTGGCGATCGCGCTATCCGACGATCGAGCCGGATCTCAGCGACGCGGATTTAGACGAGATTGAGTTGCGCGGCGCAAACTTACGAGGAACGAATTTTAGTCGCTCTAGATTGTGCTGGGCGGTACTGAATGAAGCAGAGTTGAGCGCGGCAAAATTTAATAAAGCAATGCTTCAGAAAACTGAATTTATGCACGCGACATTACAGCACGCCCAATTTGTGGATGCGAACTTAGTCGGAGCCGATTTTCGTCACGCTAATCTAACGGATGCCAATTTCATCGGAGCAGATCTTAAAGGTGCGAATTTTAACGATGCCGATCTAATTCGAGCGAATTTGATTGGCACAGAGTTACGGGGCGCGAAATTTAAGCGATCGGATCTCACAGGTGCAGACTTGCGGCGATCGGATCTGAGCAATGCGATTTTGATTCAGGCAAACTTAGCCGAAGCCAATTTGAGCGATGCGAACTTAGTTGAAGCAGAATTAAGCGGGGCGCATTTTTATCGATCGATCTTCCACAAAGCCAATTTAAAGTTCGCTCACTTTAGTGGGGCTTACTTATTTGGGGCAGATTTTACTGGCGCTGACTTATCCGGAGCCGACTTATCTTGGGCAAATTTGGGTAAGGCGAATTTTGCCGGGGCAACTTTAGCGGGCGCAAATTTCAGGGGTGCAAATTTGGCGGGTGCAATTTTGCCTGCTAAATAGTCGATGACACGATCGCCCTGCATCGTCTTTTCCAGGTAAGCGGGTACTCTGGAGGTTGAAATTCCTTCATCCTTTCCGCATGAAAAACTGGTGGCAGCAAATCCAAGCGAAAATTCAGGTCATTCCAGAGATAAAACCAGAAGAATCGATTCTCCTGCGAATTCTCACTCAGTCGCTTGTCAGCGTGGGAATTTTGGCGACAGATTTGGCTGCGGAAACTCAGTTGAGCGTGTGGGCAATTCCCTTAAGCGCGATCGGAGCCTATTGGAGTTGGCATCGACGACGCAAGAAAAATACTGGATTTAAATTCTTGTTGGCGATCGCAATGACGATCGTGCTGTTTAGTTTTTTTGGCAAAATGCTCGGCAGCGCTCAGAGCGGAGACAATCGGCTGCTGCTGGCAGAGTTTTTGATTCAGATCCAAGTGTTGCACAGCTTTGATTTGCCGCGCCGCAAAGACTTGGGCTATTCGATGATGATTGGGCTAGTGCTGCTGTCGGTGGCAAGTACGCTGAGTCAGACGATGCTGTTTGGCGTAATGCTGCTGGCATTTTTGGCGATCGCGCTTCCGGTACTGATGCTCGATTATTGTTCGCGCTTGGGTGTGGATGTGGTCAAGTTAGAGCGCACCAGCTTTAAGAAAATCAATTTTCGGGTGCTGCCTGCGATTTTTGCGATCGTGCTGGCGTTGGGATTGGTAATTTTTGCGCTGATGCCGCGACTTCCTGGATATCAGTTACGGATGTTTCCGGTTAGTTCTCCGGTGAACGTTCAGGAGCGATTTGATAACCGAGTGATTACCAATCCGGGAATGGGTCAGCATCGAGATCCGCGTGTCGGAATGCGATCGGGGAGCGGAAAAGGCGCAGGACAAAGCCAAGATCCGGATGACCAGTCTTATGCTGGATTTGGCAACAAGATTAGCCAAAATGTGCGGAAACCCTTAAAGCCGCGAGTCGTGATGCGGGTGCGATCGCAGATCGAAGGCTTTTGGCGGGTGATGGCGTTCGATCGCTACACGGGGCAAGGTTGGGAGGTATCGCGCAACGACAAGACGCAGACGGTGAAACGCTCACCCTGGTCATATCGGTTCTTTCTGCCGACTCCGGTAACGATCGGCAAGCGTCGCGAAGTGGTACAGACCTACACGATTATTGCCCCAATGCCGAATTTAATTCCGGCGCTTTCAAGGGCGAGAGAAGTCTATTTCCCGACCGATGAAATTGCGATCGACCCCGAAGCGGGATTACGGGCACCGATCGAGTTGAGCGATGGCATTACTTATACCGTAGTGTCGGATGTGCCGTATCGCGATCGCACGTTGCTGCGGTTGTATTCATCCAAAGCGCAGTATCCAAAAGGAAGTCCACATTTACAGATTCCGGCGGGAATTGCTCAGCGCGTCGCCAAAGAAACGAAGCGAATCCTAGCGACCTCTGAAAAGCCGATCGAGTCCGATTATGAAAAGGCGCTGTATCTGGGGCAGTATTTGAAGCAGCGTTATCAGGTTCGGCAAGACCTTGATTTGCTGAAACCAGGTGAAGATCTCGTCGAGGCATTTCTGCAAAATCAAGGCGGCGATCGCGATCATTTTTCTACAGCGCTAACGATGATGCTGCGATCAATTGGCATTCCAGCGCGGTTAGTAGCGGGATATGCGCCCGGAGAATTCAATCCCTTCACGGGACTGTACCTTGTGAAGAATACCGATGCTTACGTGATCACAGAAATCCTCGTGCCGCGCGTGGGATGGTTCACGATCGACCCGATTCCGGGACACGAACTGATTCCACCTTCGATCGAGGAATATCAGCCCTTTAGTCTGTTGCAGCGCTTTTGGAACTGGGTCGCGGGATGGCTGCCTCTGCCTGTAACGGCTTGGATCAGCGAAGTGATCCGGATGATTGGGAGCGCGATCGGTTGGTTCCTAGCGCTGTTTACTCAAGGATTAGGTGGATTCTTTACCGCATGTCTGCTGATGATAAGCACTTCCTTGCTGGCTTGGCTGTGTGGTCAAGGCTGGAAAAAATGGCGAACTTATCAACGGTTGCAGAAGCTTGCACCGATGGAGCGGCTTTATCAGCAAATGCTGTCTCGCCTCGAAGCACAAGGCATTCGTAAATCTTCAGCAGATACACCGCTAGAATATGCCCGACAAGCGAAAACCATGCGGACTCAAGAGCAAGCGGGTGCGATCGAAGACATTTCCCAAGCCTATGTGAAATGGCGCTACGGGCGAGAAAAACCTGAAATTGAGGCGCTGCGGCATCAGTTAAAGAGACTAAAACCCCAACGAAAGTAGAAGCTCTACGGTTTGTGTTGCGAATTTGCAAGAGTCTTGTTTGAACAGTTATTGTCGCAAGCTATTGCTGCCGCCCTATCAAACAGCAACAAGATGGATGTAGCAGGAGGACAGTGATGCTCGAAATATCAGTTGCATGAAATCAGAGATTGTTGCGACAGGACAAATCGAATTGGTATAACATCTACAACGGCGGCTAAGGTGCTAATTTGTCGGACTGAAACAGGTTTCTTCCTTGCGGGTTAAACAAAGCTGGTTCTGACCCAGATCAGTTTTCAATCTGACCTGATAGGTTTCGCTTTCCGCAGGCACCGCTTTCGTATAGTTGTTTGATCTGTCGCACGAAAAGTCACGAGTAAAGGTTCCTGGAGACCAGTTAATCGTCATCGTACTGCCGCTCAACCTGACTTTTCCTTTTCGCGACTGGAAGATTTGTTGACTACAGCCACCGCTCATCACGTTCATAATCCCCGTGTACTCAACCGTTCCATTCGGCTGAAATTGGTACGTAAACCGTGAGCCATTTGCACCGACAAAGGCGCCGCCCTGAGCGTAAGTGCTGCTTCCAGTCCGAGCCCAAGCCCATTTCCCGACGATCGATGAAATGCCCCTAACGCCGCTCGATGAATCACTGAAATTGCTTGCAGTATCTTTGGAATTTGCAGCTTCATAAACAGACAAGAGAAGTCTAGCTTCCGCATCATTGGGTAACTTTCGCAATTGCTCAACAAATCCTTTGTTAAATCCCTGCCGAATTCGGCTTTGTTCTGCTTCAGGTTTCGCAATGGCTTGTTTATAGTTGTTGATGACATCAGCAATGCCTCTCTTAGTCGCTGCTGGGTCATTGTTAAACTCATTTGATTTTATTGAGTAATATTGATTGCGCTGTTCAGGCGTGAATTGTGCTCCAAATGCCCATTCAAAAAAAGCAATGACTTGATCAACGTCTGAGCGACTAAGAGCGTTGTTCTGAGCCATTAAGAAAACTTTAGATTCAGCAGCGTGGGCAGCGATGTTGTTTGCTGCTCCGTTGGTCAAAGCGACCGATAAAACGAACAGAGAAAAGAATTTGAATTTGCTCATCATTTTGAATGACACTGGTGACGGATAGAAATCGGATGTGCATTTCCGAACTGATTTGAATTAAATCAGTAAATCGGGGAGAACTGGAGGAACGATCGAAGAAGATTTGTTGCATTCTGTAATGTATCTACAAGACGCAGAGCGAACTATCCTACAATTTTCAGCATATTTGTCGATGGAATTGCTGGATGCGGGTTTTAGGGGTTGAAGATGATCGAGCGATCGCAGCTTTGGTCGCTCAATCGCTCAAGGAACATCACTATGCAGTAGACATAGATGAAGATGGCGCGATCGACTGGGAGTCGGCTGAAAGTGCCGCCTATGACTTGCATTTGCGATGGTTCAATACCCAACGGATGGATTTACCGTACAGTCGTTATGTGGCTTCTTTCTGTTTAGAAGATTAGACTCATGAGTAATCCATCTAATTCAGCTCTGCAACTCCAACCCGAAGATTTGATTACCGTTTTAGAATCAGCCGTTGATCCGATTGGAATTGCCGACGCTGAGGGAAGAACCCTTTATGTCAATCCAGCTGCCCGACGAGTGCATGGATTTAGAGAAGACGAAGACCTGTTCCAAAAAAGTGTCTTAGACTATCATCCACCCGATGCCGCTAGAGTTTTGATCGAAGAAGCGCTTCCGATCGCTTTGCAGCACGGCATCTGGATAGGCGAAACGCGCTTGCTCACAGCAGATGGACGAGAGATTCCCACCTCTCAAGTGATCATGACGCACAAAAATCCAGATGGATCGTTGAAATTTGTCTCCTCAATGACGCGAGACATCACTCAGCAAAAAGCGATCGAAGAACAACTTCGACGCAGTAATGCACTCCTGAAAGCTCAGCAAGAAGCGTCGATCGATGGCATTTTAGTGGCAGATGAACATCGCAATATTGTGGATTACAATCAGAAATTCTGCGAGATATGGCGACTGCCGCGAATTCTACCTCCTGGGAACTCGCTCCAGATTGCAGAAATGGTTGCAGATCAAGTTGAAGATCCAGAAGCCTTTTTAGCAAACATCGAAGCGCTTTATCAGAATTTAGATGAGGTGCTTCACGATGAGATTTTGCTGAAAGATGGGCGAACGATCGAACGCCACAGTAAAGCAGTGAAGTCTTCAACGGGTGAATATTATGGGCACATCTCGTTTTTTCGGGACATCACCGAGCGAAAGACGGCTGAAGCAGCGCTTCGCCGCAGTGAGGGACGTTATCGTGCGTTTGTTACGGCAACGGCGCAAGCGGTTTGGATAACGAATGCTCAGGGAGAAGTGATTGAAGATATTCCGCGTTGGTGCGCGCTCACCGGACGCACTGAAGCCAGCGCAAAAGGGTGGGGATGGTTAGAGAGCATTCATCCCGACGATCGCGCTCCTACCGCACAGGTTTGGCTAGAGGCAGTTAACTCTGGAAAAACCTATGAAGTTGAGCAACGGGTACAAGTAGCATCCGGCGAATATCGATTGTTTACAGTGCGAGGTGTCCCAATTTTTGATGCTGATGGCAACATTCGAGAATGGATTGGAACGCAAACTGACATCACAGAACGAAAACAAGCCGAAGAAGCTTTGCTGCGTCAAAACACACTGCTGAAAACCCAACAAGATGCCTTGCGTCGCAGTGAGCTAAAATACCGCAATCTATTTGAAGCCGCTCAAGTTGGCATCTATCGAATTCGCGTAGAAGATGGGCTAATTTTAGAAGCAAACCCGTATGCGATCGCGTCGCTCGGCTACGATTGCGCCGATGACGTGGTGGGTAAGAAATACACGATCGATTTCTATGCAGATCTCGCCGATCGAACCGCCATTTTGAATGAAATTCAAAAACATGGCAAAGTCACTAACTATGAAATGCAGTTTCGTCATCGCGACGGATCATTTCGCTGGGGAATGTTTACGTTGTCGATCAATGCCGCAGAAAATGTTTTAGAGGCAGTCTTTGCCGATATTACACCCCGCAAACAAACCGAAGAAGCGCTACGACGGAGTGAACTGAAATATCGTCATTTGTTCGAGAATTCTCAAGTTGGAATTGGACGCACCCGCATCGAAGATGGTCTATTTCTCGATGCCAATCAGCGCTGCGCGGATATTCTGCGGCTTGAATCGGCAAACGACTTGATTGGTAAACGATACACCAGTGAATTTCAGGCTAACCCGCAGGCACGACAAATCATGTTAGATGCCCTTCAGCAAGTTGGAGAAGTGCGCGATTTAGAAACGCAATTGCTGCGGGCAGATGGTTCTACAGGTTGGGGTTTGTTTTCGCTGCGTCCCAGTTTAGACGAAGACTGCTTTGAGTTTGTGATAGTGGATATTAGCGATCGCAAAGCTACCGAAGGATTGCTACAACGCCGCGCTGAGCTTGATAACTTACTCAGTCAAATCTCGCGACAGTTCATTGACCAAGATGCAGAAACCGCAATTCAAGAAGCTTTAGAATTGATTACTCGCCATATTGGGGCAGAGCGCGGTTGTATTTTCGAGTACCGTAACGATCGCATTGAATGTCAATTGCTGTACGAATGGTGTGGTGAAAATATTGCTCCCTTAACTTCTGAAGCCAGAGGGTCGAGTGTTGCTGATTTTCCGGTGTTACATCAGCAGATTCTTGCGGGAGAAGCTTTATACACGACCAATATCGCGATGATTCCTGATTGCCCAGAGCGGCAGTTATTTACTCAACAGTCGATTCAATCTTTAATGGCAGTGCCGATGGTTTATCGGGGGAACGTAACGGGCTTTATGGGAGTGGACACGACTTATTTTCAGAAAGCGTGGAGTCAAGAGGATATTCGGAGTCTCAAACTGGCTGGGGAACTGATTGCGATCGGACGAGCCAGATACAAAGCAGAAGCCGATTTACGCATTGCCAAAGATGCGGCTGAAGCAGCAAACCTGGCAAAGAGTACATTTCTTGCCAACATGAGCCATGAACTAAGAACCCCATTAAACGCCATTCTCGGATTTGCTCAATTAATGGAACGCGATGCTGCGCTTTCCGATCGACAACGCAATTCGCTTGCCATTATTAATCGCAGTGGTGAACACTTGCTGAATCTGATTAACGATGTGTTGGAGATGTCAAAGATTGAAGCTGGACGAACGACTTTGAACGTGGTTTTCTTTGATTTGCATCATCTTTTGCATACGCTACAGGAAATGTTTCTCATGCGGGCAAAAACAAAGCAGCTCGCGTTGAATTTTACGATCACGCCCGATTTTCCCCAATACATCCAAACCGACGAAAACAAGCTGCGCCAAGTGTTGATCAATTTGCTTAGCAATGCGATCAAATTTACTGAGACTGGCAGCATTACGCTAGAAGCATCGGTGCAATCAGAAACAATGCTGCAATTCAAAGTTCAAGATACAGGACAGGGAATTGCCCCCGAAGAATTCGATCAGCTATTTCGCCCATTTATTCAAACGAGTAGCGGTTCCTATTTGCGAGAAGGGACTGGGCTTGGACTCACAATTAGTCGGCGATTTGTGCGATTAATGGGGGGTGATATTCGGGTTGAATCGACCGTGGGACAAGGATCAACGTTTTCCTTTGAGATTCAAACTGCAACGGCGAATCCTATAGAAGTAGCACCAATGTTGAATTCAAAACGAGTGCTGCAACTCACACCCTATCAAGCGAACTGTCGCATTTTAGTCGTAGACGATCGTCCTGAAAATCGAGAGTTCGTTGAGCAATTGCTAACAATGGTGGGATTTGAAACGCGATCAGCAATTAATGGAAAAGATGCGATCTCACAATGG
Organism: Cyanobacteria bacterium FACHB-63; assembly: GCA_014695255.1. Taxonomy (GTDB): domain Bacteria; phylum Cyanobacteriota; class Cyanobacteriia; order Leptolyngbyales; family Leptolyngbyaceae; genus Leptolyngbya. The sequence goes on from JACJNX010000075.1 coordinate 93,323, forward strand.
CAGCAATGGCAGCCGCACTTAATTTTGATGGATATGCGAATGCCTGTAATGGATGGCTATGAAGCAACTCGACAAATTCGAGCGCTGGAATCGGCACAAACTCGATCGAAGATTTTGGCATTAACGGCGAGTGCTTTTGAAGAGCAACGCGCTTCGATCCTAGCTGCTGGCTGTGATGATTTTTTAGCAAAACCATTTCGAGAAGCTCACTTATTTGAGAAATTAGCTGAGCATCTTGGCGTGAACTATCTCTACGAAGAAGAGACAACACCCTCGCTTGAAACATCGCTTGAGTTAACGCGCGAGATGCTTTATACCATGCCACCTGCTTGGGTTGCTGAACTTCACCAAGCCTCGCTTGCTGTCGATGCTGACCGAATCTTGCAATTGATTCAACAAATTCCAAAGACTGAGCAGCGAATCGCGATCGCATTAACCGAGCTAGTTCAACAGTTTTGTTTTGATGAAATTACCGAGCTTTCGCAGAAATTGTAGAGAGTGTGCTTCTATCAAGCTCTACCTGAGCCACGTGAACGATCGGACAATCTGAAGCGCTTGATTTGGAGTAATCGTGTTCCGACACTGAGTGGATGTCTTATTGTAGTAAGACTGCCGAACAATGTCGGCTCCACTAATCCGATAGAACGGACTTATTCCTGCCCAATCGGTGAGTAAATTTGGCTGTGGCGAGTCGAGCTGCTGTGCTGATGGCGTTTTGAATTCGCCGTTTTGTTGACCAAATAGCAGCGAGGTTTCTCCCAATAACTCGGTCTTGACTTTCACTTCATACTCGGACGGAACACCACCTACCCCGCCGCCTGTCGCTTCGATCGCAAAGCAACGATCTTGTTGGGCATTGCGATAAACAATGCCATATTGTGGGCCAAACCGACAAACGCCTTTGTCTGATCGAGGTGCATTGGCAGGACAAGGTTTGACATCAACTTTGCTGACCGTATAGCCCGCTGGAACAGAGGCTGGAATCGCGATCGCAATTCCCAAAGCTTTGAGTCTAGCTTGCTGAGACGAACTCAAGCCACCTTGAGCCGATGGAGCCTCACCCAGCACAATCCCAACATTAGGAGAAAGCTTATCTGACACGATCGCACTTCCGCTAACTATTGTTCCCGGTGTCACTTCTGGAGCCGTTGAAGGATTGCTCGGATAAGTGGAACCCTCAAACTTTAAGATGTGGTAGCTTGGCTTCGCACCTCCACCTGCAACATATAGAACGATATCTCGCCAGCCGTTTGTTCTCGTGTTGCTAATGACGATCGGATTATTGACAAGCGTATGTCGCGAAACAGTTCTGTAGCCGTTTCCGGTTGCTTGCAAAATCAGCATGGGACAGCCACCAGAGCCACAATCAGAAGTAATGTATACCACAACTTCAGATCGTCTATCGCCATCTAAATCAATGTTGTTATACAGATAGCGAATTTCTCCAGTTGGAAACTCTCGACGGATTGCTGCATTGATTCCCTCGCCGGATCGCGTTTCAGACCGTTGATAGGTCAAGGCGCGAAAGCGAATTCCATTCACATTCGGGAGCGGTTCGATCGACTGATCCGAACCTTCAACCTCTATAGTCCGGTTGTCCTCATTAAATACGGCTTGATCTGGGTTCTGAGCAGCTTCTACAGAAGGATTACTACTCTCGACTGGTAAAGTTTGAGCCGATCGATCAGCAGAACGGTTATCTTTAGAAAGTTTTGCTGAAACAGTAGAATTTTGACAGGCACTAATGCCTAAACCAAGTGCAACGCTGAATGAGAGAAGAGCGTGATACAGTTTCATCGCAAGGTTGAGGAGTGATTAAAGTTTTACAGCTTCAATAATGCTAAGCATTGAGGATGTCGGAATCACTTGCGTCAGTTCAAACCCGTTGGATCGTAAGAGCGATCGATACTCTGCTTCAGTCCGTTCCCGTCCACCTGTCATCAACAACATGATCACGTCAATGAACTTCGCTGGTGAGGGTTCATTGTCGGGTGGAAGGATGCTTTCAACCAGCAGCAGTTTGCCGTGACTCGGCATTGCTCGATGACAATTTTTCAAAATGATCGAGGACTTTTGATCATCCCAATCGTGAATAATCCATCGCATCATATAAGCATCACCACCCGTGGGCACAGATTCAAAGAAGTTTCCAGCAACAGGTTGAATAGCCTTGTCTACACTAACATTGGCAATGATTTCGGGTAGATCGAACAGAATGCCTTTAAGATGAGGATTCGCTTGCAGAATCGTAGAAATTAAGCTGCCTTGCGCTCCGCCGATATCAACGATCGTATTAAACTGAGAAAAGTCATAGCCTGCAACAACCGCTTGTGCGATCGCAGTCCCCATACTCGACATCGACTGCGAGAAGATTTGTCCATCTTCGGGATGTTGAGCAAAGTGCTGCCAAATCGGTATTCCAGCAGCATGATCAAAGGCAATCTCACCGGTTTTCAGGCTGTGTAGTCCATTGCTCCAGCCTAAAGAATGGTCATATCCCATCTGCGCCATGACTGCATACCGCATTGAACCAGGGCTATCACTTTGAAGTGTTGCAGCCAACGGAGTCAGCGCAAAACATTGATCTGATACTTCGGTAAAGACACCCACACTGGCTAAAGCTCTCAGCAGACGGTATAGCGATCCCGCATCAGTATTCGTCTCGGCGGCAAGTTGAGCGATCGTTTTCGGCTGATCGTCAAACAAATCGGCAACTCCTAATTTCGCAGCGAGATACAGCGATCGCGCAAGCCAAAAGCCACTGATCAGATTCAGCATTGTTTCTTGCGGAGTAACTTCGATTTTTTCCATCGTCAACATGATTCCTTTCACTCCAAATAATGTTTAAGCTTCAACGAGTTCGGCAGCAGCTTGATTGAAAAATGCTTCATAGTTCGCAGTAAACTGCAAATAGTCCTTCGCCAGTTCAGGAGTAAGCAATTCGAGCATCCATTGATTCTCTACCCAAAACTCGATGACTCTGAAGGGACCACGATCGCAAAGTCTCACAAGCCATCCTTCACGATTTGCAATTTGTCTGATCTGTTCTAAAGAACTGGGAACTGAAATCGCCGCATGAATCGAAGTAAAGGTTTGAGCAATATGTCCAGAAGAAAATTCAGCTTCTTCTAACCCCGGAGTCAATTGAGTATCTGCCGGATAAAGTTCAATTCCAGTTCCATACTCATCTTCAACGATCACCATATAACTTCCTGGATGCGGCGGAAAAGGAAAACAACGACCTTGTAACACTTCTGCAAGAACATTTCCAACGTGTAACGGCTGATTCACAGCGATCGAAATATGATGCAACATAGTAACCTCTAAGAAAGTTCTGAATCCATCAGCCTTAGTTTGCTGATGTCCCACACTGTAAGCAACGATCGGGGAGAAGCCGGGGAGATGCTCACAAGCTTTGTAACAACATCGAGGAAAAATTTAATTTTGCTGAAACTCCTTTGGCTACTCGCGATCTCGTCATAAGATCTGGTGAACGTTCCACTGACGGTTTTGTAATGATCGAGTCTAATTTGCCGAAAGCTGACATCTTAGTCATTGACGATACTCCGGAGAATCTCAATCTGCTCTCAACCATGCTGATCGATCGCGGCTATAAAGTTCGGAGCGTGACGAAGGGTTCAACGGGCATTCGAGGCGCACAGGTGATGCCACCGGACTTAATCTTGCTCGATGTGAATATGCCACAGATGAATGGATACGAAGTCTGTGAACATCTTAAAGCCGACGATCGCACTCGTGACATTCCGATCATTTTTATCAGTGCCTTAGAAGCCGTCAACGACAAAGTAAAAGCGTTTCAAGCAGGCGGCGTAGACTACATCACAAAGCCATTTCAAATCGAAGAAGTGCTTGCCCGCATTGAAACACATCTGACATTGCGGCGATTACAAAATCAACTGCGATCGCAAAATGAACAACTCCAGCAAGAAATCCACGAACGACAATACGCAGAGGAAAAGTTTGCAACCATTTTCCGGCAAAGTCCGAATCCGATCGCAATCGTCACGATTCCTGAGGGTCGCTTTATCGAAGTGAACTCAAGTTTTTTAACCATTAGCGGCTACTCACTCGATGAAGTGATTGACTGTACGATCGCGCAACTACATCTCGGTCGCGATATTGATGCCTTCATGCGTCGTCTTCAAACTCGCACTGCCTTTCACAATCTAGAGTTTGAATTGCTGACTCGTTCTCAAACTAAAAAAAACATCTTACTTTCCGTTGATCATGTAGAGCTCAATGGAATCTCTTACGCGCTGCTGATTGCGAATGACATCACCGAACGTAAACGCCTCGAAAACGAATTCATTTCTTTAGTCAGCCACGAACTTCGGACACCGCTCACCTCAATGATGGGGTCACTCGATCTTCTCAGTAGCGGACAGTTAGGCAGCCTCACCGAGCAAGGACAACACGTTCTCAATATCGGGGTGAAGAATGCGGAACGCTTAATTCGCCTCATCAACGACATTCTCGATCTCGAACGGATTCGCTCTGGCAAAATTACGATGAATCTACGATCGTGCAACCTTGCAGATTTAATGACGCAAGCCACCGAAGAAATGCAAGCAATGGCGAGTTGCTCGAACATTCAACTGATCACAGAGCCGCTCTCATTGTTGCTCACGGTTGATCCCGATCGCATTGTACAGACCTTAACCAATCTTCTCAGCAATGCAATTAAGTTCTCACAACCAGAAAACAAGGTTTGGATGCAGGCACAGTCTACGATTTCAAGCCTCTGTATTACTGTTCGTGATCAAGGGCGCGGCATTCCTCCCCATCAGCTTCAAGCCATCTTCGATCGATTTCAGCAGGTCGATGCTTCAGATGCCCGCCAAAAGGGAGGAACTGGACTGGGGCTTGCAATCTGTCGCAACATTGTTGAGCAACACGGCGGCAAAATTTGGGTTGAAAGCATCGTCAATCAAGGCAGTACGTTTTATATTGAATTGCCACTTAACGATTGAGCGATTTAAAAATATCTCCTCGACTTCTCCCCGATTCATTGCTAGCTTGTGAACATTAGATTTCCGAACCGGAGTGATGAACAAGCAAATTTTGATCGTGGATGACGAAGAAGATGTGAGATCGATCGCCACACTCGGTTTACAAATGGGAGCAGGTTGGACAGTCTTAACTGCAAGTTCGGGTGCAGAAGGCATTGCGATCGCCACTCAACATCGCCCGGATGCTATCCTGCTTGACCTAATGATGCCAGACATGGATGGTCGCGCAACCCTAAATCACCTCAAGCAACACCCTGAAACTCAGTCTATCCCTGTCATTCTGATGACGGCAAAAGTGCAAGCTTCAGAGCAACATAATCTTCACGATTTAGACGTTGCAGCCGTCTTTACCAAACCCTTTCGCCCTCTCACGCTTGCCCAACAGATTGTTGATACGTTAGCTTGGCATTGTGATTGATTAAAGCAAAACTATTCCTTGAAATCGTCTTGTATATGAGCCGAGTACACGCAAGTTGATATTTTATTGATAGCCTGCGGCTTGAATGGCGAACAAATGCGCGTATCGTCCCTCTAACCTTACCAATTGTTCGTGGCTCCCTTGTTCCACAACTGCCCCTGCTGACATCACAAGAATCCGATCCGCCATTCGGACGGTCGAGAATCGATGTGAAATCAAAATTGCCATCTGATTCGGGGTCATTTCGCGAAAACGATCGAAGATTTGCACCTCTGATTCTGCATCCATTGCAGAAGTCGGTTCATCTAACACCAAAATATCGGCGCTAATTCGCATAAAGGCACGCGAGAGTGCAATTCGCTGCCATTGTCCTCCCGATAGCTCTCGCCCTGTTTTGAACCATCGCCCTAAACGAGTATCAAAGGCTTCGGGGAGATCTTTGATGAATGAAAGGGCATTGCCCTTGTCGGATGCAACCTTCCAGCGATCGCGATCGTCTAAGTTCAACACATCGCCCACACCCACATTCTCGCCGACGCTAAATTGATAGCGCATAAAGTTCTGGAAAATTACACCGATTCGACGCTGCAATGCTTCGAGGTTCCAGGCTTGCAGATCTAGTCCATCAAGTAGAATGCGTCCAGAAGTGGGTGTGTAGAGCCTGGTGAGCAGTTTGATCAGCGTTGTTTTACCCGAACCGTTTTCACCGACGATCGCTAACTTTTCTCCGGGCTTGAGATGAAACGAAACGCGATCGAGGGCAGGCTTATCGGATTCGGGATAATAGAAGGTGACATCTTCAAACCGCAAGCCGTCACCAGGTGAGATTCCCTGCGTTGCGCTCCCTTGAGATCGAGGAATGTCTTGACCTAGAAATTCGTAGAGATTCGATAGATACAGCGAGTCTTCGTACATTCCACCAATTGAAGTCAGAATCGACGCAAACGCACCTTGTCCTTGCCGAAAGACAATCAGGTACATCGTGAGTTCGCCGAGTGAGATGTTGCCTGCGATCGTTTCCCACACAATCCACACATACGCCCCGTAAAATGCAGCAGAGCTAACTAATCCGAGTAAATAGCTCCAGATGCCCCGACGAACCGTCAAATCCCGGTCTTCAGCATATAATCGCCCGAAGATAGTTCGATAGCGATCGAGCAACAATTCGCCTAACTGATACAACCGAATTTCCATTGCAGGTGATTCGTTGGCGATCAGCCATTCAAGATAATTCTGTTCGCGGGTTTCAGGGGTGCGCCAGCGAAACAACCGAAAGGCTTCTCCTGCAAAGCGCGTCTCCGCAATAAAAGCGGGAACGGCAGCAACCATCAGCATCACCACTGCCCAAACCGAAAACCCGATTAACAAACCGCCATAAGTAATCAAAATCAGCGAGTCTTGCACAATGCCAAACGTGCGACCCACTAAGCTAAGGGGACGGCTTGAGGCTTCTCGTCTTGCCCGCGTCATTTTGTCGTAGAACTCTGAATCTTCAAAGTGCGTCAAATTCAGCGTTAACGCCTTTTCTAGAATCAACTCATTCACTTTCTGACCTAGTAGCACTCTCAGCAGCGATTGCACCAAAACTAAACCCTGCTTACTGCCGGATTGAATCGCGACCATTACCGCCTCAAAGCCGAGATAGCCCAACGCCACCCAGCGATCGTTCTCCAGTCCCGTTCTTGATGCCAGTACCACCGCATCGACGATCAGCTTACCCGCATAAGCGACGACCGCAGGCACAAGCCCCCCGATGAGCGTAAACAGCGCTAGAACGATCGTTAAGCGTCGATTTGTTGTCCAAACTAGCTCGATCGCCCGTCCGCAATAGCGAAAAATCGATAGAAATTGGGTAGTGCTCCTGATGAAGCGTTGAAGTCGTCTCTGCATTCTTTTACGATAGCGTTTGATTATGCAGTTGAGGAGGAGAAAATGCAGCGATCGCCAAAACCTCGATTTGTCATTGAAGCAGGGCGCTCTGAAGAACAGTATTGGCGAGATTTGTGGCAGTATCGAGAGCTATTTTACTTCCTCGCTTGGCGCGATATTTTGGTGCGGTATAAGCAGACGGCGATCGGGATTGCGTGGGCAATGATTCGCCCGTTTCTGACGATGATCGTGTTTACTGTAATTTTTAGCAGTTTAGCCAATCTACCCACTCAAGGCACAGCACCCTATCCCATTTTGGTGTTGTCGGCACTGCTACCCTGGCAGTTTTTTGCAAGTTCACTGGCTCAAACTAGCAATAGCCTAGTCAGTAATGCAAACTTAATTTCTAAAATCTACTTCCCTCGATTGATTGTTCCAGCCAGCGCGATCGTGGTAAATTTCATCGATTTTCTTGTTTCTGGATTGCTGCTGCTTGGATTGATGCTGTGGTATCGCTATGTTCCATCGTGGCGAGTGATTACACTGCCGTTTTTTACAGGCTTAGCAGCGCTCACCGCTTTTGGTCTTGGGCTGTGGTTTGCAGCGATTTATGTGAAGTTTCGCGATGTGGCGCAAGTGATTCCGTTTGTGATTCAACTGGGACAGTATGTTTCTCCAGTCGGCTATAGCTCTGATGTTATTCCTGAACAGTGGCGTTTATTGTATTCACTCAATCCGATGGTGGGGGTGATTGATGGCTTTCGTTGGGCAATGCTGAATGGCGACCAAGCCCTTTATCTGCCAGGATTAATTCTTGCATGGGTCGTTACATTGATATTTGTATGGACGGGAGTTTATTATTTTCGTGGAGTTGAGCGGACGTTTGCCGATATTATCTGAGGTGCGATCGCGCAAAATGCCAATGCTGCGGGTTGAAAATTTAGGAAAACGCTATCGAGTCGCGCATCAATCACCGGGTAATACAATGACGCTGAGAGATGCGATCGTTGATACTGCCCAATCGATTGTGCGGCGAAAGCCAAGAGTGCGATCCGAGGAGTTTTGGGCGCTCGACCGCGTGTCGTTTACAGTTGATCAAGGAGAGCGTGTTGGTATTATTGGACGCAATGGAGCCGGGAAATCAACGCTATTAAAGATTCTGAGCCGGATTACAGAACCGACACGCGGCAAAATCGAACTTTGGGGACGGGTCGCAAGTTTACTCGAAGTTGGGACGGGGTTTCACCCAGAGCTAACGGGGCGCGAAAATATTTATCTCAATGGTGCAATCTTGGGGATGAGTCGATCGGAGATTGCGAGAAAGTTTGATGAGATTGTTGAGTTTGCAGAAGTAGAGCGGTTTTTAGATACGCCTGTGAAGCGCTATTCTTCTGGAATGTATGTGCGGTTAGCCTTTGCGGTTGCGGCACATTTGGAGCCAGAAATTTTGATTGTGGATGAGGTTTTGGCGGTTGGGGATGTGCAGTTTCAAAAGAAGTGTTTGAGCAAGATGGAGGATGTTGGAGCATCGGGTCGAACCGTTTTGTTTGTGAGCCACAATCTTAGTACCGTTGAGGCGTTGTGTACTCGTGGGATTGTGTTACAAGAAGGCACTCTAGGCTTTGATGGTACAGCACAGGCAGCGGTGCAGTATTATCTTGATGCGGCTTATGATTTGGCAAGCTCTACGGCGCTGGGTTTAAGGCGCGATCGTAGCGGGAATGGTAAGGTTCGTGTGTCTCATTTTCGCATTCTGGATCTGAATGAAGCTGAAGTGAGTGTGATGCAATCCGGCGGAGATTACCTGTTTGAAATTGGCTACCAAAGTACAGTGAATTACCCGTTGCACAATGTTGCCGTAAGCTTAGATATTTTTGACGATCGTACTAATCGCTTATTGCTATTTCGCAGCAATTTTACGAATGAAAATGTCTCGCTGTTTCCGTCGGGAGGCGCAATCCGGTGTTGCGTTCGAGATCTGCCTTTAGCCAGCGGTGCTTATCGCTTTTCGATCTTTATCTCTCATGCCAATGCTGAAGTCTTGGATTACATTACGGATGTTGCACCTTCGATTGTGGAAGGGGGCGATTTTTTTGGAACAGGAAGCGGTGGGTTGCCGAATCACTGCAAAATTTTGAAGCGGGCAGAGTGGTCAACAGTTTAGGAATAAGCTATGAGCGATCGCATTCGGGTGTTTATTGGGTCAGGAGAAGCAAGTTTAGTCGAGCGTAAAGTTGCAATCTATTCATTACGAAAGCACACGAAGCGCGACTTAGATATTTATGTGTTTAATGGAACGCATAATGCGATCGAGATCAATGATCAAGATCCGATTCCTGCTCCAATGTCGCTCAAGATCAAGTATCAGAATATTACTGAGTTTAGTCTATATCGCTATTTAATTCCTCAGATTTGTAGCTACCAGGGACGAGCCATTTACATTGATTCTGATACAGTCTGCTTATCAGATATTAGCGAATTATTTGAAGCGGATTTGGGTGAGAATGATTTTTTAGCAAAACGAGAGGCGGCTGATATATGGGGCTTAAGCATAATGCTTATCGATTGTAAAAAATGCCGATTCGATTTAGAAATGTATTGCTCCGAGATCAATCAGAAGCTTTATGGTTATTTCGATTTTAGCCAGATGAATTCTCGATTTTTACAGTATCATCCGTTTTCGATCGCTGAACTCGATCCAAGGTGGAATCAGTTTGATTCTTACGATGCTGAGACAAAGTTAATTCATTATACAAATCTCTATACTCAACCTTGGAAAGCCAAGAATCATCCATTTGGTGAGTTGTGGTTTCAGTATTTTAATGAGGCGCTAGAAGCAGGAATTCTAACTGAGAGAGATATTGAATTGAGTATTCTCCGTTCTTATGTCCGTCCTGATATTCAGCAAGGGAATTTTTCTAAAAAATCCTTGCGATCGCTGCTTAAAAAATTGCTGCGATGAAAATTTCAATCATTATCAATAACTATAATTATCAGGAATATGTGGGAGAAGCGATCGAGAGCGCATTAAACCAAACCCTTCCCGCTAATGAAATTATTGTCGTAGATGATTTCTCATCGGATCAATCCGTTCAAATTCTGAAGAATAGATTTTCTAGTATTAGCCAAATCAAGCTAGTTCTGAAAAATAAGAATGAAGGGCAGCTTTCTGCATTTCAAGCTGGATTTTCTGCATCAATCGGAGATATTATTTTCTTCTTAGATGCTGATGATTTGTTTCAAGATACTTATTTAGAAACTGCTCTAAACTTTTATCAAAATCACCCAGATTGTGATTTTCTGTTTACCAGCGCAGAACTGTTTGGAAGCGAAGCGCGGATTGCAACCTGCTATGATCGTACTCGCGATCTCGGTTTCTCAAGAATTAGTACAGCCTACCGGAGAACTTGGATTGGACATCGCACTTCTACGCTTTCAATAAAGCGACAAGTGCTTGATCAAATTCTACCGATTCCCTATTTAGAAGATTGGAGAATTCGAGCAGATGACTGCTTAGTTTACGGTGCTTCGATCGCGAATGCACATAAGTACTATCTCAATGAACCATTAGTAAAGTACCGAGTTCATGGTAACAATGGGCATTATGGAAAATCGAAAACACGATCGCTCGAATATTTTCAGCAATACGAACAGGCAGTCGATCGCTTGTTTAATTTTTGGATGACTAAATTCAACTATTCTGAGAACTTAGAGCAGTTAGCTGCAAAAGAATTTCGTTCTATCCCGCATCCAACTCAACAAGAGTTTGAAGTCTATTTCTCAATTATTCGCTGCGCTCATGCCTCTAAGCTTCGTAAAAGTTTTGTGCTAGTGTTTCTCTATCTCTATTTCTTACGTCATCGCAATTCTTCCGAATGTTAACCCCGAAGGAATTGATTCTGCGCCCTCAGCCTGTTCTGCTCTCGGAATTTGATCTCACACAATCGAATCCATCCCGCATGATTGCTTGCCTCAACCCTCCATTTGAAGCAGTTCAGGCAGGACACGCGATCGCGCTTCCCGATGATACCTTTGATGTCCGGCAAATCCTGAAGCAAGTTCCCTCTCATTTTCAGCCTGATCTTGTTAGCTTATCGGCGCGGGTCATGACTTTTCAACCTCGCGGACTTCATGCCCTCAATTGCCCCACTGCGATGAAGCTAGGCGACACTTTTCATCTGGGTGATGGTGGATTAAGCCAGATGATTCGGTACTGTCAGAAGCTTAACTGTGACTATCACTGGACATACCAGAGCGCACAGCATTTGCATTTTTTTGCTGAGGCAGGGCTAAAAAATGTATTTTGGTTGCCAGCGTCGATCGTGCTGAAGTTCTATGTCCCGCCAACTTTTGAAAAGTCTTATGATGTGATTTTTCGGGGTTCAAAATCAGAGCTACATTGCTACCGAAACTATCTCTTAAATCGGCTTTGTCACACTGGTATTAACATTCAAACAAAAGACTATATCCGTTCTTTGCAAGACTATGCAAAATCGCACATTGTAATCAATACAAGCTTAAACGGCGATTTGAATCGGCGAGTGTTTGAAGTGCTAATGGCGGGAGGGTTTTTGTTGACCGATCGCATTCGTTCTCAAACAGGTTTGTTTGATTTATTGGAGGAAGGCACTCATTTTGAATGCTACGGAGATGAGACTGAGCTGTTGGAAAAAATCCAGTTTTACCTAGCGCATCCTGAGCAAGCTGCACAAATTGCTACCGCAGGTCATCAGCAATTTCTCAAATATTATTCACCACATACCATTCAACAAAAGCTATATTGCTATATCTTCAAAAACCAGATTGAACCCCTTTTTCGGCTACAGCATGATCCTCGATCGCATACATCCTTTAATCTTTATACACGCATCAAGCTATACGAAGTCATTCAAGAACTTCATCGCCTCAATACAAGGCTGAATCTTCTGTGCTATCATACCCATCCTGAGATTGCGTCAGACCTTGCTGATTTATCGCGAACTCACCTAACTTATATCGTTGAAGCTAAAAACATTGCACCAATCAAAACATCATTTGCCCAGACAGGAATCCTCACACAGCTTAGCTTACAATCTTCTTTACCTGCTGATTCGAGATTTCAAATTGTCTTACTCAATGGAACTCGATCAATACAATCATTACAACAACACATTCAAGATACTCTTCCTTATCTTGATCCTTTAGGGTTCCTAATTGTAGTTAATCCACAGTTAATAGCTATTCAGCAATTAAACCAATCCCTAAAGAAACATGACTACTTTCCCATTGAGCTATCTGTAAAGCTATTCGATCAACTCTATCCTTTAACACTTGAGAATCACGGGCTGATGTATCAGAAAGTTTTGCCCGCAGGGTATAGTCAAAATCCCACTCTTATGGCAGATTTAACAGTAAATGAAATCTCCTCAGCGAAAGTGATACAACAACAGTTAAAGCATCTCTCGATCGTTCGCCCTCTTATTCGTGCCCTGCGTTCGATTCGTTCTCTGTTGCATCAATAGCATAATGAACACGAAGCCACTTCAATCCTGGAACAGCTTAAACAGTGCGTTTACGGCGTTAGTGATAATTACTTTAGCGCTTGGAATATTTTTTCGATTTGCATCACTGGCAGAGCGCCCCTACTGGCATGATGAAAGCTATACACTTTTGAGAGCATCGGGCCATACGATCGCTGAGGTCACTACACAAGCCTTTAATGGGCAACTCATCGATCGTTCAGCACTACTCAAATTCCAGCAAGTTACACCTGAGAAATCCTGGATCGGTGTGTTCCGCTCTCTAATCGCAGAAGAGCCGCACCGTGCACCTTTATACTATCTGATCTCTCATACCTGGATGGAATGGTTTGGAAGTGGTACTGCTGCGATGCGATCGTTGTCTGCTTTAACCAGTTTATTTGTGTTTCCCGCGCTTTATTGGCTCTGTATTGAGTTGTTTACACAGCCGTTTACAGCGTGGATCTCCCTTATATTAATAGCGGTATCACCGTTCCATGTCTATTACGCTCAAGAAATCAGAGAATACCCATTGTGGACGGTGACAATCTTAGTGATGTCGGCGGCATTGGTTCGAGCACTTCGAGTTCGAACCAAAACAGCTTGGAACATTTACAGCTTATCTATTGCTTTGTCCCTCTATAGCTTTATTTTGTCGGTTCCGTTGGTCATGGGTCAGGCTGTTTATTTCTTTGTATTTCAAAGAAATAAACAGCAGACTCGTAGTTTTCTTAAAGCATTTCTGGTGGGGGTAAGTCTTTCCCTACCTTTGGTGGTTTCCACACTGGTGTTTCGCTCTCAAGTTGAAAAAACAAGCGCTTGGATGTTTCAATTGACCCCAATTCAAACACTATTCAAACATTGGATCACAAATCTCCAGTTTGTATTCCTGACAGAAAACTTAGCTGGAAGGCTAAATCTAGTGTTTGCAGGCGCGATCGTAGTCTTAACATTTCTAGCAATCAAACGCTTGATTCAAAAGACACCAAAGACAGTTTGGGGCTTCGTTATCTTATTAAGCTTGCCACTGATTCTTAGCATTACTGTTCCTGATCTAGTCTGGGGCGGACTGAGATCGACTAATAGCCGCTACTTTGTGCCAACCTATTTAGGAATTCAGCTTGCGGTAGCTCATTGGTTTGCAATTCAGATGCAATCCTCGAACCGCCTCCGGCAAGTTTACTGGAAGTTTGCAATGGCTGCACTCCTAACTACAGGAGTGCTATCTTGCTCAGCACAAATGATTCAGAATCGCATGAGTGAAGATAAAGTGATGGCAGGCATGATCAATCAAGCGCAAAATCCGATCGTCGTCAGCAATGAAGTGTCTGAACAAGGTGGAGGTACAATCGGCGACGTTCTAGCCCTGAGTCACTTAGTGCGCCCCGAAACTCGATTTCAGCTTGTCATTCAGCCCAACGTTCCTTCAATTCCCAATCAATCCAATGTGTATCTATATAAGCCTTTAACCTATCTCAAACAGAGCCTTCAGCAGTCTTACCAACTACAACCGATTTATAAAGATAAATTGTTCCGCATTCTACCGAATCAAAAATGAAGCGCATTGTTACTTGTCAGGGAAGCATTCAACTCATTGCAGCACTATCCGCACTGTTCTATCGGGATCAATCGCGCCCAGCAAATGTTCAAAACTATCTTGTTATCTACGAGCTTTATGCGCCAGAAGAGCAGCATTATCAGTTTGCTGAATTCATTCAACGCATGGCGGAATCTGTATGCAATTGGGAGAAGATTGTTTATCTTACACCAGAACAACTAAGCGCGATCGGGTATCAGCTAGACTCCACCCCACCCCACCGCATTTACAATAAAGTTCATCAATGGATTGGTTTAGATGATGCAGACGAACTCTATCTCTGTCGCAATTGGCAGTTCACAAACCAACTATTAAGCAATGCCTATCCTTCTGCAAGTCGAATTTGCTACGGCGATGGTATTGGACTGTATTTTTCTGAACATTCTGCTGTAGTGCGTCGTCCTTTCACACCGCCGCCCACTCCGGCTCAGGTCATCGCTTGGACGTGGTGGAAACTACGATCGCTCTATCATCGAGTTCGCGAACGATTGAAGCTGAAAACTAAGCTGTATTCGATGCCATTTGATATCGGTTATTTTGTGCTACCAAAAATTCTTGGTGAAATGCCGCCAATGCCGATTGTCCAATTATCACCCTCCAACTTACTCACAGGGTTCGAGCAGTTTACCTCTTTTGTCGATGTGGCTCAGGTAGCAAAAGTACAAACGATAATCAAAAGCTCACCTGTTACAGTTCTGCTCACCTCTAATTTTTCAGAAGGAGAGCGCTTGCCTCAAGAACATGAGATTTGTGCTTATCGAGAATTTCTAACCTCATCTGAAATTCTCCCGAATAGCGTTTTGATCATTAAACCGCACCCCAGAGATGATCTGAACAAGATTTACCGCTTGAAAGAAAGCTTGTCGAATTTATATCGCGAGATTGTGGTGCTTACTGAGCCAAACCTGTTCTTTTTGCCGTTTGAGGTCTTTTTCCTAAAGGCTCTCCAAAACTTTGAAATTCGTGTGTTTGCATTTAGCTCAGCTTGTCTCTCTCTAAAACTTCTATTTGATGTTCCTAGCTTTGTTGGTTTTGGAACAGCGCTAACAACCTGCTACTTTGCTCCAGAATTTGTCACCGCCCGATTAGAACATGAGCAAGTTCTACAAAACGCGATCGCACAGCTTTAGAATCACCCTATGATCAGCATTATTACACCTGTCTACAATGGAGAAAAATTTATCGAATCGTGCCTCCATGCTGTGATCTCACAACATTGTAATAACATTGAGCACATTTTAATTGATGGTGGTTCTACAGATAGAACAGTAGAGATCATCAAACTCTATGCACAGGATTACCCTCACATTCGCTGGATTTCTGAACCCGATCAAGGTCAGTCCGATGCCATGAATAAAGGAATTAGACTCGCGATCGGAGACATCATCGCTTTTTTAAATGTCGATGACTACTATGAACCGAATGTTCTTAGCCCAGTGAATCAACTGTTCAAAACTCTTCCAGAACCTAGCTTTGTAGTTGGCAACTGCCGCATCTGGAACGACGAAAACCAGGTGATTGATATCAATAAGCCCGCAAAACTGAGATTGCTCGATCTAGTCGTCGGGCTGAACGTGAATCCTTACCCTTGTAATCCCTCTGCATACTTTTATCATCGATCGCTGCACGACAAAATTGGCGATTACGCGATCGGTGATCATCACTCAATGGATCTCGATTTCATTTTGCGCGCAGTTCAAGTTGCTCATGTTCACTACGTGGATCAAATTTGGGGCAACTATCGAAGAATTCGAGGCACCAAAACGTTTACCGCAATGGAGAATGGATCTACCGATCTACAAGTCCGCCAATTGCTGCGAAAATATCGCCGCTATCTCACCCCCACTGAACGCATCGAGTGGCTCGGTTGGAGGCTTTGGCACTACTTGACAGTGTTAGGATTGCGATCCCTCAGGGCAGTCCGTAAGCTCCTACGCCTCATTCCATATTATTTTCGATAATCCAGCGCGATAGTTCAGTTCGATTGCTCAGCAGCGTCTTCTTTAACATATGGCTAATGTGACTTTCGATCGTCCGTTTACTTGCATTCAATCGCTGAGCAATCTCTAAATTCGACAATCCCTGCGCCACCAATCGCGCCACCGTTAATTCTGTACTCGTCAATCTCACGCCATCAGGCACTGCAATTCTAGATTCTGCTCGTTTGGCTCGACTTTGCTGGATCAATTGCGACGATCGCAGCGCTGATTCAATTTGCGCGTTCAACTCTGCAAGATCAAGCGGTTTGGTCATGTAAGCCATTGCACCCGCACTTAATCCACGCACTCGATCGCAGCTTTGATCCCGCGCAGAAATAAAAATAATCGGTATCCAACTAATGTCTGGCGATGCCCGGAGAGTTTCTGCAAACTCATATCCATCCATTTCGGGCATTCCAACATCCGAGAGAATCAGATCCGGTTTCACGTCGCTTAACTGCTCGATCGCTTGTTTTACCGTCCCGGCAGTCGTCACGTCATACCCGTGATGTGCTAAATACCCAGTCATCAGCGTGACAAAGTTTAGATCATCATCGACCAATAGGATTGAACTCTTTCTGTCTACTTGCAAAACCATACCCTCTGCTGTTCGTCTCTTTAGCCGAGTTTGACGAAGATTCAATATTCCATCCTCTTCAGGACTAACTAGATTGTCATCCGCATAAACATCTGCTCTAAACTCTTCTATCAACCAAGAATTTACGTAGGTGCATTCCCCTAACCTCTGTATTATTACTCAGTGTCGCTCCCCAGAAGAAACTAATTCTCTCGATCGTTCCCAGTTCATTGCTGATCAAAGTACCACTCCAGCTACGTTTTGCCCCATTTATCAATTGAAATCTCGCCTTCAAGCACTTCCCTGTTCTCAATCGTAAAAACTAGGATGACACTGACTCAGCACCCGAAAAGATCGGTAGGACAGATTCTCTAATATTGGCAAACGATAGAACGATCGCACCTCGAAACCGCACTCCATCTAGCGAATACTAGCTTCTACATTGGAATTTCATACAACTAGCATGAAAATCAAGCCGCACACGTAATTACCGTTTCTTCCTGATATCGGTAATTACGGTCGTAGTTCTATATAGTTTGAACCTAGAACTTAATCTTGGCTTGATGGAGCGGGCTTCGACGGTCATTTGATCTCAGTCCCTCCGCCGTAACCTTCATTTAGACAGGAGGTCGAATTGCAGAAGCGGTGTGATCGAAATCGGAAACGCTCTAAACGGCGCAGTCTCTACTGCCCAAAGCATGGATGTTATCTGCACAGCGTTAGTCAGAAGCATCCAATCTATGCCGATTGTGCAGAACAGTTGCAGCAGCGAGGACTCACTCGCCGCCATGCACTACTCGCAGTTGCGACCCGAACGACAGTCATGCTGCAAGGTGAATGGCTAGAAGCCTTTTGGTGCGACGAATGCCAAGCGCGGGAGTGGTATCATGTACGGCGCTTGGAGAACAATCAATATGAAGTGTCGATCGCGCCCCCAGAACTATGGCAACAAGCGACAGGCGTAATTCAGCCCCAAGGAAACCCTTCCGTCAGCGAATTCACGCGCAAAAGTTCTCGCAGGACAACCTATCAAGGTGTAAAAGACTTTAGCTGTATTGGATAACGCTGGGCTGGAGCTTTATGGGATCTTTGCAATCGCTTCCGCTCGTTAGAGTTATCTTAACAGCGGGATCAAAACGCATTCCCTCTGTTTCATCATCTATAAGACCCAGCGTGTTGAGTTGCGTAGATTAATTAAGAAGTCATGCAAAAGAAAAGGCAACGATCGAGATCCGTCAGACCCTCACACCCCATTCATGCATCTCAGCAAGTGGTGGTTTATGGTCCCGATAGCCAGATGCTCAATCCCCTCCGTCTATTTAGAGCCATGTGGTTCGATCTCTTAGGGTCACGATCTCTTGCATGGCAACTCATGCGGCGTGATATTAGTGCAAAGTATCGTCAATCTGCTCTCGGTCTATTCTGGGCATTCTTGCCCGCTGTGATTATGGCGGCTGGCTTTAGTCTTGCAAGAGGAAGCGGTGTGATTAATATCGGCAAAACAGATTTGCCTTACCCCGCTTATATTATGTTCAGCATGACGCTATGGCAAACCTTTGTTGAAGCATTAAATGCACCTGTGCAAGCGGTTGCAAGCGCGAAATCTATGCTTTGTCGCGTGAATTTCCCGCGTGAAGCATTAATTCTCGCAAAGCTCGGTGAAGTTGGCTTTAACTTTGGCATTAAGCTAATTTTTATTGCTGCGTTGTTCTTGTGGTTTCGCATTCCCGTGACCTGGACGGCAATTCTGGCTCCTGTTGCGTTGATCCATCTCGTTGCATTAGGCACATCTTTAGGCTTGTTACTGGCTCCGATCAGCGCTCTGTACCAGGATGTTTCGATGGCACTCACGCTGATCACAGGACTGTGGCTGTTTGTCACACCAGTCGTATATCCCATTCCTCAGACTGGCGCTTTTGCACAGATTGTGGCGCTCAATCCGGTGACTCCGCTCTTGGTCACAGTTCGAGAGTTAGCGACTACGGGGATTGTGTCGAATCCGATCGGATTCTGGGTTGCCAGTGCGATCGCGCTGGTTGGCTTACTGTTCGGCTGGATTTTTTATCGGTTAGCACTTCCGTTTGTTGTTGAGAGAGTTAGTTCTTGAGAATTATGGCTGTCACTCATTCAATCGTTTCTGAATCGATCCCGTCGGCTTCGCAAGAGGTGATTCTCTCGGTCAATGGAGTCTCTAAAAAGTTCTGTCGAGACTTGAAGCGATCGCTCTTTTATGGCATTCATGACATTGGCTTAGAATTAGCCGGTCGCCGCCGCTCCCGTACCTCATTGCGGTCTCGTGAATTCTGGGCATTACACGATGTCAGCTTTGAGTTGCGGCGCGGAGAAGCACTCGGACTGGTCGGCAAAAACGGCAGCGGCAAGTCTACGCTGCTGCGGATTATTGCAGGTTTAATCCGACCCGATCAAGGACAGGTCGAGGTTCGCGGTCGCGTTGCTCCGTTGATTGCGCTTGGAGCCGGGTTTAATCCGATCTTGACAGGACGAGAAAATATCTACGCCAATATGTCGATCTTAGGTATGAGCAAACCGCAGATCGATCGCGTGTTTGATCAAGTCCTAGAGTTTGCTGAAATTAATGATGCGATCGATTCTCCGGTACAAAGCTATAGTTCGGGTATGGCAGCGCGGCTGGGATTTGCCTGCGCGATTCATACCGAACCTGATATTTTGCTAATCGATGAAGTGTTAGCGGTCGGAGATTTGAGATTTCGCGCCAAATGCTACCGCCGACTCTCAGAACTCCGCGATCGGGGAGTTGCGTTCGTCTTAGTTTCGCATAGTTCAAACTCGATTTTATCGAAATGCGAGACTGCGGTCTACTTGTCGAAAGGCAATCTGATCATGGCGGGTGATTCATTAGCAGTAACGCGACGCTATGAAAACGATTTGTTTTTAGAAGGCGCACCGCCTGCCACTGGAGAACTTCAACGTCCGCAGCGATCAACGCACGAAAGTTCTGGATTAGATATTACCGGAGTCTTTTTCCGCGATCGCAATGCCGCTAAAATGACAACGCCAATCAGCGGAGAAAAGCTCGATCTTTGTATTCAAGCCGAAGCGCGGCATGCGATTCCTGAAACAAATATGGTTGTCTCCATTCGAGAGCGAGCCGGAGAAGGAGACAAAGTTTTAGTGCTGAGTACTCTACACGACAAAACTCCGATTCGTATCACGGCTGGAGCGAATGAGATTCGAGTTGAATTTCCTTACCTTGGGCTAAAACCTGGCTCTTACTTGTTAGATTTACATCTCTATCAGGGAAACTACATTTTGCTTGATTCGATCAAGGAATTTAGCTTTGCCGTAGAAGGAACAGGCAGCATGAGCGAATGTTCATTTTATCAGCCTCGACGCTGGACTGCGGTTCAGACCGAGGCGAAATGAAGGTTCGATCGACAGATAGAAATTTGATGGTTGTTTGGAGGATGTGATGAGATCGTTATTTGATGCGGTAGAAAAGCATGAAGTGTTTAACGAACCCTTTCCGCATGTAGTGATTCGCGATGCGTTAGACGAAGAACTTTGTACGCAATTGATCGCTGAATTTCCGACTATTAATACTATTACTCAAAGTCCTCAGTTTGTTAGCAACGAGCGGTACAGCTACCCAGCCCGCGATGTGTTTGCGAATCCACAGATTAGCGACCTTTGGAAGTCTTTTATTCAGCTTCATACCTCCGATCGCTTTCTCAAGCAGTTCGGCACTTTGTTTGAAGATCACATCCGTCAGTATCATCCAGAGTTTGAGCAGGTCATCGGCGAGATTCGCGCACTTAAAGCAGGTGTGCGAAAAATTGATGACTTTTCCAGTGCTGATGTGTTGATGGATGCCCAAATTTGCATTAATGCGCCGGTCACTGAAGTCCCGAAGCCGATCAAGCAAGCTCACATTGATCGTCCGCAAGTTTTATTTGCTGGACTTTACTACTTGCGGCATCCAGACGATCGTTCAACCGGTGGGGATCTCGAAATTTACCGCTTCAAGTCCGGCAAACCCTACGGTTTTCAAGGTCAATTTATCGACGATCGCTATGTTGAACGGGTGAAGACGGTGAAATACGATCGCAATGTCTTAGTTCTTTTTCTCAATTCGATTCATTCTTTACACGGTGTAACGGCTCGATCGATTACGAACTCTCCCCGCTGTTTTGTTAACTTAATCGGAGAAGTAAAGCAGCCTTTATTTAACTATCGACTTCATGAAGAACAGACAAATTTAGTGAGTCAGTTTACACGGAAACTGCGGAGATTAGTACCCTAGGAAAGGCACTAAGATTAATAGTGATTTGTCGTTCACGGTCTTGGTCGCTTGAGTAAAAGCAGTGGTTCAGCTTTCATTCTCGGAACAGATTGCTCAGATTTGAAGAAAACAGCATCAGGGTGGGTCATCATCGCATCAAACTAAGGGCGTGCGTTCGTCTTAGCACCCTTAAACCCAATTTAAACCCAATGTTGGTTTGTATCAAACCTTATTCTGTTTCTAAGCACCTGTCATGTTAATCAACTACAATACTTTCTCAGGCGCGACCGGACTCGCCCTAAATGGCAATGCGTCTTTAAGTGGTGGAGCTTTACAATTAACCCCGGATGCCTCGCTGCAACGCGGTAGCGCTTTTTGGAATAAGCCTTTATCACTGAGTGCAAATTCATCGTTCTCTACAAATTTCCAACTTCAAATTACGGGTAGCCGAGGCACAAATGGTGCAGACGGAATGACCTTTATACTGCAAAATAGCAGCCAAGGCATCGCCGCTCTCGGCGGGGTGGGCGGACAACTCGGTTACGGAACGATCGACAAAAGCCTAGCGATTAAATTTGATACTTGGGCAAACACAGGCGAAACGAGCCGTAACTATGTTGGGGTCGTTCTGAACGGGGCTTCGGTTGGCGGAGTGGTGGGAGCCGAAGCACCCATCGACCTCAATAGCAGCAAAGCTGTAAATGTTTGGATTGATTACGATGGGCAGACTGATAAGCTTGCCGTTTTTATTGCAGGCGACACAGCAACCAGTAAGCCCACCAATCCGCTTTTTACCTACACAGTCGATCTGCTTAATCTGCTTGGTACTCAAACTTATGCAGGCTTCAGTGCAGGCACTGGAGGCGCGGCCAACGCACATCGCATTAATCGGTGGCAGCTAGATACTTCGCTTCCTACCGTACCCAACCCCACCCCTGGAACTTCGGGTTCGTTTAACTATAACGATTTCTCTACGCTCACTGGAATCAAAACAAACGGGAGTACCTTTCAATCCGGGAACGTCCTGCGATTAACCTCCGACCAACAGCTTCAAGCGGGAACTGCGTTTACAACAACCCCGATCGATATCTACGGTAATACTTCATTTAGTACAAACTTTAGGTTCCGATTCTCAGGCGCTCTCGGAACTAATGGTGGCGATGGCATTACTTTCATGCTACAAAACAATAATGCAGGAGCGAATGCGATCGGCGTGGTAGGGGGTGGATTAGGCTATAACGGCATCACTGATAGCTTAGCAATCAAGTTTGATACTTGGAAAGGATCAGGAGAGCTGAGCAACAATTATGTTGCGGTATTGACTAACGGCGATGGAACTAAACCGTATGACTGGACGGATCAAAACTACGTGACGTACCGCGCTCAAGCGCAAGCACCCTTCGATCTCAATGGGAGCGGTACCATCTTGAACGCTTGGGTTGACTACAACGGAACTACGGACAATCTACAGGTCTATCTCTCAAATACCTCGACGAAGCCAACGACAGCCTTAATTAGTACGAAGATACAACTCTCAAATGTTGTAGGATCACAAGCATTTGTCGGATTTAGCGGAGCAACGGGTGGAACTACCAGCATTCAAGATGTGTTGAACTGGAGTTTTTCGTCTTCGACTCCTGCTCCTCCTGCTCCTCAGCCTGGAGTCGCTCGAATTCTGGCGCTTGGAGACTCGATTACACTAGGCGTTACGGCGCGAACAGATGACAAAAATCGAACCGCGATTCCAGGTGGCTACCGTCGAGTGCTGTGGAATAAATTCGTCGATGCTGGGATTGCTGTCAATTTTGTCGGCAGTGAAACCGATGGAACTTCTACAAATCCAGCATATCAATGGAAAAACGGAGGGGATAAAAACGATCAAGGCATGTCAGGCTGGAGAATCGAAAAACTCATTGCCAATGTGGAGAACTATCTCAAGCGAGAGAAGCCAGACATCATCACGCTGATCATCGGAACGAACAATCTCTTTACAGATACTTCGGGAGCGCAAATGCTCAGCAGGCTTAATACTCTGATTAATAAGATCACCGCATTCTCACCGAATACGAAGCTGCTAGTGGGTTCGATCCCACCGGCTTATTCTGATATCGATCGATTCGCGACTCCTGAACGAAGTCAACAACAGATGCAAATGATCAGAGATTACAATAACGGCATACCCGGACTGGTCAACAATAATCGTGCAGCGGGTAAGAATGTCTACTTTGTCGATATGCGATCGCTAACGCTGTCTGATCTTGCGCCGCGCAACGATGATAATGGACTGCATCCTTCGATGGCGGGATACGACAAGATTGGTACGCTTTGGTACAATGCGCTGCTCGATCCGGGTGTCGTTGGAGTCGCTGGAAACACGCTCAAAACCGCGTAGCTCTTCGCCTGATTCGATTGACCCTCCAGAGATAAACAATATCTGGAGGGTTTGCGCGTGGCTAGAAAACCTCAGATTGATCTGATCCTGCCCGAATACCTTGACTCAAGGGATCG
This sequence comes from Cyanobacteria bacterium FACHB-63, assembly GCA_014695255.1. GTDB lineage: Bacteria > Cyanobacteriota > Cyanobacteriia > Leptolyngbyales > Leptolyngbyaceae > Leptolyngbya. The sequence continues at coordinate 117,060 of JACJNX010000075.1, forward strand.
ATTCAACGGCTCTTTTTATTTTTACTCGACACAATGAAGATACCCCCGCTTAATTCGAGAGTCGAGACAGCGCAGCACACCTCTAACAGTTTTGTTCCTTATGTAATGGCACTGCGCCCGCATCAGTGGACAAAAAATCTCGTCGTGTTCGCGGCTCCGCTGTTTGCTTTCTCAATCCGATTCGAGACTGCTCTCGCTAGCTTGCTCGCGTTCGCGCTCTTTTGTGGTGTGTCGAGTAGCTTCTACTTGATTAATGACATCGCCGATGTGAAAGACGATCGCGCTCATCCCGTGAAGTGCAAACGCCCGATCGCATCGGGACTCGTTAAGATTCCGGTCGCGATCATCATGGCAGTCACGTTGCTCGGTAGTGCTTTGTTTTTTGGATTTTTGCACTCAACCGAGTTGGGTTTGACGATCGTTAGCTATGCTGCTTTGCAGCTAGCGTACAATCTTCGACTCAAGCGCATGGTGATCCTCGATGTGATTGCGATCGCGCTGGGGTTTGTGTTGCGTGCTTATGCAGGCGCAAACTCAACCCAGATCAGGTTATCGGTTTGGTTTGTGCTGTGTACAGCGATGCTCGCGTTGTTTTTAGGGATTGAGAAGCGTAAGGCAGAGTTGCGACTGTTACAGCGTAAAGGTGGAAAAACGCGATCGGTGTTACGCAAGTATTCGATATCGCTATTGACTCGAATGGAAAGTACAGTCGTGACCAGCACGGTTCTGACTTATGCCTTGTGGAGTGCAGGACCAACCTTAAGCGGGGCTTCAACCCCTTGGATGATCATAACTTTACCGTTTGTGCTGTATGGGGTATTTCGGTATCAACTCTTAAGCGAAGTGAACGATGACAATCCCGATCAGGTCAAAACTGAGCGACCCGATGAAGTCTTGCTGACTGATCTGCCAATTTTGCTCACCGTACTGGTTTGGGTTGCAACTATCTTTGTGATTTTACTGCTCAAACACAATGGACTGATTCAATGAGCGCGATCGTCAAGAGTTGAAAATCGATGGCAAAACTTAGATTCTGGTTGGGAGTCATCGCGTGGAAGTTGTTTCATCGCGCCCGATTCTCTAAAAGTCTACTCTCGCTGCCTCACGTTGATGTTTTGGCAGACATCAACTTAAACCTGCTGCACTGCTATGGAATTCGAGGAGTGATTTTGGATTTAGACAACACAGTCGTGTCAGAAGACGATCGCTATCTTTCGCCAGGGGCAGAAGCTTGGATTGAGACTGCAAAACATTCGGCGTTTAAGCTTGTGATCTTGACTAACGGGCATCGCCAAGCTCGGATTCGGTTTTGGTCAAATCGATTGGGAGTTTCAGCGATTCATCCAGCCCGAAAGCCTTTTCCGAAAGCTTTTCGTCAAGCCTTGAAGCGGATGGAACTCAAACCGCATCAAGTCGTGGTAATCGGCGATAGTTTTCATACCGATAAACTAGGGGCGTGGCTGATCGGATGTTCGATGATTCAAGTGTCCTCGTTGCCGCATCCGAAGCGATCGTGGGAGCGCATGATCGGGCGATTTGTGCATCGAGCTTATCCGCACGATCGCGCACTTTGGACAGTGAACGATGTTGATATCTCATGCTGATTTACACGGAATAAATTCACTTGCTATATTTTGCTTTGATTCTACTGACGGTTGCCCTCAATACTGCTGCCCAACTTCTTCTAAAGCTTGGCTCTGGTCAGACCTTGCTTAATCCTTATCTTTTAGGAGGAGTAGCTTGCTATGGCTTGAGTACGGTTTGCTATGTGGGCATTCTCGGAAAATTGAATGTTTCATTTGCCTATCCGCTCTTGATTGGATTGAGTGTGATTGCAACGACGATCGCCGGAGCTACTTATCTTCATGAAAAGGTTCCGTTTCTGAGCCTGCTCGGAATTGGACTGATGTTAAGTGGTATCGGCGCAATCGCGTTTGGCAAAGCCCTGAGTTAACCCTCACTTATCGAACAACTTGACTATGAAGTGTGTTTCAGAACTCTACGATCGCTATCCTGAGAGCGATATCTATGTGATTGGTACAGGAGCGAGTCTGCGAGTCTTTCCGCTCTCGCTATTAGAAAACAAAATCACAATCGGTCTCAACCAAGCTTGGAAAACCGTTCCGGTTCGCTATAGCATCACGATCCACCCCGATCTGAGTGTGCCGGAGTTTCTGCCAGATCAACCCCCCCATCCAGAGATCACTTGGATTACCAAGTACGAAAAAACGAAGAGCCTCGTTACACCTGAGCAGCTTCGATATGCCGAAGAACACTTCTACTTCTTTGAAATGCTTGGGCGGGTGAACACTCAGCCTCCGAACAAACCCCCAGATACAGGACGAGTTCTAGACTGGGTGCGCCGACCGACCGACGACAAACTCTATCTCTGGACTTCGATCGCACAAGCAGGCGTGAATTTAGCGGCGAATTTGGGAGCTAGAAACATCTTTCTGATTGGCTGTGATAACTGTGCGCTGCTCGGCAACAATCATGCCCATCAGCAACACACGCGCTGGCGAGATGCCTCAGCCGATAGTCGCTATCAAGAATACTATGAAGGACTCGCAGAGATGCGTCCAGTGTTGCGAGAGCGGGGAGTCAATTTAGTCAGTCTCACACCGTTTATGAGTTTAGAAGCACCGGAGCAGGACTTTGAGCGACTCTGTAAAGAACTCGATCAGCCGACGCTGATCGAAAGTGCTGGCGATATTTCTCCCAAATTGGACTACAAGCGGTTCTATGTAAAGCGATTCAAGCAGATTGCTAGAAAAATGCTTTCAGGTACATCTTGACCAGCAGGAAGCTTACCGAATATGAGGTCTTGAAGATGCCTTTTCTGGCTAAATTTCAACCAAGTCGGGCTGTTCGACTGGATATCATCATTGGAGCTATGCTTGCCGTTTTAATCGGAGTCGGAATTTATCAAGGGCAACTTCTGCTCGATCCTTCGCTGTTTAAATATCAAGGGCAAGACGTTTGGTTTGATGCCGATGTTCCAAATATTTTTCAACTCATGACCGAACGGCAAAATGCCCGCGCTCAAAGCCGGACAGAGCGACATCCTTTGCTGTCTTTGGTTCTATTTTTAGCAACATTTACGACTAAAGCTGGGCTACGAACTTCTTCACTGACCGCAATGCAACTGGTTAATTCAACGATCGCAGCGCTCTGGGTCGGAACACTATATACCCTGCTGCGGATGATTGCCTGTGTTCGATTAGACTCGATTCTATTTAGTTTGTTAGGTTCCGTGAGTGCTGCAGCAGTCTTTGGATTAGTCATTCCAGAGAGCTTTCCTTTAGGGTCACTGACCATCATCGCAGCATTAATGCTTGTAATGCTGGAACAGTATCAGCCAGTCTCTTCTATCGGATATGTCATAGTTAGCGCGATGACCTTGAGTATCACGATCACAAACTGGATGTTCGGGCTTTTTAGCACGATCGTATTCCACTCCTGGAAACAAGCTTTGCAAATCACGATCAATGCCTTCTTGCTCGTCCAAGTTCTATGGTTTGCTCAGAAGAAGATTTTTCCAGGGGCGCGTTTCTTTTTAGATCAGTCGGGTGCTAAGGAAGACGCTGCATTTCCCAGCATTTTCTCCGCTTTCTCAACGCTTCGGTCTTTCTTCGCGCATACCTTGGTGATGCCTTCGATCCAGAGCATTGATAGGCTCGAATTGCCTTATCCAGTCATGTCCATTCAGACTTCAGTTGCAGGTTCAGGAAGCGCTGTTGGCGGTATTGCGCTGGTTTTATGGTTGATCGTTTTGGGGCTTGGCATTTATACACTGTTCACTTTAAAGACCCATTTCAAACTTCGATTGATCCTAGGCATAACCTTAATTGCTCAGTTGATACTGCACTTGGCGTTTGGCGCTGAAACCTTTCTATACTCACTCCATTTTGTGCCTTTGTTGATTGTCTGTGCTGCATTAACAACATTAACGCGGCTGCGCTTGCTATCCCTGACCCTAACTGGAATTCTGGTGCTAACACTGATGATCAACAATGGTACGCAGTTTAATCGAGCGATCGCCTTTCTAAAGTCTCCTGATATCTTTCTCACTCGATGAATTTTCCATGAAAGTTAGAGCTATGCGGGCAATTTCACCCATTTCAGTTACGACCTATCGTTTGGATCTAATCATCATCACGCTTTTAGCGGTAATGACTAGCATCATTACCTACACAAGCGGTCAAATGATTGATCCGGTTCTGTTTCAGCCTTTCACAGAAGATGTCTGGTTTGGATCAGACATTGAGCGAGTGGTCTCAAATATGAGTCGTCGCGGCGCACCGAACTACCGAGCGAAAGTCCACCCATTGTTTACATTGATTACTTTTCCGATCGTTAAAGGAGTTCGGCTGATTACAAGAGTGCCTCCGGACACAGCGGTCAATCTGCTGGTGGCAGGAACGACGGCGCTTTGGGTTGGGTTATTGTATACAACGCTTCGACTGATGGGATGTCGCCGCTTTGATGCGACTGTCTTTAGTGTGCTAGCGCTGTCGAGTGCCGCATTGATTTTTTGGACGACGGTTCCAGAGACTTATTTATTCGGATCGCTGAGTTTGCTGGTGTGTTTATTTCTAGTGGCGCTGGCTCAGATCAAAGCGCTGCCGGTATGGAGCTATATTTTGATGAGCATTTTCTCGCTCAGCATCACCACGACAAATTGGATGGTTGGAATTGCTGCAACGGTGGTGAATTACTCGCGTAAACGAGCAATCTTCATTACGGGAACGGCGCTCGCGATCACGCTGCTGCTGTGGGGCGTACAGAGTCGGATTTTCCGCAGCACGTCTTTTATTGCAGACCTTGGGGAAGAGGCAAACTATATCTTTCCAAAGGCATCAGGCGGTCCGATTCGGGTACTTTTGGGCTTTTTCTTTCATCCGATGGTCGTGCCAGCGCTTCAGGTGATTCCCAGCAATCGACAACAACCTGAATGGCCGCTGCTGAGTGTTCAGCACTCACTTCCGGGTTCGGGAAGTTTAGCAGGAGCAATTGCGGTAGGACTTTGGGCAATTTTGCTAGGACTCGGCGCGATCGCGTGTTGGACAGAGAAGAAGAACCTGAAATTGCGGCTTGTGGTGGGGGTTGGATTGCTCGGTCAGCTCGTGTTGCATCTAGTTTACGGCGAAGAAACCTTTCTCTATGCGATTCATCTGATTCCGTTTTTGCTGATTGCTTGTGCGGTGGCAACCTTAACGCGCTGGCGATCGCTGGCGATCGGGCTAGCGATGCTGCTGATTGTGTTTGCCGGATGGCACAATCATGATCAGTTCTTTCAAGCGACTGAATTTCTGAAAAATCGCGGTCCTTTACGTCAGCAATCGCCGGTAGTGCGATCAAGCCTTCCCGCTCCATCTCTGTGGGGTGGGGTCAGTTCTCAGCATCCTGATATTCACTCATGACGATGATCGGAAGACTTTGGAAGCGTGTGCCTGCGTTCAACGATCGGCATTTGATTAAATCTGTGCTATTTCAAAGACTGAGCAAGCTGAAAAAAATCGCCTTACATCGATTACAGTGGATCATTCGTCCCAAATTCGATTTGGTCTTTGTTAGCTATGAAGGCAATAAAGGATGGATTCTAGACGCAATTTGTAAGGAAATTGACGCTTACTTTCCAGGAAAAACATACTTTCACTATTCTGGATCGTTTCTACCGCCCGCAAAAGCGTATTTCTTCTCGCATCACTCGCTGTACCCAACGGCGATCGCGACGACTCCCCAGATTGCCGATGCCAAGACACTGATTTGGTACACGCATCCCAAAGCACTAGAGGTTAGTACGCAAGCCTTGATCGCTGCGCTTAATCAAGCAACGAAAGTGATTTGTACTTGTTCTCGCTATGAAAAATTGCTGCATTCACAAGGCTTAGATTCGAGCAAGACTACCTTTATCATAGGAGCCGCTGATCCTGAACTATTTCGACCGCATATGAGAGCGAATGGTGCAGTTGGGTTTTGCACAGCGTACTATCCGCGCAAAGATCCCGATCGCATTTTGAACATTATTCGGGCGATGCCACACCGATCGTTTATTTTGCTCGGCAGAAACTGGGATCAATACGAGCAGTATGAAACATTAAAAAGCCTAGCAAATTTGACTTATATCGAAGCTGGTTATCAAGACTATCCACTGTATTATGCTCAGATGGACGTGTTTGTTTCAGCATCGAGGTTAGAAGGCGGTCCGATTCCCTTGATCGAAGCGATGATGTGTAATGTGTTTCCGGTGGCGAGTGACACTGGATTTAGCACCGATATTATTCGGCACGGCGAAAATGGATTTATTTTTGATGTTGAGGCATCGACCGACACAATTTGTGCTTACATCGAACAAGCTTTCACAATGGATGTCGATGTTCACACAACCGTAAAGCATCTCAGTTGGAAGAACTTCTCACTTGATGTTCAGAAACTTCTCAAGGAGTAGAAAAGGCGACGAAGCCACTTGTGAAGAATTGGAAAATAAGTAGGTAGGTCGGCAAGATTAAGCTAGAGAGACTAGACATAAGCATGAGAAGCACTCCATCGATTGACAACAAAATTAATCAGTCCATCCCCAAATCCAATTACCGGCCTGAAATTAACGGTTTGAGAGCGATGGCGGTTGTTGCTGTCATTATCAACCACTTCAACAAAAACCTGTTGCCCAGCGGTTATTTGGGTGTGGACATCTTCTTTCTGATTTCTGGGTTTGTGATTATGTCCTCGGTTTCAGGACGTTCTAGCAGAAACTTGGGCAACTTTCTAGTGGAGTTTTACATTAGGCGAGTCAAACGATTAGCACCTGCATTGATTTTGTTTGTTCTCGCTCAGAGTTATTTGATCTGTCTATTTGATCCGCTCCCACAGGTTTCGCTAACAACTGGGCTGAAATCCTTATTTGGTCTCTCTAATCTTTATCTGCTGGAGCAGTCTACTGACTACTTCGCAGACTCCACAACGCTGAATGTCTTTACTCATACCTGGTCGTTGGGGGTAGAACAGCAATTCTATGTTCTGTTCCCGTTTTTGACATGGTTGACTGGTTTCAGTTGTCAAAGTGCCAAGGGAGCTAGAAATCTGTTTTGGGTAACAGTAGCACTATTGATTGCTTCTCTAATTGGGTTTATTTCTCTCTACCCAAGCAATCAATCTGCGGCTTATTTTTCGATGCCCACCCGTCTATGGGAAATGAGTGCGGGTTGCTTGTTATTCTTGGGATTACAGCATTCCAATCGATTTATTTGTGTTTTGAAAAATCTGCCGCCTGCAGCAGTGACGATAGCAATCATTGCTGTGCTGTTCACCCCTCTTCAATTTGCCTTGCTCTCTACTGTTGCAGTAGTCATGCTATCTGCAATCTTGATTGCTTGTTTACGTCCTGAAACCCCTAGCTATAACCTCTTTACCCGTCAGAGCATTGTTTACATCGGTCTGATTTCTTATTCTTTGTATCTGTGGCATTGGGGTGTACTGTCACTAAGTCGTTGGACGATCGGCATTCACTGGTGGACGGTTCCCTTCCAGGTTGCCGTGATACTGCTGCTTGCGATCGTTTCGTATCGATATGTTGAAACACCTCTTCGTCAGGCTCAGTGGTCTACTGTGCGCTGGCAAAACCTTGCGTACGGGATAGCAGTATTGACCATTGCTGCGCTGGTGATTACGGGTTTATCGACGAAGCTTTACAGCAAGTTATTTTTGGATAAGCCAGCCTTTGCATCAAGAATAGCGGCTATTTCTCCACGAAATGCCTCATGGAATGAAGCAGCTTGTACTACTGATAGAGCATCATCTCGTGCCATTGGAGTTAACTTTGATCAATGCAATATTTTAGAATCAGGGCGATCGCAACTTGGTAAAAAGCATTTATTTTGGTATGGTGACTCCTATGCTGGGCAACTCTCACTCGTCCTCAGCGTCATCTCTAATGAGGCACAACTCCCGATTAACCTATTTACTGCCCTTGGTTGTCCAGCGTCTCAATTTGCGTCTACTGCTGGAGAGACAGAAAAGGGGTATTGTTCAGGGGTGTTTAGAAAATATCTTGCATACTTTTTAAGGAAGAGCAAGGCAGGGGATGTGCTCGTTTTGAATAACGCGTTCCACTATTGGAAACCAGAAGATTTCTTGGTCGATCCAGAGGGTGGTTGGAACTTTCGGGATGGAACAACGACTTTCAAGCGTTATGTTCAAGAAATTACTCAGCTCAGTGATGAACTTAAGCAGAAGGGGCGCAGGCTAGCTTTAGTTTCAGACATTCCAGTACTTTACAGAAATCCCAGTATTTGCTCATACTGGTTTGCACAAATAAATAACGAGTGTACGTCAGAAGAGCTAATCAACATCAAAGCAAATGAATATAGGCGAAGTGTTTCAAACACAATCCAAAGTAATCATCACTTCAATCAGAAGGGGGGATTTTTAGATATTTACACACCAATTAGAGGTCTACTTTCATACGCGCCAGATAACTACACTGAAATCTACAGAGATAAGGCACACTTGAGTAAAACAGGTGCACTTCGCCTAAAAAACAGCATTCTTGCTTTCCTTCGTCAAAACCAGCTATTGAGCTAGACGCTCTAAGCTCTCGACTTTATCTATTCGGTGAGTAGAAAAGGCAGTGAAGCTGGTTATCAAGACTATCCACTGTATTATGCTCAGATGGACGTGTTTGTTTCAGCATCGAGGTTAGAAGGCGGTCCGATTCCCTTGATCGAAGCGATGATGTGTAATGTGTTTCCGGTGGCGAGTGACACTGGATTTAGCACCGATATTATTCGGCACGGCGAAAATGGATTTATTTTTGATGTTGAGGCATCGACCGACACAATTTGTGCTTACATCGAACAAGCTTTCACAATGGATGTCGATGTTCACACAACCGTAAAGCATCTCAGTTGGAAGAACTTCTCACTTGATGTTCAGAAACTTCTCAAGGACTAAGAACACCATGACACTGTTAAATTCTGAACCGATTCGCATCTTTATTGGCTCTAGCCCTAAAAATTCGATTGAAGAAGCGGTTTTTCGGTATACCTTGCTGAAAAATGCGTCTACACCGCTCGAAATCTGTGTGATCGACGGCACTACAGGCTCAGCGAAAAATCTCAATACTGGCGAAGTCAAGGAATTGCCGTCTGATATTCGCGATCGTATTCCCGGAGCTACCGCTTTTTCGATGGCGCGATGGGCAATTCCGCAGTGGTGTCACTTTCAAGGAAAAGCAATTTACTGCGATTCTGATCAATCCGCCTTAGCCGACATTAGTGAACTCTGGAACTATGATCTTGCAGGCAGTGCGATCGCCGCTGTTTCAGTCGAAAACGCTAAAAGTCATCAAGGTTATATTCAAGACTTTATTCTCGCATTTCCGAACAATCGACACGAATACTATCTCACTAGCGTGATGCTAATCGACTGCGAGAAACTGAATTGGACGATTAATTCGATTCTCGATCTGCTCGATCAACAGGCTTTCTCACTGCCGAATTTGATGTATTTGAGCGAAGATGTCCGCAAGAGCCTAAGCATCAGCATTCAAGAGCTTCCAACCGAATGGAATCATTTAGATATTGCTGATTCAACTTCCAAAATTGTGCATTACACAAATTTGACTAGCCAACCTTGGCGATTTCATCACCATCCGCTGAGTGATTTATGGGAAGCGCTTTTTCTAGAAGCGATCGAGGCTGAGTTTCTTAATTCTCAAGAGATTTGCACCGCACAACAGCAACGGTGGATTACCGATCGCATCAAAGCACTCGCCTTGATGCCGACTACAGTTTGGCGACCTGTTAATTGGATTTGGAGAACTTGGAGTGCTTCTGTGTACTGGATTTCAGCCTTTCTGAAGAAGCAAAAGGCGCGAGTGAAATTCGCTCTAACTTTAGTTCAAAACCGTACCGCAGCCCAGTAAGAACAATCGAAAATTGATTCAGCAAAGCTTCAATATGCCCGTTTGTAAATCCTCGATTTGGCAATCTTTTTCAACTCAAGAGCTTGATCGACTCTGTTGGAAAGCAATCTGTGAATGGACTGCGTACAGTGATGTTCAAGTCATTCGGAACAGATTAGATTTTTCTGAACTGACTCGTTTTTTTCTGTGGGACAAAGTTGCAAGAGCCATTCGACAACAAGCGAATCCAGAGCAATTCCAGTTTGAAGCCGAATGGCTGTCAAATCGCGCGATCGTGCTTCCCCAGAATCAACATTCAAGCTTGAAATCGCGGTTTGCCCGATCGCTGCGATCGATTCAGTCCAGCATTCAAGCCAGACGCGACGTTGCTCAACTTAAATCTCAAGCACTTCGCCAACAAACCCCCATTCTTTACATCCCAAGTCCTCATCCTCAGCTTAATCGCACGATTGAAGCCCTGCGGCAATCTTCCTGGATCACCTTAGCTGCCCCGAAAGGAGCATTTTCTAATTCAGTTGGAATTCATGAAGTCACGCCTCCGGCTGGTGAGCAGTCGATCGATAGTCAGTTTGTTGAAAACCTGCACAACGGCATTCTAAAAGGATTGAGTGCCCAGAATATTGAACTGCTAGAAATCGATGCTGCGGTTCTAAAGACTCAGATCGCAACCCAACTGCGGCATCTTCAACAAGTCGAAACCGAACTTGATCGCATCTCTCCCAGCGCAATTCTTGTGTTTCACGACAATCACTATCCGATTCAGGATTATGTCCTCGCTGCCAAAGCGCGATCAATTCCATCGATCATGCTCCAGCATGGCTTAGATTGTGAACATTACTGTATTGATGAAGCTTACGCCTCGGCGATCGCGCTTTGGGGGGTTGCACGCAAACACCGCTACTTGAAAGATTCCCGTCAGCAGCCCGAACTGATGGAAGTAACCGGACATCCTGAATACGACTCTCTACAGCTTCCTCAACAGTTAGACTTGACGGGTTCCTACTGGCTGTGGACAACTCGCCCTCACTCTCCAGAAAAGTGCTATTCTCCTTCACGCTTGCCGCAAGAAGGACTCGATATCTTAGCCGCGCTATTAGATGCTTTACAAGCGTTTCCTGCGGCTCGCTTAGTCATTAAGCCGCATCCTTCAGACTATGGCGATCGCTATCGATCCATGGTGGTCGAGCGGAATTTTAGCGATCGAGTTGAAATTTCAACCGCTCCGATTCAATCGCTTCTACCTCAAGCATCGCTTGTGATCTCTGAAGACTCAACCACAGGCATGGAAGCAATGTTTTTTGGTAAAGTCTTGATTCACGCCCACTTTGCAGATTCGCACCCTGTATTGCCGTTTGTCGAGTATGCGGCGGCTTTCCCGGCTAACTCAGCAACGATGCTCCGAAACGCACTCTTTCAGGCTGATCAAATTTCACCCTCAGAGCAAGCGAGGCAATTTCAGGGACAGCGACGATTTATTCAAGATTTTGCGGGTGAGTGCGATGGTCGATCGACTCAAAGAGTTGTCGATCTAATTCGTCGAGTGTCCTGTTCAAACTCAGAACAATTGAAGTGAGTAGTAAATTCGATTGAAACTGATATATCACTATGCTGCATCTTCTTTCGCATAAGTTTGAGCACCGAAAAGTTCCAGATCACATTCTCGGTGATGGCAAGATTCTAGATATCGGTTGTGGTCGAAGCAAACTAGAAGGCGCGATCGGACTCGATCATGTTCAGTTTCCAGGAGTGGATATCGTTGCCGATCTCAATCAGCCCTTACCGATCGAGGATGCAACCTTTGATGCAGTTCACGCGGATCAAGTTCTAGAACATGTGGATAACTTGGTAGGACTGATTTATGAAGTGCATCGAATCCTGAAACCCGGTGGCGTATTTCTTGCCACAGTTCCGTATTTTCGATCGGCGTGGGCCTATATTGATCCAACGCATGTGCGTTGCTTCACGCTTTATTCAATGAACTACTACGTCAAAGGAACTCGCGAATACGAATACTACCGCTTTCAAGACGAAGCCTTTAGCAGCGTAGAAATCTTTCTCGATAGCACCTTTCCTTCTACCACAAGCCGCAAGGTTTTCTCTTCTCTAGCGCTGCGAAATCCGGTTAAGTTTGAGAATTCAATTCTATCGAGCTTATATCCATTTCAGCATCTTTCTTTTTTACTGCGAAAAGGAGAGTCTGAATGAAAAAGATTGCGTTTATTGCTATCAACAACACCTCTCCTTGGGGTGGCAGTGAAGAGCTTTGGGCACAAACTGCGATTCGGATGGCGCAATCTGGGATTTCAGTTAGCGTCAATGTCAAAGGCTGGGACAATACGCCTCAGCCCATTCAAGCGGTCGCAGCAGTCTGCTCAACAACTTATCGCTATTACAATCGCAATCTAATCGAAAAGCTTGCATTTATGGCGCAGCGAGGCAGGCAGTTTTACCGCTGGCTCGATCGCGATCGTCCTGATCTTGCGGTGATCTCACAGTCGTCAAATAATGATGGGCTGTACTGGATGGAAGCTTGTCAAGCGAGAAACATTCCTTATGTCACAATCTCGCATATTGCTTCTGAAAACTATTGGTATCCGGATGCGCTGAACCAGCGATTAGCGATCGCGTATACCCAGGCGAAACGCTGTTATTTCGTTTCGCAAAGCACACTAAACGTGACAGTCAAGCAAATAGCAGCAAATCTGCCCCAGGCTCGAATTGTGAGAAATCCATTTAATGTTTCTTACACCGCCGCTCCCCCCTGGAAGCCGACCGATGAAGGCTACAAACTTGCCTGCGTTGGGCGGTTAAATCCGGTGAGTAAAGGGCAAGATATCTTGTTTGAAGTACTGCGATCGTCGAAGTGGAAAAATCGTCCGCTCACCGTAACCCTGTTTGGTGAAGGGGGACATGCGGAGACTCTAAAGCGACTGCGCGATCTCTGGGACATTCAAAGCGTTGAATTTGGGCAATTTACGCCCGATGTCGAGTCGATCTGGCAGACGCATCACGGGTTGATTTTGCCGTCGCGCTATGAAGGATTACCGCTGGTGGTGGTTGAGGCAATGCTGTGTGGTCGAACCTGTATTGTCACGGATGTTGCGGGAAATACTGAGCTTGTAGACGATAACGTCAATGGATTCGTAGCGAAAGCGCCGACTCCAGAGTTTCTAGACGACGCACTTGAACGAGCCTGGCAGCAGCGAGATTCGTGGTACGAAATGGGAAAAGCCGCAGCCCAAAAAGTTCGCAAGATCATCCCACCTGATCCGATCGCGGTTTTTGCTGAAGAACTGGAATCGCTGCTGAAATAAAGTTAATTCGCTCTTTACGCATGTTCTCGCTGTGCTTCCGGGAAAATGCCCGATTTTTTACGGAGGGTTCACCCAAATTCAGATTTGCTCGAAATCTACGAAATTTCCCTGAATTAAGAGTCAAGACTCGTATGAAGAGGTAGGATTAATTCCGTATTTGTGCTGGGGGTTGAGCTTCGAGGGTCACGTTTTGATCTCAGTTCCTCCCACCCGTTCTTCTTTCACAATCGAGAAGGCGCTACAGACTTTGTATGTACATTTAATTTTTTAATCAGAGAGTTTGTTCTTAACCTGTTGTTTGCTGGAGGCTGCCGCTGTGCCCTTGATCCAAACCGAGCTTTACTCGTCTCAAGTCCGATCGCTGTTGCAGCTTGAAGCGGACGCGATCTCAAGAACCGCTCAGCACCTAGATTCTCAAGCTGTCGATGGCGCGATGAACATTCTGCTGAGCTGTTGCGGAAAGGTTGTTCTATCCGGAGTCGGAAAGTCTGGAATTGTGGCTCAAAAAATTGCTGCAACGCTGAATAGCATCGGAACAATGGCAGTGTTTTTGCATCCTTGCGATGCTTTGCACGGTGACTTAGGCATTGTGAATTCATCAGATGTAGGGATTGTGCTGAGCAATAGCGGCGAAACTAGCGAATTGATTCAAATGATGCCCCATTTGAAACATCGCAATGTCCCCGTGATCGCAATTTTAGGCAATCTTAGTTCCACGCTTGCAAAGCAAGCGACGATCGCGCTCGATGCTTCAGTGAATCGCGAAGCATGTCCCTTGAATCTCGCTCCAACGACGAGTACGACGGTTGCTTTAGCGATCGGAGATGCTTTAGCAATGAGCTTGATGCAGATCAAAGGCATTACGCCCGAAGCTTTTGCGTTTAATCATCCAGCGGGACGGCTGGGAAAACGACTGACGCTAACGGTCGGTGATTTAGTCTGCCTTGAGCGACCCACCTTGCTACCGCACGCCTCCTGGCTAGAAGTGCTGCAAGCCATCAGCCAAGGTGGAGTTGGGGCGGTCAATGTCGTGGATGAGCAAGGCTATTTGTTGGGGTTGATTACCGACGGCGATCTGCGACGCTGGGTGCAGAAAACGAATGCCGTTGAGCTAGAAGCCTCGACCGCTCAAAGCATTATGACCCGTGAGCCAGTTGCAATTACTTCAGAGGTTCTAGCGTATGAGGCGCTCAAACTCATGGAAGAGCGATCGTCACAAATTTCGGTTTTGCCGGTAGTGGATTCGGAGCGGCGCTGCATCGGAATTTTGCGCCTGCATGACCTATTCCAAAGTGGATTATGAAGATAGAACAGCAAAATATCGAACAATCTGTCGATCGACGTAGTACCTACATTGATTTTTTTGATCCACTGCGCGGAATCGCCATTGTTGGCGTATTCATTTTTCACGCCCTGGATTTTCTCGCTCGAAACTATGCTCAGCTTCCTTGGGATGGATGGTTCCGGACGCTGCCGACTCCGCGCTGGTTGGTGCTTGTTTTTCCTGGGACCTTGGGATGGGCAGGAGTCGCATTGTTTTTTGTGATCAGTGGTTTCTGTATTCATCTCAGCTTTTCTCGAAGTCGCCAACCGAGTTTTACAAACTTTTATCTACGGCGATTCTTTCGGATTTACCCTCCCTATCTTTTTGCGCTTTTGCTCTTTGCCTTTATCATTCCTCGGCATGACTTAGCGTTTGGTCCTTTTTCGGCTTGGACTCAGTTAGGTCTTCATCTAGCACTAATTAACAACATTGATATTCATTCGATTTACCGGGTGAATAACTCTTTTTGGAGCATTGCGATCGAGGCTCAGCTTTATGTGCTTTATCCAGCGCTTCTCTTGCTTGCGTCGAAGCTGAGTTGGCGTAAATCTCTTGCAGTCTTGGCGGTTCTGGAAGTCTTCTTGCGGCTAATCGCTCCGGCTCTTTATCTAAATGCAACTCAACAAGCAGAGGTTCCGACTTGGCTCGAATTCTCACCGCTGACTTACTGGTATAGCTGGTCGATCGGGGCATGGCTCGCAGATGCTTATTTGCTGAAAAAGCCTTTACCGTTTGCGAAGTCTTCGCTTTGGCTTTGGGCTGCTTTAGCGATCGGCACTTACTTGGTCAAGCCGCTGTACCCGCTATCTTTTCTATTTTTTGCAGTTCTTGTAACTGCCTGGATTGCAAAGCGGCTAAACGGAGAGCCTTCTCAATGGCAGCTACCTAGCTTTTGCACTGCTTACTTGAGCCGGGTTGGAGTGCTGAGCTATAGCATTTATCTGCTGCATCAGCCGTTAATGGATCAGCTTGTGATGTTGATGATTAAACTGCGTCCTAGTTTGTTTGCAGACCCGGTTCCGAAGTTCTTAGTCGCATTATCCGCTTGGTTCTTTATTGTTCCGCTATCGGCTTTGTTGTATCGATATTGTGAGTTGCCAAGCATTCGTCTCGGCAAGATTGTAATCGAAAAATTAGGAACAGCAAAGGCGCAATAAGTCTGATTCGGAAAATCGATCGACGAAATAAGGTACTCAGTTTCAACTGCTTCGAGATTAGCTGTGAATACTCAAAAATTTCAAAATCATGATGCAATCCTTATTGTCTTCCAGCGTGGAGCAAGATATCGTTACTGATCCTTTTCCTTATTTCAGGACTCAAACTGCGATCGCTCCAGAAGTTTGTGCTCAGTTAATCGCTGAGTTTCCGCCTTTAGAGACTGTGACGCAAGGAATGCCCACTGCGAGTAACGAACGTTTCAGCTATCCAGCAAGACTCGCTTTATCTAACAAGAGTTTAAGTCCGCTTTGGCGTGTATTTATCGAATATCATGTTTCTCAAGCGTTTTTGAATGAATTTGTTCAGTTATTCCAGAATCAGATTAGAGCTTGTTATCCGAATTTTGAGGCTGATTTTGGTCGTATCGATCAGTTAAGGGCAGGCATTCGCGGTCTTGATGATTTCTCGAATGCCGATGTGCTACTCGATGCTCAGATTTGTATTAACACCCCTGTTGTTGGCGCTCCTTGCTCGGTACGGCGCGGGCATGTGGATGCTCCAAACAAACTGTTTTTCGGGCTATTCTATCTTCGTCCTGAGACAGATTTCACAAGCGGCGGTGACTTAGAAATTTATCGGCTAAAAGACCGAGAACAAGTTTATCGAGGTGGCTTTGTAGACGATCGCTATCTCAAACTGGTGCAGACAATTCCTTATCAAACGAATCACTGTGTGATTGGAATCAACAGTATTCGCTCGCTGCATGGTGTGACTGTTCGTAATGTTACCGATCAGCCAAGATTATTTTTTAATCTTGTCGGTGAGGTCAATCGTCCGCTGTTTGATACCAGTCCTTATGCGTTGTCGCCTACCTGGGTTGATCGCACGATCGGGCAGTCGGCGAAAGCAGTCAAAAAGCTGGCGAGAGTGGTTCGCTCAAGAACTGCTTGAAGTGGCTCAGGACACTCAGACTAAACTAAGGAAAATTTTACGGTTTGGTCTGAGTATTTTCCATTGTTTCTTTATCAAGGCTCTCGATGATGCAAATTCTTGCAGTGATTCCGGCTCGATACAGTTCCCAACGCCTTCCTGGAAAAGTATTGCTCAAAATTGGAGATCGACCCATGGTGCAATGGGTCTATGAAGCAGCGATCCAGTGCCCGGCTTTCTCAAAAGTGGTGGTTGCAACCGATAACGAAGCGGTTGCCGATTGTGTGCGGGGCTTTGGAGGGACTGTTGAAATGACATCGAATCAACACGAAACCGGAACTGACCGAGTTGCGGAAGTGGCAAGCCGCTATCCTGAGATGGATGTCGTAGTGAATGTGCAAGGCGATCAGCCCTTTGTCACCGCTGAAATGCTATTAAAGCTTGTGCAGCCTTATCTACAGGGCGAAACGCCAGAAATGACCACTTTGGCGACTCCGCTCGATTACGAAGCCGGATATCACGATCCGAATGTGGTGAAAGTCTTGTGCGATCGCCATCAATACGCTTTATATTTTTCGCGATCGCCGATTCCTTATTTTCGCAATCGAGGCGAGGTTCCGGTACACCATCATCTGGGACTGTATGCGTTTCGACGAGATTTTCTCGCAGATTATGCTCGACTCGAACCGACTCCTTTTGAGCAATGTGAAGCACTTGAACAACTGCGGGTGTTAGAACATGGCTTTCGGATTCGAGTCTGTCTGTCTGAGCGAATGACGCTCGAAGTGAATACGGCTGAGGATTTGACGGCGGCAAAGGATTTGGTGATGAATTCATCGCTGACTGTTTAAGCAAATTTGCGGAACGAGCAGCAAGCCCGGTTTCGCCTACCGATGAATTGTCTCTCGGTGATTGCTCCAGAGATTTTTCAAGCAGTTCGAGGAGCGGCAGTGGTCAATCAGCAATTAAACTCTATAAAACAGTCCAGCACTCAGCAAGTCGTTGTGCAATACAATCTGTGCAATACAATCTATGTCGAGGAAATGCGATTTCTTGAACGGGGAATTGCTTGGACTGAGGTGAAACAACATCAGCCGCTTCCTTGCCAAAGGCCCACTCAGTTTTGTCGATCGAGGACTCTATTTTGTCCAATTTCCTAAACGATAAAAAAGTTCAGTCATCTTTCTTAAATCCATCATGAATCTAGCAACGATCGGTTCAAACCTCACCATTGGCGAAGGGCATCCACTAACTTTAATTGGCGGTCCTTGCGTGATTGAATCAGAAGATTTCACGCTGAAGATGGCAGATGAAATTAAGCAAGTGTGCGATCGCTTGTCGATTCCCTTCATCTTTAAGTCATCGTTCGATAAAGCAAACCGCACGTCGATCAATTCTTTTCGGGGACAAGCGATCGACGATGGCTTAGAAATTCTGCAAAAAGTCAAAGAGAAAATCGGTGTTCCAGTCCTGACCGACATTCACGAAAGCTATCAAGCCGCGATCGCAGCCGAGGTTGTGGATGTGCTGCAAATTCCGGCGTTTCTCTGTCGCCAAACTGACTTGCTGATGGCTGCTGCTGAAACTGGACGCGCAGTAAACGTGAAGAAAGGGCAGTTTCTTGCACCGTGGGACATGAAAAATGTAGTGCGGAAGTTAGAAACCAGCGGTGCGAGAAACATTTTGCTGACCGAGCGGGGTACGAGCTTTGGGTATAACGCGCTCGTCGTCGATTACCGATCGCTGCCCCAGATGCGAGAATTCGGGTATCCGATCGTGTTTGATGCGACTCACAGTGTACAAATGCCCGGAGGACAGGGCGACAAATCCGGTGGGCAGCGTCATTTTGTTCCGACTTTAGCGAGAGCCGCCGCCGCAGTTGGGATTGATGCGCTGTTTATGGAAATTCACGAAGACCCTGATAACGCACCGAGCGATGGTCCGAACATGATCCCACTCTCGCAGTTAGAATCTGTGTTGAAACCAATTCTGCAAATTCGAGCAGCAGTATCAGGATCATGACAATCATTGCTCAGGCTGAATTTGAAGCGCGATTAGCTCAGGTGCAGTTGCTTGCGCTGGATGTCGATGGCGTTCTCACGGATGGGGGACTCTATTACACTGAAACAGGCGAAGAACTGAAAAAGTTCAACGTCAAAGATGGATTAGGCATTCAGCGAGCGATGGGTTGCGGTGTTCAAGTTGCGATTTTTTCGGCGGGTTCTTCTCCAGCAACCCTACATCGTGCGAAGCGATTAGGCATTCAGCACGTTTATCTTCGTGTTCCGGACAAATTAGCTGCACTGAAACAGTTGTGTCAGACATTAGCGATACCGCTCGATCGCGTTGCTTACATGGGTGATGATCTGGTGGATATTCCTGCAATGCAAACTGTAGGAGTTCCAATCACCGTTGCCGACGCTATGCCAGAGAATCAAGCGGTTGCAGTTTACATCACCCAGAAATCAGGGGGGCAAGGAGCAGTCCGCGAGATCTGCGACTTGATTGCAAAACAACATTCATCTACTGATCATGCGCGTTCTTCATATCAATCAATCTGATATCTTTGGTGGAGCCGCGATCGCAGGCTATCGTTTACATCAAGGACTGTTACAGCAGGGAATTGATTCGCGCTTGCTAGTGGGTCGCGTTAAAACACAGAGCGATCGTGTGGCTCAGGCTCCACCTGCTTCTAAAATCGACAGCCAACTCGGACGAGTTACCAGAAAGCTTGGGTTTAACTACATTCATCAGCTTTCTACCTTCAAGACACACCAGCATCCGTTTTATCAATCTGCTGATGTTCTCAACTTTCATAATATCCACAATGATTATTTTAACTATCTAACCGTTCCTTCTTTGGTTAAACATAAGCCTGCTGTGCTGACACTGCATGATATGTGGATGATGACTGGACATTGTACCTATAGTTATGAGTGCGATCGCTGGAAAGTCGGTTGTGGGCAATGTCCAGATCTCAAAAGCTATCCGTCTGTGAGGCGCGATAGTACACACTGGGAATGGAAGCTAAAACAATGGGTGTATCAGCACTCAAAACTTTCGGTGATCTCTCCGAGTCGCTGGCTACTTCAACTCGCGAAAGAAAGCTTACTCAATCGGTTTCCCATTCATTACATTCCGAATGGAATTGATACCACTGTCTATTACCCTCGCGATCGCACTCAATGTCGGGCTGAGTTAGGAATTGATTCCAATCGAAAAGTCCTGCTGTTTGTGTCGCAGTGCTTAAAAGATGTTCGTAAAGGTGGAGATTTGCTGCTTCAAGCGATTCAGAACTTACCTGCATCACTCAAGTCTGAGATTTTGCTAGTCACGATCGGCGAGAATACCGTTTCCGATCATACTTTTGGAATTGAAACCCGGAACTTAGGCTATGTCAGTGACGACTCAACAAAGGTGACTGCATTTTCAGCAGCCGATTTGTTTGTGTTTCCAACCCGTGCGGATAATTTGCCCTTGGTGCTCCAGGAAAGCTTAGCTTGTGGAACTCCGATGGTTTCTTGTCGAGTAGGCGGTGTCCCTGATTTAGTTCGTCCTGGAGAGACGGGATACTTAGCAGAGCCAGAAGATGCCCATGATTTGAGTCGCGGAATTGTCAAACTATTTGAAGAGGATGAACTGCGCGATCGAATGCGTCACACTTGTCGCGAGATTGCAGTCCGAGAATACGCCCTAAGCTTACAAGTCGAGCAGTACAGCAAACTTTATTATCAGCTTCTAGAGCAAAACTAAATGATTACGATCGTCACTCCGGTTTACAACGGTGAACTGTACATTGAAGCTTGTTTACAGTCGGTGATTCAGCAGAATTGTCCTGATGCTGAGCATCTGATTATCGACGGAGGATCGAGCGATCGCACGATTGAAATTGCTCAGCGCTATGCTCAAATCTATCCCCATATTCGCTGGATTTCAGAAAAAGACCAGGGACAATCTGATGCGATGAACAAAGGCATCCGGTTAGCGAAAGGGGAGATCGTTGGATTTCTGAACGTCGATGATTATTATGAACCCAATGTTCTAAATCGAGTTTTAGAACTGTTCCGATCGCTGCCGAAACCGAGTTTTGTCGTGGGAAATTGTAATGTTTGGAATAATGCAGGCGAGCTAAAGAAGTTTAATCGACCGATCAAGTTAAAATTAACCGATTTGCTTCTAGGCGCAGAAATCAATCCACACCCGATCAATCCGTCCGCTTATTTCTATCATCGGTGTTTGCATGACTCCGCAGGACTGTACAAAGTGGATGAACATTTTGCAATGGATGTCGATTTTATCTATCGAGCGGTGCAAGTAGCGCACGTAAAACACATCGATGAAACTTGGGGAAACTATCGCGAAATCGAAGGCACAAAGACGATTCTCGATTGGCGATCGGGAGAAGGGGAACGTCGAGCAGAAGCATTGTTAAAGCAATATCGCGATCGCTTACCGCTGCATTCTCAAATTCAAGTTGCAACTCTTTCCTTTCTGCTGAATACGCCGAGAAAGATCGTCAAACAACTAAAGCGTTCGGTGGGTGTCGTTTTGCTTAAGGGTAAAACCGCATGAAAATTGGCTATCTCCACATCGGTTCTCCACAGCATGGGATTGTGCGGTATGGACGACTTCTAGCAGCAGAAGCGATCCAGTCTACTGAGGTGATTGAAGCAACCGTTGAACTTACCGGAGTGTGGAAGCTCGATCGCGTTCAACTACTTTCGGCAGCTCAAACGTTGAATCAAGCGGATGTCGTTCACTTTCAATACAATGCTTTGATTTGGGGAAAAGGGCGAAAGCAAATCGCACACTTAGAGACGTTCTTTGCTCACTGTTCGCGTCCACTGGTCGTCACGCTGCATGATATTTTCTATCCGCCTTCGAGTGCGACTTTAGCGCAACGATATCGCTCAAAGCCTCAATCCGTTCACTTACCCGAATTCGCAAAAGCTGTGCTGCGCGATCGATTTTCCTCGAAAGTCTTGGCGCTTCAGAAAGTGATCGAACGATCGCACGTCGTCTTCGTTTGTACCCAAGAAGAAGCGCGGCGACTGGGAGAGCGGATTAAAACACCAAAAGTGAACGTTATTCCGCATTTTGTGGAGTCGCGAAAGATTGAGATCAGTCGATCGCAAGCCCGCAAGATTCTAGATTTAGAAGCCTTCACGGTGATTACCCTGCTGGGATTTATCTACAGCGGCAAAGGTCATCAACTGTTGATTGAAGCTTTGCCGTACCTGCCGGAGACGGTCAAAGTTGTCTTTGCAGGCGGAGTGAGTGAAGGTCATGAAGCTTATTTTCAGGATTTGATGGCGTTGGCGGAGAAAGAAGGAGTCAGTGATCGAGTCCGCGTGACGGGCTATCTTTCTGAAGCGGAACTCGAACAGTACCTAATGGCGACGGATTTAGCGGTCTGTCCCTTTCGGCGAACTTCGGCATCGGGATCGCTCTCAACCTGGATATCAGTCGCTCGTTTAATTCTGTCATCGAACATTCCCCAAGCTAAGGAATATAACCAATTGGAACCGGGAGCCATTCACACCTTCGATTCTTACTCTGTTGAAGCTTTAACGATCGCGCTTCAAACGCTGTTACCTCAATGTCATGCCTTTGAAAATTCAAAAGTAGCCTCTCTGCGGCAACATCTTTCGATCGCGTCGGTCGTCGAACAACACCTGCATCATTACCGCAGTGTGATCGCTGCCTCTGACCTTGTTTTTCAACTTACTTGAGCTTTTAGCCTTTATGCACGATTGTGGTTACTTCGCACTTTCCAGGCTTTATCAAACGTCTTTATAATGGCGCACTCGCTCAATGTGATTTTTGTATCGTCAAAGCAAACGGTTTTTTGCAATCTCAAGGCTGCTAGGCTTAATCGTCATGACTTTATTAATAGATACTTTTTTTGCAGCGAAAGTTGACGGGCATGGCGGGGATCATCGTACCGCTCAGATTGCTGAACTGATTGAACAAGCAAATTTGGGCACTTCAAAGCTCGATCGCACCCTTCTTAAAACAAAACTGAGTCGAATTTTTGCAGGAGTGAATGCGGTGCTGAATCCAGCAACGCTGAACTTCATCATCCGCCATCAGCTTAAAATCAGTTATTCTGGGGTCGCGATCGCATTTTGTGGCTTCCAGCGCCAACTTTATGAGCGAGCACTACAGCAGCACTCAGGCAGCAAACTTTTAATTTGGGAAGCCACGAAAAATTATGTTGCACCTTATGTAGCTGAGGATGTTGGATTTCGAGTGATTGCGCTGCCCCACAATTTAGAATCGCTTGTTCCCAAGCAAGGAGCGTTCTTTGAGGGCTTCGAGACTGAGATCAAATCCTTAGCAAAAGCCACGATCGTCTTTTGCATCTCCCGCGAAGAAGAATGGCTTCTAAGAACAAAAGGAATTGATGCTCACTATCTCCCCTACTACCCACCTCAACCCGTTCTCGAAAAGCTGCTCAAAGTTCGCGAAGCCCGTAGCACCGCTCCAAAACATCGCTTCTTAGTGCTCGGAAACGCCAAAAATCCTCCGACTCGTTTAGGAATGATTGAACAGCTTGAATGGTTATCACGAGTGAGAGCAACCGTGGACTTTCAAGTCGATGTCGTAGGCTTTGGCACTGAATCCTTAAAAGAACAGTGCGATCGCGAAGATTTCACAGTACATGGGTCGGTTGATCCTGAAACGCTAAATCAGTTTCTGATCAATGCTCAGGCAGCACTGGTTCATCAGCGTCCCACGTCTGGCGCACTCACCCGCATTCCTGAGTTTTTGATCGCGGGCATTCCCGTGATTGCGAACAGCAATGCCTGCCGAAGTACAAACGGTTATGTGGGCGTGTACGGCTATGACGACTGGGTGGAACTCACCGATCGCATCAGTCAACCACTAGAAATGCCGCCCCTGTTGCCGCGCCCGATCGCGGCAGAGAAGCGCTTTATCGATTGTGTTCTGGGACTGGCAAAGGAATAAGCAGCATGAAAGGATGAGTCACAAGCTCAAATGGATGGATTGGCCCTGAAGCGGTGGAATATTACGATCGCATCGGGAAGCCTTTCGCCGCAATCCGAGACCCGGTGAAGTGTACAACCTCAGCGGCGGACGCGAAAACAGCATTTTAATCCTCGAAACCTTTGATTTAGTTGAACAATCGACCGGACGAACGGTGAATTGGATGTATGTAGAAGAGAACCGGATCGGCGATCGCATTGGCTACATTTCTGATTTGCGTAAACTCAAACAGCATTTTCCAGAATGGCAACTAACTGACAGGATCACCGACCTTTTGCAGCAAATCATCGCGGCAGAGAATACCCGTTATGCTCCAATCCAGTAGCATCCTCACCCCTAGCACCGTCCCACTGTCCAATCAGCGGGTCATTGTGCTGTTTGATCTTGCTGCCACTGGGCATCACTCGGTCTACATCAAGTATTTAGTCCAGCATTGGCGACAGTCTCAAATTACCGGAACGCTTCAGGTCGTTGTTTCACCCCAATTCGTTCAGCGTCATGCGGAGATCGTGGCACTGTCGATTCAAACGGATCAAAGCTGCATTATATTTACACCCGTTTCTGAGGAAGAATATGCTGCTTTTGACAGTCAAAAATCGCTGATTGCTCGGTCTTGGAGTGAGTGGAAGCTATTTTGTCGCTATGCTCGATCGCTTCAAGCAACCGAAGCAGTGTTGATGTATCTTGATAGCCTACAAGTGCCACTCTGTTTCGGAGAAAAATCGCCTTGTCCAGTTTCTGGAATTTATTTCCGCCCTAGCTTTCACTACGGAAAGTTGCTCACGCAACCACGCTCCTGGAAAGAGCGAGTACGGCAATGGCGACAGCAGTTTTTACTCACCAAAATTCTTCGCAATCCACAGCTAAAAGCTCTATTTACGTTGGATATGTTTGCGATCGAGCCTATCAAAGCTCTACAGCCTCAAAGCCCCACGCAAGTTCTTTCACTTCCTGATCCTGTTCAAGTTGATGCAGCGAATCTGGATGCATTGGAGCAGTTTAAACAAGAGTTAGCGATTGAACCTGGACGGCGAGTTTTGCTGCTATTTGGCGAGTTGAGCGGGCGCAAAGGAGTGATCAAAGTGCTTCAGGCGCTTCAGCAGGTTGCCCCGGAAGTAGCTCAGAAAATCTGTTTGTTGATGGCAGGTCCGATTACTAAAGAAGCCCGATCATCGATCGAAGCTGAAATTGCCTCTTTAGAGAGAAGCCCAATTCAACTGATTATTCGAGATCGCTACATCAAAGGGCAGGAGGTTCAGCAGTGTTTTGAAGTTGCAGATATTGTTCTAGCAACGTATCAACGCCATGTGGGAATGAGTTCGGTACTGGTACATGCCGCCGCGACTCAAAAGCCCGTGATTGCCTCAAACTATGGTTTGATGGGCGCGATCGTTAGACAGTATGAACTGGGTACGACGATCAATGCAACTGATCCGACTCAAATTGCACAGTCGCTTTCTCAAGCGTTAACTTCATCGGGAGCGATCAATTTAGAAAAAGCCAATCAATTTCTTCAGCAAAATTTAGCCGATCGATTTGTCGAAACGATCTTCTCAAATCTTTTGGTCTAAACGCTTTCTTGTTCTTCTACACAGGGTAACGAAATGCAGTGGTCACAACTGGCAGCAATTCTATTCGGGCTACATATGCACGGACTAACGCTCTACTTCACGCTTTCGAGCTTGAGTGGAGTCCATAGCAGTACATTGACGGCTGGCTTTCAGTTGTTGACGATCGCGATTCCATTCTGCATTAACTTGTATCACCGGGAAACCAGAAGGAAACTGCTGCGGTTTGAACTGATCGAGGTTCTTTATTTTGTTTTCATTGCGCTGTTTCTCGCTGATTATTATGGTTCCGACAAGCTTCAGCGAGAGAACTTTCCTGAGAATCTGCTAATTTATTTTTGCGTGTACTGGTTTGCTTTGATGGTGGGGAGAAGTTTGACGTTACCTCAGCTTAAACTGGTCGCTCACACGACGAATCGATTAGCGATCCTCGCTTCTTCGATTTTATTAGCACAGGTGGCAACTGGCACAGCAATGTGGGCGGATCACGGTCGTCGGCTAGTCGCGGGTGTCAGCGGCAATCCTATTGCTGTAGGTTATACCGGAGCTTATGCATTTTTAAGTTGTCTTGTGATGTGGTTGGCGGCAAAACCTGCTGCAAAAGGGATGTGGTTAGGGCTGAGTGTTCCAGGGCTGCTCGTTTGTGTTTTTGCAGGAACTCGAAGTGCAACGCTAACTCTGTTTGTCGGGGGAGCGTTGCTTGCTGTATATTTCACGCGCGTGGTTTCTCAATCGAGCCAGATTGCGACAAAAACTGCGGCAAATACAATGTTAGTAGTTGGGTTAGTTTTGATGTTGGCGATCGGATCTGCTCCATTTATGTCCGCGTCAAATGCGACGACTGCAAAGAATCCGTCTCTAATGGACAAAGCGATTAACAATGGTATGACTCGGATTGATGCGCTGTTTCGCGTGGCTGGCGGTGAAAGCAGTAATGATGGCTCGATCGAGGGAAGGAAGGGAATGTATGAAGCGGCAGCGACTACATTTGCAAAGAAGCCGTTGACTGGAAATGGACTGTATTCTTCCTATGCAGCCCACAATGCGTTTCTGCAAGTTTCCACTGAATTTGGCATCTTGGGCATTTTGTCATTTGTCGCTCCGTTTATGTATGTGATGTACCGCGTGTTGAATGCAGTCCTGCAAACAGCAACAAAAGTGCAGCAAGCCACTCACCGCATTAATCCAGAACGATTTATTCGAAGCGACTTTTCCCTCGTGACTTGTTTCGCGATCGTGGTGTTTGTCCAAGCGGTCTGCCTGTTCTCGTTCCACGGTGATCCCTATCGAAACTATCTACCGCTTTGTTCAACCGGAGCATTGCTTGCCTATTTGCGCCTGAGCAAACAGGAATTTACGAAGAGTTTATGATGTTTTCGATTCGAGAAGATAGTCTATGCGCCCATTCTTGCTAATCAGTGCTTAGGATGCGGTTTATCGGTCGGAACGGGTTCAATTTCGAGAGTTGAATGTCGATCGCTTTCCTCAAACATTGCAAAACATTGCAGGTATTTGCTATTGGTAACGTTGTGAGTTGTGATTTGGCGCTATGGAATTAGTCGGTGTGAAAGAGAAAGCTTGAAGCGTTTTGTATGACTCATATTGCCGTTCTATTTACAAATTATGGTCCTTATCATCTGGCTCGATTAGAAGGACTGTACCAGCACTGTCGGCGATTGGGCTGGCAGGTTAGCGCGATCGAACTTGCGCGATCGGAAGCAGATTACGCCTGGAAAGCCAGTGTTGACAATCTGCCTTATCGATTTATAACGGTGTGTGAGCAGTCTCTACAGTCGGTGAAAGTTCCTCAACTGGTGACTCAGTTGTATCGCCGATTGCAGCAGATTCAGCCTGATGTCCTAGCGATCGCTGGATATGCTCATCCTGGTATGTTAGCGGCATTGGTTTGGACGACTTTGAATCGCAAAGCAGCAGTCTTAATTTCTGCAACCAAAGCGGATGATGCACCTCGTAAATCATGGCAAGAGTGGATCAAGCAAGGCATCCTTCAACGTTACCAAGCAGCACTCGTTGGTGGACAACCTCAAAAGCGCTACTTAGTTCAAATGGGAATGCCTACTGAAAAGGTTTTCACTGGATATAATGTCGTTGGCAATTCGACCTTTCATCCCGATCGCATTCGGACTCTGCCAAATCCGATTGAAAAGCCCTTTTTTCTATCAGTCAATCGCTTTGTTGCGAAGAAGAATCTGTTTCGTCTGCTGAAAGCTTATTCTCACTACGTTGAGCAAAGAGGAGAACAATCGTGGCATCTAGTGCTTTGTGGAGATGGCTCACAACGTTCAGAGCTTGAGCAAAAGATTCAAGCTTTGAATCTGACGACACAAGTTCATTTACCTGGCTTTTTGCAGCAAGATGCTTTACTTCCCTACTATGCTCATGCAGGCTGCTTGATTCACGCGAGTCTACAGGAACAGTGGGGACTGGTGGTGAATGAAGCTATGGCAGCCGGATTGCCTATTTTACTATCTCGTGCTTGTGGATGTTATGAAGATCTTCTGATCGAAGGTGTGAATGGATGGGGATTTGACCCTGAGCAGAGCGAACAAATGACCGATTTGATGCTGAAAATTAGTCAGTGTGATGCTCGATCGATGGGTGAATCCGCGTTAGCTCACATTCAGAAGTTTTCTCCTGACAGTTTTGCTCAAGGGTTAGTGCAGGCTGCCCAATGTGCGCTTGGTCATTCTGCTGTCAATACGATGGTTCAAGAAGTCAAAGGAAGAAGTTAACCATGAGAGTGCTTCATGCGATCGGAGGTTTAGAACAAAGAACCGGAGGAACAGCGCGAATTGCAGTCAGTCTTTGTGAGGCATTGCACCGACAAGGGATCGAAACGGATTTGATTGCAACGGTGATTGCGCGATCAGGGGCTGAGTTAGTAGACTTTAACGGGATCGCGGATCATGTTCATTTGTTTGAGCGCAAAAACATCGAGCGATTCACTTTCTCTTTGCCGCTAAAGCATTGGGTTTCTAAACATATTCAGAACTACGATTTAGTGCATATTCATGGGTTGTTTAGCTACTCTGGCTATACGACTGCCGCGATCGCTCGTAAAGCAAACGTTCCCTACATCGTTGCACCCCACGGCATGTTAGAACCCTGGGCATTTGCTCACAAACCGCGCCGTAAAGCATTGGGATTCCAATTAGTTGAGAAAAAGAACCTCGTTCACGCCGCTGCACTGAACGCAACTTCTAGTCCAGAAATTCGATCAATTCGCGATCGCTGCCCTCATTCTCGCATTCGCTTCATTCCGAATGGCATCAGCACCGAGGTCTTTGACCAACTGCCAGAGCCACAGCTTTTTTACGAGAAATTTCCTCAAACTCACGGAAAAGACTTGCTTTTATTTCTCGGACGCATTGATCCCAAAAAAGGTTTAGATCTATTAGCTCCGGCTTTTGCTCACTTACGCCGAAAATTTCCCAACACTCATTTAATCGTCGCTGGTCCGGATGGAATTGGCTATCTAGAAACCGCGAAACAGTTCTTTGTAGAAGCAAACTGTCTAGAACACGTCACATTCACAGGCAACCTCAGCGGCTCTCTCAAACATGCTGCCCTATCTGCCGCAACCGCTTACATTGCCCCTTCCTACTCGGAAGGATTTAGTGTTTCAGTGCTAGAAGGGATGGCGGCAGGATTGCCCTGCATCATCACAACCGGATGTAACTTTCCAGAAGCTCAAAGTGAGAAAGCAGCTTATGTGGTCGAAATTAATGCTGAAGCGATCGCGGATGCGTTAATCAATTGTTTTTCTGACTTGCAAGCAGCAAAACTGCTGGGTCAACGCGCTCGACAGTTGATCCTAAATCGCTATACCTGGGATCAAGTCGCTATTCAAATGATGGATCTCTACCGTGAGATTTTGGCGAAACCTTCTCAGCCTTCATCCCTCAAGCTAGTAGATGCACTATGAAAATCTCGATCGCAATGGGTCCTTGGTTGCCAGTGCCTGCGATTCAAGGAGGAGCGGTAAATCGCCGTTGGCAAGGAGTTGCAGAAGAATTTGCTGCTTTGGGGCATGAAGTGACGATGCTTTGTCGATCGTTTCCAAGTCAGCCCCCGACTGAAGTGATCAATGGAGTTCAGTACGTTCGGCGCGGTGGGTTTACTTGGACACTCAACACAGGCGTAGATCTGATCAAAGATTTAATCTATGCAATCACGACTGCACCGACTCTCCCCGCGACAGATATCTTAGTGATTAATGACTTTTGGTTGCCTGTGTTTGCACCGCTCCACCCCCAGGTGAAAAAGATTGTCGTTAATGTTGGGCGCTTTCCTAAAGGACAATACTTTTTGTATGGACAAGTCGATCGATTTGCCGTAGCTTCTCGTGCGATGGAAACCGCGATCGCTGCTCAATATCCCAGTGCAATTCCCAGAATGAAAGTCATTCCAAATCCTATCAGCACAACAATTTTTCAGCCTGATTTAATCGCTCAACGCAATTCAACACCGAAAACAATTCTCTACGTTGGGCGACTTCATCCAGAAAAAGGAATTCATCTGCTGATTGAAGCTTTTCGTCTAGTGTCAGAGCAGTTTCCGCAGACGAAATTAAAGATTGTTGGACCTATTCAGACGCAGCAAGGCGGGGGCGGACAGGACTATCTCGACCAACTCAAACACAGCGCCGAAGGCTTCAACGTAGAGTTTTCAGAACCGATCTTTGATCCTCAGCAACTTGCTAAAGCCTATCAAACTGCCGATTTATTTTGCTATCCATCCCTTGCCGAAAAAGGAGAAGCATTCGGACTCGCGCCGCTTGAAGCAATGGCAACCGGACTCGTTCCGATAGTTTCAAACTTAGAGTGCTTCAAAGATTTTATTGAGGATCAAAAAACAGGCTATTGCTTTGATCATCGTCGCGAGGATGCCATGCAACAGTTAGCGACTGTCCTTCAGCAAGCCCTACAAAACTGGGAGCACACGCAAGCGATGGGCATTCAAGCTCGCCACACCGCAGAAAGATACAGCTATAGAGATATTGCAACTCAATACCTAGCGGATTTTGCAGAATTGCTCAGTAATAACCATTAGTCAACGAGGCGAGACAATGGATAAACAATCAGTTCAAGCGTTTTATGATCAAAAGTATCTGGGCTATCATCGGGAACAGCCTGAGAATTTTGATTACTATAAGCGTAATCAAGTCTTGAAACGGATTTATCACGATGGGCAAAGTCAGCGAATTCTAGATTTAGGAGCAGGACGAGGAACAGTCAGTCAGTTTTTCTTGCAAAAGAACTACGAAGTTTATGCGATCGAATGGACGCAAGCAGGCGTAGAACGGCTTAATCAAGCGGGAATTAAAGCATTTCAGCACGATATCGAAGCCTTCCCCTATCCATTTGAAGACAACTATTTCGATGAGATTTTTTGGGGAGATAACATTGAGCATTTGTTTTTCCCAGAGCGCACTTTAAACGAAATTCACCGCATCTTAAAGCCCGGTGGTCGTTTAGTTCTGAGTACTCCAAATCATGGCTGGATTATTAACCGACTTTATTATTTGATCATGGGTGTGCCGAGAAGAACAGAAGGCGGCAACACTCCAATTTGGGAATGGCAGCATATTCGTTATTTTAATCGTTCCATCATTTGTCAATTGCTCGATCGCTGTGGTTTCTCTAAAAATTTCCGCTTTCATGGCGCAGAACAGCGGCAACCTTTTGGTGTACTTAGTCGCTTTTTTCCTGCCCTTTTTGGCTCCGTCATGGTCGTTGAAAGCCACAAGTAGTCAATTGCTACTGGACTTGAGCATTTTCGACTCCAGTAGCAGTCTGCGGTAACGCTAACCCTTCCTTAGATATCTATATGTTAGCTTTCGTCATTCCTCTAAAGAGCGCAAAAGCGTCAGCTTCATGGCAGGCGACTTCAAAACTTTTTGAAAGAACAGTCCGCTCAATTTGCAATCAGACCGTGCCTGATTTTAGAGTGTTTGTTATTTGCCATGAACAGCCAGTCATCGATTATCACCACCCGAACATAGAATATCTCAGCGTTGATTCTATTCCTGCCACAATCAATTCCAGCAAAGCGGCAAAACGATACGACAAAAATTTTAAGTTAATCGTTGGAGTTAACTATGCCCTCAAATCAGCCTGCTCTCACATCATGTTTGTAGACGCTGATGATTGTGTTAGCAGGAGGCTTGCGAGTTTTGTCAAAATTAGCCCTGAAGCAAACGGTTGGCTGATTAATCAAGGGTATGAGTATTGCGATGGCAGCTCACTGATCCGGTTTAACCAGAACTTGCACAACATCTGTGGAAGTACAAATATTATCCGGAGTGATTTGCTTCAGAAATTTGTTCAAGCAATTGACTTGCAGAAAATGTCTCAGACTTTGGAAATGCCGTTTTTTCTACATCATAGACTCGTATCTGATGCTATGAATCGCAAGGGACTTCCACTCCAGCTACTGCCTTTCCCAGGAACAGTCTATGTTAAAGATAATGGCGAAAATATGACAGGCTCCAACAGATTTCTAATCCAAAATGTCCGCTCTAGACTCGGAAAGCTTTCTATTGTCTCCTTACTACTAGCTTACAAAGCTTTTACTTCTCAGGCTTTGATGTCCCACGTTTGTGAAGACTTTCATCTTTATCCCATTTAATAACTGCTCGTTCTTGAACAGCCTGTATGCTTGATGCCATCACTCCCGTCATTCTCACATACAACGAAGAGGCAAACCTCGATCGTACGCTCCAGCATCTCACTTGGGCGCGCCGCATTGTCATCGTCGATAGCTATAGCAGCGATCGCACTTTAGAAATCGCGGCGGCTTATCCTCAAGTCGAACTGTTGCAGCGGAGCTTCGATACTCATGCGAATCAGTGGAACTATGCGATCGACCAAGCGGAAACCGAATGGGTACTCTCGCTCGACGCTGACTATGTCTTGAGTGAGGCTTTGATTGCAGAAATAGCAGCGCTTGATCCCAAAGCCGCGATCGATAGTTATTTCATTTCCTTCAAGTATTGTGTTTTTGGCAAACCGCTTCGAGGCACCTTACTTCCTCCGCGTGAAGCCCTATTTCGGCGCAATTGTGCCCTTTATATTGATGATGGTCATACCCAACTGCTCACAGTTAAAGGGACATCCGCCGCGCTCAAAGCTCCGATTCTGCACGACGATCGTAAACCCTTAAACCGCTGGTTGTGGGCACAAGATCGGTACATGGTACTGGAAGTGAAAAAGCTGCTTTCGACCCCAGCCTCGCAGCTGAGTTTGGGCGATCGCATTCGCAAATCGAAACTGCTTGCGCCGCCTGTGATCCTGATTTACTGTTTATTGCTCAAAGGAGGTATCTTCGACGGCTGGGCAGGCTGGTATTATGCCTTACAGCGCGTTCTTGCTGAGATTTTGCTGTCTATTCACTTGATTCAGGCTGAGAACAAGACAGAACATTAAGAAATCGGTAAAGTAGTGGATAGGGTTCTACCACAAAATTACCATTCTATGTCAAAAAAATCACGTTTTTTCTGGGGCATCACCGCAGCCTTGACGCTCTGTAGTGTCAGCTATATTCCTGCTAATTTGGTGCTGGCGAGGCAGCAAGCGTCGCAGCCGGAGCGCATTCTCGTATTGGGGGGCGGCTCTGATCGCGAACAGTTTGCCGCACAACTGGCGCAAGCTCATCCTCAAGTCGATCTCTGGGTCTCTTCTGGCTCTCCGAATGCAGCAGAAATTCTGCGATCAGCCGGACTGCCTCCGACTCGGTTTCATATCGATCATCGGGCGAGCGATACTGTCACGAACTTTACTTCGGTAGCGGACGACTTCAAGCGACAGCAGATTCAGTCTGTCTATGTAGTGACATCTGATTTTCATCGAGCGCGTGCAGAAGCGATCGCAACGCTTGTCTTTGGCAGCCGTGGAATTGCTTTCACCGTGTTAACCGTACCTTCAGACCGTCCACCGGAAACCTCGCTGCACATTGCGCGAGATGTTGCTCGATCTCTGCTTTGGCTGTCTACTGGACGAACGGGTGCAAGCTTCAAGTATTCAGACTAGAGCGAGTCCACATTGATTCTCCTCTCTTCCAAAAAAGCCTATGCCTCTTACTTCTCTTGGTCGAAGAAACTTCTTGGGGTTACTCGCAGGTAGTGCGATTGTCTCTGCTTGTAACGCTCAGTCAAAAAATTCTCAAGTTCAGGCGCAATCTACATCCGCTATTAAACTGGCGAAGAATTTTCAGATTTACGATAGCCTGATGTATCGTGAGAAACCAGATTTAGGGCTTCCCAAGGTACAAATTTATGGAGGGGCATTTTGGCAAAAAGGGGATCAAGCGCGACAAATTCCGGTTGAAAAAGCTGTCCGCGATCAGGCTCAATATGCAGCAACTCATTTCGATCGCTTTGTGATTGATATTGAACATTGGCCGCTTGATATTCGGAAAGATTCACCGGAAGCAGTTCAAGCCTCGATGCAAAAGATTATCCAGATCTATGACTGGATGAAAGACGAAGTGCCGAAGTTGTCGATCGGAATGTATGCGTTTCCGCCAATTCGGGACTATTGGACTCCAGCTCGTCCAACTCCAGCCGGAATGGGAGCTTGGCGGCGTGCAAATGAGTTTCTTCGTCCACTTGCCAGCCGCGTCGATTTTTTAGCACCCTCGCTTTATACCTTTTATGACAATCCAAGAGGCTGGGAAGTTTATGCGAAAGCCAATATTATCGAGGCTCAGCAATTTGGTAAGCCAATAACTCCGGTGCTGTGGTGTCGTTTTCATGTCAGCAATAAGAAGCTTCGAGGAATCTTTATTCCTGATTCGTTCTGGCTCACACAGCTACAGACTGTTCGCAATAGCGGCATGGAAGGCGTGATTCTTTGGGATTCTAACAGCAAGCCAGGCAGTCGATTTGATCCAGAGTGGGATTGGTGGCAAACCACTCTGAAATTCGCCAAAACCCTGTAGTCTGAACATCTTATTCATTGTCTTCTAAAATTCTGTGACCTTGATTCATCTTGACCAATATACGATCGGGAACTATTCTCCCGGTGCGCCTATGTGGAAGCAGCTTTTATGGTTCTTCATCGGTGATCCGCTCGTAAAAAGCCGTTTGTTGCCAATCTCTAGCCTCAAAGTGTGGATGCTGAGGATGTTCGGTGCGTCGATCGGGCAAGGAGTCCGGATTAAACCAGGCGTGCGGGTAAAATTTCCGTGGCGATTGACGATCGGGAATCATTGTTGGATCGGCGAGGATGTTTGGTTTGATAACTTAGCACCGATCATAATCGGGGATCAGGTTTGCGTGTCTCAAGCGGTGTATTTCTGCACTGGAAATCATGATTGGACTTCGCCTTTATTCGATTTACGAGTGACCCCAATTACGGTTGGTTCAGAGTGTTGGTTAGCGGCGCGATCGACGATCGCGCCCGGTGTCGAAATCGGAGAAGGTGCAGTGCTGAGTTTAGGCAGTGTTGCGGTGCGATCGCTCTCTCCCTGGACAATCTATGCGGGAAATCCAGCCGTTGCAATTAAACCTCGCATCCTCAAAGACCAAAGCTTGTCTTCTACAGTATTAAACGCATGAGAGTTTCTATTATTACAGTCACTTATAACGCAGGCGCAACTATTCGAGACACGATCGAATCGGTGCTGGCTCAAGACTATCCCAACGTCGAACACATTATTGTTGATGGAGCATCCAGCGATAACACCGTTGAGATTGTGCAGTCGTATGGCGATCGCATTGCTCAGTTTATTTCTGAACCCGATCGCGGCATGTATGACGGCATGAACAAAGGAATCAAGCTAGCAACGGGCGATGTGGTTGCGATTCTGAATGCCGATGATTTTTATGTCGATTCGCGGGTGATTTCGACGATCGTCGAGCAGTTTGAGCAGCATCAGGTTGATTCTGTGTTCGGAGATTTGGTCTATGTCAAGCATGATAATCCAGATAAAATCGTGCGCTACTACAGTTCTGCAAGCTTTCATCCAGGTAAGTTTGCGTATGGTTGGATGCCTGCTCATCCGACTTTTGTCGTGAAGCGATGGGCGTTCGATCGTTATGGCTATTTCAAAACAGATTATAAAATCGCCGCAGACTACGAACTGTTGATTCGGTTCTTAGCGATTCACAAGCTGTCTTATCATTATCTGCCTCAAGTGCTTGTGAAAATGCGAACGGGTGGAGCTAGTACCGCCAATCTCTCAAGCAACTGGATTCTAAATCGCGAGATTGTCCGAGGATGCCTTGAGAACGGTATTCAAACCAATATGACAAAGGTTCTCTCGAAATACTTTGTCAAAGTCTTTCAACTCGTTGCACGTCCAGCATGAACTTCTTGGTTACTGGAGCGACAGGCTTTGTTGGCTCAGCCCTTTGTCAGCTTTTAGAATCTTCAGAACATACCGTCTATGGTGTGATTCGTAATTCTGATGCAAAGTTACCGGCATCAGTCAAGCCAATTCTGGTGTCCTCGATCTCAGAACTCAACGATCATCTAATTTTGTCTCAAATTGATGTAGTGATTCATCTTGCTGCAAGAGTGCATCAGATGAAAGATACGGCAACTGATCCACTGACTGAGTTTCGGATAGTTAACACTGAAGCCACAAAAAATCTAGCGATCGCAGCAGCAGCAGCAGGTGTAAAGCGCTTTGTTTATCTCAGTTCGATCAAAGTCAATGGGGATGGACAAGCGGAACCCTACACCGAACAGAGCCAACCACAGCCCAATGATCCCTATGGCATCAGCAAATGGGAAGCAGAATGCACCTTAAAATCGATCGCCGATGAAACGGGTTTAGAAGTGGTCATTCTCCGTCCGCCGCTTGTTTACGGTGCTGGAGTCCGAGCTAACTTTCTTAACTTAATGAAGCTGGTCGAGAAAGGAATTCCTCTGCCTTTGGGAGCCGTCTACAATCAGCGCAGCTTAGTCTATGTCGGAAATCTCGTTGATGCGATCGCCACCTGCGCCACACACCCGAATGCGGCTGGGCAAACGTTTCTCATCAGTGATAACGCGGATATTTCAACGGCTGAATTGATTCGGAATTTAAGTGTATTTCTCAAGCAACCTGTCCGGTTAGTGGCAATTTCTCCCGTAATACTAACCATGCTCGCCCAGATCTTCGGCAAAACGGCAACGGTCGATCGCTTACTCGGTTCACTCACGATCGACAGTTCAAAAATTCGCCAAACTCTCGATTGGCAACCTCCCTTTAGCCTAGCTCAAGGTCTGGAACATACCGCGAGATGGTTCAAAAAGATTGATTGACTTGTCAAAGTAACAGTCGCCTTGGAGGTTGTGCCCTGACCAGTTAGAGCAAATAAGTGTTCTCCTGATGAATATATCTCTCAGTCTTTTGCTGGCGAGTGGCTGCTTGAGTTTTCTGCTGGTTGCCTCAATCAAGCAGTATTTCAGTCGCTTTCTATTAGACATTCCCAACGATCGCAGTTCTCACACCCAACCCACTCCTCGTGGAGGTGGACTTGGCTTTGTCGTAGCATTTGCGATTACTAGCGCAGCAATTGCGTTGTTCAATTGGCAAACGGTCGGTCGTGATGTTCTCTCAATTTGGGCAGCTTTGATCCCGCTCGTGGTTGTTGGTCTTTTTGACGATCGCGGCGATGTTCCTGCTCGAATTCGGTATCTGGTTCAACTCAGTTCAGCAGGAATTGCGATCGCAGCGTTCAGCGCGTTTCCGCAACCCTGGCTGACTCAATCTGGCGTAATTGGAATCGCGATTGCAATCGTTCTAACGATGATCGGCATGACTGCGCTAATCAATTTCTACAACTTCATGGACGGACTCGATGGACTGGTGGCGAGTGTCTCTGTTGTGCAGTTGTCGTACTTAGCGATCGCGCTCAATCAACCCCTTTTGTTTCTACTCGTTGTAGCGCTGCTGGGGTTTCTATGGTGGAACTGGTCGCCTGCCAAGATTTTTATGGGCGATGTGGGCAGTACAACGCTAGGTGCAATGGTCGCGATCGCGCTGTTGCATCAGTCCGATGATCCCGTTCGTGCTTGGTCATCTTTAGCCATTACCTTGCCGCTGACAGCCGATGCCATTTATACGCTGACCCGCCGCTTGTTGCGTCACGAAAACATTTTCAAGCCGCATCGAACCCACTTGTATCAGCGTCTTCAGCAGTCGGGCTGGAATCATGCTCAAGTTGCAACGGCTTATATTTTGGTGACGATCGCCATTGCTCTAAATCTGTACTTCTTGCATGGAGTCGGAGCCATGATCAGCGTGGTCGAAGTGATTTGCGCGATCGCGCTCTCGGAGCGTTATCTCAGCCATCAGCAAGGTGTAAGAATGCGAACAGTCATCTATTCTTCGGTACGCAATCTAATTACCGGACTCCGAGCAAGCTAAGTATTGTGAATTGAATAACTTCGGAATTGCAGCTCTCGGACTGCCCTCATCCCCAACCCTTCTCCCCAGGGAGAAGAGAACCAGGCTCTTGTTTCCTCTCCTTGGGGGAGAGGGCTAGGGTGAGGGTGAATTTGGGGTCTACTTGATCTACGCTACCAAAGTTCTTCTCAAATACGGAGAGCTCTCTGCAATCCTGCAAGGTTTCTCCGTGTTTACCGAATTCCTTTAAAGGAAAAATCAAAATATCTACTGATATCGATCGAATTTCTCTGTAGAAGTAAGCAGCTTAGATTTACTGCAACTTACCGGGGTAGTCGATGAATCGCGTTTTGGTAATCGAAGACGATCCAGAGATTTTAGAAAATATTGAAGAGATTTTAGAGTTGCAAAGCTACAAAACTTTAGCGACAAGTAGCAGTCTCACAGGATTACAGCTTGCAAAAGAAATGCTTCCAAGCCTAGTGATTTGCGATGTGATCATGCCCGGACTTGATGGCTATGCCGTTTTAAGTGAACTCCGTCAACAAACCGAGACGGCAACAATTCCGTTTATTTTTCTCACAGGTCGCGCCGATCGCGCCGATATCCGCCTTGGCATGGAGTTAGGGGCAGACGACTACCTCACCAAACCTTTCACTGAGGCAGAATTAATTGGCGCAGTGCAAAGCTGCCTCACCAAGTACGATCGCTTATCGCGCCAATATGAGAGCCTAGCTCAACGATCACAGATCCTTGAAAAACAACTACAAACCCTGCAAGAACTCGCAGATCTAAATCGGCTACTGTTGCAGCAACTCTGTCAGGGATTGCGGCATCCCGTCTCAAATTTGACGATCGTAGCCTATTTACTGAAGCAAGACATTCCAGAGAAAGACTTCGATCGCTACCTTGCGATTCTTGAGGAAGAATGTACCCGCAGTACAGCGTTGCTCAGTGAAGTTGCCAGCCTACAGGATTATCTTCAACCCTCTAAACTTAATTTGCTCCGCAGTAAGCTCAACATTCGCCTATCGCCCTGACAGGTTTTAGTTCCTGATTCATCTGCTCCAACATTCTGACTATTACACTTTTTTGTGAGAATGCTGTGCTGCTTATTTCCAGTTAAGAACTACACCAAACTGGCATCTCTGCATGACAATGGCTACAGTGCCAGTACACTTCACCTAGTCTTACATGGCGTAGAAGAACATAGGAACAGCAAGGACAGAGATGCTGACTCGTTGTACTATAATCGAATGTAGTTTTGCTGGAAAGGCTAAGATTCGGTTGGGGTGGAACTCTTAAACGGCTGTTGATTGAAGTAGACATTTTAGAAATTTTTCTGGTGCGATCGTGAAAAAGGTAGACTTCTAGGGTGATTAATAATCCTAGGATTTGAATTGCAGATTAGAACAAAAAAAACTTCCATCTACTTATTGGCGAATTAGCAGTGGAAGTTGAAAACAAGCCAGGAACCCTGACTCATTAGAAAAGCAGAGAGTAGAAGTAGAGATTACTTCAAATTCCCAAATGGTCCAGTTGTGTTCCCGTCATATCTTTTTGGGTCTTTTTTCTGTTTCTTGCCACCTTGGGAATCTGCTTTCGGTTTTTTAGATTCTCTGTTGCCTTTTTTCTCTTTTGTCATATTGCTTTCTCCAAAAGTTCTTGCGTTCAGCAGATTAAGTCCCCAAGTAATTAGAAGATTCCAAAAAGTCATTGTGTATATGACCATTGGGCAGCTTTGCGCCCTTTAAATTTGCTCCATTAAGGTTAGCTCCTTTCAAAGTCGCCCAATTTAGGTTCGCATTGCTTAGGTCTGAACTACTCAAGTCTGATCCAGACAAATTTGCCCCAGTGAAGTCCGTCCCTCTTAAGTTTGCTTTTACAAGCCTTAAGTTTCGCAAATCTTCTGTTCTGAAATTTCTTTGTCCGTCTGCGTATCGTTGCAGGACTTCATCAGCGTTCATATTGGTCGCCTCGCGACGTGTAGCGCGATCGCTTGTACTTCTATTCTAAAGCCTTTCTAGTCCTTTAATCGAACAATCGATCGAATGACTTCTGCTTCAATTTGAGACTGATTTAAACAATCACTATTGCTCACAATCATTTCTAAATTACTTCTAAATTTAGTCATGAATGCTGCCATCGGGCATTATTGTTCTACTTAACCCTGCCTTATCCATATTGGCTCCTTGAATTGTTGCTCCCGTTAGATTCGCTTCACTTAAATGTGCGTCATTGAGGTCTGCATCACTTAAATCTGCCCCTCTCAAATCAGCTCCAGTCAAATTTGCGCCTCGTAAATCAGCACTAGTTAGATCTGCCTTACTTAAATCTGCTTTCCGTAAATTTGCCCCTCCTAGCTTGGCTCCACTCAAGTCTGCACCGCTCAAATCTGCGTGAGTTAAATTCGCCCCGCTGAGGTCTGCCTCGCTCAGGTCGGCGTGCATCAGGCAAACTTGAATCATTTCGGCATCAGCTAAATTCGCTTGATTGAGCTTTGCTTGGTTGAGATGAGCCTCAGTGAGATCAGCCCCCCGTAAATCCGCTCCGACCAACTCAGCCCCAATTAGTTTTGCCCCGATCAACTTTGCATCTGTCAAGCAGACTTGAAGCAGTTTGACATGACTGAAATCTCGTTGTCCTGTTGCATAGAGTTCTACGATTTCTTGAGCATTCATATCTTCCATCCTTGGCTTAAGTATTAGTGGAAAGTATTAGTAGAATTTGGCTCTGATTTTCATCTCTGCTTCAAAAGCTCTTGATAGGATACTTTCTGAACTAGCATGAGCCGATGCTGCACAATCAGAAATTCCTGAGCCTGCTCGCGGGACATCTGGCGGACTTGGTCTGTGAAATCCCTGAGGCTAAATTCCTGCTCTAGAGTGAGTCCGATCGCTGGATTCATACTGACCTCCGATAACCCTAGTTAAAATAAAAATTACGAACCTAATGAAAAATAACTGACTCAGCAAAGCCGCAGTTCTAGAGTGATTGAATTGACAGAAAACCCCCACCTGATTCCATAGAGACAAAGGTGAGAGTTAAAATAACTTAGCTATTGTGACTTGTCTCTAGATCTCTGATCTAGAATCTGCTTCTCAGCACTGGCTTATGCAGGCATAAGTACCGTATCAATGATGTGAATGACTCCATTATCCGCCGCCACATCGGGGGTTGTCACTTGGGAGTTGTTAATTTGAACACCATTAGAGGCATCAATTTTCACATCCGAACCTTGAACTGTTTTAGCCGACTTCAACTTGGTCACGTCAGCCGCCATAACTTTGCCAGAAACGACGTGGTAAGTCAGGATCTTCTTAAGTTGGGGAATATCTTTGAGCAAGCCGTCTACAGTGCCTGCTGGCAATTTGGCAAATGCCTCGTCTGTGGGGGCGAACACTGTGAATGGTCCCTTGCCTTTAAGCGTCTCGATTAAACCAGCAGCTTTAAGAGCAGCAGCTAGGGTGTTAAAAGAGCCAGCCTTAACAGCAGTATCAACAATATCAGCCATGAGTTTCACCTTTTGCACTTGTTACTTGCTAACGCTGATTGCGCTAACAATTTGAGTATGTCAGCCTGGTGTTTGAGTTCATGTTGGAATTGTTGCTTGGGCTACCTTTTATGACTTATTGCTTAGCTTATAATGGATAACTACCTCTAAAGATAGAGCTCTTCAGGAGGTAGATCTAATCAAACAAGCCTTCTACTGTTTGCCGAAATGCAATGAGGGCATGAATAGCTTGATATTGCCTTAGATCTTCTAGTAGCTGATCAGAAGCTTCTAAGTTTTAGTTGAACGTTTTATGAGTGTTTCAATTAAGCCAGCCGAATTCGAGGGTTCTTGATGCCTGTGTCAACTTCCAAACCTCATCAACAAAATTCTCCAGATTCAC
The DNA here is from genome assembly GCA_014695255.1 of Cyanobacteria bacterium FACHB-63. Classification (GTDB taxonomy): domain Bacteria; phylum Cyanobacteriota; class Cyanobacteriia; order Leptolyngbyales; family Leptolyngbyaceae; genus Leptolyngbya. The sequence goes on from JACJNX010000075.1 coordinate 158,546, forward strand.
AGGCTTCAGCAAATATCCTTCAGGTTTTAACCTCCACCGTTGGGAGAAGTCTGCGATCGGATAGGTTGAAGTAATCAAGATCGGAATTGTGCTGTCACTCTTAAGCGCCAGATATCTGGCGCGTCGAATCAGGGGATAAACACTTTCACCTAGAAATCTGATTTCACAAATCAAAATTCTAGGCATCAACTTGTTAAGTGAAGTTAATCCGCTTTTGACTGAATCCGTTGCGATGACTCGTGCGCCATAGCTTTCAAGCAAAAAAGCATAAAAATCTCGGTTGTCACGATCGTTATCCACAATGAGGATCTGAACGTCTTTAAGGACTTCAGGATTCAAAAGTTTCTTTAGATTCACCATAGTAGCCTCGTCATAAGAAATCTGCGTTACTTCTCATGTCCTTTCTAAATAAGTGTGGTTCGATTTTCTAATTGAATTGATTGATTACGACACAAATCGTTACCTAAAGTCTGTCGTAAGGCAGATGAGGGTGTGTCTTACTGAAGTCCACTAATTAAGTAGTCAAAATAAGCACCGACTTCGTTTGCGTCTTCTGCCGACATGAGTGAAGTTGTCATCCCCTTCATGGCACGAACGCTTTCAGCAACGCCTTCAAGTGGTGTACCGAGGGAATTGTACATTTGACGCACTCCAATCAATCCAATTTCCTCAAGCGGAGTTGCTTCTCCGGCAGCGACGCTATAAGTGATCAAACGCAAATAGTAATCCATATCTCGCAGACAGGTCGCAGTCATCTCCTCGCCATAAGCATTGCCACCTGGAGAAACTAGACTGGGACGGCGCTGGAACAATTGGTTAGCAGCTTGCTTAATAATGCGATCGCGGCTTTCGGTCAAGGTCCTCACCAATCGGAGACGGCGATCGCTGCTCATCATAAAGCCTTTGATCTGCTCCATTTCTCCAGGGGTAAGATAGCGGCATTCTGCATCTGCATTTACAATTAATTTCTGAACTACACTCATGATTAAGTTCCTAATCTTTTACAATTATGGTGACAGAGTGGTGTTTGATTTCGTGGATGAATTGTTTGATTTCGCTACAATTCATTCCCCTTGCCATTCTCGATCTTCTAGCTCTTTTTGTGGCAAGAGCAAGGTAGCTTCAATCTCTTGTCGAATTGCCGCTGTGACTTCGCAGTTACTATTCAAGCAGTCAACCAGGAGTTGGTTGGCATCGTAGTAACGCTGTAGGACTTGCTGTTGTTCAGGGCTAAACTGCCAGGGATGCTGAATGTTGCGATGCTGCGCGATCGTGGCTCGCAGTCGTTCTACCCAAGCGGAATAGTTTGCCTGCCACCAGTCCTGAAGTCGTTCCCGGTTTTCATTTGGAGCGGGCAACTGATCTCTTAGCTGTTGTAGAGATTTGTAAAATCCAGCATCCAGAACCATCACGAGAATGTTGTTGAGTGCCTCGCTACACGCATTCACATAAGCAAAATCTTGACTATGATCTGCGGCAAACTCTAGCAGCAAGTTCTGTAATGCCGCATCTAAAAACACTCCCTGGTCTAGAGCGCTCGCTAAGGCAAACTGTTCTGCCGTATGGGGAGCTTGGGCAAGCGCAAGGTAAAATGCGCGAGTCGTTGCAATTTTCGGCTCGATCGGGATGGTTTGAGATTTTTGGCTGGCCCACACTAGGAACTCTTGCAGATAGGGATCTTGAGCCACTAGCCCATCAATTTGTTGTTTCATCAACTGTACAAGCGAATCTGCACTCCGCAACATTGCCGCCGTTAGCAAGAACACTTCGCGCCAATGCGGATCAGTAATATGACTCACCAATCCTCCTAATGCTTGCTCTAATGCCCGTAGATTGTGACTGGCAACAATTTTTCGAGCCGTAAAGTATTCTTGAAATGCCAAGTAGGAAAAGGAAAAAATGCCTCGCGCTCGTTCGATTAAGAGTCCATGCTGTGCCTCGATCGCTTTCAGCATTGCCTCGCTTTCAAGTTGCAGTTCTTCGGGTTCTAAAGACGCATCTGGTAAGTTTCGCAGATAGTCTCCGATGTACTGTTCAATAATGCGTTGTTCAAAAAAGTATTGTCCTTGCTCAAAGGTTACTGCCGCCAGTTGACTCAGCAATCTCAGCTTTTCGGGTAGCAAGAAACCTCTGTAAGCATCATCTCGTTCGACTCCTCTGGCTTCGTCCCATTTGCCCAGCAGGAGATCGAGTCCTTGTTTGTAAAATTCCGTCCGCTTCATGGGAAATTTTTCTTGCCCATGAAACACCCAGCAGGCAAGATGCAGAAACAAAGGAGTAACGACCAATTGGCGAAACTGCCAGTTCTCCGGTAAGTCTAGTTTCTGTATAAACTGAACGGACTGATTTTGCTCCGATCGCACCGTTGTTCTACTAAATACAGCAAACCACTTTTGCGCGAATGTTGTGATCTGCGCTTGAGTAAACGGTGCAATCTCAACATCAGTAAAGCCCCGAAGCTGTAACTTTTGAGCCGCTGTGCGACAAGAGGTGATAAACCGATTGCGATGATGCTTATCTGAGAATTGGCGAATCTCTCGCAGAACGGATGCGATGTCCTGATTCAGCAATTCATCAATGCCATCCATCAACAGCAGAACTCGACCTGATTGCAGCAAGGTTTCAAGTACAGAGGGATCTGACACGCCAGAGAGAAGAAGCCGAGAACGGATATAGTTAAACAGGCTAAATGTCTTGCTGTTCCTCGATTCTTCCGCAAACTCTCGCATCACGATAAAGATCGGCACTTGATCGGCAGCGAACTCTCCCCGATTGCACTGAATAGCTAAATGTTGCAGGAAAGTCGTTTTCCCGACTCCTGGCTTTCCCAGAACTCTCAGCTTTGAATAAGTCTCAACTGCCTGCATTCCTGGGATTTGCTTTTGCTCAACCGCTCCCAAACCCACACGATCGAACTCAGCCCGTTCTAAGTTCTGTAGTTCACCAATCTCGAACCATTGTTGGCTGGCAATTTCTTCTAGGATATTGACATCAACATAGATATCATCAATGCTAACCGGACGATTGATATCGAGTAACTGCAAGATACCGCACTGATTTTGAATCGTGTCTCGATACTGCGATCGTACTTGCTGTACCAGGCTATCCACATCCGGCAGGGTTGCTTTTGCGCGTTCTTCAGGTGTTGGAAAATCTACGGGTGGATCAAGCGCAATTTCGCGCCACTCTAAATCCAAAATCGAACAAATTTCTAGAAAGATCTGACGATCGACGGGCTGCCCCGTGAAAAACCGCCAAATCGGTTGGCGGGTTTTTAAGTTCACTTCTCCCGCCAGATTTTCTTGCGTCCAGCCTTTAATAGCAAATGCGCGTTTAGCCTGCTGAATGCCAGCAAGAGATGCCTGGAGCGAGCGTTTGACCATAGAATAGAAGGCTTATATTAAAAAATCAAACAACCTCTCTTAAAACCATAATTGTTTGATTTCGTTACCGTCTCACTCGATCGACTGAGATTGCTTAACAACCCCAATCTCTCCATGCTCATCTAGATCAACTTTCGCAGAATCACCAGACTTGATTCGACCCGAAAGGATTGCCTCAGCCAAACTATCTTCCAGCAAGCGAGTAATCGCTCGTCGTAACGGACGCGCACCTTGCTCTGGGTGATAACCTGTTTCAACAAGACGATCTTTAACACGATCGCTCACTTCCAGCTTGATGCCTTGTTCTAACAAGCGATCTGAAAATTCGCGAAGTAACAGATCCGCAATTTGTTTGACTTCATCGTGTGTCAATTGTCGGAACACAATAATGTCATCTAAACGATTCAAGAATTCCGGGCGGAAGTATTGCTTCAGTTCTTCATTGACTAAACTGACAATGCGACTATAAGAGGCTTCTGAAGCATTGTCTGATACTTCAAAGCCAAGTCCGCCGCCTCCTTTCTGAATCACCTTTGAGCCAACATTCGAGGTCATCACGAGCAGAGTGTTCTTGAAGTTCACAGTGCGACCTTTCGCATCTGTTAAGCGACCATCTTCTAGAATCTGCAACAGTAGATTAAACACATCAGGATGTGCCTTTTCAATCTCGTCGAATAGAACAACCGTGTAAGGCTTGCGTCGAACGGCTTCGGTTAACTGTCCACCTTCGCTATAGCCGACATATCCTGGCGGAGAACCAATCAGTTTAGAAACCGTATGGCGCTCCATAAATTCAGACATATCTAAGCGAATCATTGCCGATTCAGAACCAAAAAAGCAGTCTGCTAAGGCTTTGACTAACTCAGTCTTACCGACTCCCGTTGGACCTGAGAAAATAAATGATGCGATCGGGCGATTCGGATTACTTAAGCCCAATCTTGCGCGGCGAGTCGCTCGTGCGACCGCATTCACTGCCTCGTCTTGTCCAATCAGCCGTTGATGCAAGACTTCTTCCAACTGCATCAACTGCTCTGATTCCGCTTCGGTGACTTTGTTCACCGGAACACCTGTCCAAGCCGAGACGATCTGAGCAATATCGACTTCATCCACCACGATCGAAGAGCCAAACGCTGGAGCCTGGGGCTGAACCTCTGCTTGCAAAGTCAATTCGCTCGATCGTAATTCGCTCGCTCGCTTAAAGTCCTGTTGAGCGATCGCGTTATCTTTGTTGACGATAATCTGTTTGAATCTTTCATTCAAGCTCTTCTCCAGCTTGAATTGTTTACCGTGAAGGATTCGAGCGCGAGATCCCGCTTCATCAATCAAGTCGATCGCTTTATCGGGGAGCAATCGATCAGAAATGTATCGATCTGCAAGCTTTGCTGCCGCTTCTAGCGCTAGATCTGAAATCTCTAGACGATGGTGCTGCTCATAGCGACTGCGTAACCCTTGTAGAATCAAAATTGTTTCTTCAACGCTGGGTTCATCAATCATCACGGGTTGAAATCGTCGTTCAAGTGCCGCATCTTTCTCAAAATACTGACGATATTCATCCAGCGTCGTCGCTCCGATACAGCGCAGTTCGCCCCGCGCTAAAGCAGGTTTAATAATATTCGCAGCATCGAGCGATCCCTGAGTAGAACCTGCCCCTAGCAAGGTATGAACTTCATCGATCACTAAAATGATATTTCCCGATGCACGAACCTCCTTCATGATGGTTTTGAGGCGTTCCTCAAATTCACCCCGGTACTTCGTTCCGGCTAGTAAGGTTCCTATGTTCAAGGTAAGAACCTGCTGATCTTGAAGCGTTTCGGGTACATCTCGATCGACAATCCGCTGCGCCAGTCCCTCTGCTAAAGCAGTTTTTCCGACACCGGGTTCACCAATTAAAATCGGATTGTTCTTAGTCCGGCGACCCAAAATCTGAATGATTCGCTCTACTTCCTGCTGGCGACCGATCACCGGATCAAGTTGTCCCAACGCCGCTAGTTCAGTTAAATTTGTGCCGCACTCATTCAAAATCGGCGTATTCTTACGACCGGAACTATTGCCTTTTAACACTGGCTTCGCTTCAGAGATAGCTTGCAGCACATTAATCCGGATTTCAACCCGCTCTACACCCATTCGCTCTAAAATCTGAGTCGCTAACCCTGCTTCATCCTGCGCGATCGCAAGCAGCAGATGCTCCGGCTCTACCTGACTATGCCCCAGTCGCTCCGCTTCCTGCAAGGACTGTTCTAATACACGCCGACTCCGAGGAGTAAACGGGATCTCAGCACGAGACAATCCTGTGCCGCGACCAATCACCGCCTGCACCTGTTCTTGTGCTTCTTCCAGAGTGACATCTAGATCAGCTAACACTTGTGCAGCAATGCTAGGGCGAGTCGCAATCAAGCCCAGTAAAAGCTGTTCTGTACCCACATAGTTATGTTCAAGGCGGCGAGCTTCAAGCTGAGCCGCATTAACTACTCTAATGGTTCTCTCTGTAAATTTATCAAACACAGGATTAATTTCCTTTGGTAATGGAAGCGTTGCTAAAAATATAATTTTCTAAAGAATTTGAAGTTTAGACCTGTGGCAGTCTCAGACGCTTCGAGAGCGTACTAACAGTGACTCCAGCAGGTAGAATTGCACCTTTAAGATAGGTTTGATTCAGAGTAGCTTCACTTAGGCTGGTGTCGCTTAAATTTGCTTCAGTCAGATTTGCTCTGGTGAGGTTGGCTTCGGTTAATGTTGCCCCAGTTAGAATTGCACGTGTAAGATTGGCACAACTTAAGTTAGTTCGAGTTAAATTTGCCTTTGTTAAATTCGCACCACTTAGATTGATACCAGTAAGGTTTACATTTCTGAAATTGACTGCCATGAGATTCATATTGCTGAAGTCTCGTTGTCCCGCAGCATATCGGCTTAGAATTTCTTTGGTATTCATTTGTGTTTAGCCTAAGTAAAGAACGATAGATCGCTGAATCAAAAAGCAGAGTCAGCGATCGCAAACAAGACAGACTCTATATTTACAAGAGCGCTCGTAAAATAGAGTTGCACTTTAGCCCGTTGAGAACTAACGTCGAGAAGAGCCGCCTCTACGATCCCAACTTCCCCCTGAAGAACCTTTCTCCTCACGCGGCTTCGCTTTATTGACGGTCAAATCGCGCCCCATCCACTCTGCTCCATCGAGCGCACCGATCGCAGCTTCTTCCTCTGCTTCAGTCGCCATCTCGACAAATGCAAAGCCCCGAACTCGTCCCGTCTCCCGATCGGTCGGCAACTGAATCCGCTTGACCGTTCCATATTCTGCAAAAACTTCGCTGAGGCTGTCCTGCATCACTTCGTAAGAAAGATTACCAACATAGATAGACATAAAAATGGCTCCAGAATCACAATGTAGAGGGATTTAGGTTCGGAGCAACACTTAAATGATAAGGAATTACACAGCCGAAAATATCGCTTTAGTCTCCAGCCTAACACAGCTTCCAAGAGTTAGACGATTATGACGATTATCATAGAGCAACAGAGAAACGGATGGTCAGTCCAAATGTACAGTGTTCCTGACCCCGCCTTTAACCGAAACTGCTAGAGATACCCCTGAAGGTATAGAGCCAATCTGAATTCCGACTATATGATGAGGGTAGAGTTTATTAAGAAGTGTAACAAATGCAATCGAACAAAGCGACTAACTTACCTCCCGTTGCCACAGAATACAATGGTGTCGATCGCAACGCCTTTCTTTTCGGCTTCAATCCTCAAGCAGAACTATGGAACGGTCGCCTAGCAATGATTGGATTTGCTGCTTACTTATTGTGGGATCTAGCAGGCTTTAGTGTTCTGCGAAACGTTCTGCACCTAATTAAGTAGATTATTTAATGCTTCCTCTAAGCGACACAACTGTTGACTCAAGAGGAAGCATTAAATAATCTAGCCCCCAAACTTTAGAGCGATGCTCTAGGTTGGGGGCTTTGAGCTTTTAAGGTTGCTCCAGCAATGGCTCAGCAAAGAGTAAAACAACTCGCTTCAGTCCATTTAGAGGACACGGATTAAAATGGCTTGTTCAATGTTACGAGATTGTTTGTTGTTGATTCGGGCACTTCGTCGCCCTACTCCACGATCGCGGCAAGCCTGTGTAGCAATGTTTCCAAATGAGCAGTCTGAGTGCGAAGACGAATGCTCGGAATTAGCAGCTTGTCTATCCCAGTCTCAACTCCATCACAGGAACCGATAGCAGGAAGATACGGAGAGCTTCACTTAGCTGAAGGCAGCGCCAAATTTAATCCGGAATGAAAAAATCAACAACGGCTGCCTCACAAACAAGAGAATCCCGATAGCTGAAACCGCCACCTCTAGGGATTGTAAGTTAGTTTATGTCAAAATTCTTTGCGATCGCTCACAGTAGTCCTACACTTCTAGACAACCACTTAAACTTTCAGCCCTAGAAGAATGACATCGTGATCCATATCCCACGATCGCGCCACTTGCGGCAAATATCCCCATTGCTCAAAACCGAATTTCTTCAGCAAAGTCACACTCGGTTGATTCTCAGCAAACACGACTGCAATTAAGGTGTTAATTCCTAGCTTTGGAGCCTGCTCGATCGCATAGCTGAGTAACGTTTGTCCGATACCTTGACGCTGAAATTCGGGGGCAACATACAAGCTAAATTCAGCCGTTGATTGATAAGCGGCTCGACCATAGTACAGTTTGAGTCCAAGCCATCCCGCGATCGCATTGTCTCGCTCTAGTACCCAGAGTGGATATTGGCTCGAATAGCTATGAAACCAATCTAAGCGACTTTCCACGGTTACAGGTTCAATGTCGGCAGTGATCGTATGAGCCGCGATCGCATAATTGTAGATAGCGACGATCGCGCTTAAATCAGATTCAACGGCGTTTCGGATCATTGGGACGTAACCTGCTGAGAAATCCACTGAAGATAAGGATACGAACCTGCCACGATCGGAAGGGCGATAATTTCGGGCACTTCGTAAGAGTGAAGTTCACGAATTTTGGCTTCGAGCGCAGTGAAGCGATCGAGATCCGTTTTGATCATCAATTGCCATTCTTCCGCGTGTTCAAGTTCGTCTTGCCAAGTGTAAATCGATTGCACCGGGAAGAGTGTGACACAGGCTGCCAACTTTGCTGAAACGAGCGATCGGGCGAGGGTTTCTGCTTCTGATTTCGATGCAGCCGTGACGAATACGACTCCATACGCTGCTTCTGCCATGAGTTCTCTACAATAAGTATGCTTGTTTTCAGTTTAGGTGAGTCGGGATGAGTGGGAAAATTCTGTTAACGCTAATTTGGGTTGGGTTTGTCGGGTATGCGTTCCTGCTTGCGCCCCCGAATCAGCCGGATACGTTTGAGTTAATTAAAGACCTCTCAACGCTGAAGGTTGAGGGAATTAATCCCTTGATTGTGGCGTTGTTTAACATTATGGGCTTTATGCCAATGGCGTATGCCTGCATCACGTTTTTGGATGGTCGATCGCAGAAGATTCCAGCATGGCTGTTCACAGCAGCATCCTTTGGGGTGGGTGCGTTTTCGCTGTTGCCGTATCTGATTTTTCGCCAACCCAATCCGACGTTTACCGGGCAGAAGAACTGGTTTCTGAAGCTGATGGATTCGCGGATTACAGGTGGCGCGATCGCGATCGGTGCGATTGGATTATTCCTCTACGGTGTGACCAATGGCGATTGGAGTAATTTTGTACAGCAGTGGCAAACCGATCGATTCATTCATGTGATGAGTTTGGACTTTTGTTTGTTGTGTGGACTGTTTCCTGTTCTGTTGCAAGATGATATCAAACGACGGGGTTTAGAAAATTCCAAAGCGTTCAAAATCCTATCATTTGTGCCATTCTTTGGAGCGTTGATTTATTTGGTACTGCATCCACCAACGATCGAACAATCTACTCCTGTATCCCCTGAAAAAGTCCCGGCATGAACTGGCAAACTCCACCGGACGAATTGAGACTGGGCGATTCAGAGGTTCACATCTGGTTGATTAACTTAGATGCAATCGCACCCTCATTTGATCTGCTCTCGATCGATGAACGATCGAGAGCAGATCGCTTTAAGTTCGCTCAGCATCGAGATCGATTTATTGCAGGGCGGGGATTTCTGCGATCGCTCCTCAGTCGCTATCTCAACACTGATCCCGCGACTTTAGAATTTGACTATGGCGCACACGGAAAGCCATTTCTTAAGCATTCAGCCCTTCAGTTTAATCTGGCACATTCACAGCATTTAGCGCTTTATGCTGTCACTTATGATCGTGCCGTTGGCATTGATATCGAACAAGTTCGAGTGATCGATGAGGTTGAGAAATTAGCGGAGCGATTTTTTCTCCCCTCAGAAGCCGAAACCATTCGAGCACAACCGAATTTGTTCTTTCAGTATTGGACATGCAAAGAAGCTTTCCTCAAAGCTACAGGCGTAGGACTATCAGGACTGAAAGATTTAGAAGTTGATTGTTTTGAGATAAAAAACATTCCGTCAGAAGCTCGATTGCACCAATGGCAACTGCACCCCATTACAATCAGCGATCAATTTGCAGGCGCGATCGTGATTGAGCAAAATCGTTCCAAGTTAGACCTGCGTTACTTTTGCATTGAATCAAACTGAACAGATTTATACGCTTTACGAATCTAAAATTACAGGGAATAATGAGGCATCCTTTCTCCGACCCGGATTATGACTTTTTCGATTCAACGATCGTTGAAACACTCAGCGCTTTGCTTCCTACTTTCTGTGCCTGTTTGGTTAACCGCTTGCTCAACCGCTCCGCAAACTTCGACCACGACTTCCAGCCCTGCTTCCCCGGTCGCTGCAACAAACGAGAACAAACCTGCAAAGTTTGCCTTAATTTTGAGCGCTCCGCCGACCGACAAATCCTGGAACCAAAAAGCATTTGAAGCTGCCCAAGCACTCAAAGCCAAAGGAGTCGAAGTGGCAGTGTCAGAGTCGGTGTCTAACTCAGATGTCGAACGAGTGCTCAGACAATACGCAGAATCGGGATTTACGACGATCGTTGCACATTCCTTTAACTATGGCGATGCTGTGTTTAAGGTGGCAAAAGAGTTTCCCAATGTGAACTTTGCTTGGGCAGGTGGCATCAACAAAACTGCTACTAATGTTGCAGACTATGACCAGCCGTTTTACCAAGGCGCTTACTTAGTGGGCATTGTAGCGGCAAAACTCAGCAAGACCGGGAAATTGGGGGCGCTTTCTGGGTTTGATATTCCCGTGTGTCATGCAATGGGTGAAGCCATGTTAGCGGGGGCAAAAACCGTTCGCCCCGATGTAACGTTGACCAGTGCTGCTGTGGGAGATTGGTACGATGTGGCGAAAGCTAAAGAAGCCGCATTATCACAGGCAGAAACCGGAGTGGATTACTGGATCGGCTGTGGACAAGGACCGACGATCGGGCAAATCGAAGCCGCAAAACAAAAGGGGGGCTATGTCACGAGCTATGTTGGCGATATGTCCTCAATGGGTGAAAAAGTTGTGGCAACGAATTTGATTTGGAACTTAGAGCCACTGTTCAGCCGAATGCTCGAAGACACCAAAGCGAAGAAGTTTGCCAACCAGTATTACAAGCTGGGCGTTGCTGACAATGTGATTAACGTTGAAGTGAATCCAGCCGTGAAAGACAAAGTGCCGACTGATCAACTCAAGGCGTTAGAAGCAGCTCGCGCCAAGATTGCGTCTAATGAGTTGAAAGTCCCATTTGTGCCGAAGAAATAGGCGATAACTGTTGTTCTAAGATGCACACCATGTCTTCCAAATCAGATGCGATCGCAATCGAAATGCGCGGCATCACTAAGCAATTTCCGGGAACGATCGCGAACCAAGCGATCGACTTTACGGTAAAAGCGGGTGAAATTCACGCGCTCTTGGGTGAAAACGGTGCGGGTAAAACTACATTGATGAACATTCTTTGTGGACTCTACGCGCCCGATGCGGGAGAAATTCGATTGTTTGGTCAGTCGGTGCAGTTTCGCTCTCCCAAAGCTGCGATTCGCGCTGGAATTGGCATGGTGCATCAACACTTTATGCTGGTCGAGTCGTTTACCGTGGCTGAAAATATTGTTCTGGGAACGACTCGATCGCTAATGCGAGAACCACCCCAACGCCTTCATACCAGAATTCAAGGTTTAGCCGATCAGTATGGTTTGAAGCTTGATCCGGCGGCGGAAGTGTGGCAGTTGTCCGTGGGAGAACAGCAGCGTATCGAAATTCTCAAGGCACTTTATCGCAGTGCTCGAATTCTGATTTTGGATGAACCAACCGCCGTGTTGACTCCCCAAGAAGCGGAAGATTTGAGTGCAACATTACGATCGCTCTCTGCTCAGGGAACCACGATTATTTTTATCTCACACAAGCTCAAAGAAGTGATGTCACTGTGCGATCGGGTTACTGTTCTGCGCGATGGGCAGACTGTTGGAACTGTTGCGATCAAGGACTGTACAGAAAAAGCCTTAGCGCAAATGATGGTGGGGCGCGAGGTTGATTTATCTCGTAAGCCACAAGGACTATCCAAAGCAACCACACCAGCATTAACGCTAAAAGATCTTTGGGCAATGGGCGATCGAGGTCTTCCAGCACTGCGGGGCATCAATCTAACCGTTCATGCAGGTGAAATCTTAGGCGTTGCTGGCGTGGATGGCAATGGACAACGGGAACTAGAAGAAGCGATCGTCGGCTTACGAACCGTAAAAGGTGAAATACAGTTAAACGGCAAGTTAGCTCACATTCCTTCTGATCGCTATTCGATGGGACTGTTAACCGAGTTCTCGATCGCAGAAAACTTAGTTCTCAAAGATATCCAGCATCCGCCGTTTAGCTGGAAAGGCTTACTCCGTCCACAGTTTATCTTTAAGAATGCGATCGACCTGATTCAACGGTTTCTCATTCGCACCCCTTCTCCGAATGTTCCTGCTGGAAAATTGTCTGGCGGCAATGCTCAAAAAGTAGTGTTTGCGAGAGAGCTATCCCGCGATCATCAAGTGCTATTAGCGGCACAACCGACACGCGGATTGGATATCGGTGCAACAGAGTTTGTGCATAGTCAATTAATTGCACGCCGTGATGCAGGAACGGCTGTTTTGTTGATCTCAACTGAGCTTGATGAAGTTATGCGATTGAGCGATCGAGTTGCAGTGCTGTATGAAGGCAAAATTATCGAAGTTCTAGATGTTGCACAGGCAAATCTCGATCAGCTTGGACTATTGATGGCAGGGAGGAACCGCGCTTGAATCTCACACTTTCCCGATCGGTTCAACTAAGAACCTTTGCTCCTTGGATGGGTGGATTGATTGCATTATTACTCGGCGCTGTGCTGATTCAATTGAGCGGTGCGAATCCACTCCAAGCCTATGGAGTGATGCTTGCAGGGGCATTTGGTGGCTTTCGGCAACTCACCGAAACATTGTTAAAAGCAACCCCATTGTTGATTATTGGGTTGGGAATGACGATCGCGTTTCGCTGTCGCGTGTGGAACATTGGTGCAGAAGGACAGTATTACATTGGGGCATTGTTGGGAAGTATCATCGCATTAAAATTGCCGAATTTAAATGCTGTTGTTCTAATTCCATTGATGTTAATGGCTGGAATGCTAGGTGGTGTGATTTGGAGTGCGATCGCTGGACTCTTACACCTCAAGCGCGGTATGAATTTGATTATTTGTACCTTAATGCTGAACTATATTGGAATTCTGCTAGTTCAATATGCTGCACGAGTTCCACTACAGCAACCGGATGGCTTTTTGCCCGAATCGGCTCAGTTTAGTGCTGCGGCTCAGATTCCAACCTTGTTTGGAACCCGATTGCATTTGGGAATGGTTCTAGCAGTGCTGCTGGTCGGAGCGGTTTATGTGCTATTGTGGCGAACTTCGCTTGGTTTTCAGCTTCGCGCCGTCGGATCGCGTATGAGTGTGGCGCGATGCGCGGGAATGAAGGTCGATCGTAGTATTCTCACGGCATTGTTACTGAGTGGCGCACTCTCAGGATTGGCAGGCATTATCGAAGTGAGCTACACCTACACGCGGCTAAAAGGAGATATTTCCGATAGCTATGGATTTAGTGGAATTCTAGTCGCACTGTTAGGTCAACTGCACCCGATCGGCGTTTTGATTGCTGCGGTGTTATTTTCAGCATTAATGGTCGGGGCACAGTCGCTCAATGTTGTATTGCAGATTCCCGCTTCGGTAGCAGAAGTAATTCAAGCATTAGTGGTGCTGTTTGTGCTGGCGGGTCATGCTATTTCGCGACAATCTGAATCGGAGTAAAAGCGATGCCTTGGGAACAGATTTTAACCTGGAGTTTTGTCGTCGGTTTGCTGACCGCAGGCATTCGATTAGCGGTGCCTGTATTGTTAGCGGTGCTAGGAGAAATTATCTCAGAGCGATCGGGCGTGATGAACCTCGGACTCGAAGGTGTGATGCTAGTCGGAGGACTATCGGGATTCATTGTTGCTTATCAATTAGAGCAAGCCGGGATTAGTGGTGCAGATTGGTTTGGATTGTTCGCAGGGCTGTCCGGTGGAGCCATCATGGGATTGCTAATGGCGGTTTTAGCGGTGCGATTTAAGACGGATCAAGTGGTGACAGGGGTAACGCTCGTGTTGCTCGGACAAGGCTTAACTTCATTTGTATTTCGCAAGTATAGCGCTCTATCTGGGGCGCGGGTGAAAGGCTTAGAAGCTTGGGCAATTCCGGGATTCTCAAAGATTCCAGTGATCGGGGATATTCTGTTTAATCACAACGCGATCGTTTATCTCACAGTCCTCTTAGTGATTGTCTGCTCAGTTTTTCTCTTTCGCACCAATTGGGGATTGGCGCTGCGTGCAGTGGGAGAAAATCCCGAAGCCGCAGAAACTTCTGGATTGAACGTCGATCGCATTCGTACTCTTGCGGTGATTGTTGGGTCAGCCTTTGCCGGATTCGGAGGAGCCGTGCTGACGGTGGTGCAGCTAAATATCTTTACTGAAGGCATCATCGCGGGACGGGGCTGGATTGCGATCGCGCTCGTGTTTTTCTCGCGCTGGCAGCCGATTTGGGGATTAGTTGGGGCTATGTTGTTCGGGGTTGCCGATGCGCTGCAATATCGAATTCAAGCTTTCGGATTAAAGGATCTTCCCTATGAATTTCTATTGATGCTACCGTATGTGTTGACGTTGCTCGTCTTGTTACGCGGAACTGTTCGCAGCGATACGCCTGCTGCGTTAGGTGTCCCGTACTTTAAAGGTAAACGGTAAGCTGGAGAAGCTCAAATGGTTGGATTGATCGCTGCACCTCAAAAGAACAATCGCTCGATCGAGTCGGTGTTACTCGATGAATGGTATCCAGTCGCGCGATCGAGTGAAATTCAGCCGGGAACAGTGCGAGCGGTGCAACTGTTTGAGACGGATTTGGTACTGTGGCGCGGTGAAAATACTGGAGTGATGGCATGGCTCGATCGTTGTCCCCATCGCAGCGTTAAACTCTCTCCTGGAACTGTTACAGCAGATACTTTAGTGTGTCCCTATCATGGACTTGCCTTTGATGCTCAAGGGCAATGTGTCAAAGTTCCAGCGCATCCGAACTATCTCCCACCCAAGCAAGCCTGCACCAAAACCTTCCCGGTGTTAGAGCGATATGGCGTAATTTTTGTTTCACTGGGCGATCCGCCTGCCGATGTTGTCCCCTTTCCAGAATGGGATGATCCAGACTATCGCACTTATCTAAGCGGCGGACATCGATTTCGCTGTAGCGGATTAAGAGCGATCGAAAACTTTCTCGACGTAGCACATTTACCGTTTGTTCATGCCGGAATTTTGGGGATTCCGGATCAACCTGTAATTGCAGACTACGAAGTTCAGACGATCGACACCGGCATTTACATGAGAAACATTCAAATCTGGCAGCCTGATCCCGATGGCACAGGCAAAGACGGGATTGCGACCTATGACTATTGGACGCTTCGACCGCTAATGGTTGCGCTGAAAAAAGAGAGAGCGAGTGGGCAAACAATGGTGTTGCTTTACTGTGTCACTCCGATTTCCGAAGAAGAATGTGTCGGATGGATGTGGGGCGCTTTGAACTATGCTCATCACATTCCAGAAGCAGACCTTGTGGCATTTCAAGACACCGTGATCTGGCAAGATGTCGCGAACCTGGAATCTCATAATCCGAAGCGGCTGCCGCTTGATCCGCAGATGGAATTTCATCTACCGAGCGATCGTGCTTCTTTGGCGTACCGCAAGTGGCTAAAACAACTGGGTGTTACTTATGGAACGGTGCGCTAACTTGAATCTGCCCCAGGATATAAGACGGTAGTCTGCTCTTCAGTGTAACGTCAGAAATGAATAATCCCTTTATTACACAATGGGACGTTTTTTGCCTTGGCGCTCTGATTTCTAAGCTAAAAGGCGATTAATCGTCGCTCCTCAATGCGAGAAGACTAGGATAAAGCAAGTGCCGCATTCGCCTGACATCAGTGAAGCCACGGTTCGCATTACCGAGAGCCTAGCACAGCGCCCCTCCAGAGAACCAAATTTTCAAGCCGAAAATCAGGCACTGCAAATTCTGGCGCAGCAGCTTGCAGGAGATGCTCGCTCGCTGCTCAAAACCCTAGCCCATCTGGCGATCGGACTTTGTCAAGCCGATGCGGTCGGGGTCAGCTTGCTCGAAAATGAAGAATTTCGCTGGGTGGCGATCGGTGGAACATTAAGCCATTGGGAAAACAGCACGATCCCTAGAGAGTTGAGTCCCTGTGAGGAGACCATCCGTACCCATCAAACTCAGCTTTACACCCATCCTGAACGCTGCTTTACCGCTTTAATCCCTGAGCTTCCGCTAGAGGAAGTGTTGTTGATTCCTCTGTTTGCGGATCAGCAGGTGTTGGGTACGATTTGGCTCGTAACGCATGATCCGGATCGCCATTTTGATTGCGAAGATCAGCGAATTGTGACCAATCTTTCTGGCTTTATCAGTGCAGCCTTGGAAAATCTCAGAGCCAGACAAACGGCTGAGGAACTCTTGCAGCGCGAACAAGCTGCACAACAAGCCTTTAAGCAAGCCGCAAATCGAGCGATCGACATTCTCGAAAGCACAACCGATTGCTTTGTGTCTCTCGATCACGATTGGCGCATTACCTATGTGAATCAAGCTACCGCAAAACTCAATAGTCTCTCCCCGGCTGAAATGATCGGGAAGACGCATTGGGAATTGTGGTCTTGGTCGGTTGGAACCATTGTCGAACACAACTATCGTCAAGCGGTTGCAACTCAGGCTCCGGTGCATTTTGAGGTGCTGTATGAACCCCTAGAGGTGTGGTTAGAGATTCATGCTTATCCCTCGATCGACGGTCTAAATCTATTCTTTCGCAACATCAGCGATCGCAAACGAGCAGAAATGCTTTTAAGCCAACAATATGCCGAAATTGAAGCGATTTACAACACGGCTCCGATCGGCTTGGCAGTTCTAGATCTTAACTATCGCTTTGTGCGTATCAACCCAAAGTTGGCGGAAATTAATGGGCGGTCTGTGGAAGATCATTTAGGTCGATCGGTACGCGAAATTGTGCCCACCGTCGCCGAGCAATTAGAACCCATCTTTCAGCAGATCCTGGCGACCGGAGAACCAGTGTTAAATCTCGAAATTAGCGGCGAAACCCCCGCGCAACCCGGACAGCGGCGCGTCTGGCTGGAAAGCTGGTTTTTGCTGCGTGATTCAAACGGTGAGGTTATTGGCATCAACGCAGTCGTGCAGGAAATCACCCGCCGCAAGCAGTCCGAAGCAAAGCTGAGTGAAAGTGAAGAACGCCTACGTCTGGCGCTAGTGGCGGCTAATCAAGGTTTGTATGACTTGAACGTGCAGACCGGAGAGACGATCGTCTCTCTCGAATACGCTCAGATGCTCGGCTACGATCCAGAAACGTTTTGCGAGACGAATGCGGCTTGGCGAGAACGGCTGCACCCGGACGACTGGGAAGCCGTGAGCCGAAATTACGAAGACTATATCTCTGGTAAACGCAGCGACTATCGCGTTGAATTTCGCCAACGCACACGATCGGGCAATTGGAAATGGATTCTATCGCTCGGTAAAATCGTCGCTTGGGATGCCGAGGGGCAACCCCTACGAATGTTGGGAACGCATACCGATATCGACGATCGCAAAGCTGCCGAAGCCGAACGCGAACAGCTTTTACTGAGAGAACAAGCCGCCAGAGAAGAAGCCGAACGCGCAAACCGCATCAAAGACGAATTTCTCGCTGTCCTCTCTCACGAACTCAGAACCCCGCTGAATCCCATTCTCGGCTGGGTCAAACTCTTAAAAGCTGGAAAACTCGATGCAGATCGAACCCAGCAAGCCCTCGCCACGATCGAGCGCAATGCCCAACTACAAACCCAACTGATCGATGATTTGCTCGATGTCTCGCGGATTTTACGCGGCAAGCTGACTTTAAATGCTCAGCCCGTAAACTTAAAAACCGTGATCGAAGCGGCGATCGAAACCGTTCGTCTTGCCGCAGAAGCCAAATCAATCGAGATCGACACTGCATTCGATGAGATTGGCGCAGTTCTCGGCGATCCGGGGCGATTACAGCAAGTCGTCTGGAACCTGCTGACCAATGCGGTGAAATTCACCCCGCCGCATGGACGAGTCAAAGTCGAACTGACAGCAACCGCAACTCACGCCCAAATCCAGGTCGTCGATACAGGGAAGGGCATTGCTCCCGAATTTTTACCACAGGTTTTTGAGCAATTTCGACAGGCAGATTCTTCCACCACGCGCCGATTTGGAGGGCTAGGCTTGGGGCTTGCGATCGCTCGTCAATTAGTCGAACTGCATGGCGGCACGATCGCAGCCGCAAGTGCTGGAGAAGGGCAAGGCGCAACCTTCACTGTCTGCCTGCCGCTAGCTTCTGCGATCGCGTCGCGCTCCGGCGAGTTCGCTGCTGCAAACCCACCGACTTCAGCCTCCCTCGAAGGAGTCCGAGTCCTACTGGTTGATGATGAAACGGATGCACGAGATCTGGCGCAGTTTATTTTGCAGCAAGAAGGCGCGATCGTCTTGAGTGCAGCATCGGCAACTATGGCGCTACAAATTCTGCAAGGATCAACGGTTGATCTACTGGTGAGTGATATTGGAATGCCCGACTGTGATGGTTATCAACTGCTCAAAGCCATTCGCGCTTGTGGGCATCGATTTCCTGCGATCGCGCTTTCTGCCTATGCGGGAGAACTCAATCAAGCGAAATCGCGTCAGGCAGGATTTAAGCGGCATCTCTCGAAGCCGCTTGATCCAGCTTTGTTGATCGCTACGATTACCACCTGCTTGTATCCTGCTTCATAAAATCTTTCTTTAAGGCGACGAGACCGCTTCATTTTTGATGGTATACCTACCCTGAGCGATCTTGTGCCTGTCTTATGACGATTCGCCCGTCCTCTGTTTTTTCCAATATCATTCGTCGAATTCAGCAGCGCCTCGGATTGATTTCGTCCGATCGTCAGTCTCAGCCCTCCCAACAGCAAATTCTCGATATTCTCGAAAGCATTTCCGACGCGTTCTTTTCGCTTGACCCACAATGGCATTTTACCTATGTCAATTCTCAAGCCACACAAGTTCTGAATCGCTCAAAAGAAGACCTGATTGGTAAAAGCATTTGGAAAGTGTTCCCTGAAGCGGAAGAGAGCGTCTTTGGACAAGAGTATCGCCGAGCTGTGGCTGAGCGAATTACGGTGAGTGCAGAAGCTTTTTATCCACCTTTGAATGCCTGGTTTGCAGTCCGCGCCTATCCGATCGTCTCCGGGCTTGCGGTGTACTTTCAAGATGTGACCGCACAAAAATCAGCAGAAGCCACTCAACTCCAACAGCAACAAACGGCGCAACGCCGACGTGCCGAAATTGAGGCGATTTACGCCACTGCACCTGTAGGGTTGTGCTTTAACGACACCAACTTGCGCTATGTCCGGATCAACCAACAATTAGCAGAAATTAATGGCGCTTCAATCGAGCAGCACCTCGGACGAACGGTGCGCGAGGTGCTGCCAGGGCTTGCAGATCAGCTAGAACCCATCTATCGACAAGCGATCGAGACTGAGAAGCCCATTCTTAATCTGGAAGTGAGCGGCATGAATCAGGCTCAGCCTGGAGTGCTACGAACCTGGCTATCGAGCTTTTATCCCCTGAAAAGTGAGGACAATCGCGTTTTAGGCGTAAATGTCGTGGTGCAAGAAATCACCGAGCTAAAGCAGCGAGAAGCCGAACGCAAACAAGCAGAAGAAGCCCTCCGACAATCTGAAGAACGCTATCGATCGCTGTTTACCTCGATCGATGAAGGTTTTGCCGTGATTCAACTCCTGTTCGACGACGCTGAGAAAGCGATCGATTACCGTTTTCTCGAAGTCAATCCGATCTTTGAGCAACAAACTGGACTTAAGAATGCAGTCGGAAAAACAGCGCGTGAGTTGGTGCCTGATCTTGAAGGTCATTGGTTTGAGATTTACGGCAGAGTGGCGCTAACTGGAGAACCCGTTCGGTTTGAAAATAGTTCTGAGTCGCTGAACCGCTGGTTTGATGTCTATGCGTTTCGCGTCGAGGAGCCAGAAAAGCGCAAAGTCGCAATTTTGTTTAGAGATGTCACCGATCGCAGGCGCACCGAGAAGGAACTACGCCAGAAGAACGCCATTCTAGATGTGATCAATGCCGCTGTTCCTACGCCAATTTTTGTCAAAGACCGAGCCGGACGAATTATCTACGCCAATCCTGCCACGCTAGAAACGTTAGGCAAGCCAGCAGAGCAGGTCATCGGGTATCGCGACTCTGAAATCTACTCTCCACCTGAATTGGGTGCGATCGTTTCGGAAAACGACCAGCGCATCATGAACAATGGACAAACCGAAGTCGTCGAAGAGTCTCCTGATGGCATTCGCACTTTTCTGGGAACAAAAACGCCTTATCGCAATGAAGCGGGAGAAGTGATTGGCTTAATTGGCATCTCGAATGACATCACCGAGCGGGTACAATTCGAGCGCGAACGAGAACGCCTGTTTCAGAAAGAACAAGCCGCCCGCGAAGCCGCAGAGCAAGCCAACCGTCTCAAAGACGAATTTCTTGCCGTTCTCTCTCACGAACTCAGAACACCCCTGAATCCAATTTTAGGCTGGATCAGACTGTTACAGAACGGGCGCTTAGATCCTGCAAGAACCGCAGAGGCACTGAATACGATCGAGCGCAACGCCAAGCTTCAAACCCAACTGATCGATGATCTGCTCGATATTTCTCGCATTATGCGCGGTAAGCTCATCCTCAACCGCTATCCTGTCAAAATTGCCTCAGTGATCCAAGCCGCAGCAGAAACGATCCGACTCACCGCCGAAGACAAACGAATCACCTTTGACTTGCAATTCGATCGCCAAGATTACCTTGTGTCTGGGGATGCGGGACGATTGCAGCAAGTGTTTTGGAATTTGCTCTCCAACGCTGTGAAATTCACCCCAGAAGGGGGACGAGTGGCAATTCACCTGACGCAAATCGAGCATCAGGCTCAGGTGCAAATTACGGATACAGGAATTGGAATTCGCCCGGACTTTTTGCCCTATCTGTTTGAACACTTTCGGCAAGAAGACGGCTCAATTACTCGCAAGTTTGGCGGCTTAGGCTTGGGGTTAGCGATCGCCCGTCAAATTATGGAATTACACAGCGGCACGATTTTCGCTGAAAGCAAGGGAGAAAATCAAGGAGCAACATTTACGGTACGATTGCCATTACTTCCGCAAGTCTCAGAGGAAGCAGTTGCTTCTACACTCACGCCTCCTACGACTGATGTACCCTTGAGCGGAATTCGAGCAATGATCGTCGATGATAACGCTGACACACGAGAATTTCTTACCTTCTTATTAGAAACAAACGGCGCGAATGTGATCACGGTTTGCTCAGCCCTTGAAGCATTGATCTTGGTTGGGCAAGCTCCACCTGACATTCTCCTGAGCGATATTGGAATGCCAGAAATGACTGGTTATGAATTCATTCGAGCTGTTCGCGCTGCGAAGATTGCAATTCCCGCGATCGCGCTGACCGCTTATGCGAAAGAGTTCGATCGCCAGCAAGCCCTTGAATCTGGATTTCAGCAGCATCTTGCCAAGCCAATCCAGCCAGAAGCGCTCGTTGCAGCCGTGCTGGAGCTAGTTCAGCAAAACACTGCTGGGCGCGATTCCCAGAGTTAAAACTCCCAGACTAGAATGGCAGCAACGACTACCGACGCATAAGGAATATGGCTATGAAGCTTTCGATCGAGCAATTAAGGCGCGGTGCGGGAATCAGTTTGCTAGGATTTGCGATGACCGCTTGCTCCCTAACTACCGCAAATACGGCTCCGGCCACTCAAAGCTCCTCCGACACTATTCAGGTGTCTTCTGCCCAAACGTCTCAAGGATTTCGACAAACGACGATCGTGTCAGGATTAGAACGCCCGTGGAGTATGGCATGGCTTCCTGATGGCGCGATGCTGATCACTGAGAAAGCTGGACGACTGCGACTGGTGCGAAATGGCGTGTTAGATCCAACTCCGATCGCTGGCGTTCCGGAAGTGATGTCAGCCGGTCAGGGTGGATTAATGGATGTTTCAATTCACCCCCGATTTGCCCAGAATCGCTGGGTGTATCTGACTTATTCGCATGGAACTCAGAGCGCCAATCGAACTCGCGTCGCGAGAGCTACGTTTGATGGTAAAGCGCTGCGAGATTTGCGCGTGATTTTTGAGGTGACGCAGGCGAAATCTGGCGGACAGCACTTTGGGTCGCGGATTCTTTGGCTACCGGATGGCACGATGCTGGTTGCGATCGGCGATGGTGGCAATCCCCCGGTTCAGCTAGCGGGTGATTTGATTCGCAAGCAGGCGCAAAATTTACGCAGTCGCCTCGGTAAGATTGTGCGGCTAAATGACGATGGCTCAGTGCCGCGTGATAACCCGTTTGCAACGAATCGAAACGCAGATCCAGCGATCTGGAGCTATGGACATCGCAATATTCAGGGGTTAGCGTTTGATCCGCTCAAAAAGCGGGTGTGGGCGACTGAACACGGAGCGCGGGGTGGCGATGAACTGAATCTAGCGCAAGCAGGCAAGAATTACGGCTGGCCCGTTGTGACTTATAGCCAGGAATATTTTGGCGGGGAGATTTCGACAGAACGATCGCGCTCCGGTATGGTAAGTCCAAAGGTCGTTTGGACTCCGGCAACGGCTCCTTCGGGATTGGCGTTTTATACGAGCGATCGCGTCCCGGCTTGGAAGGGTGATCTATTTGCAGGTGGGTTGGTGTCTCAAGATGTGCGGCGCATTGATCTTGATGAAACGGGAAATGTGCGAGGGCAACAGACGATTGCGATCGGGCAGCGAGTGCGCGATATACGGCAGAGTCCTGATGGATTGCTGTACGTTCTTACGGATGCAGGAGACGGACGTTTGATTCGACTAGAGCCGACCGGGGGCTAATAAACGCGGGTTTGATGGGTATGACTTTCAAGGTTGCTCGATCTATACCCATCTCTAAATCCTCGCGTCTTTACCAAGGTCTGCTCTGCCTTTACCGATCAAGCATCCGTTTTTCAGCCGAAGTCCTCATTTCTGCTGCTTTCTCGTAAACCGTGGTATTCGGTTTCACTTGATCAAGCCGATCAACGATGGCGCGTAGCTGTCCAAGAATGTAGGAGCGATCGACTCGATTTGGATCAGCATTTGAAATCAAGCGCTGAGTCATTGCTTGTGCGGATTCGTAAGCCGCAACAGAATCCTTCTCATGCTGAATTCTCTCTTTAATCGCATTGAGACCCTGCTGATAACTGGTCATTCTGCGGCTTGCTTCTACATAATCTGGATCAGCGGGTTGGATTTGCTGTAATTTGGCGATCGCGCTCTCCCAGTTCTCCTGCACCTGACTTAACTGAATTTGCGACATTGGTTCGTTTCGAGTTTGTTGTCTGGCAACGTTTGCACTGATTTGCGCCACTTCGATCAATCGACGATTGCGATCGCTCTCGGCTTGAACTTCAACGGTGGTACGAAAATCGCGTTCTGCTGCGCTC
Source organism: Cyanobacteria bacterium FACHB-63 (assembly GCA_014695255.1). Taxonomy (GTDB): domain Bacteria; phylum Cyanobacteriota; class Cyanobacteriia; order Leptolyngbyales; family Leptolyngbyaceae; genus Leptolyngbya. The sequence continues at coordinate 181,984 of JACJNX010000075.1, forward strand.
AATTTCTCGCGGGCAAGCCGTCCAGCCAAGGTTGAAGCGGGCAGTTGGCTGAGCGTATCAATCGCTGCTCTCCAGTCCGCGATCGCAGATTGACGACTCTTCCCAGTCGCACCATTCCGAATCATACCGACAGATTCGCCTAATGCCTGTTCAGCTTGCTCAAACCGAGTTTGAGCGTCCTTTTCCTGCAACAACTTCGTTTGTATTCGGGCAACTCGTTCACGCGCAGCTTTGACCTCTCCGATCGTAAACTCGCAGTCACCCTCATCGCAGTCGTCGTCTGAGTCTTGTCTTAACAACGAAAGGGGTAGTTCGTCTAAATGCTTTTGCGCCGCTTCGACTTTTTGTAGTCCCAAATCTAAGTCTGTAAATGCAGTTGCCTGGTTCACTAATTGCTCGGATTGCTCAATCAGCGCGATCTCCTTGCGATAGTGATCCTTCATTGCCATGTAGCTCGGTGTGAGCAAAACCGGAGCGACTTGCACAACCGAATCACGCAGCCACGGGATCGGAAGATTGACGAACCAAATTCCGCTTGCTGAAAGCGAGATCGCACTTGCTGCAAGCTTCAAGCAAATCCACAAAGGCGGCGATGGGCGATTGGCTTTTACAGCTTTCCGTAGAACTTTGGGATTGAGATTTGGAATCAAATGATCGATCGCATTTCGCAATTCTGCTTCAGTTGCAGGTGTTCCCGATCGACAGCGCAACTTCTCCAAACGACGAAGGGCAAGCTCAAATTGAACTTGCCCAATCTTATGCGAACCAAGACATCGTCGAACCTCAGTCTGGAGGATGTAAAATGCTTGATTGTTCAAACGCTTCATTCCAACGAAACCCTATCACAACGCAATATTATTAGGGTTCCCGTTACTCAAACCGAAATGCGAAGGAAAATCGCAGATTCTATGAATTACTGGTTTGAGTCGCCAGCATTTGTTTGAGTTTTTCCAGTTCTTGTGCCCAGCGCGGATCGGGTTGAACCGAGTCAGGATCAGCAGTAGAAGTGGTGGTGCGGCGCGATTTGTTGCTGTTGTTGGTGGTGTTGCCGCCTTTGCGCTTTCCACCGGACGCTGCTGCGGGTGCTGCTGCGGGTTCATCGGCTTTGTCTTTAGATCGAGGCAACGCTTTTTCAATTTTGATCGCGTTGTCCTTGATGCTGACTCCGTTGTATTTCTCAATGAATTGATCCGCCAATTCATCGGATTTGACGGTGACAAAGCCAAAACCGCGGCATTTACCGGTTTTGCGATCGGTGATCAGCTTGGCGGAGACTCCTTCTCCTGCATCCGCAAATGCAGCTTCGAGGTCTTGCCGACTTAAATCTTCGGGCAAATTGCCCACATATAGACGAATTGACATATCGAGACACCTCCAGACTTTGATCCTAATACATGGTACGGACGCTTACCACACATCCCTCAGCTACACCTTTCGTTTTCTTGGCTCAGGTTAGACGATACAGACATTTCTGCCACCTTTCGTCAGGACTATATGAAGCAGCACGATCGCACTGCTGACCCTTCCTCCGGAGGTTTCAGACCAAACCCGGAAAATCTTCAGCGGGTTCGATTCTTGCCGCTGGTGGGATTTGAGGTTAAGCAACTTGGTCACTGTGTCCCAAGGATATGCGCCACTCTTAAAGGTATCATGCTCGTCTCTCAGTTTCGAGCCACCTGAATAATTTCCCTCCTGAGTGCTATTTCGCTTGTTAGAGCCTACAAAGTTTTGCCTAAGTCGCGATACAAAAACCAGTCAATCCGACGATCGACTGGCTCAGCTTGCTGTGTTGGGAGGAGAAATACCGAATACTGAAAGTTCTGTAAGCCGATGCACGATCGACTGAGCCACTCCAGGATTGGACTCCTTGTAACGGAATGTAACACTATGTCTAGAGAAAGCGCAACTATTCTTTACAAAACCTGAGCAATGCCGAACAGAATTGCCGCGATCGCAACCAGTAACGACCAGACAGGATGCCCAGCTCGGATGAGTGATCTCGCTTTAATCGTGTCTACATCAATCCAGGGAGTTGCGCTGCGTCGGAGCCATCCGGTGACGACCGCGGGTTGTCCAAGCGGGAGCGCACAAAGTAGATTCCCGATCGCGCCTACCTGAGAGCAGTAGTGCAGCTTAATTAATCCGGTTTCCGTTTGCAGGAGAAGATCTTGAGCGAGTAGGTTGCTAGCTCCAGCGCGCCCAATCAGCGTTCCTTCGAGTCGAATTCTGGGGCTATCGAGTTGGGTGAGATGGGGTTGCGTTAGAAGTTCAACGAGATTCCTGTGTTCGTCGCGAGAGTCAGGAAAGAAGCGATTAAATCGAATAATCATCCCGATGCCAAATCCAATGCACCCAAAACTTGGAAACAAGCTGTAATCGCTGGCTAACCAATTGAAGCGGAAGTTACCAATGGCAAAAAGAGCATGAGCCATTAGCCAGAGTAATGCTGCGATCGTAATGCCTCCTAATCCGCCAAACAGGGGTGCGAATTGCAGTAAGGGTTGCTTGCGCTTATCTGGGGTGAGAGTTTCGAGTTCGAGTTCAGGTTTGAGGTGCCATTGCTGACAGTAATTCATCAGTTTTTGCAGTCGAATTCCCATCAAAGCATGAGGGCTATTCAACAGGGATAAACTGCGATCGCAGTTAGCAAAATCCCACTGAAATAAAGTCGATAAGGAGACTCGATCAAATAGCCCTTCAAATAAAATTGCGCTGCGATAACTCACAGGATTAAGAAGCTCAAAACCTTCTAATAAATAAGGAGTTCGCTTTTCGTGTTTGATTGTTTCAGCCGTCGCGATCATTAATTTAATCAAGGTTCGTGCTAGTCCATTTGGATTGCCTGTGAGACTGCAAGCATGACGATCGCTATAGATAACACGCTCTCTTGAAAGCCATAATCCTAACCCGCGAAACAGCCAGAAGAATCCATAAGCGAGCGCAGAAATCAGCCCCATTGCATCAGCAGGAATTTGAATGAGTTTAGAAACAGAAGCCCGATTTAGCTTTAAGATTCGGAGTCGATCGCTGACGATCGCGCTTAATTGATAAATCGAATAAGGGATCTGCAGCACAACAGCAACAAGCGACATCCAAGCAAAATCCCCATGAGCAATATGACTTACTTCTCCGGCGTAAATTGCAGCAATTTCTTCATCGGTTAGCTGATCTAAAAGCCCTTGACTCACCACAATTCGAGCAAATTTAGGTAAGCAACCGTAAGTAAACGCGATCGGAACCGAAGTCGGCAAAATTCCGAGCTTAGGAATAGAAATTTTCTGCTGCTGGGCAAATCTTTGAATCAGGCGATGCGCCTCTACGCTGTGACGAGCGATCGCAGCCGTGGAGAGCGGTTTGAGTCCGTACAGCCCTTTCAGCACCGCATCTAAAATCCACGGAGATGCAAAAAATAAGAGAATCAAGCTCAATCCAAATTGCAGTATCGGAATGGTTTGATCGGGAACAGCAATGCTCCAGCGCAAGAGCCGCGCCACCGCTGTATGGGGCAGCGAGGAAGTGAAACCCGCGATTCGCCAGAGCAAGCACAACGTCACAAAGAGCGCGATCGCGCCTCCAATTTCTGCACATCGCAACCGCATCGGATTAAGCGGAGGAAGGGGTTGCCAGCGCTGAGCGCGATCGGCATTTTTCCAGACGTGCGGCGTTGGGGCTGGGGTGATTTCAGGTGGAACTAGCTCTGATCGAGACTCTGCTTGAATTGTTGCGGCGTTTTGCAGGGATGGCGCTACTCGTTTGCGTCGAACCGGTTGAACTGTGGGATCAAGCGGCACAAATCCTGGATCGGTAGACGCGAGCTTTGCCATCATTTGCGTCGCCCACGATCGCACCTTTTCGTGATGGCTCTGTTGCAGTTCTTGACAAAGCGCGATCGCTAACTGAATTTTTCCGCTTTGCGCGTATGCCTGCACCAATCCCATCTTCGCTTTGACCGCATCCGATGAATTGAGTTCGGAAGAAGTGAGGCACCGGTTAAGTTGTGCGATCGCGCTTTCGATCTGCCCGCTTTGAAGCGCCATTAGCCCTGCTTCTAGCTGATTCTGACAAGAAGCAGACTCCGGAAAAGAAGACATAGGGTTCCCTGAACGACAGCGATTCTAGAGTACCCAACGAAATCTTTAAAGAATGGTCGGTGTGAATTCCAATTCAAAAAACAAACGCGGCAAATTACCCATTCGTTGTGTCGTGGTCGTCGTATTCGTGGTCGTCGTAGAGACGCGAACACCGAAGGTGCAGCGAAGCTCCTAATCGCGTCTCTATCCAGCGCAAATCCCCTGACGATCGACAATATCGACATCAAATCGAAACCGGTGCCGTTTTTTCCTGATACAGACTGACAATCCGTTGTAACACTTCCGCCACCGCCAAGTTGTCGGATTGAATCTCGATCGCATCCTCCGCCTTCCGCAACGGTGAAATGACGCGAGTGCTGTCCTTACGATCGCGCTCAAAAATCGCGGCTTCTAACTCTGCCAAACTCACCTCTGGCTGTCCCAGAGTCTTTAGATCGTGCTGTCTACGCCGCGCTCTTTCTTGAATCGAAGCCGTTAAATAAATCTTGACTTCGGCATCCGGGAAAACGTGCGTTCCAATATCGCGACCATCAACCACGATGCCCCCGCGCCGACCGTAATTCTGCTGCTGCTTTACTAATGCTTCCCGCACCGCCGCCTGTGCCGCGATCGTCGAAACATGCGCCGTCACTTCTGGAGTCCGAATCGCCTGCGTCACATCTTGCCCGTTGACAAACACGATCGGAGTTGCCGTATCGGTCTGAAAATCGATCTCACACTGATGCGCCAATTCTGCAACCGTCGGTTCATCGTTCAAATCTGCGCCCGATTGCAGCACAAACCAAGTCAGCGCCCGATACATCGCGCCCGTATCCAAATAAAACAAGCCCAACTCAGCCGCTACTGCCCGTGCCACCGTCGATTTTCCCGCTCCCGCAGGACCATCAATCGCAATCATCGGGCGACGATCGCGCAGCACACAATTGTCAATCAGGCGGGTCGAACCCAAACGCGCAGCCAGCGCTAACAAACCCTCATCAGTCACAGAGTCTAAAGATTTCAGCGTCATCGGATCAACAAGTTCGATATATTCTGGTCGCAGTTCAGAAACTTTTTCGAGTTCCTGTTTTACTGCCTGCACTAAGGTAGCACTTACACGCTCTCCAGATCGAAACAGTTTTTCAGCTTGTGACAATCCTCGATAAAGCGCAGTTGCCTTTATTTTCTCTTCATCTGATAAGTATTGATTTCGGGACGAAAGCGCTAAACCGCTGGGTTCCCGCACGATCGAGCAGGGTACAATCTCAACTGGCAAATTCAAATCTTTCACCATTTGCTGAATTACCGCGAGTTGCTGAGCATCTTTTTGCCCAAAATAAGCTCGATCGGGCTGCACCAAATTAAAAAGTTTTGTCACAATTGTCACCACGCCTTCAAAATGCCCAGGACGAAACGCGCCACATAGTCCAGAAGTTAGCTCGATCGGCGGCTGAACTCTCGTCGGAGTAGGCGGACTGACTCCCATTTCTGCGGCATCAGGCGCAAAGATCACGTCAACCCCAACCGCTTCACACAGAGATCGATCGCGCTCCAAAGTGCGAGGATAGCGGCTCAGATCCTCGTTTGCCCCAAATTGCAGCGGATTGACAAAAATGCTGACGACAACGATTTGATTTTCCTGGCGCGCTCGTTGAATCAGGCTCAAATGTCCAGCGTGGAGTGCGCCCATCGTAGGAACAAACCCGATCGTTGATCGTGAGATCGTCGATTCAGTGGAACCCGTCGTGATCGGTTGTTTTCCCTGAGCTAAGTTCAAGTAGCACCGCAATCCTGCGACGGTCGTAAACAGGCGCACAAGCCCTCCTAACTCTGTCTCATACAAATCTCTCTAAGTTTAGTGAATCCCCAGGATTTTTTGCGTATATCCGAGTGGATTCGGAGACGAAAATGAAATACTGACCCAATGTTCAATACCAAATCTCTAAGTGGGTAGTTTCGACTAGCGTAGTGGGACAATGAGTTCGATCGCCGAATTAAGGCTCTCTGATTTCAGGCGATCGTACTTCCTTCCGCAAAAACATCCGTCTCGGTTTTCCCAAGAACCAATCCCAACTCGGCTGAATCTCTTCTAGCTGATATCCCAACTTAAAGTAAAGCCGCTTTGCTGCCTCATTTGTTTCCAGCACATGCAGATAAATATTGCGATAGCCCCACTCCCGCACATACGGCTCACACGCCAATAGCAACTGCTGCGCTACTCCTTGCCGCCTCGCGTCTTCCTGCACAGCTAAATTCGACAGATACATATACTGATTGGTACGCACCTGCCATGGGTTCACACCGCGTAATCCAATCTCAACCGTTCCCACTAATCGCTCTGCTCGATCGCTCGTATCAATTGCTACCAAACAAACATAATTCGGTGCCGGAAATCGTGTTCGGCTCCTTAGATCCTCATGAATGCCGACTCGAATCACTGGAGCCAGCCACGGCAAAAACGACGGGTACAGCGGAAAGCTATCTACCAAAATTCCCGCAATTTCATACAAATCTGAAGGCTGTACCGCCCGAACGCGATAGCGAGTCGGACTGGAAAAATCTGTTTGTCGCGAAGAAACGCTCACAAGCACCGAGTAAACCCAACATTCACATCCTAAATCAGCTTGTCCGAAACCGTTGCAAAAAAAGAACCCGCTTCAGACTGAAGCGGGTTCTTTTTGTAATCGTGAGATTACTTACCAATTCTCGGCGGTTCCCGAAACGCGATCGCAAAGAATAAAACGCCAATCGCCAAAGCCAAAATCAAGATATATGCAACGCTTTCCATGATGTGTCCCAAGATAAAGAATCGAGTCGGGTCTAAGCGAATTGCCTAGACCCGTGAAGCCATTACGCTTCTGTTCTCTGAAGTGTAGTTTTGTCACCCACTTTCGCGAAGCGTCCCCATTCGACTTGCTCTTCTGACAGATCCGGGTCAACCCCAGCAAACACATCCCGGAAGATGGTTCGAGATCCGTGCCAGATGTGACCAAAGAAGAACAGCAGCGCAAACACAGCATGACCAAACGTAAACCATCCACGCGGGCTGGTGCGGAACACACCATCCGAATTTAGAGTTTCACGATCGAATTCAAACGGTTCGCCTAACTGAGCAGCACGCGCATAACGCTTAACCTGCGCCGGATCGCTGATGGTCTGTCCATCTAACTTACCGCCATAGAAGCTAACGGTTACGCCCGCTTGCTCAAAACTGTACTTCGACTCAGCTTTACGAAACGGAATGTCTGCGCGAATCACGCCATCGCTATCTTGGAGAATCACAGGGAAGTTCTCGAAGAAGTTCGGCAAGCGACGGACAAACAATTCACGACCTTCGCCATCCTTGAATACCGGATGTCCGACCCAAGTCTGAGCAATTCCATCGCCTTTGTTCATCTGACCCGTACGGAACAAGCCACCTTTCGCGGGGCTGTTACCAACGTAATCGTAGAACGCCAGCTTCTCAGGAATTTGGTTGTAAGCCTCAGACAGGCTTGCGCCATCTGCAACCGAATTTTGAACGCGACGATCGATTTCCTGGCGGAAGAAGCTGCTATCCCACTGATAGCGCGTCGGACCAAAAAGCTCGATCGGAGTGGTTGCGTTGCCGTACCACATCGTTCCTGCAACTACGAATGCTGCAAAGAACACAGCTGCAATACTGCTCGACAACACCGTTTCGATGTTCCCCATTCTCAGAGCGCGATAGAGGCGCTCTGGCGGACGGACGCTGAGGTGGAATAAGCCAGCAATAATGCCAACAATGCCCGCTGCAATATGGTGCGCCACGACTCCACCCGGATTAAACGGGTTAAATCCAGCCGGACCCCATTCAGGCGCGACAGCCTGAATGTGACCCGTTACACCATAGGCATCAGACACCCACATTCCGGGACCAAACAGTCCAGTTAAGTGGAACGCACCGAAACCAAAACAAAGTAATCCTGACAAGAACAAATGAATCCCGAACATTTTCGGCAAGTCGAGCGCAGGTTCACCTGTGCGCGGATCGCGGAAAAGCTCCAAATCCCAATAAACCCAGTGCCAGCAAGCTGCCAAGAACAGCAAGCCCGATAAAACGATGTGGGCAGCCGCAACGCCCTCAAACGACCAGAAGCCTGGATCGGTGACGGTTTCACCCGTAACGCTCCAACCGCCCCAGGAAGAGGTTACGCCGAGTCTTGCCATAAACGGCAGCACGAACATACCTTGTCTCCACATGGGGTTCAGAACTGGATCGCTTGGATCAAAAATGGCAAGCTCATAAAGCGCCATTGATCCTGCCCAACCTGCTACCAGTGCGGTGTGCATCAGGTGAGTCGCAATCAACCGTCCCGGATCATTCACCAGAACTGTGTGTACGCGGTACCAGGGTAGTCCCATTTGACTACTCTCCTCCTCTAAATTACGTCTACTGCAACGCTTCTTTCAGCCTTTTGTTAAAGTGCCTAATACTGGTAACTTTACCAGACAAAGCATCCCGTAACCCCGCCGTTTCTGCGCTCCAGCCGTTCACAAGAACGTTGAATCGCGACCATGACAAGGGATTGATAAAAAATGAAAGTGTATAAAGAAGTGTAACCAGTGTTAGAAGCGATTGCAAGCGAATCGCGATCGTCTGAAATTCTTTCCCATTCCTGCTTTTCACTTATTAATATTTCTTAATTTTTGAGCGAAATGAGGTACAACTAAAGAAAGCATTTTGAGTGCCAATCAATCTAAAAATTCTCTTCAAGAGGAAGACTATGCAACCAGCAGACACCGATCTCCAACCCGTTGAAGAAGCTGTCGTTCAGGAGCCACCGAAACCTGCATTCCAGTCTGCCAGCATCAATTTTGTCAAAGAAGGTAAAGAAGTGGTCGCGGCTCAAGGCGCGAATCTGCGGATTAAAGCGATCGAGAATCAAGTTGATCTCTACACCTTTGGTGGCAAGTTAATGAACTGCGGCGGCAACGGTCAATGTGGCACTTGCATTGTCGAAGTGATTGAAGGGATGGAAAATCTCTCGCCGCGCACTGCATTCGAGGAGCGCAAATTAAAGAAAAAACCTGCTTCTTATCGTCTCGCTTGTCAAGCGCTAGTCAACGGGGCAGTCAGCGTTAAGACCAAGCCTTAGTGGTATTCTAGAAAGTGTTGATGCCAAGTTTAAAAGGGGTCGTGCTTTATGCAAGTTAATGATTTGGGATTTATTGCGTCGATTCTGTTTGTGCTTGTGCCGAGCGTGTTTCTGCTGATTCTCTATATCCAAACCGCCAGCCGCCAGCCCAAAGACGAGCAATAAAACTTCACAATCTCACTCAGAAAAAGCGCTGAAGATCGAGCATCTTTGGCGCTTTTTGCTTATCTTTCGGTTTCAGAGCAAGTGTCATCTTCGGCAATCAGATTTCGCAGAAACTCCTGAAGCGGCATGCGATTGATGTAGGGCCATCCCCCCGTCGCTTCAATATCTTTCAATAAACTATAGAGCGCCTGACGATTACTGGGTAGTGCCTCCTGAAACAAGCCTTCTCGAATCTCCCGATGCAGAATTTCGAGGACTCTTAGCAAGGCAAGCAGCGCGAGTCCGTCTCCGGTTGAATCCTCCGCGATCGAGCGAATCGTCTGCGCCAACTGCTCAAGCTCTGCTGATCGCTGCGTAATTTCCTCCGCCTTACTCTTGCCATAATCTCTGATCATCGTGTCGTGATCCATGCTGGTCGCTCCTCAGTTGCATCTACTTACCAGGAAAAGGCTTTAATACCCTATCGCTTTTTGGCGATCGAGACCGTTGCCCTCAGCACTGTAACTTCTTCTGTTCTATCCGCGATCGTCTTCGATTCTTAAAATGTTTACCAATATCTGTAAAATGCTATGAGAGGTTCGATTGAACCACACCAGAATTTATAGAAACTCGATGAGATCTGACAGCAGTGCCAAAACACCCTGACAGAATTTTTACATTACTTTGAGGTTGACCATGAGGTATCGCGCATTAATTGTGACACTGCTGGCGTTCTGCCTGAGTGTTCTAACGGCTTGTAGTGACGCTACTGCTACTAGTACGGAAGGATTGACCTACGAGCAAATTCGCGGCACAGGCTTAGCCAATAGCTGCCCCCAAATTGAGGAAACATCTCGCGGCTCGATCGCGATCGAAGCCGGCAAATCCTACAGCATCACCGGATTGTGCCTCCAGCCCACGACCTACTTTGTCAAAGAAGAATTGGTCAACAAGCGCCGTGAAGCTGAGTTTGTCCCCGCGAAAGTGATGACCCGCTACACCTCGTCGATCGATGCGGTGTCAGGAACATTGACGGCAAACCCAGATGGTAGCTTGACCTTTGTCGAAGAAGATGGTCTAGACTTCCAGGCAATTACCGTTCAGCTACCGGGTGGCGAACGGATTCCCTTCTTGTTCACCATTAAAGGATTGGTGGCGACGACCGCGCCGGGTTCGTCCACGATTAACACTTCAACCGACTTCATTGGAAACTTCCGCGTTCCGTCCTACCGGACCTCTAACTTCCTCGACCCGAAAGGCCGCGGTTTGACCACAGGTTACGATAATGCCGTAGCGCTTCCAGCTTCAGCAGACTCAGAAGAGTTGAGAAAAGAGAACGTCAAACGTTTCCAGCTTGACAAGGGCGCAATTTCGCTGCAAGTGGCAAAAATTGACAGCGCTACTGGCGAGATTGCAGGAACGTTTGAGAGTGAACAGCCCTCTGAAACTGATATGGGATCTCGTGAAGCCAGCGAAGTGAAGATTCGCGGCTTGTTCTATGCACGAGTTGCGCCTGCTGCTTAGATTCTCGTTGATCTAGGAACTGCCAATTTAACGCGCTCTTTTTCAGAGCCATTTATTTCTTGGGGCAAGCTGCCCCATTTTTTTGCGCATTTTAATTTTGTAAAATCCAATCTTCATACTTGTTCAGAATTTATCCATAAAGTGATTCAGATCACGGTGAGCTAACGTTCCGTGGAAATGCAGTTGTACGCAATTCGATTAAAGAAATAAGTTTAATTTGTCACCAAGAGGAGAGCAAAAATCCAGCAGTTTCAACGACCTGCTTGAAACTTTTGTTCTTATCTCTCCGATCGCATCTGGGTGTGATTTCTACCATCACAGTTCTCACAGAAGCAGCAAAAAATCGGGTTTGACACCTTCTTAAGCGTAAGCTCATCACTGAAATTCGTCATGCCTAATCTTGTCTCTACCGATTTAAGAAACGAAACGTTACAACTGCTCCGTGAGTATCAAAAGTCGGCATCGGCTTCTATCCGTAATCAACTGGTTGAACTGAATATTGGGCTAGTGAGAAAAGAAGCGCATCATTGGGTGAATCAGTGTACGGAAAGCTACGATGATCTGCTTCAAGTTGGATCGATTGGATTAATTCGGGCGATCGAGCGCTTTGATATGTCGAAAGGGCACGCCTTTAGCTCGTTTGCGATTCCCTACATCCGGGGTGAGATTCAGCATTATCTGCGCGACAAAAGCCCCTCGGTGCGAATTCCGCGTCGTTGGCAAGCGCTTCAACGCCAAGCGGTCTGGGTGATTCGAGACTTTCAAGCGCAACATCGCAGACCCCCCACTGATGCTGAAATCGCGGCGGCGCTGGATATTGCGCTCGGAGAGTGGCAGGAAATTCGATTAGCGGGTCAAAATCGCGCCCTGCTGAGCCTAGATACCCCAATTGGTGACGAAGAAGGGACTGCATCCCTAGGAGATCTCGTTCCAGATGCCCGTTATCGCAGCTTTCAACTCGTTCAGGAAGACCGCATTCGACTTCAGCAAGCTTTGGTTCAGTTAGAACATCGAACCCGTGAAATTTTGGAATTCGTTTTTCTCTACGATTTAACTCAGAAAGAAACCGCAGAACGCTTGGGAATTAGTGCTGTTACCGTCTCTCGTCAAGTAAAAAAAGGACTGCAAAAGCTGCAAGCCATCATGGTTTGTACTGAAGCTTAAGCAGAAAAGCTACGAGAATTTACGCAAAAATTTTTAGCGAGTCGTCTCTTGAGCGAGATCGGGGCACACTGTCATCACACGGATCGTTCTCTGTTGCGGGTCATTTAAGTTTGGGCTGTGAACCGCGATCGAGGCTAATCCTAAGTCGAATTTTGGGAGTGATCATGAGCAAGCGGTTCACAAAGCAAGTTACGGGGAATCTTCCAAGCAGAACACTGATTCTTTGTGCGGGTGCATTTACGCTTTGGCTGAGCGGCTGCACGACGGGCGAGGAAACTGCGACGATTAATCCTTCGCCCGCAGCTAACCTATCCACACCTGCTCAGGCATTTGCCAAGCCAACCGTCCCTGCTAAAGACGCAGCAAAATTGGGAGGCGAGCAATCAGGAAACAAAATTGCGGGTCTACTGCAATCGACTGATCCATTAGAGCGAGCGAAACAAGTTCAGCGTGGCATCAGTAGCGGGAAAGATCCGTTTTCAAGTGTTCCACCGCTTGTTTCGTTCAAGGTTCCGGTGGCACCGCTATCTACAGCACAGCCAACGGAATCTACTCCCACTCCACAGCCACAAGTGAAACCCGAACCCAGCAATCGACCAACTGCGACTTTGCCAAAACCAGAGCCGCAGTCGCCGATTCGCCCGCTTCCGCCGCTGCCTGATTCGAGCTTGGCAAAGGGAGTGCAAATCACGGGTGTCGTGGTCGTGGGTGGTGTACCGCAGGTGATTGTGCAGGCTCCGAATGAAGCAACCAGTCGCTATGTCCAAGTAGGACAGCGCATTGCAAACGGGCAGGTCTTGATCAAGCGGGTCGAAATGAATAGCGGATCTGAACCGATTGTGATTCTGGAGCAAAACGGCGTTGAGGTAGCGCGATCGGTGGGAGGTGGAACTCAACCCACTGCAACCCTGCTGACGGTTCGATTGTTTGGCTAAGACTCGCTACAATTTGCAACAGCTTGCAGTCAACTTCGGGAGACAAGCGCTAGAGTTGAAACACTGATTCTCTAGCGCGGGTTTCCGAAGTTGTTGGGTTATGACTGCAAGTGTTTCTGAATTTGATCAATTTTTGAGTTCGTTGCTCCCAACTCCCCAAGCGTCTCAAGATACGGAGTTGCTTCAGCAGATTGGATTTATTCCTGGACTGCGAGAAACACTGATGGTGCGGCAGGTTCATGCACTTGAACATGCAACAGTCTGGATTTTAAGTGGCTTGCCCGATCGTCGAATTGCACCGCCTGATTGGACGGATAACAGCGGGCTAGGCGGATTATCGACCGAAGAAGGATTTTATTTGTATGGTCAGGCGGATACGGTTGAGGTTAGACGAGCGGTAAATCAAGCCCTAGAGCGCATTACTCACGGGGAATGGAACTTGGCGGTTCACCCGCGTTGTGGGACAAATCTCTCGGTTGGAATGCTGCTCACCGCCTCGATGGCGCTTGGAATTCACTTGCTCTTACCGCGTAACCCGATCGAGCAGCTATTAGGATTAGGAGTTGCAGCAACAACCGCTTCGCAGATTGCTCCAGAATTAGGGCGGCTTGTGCAGCAATACGTAACGACTGCGATTCCGTTTAATTTAAGAGTGCGCGAAGTCTCTGTCGTTCAAGATGGTTGGGGTCGCCCCGCTCATTTTGTTCGGACAGAGTGGATCGATTAACTTCCAGCAATCATTCCGGCTAATAAGAGAAAACCAATCCAGACATTCTGCTTAAAGCTGAACGCATAGAATGAATGAGGAATTGAGGGCTGGATCAGTTTGTATGATTGCCACGCCCACACGATCGTACTTAGTCCTAGTGCACCCCAATACCAAAGATTCAACTGCATCACGGTTCCCAATTTTGCCAAAATCACCGCCGTTCCCATATAGAAGGCAGTGATCGCATAAGGAGCATATCGTCCAAAAAACAAAGCGCTAGATTTGACTCCAATGCGGCGATCGTCCTCGCGATCGGACATCGCATATACGGTGTCAAAACCCAACGTCCAAAGTACCGTTGCGCCCCAGAGAAGCCACATTGGTTGAGTCAGGCAAGCCGTGTTAGAAGTCGTGCTACAGCTCAGGGCACTCCAGCTAATTAAGACGGCAAATCCCCAAGCGATCGACAAGACCAATTGCGGCACTGGAAACACTCGCTTAGCAGCAGGATATAGGAGAATCACGGGAACAGCAGCGACACAAAGCCAAAACGTTAAGGGATTGAGAAATATTGCTAACCCTGCCGCACAGAGTAGCGAAATCAAGCCTACTGCAATTCCAACCTTGACGGAAAGCGCTCGTGAAGCCAAGGGACGATCGCGAGTGCGTTCGACGTGCGGATCAATATTGCGATCCCAGAGATCATTTGCCACACAACCTGCCGCACTGGTTGCCAAAGTGCCTAAAATAATGATGACCACTAATAACCAAGGTGGCGTTCCTCGTCCTGCGAGAAACACCGCCCAGAGTGCCGGAATCATTAAGATCAAACGCCCTTCGGGTTTGTGCCAGCGCAAGAGTCGTGCAATGGTGAGCCAGGTTGGTTCTGAAGAGGGTTTCGGCTGAGTCCACATAGAATTCGATCGCAAGTCTATAAAAAGACCTTAGCGTGGTTTTCGCCTAAAAATCGGTTGACTTACTCAAGAATTGCGGTAAAACCTTAATCTAGGAAATGGTTTTACTCACTCGATCGCGGTTTGAATACTCAGTGCTTTCGCTTTTAGACACATTAGGTCGCAGTACGTTTAATGCTCATGGTTAATTCTCTCTCGAACCCTCCTCAAGAGAATCCGGTGACACTGCCTACAGTCCCATCGGATCGCGATCGAATTCTGGCAGCGATCGATGTCGGAACGAATTCAATTCACATGGTGATTGCCCGGATTCAGGCAGATATTCCAACTTTTACGATCATCGGTCGAGAAAAGGCGACGGTGCGACTGGGCGATTTTTGTAAGAAAACGGGCGAACTGTCAGCCGAAGCGATGGAACGGGCGTTCGTTGCGCTGAAGCGCTGTCAGGAAGTTGCGAAAAGTTTGAACGCTGAGCAGGTGATCGCAGTGGCAACTAGTGCGGTACGAGAAGCGCCAAATGGACAAGAGTTTTTACAACGAATTGAGAATGAACTGGGGCTGTGGATTAATCTGATTTCTGGAGCTGAGGAAGCACGACGGATTTATCTCGGTGTGCTATCGGCGATGAATTTCAACAATCAGCCGCATGTGATTGTAGACATCGGTGGTGGTTCAACCGAGTTAATTTTGGGCGATGGACATGAACCAAGAACGCTCAGTAGTACCAAAGTCGGAGCGGTTCGGCTCACGGCTGAACAAGTTAGAACTGATCCCATTAGTACGACTGAGTTTGCTGGGCTGCAAGCTTATATTCGCGGAACGCTGGAACGATCGATCGAAGACCTACAAGCACATCTCAATCCTGGAGAACGTCCGCGCCTTATCGGGACATCGGGAACGATCGAGACGCTGGTGGCATTGAATGCTCGCGAGAAGTTTGGCGCAGTTCCAGTGCCGCTCAACGGTTGTGAATTATCGCTGAAAGATCTGAAAGATTGGATCAACCGCTTGCGAAAAATGACCTTGGCAGAGCGTTTGGCGATTCCAGGATTATCAGAGCGACGCTCAGAAATTATCCTGTCTGGAGCGATGATTTTACAGGAAGTGATGACTCAGTTGAGAGCAGAATCGATCGTCATTTGTGAACGATCGCTACGAGAAGGAGTCATCGTCGATTGGATGGTCACGCATGGGCTGATTGAAGATCGGCTGCGCTATCAGGGATCTGTCCGCGAACGTAGCATCTTCAAAGCGGCTCAGAAATATCAAGTCAACCTAGAGCACAGTCAGCGAGTTGCAGAATTTGCGCTGAGTCTGTTTGATCAAACGCAGGGGAAACTGCATTTTTGGGGGGATGAGGAGCGAATGCTGCTTTGGGCTGCGGCGATTTTACATAACTGTGGGCATCACATCTCGCATTCTTCGCACCACAAGCATTCTTACTATCTGATCCGCCATGCGGAGTTGCTGGGATTTACAGAGATGGAGATCGAAACGATCGCGAATCTTGCCCGCTACCACCGCAAAAACAGCCCGAAAAAACGTCACGAAACTTACCGCAATCTCACCAGTAAGCGACATCGGCGCGTTGTCGAGCAGCTATATCCACTATTACGGCTGGCGGTGGCGCTCGATCGTCGCCAAATTGGAGCCATCCGATCGATTCAATGTCAGTTTAATTTAGAACAAAGAGAAATGCGACTGTTAGTTAAACCATCGCGTTTTGATGATCCTTGTGAATTGGAGCTTTGGAGCTTAGAAGGGAAGAAGGAAAGCTTTGAAACAGAATACGGTGTGAAGTTTACGCCCGTGTTGCAGATGAGTGAATAAATCAGTGGAGGAGATCGTGAATCAACACGATCTCCTCCCTCTTCCAAAGCAGAAATGCTTAAAATACTAGCTTTCGGCTATAAAGTGCTTCTGCAAACTTACTGGGTGAATTAGCTTCAATGCCCCGCAACCGTAAGATCGCTTGAAACGTATCTTCAGTAAACCACTGTCGCTGTTTCTGAGTTTCAAACACCTCCATCAACGTGTGAATTTTACGCTGACAAATTGCTTCACTCAAAGGCACGTAGAAGTTTGGATTACCGATATCACCATCGTACTTAGGAATTTCGTACTCTAAGATCAGATGGTTCCGATAGCTATTCCAGGTTAAATCTGAAATAACTCGATGATCCTGGTGAGCATCGTGCTTGTAGTGCGTCAGAATCAGATCTGGTGAAAACGCTTGGCTGAGTTCGTTGAAGTACTCTTTGATTTCGATTCCCACATACGGAAAGAAGCTATTGCGGAAGTTTTTCACCACAATGTTCTCAACTTTCGCACCTGCGAGGAATCGATCGGCACTTGCAAATGCTTCTTTCGATCGAATTTCACTAGAGCTAAACACAACCCAGTAAAACACAGCATTCGGATACTCTTCAATCAGCTTTAAGATAGTTCCTCCACAGCCAATCTCAATGTCATCACAGTGAGCACCAAGACACAGAATGCGATATTCGGCATCTTTGCCGCGATCGAACATCAGTTTCAGCATTTTCACTTTCCCAGATTAACGATTACACCACTTTACGAGTCTTCCAAACTTCCCAAGGTGGATTGCCCTGAGTGTATAAATCATCAAGATTCTGCTTATCACGGAACGTATCCATACAAGTCCAGAAGCCATCGTACTTGTAGGCGACCAATTGCTCTTTCTCAATCAGGCGTTGGAAGGGTTCAATCACCAATTCCTCACCGGGTTGCATATATCTGAAGATTTCAGTTTTAAGCGCAAAGAAGCCGCCATTGATTCGTAAATCTGCGCTGTTCACGTGCTCAATGCTTTTTACTAATCCATCTTCTTCTGTTGAAACCACATGGAAGGTCTGAGTCGGCTTTACTGACAGAAAGCTTGCAACTCTATCATGACGCATGAAATGATCAATAAAGTTATCAAGCGGCAGGTTGCTTAAACCGTCGCTGTAGTTCGCCAGAAACATTTCTTCGCCTTCTAGGTACTTCTCAACTGCTTTGAGGCGCTGTCCAATGTTGGAATTGAGTCCGGTGTCAACGAAGGTGATTTTCCAATCGTGAATGTCGCTGCCGATCATTTGAACCTGCTTACCACCCGCTGACAAGACAAAATCATTTGAGAGGCATTCGTTGTAGTTCAGGAAATACTCTTTGATGTAGTCTGCTTTGTAGCCAAGACAGAGGATGAAATCTTTGTGACCATAGTGAGCGTAATACTTCATCAAGTGCCACAGAATCGGGCGATACCCAATGTTGACCATGGGTTTCGGAATCTTTTCCGAGTAGTCTCTCAGCCGAGTGCCTAGACCGCCACAAAACAAAACAACTTTCATGCAGATTTCCCTCTCTATTTATTTTGCTTTTACAAATCAATCCCGTCAGATAGCCACTTCTTTCAGCAGGTTAGTTTCAATCAATGCCTCTGCAACCCGCCTAATAGTATCAAACTGATATCCCGATCGCTCTGCAATGTCTAACAATGAATGCTGTCCATCCGATAGATTCAACGTCCACAGCAAAGCAAGCTCATCTAACCCGGTTCCAGAAGCGCCGCCGATCGATCGATATAATCCTCGTCGCCCTAACTGGGGTTCACACTTCGGATTCTGGTTGAGATAGACCTTGTTATGTTCCAGCACTGTCAGCACATTCAAGCACTTGAAGAATGAATCAATGAGGTATTCAGGTCGGATAAAATCGAGGTTGTCAGCCGAGGTGTGATATTCAGGGAACTTACTGTTAGGCGATCGCATCAAGCATCCAACAGGTAAGTTAAATCCGGGTGAGCAGAACTGCCGCTCATCATAGCCATAAGGAAAGAAATCAATGATGTTGTAGTCTTGTCCAGAGTGCTCCAAAACATGACTCACAATGCGATCGATTTCTGCATCTCCCCGCCGACTTTTCTTGTAGGTTGACTTACCCGGATCGCCCAAACAGCTTAAAACTAAACCGTGTTTGATCCGATGCACTTGGTCTTCGTTTTGACTCAGCCAAGTAATTGATCCGATCGTCGCTGGAATGAAGATAAAGCGGTAGGAATAGCGATGTGTAATCTCACTTAAAGACTTTGCTAGGTGAACTGCGATCGCAATGCCTGATAGATTGTCATTTGCCAAAGACGGATGGCAAGCATGACAAGAAATTAGAACTTCATCTTCAATCTCACCCGGTAGATAACACTCACCATAAGTCAGATTTCCAGCTTCTAGCGTCGAATCAATGAAAACCTCATACTGATCCTCTGGTAGTTCAAGTAGCTGCTTGTGAGTGAGACAGAACCCCCAGGTATCTTTGTAGTAAGACGTGCGATAAGGAATCCAATCGGGACGATCAGGCAGACTGAACAGGTGTGGCTTTAGTTCTTCCAAAGACATCGTTTGATGTACTGGAATGCTGTAATTAACGACGTGCAAATTGCACTGCTGGAAGTCGATGACGCGATCGCCGCGTGAGTTCTTCACATAAGCATCGCGAATATTCCATTCCCGTGGTACTGTCCAATCAAATACCTGTGTCCCGGTTGGGACTTCAAACCGCTTCAGGGGAATGAAGCGTTCGATTTGGCGCAGCGTTTCCCGAAAGCCATCACCCGTGATGCTGCGACAAATTGGGTACAATTCGGCAGCAAAGCGATGGAGATCTTCACCGATCGCTTGGGGATCGAGAACTGTTTTGAGGTCAGTAATGTTCATTGCTTAAAGTCCAATGCCCTCATAGCGCTGAATTGAGTGCTTATCCAACATCCGGCGACCATCTACAAAAACAGGCTGTGGATCGAATTCAGCAATCAGTTCAGGCACAGCGCGGAACTCATCCCAGCGCGTCACCAGCACGATCGCGTCAACGCCTTCAAGCACTGACGCCAAGCTCTCACAAAGTTCTACATCCTCTGGTTTGATTAGCTTTGCAGCTTCAGGGATTGCAACCGGATCGTAAGCTTTGAGTGTTGCATTTTGCGCTTTGAGTGCCTTGATCAATGGGATCGCTGGCGTTTCACGCATATCATTCGTATTGGGTCTGAAGGAGAGTCCCAAAATTGCAATTTTCACGCCATCAAGTGACGGGAAATGCTTATTGAGTCTCGCAATCACTTGCTGGGGTTGCGCCTGATTGATTTGAATAACAGCGTCTAACAAGGGCATCTGGCTCTGATGTTTCTCGCCATGAGCAATCAAAGCCTTGACATCTTTAGGTAGGCAGCTTCCACCAAACCCGCAACCTGCGGCGAGGAAGCTGGTAATCGGTGGAACAATTCGCTCTCCGTTCGGTAGTACCGTGGTCAGGTAGCGACTGTTATGTACACCCTTCATCACTTCTACAACGTCGGTGTTGCCGATCGCAGAGCATAGATTGCCAATCTCGTTTGAGAACGAAATCAACAGTGCTAACAATGAATTAGAGGTGTACTTGATCATCTCAGCAGTTGAGTTGTTCGTACGTAGGCGATCGACTCCTTCAAATCCGGTGTAGAGAGCATCCAATTGATCGATGCTGCGTTCATCAATTCCACCCAGAACAATGCGATCGGGATACATAAAGTCATCGATCGCTTCTCCTTCGGTGAGAAATTCTGGGTTCATTCCTACTCCAAAATCAACACCTGCTTTTTTGCCCGAAGCCGCTTCGAGAATCGGTAGCACCACTTGATCAGTCGTTCCCGGAACAACCGTACTTTTAACCACAACTAAGTGATAGGAAGACTTTTCTTTCAGCGCTTCACCGATTTGCTGTGCGACTTGCTTAACATAAGTGAGATCAACTTCTTTGCCGTCGAAAGGAGTCCCCACTGCGATCAAAGAAAGCTCAGTTTCGAGAATTGCTTGGCGAAAATCAGTGGTTGCTTTGAGACGGGTGCTAATGTTGCGCTCTAACAGTTCATTTAGTCCAGGCTCATAGAAAGGAGAGATGCCTTGATTAATCAGATCAACCTTGGATTGATCCACATCAACGCAATACACTTGATGCCCTTTTTCAGCAAAGCAAACACCCGAAACTAAGCCAACATAACCCGTTCCAATGATCGAAACTTGCATTATGCGTCCTCCGCTTCTTGGTTGTCTTGATACCAAATCAGCGATCGTCGAAGTCCTTCATCGATCAAGATGGTCGGATTGTAGCCTAGGTGAGTCCGAGCTTTTTCAACCACCGGGCAGCGACGATTCGGATTGTCTACCAAATAGTCTTTGTCTTCGCTGATCTTGCGAACCACTTTACCTTCGTATCCAAACAATTCTTTGGAGATTGCAACCACTTTTTCTGCAAGTTCTGCAACAGAAATCTCAGGAGTTTCGATCCCGATGTTGTACGCTTCACCCGTATGACCTTTGACTAAAACCTTGTAGTAGCCTGTGATCGAGTCAGCAGAATAGCAGAATGTCCGCTTTGGTGAACCATCAGACAGCATGGTAATGTCCCGACTGCTGAAGATGTCACGCGCAAAGTCGGGGAGCAAGCGTCGATCGGTAATCTTTAACCCAGGACCATAGTTGTTAAATGGACGGGCTGATTTAATCGGTAAGTTATATTGCTGAGCAAAATTCACACACAGCGTTTCACCATAGCGCTTCGCTTCGTCATAGCAAGCGCGAGGCCCAGTACAAGACACATTGCCGCGATAGTCTTCGGGTGTGGGAATGTTCTCTGGTGTGGGATCGCCGTAGATCTCGCTGCTGGAGAAGAACAGGAAGCCACCCACTTCTTTACCTTGATCCCGCTGATTTTTGAAGTATTCCAGCAGATTACGGAGTCCATTCACATTGGCATCCATTGTGCCGATCGGATCTCTGCGATAGAACGTAGGAGATGCGATCGAAGCTGCATGAATGATGTACTGAAAATCGCCCATGTCGCTCGGCAATGGCTGCGTCATGTCATGCTTGAGCAGCGTTAGGGTTGGATCATCTTTAAGATCAGTGAGCCAAGCAGGTACGCCTCGCGAATAGTTATCATAAACAGTCAGATGAATTTGTTGTGCTGACTCTTTCTTTTGATTCCAGTGCAGAACCGATTGCACAAAGTAATAGCCTAGAAAACCTGCACCACCTGTAATTAGCAAGTTTTTGCCTGCCATTGTGCCAAACTCTTCGGTAAGATTGCCACAAATATAATCTAGGTCTTCAACAATGATGTCTTTCGCCCGGAGTTGTGTTTTGGGCTGGATCTTAGTTTGATTACTCATGAATCGCTCTTGATTAGGGCTAGTGACACTACTTATTCCACTCATACATCCGTCTCCACAGCGTTAGGAGCGACATACATCATCGAGAACACAAGACTGACAGCGCCATCGCTAGGCGTAGATTTTAACTTCAGGGATAGGAACCACGAACTGACCGCCCCATTCACGAATGTAGGAGACTTGCTCCATAATTTCGTCTTTGACGTTCCAAGGAAGGATCAACAGATAGTCTGGTTTTGTTTCTCGGATTTTGTCCGGAGAGTAGATGGGAATATGAGTTCCAGGAGTGAACTTGTTTTGCTTGTAAGGATTGCGATCGACCGTGTAATCGAGAAAATCGGTGCGAATGCCGCAGTAGTTAAGCAAGGTGTTGCCTTTTCCGGGCGCACCGTAGCCTGCGATCGTTTTCCCTTTCTGCTTTGCCGTAATCAGGAACTCTAGCAGCTTCCGCTTGGTTTCTTTGACTTGCTCCGTGAAGTGAGCATAGGTTTCAAGCTTGTCAAATCCTGCTGCTTTCTCTCGCTCTAACAGTTCAGTGACACGATCGCCCACAGGCTTCGAGTTGTCGTCTGTATGCCGAGCGTAAATCCGCAGAGATCCGCCGTGAATTGGAATCTCTTGCACATCGAACAAGGTCAGACCATGATGTGCAAAAATTCGCT
Organism: Cyanobacteria bacterium FACHB-63; assembly: GCA_014695255.1. GTDB lineage: Bacteria > Cyanobacteriota > Cyanobacteriia > Leptolyngbyales > Leptolyngbyaceae > Leptolyngbya. The sequence continues at coordinate 204,424 of JACJNX010000075.1, forward strand.
GCACTGCCATAAACGATAGATACGAGAAATGTTCGTGGTAGATCGTATCAAACTGATTCTCTTCCATCAGGCGTATCAGATGGGGAAACTCCATCGTAATCACCCCATCGGGCTTCAGCATGATTTTCATGCCGCCCACAAAATCATTGATGTCGGGAACGTGCGCTAGGACATTGTTGCCCAACAGCAAATCTGCTTTACCATCGGCTGCAAGCTCGGTTGCGGTTTGTACCCCAAAGAACTTATTGACCACTGGAATTCCCTTATCTTTTGCAACTTGGGAGACATTCACCGCAGGTTCAACTCCCAAGACTGGAATGCCCTTTTTCACAAAGTATTGCAGGAGATAGCCATCGTTACTGGCGATTTCAACCACTTTGCTTTGAGAATTCAAGCCAAACCGCTCTACCATTAAATCGCTGTAATCACTGGCGTTCTTTAAAAGAGCATCAACATAAGACGAAAAATAAGCGTACTCCGTAAAGATGTCTTGGGGGCTGACAAACTCTTGTAGTTGAACCAGAAAACAATTGTCACAAACATAAGTATGCAACGGATAGAAGGGTTCCATCTCGTTTAATTGCTCTGGAGTGATATGGGTTTGACAAAGCGGTGACATCCCCAGATCAACGAATGTATGATGCAGCGCAGAGCCACAAAACCGACAGTTTGAACTACTCATAAAATCATGCACCTTACAGCATTAGGGCGCTACAACAGCGCAGCAAGCTTTGAATCGCGCTTCTAACCAGAGAACAGTTACGATCGGAGATTGACATTACTCCTGACTCATATCCAATCTCTTCTGAGAGTTAGCTGAGATAAGTCTCTACCATCTCTGCATAATTTTCCAGTGTTTCTACTTAATCTTTATCGAAACCTCAGCATCTTTACTTAAACAAAATGCAGATGCAAAAAATGTGGTTTGACGGTTGAAAATTTTACGGAAATAAATATTGATCGAATCTCTAATTGATCGAATCTCTATACGTATGAAGATTCAATCTTATTAATTAACCACTTTATTTCCTGGTCTTAGCGATTCATATCATGATGTGAGCTATAGATCTGCTGCGGTATTGGCCGCGATCGCGGCCAATACCGCAGCATGAATTTCTCCCTGGCTTACCACAATGCCGCGATTCTCAATCAGTTGAGCACTTGCTGAAAAGTTCAACGGCTTGCCGTGCATATCGCTGACGCGCCCCCCTGCTTCCTCAACAACGATCGCGCCTGCTGCATGATCCCAGATGTTTTCAAGATAGTCTGGATTTTGCGACCAAGGCAACCGTAAATAAAGTTCGGCATGACCCGAAGCGATCGCGCCATATTTGGCTTGACTGTCCATTTGCAAAGAAGGTGCAGTGAGTCCGACAGCTTGAGCAATCGATCGCTGCCATTCTGGATCGCCATGACTTGTTTCTACACTTTCGGCTAAACGAAATTTGGGGGACGCTTGAACGTTCAAAACCTTGAGCACCTGCATCTGTCCAGTTTTAAGTGAAATCCTTTTTGCTCCTTGTCCCCGAATTGCTGTGAAGATGCAGCCTTCTTCAAACGCAGGACAAGCGATCGCGCCCAGTTTCACTTCTCCAGATTCAATCAGCGCGATCGCAATCGCATACTGATCGCCTCTGAGAAACCCTTTCGTTCCATCGATCGGATCAAGCGTCCAAAATCGTTCTCCGACTTTTCCTTGACCTAGATCAATCCAACCGGTGACTTGTTCAGGTGTAGCTCCTGGAATCAACGCTTTCAAAACTCCCGTCACCTTTGTTAACTGTGAGGGAGATTTATGTAGAAGCGCGGCGGATTCTTCTGCAACAATTTGATCCTGCGGAAAGGCTTGATTAAGTTGACGGCAAATCATCGCTTGAGCCGCAAAATCCGCGATCGTCACCGGAGAGCGATCCGGTTTATCTAAACTTGCGAAATTCACTGATCGGCGCACTGACTCACAGAGAACAGCAGCTTGTTTTGCGGCAGCGATCGCAACGTTGAATTCGTGTTCATACTTCATTTGCTGTCATGCTCCGTATTCCTCACCGTAACCGTAATTCACAGTTACCATAGACTACCTTTTTTGTTGCAGGATAAGGTTTTGTTGCACAATGAGGGACTGAATAAAACTGATGCCCAGACCGAGGAAGTTCACATGAGCCAAGATTCTCCTATTTCTACGATCGAGCCGCTAGACGGAATTGGCGGGACGATTCGAGAACATAAATGGAGTTGGAAAGGCAGGGCGTTGACACTGGTGTACGAGGTGCTGGGGGAAGGTAAGCCGATCCTATTACTCCCGGCGCTGAGTTCGGTGTCCAGTCGATCGGAAATGCGAGGTTTGGCAAAGCAGTTGGCAGACGGATATCAGGTTTATGCGATCGATTGGGTCGGATTTGGCGATTCGTCGCGTCTTACGATGCCCTACACGCCTGCTTTATATGAAACCTGTTTGCGGAGTTTTGTGCAGACGATGTTCTCTGAGCCTGTGGTTGTAATCGCGGCGGGACATGCAGCCGGGTATGTAATGGAGTTGGCTCAGAAGCAGTCGCCTTGGGAATGGGCTGTGTTGGTCTGTCCGACTTGGCGCGGCCCTTTACCGACGGCGATGGGAGAGCACCGTTGGGCGTATCGCCTGCTGCAACAACTGATTGGATTACCGCTGATTGGGCAATTTCTTTATTCTTTAAATACGACTCGCGGTTTCTTAAGCTGGATGTGTGAGCGACACGTTTTTGCAAAGAAGGAAAATATCACTCCTGAGTTGATTGAGCATAAGTGGAAGACGACCCAGCGAAAAGGAGCGCGATTTGCATCTGCTGCATTCGTGACTGGGGGACTGGATCGAGTACGATCGCGCCAAGATTGGTTGAATTGGTTTCAGCCGCTTCCTGTGCCCGCGATGATGGTAATCGGTGAAGAGATGCCCCCAAAATCCCGGCAAGAGGTTGAAATATTGGCGCATTTCTCCGGGGTGCAAGTGTTTCGAATGCCCGGATCGCTTGGGTTGCATGAGGAATATCCGGAGCAGTTAGCCGCAGGAATTCTGTCGTTCCTTGAGAAATATCGATCGCGAAAACGCAAATTTTAAGTAAAAACCAGGAGCCGATCGCCCCTGGCTCAGTGTGATTTTCAGAGTTTAGGTTTGATAAACACGATCGACTGTCTCCAGACAATCGTCGGCTGATCATAGTGATCGATGATGCAGATACAATGGGGGTCTTGCCAACGTACCTTTCCGGTGAGCAAATCTCCAGTCGAAAGTTTCATTTCGATCTCTTTCTCTTCGCGGATAATCGTCTGGATCTGACGAGTGCTTGGCAATCCGGTATCTAGTTCAATACTCATTGGGGGAAGTCCTCGATCGAAACCGTTCTAACCTACTAGAGTGCCTTAATTCACCGAATCTTACACATTCTTGTAACCGATCATCATGACGATTGAATTTACGAAGTATCACGGGCTGGGCAACGATTTTATTTTGATCGACAATCGCACGTCCGATCAGCCGAAACTGACTCCTGAAGATGCGGTAAGGTGGTGCGATCGACATTTCGGCATCGGAGCAGACGGAGTGATTTTCGCGCTTCCGGGTCAAGATGGCACCGATTATACGATGCGAATTTTTAATTCAGATGGCTCAGAACCAGAAATGTGTGGCAACGGCATTCGCTGTTTGGGGCGGTTTCTGGCAGATTTAGAAGTTGCAGAAACCGGAAAATCTCAGCCCCAATACCGCATTCAAACTTTAGCAGGGGTAATGACTCCGAAGTTTGAAGCCGATGGTCAAGTGACGGTAGATATGGGAGAACCGCGTCTATTGGCAGGAGAAATTCCGACGACGATCGCGGCTCCAGATCAAAAAGTGATCAACCAACCGCTTGAAGTGGCTGGACAAGTTTGGAATGTCACTTGTGTCAGCATGGGAAATCCCCACTGCATTACCTTCGTGGAGGATGTTGCCGCGATCGAGCTTGAAAAAATTGGTACCATGTTTGAAAACCATTCTGTTTTCCCACAGCGTACCAATACCGAGTTTATTGAAGTGGTGCGATCGGACTACCTTAAAATGCGAGTCTGGGAGCGCGGAGCCGGAATTACCTTAGCTTGCGGAACCGGAGCTTGTGCCTCGCTGGTTGCGGGTGTGCTCAATCAAAAGTGTGATCGTCGCGTCACAATTGAGTTGCCCGGTGGCTGTCTGCAAATTGAATGGGCAGTCGATAACAGACTGTATATGACAGGCAGCGCTGAGAAAGTCTTTACTGGAATGAGGCAGTAGGGAGCGGGGAGTGGGGAGAATGCTGAATGGATTTTCTCCCCGCTCTTTCTAATCGTTATCCCAGCATTCCTGACAAATCAGATCGCCAATGCGATCGCGCAGCAGAAAATCATAGCGCTCTAACTCGGTTTCAAAGCGCACCCACTCACGGGCTGGAATGTGCTTACAAAGGGTGTAAATCGGCTGTTGTTTGCTGATAACGCCGCGATCGATCAATTGGCGTACTTCGTCTTGAACCATTTCAAGCGAGTACCGTGCAGTCTGAAGCATGGGTCTACCTTCCTGAGAAATCTGGGTGTCGAAGATATCAACCTAACTAGCGTATAGGGACTAACTAAAAAGATATCCAAAGCTTAGCGCTATTTGTCTCCCCCAAACAGCGTGCTTTGTAGTGAGATATACTGAATTCCTTCTTATTTTCTACCTCATTTCTGGGGCAAAAATTTAAGAACGGTTACTAATGTCAGCAATTTATGACATATGTTTTTGCCCTAAGTCTGCCCTTCCAAACGAAGGTCTGGCTTATCAGGCAGATCCAAGTGATTACAATCTATGAAAATCATTCATAGGTTAAATTGCTTCAACTGAAAGAAAATCTGCTCGGCGCTGCACCAGTTCGATCGCCAGCGCGATCGCAGCTTTCATGCTAGTTGCATCAGCAATTCCTTTGCCCGCAATATCGAACGCAGTCCCATGATCCGGTGAAGTTCGCACAAACGGCAACCCGATCGACGTATTGACAGCACGATCAAACGCCATTAACTTCACAGGAATTAAGCCTTGATCGTGATACAGCGCCAGATACGCATCATGAGCCGTCACGGGAGCACTTCCAAACCAAGCCTGACCCGGCTTAACCCACATCGTATCCGGGGGCAGTAATCCATCCAGTTGAGCCTGAGGAAATCGCTCGCGCATCTCCTCCAGCCAAGTAAAGATCCAGTCGATTTCTTCGCGTCCAAGTTGTCCCTGTTCGCCGCTGTGGGGATTCAGTCCAGCGATCGCAATTCGCGGCTTGGTAATTCCAAATGCGTGTTCAAGACATTCAATCAGAAGTTCTAGTTTGCGCGTTAATCCGTGTGACGTAAGGGCATCTGCGACCTGCCGGAGTGGAATATGCGTGGTTGCCAAGAGGGTACGTAATGTCCAATCGGTGTAGGGCGATCGAGCAACAAACATCATGCCGTAGCGATCGACTCCTGCTTTTTCGGCTAGAAGTTCGGTCTGTCCGGGATAAACGTGACCTGCCGCTTTCCAGGCAGATTTAGCGATCGGAGCGGTGACGATACCTTCAAACTCACCCGCTAAAGTTCGATCGATCGCTGTTTCTAAATACCGAAAACTGGCTTCGCCACTATGGGCATCCCCCGTGCCGAGTGTGATCTTTCCTGGACTATCAAAATGCAGGATCTTGAGATCTTTTGGATTCGCTAAATCAGAATACAAGGATCTGAGGCGATCGTACACTTCATGGAGATAATCGCGATTTCCGGCGATCGTAAGATCGGCACTTTCAGTGATCGTCGGATCAGCCAGCGCCTTGAGAATAACCTCTGCGCCAATTCCCGCAGGGTCGCCGATTGGAATAATTAAACGAGTCATAGAAAACGTGATGAAAAACCCGTGACTGAACTGCTTTACAATACTTATGAACGGTTTCAAATTTCAAAAACGAACTTCGACAACCGAACTCGATCGCTGTTTAACAGGAGAATTGACACAATGGCTGGAGAGATTTTTAACACTGCAATCCTGGCGTTTACCCTGATCTTGGTTGGGTTGTCGCTGGGCTTTTTGCTTCTCAGACTTCAGGGCGGCGAAGAGTAATCACACGAAGCGAGAGTGACGGAGCCGTTTCCCTCACTCTTCTTCATCTAAATGCTCAGCAACCTCGCGGTAGAGATTAAACACATGATGGTCTTTGAGCGAGTAATAGACGTTGCGACCCTGTTTCCGATATTCCACTAAGCGCATCGATCGTAGCGCCCTTAACTGATGCGAAACCGCCGATTCTGACATCTTTACCGCAGCAGCAAGATCACAGACGCAAAGTTCTTGAATGGATAGCGCTGAGAGAATTCTCAATCGATTGCCATCTCCCAATAAGCTAAAGAATTCTGCCATTCGCTGAGACTTTTCCACACTCAGAAGGTCGCGGTGCAGAGAGCGAATATGATCTAAGTTCACCGGATGCTGATCGCTGCATTGGTCAGCCGTAGGTGTCACAGGATTAGGATTTGCCATAGAGATTCGAGAACGTAGCCTGCTACGATCGTAGATGCCTTCAGGGTAGCGCACCCAGCTCTCTGGAATAAAAATAAATGAGAGTTTTAACCCGCTCAAAGAAAACCGATACATTCCTTTACCTACGCTACGATAAGGAATGCTTGATTCCGGATCTCAAAACTCGATCGCCCTTATCGTGCTTTCAATGCGAGATTTCTGATAGAATTTAGCGAAAAGTTAACATTTTGTCACAAACTCCTCATGAGCGTATTGATTGTAGGTGCCACTGGTACCCTGGGAAGACAGATTACTCGTCGCGCCTTGGATGAGGGATATAAGGTACGCTGTCTCGTCCGTAGTCCCAGAAGAGCTGCCTTTCTCAAGGAATGGGGAGCCGAACTTGTCGCCGGGAATCTGTGCTACCCGGAAACGTTACCTGCGGCGCTAGAAGGGGTCACAGCAGTGATTGATGCTGCAACGGCTCGCGCAACGGATTCGCTCAGCATCAGGCAGATCGACTGGATCGGCAAAGTTAACTTAATTCAAGCGACGAAAGCAGCAGGGGTCGATCGCTATATTTTCTTTTCTATTTTGGATGCTGAAAAATTTCCCGACGTTCCCTTAATGGAAATTAAGACCTGCACCGAAAAGTTTTTAGCAGAGTCAGGATTGGACTATACAATTTTGCGCCCTTGTGGATTCTTACAGGGATTAATCGGACAATACGCTATCCCAATTCTAGAAGGGCAAGGCGTTTGGGTCATGGGAAATACTGCTCCAACTGCCTACATGGACACGATCGATATTGCCAAATTCGCTGTGCAATGCCTCAAAGTGCCGGAATCGATCGGCAAAACTCTTCCTGTTGTGGGTTCAAAAGCTTGGAGCGCCGACGAAATTATAAAGCTTTGTGAACGCCTCTCCGGTAAAGAAGCGCGAGTGACAAAAACACCGATCGGAGTCGTTAGGGCTACTCGTCGCATTGCTCAATTCTTCCAGTGGACTTGGAATATTGCCGATCGACTGGCATTTACTGAAGTGGTCGCAACCGGAAGACCGCTTGTGGCTTCGATGGATGAAACTTATCAAATTTTGAATCTGAATCCGCAAGAGATGACAACGCTGGAATCCTATATGCAGGAGTATTTCAGCCGCATCCTGAAGAAGCTCAAGGAAGTCGAATATGCCCAAGAGCAAGCCAAGAAAAAGAAAGAACGCACCAAGAAAGCGTATCCTCGATTCTAGAATTAGATGTTTCCTGATTGTTTAGGATAGGTTTTTGCTTGTGCCGAAAGCTGGCATTATCTACAACGATGGCAAAGAAATTGCTTGTCAGGTTGCGACGCAACTCGAAGACAAGCTGATTTCGCTGGGCTGGGACGTGGCACTTGCACCCGGTGCAGGTGGCATTTTAGGCTATGCCTCACCGGAAAGCCCGATCTGCCATACGCCGATCGATCGCTTAGTTCCGCCAGGGTTTGATGCAGAGATGAAATTTGCGATCGTGCTGGGGGGCGATGGCACTGTTCTTTCTGCATTCCGCCAGGTTGCCCCTTGTCATATTCCTCTGTTAGCCGTGAATACAGGGCATCTAGGATTCTTGACAGAAATCCTCCTCGACCAATTACCGAGCGCGATCGAATCCATCTTGGCAGGTGAGTACGAGATCGAAGAACGCACCATGCTGCGGGTACAGATTATTCGCGAGAATGCCATGCTGTGGGAGGCGCTCTGCCTCAACGAGATGGTGCTTTATCGAGAACCGCTCACCAGTATGTGTCATTTTGAAATTGAGGTCGGACGGCATACCCGCGTCGATATTGCTGCCGATGGAATCATCGTCTCGACTCCGACAGGTTCAACTGCCTATTCTTTATCCGCAGGTGGCCCTGTGATCGTTCCGGGGGTTCCGGTGATGATTTTAGTCCCCATTTGTCCGCACTCCTTAGCCTCACGAGCGCTGGTGTTTACCAATAGCGAACCCGTCACGATTTATCCCGCTAATCCGAATCGGTTAGTGTTGACGGCTGATGGCAATGCAGGCTGCTATGTCTTTCCACACGATCGAGTCTGTGTGCAAAAAGCGCCGTATCCGGCTCGATTTGTTCGATTAGGCCCGCCCGAATTTTTCCATGTTCTCAGAGAGAAGTTAGGCTGGGGCTTACCACATGTCGCGAAACCTTCCTCTGAGCAATGCTGACAACTTTCTGTAATTGAGGCACTTTCGCAGATTGATCCGTCTATGGTTAAAATGGCGGCGTGAATTGTAAGCGAGTCGAGTATGAGTCTTGCAGATGCTACCCCCTGTGTCCTGATTGTCGAAACTGATCCAGCATTAGCCCATCACGTTAGCGTTGATTTACAAGAATCGGGATATGACACGATCGTTGCCCATGATGCCCGTGCTGGATTGCGGCAGGCGATCGAGAAGCATCCGGCTCTTATCGTGGTCGATCGTCTGTTAGATGGAGATTCTGGTCTGACGTTCTGCCATGATCTTCGCACCACCGGAACTCGAACCCCAGTGCTACTCCTGATGGCGCGGGATACGGTAGACGATCGGGTTGCTTGTATTGAAGCAGGAGCGGATGATTATTTTCTCAAGCCTTACCGCAGTGAGGAATTTCTCAAGCTTGTCCGGTCGTATCTCAAGCCAGATGTTTCGGTTTCTGAACAATTACGGTTTGGGGACTTGGTGCTAGATTTGGCAACTCGCCAGGCGTTTCGCAATGGACGAGCGATCGATCTCACGATGAAAGAGTTTGAATTGCTCAAATACCTAATGGAGCATCCCCGCGAGGTGCTAACACGGGAGCAAATTCTAGAGAATGTTTGGGGATATGATTTTGTCGGAGAATCGAATGTGATTGAAGTTTACATTCGATACCTCCGCTTAAAGATCGAAGACGAAGGCGAAAAGCGCCTGATTCAAACGGTACGCGGTGTTGGCTACGTTTTAAGAGAGTCATGAAATTAACGCATCAAATGATCTGGGCGAGTTTGGGATTGCTATTAGTCAGTTGCTCTACGATGCCCTCGGGACCTGATGAGATCAGGACTGGGGCAAAACCCGCGCCTTCTGCCACAGTCCCTACGGTTTCCGACTCATCGATGGGTCAAATTCTGCCGCTTTCAGCATCATTTAAAGTTGCAGATCAGGTGATCAAGCTAGAAGTGGCAAGAACTCCAGACGAGCAAGCAACGGGTTTGATGTATCGCACAAGTTTGGCAGACGATCGAGGAATGCTGTTTCCGTTCAATCCCCCCCGTCCTGCCCAGTTTTGGATGAAGAACACGCTGATTCCTCTGGATATGCTGTTTTTACGCAACGGAATTATTCGATCGATCGCTGCAAACGTGCCTCCTTGCCAAGCAAACCCCTGCCCAACTTACGGTTCCCCCACCGAAGAAATTGATCAAGTGATCGAACTGAGAGCCGGTAGAGCCGCAGAACTTGACCTAAAAGCGGGCGATCGCATTACGATTCAGCCAATCAGACAATAAAATTCTCTCAGGAAATAGACTCAGCTTCTAATTCTTAACTTTTTCGGAAAAAATTCCTGTCTACTTGTATCATCGCTTACACTCTATGTTCATCAACATTTGTCATGCAATGTTGCGTTAAAACAATAGTTCTGAAGTCCTATGACAAGACGCAATCACTCCCTAGATAGAGACACTCTAAAGAATCAATCTTTACACTTGGGGTCTCATAGCCGGCTGCAATCATTAAGCTACAAACTTTGGTAGCGGAGTGAACAGATTGTGAATCAGGCTAGCCGTTGCGATCCTCGTCCGATGCCAGAGTTGATTCAAACGACTTGCTATCCTTTGAGTTACATTCTCTACTCGTTTCGTTACAAAAAGTTTCAGCTTTATAGCAAGTAAACGTAGGCTGTAAAGCTCACTCTCATCTAACTTGCCCATTATTGGACAAAATCTAATCCTTATTGCTCCAGAGGTGCTATCTGATGCTGTCTGCTACTCACTCTAAATTTATTCGCTTTCTCCAGGAAGAGCTTTCGCTTTCAACGTCTTCGATCGCTCTCGCTTTACGATATCGGGAACAAAATCCTGGCCCCTTGCCGATGATTCTCTGGCAGTATGGATTGGTCACGATAGAGCAGCTTGACAGAATCTATAGCTGGTTAGAATCCTCCGATCGTTAAATTCTTATACGATCAAAAAATCCCTCTAATGATCTGATCGTTAAAGCTTGAGGATTGGTGGAGTGAAACTTCTATTTCTAGACCAGACTGGCAAATCTGGTGGTGCAGAACTCTGCTTGCTGGATATTGCAGCTGCCTACCAGAACTCATGCCTAGTATGTCTATTTGAAGATGGAGACTTTCGGCAGCGATTAGAACAACGAAAAATTCCAGTCCAGGTTTTAGCTGAAAAAGCGATCGCAGTTCGCAAGTCGAGCGGAGCGATCGCGGGCTTGTTGAGTCTGGGTCAATTGCTTCCGTTAATCCACCGCGTTGCAAGCTTGAGTCGCGAATACGATGCCATCTACGCCAATACACAGAAAGCGCTAGTCGTCGGCGCGATCGCGAGTAGGCTGTCTCGCCGACCCTTGATTTATCATTTGCATGACATTCTTTCGCCCGGCCACTTTAGTAGCACCAATCGCCGCCTCGCCGTATTGATGGCGAATCAAGCCAGATTGGTGATCGCAAATTCTAAGGCAAGTCGAGTCGCATTTATCGAATCAGGCGGCAATCCAGCGTTAGTTGAAGTGGTTTACAACGGATTTGAACCAGAAGCTTACACCGTCGAAGTAGAGACGAATGAGTTGCGATCGTCGCTTGGTTTGACAGGGCGATTTATTGTGGGTCATTTCAGCCGCCTATCGCCCTGGAAAGGACAGCACGTTCTCATCGAAGCATTGCAGTATTGTGACGAAGCCGTTAGTGCAGTCTTTGTTGGAGATGCACTGTTCGGAGAGCAAGCTTATGTTCAGCAGCTACAGCAGCAAGTTCAGCAGCGAGGACTGCACGATCGCGTGAAGTTTCTGGGATTTCGTGAGGATGTGATTCCACTGATGAAACTGTGTGATGTGGTAGCGCATACCTCGATCGCGGCTGAACCTTTTGGGCGAGTGATTGTAGAGTCGATGCTCTGTGGCAAGCCGACGATCGCAGCCGCATCAGGTGCGGCAGTAGAGTTAATCAATCCGGGTGTCACAGGATGGCTGACTCAATCCGGGGATGCAAAAGCCCTAGCAGAAGCGATCGAATCTTGCCGCAAATTCCCAACCGAAGCGGCTCAAATCGCTGCTTTTGCTCAACAGCAAGCTTGTCAGAATTTCCAACTTACCCAAACTAATGCTCAAATTCACCAGCATTTGCAGAATAAGCTCTATCCAATGAAATAGCTCGATCGGAATAACTAAATTTCACCCGCTCGATCTTGTATTCCAAACTACAGAGGGACGAATTCTCTCTGAAATTACTTCACTCTAAAATTTTACCTTCGTCTAAAAATATGGCTGTTCGCCCACTTTTGATCACTGCCAAACCACTGATCAGCGTCTTTCTGCCTGCTTTAGCGGGAGGAGGAGCCGAACGCGCCATGTTGTACCTTGCTGTGGGATTGGCGGAGCGGGGTTGGCGAGTCGATCTAATTGTAGCGGAGGCAAAAGGCGCTTATCTCGATCGTGTTCCGCCCGATGTTCAGCTAGTCGATTTGAAGGCAAGGTTTCCTGTAATTTTGTCTAAAACGATCGCCCTGCGCCACTATCTCCAACAGGCACAACCTGCCATTCTATTTTCAGCCTTAGATATCCTGAGTTCAGCATATTGGGCACGATTGGGCGCAAATGTTTCGACTCGCATTGTAATGTGCGTTCAAACCTATTTATCGGAACAGTTTAGAAATGATCAAACACAAACCTTCGGCAAACTGCGATCGCGCATGGTGCAATGGCTTTATCCTAAGTGCGATGCGATCGTTGCCGCTTCCTGGGGAACCGCAAAAGATGTGGCAGGGTTGACACAACTTCCGTTAGAGCAGATTCAGGTGATTTACAATCCTGTCATCACTGAAGAAGTATTTCAAAAAAGCGAGGAACCGCTAGAGCATCCCTGGTTTCAGCCCGGAGAGCCTCCCGTCATCTTAGGAATTGGACGATTGGTTAGCCAGAAAGATTTCCCCACCCTAATTGCAGCGTTTGCGAAAGTGCGAGAACAGCGTCCAGTGCGATTGATGATTTTAGGCGAAGGGGAAAAGCGATCGTCGCTGGAGGCTTTGATTCACACACTTGGACTCGACGCAGAGGTTGCGCTACCAGGATTTATAGAAAATCCTTATGTCTACTTATCAAGAGCAGCGCTATTTGTGCTGTCATCACGGTTTGAAGGATTTGGCAATGTGGTTGCAGAAGCCTTAGCTTGTGGTGTCCCTGTTGTGTCTACAGATTGCCCTAGTGGTCCTGCTGAAATTTTAGATTATGGAAAATACGGTAGGCTAATTCCAGTTGGTGACTCCGCCGCCATGACCACCGCAATTCTAACCCTGTTAGATACTCCAGCCGATCGTGCTGCGCTGAAGCGTCGATCGCAATTATTCGAGCGAGATCGCATCGTCGATCAGTATGCGGCACTTATAGAGCGATTGCTATAGCTAAGATGCGAATTCTTCATGTTCTCAATCATGTCCAGGATATCGGTAACGGCATCGTGAACGCCGCGATCGATCTTGCTTGTTATCAAGCACAGGCAGGATTGGAGGTTGCAATCTTATCCAGCGGTGGGGAATATGAATCTTTGATGAAGCAATATCAAATCCGGCATTTCACGCTCAAAATTCCTCGATCGCCTCTAGATGTTGTTAATTTTACTCGCGCTTTCCGAGAAATTACGCAAATATTTTCACCCGATGTAGTACATACCCACATGGTAACAGGCGTAATTTCCGCAAAGACATTACGCAGAAACTCCGATTACGTCTTGATTTCAACCGTGCATAACGAATGGCAATTTCACGCCCCTTTAATGGGGATCGCCGATCGAGTGATTGCCGTTAGTCGATCAGTCGCACGCTCAATGCAACATCGAGGAATCCCAATCCAGAAGCTACACATTGTCGCCAACGGCACGATCGGTAGCCCGCGTCACCCACCCCTCGATCGCGTCAAACCCTTACCACTCCAACATCCTGCGATTACGACCGTCGCTGGACTCTATCCCCGTAAAGGAATTCGCGACTTACTTGAAGCCTTTGTGCAGGTAGCTGACGAATCTCCAGCCGCCCATCTATATTTAGTAGGAAACGGACCTCATCGGGCAGCGTTTGAGCGGCAAGCTCAGCAAAGCGCTCACTCAGAGCGGATTCACTTTGAAGGATTTCAAACCGAGCCACAACGCTATCTGCTCTCGACCGACATCTTCGTGCTTGCCTCGCGTCAAGAACCGTTTGGACTGGCACTTTCTGAAGCGCGAGAAGCGGGATGCGCGATCGTAGCAAGCGACGTGGACGGGATTCCCGAAGTCCTAGAGGGTGGAAACGCAGGTCAACTCGTTCGATCCGGAGACGTGAAAGCGCTCTCTCAAGCGCTCTTAGGGCTGCTTCGATGTCGCGAAGACCTCGAATCCTGGAAACACCGCGCCCAGACGAATCTCGACTGGCTGCGAGTGGAACGAGTGCATCAAGAAACGCTAGGAGTGTACCAGGCTGCGATCACAGAAATGACTCGGACTGTTTGTGCTTAGGAGACTTAAAAGATTTATGGATTTGAATTCAGCAGTTAGAAAGGTTCAGCCTAACCCGCTGATGATGGTGACACTACTTGGATTGACAGCGATGCCTCTAGCGCAAGTGGCTCCTGCTCTGGCTCAAAGTTCGGGCAGTCAGACGCAAGCGGCTCCTGCTGCTGTGCGGGTCGATGAAGGCTATTTGCTCGGCTCAGGCGATCGCCTCCGAGTTGACATCTTTGGTGTACCAGAATACAGCGGCGAATATCAAGTCATGGCAGACGGCTCGATTAACTTCCCGCTTATCGGGGGCGTGTCCGTGCAAGGACTGACGCTGCGCCAAGCCTCCACGACTGTCGCTAAACGCTACAACGAGTATCTCACTCGCCCAGTCATTACCATTAGCCTCCTCGCCGCCCGCCCGATTCAAGTCGCCGTTTCCGGTGAGGTTTCGCGTCCCGGAACCTACACCACTACCCTAAACGACGGGGGCATTCCCACCTTGAGCCGCATGGTACAAATGGCAGGCGGCATCAAACAATCCGCAGACCTCAAGCAAGTGCAGGTGATTCGTCGTCGTCCGGGAGGAAGCGGGATGCAGACGTTTAATGTGGACTTGGGCAAGCTGCTGCGATCGGGCGATTTGTCGCAAGATGTGCAGTTGCGAGATGGCGATACCGTGATCGTTCCCGCCGCGACCGCGCTAAATTTAGCAGCTTCAAGTGCCTTGGCAAATTCGAGTCTAAGCGCGAGTTCCGATCGCCCCATTAGCGTGATTATCGCAGGTGAAGTGAACCGTCCAGGACCGCAAACCGTCCGGGGTGAAACGATCGCCGTCTCTGACGCAGGTGCAGCGGCAACGCCCGGACAGCCCGCAACGACGCGGCAGCGACTCCAAGCTCCGACAGTTACCAGAGCGCTTCAGCAAGCAGGCGGCATTACGCAACGGGCAGATATTCGCGTAATTGAAGTGCGGCGCACTGTCTCAGACGGAACTGAGCAGCTGATCAAGGTCAATTTGATGAGCCTGCTGCGCGAAGGCGATGCAAAACAAGACATCATTCTTCAAGAAGGCGATCGCGTGATCGTGCCAATGGCAACGGTGGCAGTTACGCCGGAAGATGCCGCCATTATGGGTCGCGGAGTCATTTCGCCTGAACTAATTACCGTTAACGTTGTGGGTCAGGTCGAGCGACCCGGTGCAGTTCAGGTTGCACCCTACACCACGATGAATCAGGCGCTACTTGCGGCCGGTGGGTTTGCGCGAGGTGCGAAGCGCGATCGAGTTGAGTTTATCCGACTTCAACCCAATGGAACCGTCGATCGCCGCAGCGTCGATATTGATTTTTCACGAGGGATTGACCAAGCGAAGAATCCACCCCTGCAAGCAGGCGATACGATCGTGGTTCGTAAGACCGGATTCCAAAACATAACCGAAGGCTTGGGTCAAGTCTTAGGACCAGCGCTCGGAATTTTCGGGATTTTCCGTTAAATTTCAACTCAGTTTGATTCAAAGGGAGCGAGGCTTGATTACCATAGAAAAAGCCTTGTTCCCTTATTGTATTGATTTGTAAATCTAATCGTTCAGTTAAGGAGATTAAATCACTCTTTATTCTGAGGCAGAAAGCCAAAGAAACCAGTACACTGAATCAAAGCAAACTTTCTACTTCATTCCAGGAGAATGAATGAGTGAGTAATCACAGTCGTACTTGGTCGATCGCGTAGGATGGTGAAGTAGATGAGCGAGCTAGAACGCTGCTATCAATTATTAGGAATAGAGCTTGGAGCCTCGCTTGAAGAAGTGAACCAGGCTTACAAAGATCTTGTGTTTATTTGGCATCCAGATCGCGTTCCCAAGGATAATCCGCGTTTGGTTCAAAAAGCAGAAGCAAAGATCAAAGAGCTAAACCATGCGCGGGATACGCTGCGATCGCACTTGAAAAATGGAACGGCTGCGAAACCCACTGCGGCACAGCCGAAGCCTGCATCGCAAACCTACTACCAGTCCTACTATTACCGCCCACCAACTCACTCGACTAACGCTCAAACGAATGGGAAGTCCGGACAGGCTCACGGGCATTCCACCAACGGGCATTCTCAGGGTCACTCAACGAATGAGCATTCGGCGAATGGTCATTCGTCAAACGGGCATTCGTCAACTGGTCACTCGTCAAACGGGCATTCGTCAAACGGGCACACCAATCCCCGTCCGAATTACCAAACTTATCAGCCCTATCCTCGTCCGAACTATTCTGCAAATGGTCGATCGGATCAGACGCGATCGACCGATGCGAGCCGAAAAGCTGAACCGCCTAAATCTCCAGACAGTACGCAAAATTATTACCGTCAGTCGCATTACCGCGCCGAGTATCACCACCCACCGAAATCTCCGGCACGTCCTCAAATGCAGGATATGACCGGGAAGGACTTGAGCGGACAGAACTTGAAGGAGAAGGACCTCTCTGGCTACAATCTCAGTCGCGCCAATCTCTCTCGTGCCGACCTCAGCGACACGTTTATGCACAAGGTAAATCTTGAAGGGGCGAAGCTGGAGAAAGCGAATTTGTTTCGAGCGAACTTGCTAGAAGCGAATTTGTGCGGGGCGGATTTGCGCGAAGCGAATTTAATTGGTGCAGATTTGAGTGGAGCCGATTTACGCGGGGCAGATTTGCGCGGGGCAAAAGTCGGCTTTGAAGATCGGGTGATGGTAAAACTCACTGGAGCAAATCTGCAAGGCGCAATCATGCCCAACGGTAAAGTTCACGGAGCGCAGTCGTCTTAACGGAAGCTCTCGCCTACAGTTTATAGAACTCCAGGATTAATGAGCTGACCCAATCAGCCTCAACTACCTGCCAAACTAGTTCCCTTCATGTTCAAGAGTGCGGCTGAGGAGCTGAATCTACTGTAGAAGGGATGCTGTAGTGCTGTTTCATACAGGACAAGTAGGAGCCAGAGTGCACTTGCTCAACCCAGTCCGGGTTCTCTAAATACCAGTGAATCGTTTTGCGCAATCCGCTTTCAAAACTTTCTTGTGGTTGCCAACCGAGTTCAGCGAGAATCTTGCTGCTATTAATGGCGTATCGTCGAGCGTGCCCAGGTCGATCTTTCACAAACGTAATCAGTGAAGTGTAATGAACATCTGGTTTGGGCACCCACTCTTGAAGAATTGAACAGATTTGCTCAACGACCGTGATGTTCCTGCGTTCGCTATTTCCACTAATATTGTAGGTTTCACCAGCTTTCCCTTTTTGAAGAACGAGTTGGAGTGCGTCGCAATGATCTTCTACATAAATCCAATCTCGAATATTTTGACCATCTCCATAAATGGGAAGCGCTTGACCCTCTAGCGCGTTTAGAATCATTAGCGGAATCAACTTTTCAGGAAACTGCCGAGCACCATAGTTATTAGAACAATTTGTCGTGAGTGTTGGCAGTCCGTAAGTGTGATGAAATGCCCGGACTAAATGATCTGAACTGGCTTTTGAGGCGGCATAAGGACTGTTGGGAGCATAGGGACTGTCCTCGCAGAATGGCGAATCATCTAGGCCGAGTGATCCATACACTTCATCCGTCGAGACGTGCAGGAAGCGAAATTTTTCTTGCTTATCTCCACAAAGACACTGCCAATAGTCTCTGGCTACCTCTAAGAGTTTGAAGGTTCCTACGATGTTTGTGGCAATAAAATCATCTGGGCTGGAAATCGATCGATCCACATGGCTTTCTGCCGCGAAGTTGAGAATGGCATCGGGCTGATGCTGCTCCAGCAGTTGACTGACGAGTTCGGCATCTCCAATATCGCCTTGGTAGAATCTGTAGCCCGAATCTTCTGATAGGGTTGCTAAAGTTTGAGGGTTACTTGCGTAGGTCAACTTGTCTAGATTGACAATGCTGCTCCAGTGTTGGTGCCGCGCTTTCAAAATGTAGTTTGAGCCAATAAAGCCCGTTCCACCAGTAACTAGAGTTTGCATACGATGAGTTAGAAGTCAAGTTTTGATGAGGACATTCCCCGTAACTTTGATTGTCTTTACTTAGTGAGAGGTCTTTACTTAGTGAGAGGGTCTTGCAATTGAGTAAGACCAGTCTACACACTAATGGACAGTTTCTCAGCGGCACCGATTAAGCTTCAACCTCCAGAGAGCCAACCGGGTAAGCAATACAAGACAGCACAAAACCCTTTTGCTGATCTGCGATCGCTAATGCTGTCGGGGAAGATTGATACCGAACCTGCCCCTTACGCACTTTCACTTTACAAATTCCACAAGCTCCAGCGCGACAAGAACGGCGAATCTGAATCCCTTCTTGTTCTGCAATCTCCAAAATCGGAGTAATGTTATCTACTACAGCTTGCTGCTTGGATTCAGTAAAGTAAACTGTGGGAGCCTCATCAGGCTGAAGAGTGTTTTGGTCTAGCCTGATCGTCGGTAGCTCAGAAGCTGCCTGTTGCTGCGATTGTATCAAGGAGTGATCCCCGAAGCTTTCCTCTTGATAGTTTTGCATCGGAAACTTCAGGTTTTCTAAAGCAGACCGAATGCTTTGCATAAATCCAGTTGAGCCACACACGAAAACCGATCGCTCAAGCAGATCCGGAACCACCAACGCCAACATCGCCTCAGAAACGCGCCCAGTCAGACCCATCCAAGCGGGTTGAGCGCGAGTGATAGTGACTGCAAGCCGTAAGTTCGGCATCTGTGCTGCGATCGCTTCGAGTTCTCTGCGGAAAATAATCTGATCTGGAGAAGTAGCACTATGCAGAAAGACAACATCACAGTCAATCAAAGTATCTTGTATCCAGCGCAGCATTGACATCATCGGGGTAACGCCGCTTCCAGCCGAAACCAACAGCAGCTTCGCAGGCACATCAGGAACACAGGTAAATCGCCCGATCGCTCCACCGATCAGCTTGACGCAATCCCCCACTTTGAGCTGATCATGCAGCCAATTCGAGACAAGACCAGGAGGATATTCTGACTGATCCGGGGGACTGGGAACCCGCTTAACGGTGAGACTCAGATGGTAAGGACGAGTCGGAGAAGAAGAAATCGAGTAAGGGCGAATCACAGATTTGCCATTGATGATCACTTCTAAATTGACAAACTGACCCGGTTTGTAGCAGAACTGCACCGCAGGCTCTGCCACAAAATGAAAGGTCTTGACATCAGGAGTTTCATTAACAATGCGACGACAGCGACACACTAGATCTTCAGCTTGCCAAGTGGGTATCGAAGGCGCGATCGTACCTGTCACAGCGTCTACTGGCGTTAATGCCTCAATGTGTAGAAACGTTCCTCCTAATTGCAGCAGATCGCCTGATTGCAGTTGACGAGGTTCTTCAGCTGGAACAATCTCACCGTTGAGCATTGATCCAGATGCACTTCCCGTATCAATAAAGTAGTAAGCACTATTACGGTAGATAATTCGTCCATGCACACGACTGATCTCTGGACTCGCAAGCACTAAATCACAAGTCATACTCCGCCCGATCACCCACTCTGTTTGATCCGGGTGAGAGCGAAGCTGATGAACTTGAAACTCTCCTTGCTCAAAGTTAACTGATTTCAGCATTAACATTAGGCAGAACCTCGTTAAATCAATTGTTGAAGCGTTGAGAGGGTTTCGCGATCGTTTTTGCCACAGTCAGGGCAGTATGAAGCTGCTCGATCGCCTGCGGGGACAAAACTTCGGGATTGCTGATGACGATTGCTTCGATCGCCGAGAAATGTTCGGCATCAGTAATCTGGAGTTCTTGCCGCAGTTGATAGCAATATTCAAAGCTATCGGAGACACTGACGGTTTGTTGGCGCACTAAGTCTAATACAACTTCGCGATAGGTCTGTAGCCGAATCTGTTGAGAAACACCCTGCAATACTTTCACAAGCGTATAGATTTCATCTGGTGTTAAATCATTGATCGATCGCCCCTCCAAAAGCTTAGAATCAAGCGGCAATTTTTGAAGTTGCTTCCGCAAACTGCTTGCCATGTTCTCCCGCTCATATTGCATTCGAGTCCGGCGCAAAGTGCGGTAAAGCCACAGAGAGCCAACTAAAACAATCAAGGCGTTAAAGGCAAGCAACGGATAGGTCGGTAATCGATTCAGTGTCGGACGTGCTCCATAGGAAAAGAATGTCCAAAAGGATGCGATCGTAAATAAAGTGAATGCGATATGCTGTGCCTGCTCTTTTGAGACAGCATGGCCATCAGATCCCGGAAGCCTACGGCACAGTTTTTCCAGGATCAATCCGATTCCAAAGGTAATTGCAACTAACACGGCAAAGGTAATGAAGACTGCAAGTGCTTTAGGAATTGGAATCGTATGGCGATATAAATAGAAGCCTGCATCAGCTACTTTTGCAACTTGATCCGCTTCGTGTGTCCATGCGCCTGTAAAATAATAGTCCCAATTACCCGCGTAAAGGAAATAGTACAGATAAAAAGCGATGACCATCCCCAGATAGCCATATTGAACTAGCCTTCGACCCGGCTTATTAAGTTCAGTCCAATAGCTATTTTCAGCATCAATATCAACGCAGGCAGACTTACAACCGACACAGGCGCTTTGCTCTTGGTCGGTTTCAGGATTTACAGTGCGGCACATCGATTGAGTTGTTACTGCTTTCGGTCGATGATAGTTTTGGCTACCGAGCAGCGCTCTCGGACCCGTATACACCATTTGCACAGGTGCCATTGGGCAGAAATATTGACACCAGCTTTTACCTGCATACAGATAGCCAATCATGATCGCGCAGCAGATTGTGAGAATCAAGAATAGTCCCAGCGAAACTCGATCAGAGTTCACATACAGCAAGCGAAGCGCTAAACCCAATACAAATAGACCAAACTGCACATACAAATGATTGCGTCCAAGCCAAGAGTCTGGGCTGATGGTTACAACTTCGCGCCGCACTTCACCTGTTGTCCGATCGGTGACTTTCCGGTGTCGCTGCACGCCTAGCGATCGCGGAATCTGAGATAAAAACGAAAGCGGACAAATGCGCCGCCAAAATTCATGTCCCAGCACCAGCAAAATAAGAATTCCACTAGGAACAATCATTGCCCACCAGATCAACGCACTCATCGAGAAGGAAGACTGGGGTAAACACGTCTCCCGAATCTTGATGCACTGATCTAAGTTCACATGAAACGGGCTAATGTGATTCGCGGGATCAGTGAATATGGGTGTGATGGGATCGTAAAAAAGGGATGCAATCAGTAATAACCAACCGAGAGTTAGCACCCAGCGAACTCGGTGCATGATTTTTTCAGGAACTTGATGCAGCATAAGAAATTACCTGTTGTAAGAGTAGCCAGTGTTGCTTAAGGAGTAACAATCAAAGCAGTACTGAGATGAAGGCTAATGAATGACGCGATCGGGAATTTGCCAAAAGCTTAACCGTTGGTTTGTGTTCCAACTGACTAGATAGTCATGTGCCGGACTAAATGCGATCGTTTTCGGATTATCTAGCTTGCCTGCTTCTTGCATCACTAGCTTTCCGTCTTTCGGCACCCATGCACGAATACTTCCGTCTTTGTGAACCGTCATTAGATGACGATCGCACTTAGAAACCATAATCGAGTCCGCCGATGCTTTCGGTAGCGCTTGTGCCAAGATTTCACGTTTGAGATCCCAGACCAGTCCTCGATCTTTTCCAAAGCTAACCAGCGTGTGATCACTCACGATCTGTAAGCTTACAATCTCATCGGTATGACCTGAGAAGGTTCGCTCAATTTCCCCGCTGTGTAGATTCCAGACTCGAAGCTGGCGATCGCTACTGGCGGTAATCAGTCGGTCAGGAGAGGGATAGGTCATCCCTATCACATCGGCTGAGGGAAAATTTTGCGTTTTTAGCAATCCACCCGTTTGTAAGTCCCAGTGACGAATGGTTCTGTCTTTACCGCTACTGGTCAATGTTTTTAGTCCTGGGCTAAATGCGATCGCAATAACAGATTGCTGGTGCCCCCTAAATTGCCTCAGTAATTGACCTCGATCGATATCCCAAAGTTGAAGCGTTCCATTTTTGCGCCCACTCACCAGAAACTTGCTGTCTGAGCTAATTGCTAACGTTGTCACAGGTGAACGATCGGCGGCTAAGGTTGCAACAAGCTTACTATGAGGGAGCGACCATAAACGCAATCGTTGATCGGTTCCTACACTTACCATCACTCGTTTATTCGGCGCGATCAGCAGTTGATCAATTCCCGATCGCATTGAAACTTCTCGCAGCCTTGTTAACTGATGTTCTGCTTCGGGAAAAAGCTGTTGTTCAAACTGTTCGACGACCGATTTTACCGAACGACCGTAACGCCGCTCTAAGTCCTGCAACTGCAAGAATCCAGTTCCGACCAATAGCACCGTACTGGCTGTAAAAATTGCGGGTTGTGCCCGTGACCAGAGACTTGTGCTGGCTTTAGAGTCTTGCTGTAATTGCTGGAGATCCGACAAAACCTCGGAAACTTGTTGATAACGATCGCTCGATCGACTCCGCACCATTCGATTCAGAATCGCCAGGAAGTTCGACGGAAGCGATCCCGCTTTTAAGTAACGCTGCCAATCAAGCTCACCCGAAATTAAATCTTGCTTAAACTGCTGTGGATCGGTTCGTGTAAGTAAATGAATGACTAGAATGCCTAAAGCGTAAATATCGCTATTCATCTGCGGCATGCCTAAGCATTGCTCATCTGGGATATAGCCAGGAGTTCCGATCAGCAATGGGACATCTAAATTTCTCCCAGTTTCCGAACAATAATGAGCTGCGCCAAAATCAATCAAAACAATCTCGCCAGTGCAACGACGGATGATATTGCTGGAAGTAATGTCACAATGAATGGCTTGGTGAGAATGAACGTAGTCCAGCACCGGAAGCAATTCCAGCAGCAGTGCGATCGCTGCCTTTACTGTGAAGCGCTTCTGAGGATTGAGCCAAGCGCTCAAGCTTTCACCTTCAATGTACTCCTGCACTAAGTAAGTCGAATCCTGCTCTTGACCATAGGCAAAGAGCGTTGGAATTTGGGAGTAGTTTTGTCCAAGCTGTCCTAGCAAATACGCTTCGTTCTCAAATAAATGACGGGCTGTTTCTAGCGAGATTTTGCTGTCTAACGGCAGTTTAAGCTGTTTGACCACGCACAAGGGATGCTGAGGAAGATATTTATCACGAGCGAGGTAAGTCTCGCTAAATCCTCCTGCGCCTAGTTTCTCTAAAATTAGATAGCGCCCAGTTAATAGTTGCCCAATCATGGTCACTTGCCTCAATGCACAATGCTGACAGGCATCGTTGTCTGTGAAATCAAAAACTGATTAATCACGCTGCCTGCTGTGAATTTTGCAGCGCTTAAGTTTTGGTCAGGACAATTACAAACTCTACTACGATCGCTGCTGACCTTTATCAGCGGACTTTCTAGCTTATTTTGCAAATACTGTCGCAACTCGGATGGGGTGGTAGCAGAAGGTAGAAAGCTACTCAACCTGGAGATTCTAATCTTGGTGCTGGCTAGATGCTGCCATAATTATAACGATTTATGCGATTTTCGATCACTTAGTTTTGTTAAATTGGAACCAGATTTTAGAAATCTGGTTCCAATTAATTTATCAATCTATCCTAATTCGGCTCATTCAGTAAGATGGCGATGCTAAGCATAAAACACTGTGGCAATTCTTAAACTGTCACAAGTTCGGCGTACTATTGATCTATGATCCCTGAGTCTAAACGCAGATATCAGGCGTGTTCGCGGAAAAACTACGTAGTATTACAGATGCAAACATAAAGCGAATTTGATAAAAATTGCAATGGTTTGAGCAAACGATCTCAAACTCCTCCATATTGATCGACAATAAACTAGACTGTAGACGTTTGTGAAATTGGGTGTAGCTGCCAGGAAGTTCATCAACCAGGCTGAGTGACTGCAATTTAATCGAGTAACCTGACCACTCGCTTCGATGCGAGAAGGGACGCTCACAGCACTGCAAAACCGACATACTGGCATCAAAAATGATTCTACCTTTTTGGAATATTCCTGAGCTTCAGTCTCGTAAGCTATCAAAATGCCTTGAGCGATCGCTCAAGCCAATTTGTGTGTACGACGATCGAGGGCGCACGGTTTACGCAAGCCAGAGCTTCTTGGAACTGCTGCAAACTCAAGGGGCGCAAGCCAATTTCTTTGATTGTTTTCCGTCTGCCCTGCGAACAAAGCTGGTAAAGTTTTGGCACCAAGCTCTAATTGGGGAAACGATTCAGTTCATCGCTCAAATTAAAGACGTAGAGGCGACCCTAAAAGGTTCCCTAGAATTTGATGAAACTGTCAAATTAATGTTTTTTACTGCTGCAAGAAGTGATGTAGCAGAAAACACTAATGATCTTACAAGAGCGTATGAAAACGCCGTCTTACGATCAGCGCATTCTAACTTAGCAACGGCTCTGATTAATCCAAACGGTGATGTAATTCAGTGCAATCAAAATCTACACAGCTTACTTGGAACAAGTGAGCAAGATGTAATTAATCTTGAGCAATTTGTGCATCCAGATGACCATCTAATTGATGAACTGCTCAAGCAAGATTTGCTCAACGGAGCGATTGACTCTTACGCGATCGAGAAGCGATTTGTTTCTAGAAATTATGATCTACTTTGGCTAAAATTAAACGTTTCAGTGCTAGAAGCTCCAAGCAGTGAGAATGGCTATTTGTCTCATTTCGCTGTGATATTAGAAGATATTACAGATCACAAAAAAATCTATAGTACGCTCGTTAGAACCGAAGAGAAATGGAAGACGTTATTCTTAAATAGTCCTTATTTGTTTATTCAAACTAGCAGCACTGGACAGATTATTCACGTGAGTCCGGCGGTTGAGATGCTGTTGGGCTATCAACCCGAAGAATTGCTGGGTTATCAAATTAGAGACTTGATACATCCCAGTAATTTGAATGAAGTCAATCTTGCTCTTCAGTTGTGGAGTAATGATATCCAAGCTAAACCAACCGGGATCGAGTGTTGGTGGAGAGCTAAGTCGAATCGGTGGGTCGCGTTATCCATCCAGGGACAGCGATTTCCGACCATGCTGGAAATCGATGGATTGATGATTAGTGGTCATAATATTACCGATCGTAAAGCATTAGAAATTGAACTGAGAGACAACGAAGAGAAGTTTAAATCTCTAGTCGTAAACAGTTTAGGCGCTGTATTTCGTTGCGATTCGAGCTATACGATGCAGTTTATAAGCGATAAGACTCAGGAAATTACTGGCTATCCAGCCTCAGTATTTATCAATAATCAAGTTCGATCGTATCTCAGCATCGTTCATCCAGACGACATTACAATCCTGAAAGATTCGTTAATGCTAGCCATTTTGGATCATCATGCTCATCCGATCGAATATCGAATTATTGATGCAAATGGACAAATTCGTTGGGTAGCTGAGCGTAAACAAGGATTCTTCAGCCAAAACGGAGACTTATTATGGATCGATGGGTTGCTGTTAGAAATTAGTGATCGTACACGACTCGAAGTCGAGTTGCCTGATTGGGAGTCAACCTATTAATTAAATGGTTTAGCACCTATCGGTAGAAAGATTCTTTTAAGCTCAGAGCCGTCATCGCCTCTGGGCTTTTCTGTGTAATATTTGAAACTTCGTTACTTTCTAACCTCATTAACTCTTCATAAAGCGCTTATTCCCTTTTTCCAATCTTTTACTTAGAAGCTATAGATTTAGGCGGCTTTAGGATAGAATTAGCCTATGTAAAGAGCCAGTTTGGATATGAACAGCTAGTTTACTAAGCTGTTCATTGTATTTAAGTTCCATAATTATTTTGCCCTAATTATGAGTCGTGAAGTTCCCGAAGCGGACGTTGATGAGCGGCTGATTGAAGCAACGATTAAGCCAGAAGTTGATGCAAATCAGGAACTTCTTCAAACTGAGCTTGATCCAGAAGATTTGGTGCCTGAGCGCGATCGAGTGAGTGAAAGTGACTTGCTAAAGAGCACAACCCAGTTATCACCGAAAGCAAAGATTACTCTAATTCAAAAATTAATTTCTCAACTCGAACCAGATAGCGTTCAAGCCGTCGTGGAATTCGGATTAAAAGAGATTGCCCATCATCATCGCCGTCATGTAAGTTCAGTCGAACACAACACCCGTCTACTGCTTAAGAAGGATTACAGCTATCAAGCGCGTGGATTAAGTGAGCCAACGCAATATTTTGTCTATCTCAGGCGGCGTAAACCCAAGCTCGATCGCTACATTGGCGCATTATTTCATGTTCCTCAAGGGTGTGCTTTATCTTACTTTTTAGATACTGAGGAACGCTTGATCTTCAATCCGCCGCACAATGTATTTGAACTGCACGATAGCAACCAACCGAATCATACTCAAGTCGTCCGTCTAATATGCTTGGAGCCTCCTCCGCCCGACTATACGTTTGATAAGCAGCAAAATGATGTGCCAGAAATCAAATTGCACCTCGAATACCTGCATCCTCAGACGTATCAATTGCTCTCAAAACAGACTTATCCGTTTCCCAGGTGTATGTATGAGGGAGGTGAACTCGACCGATATCGTTGGGAAGTGAAAGCGATCGAGCTTTCTCCTGAACTCTCCGTATCGCCCCGGAACGCATTACCAACCTCTGTTGCTGAACCTTTGCTTGCTGTAGATGCTTCACCTGCTCAATTTGATCTCGATGCACCCCTAATTGATCGATCTGAAGCGATCTCGCCTCAATTTTCCAATGAAGCGATCTCGATCGAACCGCAACGTCAAGTGCTAGAACTGCAACCAAAACTGCTCACCTATTACCTATCGCAGCAAAATGATGCCGATGCAATCTTGAAGCGAATGCGGCTGTGGGTGACTTGGAGCGAAAAAGCAATGCCACAGTCAAGATGGGAAATTGTTCAGGAGAATGGCAGCTATACGCTGATGAATGCGCGATTTAAGCGACGAATTCTCCGATTTTCACCGGCTTCTAACTCGATCGTGCTTGAGAACTCACTGCCTGTATTGATGAAGTGGTTTCAGGATTTGAGTCTAGCTGTATCTCAGTCTCAAAGCCGCAGGCAGTATAGCGCAACGCAATTAAAACTGGCTCACAGCTTGTTTATTGAAATGAGTCTTCCTCAAACTGATCCGGCGATCGTGCTGAAGAAGTTATTCGGAGTGAAGTTTGCTAACTCTCCAACGAGTCAGAGTAATTCTTCTCAAGGAGTCTAATAAGTGTGGAGCAAGCATCTTGCCTGCTCCACTGAGGCTCACATCAATGTGAGTTCGACGAGTCTTTCCGCTTCGGTTCTGCCGCGCCCGTGTAAAGCCTACTAAAGGGGGCTAAAGATAAATAAAGGTTTGCAGTCCTGAAGGGACTTCGCACGACTCGCCCCGAATTCTATTCCGGGGCGAGTCGTGCGAAGCGAAGAGTCTTATCGAACTTGCGTCACGTTACTGAGCGGCAACTTTTGACATCATTGGAATGTCTTCGATCGCAATTTGCAGCAAGACTGGATCGGGTTCATAGCGATTGATCATTGCTTGCTGTAATAATTCCTGTACAGGCAAGCTGTTGTAGAGCGGTGTTCCCTCCAATGCTTTGATTGCATTAATCGTTTTCTGCCAATCTTGCGCTGTTTTGGCAGATTTTGCTTGACTGAGCAATTGAGCTTGCTGCTTCCATTGTTGTTTGAGTTCTGTACCGCGATCGTGCCATTGACTCGTCTCCGGAATCTTATCGAGCAGCGCGATCGAGGTTTTGACATCTGCTTGCTGAAAGCGATTAGTCGCTTGCTGAACTAATTCTTTTGACCAGTCTTCTTCAAGCTGCTGTGCAACTTCATAATGCTGACTGTTTTTAGGAATTCCAGCGACGACTTCAACCGCAGTGGTTAACTGATCGCGACTTGCGGCAGCTTGGGCGCGATTGAGCAGTTCAGCATAAGTCGTTTCAACTTCCTTTGGTAATTGATCCGAGTGGTTGTTGAATGGCAGGTGTTCAACGACACGATCGCTCCATTGTTGAGCCGGGATCGCTTCTGGAGCAACGTTCTCGCGCTGCTGTCCAGTTTGTGAACATTGGTCTGAATCAGAGGAAGCTGAAGCAGGGTCACAAGGTTGAAGCGAAGGTTCTGACTCAGTTGCTTGTAATCCTGTATTTAGGAGCGCAACAGAACAGAGAATCATGCCGCTGCTGGCAACAAGTTTGAAATTAGTCGATCGGTATTTGAACGACGATCGACCTTGGTTCTGGAGCGTGAGCGCTGTTTGGGTTAGATTTCGCTCAGAGCGAATTGCTTTGTCTCTTGATAGTGTTAAGGACTGAGGCTTCATATGAGGAAATTTCAGAATGTACAGCAGCAATCAATGCACCCTGTCGAACACTCAGCACTTTACCCCCACAAGAGAATGACTTTTGTAGGGGTAAAGTGAGGACTAACTTACTGGAAACGAGCTAGACAAGGGTAAAGTCGGCGGCCGAGAAGTTCTTCAGATTTGCTAAACCTAGATCGCCTCGTTGGTTATCCAGGTTTGCAAGAACGCTGACATTTCCGCCGTCGCTGAGATCTTGGGAGTACGCTAAACGAGTCAAGCCAAGGGTCGAGTTAAAGTAGGCAAACACACCTTCATCTGATGCGATGTTGTTATTGTTTGCGATCGCACGAGCGGCAGCACCCGCCGCCGGAAACGGATCAGTTAAGACAATCACATTGCCGTCTCCAGCGATTTCAGCGGATTTACCCTGCTGAAACTTAATGTCACTGAGATTTAGATCAAATTTGCCAAAAGCAAACTTATCCTGACCGATCGTGAAGTCGGAGATGACATCTGGCTGATTCAAAACATTGATCCCCGTTTGCCCGGCCGGAGCAGGAGTTCCATTGGCAAACACATCACCTACATAGGCAAATCGATCTTGTCCTACGCCGCCTGTTAGTTGGTCAATGCCTGCATCTCCAACTAAAATATCATCTCCCACATCGCCAAAGCTCGTATCGTTGCCGCCATCGCCTCTAAAAAGGTCAGCACCGATGCCACCAAAGATTTGGTCATCTCCAGCGCCACCGAATAAGCGATCGTCTCCAGCATTGCCAAGTATGGTGTCGTTGCCTCCTTTGCCTCTAAAAGTGTTACTTGCTGCATCTCCAATTAAGACTTCTCCAGGTTGAACGGTGAGCGGTGGCGCACTGGGCGGTACCGGCGCGGCTGGAGTTAACGGATTAGAAGGAGGCTGAACGGCGAGTGGTGGCACACTGGGCGGTATCGGCGCGGGTGGGGCTAACGGACTAGAAGACTGAGCGGCTGGTGGCGCACTGGGCAGTATCGGCGGAGCGGGTGGGGTTCGCGGATTAGAAGAAAGTGAAGAGTTAGGGATTGAGCGATTAGTGAAAGGAGTAGACATGACAATTTCCTTGTGATTGCGTGGACTTCAAACCTGCCGAAAAAGCTCATCCATGATAGATGTGAGCAGTTTGGGTGAATCTAAATTTGATTGATGTACCAAGCCATGAATTCTGGTAGCACTAGGGCGTGTTTTAGAACCTCGCGCTTCGTTTACTTCCGCCCCGGCATGACATTCGGGGTTAATGGTGCGAAGTCCGTTTCAACGGACTGAAGATGCTCAATTTGGCTTTTAGTCCCCGGAGCATGGACTTCGTTCTGTTGGTTCCCCGGATTTCATGCCGAGGCGAGTGAGCAACGCCGCGCAAAGGTTTCAAAACATCCTAGATTGTGAGCGTTAAGAGGAAACGATTTCCCACATGAACAGGACGAATAGTTCGATCGACAATCTCGCTCTCTCAATGCTGCACAAGCTTGCAATATTGGTGATGCAATGAAACTTCTAGTTGTGAATTCATGAGCTTCTGTGTGAAGCGTAATTCCGTTCTGCTCTAAGACTAATCACTAATCAGCATTTAGCCAACCTGATATTCTCAGAACTTTAATCGATGAGCTATACTTTTTTATACCTTTTGAATCGAGAAGAATTCCGCGTCTATTATCTAATATATCAAGGAATTTCAAGTCAGGGTTCTTTCTGTACTGATATTATTTTATACGATATTATCTGTATTCGGCCTTAATTAGAACCTAAAAATATAGAAGTTAGTTCTAATTAGATCCTTAAGAAGTTGTCTAATATCTAATCAATACTGTTTTAATTTGTGTAAAGGCATTTGCAAGTCGATCGCGTCTAGCAATAATTAGAACAAATTTAGATTTTGTTCTAATTATTGCTAGACGCTTGACAGATTGTGATGTAGCCTGATGAGATACAGGGTTGGTGCTGGATTCGCTGTGGATTGACTAGAAATCAGGGGTCGATCGTTCTGCGTCAGAGTAATTACTGAGTAGAGTACGAGAAATTGTCATTGGTGCTGCATTTGTTAAATCAGGGGAATGCAGCCTACGCTCATCAACATGGAATTCTCACATGAGTCGTCGTTTAAAGATTGGAAGTCGCTTACTCGATAGCGACCAAATGATTTCTGCCTTAGTCCAATACAAGCTTCTAGAACCGCTGATTGGACAGCTTTTGTTAGATGAAGTGTTCAAAGAGGTGCCGCTACTGCGGCAAGAGGTGTTTCAAACCTTAACCGGAGGATCTGACACACCGATGCCGGAGAATTTTGAAGCGTTTTTGATGCAGTGGTGCCAACAGCAAAACATTACGCCAGAGTATTTTCAGACGGTAATTGTGCGCGAGTGGCAACTGCAAAAATTTAAGCAAATTCAGTTTGCAGGTCAGGTGGAGTCGGAATTTCTTCGTATCAAGCCGGATCTCGATCAGGTGGAATTTTCGCTGATTCAGCTTGAGGATTTATCGCTCGCTGAAGAGATCTATTTTCAGCTTCGGGATGATGGCATCACGTTTGCTCAACTTGCGCGAGAACATTCACTGGGCAATGAGCGCCAATCAGAAGGTTGGGTAGGCCCTGTGCCGCTCTCTACACTCCCGATCGACATTGCTACCTTATTTCGCCATCAACAAATTGGAACCGTTTATCCTCCGGTAGCCGTTCACGATCGATTTTGGGTTGTTCGACTAGAGCAATTTATCGGCGCACGCCTGACCGATGCCACTCGCGCCCAAGTGATTGATCGTCTCTATACTCAATGGCTGCAAAGCCAAATTCAATCCGTTATGAATACACCTGGCGCGATCGCGGTGCAGTCAGTTCCAGCCGAGCAGCATCACACTCAAGATGCTCTAGCGATCGCATAACCCAAAATCGATTCAAGTTCACGATTCTGAGGCTTCGCAAGATGACACAAAGCGATGAACAACTACAACTGCATGTAACAGACTTCTTTCAAACCTGGCTGTTCAAAGACTTGCCAATCAAACTACAACGAACGATCGCGGCAAAGTTGGAGCTTTGTTCTTTTCAGCCAGGAGAAGTCATCTATCCTGCTCTAGAACTCCCCTCGGCTGTGCATTTTATCGTGCAGGGAAACGTGCGGATTCTAGGCGCAACTTCAAAACATAAGCCAACTTTAGCCGTTCTAGGTCAAGGAACTGTGATCGGCTGGGATAGCCTGCTGCGTCGCACTGGGGCAGGAGAAGTGAGAGCCGCAATGTCACCCCAAGAGCGCGATCGTCCTGTGCTAACTTTGGCGCTTCCTGCCGATGAATTTGAAGCGGCTGCCCTAAAGCATTTGATGCCTGCCTTGATACAGCAGGTAAGTTTGCTAGAGCTATTTGATACGCTTTATTATTCTTTGTCACACTTGTTTGATCCGGTTACTGATTTAGAGCTGCCAGAAGTTGTGCGGTGTATCGAGCAAAGGCAACTTGCAGTCGTTAAACACTGCACGATGGAGGCTCCAGATCTGCTGCCTGAAGATCGAATTTGGCTAGTGAGTAGCGGCGAATTTCTCAGCGTACCGATCGGAACTCGCATTACCAGTATTCGGGAATTGCAGCAAGTTCGCTCTTCTCGCTTTCCGGTGCGGTTGCTGGGGATCGATCGTGACTATCTCACCTCAACACTGCAACAAAAAGCGACGACTCCGATTGATACCGCGATCGATTTCCCCAGTGCGGTCACGGTTGAACTGCCTGCGCCTGTGGATACGACCTATCCGGTGTGGAAGTCGCGATCGGCAGATTTGACCGAAGATATGGTGGCGTGCTTTGGCATGGTGTGCGACTATCTCAAAATTCCCTATCGTCCAGATTCGCTGCGCCGTTGGTTAAAGCAGCAAGCGATCGACCGATTTGAGCCGATTGATCTGTATGGTCGAGTTGCTCAAGCGATCGGGGTAGAAGCTCAGGTCGTTCGCTTTACGCCCTCTGGTGGTGGGATTAATCGACTGAAGACTCCTGCATTGATTCAGTTCGGGGATTTTTTCGCCGTTTTGTATGAAGTGACTCCGACCTCAGCAGTGCTCGGTTCACCGCGAACGGGATTAATCAAGGTATCTCCGAATCGTTTAGCTTCTCGTTTAACGATCGAACCCACTTCAAAGCGAGGAATTGCTGCTTGTCGGGCGATTGTCCTCGATCGACTAGCCACTACGCCGACTAAGCGATTTGGCTTCCAGCGATTTGTGCCGATGGTCATCAAGCAGCGCGGTGTTTTGGTGCAGGTGTTGCTCGCATCAGTCGTGATACAGCTTTTGAGCTTAGGAAATCCGCTACTGGTACAGCAAGTCATTGATAACGTCATCATCAGCGCCAATGCGGGAGCAATGCCGACCTTTGGTGCTTTGATGATTGGCTTTGCACTGTTAGAAGGAGTTTTAACCATTCTACGGACGCAAATGTTAGTGAGCACCACAAATCGCCTTGATTTGCATTTAGGCGTTGAGATTGTGCGTCACTTATTGCACTTACCGCTCAAGTTTTTTGAGCAGCGATCGGTGGGAGAACTAGCATCACGCTTACTCGAACTGGAAAACATTCGTCAGTTTATGACGGAAACAGCGATTACAACCGTGATGGATGTGGTGTTTTCGCTCTTTTACATTCTGGTGATGTTTCTGTACAGTGCCCGCTTAACGTTCTGTGTTCTTGCGACTGTGCCGATCGTGATTATCTCTACGTTGCTGATGTCTAAAATTCAGCAAAAACTGATCCGGCTCAAAGCGGATCAAGGTGCAAAAGTGCAATCTTACATGGTTGAAGTACTGAGCGGCATTACGTCGGTGAAGTCCCAACATATGGAGTCGTTAGTCGAAGCAACTTGGCGCGATCGCTATGTGCAATATCTCACCAGTGGCTTTACGACTTCCAATATCAATACAGTCTTTTATTCATACAGTAATTTTCTTAATACGATCAGTAGTTTGCTGGTGCTGTGGGTCGGTGCTGAACTTGTTCTAAAAGGAGAATTAACTCTGGGTGGAATGATTGCCTTTCGGATTCTAACGGGCTATGTTACAGGCCCGCTCCTACGTTTAGCACGACTCTGGCATCGATTTCAGGAAACCTCACTGTCCATGGAACTCCTTGCCGACATTGCCGATGCACCGATCGAAGAAGAACTCACACCAGGACAACAGTTACAGATGCCGCCGATTTCTGGGCGAGTGCAGTATCGCAATGTTTGTTTTGGCTTCAAACCCGGACAACGACAACTCTCCGATATTTCTTTAGAGATTGCACCGGGGACTTTTGTAGGAATTGTCGGACAAAGTGGCTCCGGTAAAAGCACCTTAATGAAGCTATTACCACGCTTATATTTGTCTGATAGTGGCAGCATTACGATCGATGATTACGATGTCAGCAAAGTTGATTTACATTCACTGCGATCGCAAGTAGGTGTAGTCTCTCAAGATGCGGTTTTATTTCAAGGAACGATTCGCGACAACATCGCCTTATTTGAACCTTTGCCCGATGAAGTAGTGATGGAAGCGGCGCGGATTGCTGAAGCACATGATTTCATCATGCAGTTGCCAGAAGGGTATCAGACTCAAATTGGGGAACGCGGCGCGGCGCTTTCTGGAGGACAACGGCAACGCATCGCGATCGCTCGCGTTGTGATTCGCAATCCTCGATTATTGATCTTTGATGAAGCGACCAGTGCTTTAGATTACGAAACGGAACGCCGCGTCTGTGTCAATCTAATGCGGCGATTCCAGGGTCGCACTTGCTTTTTTATTACACATCGACTGAATACGATCGCTCATGCGGACTGGGTGCTATTTATGCAGTCGGGCATGATTGCTGAACAAGGAACGCATCAAGAGTTAATGGCGCTGCGTCAGCTTTATTACTGTCTTTATACCCAACAATCGCGAGAGCCTTAAAGCCCCTCAATTTAAAATCAACAGTCTTAGATCTCCAATTCCAACCAGGAAAACCCTTATGAGCCGTCCTCGTTTTTTTGCTCCGCTGACTCTGCTACGATCGCGCTACCAATCCATACAAGACCGAGTTGAACACACATTAGAGTCCGAAGCCACAGGATTACCTAGCGCCGCAAATTGGACAAAACAACTAACACAAGTAATTTTGCTGGGCGTTGCGGCTGGAGTTGGCTGGTCAGTGCTAGCGCGAGTAGATGTCGTCGTTCACTCAAGCGGTAAATTAGAGCCACAATCACAGTCACAGATTGTTCAAGCGAGAGCCGGAGGAGTCGTTACATCGATTTTAGTGCGCGAGGGTGAAGCCGTTAAACAAGGACAATTGTTAATGCAGTTCGATCGTACTGCGCTACTCAATCGACTACAGCAATTGTTAATTCAGCGTCAGCGACTGGTTAAAGAAACCGCAGTTCTGCGATTAGCTCAGCAAGGAAAGTCGATCGAGTCTGTCAACAGTAATGTTGCAATTTCGCCCGAACTGATGAGCCAGGTTCAAACTCGATTGCTGCTTGTCGCTCAACTGACTGGAGATCCAAATGCTCTTGCTTCTAGCCAACAGCAGCGATTCAACTTATATCAAAAACAGTTGCGCGATCGTCAGTCTCTCACGCAGCTACAAGATACGACGCTGCAAACTAAGATTGCAGAAGCAGATGCACAACTTCGTCAAACTCAGTTCCAACTGCAACGCGAACAAGAGCTTTTAAATAGGCTGCGCCCATTAGTCACTCAAGGCGCAATTCCTCGTGTCAGTCTATTACAGCGCGAAGTGTCGATCGGAGATCTACAAAAGCAACTGGTGCAGAGTCGCTTACAAAGACAGCAGGTAGAAATCAGCCAGGTACAGGGCAAAGTTGAAGCAGGTCAAGTGTTCAACAAAACACAGCAAGACATCCAGCAACAATTAGCCGAGCTAGATACTAAGTTCGATAGCATTATCAAAGACAATCAGCGCCAGCTGATCGAGATCACCGCACAGTTAACCCAAATTCGCCTTGATCTAAAAAATCAGGGATTACGATCGCCCTCTGATGGTGTCGTTTTTGAACTCGCATCAAAGCTACCGGGAGCCGTGACACAGCCGGGACAAACGCTGATGCAAGTCGTTCCCAATGAGTCTTTAATCGCACGAGTTCAGGTTGCGAACGCTGATATTGCCAATGTCGAAGTAGGATTGCCAGTGGATGTCAGAATTGATGCTTATCCATTTACTGAGTTTGGTGCGGTTCGGGGAGTCATTTCTAAGGTAGGCAGTGAGGCAGTTCCAATTAGTCAGCAGGCTCCGCACTCTACGGCGTTTCCAGTTGAAGTGCGCCTCGATCGTCAATTCCTAGAGCGACGATCGCAGCGCTTTTCACTCCGCCCAGGAATGACAATTACGGCAATGGTTAAAGTCCGTCAACGAGCGCCCATTAGCTATGTGACTGAAGAAATCACTAAAGCATTCGACGGCATGAAGACGGTTCGTTAAGCGAGTTAATTGGAACTAATCTTTAATAAATTCCAATTATTCAGAAAACAGGGGTGCAATACGATAGAAGTCTGTTATAGTAAACTCAAGGCGATGAGATAGATAAAAATTCATCTTTGCCTAGAGCTTTTATTTCCTTCAATTAGAGATGTTAGCTGCGTATCATCCCTACTGTTCAAGAAATAAGCTCTTTTTCTGAATTCGTCATCACTGTTGAGCGCGATCGTGGTTTCACTCGTGAAACCTAAGTAGTGTAAGGGTGTGTTACTGAACTGTGAAGCGTTAAGCACTACATCTGTTTTCATCAGTATTACCTCGATCATCTCCTCAGCATTGTAGAAATCGATTATCAATTACGCATTTGTATTGATCATTGTGATCAGTCTTTGCGTCCTTAAATCTTTAGGAGTTGTTATGGAAGCCTTCGACAACAAAACTCAGCAAAACCAGTCCACTGCGGCTGGAACTGCTGCCCCTCTTAGTTCTGATGCTGACCTCGCTATTGCATCAAAAGGATCTTCAGCGCAAGCGACCGAACTAGAAAAAGCCCTCAATGAAGCTCTGCCCTCAGAGGAGAGCCAAGCAGTCATCTCTACACCCGATGACCACAATCATAGTCCAGTGGTAGGCAAATTTCAGCTACACGTCGAGCT
Source organism: Cyanobacteria bacterium FACHB-63 (assembly GCA_014695255.1). Classification (GTDB taxonomy): domain Bacteria; phylum Cyanobacteriota; class Cyanobacteriia; order Leptolyngbyales; family Leptolyngbyaceae; genus Leptolyngbya. Next base: position 241,023 of record JACJNX010000075.1, read on the forward strand.
AGATCAAGTTGCTTCTGCCAAGGGTCTTGATGCAAGCAAGCTCAGCCGTGACACTTCTTTTCGAGATAATCTTGGCTCCAAAGGCGATTACCTCAATCCAAAAGAAGGTAACAACGTGGTGATTGGCTCAGGGGATAGTGATGTAATCAGGGGAGCGGGGCGTGGCTTTAACACCATTACTACGGGCACTGGCAAAGATACAATCATTCTTGGACAAGAAACAACAAACCGGATTTTGGACTTTGACCCCAACAACGATCGCTTCGTGCTGTCAGGACTCAATCCCAAAAACATCGTCATTGGTCAAGGTAAAAATCCCGGTAAAGGCGGACTCGATCAACCGCTCGATTCCGTGAACAACGCACTGATCATCGACAAAAAAACAGAACACATCCTTGCAACTCTTCCGTTTGTGAAAGCATCAGACATCTCTGAAAAGAACTTTGCCAGAGGTAGCGTTGAAGCAAACAAAAGCCTACAGAATCTCAAAGATGACGGCTTCAAAACCCAGAGAGGCAGCGGCAAGATCACGGGAACTCAAGGACACGATCGCTTAATTGGCGGTGGTGGGGATGACTTCCTTTATGTTGGGGATGATGGCTTCAAAATCGACACTGCAAAAGGTTCGGGTGCAACTGAGTTCCCGTTCCGGGTCGATACCACCAGCGGCACGACAGAACTGAAATCAGAGTTAAAGGATGGAGTTCTTCGCGTCACAGGCGACTACAAGGATTTTGATGCCTTCCCATTGTTTAGCCAGGGTGAGAAAGAGATCGATCCCAAAGCTAAAATCCTCAACGGTTCAGATCCAAAAGCATTGATCGACAACTTCTTGAAAGTTCCCAAAGATGTAGAAGGAAACGCCATCTCTGGAACTCATTTACACTTTAGTCCCTCCGGAGATTCTCGCGGCAGCTTCGCAGATGCAACCGTTGTTCGTTACTTTACCAACACTCCGACTGATCCTAAATCAGGCAAGATTTCCGGTGAATTTGAACTCAATCCAGCCGAGCAAGCAGCGTTATTAGCAGGTAACTTCTACACCAATATTCATAGCAATGTGGATGGCGATGGTGATGGTAAAGCTGGCTATCCAACCGGTGAGAACCGGATCAACTTCAATCGAGATGTAGTGAAATTTACCTAAGCAGTCAGATTGCAAATCCGGCTGAGAATTGAGAACTTTCTCAATTCTCAGCCCGTGAAGATGGATCGCAGCACTGGAGATACCTAATGAAGAAAACAATCTGCCAAATTCAAACCGCCGTCGCACTGGCGATCGCAAGCACATTGATCACTGGATCAGCACTTTCTCAGCCTGATTACTCTTTTTCGTCCCCGCCTCGCCTCGATCGCTCGACTGCGGCAAAGCGCAGCTTTGCAAAGGTTAATGGGAATTCCTACTCGTTTACGATGACATTACCACGCCGATCTGCAAGTCGCTTTACAAAGCTGTCCTTTTCAGTGACCAATCTGGATCGAGCCAATGCAATTGTTCCCCTACCGCTCAGTCTCCAAGAAACTGTTGCTCAAGTGAAAACAATGAATGATCGATCGCAATCGATTCCCGTAAAAGGAGCATTCATTGATGAGGCAGGAACCGTATGGGTTGAGTTCAATTCATCCCTGCCTGCGAATACAGTGCTCACGATCGTATTTAAGACGCGAGCACCACTTTTAGCTGGACAGTACGCCTATCAGATTGCTGCTTACCCTGAAGCAATGGGTGTTAGTCCTGCATTTGTGGGAGATGGAACTTTTCGCGCTGCGAAATAAAGGGAGTTGCCCAATCGATCGCACCGTTAGTGGCGAAATGGGGGAGCGCCATCAGTAAAATAACAGCAACGACTATGAGCAGCCAGGAAGTCCATTCGGGTAAACCGACTCTACCTGTAAAGCGATTGATCAATTGCAAAAGAATAAGGATAACAACAAGACCCAGAAGTTGTACGGGTAATTGACTCACCAATAATGCTTAATTACAGCGGTTGCACACATGGCTGAATTAACGCCTGAGCAGTCGGTGAATGACTTCAGAGCGATAACAGATTTTGTCTAGCGACTAGAACTCCTCCATGAATCTACAAAGACACTGCTTGAGTACCTAAATTTCTACCTAAAATTGCTGTACCCTTTCGGTGAACGCCACATTTTGTAATAGCTAGCGTGGGTAACGTGGTATTTCGCGGATGGGGATAGCACTAGGCTCTGCAAGCAGATAGCCTTGTGCAAAAGTCGCTCCGTGCTTTTGCAGCCAGTGTAACTCGCCGATCGATTCGATGCCTTCTGCTATTGTCGGCACACCGAGCGCTTGAGCAATCTCTAATAGCTTCTCAGTAATTGAGGCTTTATAAGGGTCTTGATCCACATTCCGAATCAACGCCATATCTAACTTAATAAAGTCAGGACGTAGCTGATGCAGTAGGTTCAGACTCGAATATCCCGCACCCAAATCATCGAGCGCCACTAAAAAACCCGCCTCTCGATAGTATTTCAGCACGGTTTTGAGATGGCTGAGGTCTTGCGGCGTATCTGTCTCTACCACTTCAAATACAATACGCTCATGAGCAATGCCTGCTCTGTCGATCGCTTCTACGGTGCTTCGTAAGCAAGATACGGGATCATAAAGAGCCGTGGGAATGAAGTTGATAAAGATGCGACCGCTCAATTGATGTTGACTGGCGTGAGCGATCGCGCTGAGACGAGCGACTCGATCAAGCTGTGGGAGCAAGTCTGCTTTCGTAGCTTGATCCAGGATCAATCCGGGCAGCACTAAATTACCGTCGGCATCTAGACCGCGTAGAAGTAATTCATATGCATAAATTTGAGCGGTATCCTGAGCCGAGACAATCGGCTGAAAATAGGTTGTAAACCGTTCGCTTGTGAGCATCTCGATCAACCAGTCGCTTTCGTTCCGCTCAACAAAGTGCTGTAGTGAAGTGATGTCGCTAAAGTCGTGTAGTTGGGGCTGAGCCATGCCCTGTAAAAACAAAACTCGTGTCTCTCCTAGCTCTCTGGGTGCAAGTAGGTGAGCAATCTTGGCGGCAACTTCTTGAACCTGTCCAGGTTTGCAAGTCACATTCAGCCCCGATCGCTCTTGCATAAGTGCATAGTCAAGGGCAGCTTGCTTGAGAAAAGGAATGACTTTGACCAAAGCATGGGGAACTGGAAACCAGATGAAAAGCTGTCCTGCCTCTCCACTGGAGCCATCTCTAAGATTATGGCAAACACAGGTTTTAGAGACTGGTAGAGACTGGCTCATCGAAATAGCTCCCAAACTTACTTTATTTGATCTAGTGTTTCCGCACTTCCTCACTGAATAAATACCTCTAAAGGAGTAGATTGAATCCTGCTGGTATGAGGATGAAATAAATTACAACATCTCTATTACTAATTTTCATCAGCACAAAAACTTAATCAGAAAAAACAATACGCCATGTTTTGTTGCAGTCGAGTTACGAGAGGTGAGCGGTAAGAAACTATGAAGACTCTTGGCAAAATCAACCCTAGATCTCGAACTAAGAATTAAATTTTGATAGCTATAAGGTGCCCACTAGCGCTATCTATGTCACGATCGATTTCAGCGTCAATTTTGTGATCGATGAGTGAACTCAGACTGATTAATATTGGATTTGGCAATATCGTCTCGGCTCATCGGGTGATTGCGATCGTCGCTCCAGAATCCGCCCCGATTAAGCGCATTATTCATGATGCCCGCGAACACGAAAAACTGATTGATGCCACCTACGGAAGGCGTACCCGTGCAGTCATCGTCATGGATTCCGGTCACATTATTCTTTCAGCAATTCAACCTGAGACGGTCGCAAATCGATTTCTATTCACCAAAGACAGTACGGATCTCTAGAATTTGCAAAATCATCCCAATCCTTCACCCTTTTATTAACTAATTCAGTCGAGTTGCAAGCTATACTCACAGAATCAGAAAACTGGGAACACTAGCGCACAAAATTATACGTAGCTATGAGCAAGGGTAGACTCATTGTTTTAACAGGACCAAGCGGTGTCGGCAAAGGAACCTTGCTTCGATCGCTTCTTCAGCGTCACGAGCAGCTTTATCTCTCAGTCTCCGTCACCACGCGATCTCCTCGTCCTGGAGAAGTCGAAGGCAAAAATTATTACTACGTCACTCGCCCTCAATTTGAGCGGATGGTGGCGCAGGGAGAATTTTTAGAATGGGCAGAATTTGCGGGAAATTGCTACGGTACACCCCGCCGCACCGTGGAAGAGAAAGTTCGCGAGGGCAGATGGGTGATTTTGGAAATCGAGCTTGATGGCGCTCGCCAAATCCGCAAGTCATTTCCGAGTGCGCTCCAAATTTTCATTGCACCCCCTTCGATGGTGGAACTCGAATCTCGCATTCGAGGACGTGGGCAGGACTCTGAAGCCGCGATCGTGCGTCGGATGGAGAGAGCTTGGCAGGAAGTAGATGCCGCTGGAGAATTTGACCTTCAGGTGGTCAACGACGATTTAGAACGTGCGGTAGGAGAAATTGAGCAGACGCTGTTTAAGCCAGTCGCAGCAGTGTGTTAATCGTATTGCGCCATGCAGAGACGTGCAGTTAATTTCACAATAAAACGAGTGGGTATCCAAACGATCGCCCACTCGTTTTATTGTGTAGCGGTTTTATAGTCCGCTTGTGAAGTTTTTGAACAGCGCTAGATTGGTGAGCAGGAAGTACGCCAAGGCTGCACCGCCAACACCGCCGACTAAGAAGCCAGCAGCATACTCGTTCCAACCATGTCCGGTTTTGAGTTCCGAGGGTGGGTTCGGAGTGGTAATCGTCGTCATGGGTGCTGGCGGATTGCTTGCGCCGTAGAGCGAAATCGCCAGCGTGGAGATAATCAGGAGTCCGATCGTGCTGAGCAATCCAGCTAAGTTGGCCAAGTCGGTGTCACGCAGAGGACCCAATTTCGCAAAAGGGCCAATGATCCAATAGCCATGAGCGAGTCCCACTTCTAATCCACGGCGCAGCGGGGAAAGACCTTCGCGATAAGCAGGGAGAGCATTGATATAAGTCCGAACGAGCGGAGAGGCATTAATTGGCGTTGCGAGGTTGCCGTTTTGAATATCGAAGGCAGGATAGATAACCTCTTTATTGCGGGGATCGTCAGGACGATCGGTCGCTTCTGGATGTCTAAGAATTTGCATAAATAAAATGTCCTGTTTTACAAGGGTGCTGGAAGCGTATTGTAGGGGGTTCGTTTTTGCGGCTTCATCACTCTCAAGACACAACCTGAATTATCAGGTCTTCGAGAATGTAAGAGTTTGTGAACGGTGCGATCGATCAAACCCTTGAGCTTAGATAATCACAAAGTCATCGCACGACTTAACCAAGTTTCTTTATAAAGATTTAAGATTTTGCAACATCGTGCCCCAAACCGAGAATTCCCCCGTATCTTTAGGAAAGTTCCAGCCTCTTATTCGTTTGCGATGGAAAGGTGAAGTATGTCATTTAGCCCCACCCTAAGTTATCTACGATCGCTCTTGTTAGCCAGTTTGCTGAGCTTTCTTGCGCCGATCGCCTTGATCGGGGGAACAATTGCGCTGCTGCTGTTGCTTGGCGTTGTACCGGGATTGATGCCGTTTGGACAAACTTGTGCGGCTCAGATCCTGTCATTTCTTGAAACATTTGGAAATGGTAGCGCTTGGGAAGGAACGATCGTGATTGGTTGTACCTGCGGTGTCGTCGGTGCTCTATTTGATACCTATATTTTTACAGTGACTCACTCGCTGACCTTGAGCAAGCCGCTCTCGAAGTAAGCCATTGCCGACAAAACTCCCTATGCTAGAGAACATGCCTTAAGAGTTCGTTGACATGGTGAGAATGAGTCGGACGATCGTAATCTTTGTTTTAGTGTTTCTGCTGGGTTGGGGTAGCGCTCCTGGAATTGGCGTAGCGCGAACGCTGCCTTCACAGTCGATTCAGCCTTATCTGGATCGAGTAATCCAGAATGTGACCGAGTTTAAGTTAGAAAATGGTCTGAAGTTTATTGTTTTAGAGCGTCATCAAGCTCCAGTCGTTTCGTTTGTAACTTACGCAGATGTGGGTGGAGCGGATGAGCCGGAAGGAAGAACCGGAGTCGCACACTTTCTAGAACATTTGGCGTTTAAGGGTACCACTCGCATCGGCACACAGAATTTTCAGGCGGAAAAGCCGTTATTAGACAAGCTAGATCAGCTTGCAGCACAGATTAGAACCGCAAGAGAGCAGAAAAAAGATGTTCGCGCTCTGCAAGCGGAGTTCGATCGCGTTGAAGCCGAAGCAACGAAATTGGGACGGCAAAACGAATTAGGACGCATTGTGGAGCAAGCGGGCGGAGTCGGGCTGAATGCTAATACTTCAGCAGATGCCACTCGCTATTTCTATAGTTTTCCGTCAAACAAATTAGAGCTTTGGATGTCGTTGGAGTCGGAACGCTTTCTCGATCCGGTGTTTCGAGAGTTCTACAAAGAGAAAGCAGTGATTTTGGAAGAGCGACGATTAAGAACAGAAAATTCACCGATCGGGCAATTGATCGAAGCGTTTACGGGTACTGCCTTTAAGGTTCATCCCTATCGTCGTCCGGTGATTGGTTATCCAACCGATTTAGCGAATTTGACGCGCCAAGACGTGCAAACGTTCTTCGACACGCATTATGTTCCGAATAATTTGACGATCGCGATCGTCGGCGATGTCAATCCAACCGAAGTCAAGCGCCTTGCTCGAACCTACTTTGGTCGCTACAAAACGAAGCCCGCGCCGCCGGAAGTGGCTGCCGTTGAACCACCACAGACTCAGCAGCGTGAAGTCAGTTTGAAATTACAATCTCAACCCTGGTACGTGGAAGGCTACCACCGTCCTGCGTTAAATCATCCCGATAACGTCCTGTATGAAGCGATCGCATCAATTCTGAGTGATGGGCGCACTTCTCGACTGTACCGATCTTTAGTGGAAGAGCAGAAGGTTGCCTTAGCCGCTCAAGGGATTAATGGATTTCCGGGCGATAAGTTTCCGAATTTGATGTTGTTTTACGCGCTGACAAGTCCGGGTCGATCGATTGAAGAAGTCGCGCCTGCTCTGAGAGCCGAAATCGATCGCCTGAAAACTCAGCCTGTTTCGGCGCAAGAACTTGATCGCGTCAAGACTCAAGCGAGAGCCGGATTGTTACGATCGCTCGATTCCAATATGGGCATGGCTCAATCGTTATTGGAGTACGAAGTTAAGACCGGAGACTGGCGCAACTTATTCAAGCAAATTGATGCGATCGCCAAGATTACGCCTGCTGATATCCAGCGAGTTGCAACCGCCACGTTTACCGATTCTAATCGCACGATCGGAAGAATTCTGCCGCAAGGATAAGCCACTCCACATAACTCAAATGAAAACTTTCCGAATCTCAACTCTATTTGTTTTGGCGTTTCTGGCTGTGTTGTTGTTCGTATATCCAGCGATCGCAGATACACCGAAACACTATACCGACCTAAAATTCTCACCACCCCCAGAAGTCAGAGTCCCGGAGTACACGCGGTTTCAGCTTCAGAATGGCATGATCGTTTATCTCATGGAAGACCACGAATTGCCTCTAGTGAGCGGAACGGCGCTTGTTAAAACGGGAGATCGCTTTGAGCCTGCCAATCAGATCGGACTCGGAGATCTCACAGGAAGCGTGATGCGATCGGGTGGAACGCAAAAACGTAGTGCCGATCAACTGAATCAACTGTTAGAACAACGCGCCGCAGTAGTTGAAACCGGAATTGGCACCACTGCGGGGAGTGCTGGATTCAACACCCTCACAGAGGATTTGCCGGAAGTATTTGACTTGTTCGCGGAGGTCATTCAGCAACCTGCATTTGCACCTGACAAGTTTGCGATCGAGAAAGTCCAGCTTCAAGGTGGAATCGCTCGACGCAATGATGATCCCAACGGAATCGTCGATCGAGAATTTCAAAAGCTCATTTATGGTAGCGATAGCCCTTATGCTCGTACTGTGGAGTATTCGACGATCGCGAACATTTCTCGCAATGATTTGATTCAGTTTTATCAGCGATCGTTCCGTCCCGATCAAATGCTGCTCGGAATCGTCGGCGACTTTGACTCGAAACAAATGCGAGCGGCGATCGAATCGAAGTTCGGAGCTTGGAAACCCGCAGGACAAGGCATTTCAACACAGCTTCCATCGGTTTCTCAGGCGAAACAAGGTGGAGTCTTCTTCGTCAATCAGCCTCAACTCAATCAAAGCTATTTGCAAATTGGGCATCTAGGCGGACAGTTAAACAGCCCGGATTATCCAGCATTAAGCGTGATGGAAGATGTATTAAGTGGATTCGGGCGGCGATTGTTTAATGAAGTGCGATCGCGTCAAGGGTTAGCGTACTCAGTTGGGGCGAGTTGGAGCGCTCAGTTTGATCATCCAGGCACATTTATTGCCAGTGGCGAAACGCGATCGGATGCAACTGTTCCCTTTATTCGCTCTGTGATGAAGGAAGTCGATCGCATTCGCAAAGAGCCGATTTCAGCAGAGGAGTTAGCCTTCGCAAAGGATACAGTTTTGAATTCTTTTATCTTCAACTTCCAAGATCCGAGTCAAACCCTTTCGCGTTTGCTGCGATATGAATACTATGGATATCCCAAAGATTTCATCTTCCAATATCGCAAAGCGGTAGAAGCAACAACAATTCCCGATGTCCAGCGAGTCGCTCAGAAATATCTTCAGCCTGAAAAGCTTGTTACTTTGGTTGTCGGCAATGAAAAAGAAATTCAGCCGCCACTGTCGAGCCTGGGGCAGCCTGTAACCTCGATTGATATCACGATTCCAAAACCGCAATAGTTCCAAGTTCAGACTCGATCGAGCGGTTGGTGGGGAACTGGTGGTAGTTCAACTTGAATCACATCGCCAGGGCGCACCTCGCCATCCGCTACAACAATACTCATCACTCCAGACTTGCGAATCAGCTTTCCTTGTTCATCGTGATCGAGCACTGCTGACATCAAACCAGGCTGAAACCGATCAAGTTGAGCGCAAGGATTCCGCAAACCTGTGAGTTCCACGATCGCACTGTCACCCAACTGTAGTCGTGTTCCAGTCGGCAAATTCAGAAGATCAATACCGCGTGTGGTAATGTTTTCTCCCATTTGTCCGGCTGAAACAGCGAAGCCAACCGATTGCAACTCGTCGTGCAATTCAGCATGAATCAGGTGCACCTGTCGCAAATTCGGCTGAGTTGGGTTTTTTGCCACATGCGATCGATGCTTCACCGTCTCACCCAGATGAGCATCGCCTTCTACTCCAAGACCATTCAGCAGCCGAATGTGATCTTGATTTTGCTTACTAAAGGTATGCGTTTTGCTGCGGCTCACAGCAATGACGACTCCACTCAATTGCACCACTTCATTTGCTCCGAATGGTAAGCACTAATTTAATTCAAACCTAAATGAGTCCGCAGCGATCGCCGCATAACATCATCTGGAACAGATCGCCCTGTCCAAATTTCTAGAGCCGCCGCACCTTGTTGAACCAACATTTCTAGACCGTCGATCGCTTCTGCTCCCCGCTGTTGTGCCTGCTGCAAGAATCGAGTCGGGTTTGGCACATAGATTAAGTCGTAAGCGATCGCGTTCGATCGAATTTGATCTGCTTGTTCCTCGGTTAAAGGCGATTGATCCGAGTGCGGTGACATTCCGATCGGCGTGGTATTCACAATCAGATTGGCTTGCGGCAGAAGTCCAGAACGCTGATCCCAGGTGTGAACCGAAAGCGAATCTAGCGACCAAGACTGTGCAAACTCTTGAAGCTTGTTAGGATTGCGCCCAACGACGTGAATTTCTGCAAATCCTAATTCTGCACATCCCGCAACAACGGCTCTCGCGGCTCCACCATTACCGAGGATCAGCGCGATCGATTGATTCCAGGTTCGATTCTTTAACGGTGCGATAAATCCAACAATATCGGTATTTGTGCCGCTCCAGCCGCGATCGGTTCTCCAAACGGTATTAACGGCTCCGATCGCTTTTGCCACGTCGGTGATCTCAGTCAAGAGCGGCATAATCACTTGCTTGTGAGGAATCGTCACGCTGAATCCTTGCAGATCGATCGCCTCGAATCCAGCGATCGCGATTCTGAGATCTTCTGGGCGAATGCGGAACGGAACATACGCAAAGTCGATCTGCATCTCGGAGATCGCAGCGTTGTGCATGATCGGAGAGAGCGAGTGTTCGATCGGATCGCCAATCACACCAAGCAGCTTCGTTTTACCCGTGATTCGATTCATTCTTCGGCTTTGGGGGTTCGGACGGCTCAGATTGATCAGATTCAGCTTTGGGTGAGTCTTCGGTCAAAATCGCTTCAGTCAGCGTCAAATCCGGCACAATCTTTGCCAGTTCTTCCGGGCTGGGTTCTGGCATTGAGCGAATTCGACGAATCGGTAAATTGGCAATCAACGCGGTCGATCGCTGGTGATTTTCCAGCACAAACTCCATGCCTTCATCCAACTCGACATAACGCGACACCACTTCTAGAATTTCTTTTCGCAACTCCTCAACCAGGTGGGGCGGTAAATCTGCGCGATCGTGCGCTAGGACTAGCTTCAGCCGTCGTTTGACATCGCTGCGGCTATTATCTGCGCCCCGCGGAAATAAGCGTTCTAGAAAGTCGGTGATCATGAGCAGAGATGCAAACGGTTAAATAAAACGTGCAGCGATCGAGTTAATTCTTCTTGGAAAATCGACCAAACAAGCGAGCAAAAAATCCTTCATTTGGCGGTTCTAAGCTCATTAAGGGTACTCGCTCTCCCTCCAAACGGCGCACAATATTATCAAAAGCGGTTGCCGCCATCGAAGGTGTTTCTGATAATACCAGGGGTTCACCTTTATTCGTGGAAACAATCACTCTTTCATCGTCAGGAACGACTCCCAATAACTGCACCGCCAGAATTTCTTGCACATCTTCGACGGACATCATATCGTTTGCCTGCACCATATTTGGTCGAATGCGATTGACAATCAGGCTGATGCGTTTAATGTTGTTCGCTTCCAGCAGTCCGATCACTCGATCGCCATCTCGAACCGCCGCAATTTCAGGAGTCGTGACGATAATTGCTTCTCGTGCAGCCGCGATCGCATTTTGGAATCCAAGCTCGATCCCCGCAGGACAATCAATCAAAATATACTCATACACTCGCGCCAAAGCATTCACTAATTGCCGCATTTGATCGGGGGTCACTGCTTCTTTGGTGCGATTTTGAGCCGCAGGAAGTAGCACTAGGTTTTGGAATCGCTTATCTTTCACCAGCGCTTGTTCCAATCGACATTGACCCGCCAGCACTTCAACGGCAGTGTACACCACGCGATTTTCCAGCCCTAGTAATAAATCTAAATTTCTCAATCCGAAATCCGCATCGATCACAGCAACTTTACGCCGCCGTTTTGCCAATGCCATACCGAGATTTGCGGTAGTGGTCGTCTTTCCGACTCCACCTTTACCCGAAGTGATAACGATGATACGCGCCATTAATAAAAATCCGCTTTTGAGAGGAACGGAGTATGCCGATTACAGGTTTTATAGGATATCAGAATTCGGAATTTGAAGTGTTCGGAATCTAGCATGATTTAAGAACTAGATCGAGAAACTTGCAAATTCGGGGTCGATCGCTGATCAGCATATCGCAAGCAGCAAGTCGCACAAGGCTTGCTCTACAAAGCTTTACCGCCTGTTAGAAATCACCGGGATCAATTCTGATTTTTAGATCACAAATAATCTAGTCTTCTTTCCGGATCACAAAATCTGCGGCTCTCGCAATCCGAATATTACCTTGCGGCGAAACATACGCCACTTCTGGGAAATACTGGGCGGGCGGAGTCTCCGGAGCGCGGGCGACGTAATCTGCAATCCGAATCTGTGTCGGCTCTAATTGCAGCGCCATGATCAGACATTTCGGGTTGCCTTTGCATCCAGCATGAGCGACACCGCGCAGGCGACCCCAGACGAGAATATCCCCTTCTGCGATAATCGATCCCCCTGGATTTAGATCACCCATCACAATCACGGTTCCGTTGTGGCGGATTTCCGTCCCGGAGCGCAGCGTCATTTGAATGTAAAGCGGCTCCTCCATCACGGTTGCCGTTCCAGGCTTAGCGATCAGGGGTGAAGCGGTGGTAATCTGCTCAACGGAGTAGCCTGCGGTAGCGGCAACGACAGCCGTTTGACGGCGGCGAGTGTGAACGCATTTGAGCTGTAGTTGCGCCTCTGTGAGGGCTTGGGCGATCGCGCTGAGCTGGCGAGTATCGAGCAGGCGATCGTCTGCGATCAGATGCACAACGGTGTCGGGCTGCCAGTGGCGTTCTCGTCCAGCTAAAAGCTGTTTGAACTGCTGCCAGAGTTCACTCCACGCTAAAGCGACTTTGGAAACAGACTCGGATTCAGGCGGCAAAATTAAATGCAGCGCACCGTCTTTGGTTTTGAGGCGGACTTGCAGATCTTCGATCGCAATTCTGGGGGTGTCCGGGGTTTCGAGCGGCGACAGTTCTGGAAAATCCAGTTCGAGATCTGGGCTAGAAACAGATTCGGGGGAAGTGGGGCTAGAGTCGTTCGAGATTGGCGAAACAGAGGTATCAGAAGTCATGCCTAATTTGGGGCTGCAACGGATAGATCATATTCACACATCGGGATGTTGGCAACATTGTTTCGATCGACAGACGTAAAGGTTGAGTTTTTTTATTACCGTAGGGTGGTGATTTTTTGACAGAAGATGATTAGGAGTTAAAATGTCAGACCTAATTCAAGCCGTTCTGAATAGCGATGAGAGAGCCTATTTGCGGCAGTTTGCCAGCGTGTTGAGATCACATGACAAACGATATTTCCTGAGAAATGAAATCCTGCAAGTATTCGATGAGTATTGTGAACAGTACAAAAAACCAGATAATTTTCAGGCTGCGTCTCAATTAGGAAAATTAATTCGATATGTGCAGGAGATTATTTTAGAAGATGAGAACTTATGTCTAATTATTCGTCCTAGAATTGCGCGGCAGGAAGCGTATCGTTTGCTCGAAGATTTGACGATCGAGCCGATGACGATTCAAGAACTTTTAGACGTGCGCGATCGCTTTGTCAATCATTATCATCCGCAAGAAGGGGATGTCTTCGAGATTGATTTTGCGCCGTTTTATGATTATTCACCTGTATTGCGCGATCCAAAAAATATCGGGAAAGGCGTAGATTTTCTCAATCGCTATCTATCAAGTCAGCTCTTCCAAGATCCGAAGCAGGGACAAAATCCGCTATTTAATTTTTTGCAACTGCACCAGTACAACGGAATTCAATTATTAATTAATAAGCGGATTCAATCTCCAAATCAATTGAGCGATCGCGTGAAACAAGCGCTGAATTTAGTCAGCGATCGTGATCCGAATGAGGCGTATGAATCGTTTCAGTTTGATCTGCAAAATCTTGGATTTGAGCCGGGGTGGGGAAACACAGCAGGGCGAGTCAGAGAAACATTAGAGGTCTTGGATCAGCTAATTGATTCACCCGATCACCAAACCCTAGAAGCGCTGGTATCGCGGATTCCGATGATTTTCAGAGTAGCGATTATTTCGCCACATGGCTGGTTTGGGCAAGAAGGCGTATTAGGTAGACCCGACACAGGTGGACAAGTTGTTTACATTCTGGATCAGGTCAAAAGTTTAGAAAAGCAATTGCAGGAAGACATTGCTCTAGCAGGATTAAGTGGGCTGGGTGTGAGTCCGAAAGTAATTGTATTAACGCGGTTAATTCCAAATAGCGATGGAACGCTTTGCAATCAGCGACTTGAAAAAATTCACGGTACAGCAGATGCTTGGATTTTGCGCGTTCCCTTCCGCGAATTTAATCTAAATCTTACTCAAAATTGGATCTCTCGATTTGAAATTTGGTCTTATTTGGAAACGTTTGCGATCGATGCCGAACACGAACTTCGAGCCGAATTTCAAGGCAGACCTGATTTAATTATCGGCAACTATACAGATGGAAATCTAGTTGCGTTTCTGCTTTCAAGACGGTTAAAAGTGACGTATTGCATTATTGCTCACGCTCTTGAAAAATCAAAATACTTGTTCAGTAACCTTTACTGGCAAGAATCTGAAGATAAGTATCATTTCTCGCTGCAATTTACGGCAGATTTGATCGCCATGAATGCGGCAAATTTCATTATCAGCAGCACCCATCAAGAGATTGTCGGAACTCCAGAAAGCGTCGGGCAATACGAATCTTATAAATCGTTTACGATGCCAGATTTGTACCATGTTGTTGATGGAATTGAGTTATTTAGCCCGAAGTTTAACGTCGTTCCACCGGGTGTGAATGAAGTCGTCTTTTTCCCATTTACGCGCACCGAAGACCGATTGCTAAACGATCGAGAACGCCTCGAAAATCTTCTGTTTACTGATGAAGACCCGGATCTGATTTATGGCAAACTCGATGACCCCACTAAACGCCCGCTCTTTTCAATGGCAAGGCTCGATCGCATTAAAAATCTCACGGGATTGGCAGAAGCCTATGGTAAGAGCGAAGCCCTGCAAAATTGCTGTAATTTGATTCTAATTGCGGGTAAGCTGCGGGTTGATGACTCTAGTGATTACGAGGAAATCAGCGAAATCGAGAAGCTTTACGAAATTATCGATCGCTACAATCTCAAGGGTAAAATTCGCTGGCTCGGTGTGCGATTGCCTAAAAGCGACACCGGAGAAGTCTATCGCGTGATTGCTGATCGTCAAGGCATCTTCGTGCAGCCTGCTTTATTTGAAGCGTTTGGATTGACAATTCTCGAATCGATGGTGACAGGCTTACCCACGTTTGCAACTCGATTCGGTGGCCCGCTTGAAATCATTCAGGACAAAGTGAATGGGTTCTACATCAATCCGACCAACCATGAGGAAGTTGCAGCGATAATTCTGGAGTTTCTAGAGAAGTGCGATCGCAATCCAAACTACTGGAGCGAAATCTCTCAGCGCGGGATCGATCGCGTCTTTAGCACCTACACCTGGAAAATTCACACAACTCGATTATTATCCCTCGCGAAAATCTACGGCTTCTGGAACTACACATCGCAAGAAAATCGCGAGGATATGCTGAGATATATCGAATCGCTGTTTTACTTGCTCTACAAGCCTAGAGCAAAGCAATTACTTCAGGAGCAAATGCAGCGATCGTAAAGCGAAAAGAGGGCGAGATTAACTCGACCCTCTTTTTCGTTTACGCTTCAGCGTCAGTTTCTTGCTGTTTGCGATATTTGAGCGCGATCGCTCCTACTAGAGACAAAGCCGCGATCATGCCAGGTTCTGGAACTTTCGTAGGCTTCGGTGTGGGAGGTTTAGGCGACGTGGGGGGGCTGACTGGGGGCGGAGTCGGTTGATCACCTGGTGGGGTTCCGTCGATCGGCTTGTCAAATAATGGGGGCTGAGGTGCTGGCGGGTTGGTCGTTGGTGGATTACTAGTCGTTGGCGGGTTGGTCGTTGGTGGATTACTAGTCGTCGGCGGGTTGGTCGTTGGCGGGTTGGTCGTTGGTGGATTACTAGTCGTCGGCGCAACATTCGCACGATACACCGTCATGTGCGACAGCGCTGGGTTGTTACTAGCGATACCGAGGGTGTTCCAGGTTCCGCCGGATACCGACTTAATATCGTCGAAGAAATAAGCACTCCAGAAGTCACCGGCTTTCAAGCTGACAACAAATGGACCAGTCAGCGGCTGAGCAACACTCCAGTTACCAGAAGTGCCTGCGTTTGAAGCAGTCACACCAGTGCCAGAATCAGATTTGCCAACAAATGTCCAATCTGTGAGGTTGTTGAATGTGCCGGTCTTCAGCAAATCGAGCAAGGCTCCTGAGCCATTTTGATCATCGTTGCCTGAAAATGCACCCTGGCAAGCGCTGAACAGTGAACCCGCCGCCATGACAGAACCTGCTGAGCAAGCTTTGGCAGTGGGAGCGCCGCCACCGCCGCCACCGCCGCCACCGCCACCGCCACCGCCGCTACCGCCTTTTGCAAATGCCGGACTAGCAGCAAGCAACAAGCCTAGACTCGCGACCCCAGAACAGAGAGCCAAAATTGTAAGAGACGATTTTTTAGACATCAGCGTAGTTTTAGACTATATGTATAAACTATTGCATCAGCCTGCCAGAAGATCATGATATTTCTGCGGACTTAGGAAACTCTTTAAAGAGTAAGTTAACCCAGTGTTATTACTGCAAGTTTTGCCCAAGAGTCATTCAATCTGCTCATTAACAAGAACGAGGTTTGCTAGATCTCTGGTAAACATGGCTAGAAATAGATGAAATTCTTTAGTTCATTACCGTACTTGCACGGAGGACGAGAAGGGAATTAAGAAGAGATGCGAGCTTCGATTCAAGCATTAGAAGTACCGAGATATTACTGAGGACAGTTTGCAGTCATGTAGCGACCCATTTTGCCCGAATGCAATTCAAAGCGCTCCCGTAATTTCAGCATTGTCGAAGTTTTGGTTCTCGACATAATGGTTGCTTGTTCTGATGCCGTAGGTCGAGGATATGCTGGCGATCGTCCAATCTATAACCGCTCTCAAACCGATAAAAACGTTCCTGATCGGTGTATGCTGCATCGCCTTAATTTTCATGGACTTACCGCTTGCCGCACAAACCCCACCGGAAATTAACCAACTCAAGCAGCAGCAGCAGCAACTCGACCAGCAGCGATCGCACATCCAAAAAGAGCGCGAAAGATTACAGCGCCAAGAACGATCGGCGCAAAAGGATCTCACAGGCATTCGCCGAAACATCCAAGTGACGACTGCTCAGATTCAAACGACTGAAGCACAACTCAGCAACGCCAATCGAGTGCTGAAAAAATTAGAAGCCGATTTGAGTAAAGCGGAAAACAGCTATCAGCAGAGACAATCTGCCACAGTTTCACGGCTGCGATTTCTGCAACGTCAGCAGAGGAGTAGCGGTTGGGCAGTTTTGCTGCAAAGCGAAAATCTCAATGATTTTCTCGATCGCCGATTTCGTCTCAAGCAAATTTACAAGAACGATCGCAAAACTCTAGCCGATCTGCAAACCGCAGCCGAAAAAGTCGATCGTCAGCGTCAACAAGTCGAGCAGCAAAAGAATAATATTTCAATGATTAGCCAGCAATTGATGGCGCAAAAGTCCGAGTTTGAGCAGCAGGCAGACTCTCAGAAGCAAGTCGTCGATCGACTCAGAACCAATCGCCGCGCTCTCGAAGCCGCAGAAGCCCAACTTGAACAAGACTCGAAAAGCATTGGAGAATTAATTCAAAGACGCATTGCCGAAGAACGCGCCAGAAATGGGATTGTGATTTTAGGAACGGGGCAATTTAACTTGCCGAGTGAAGGTCCGATTACCAGCCCATTCGGCTATCGAATGCACCCAATTTTGGGGTATCAGCGCTTTCATGCAGGATTGGACTTTGGAGCGGATTATGGTGCGCCGATCTTAGCTGCCGATCGTGGAGCCGTGATCTTTGCAGGCTGGTATGGCGGGTATGGAAACTCGGTGATTTTGGATCACGGAAACGGAATCACAACGATGTATGCCCATGCTCAGGAACTCTATGTATCAGAAGGGCAAACCGTAGAGCGTGGAAAAGCGATCGCTGCAACCGGATCAACCGGACTATCGACAGGTCCTCACCTGCATTTTGAAGTGCGAAAAGATGGAGAACCTGTCGATCCGATGAACTATCTCTGAGCGATATCCATATCGCCTTTACCCATAAGGAATTGGAAGGCGCGACTCGCTTCGGGAATCGAGAGCAGGAACGATGCGATCGAACACAGCGTTGCGACCTGACAGTACGCGCAGAAGGCTTCGTTATCGCGCCATTCAATCCGAGCTAAGCGTAGTGCAAAGATCGAATCTATCAAGGTTTTGCCCGACATTGCGATCGGCAACCAGGGTGCATCCTTTGCTCGATTGGCGGTGCCTGCTCCAGCTAACAATGCGGTAATCGAATAGTTCACCAGCATAAAGAAGCCATCGGGCGTATCCAAAACGCTGTAAGCATAATCGGAGGCATCAACTTTATTAGAATCAATCCCTGGAAGCGGCAAGTCTGGTAGTTCCTTGACTGCACCGATTTGATAGAGCGAAACAGCTTCTGCCATCGTTGCACCTAGCACGGATAGTCCGGTGATCAATCGACGGCGCGATAGATCAGGGTTTTCGCCTCTACGCAATTCAAGGCTAAGTTCTCTCGGTTCCATCTCAAACATTCTCCTTAGTTTGTAAGAATGCCTTGAATCAACGCACTGGATTCAATGGCACGGTTAGATTGGGATAAATTGCGTGAGTTCGACAGCAAAAAACTCCGCCGAACTAACGCCAAATGATTGCGATCGTGGTGAGCGTAAAGGCTCTTATCTCATAACGGTATTCACAATCAAAATCACGGTCGTCTAACCATCGGAAGGCATCTAATCAAGACAATAAAAAACGCCCGATCCGGTAGATCGAGCGCTTCACCGTAAACTCAGCTTGAATCTATGCAGATTTGGGTTTGAACAATTCGCCGAGTTTTTCACCCACAGATGCGATCGCATTTTGTACCGCATTCACAGCACCCGGAGTCGGACGCA
The DNA here is from genome assembly GCA_014695255.1 of Cyanobacteria bacterium FACHB-63. Lineage (GTDB taxonomy): Bacteria > Cyanobacteriota > Cyanobacteriia > Leptolyngbyales > Leptolyngbyaceae > Leptolyngbya. Next base: position 259,625 of record JACJNX010000075.1, read on the forward strand.
CCGCTAATTGAATCTCTTCGTCTTTGAATTCTTTTAGCCGATAGCCATATTCCAGAGAATCACGCTCTTTGCGGAGCGCGGGAAACAATCGGAATGCACCCTTGAGCAATTCTTCTTCGTTTGCAAAAATAGCCGCATTAATTTGAGACGATCGTTTAACCGTGATTGCGCCGATTGGGAACCACTGAAGCTTCTTTTTCCCCTGGACTCGGAGGTAGATCTCATACTCTGGTAGCCCTTGCGATTTGAAACTATCAAACTGCTTCGAGGCTTGAGCGCGTTTGTCGGTTCCCGTAGACTTTTTCTTTTCTTTGTGAACCTTTTTACCGAATCCAGGAGAGCTTGTCATAATCGCAGTACAGAAATGTCTATTAACAAAAGTTTACGACATTTTAAGAATGAATGGGGATCAGACTGCACCAAGTAGACTTGCCATCAGTGCTTTCTGAGCGTGCATCCGGTTTTCCGCCTGATCCCAGACCTTCGATTGTTTGCCCTCGATCGCTTCATGAGTGATTTCCTCGCCTCGGTGAGCCGGGAGACAGTGCAGCACGATCGCGTCTTTGTCGGCATAGCTCAGCAGTTGATCGTTCACCTGATACGGCTGAAAAATCGGAATTCGACTGGCTGCGAGATCTTCTTGTCCCATGCTTGCCCACACATCGGTATAAATCACATGAGCGCCTTTGGCAGCCGCGATCGGATCTTCAGTTAACAACACTTCGGATTTACCGTTGGCAATTTTTTCGGTCAGTTCAACAATTTCGCTTAAGGGGCGGTAGTCTTTGGGGGTTGCAACTCGGACATTCATTCCCACTAGCGCACAGCCAATCATCAGCGAATGCGCGACGTTGTTTCCATCGCCGACATAGGTTAGGGTCAAACCAGAAAGTGTCGAAAAGGTTTCTTGAATGGTTTGGAGATCTGCCAGGATTTGACAGGGATGCTCTAAATCTGTCAGAGCGTTAATCACGGGGATTTCCATTTCTTTCGCAAAAGTTTCGAGGTCGGATTGCTCGAAGGTGCGAATCGCGAGGATATCAAGATAGCGATCGAGGACTCTGGCGGTATCTGCGATCGGTTCTCCTCGGCTGACTTGAGTAGCGTTCAAGGGTAAATCAAGTACTTGACCGCCTAAGTGATACATCGCACTTGAGAAGCTGACACGGGTTCGAGTGGAGGCTTTATAGAACAACAAACCCAGTACAGGGGGATGCCCATTGACGGTCGCACGCGGGTTTAACTTTCCTGATTTTAACTGCGTGGCGATGTCCAACAGTTCCATCACTTCATCTGTGCTGAGATCTGACAATTTCAATAAATCTCGTCCTTTTAGTGATCCCATGTGCTTCTCCAAAAAAATAAAAATCGCTCCCTACTCAAGCGTAAAGGAGCGTTGTTTTACCCAGCGTAGCAAATCTATCCGATCGAGCAAATAATCAATGCCTTATCCCTGTTTCAGTTGCAGGACTAATTTCTGCCATTGCGCCAACATCGCTGGATCAGAAGGCTGACCCTGCACCATCATCACCACGCCGTCTTCAACTTGGCGAACCCCGTACTGATTGTCGTTGACTAGCTTCTCCAGCACCGGTAAGGTTCTGGCGAGACGTGATCGACTATCTTTGAACGCTTTGCTGTATTCCTTCAGTTGCCAAAGATCTGCGATCGCATAATCAACCCGAACCTTTTGGCGGCGATCGTCATAGATCTCCAATGTTGGAAGGCGGACGATGATCCGACGAGTCGAGAGCTGCGGTATAAGATAGGTCGTCGTGCTAACACTCACATTATCCGGAACATTGCGAATCACATTATAGATGTGGCTTGCGTGTTCCCATTGACGTGGCAGCGGCACAAACACCCAAGGGCGCACCGAATCGGGAATCATAAACGAAAAAGTTCGATGCGGATTGCCGCTCACCATAAACAACAGCGATAGCACAGTGCACACTTTCCACCATCGGCGGAACTTTGCAGTAAACCACGCTGGGTGGCGCTCCCACCACAGAATCGCACCATAAAACACACCCGGAACCACAGCAACGGCATATCTGAGCGTCACTGAGAGCGCAGTCTGCCCGGTTTGAGCAAAAATCGCAATCAACGGAAATGCAGAAAGAATCCAAGCCGCTCCCGATACCGCAGGCACAAGTGCTAACGCCACCCACTGACCCGCAAGATAGTTAATGCGTCGATCGAGCGGAAGCAGGAGATATTGAGCCAGCCGGATCGGATGCGTAACCATACCCCAAAGCACTTGCAAGGTCGTCGGCTGATCCGTATCCACAAACTGTCTAAATCGATTGGCTAAATACAATCGTGAAACATCCGACGAAAACTGGGGTTGAACCACATTCGTCACGAACGCTACATAGCCAAAACTGAGAATGCAGAGCGCAATGCCAATCCATGGATGCCGCCGACCGAGCATCAGATACACTCCGATACTGAACAGGATAATTCCTGCATCTTCCCGAACGCCCAGCACCAAGACCGCACAGATCCAAAACCAAACCCAGTTCTTTTTCTCTAGTGCCAGAAGTGTTCCAAATGCAAACAATGGAATCTGACAATGTTCGTAGAAGTTCGCAACGGTTGAGCCAACTACTGGAATCGCTGTGTAATAACTGGCTGTAATCCAGACCGATAGCTGTTCTGATAAACGGTGTCGCGCTAGTGCATAAAGCACCAATCCACCCGCTGTCATCAATCCCACTTGCAACACAATTAATGTAATCGGGTGAGGAAAGAGGGCATACAACGGAAGCCAGAGCAGGAAACCTGGAACGAAATGCTGACCGAGATGGATAAAAGATACAGTTGGAGTTGCGCCGTCTTCGAGTGAAGCAATAGAATTTGCAGACGTGAGTGAACTCTGAAACCAACGCCCGTGTAAATTATTCCAGAATAGTTGATTGAAAAGCCCTTGATCGTAAGAGGTATAAAACGAGAAATAACGGTTGAGCGAAATTGCTAGGACGATCGTAAAAAATACGATCGCAAGCACCAACGCTCGTCGCAATCCTACTTGATGTCGATCTGGCACAATTCGCTTCAAAATTCTCATTTCGATGCCTGCCAGTCCTTAGTCAATACTTCGCCCCATCTTGCCGCCAAACTGACTTGAGTAAAGGGGACTTCAACAAATCGATCGCCTAAATCAAATACGAGTGAGATCGTTTTTCCTTTATTTGGCGGCGCATTCAGATCGACGGTTTCACCGTTTACGAGCAATCGAATATTTTGTACAGATTTTAATGAAAAAGTATCGGTTTCGGTCACTGCTTTGCGGGTTGCTTTACCGACCGTTAGTGTATCTTCTTTTTGTCCCAAAACTGAGTAGATATCGTATTTCGCTCGTCCAAACGGCTCTGCCCAGCGGCGATAGGTTTCTAAGGTTTGATATTCATTCCAACCTGCATACGCTAGTCCGATAAATGCTGCCAATAACGGCAACCATAACAACCCATGAATCATAATTTTGAAGGCGCACGATCGACAGTTTCCATCGTGCCATAGCTTCATTGTTCTAAACACACGAGAACAGCAGTATCGGCTATGGTTGGAGTGCAAGTAGGATTTTGGCTTCTGATATGAGAAAGCTCCTGATCATCGCCCTCTGTCTTGTGGGATTGGGTTGGGCGATCGTGCAGTTTCCCGGTTTAGCCACTCAAGGCACTTACGATCGCATCGTTCTCGATTTCCGCGATGACCTCGCTAACACTGAAATTCAAGCGCAGATCGATGCGATCGCGCAAAATTATCACGTCCGCCCTCAGTTAAATAGTCGATTTTCTCAACCCGAACATCTTTATATTGTTGAAGGCGATAAATCGCTGTTGAACCAGCTAAAGAAATCTAATTTGAAGCGATACACTGAAGCGATCGAACCGGATTATATCTATCGCATTCCCCAAGGTGAAACGCCGAAAGCGATTCGTTCAACCTCTGAGCCAAAGCTATCTGCTCTAGCACCGAATGATCCAATGTACAGCCAACAATGGAACCTCCATAACATTGGCATTGAGTCAGGCTGGACAGAAACGAAAGGACGGGGTGTAACCGTTGCGGTGATTGATACCGGAGTCTCGAAGGTTCCTGATTTAGAGCAAACTAACTTTGTCACAGGCTACGATTTTGTCAACGATAGCGACAATGCCGAAGACGATAACGGACATGGAACTCACGTTGCAGGTACGATCGCACAGTCCACAAACAATAACTTTGGCGTTGCGGGAATTGCTTACGAAGCGAACATCATGCCGCTCAAGGTTCTGAGTTCTTTTGGCGGTGGAACTGTTGCGGACATTGCAGAAGCCATCCGATTTGCGGCAGATAACAAAGCCGATGTGATTAACCTCAGTTTGGGTGGCGGTGGTGAAAGTTCGGTTCTCAAAGATGCGATCGACTATGCTCACAGTAAAGGGGTTGTGGTCGTCGCAGCGGCGGGAAATTCCAGCAGCAATGCGGCAGATTATCCAGCGCGATATCCTCATGCGATCGCAGTAGCAGCGTTAGATGCGTCTGGAGAAAAAGCTCCTTATTCTAACTTTGGTGCAGGCGTGGATATTGCCGCTCCGGGTGGCTCAACCGCTCAAGGTGAAGCAGGCGGCATTCTGCAAAATACGCTGAATCCCCAAACGGGTGAATCTGTGTTTGCAGCCTTTCAGGGGACGAGCATGGCGGCTCCGCACGTCGCAGGCGTGGCGGCTTTAGTCAAAGCCGCAGGAGTCACCGAACCCGATGAAGTGTTAGCCGTTCTAAAGCAGTCCGCCCGCAAAGTTGAGTCTGATGAACTGAATCATTTTGGAGCCGGAAAGCTGGATGCTTCGGCAGCAGTCAAACTCGCTCTACATGGCAAGATTACGTTTAACGATTTTTGGCGCTGGCTGCGGGATAATGGCTATCTCAATCCACGCTTCTGGATCGATGGTGGAGTCGTAGGGCTACTGCCGAAATTGGCAATGGTGCTCGGTTCTTATCTATTGGCATGGTTCTTGAAAGTGTACTTCCCGTTCAACTGGAGTTGGGCGATGTCTTCAGGTTTAGTTGCGGGGAGTTCTGGACTGTTTTTTCTGCGGGGACTGTACCGATTTGATATGCCGCAATTTCCATTCCGCATTCTGGGAAGTTCGCTGCCTGAACTGGGAAGCGCGATTCAAGCCAGTGGAGCGCTTAATCCGATTTCTGCCAGTGTGCTGATTCCGTTTATGCTGCTTGCGTTATTGTTAGGACATTCTCAGGGAAGATTGTTTGCGATCGGCACCACGATCGGCGTGACTGCTTTTCTGGGAATTAGCGCGATCGCTGATCCACAAGTCATGTGGCTCGGTGAGGGCTTCATCGGGAGAGCATATTTGATTGTGAATGCGCTACTCTGCTATGGGCTGGCGCGATTGGCTTTGAAAGCGGGAGAAAGAACAGTATGACCGTTACAGGAGTGATTCAGCGGAAAGGATTTGGCACGGGAGCTTGGGCGATCGATGCCGACAATGGCAAGTCTTACGAATTGCACAAGCCGCCGGAGGAATTACAACATGCAGGGTTAAAAGTCACTGTTGAAGGTGAAATTCGCGATGATGTTATGAGCTTTGCGATGATTGGACAAATTCTTGAGGTGAAACAGTTTCAGATTCTCTAATTGATTGCCCGCTAAAGTGTGAACCTTAGCGGGCTTTTCATTATTCAAAAACATCACATTGCTAGCAAAAACCTACAATACGTGTGCGGCCTTTACAAATCAAATTGAGATTTGAACTAGATTCACTGCGAGAAACTCGCAAGCTACTTCACGTCTTGATCGATCGGAACCAGCTTATAAAGCGTTTCATTAGTGGCGGCAGTAGGTGAAGTAGTGGGTACATTGACAACTCGCTGTGCCGGAGGAGCTTTAACATCGTTGGCGATCGCCTTCACTGCGTTAACCGCGCTCATCACGGTTTTCACAGTTTCATTCACACCATCTGCAGTTTGTCTAACCGTACTGACTGTGCTTTTCACAGTATGACTTACACTGGTCGTCACACTATTAACCGCCTCATTGACATCTGTGGTAGAACCATTAATGTTCTCAGCAACATCATTAACCGCATCTCCAATCTGTTGAACAGCATCATTGAGATTGCTAGCCGTAGACCTTGCCGTTTCTCCCACCCCTCTGATTGTTCGATTGATCCGCCTTGTCGCATCTGGCGTCAGAAGCGATGCAGCGAGACCCCCCAAGATAGCTCCGATCGATGCTCCGATCACAATCTTCGTCAAGCCGTTCCCGTTCCCCGGTGAACTAGCGGATGAATGGCTAGAACCATTAACCGGAGGAGCTTCTGCTATTAAAAACTCATTACTATTTGCCACGATCGCACGTCTCCTAATTCGCTGGCTTCGCCCTTGTGATCAGTCTGTCCGCTCAAAAGACTCATAAAATTTCCCAACCGGATCAGTTTCCATGCCTTCCGTCGCGCTCGAATAACCGTAAGGCTGTTCTACTTCAATCCCGGATGGCTGATCAACATCTATCTCGAACGATTTTGCAGGCATTCCACGATCGATCACAGATTCTCCGGTCGAAGGCTGTGCAGCATAGGTTGCATTATCGATCGTCTGTCTTGTTGCTTGTCCAGTTTGTTCGATCGCATTAGCAGTGGTCGAAGCCGTTTTCTGTGCGCCTTGGCTCACCGCTTGCCCGGTTTGAGAGATAGCATTTGCAGTCGCAGAAGCCGCTTGCTGCGCTCCTTGACTTACCGCTTGTCCAGTTTGCTGAATTACATCAGCCGTTCCAGAGGCAACTTGTTGAACACCCTGTGCTACTTTATGTGCAGCATCAGATGTTCCTCCCACAACTGCATAGCTCACGCCGTCTCCAATACTCTGCGCGGCTTCTCCGATGCCTTTTGCGGTGGTTCCCAATCCTTCACCGATCGTACCCAATGCTTTTCCCACACCTTTAGCGGCTCGGTTATATCCCTGAGCCATCTTGCGACCTGCTAACAGCCCGATCGATGCTCCGATCAGTGCTCCAATCAATGCTCTCGATAGCGGTGAACTTAGGCTAGAGCTATCAGATTCTACTTCTGGCTTATAGTCAGTTGAAGCAGGTGTTTTAGCTTCCATGTTGACTGAGGTGGGATAGCTCTGGGGTTGGGGGGTGGACGTCGGTTGCTGTGAATACCCCTGTGGTTGAGGAGTGGATGTCGATTGCTGTGGATAGTTCGTTTGGCTGGGAGTAAACTGATCTTCCTGAAGCATGGCTCTTTTCCCTTATTGAAAGTTCGTTGATTGATGAGTGATTAAATGGTCATCTACAGCAAAGCTAACGAGTTCACTTTAGGACTAAATGCCCCCAAAGGCAGACTTGCAGTAAATCGCAGTCAAACAAAAACTCGAAGATTGAATTACGAATAATCTCCGAAGAACAATAAAGATTTTATGGTGAAGCTATTGAACTGAAGCTAATGCAGGTTCCGGTAAAGCACCTTGCATCCGGCTTAGCCAGTCAATTAAGTGCGTGAGTTGTTGATCGGCACTGAGCGCACCCAAGCCACGAACCGTAACTTTTCCAGTCGTAAAGACGAAGCGCGATCGCAGATGCTCCGGTAGATTTTCCTTTAGCAAATTCCAAGCAGGTTCCTCCATCGGAGTTTCCAAAATAATGTGCTGCTTGCCTTCGGGCTTGATGCGAGAGAACCCAAGTTTTTTAGCAGTTTGCTTCAGTTCCATGACTCTAAGAAGCTGTTGAGCCGCGATCGGAATCTGACCATAAAGATCATTCCAATCGGCTGCCACTTGCACCAATTCAGCTTTTGATTGTGCTGCTGCAACTGCACGATAAGCACCCATTTTCTGATCTAAGTCAGGAATGTAATCGGCGGGAATAAATGCCGTGAGGCTGAGATCAATTTGCGTATCATCGACTTGCGGAATCTCTTGACCCCGGATTTCCTGGATGGCTTCTTGCAGCATTTCCATATAGAGATCAAAGCCGATCGCATCCATCTGTCCGGATTGTTCTGCACCAAGCAAGTTACCGACTCCTCGAATTTCCATATCTCGCATGGCTAACTGATAGCCCGATCCAAGCTGGGTGAACTCTTGTAAAGCACGGAGCCGTTGACGGGCTGCATCTGAAAGTTGATGTTGTTTTGGATAAAATAGCCATGCGTGTGCTTGAATGCCTGCACGTCCGACTCGACCACGCAACTGATAAAGCTGCGATAAGCCGAACTTTTGAGCATCTTCGATCAAAATGGTGTTGACTCTCGGAATGTCTAAGCCAGATTCGATGATTGTTGTACACAATAGAACATCAGCTTCACCACCCCCGAATGTTAGCATCACGGATTCGAGTTCAGATTCGGGCATCTGACCATGCGCGACAGCAATTCTCACTCCCGGAATCATTTCACGAATTCGAGCGGAGATTTCTTCGATGCCTTCAACACGCGGAACCACATAGAAAATTTGACCACCGCGATCGAGTTCTTGCCGAATCGCCGATCGCACCATCTCAGGATCATAGGGTGATAGATGCGTTTTAATCGGACGACGAGAAGGCGGTGGCGTAGTGATTAAACTCATTTCCCGCACACCCGAAAGCGCCATATACAAGGTTCTTGGAATTGGAGTTGCACTGAGGGTGAGAACATCAACTTGAGTCTTCAGTGATTTGATTTTTTCTTTCTGATTCACTCCAAATCGTTGTTCCTCATCGACGACTAGCAATCCTAAGTCTTTGAATGCAACACCTTTTCCTAAGAGTTGATGTGTTCCGACGACAATATCTAGTTCTCCGGTAATCATGCGGCGCTGAATGTCTTTGCGCTCCTCAGCCGATCGGAACCGATTCAGCAGTCCAACCTGGATCGGGTAAGGTGCAAAGCGTTCTTTTAGAGTGTGATAGTGCTGTTGAGTCAGAATGGTTGTCGGTGCAAGTAATGCAACTTGCTTTCCGGCGGTGACTGCTTTGAAGATTGCTCGAATTGCAACTTCAGTTTTACCAAAGCCCACATCACCGCACACTAAACGATCCATCGGTCGATCGCTCTCCATATCCAGCTTGACATCCTGAACCGATTTCAATTGATCCGGGGTGGGCTGATACGGGAAAGAATCTTCCATTTCTTGTTGCCAAGGCATATCTGGCGGATAGATAAAGCCTTGTTGCTGTGCCCGTTGTGCATAGAGTTGCAATAAATCAACCGCAACCTTTTTAACCGCTTTGCGAACTTTGCTCTTGGTTTTCTCCCAAGCTTTGCTCGACATCTTGTTCAGTTCAGGTTTTGCATCTCCCACACCTCGAAAACGGGAGAGTGAACCTAACTGATCAGCAGCAACCCTTAACAGTCCATCTGCATACTTTAGAACTAAGTATTCGCGGGTTTCATTGTTAATCGTTAAGCTTTCAAGCTTGAGAAACTGTCCAATACCATGACTTTTATGAACAACGAAATCCCCAGGCTGTAGCTTATTTGGATCAACTTGTTTTGATGCAGCACGACGACGCTTACGAACATAAGTTGGTGTTGCTAAGGTTTGCTGTCCGAAGAACTCCTTATCCGTGACAACGACGAGGCGGAAGGTTGGTAAGATAAACCCTTCAAGTTCCGCTAAGCCAGAATATTTAAGGGCAACTGGAATATGCTGCGTTTGTAGCTTGTCGATCGCCAGAAAATCCTTCTGATTCGGCACAAACTGCGCGGGACAATCATGCTCTTGCAACAATGCCACCGATCGAGATGGTTGCGCCGAAACCAGCCAAACTGCAAAGTTACGATCGCGCTCCTGCCGCAAGGTTTCTGCCAGTCGCGCAAACTGATGCGGAATTGCTGGAACTGGACGACAAGCCAGATTTAAGCCATTCTTTTCTTCGGCAAGCTCATTTAGAGTAATGCGATCGAACCGCTCAACTTCAATCAAGGCAGCGTCTAAGGTACGGTGAATTCTCGGCAAGGTCGGTTTGACTTCTTGCCATTGTTCTTCAACGTGTTCGACCCAACGATCGCTGTGAGCTTGGGTCATCTCAGGTTCGTCGATCGCAATGATTGTATTGCTGGGTAAATAGTCTAATAAGGATGCAGGACGATCGAACGCTAGTCCTAAAAAGCGGCGCATTCCCTCAATGGATACACCTTCTGCAAAGCGTTCTTGATCTTCGGGTGACAGATACTCAAGAACAGTCTCATCTAATGCAGATTGAATGATCGGACTAAAGCTAGTCGGTGTTAAAGTGACTTGCGTAACGCGATCGAGCGAGCGTTGTGTCCCCGGATCAAATTCACGAATCTGGTCTAACTCATCCCCAAATAGCTCTAATCGAACGGGTAATTCTGCTGCAACCGGAAACACATCAATAATGTCTCCGCGTCGGCTCCATTGCCCCTCGGTTTCAACTAAGTTCGATCGCTCATACCCTAACTTCGCTAACGTATCACTCAACTGTCCAAGGTTGATTTCTTTTCCCTTTTCCAGCGTCACAAAGTAAGGCGTAAACGCCTCAGGGGGCGGCAAATGTGGTTGAAGAGCACGTTCGGTGGCAACGATCGCTGTTTTTCCCACTCCCTTAACCAAATCCGCCAGCGTTTGCAACTGTCCCCAGGTCATCTCTGCTTCGGGGTCAAACGGCTCATATGGGGACGATTCTGAAGTGGGATAGAAGTGCATCGTCTCCCAACCCATCGCATCCATCTGAGCGCTCCAGCGCCCCGCTTCTTCCAGCGTCGCCGTAATTACTAAGAGCGGTCGATCGCTTGCCTGTGCCAGCGTTGACGCGACAATTCCTTTGGCTAGCCGAGATAAGCCACTAAGATACAGCGTCGCGTGTTGCTTGAGTTTGCTGAGCAGCTCAGTAGTGAGCGGCGATCGACCGAGTGCGCGGGTAATCGAAGAAAAAGCCATGTCGGACAGAAGATCTTAATGGGTCTTTACATTCTATCGAAACAACGATCGATCGATCGTCGTCTCATACCAGCTCCCAAAAGTCCTGAGGCACATCGGTAAATATAGTAGATGTGAGACTTTCCTAGCCTGCTCTGATAGTCCCACCCTTAAACTTTTGATCAAAACTAAACAACAAAAAAAGCAGGCAAAACACACGTATTCTATCGACAAAAGTGCTTTCGTCGATAGAATGCATACGAGGCAATTATAGCAAGCGTTCACAAGATTACACGCCTGCTTTGCAAACTGTGGTCTATTGGTGAATATTATAAGCAACAATATCGGAAACACATAATCATACATTCAAAGAAAACAGCCTTGTCTCTTGGCTTTGAAGTTGTGCCACAGTCCCCTATCTTTAAATTGCTTCTTGAGAGAAAGGCATCTAGCACTAAGATTATTTATTAGAGTTAAACGAAAGACTGTAATCGCCCAAAATATATCTGGACAACAACAGCCTTTGTTTTGTTATTGATACCCTGGCAGCTAGCTATTTTGACAAGAGGCTACCCTCTCACTATCGTCGCCGCAAATGCGTTTCACCACTCAGTTCGGGATGGATGAGCGTGGGTCCACACCGCCATCACCACC